>NZ_LGTB01000011.1 GCF_001238275.1 Bradyrhizobium viridifuturi
CGCGCCGCGCCGGTTGAGGCGAGATCGCCGGAGACCACGACGGCGTGCCCCCTTGCGTATTTATGACCGTCGATCCGTGGCACCGGAAACGACCATCGCCAGGCCTCCGGGGCATTCTCCGCGGTCAGCGGCTTGATCTCGTCGAGCACCTGCGCGTCGATGCCGATATCCGCAACGCGGACCCGGCCGCAATAGATCCGGCCCGGCAGCAACAGATGCGCGGGCTTCTTGCGGAAGAAGGTAACGGTTTCGGTCGCCTGCACCGCCGCGCCCATCACGGCTCCCGTGGTGCCATTGATGCCGCTCGGCAGGTCGACCGCCAGCACCGGCGTACCGTTGGCGTTGACGGCCGCGATCATCTCCAGCGGATCGCCCTTCACCGGGCGATTGAGGCCTGCGCCAAACAGCGCGTCGATGATCAGCGCCGGCTTGCCGAGCGCCTGCGGGTTGAACGGCAGCACGGGATATTTCCAGCCCTTCGCTGCCAGCGCAGCATCGCCTTGCAGGCTGTCGCGCTCGCAGAGCAGGATCACCGAGACCTCACGGCCGCGCGCGGCGAGCTCGGCGGCGGCGACAAAGCCATCGCCGCCATTGTTGCCACGGCCGGCGACCACGACGATCGGCCCCTCCTCGACCAGGTCCATCGCGGCCTCGGCGACAGCCTGGCCGGCGCTCATCATCAGCGCGAAGCCCGGCGTGCCTGCTGCGATGGTCAGCCGGTCGGCACGCTCCATCTCGGTGGTGGTCAGAACGTCCATGCCGAATCCTCAATCGCTTCGCCTTTTCGAGAGGCAATTCCTGTGACGTTCGCGGGGTTTCTACTGGCCACCTGCATACGGATTGATCTATTTGCCTATTTGTTAGGCTTGGATATCATAGCCCATGTGGTTCGATATCAACCGACTGCCTGTTAAAAGGCTGATAACATTCCAAAATCGGGGACCTTAACAACTTGGCATAGACCCTGCTTTTGAGGAAGCCGCGTACAGGCCGCTCGATGCGACCATTGCGCGTGTTTCCGGCCACCGGCCGGAAGGCTTAACACCAACCAGACTGCGCCCCACGCGCATCGAACTCGACCCTGCAATCTGCAATGCCCGGGAGGCGCTCAGTGAAGAAGATTGAAGCCATCATCAAGCCCTTCAAGCTCGACGAGGTGAAAGAAGCGCTCCAGGAAGTCGGACTGCAAGGCATCACCGTGACCGAGGCCAAGGGATTTGGCCGCCAGAAGGGCCATGCCGAGCTGTATCGCGGTGCGGAATACATCGTCGACTTCCTGCCCAAGGTGAAGATCGAGATCGTGATCGGCGACGACCTGGTCGAGAAGGCAATCGACGCGATCCGCCGCGCGGCCCAGACCGGACGGATCGGCGACGGCAAGATCTTCGTCTCCAATATCGAGGAAGCCATCCGCATCCGGACCGGCGAATCCGGGCTGGACGCTATTTAAGGGCGGTGCTATCCGGAATTTCTGACGCAAAAGAGAAAAAAGGCTGCTTCGGCAGCCTGATTTCGTTTGAGTAGTCACACGAACCCGCCAAAAGCGGGAATAACGTCGCCCACCGCCGGAAACACACCCGCACATCCATAAGGGGTATTCATGAAGACCGCCAAAGACGTCCTGAAATCGATCAAGGACAACGACGTCAAATACGTCGACCTGCGCTTCACCGATCCGCGCGGCAAGTGGCAGCACGTCACCTTCGACGTCAGCATGATCGATGACGATATCTTCGCCGAGGGCACCATGTTCGACGGCTCGTCGATCGCCGGCTGGAAGGCGATTAATGAATCCGACATGTGCCTGATGCCCGACCCGGTGACCGCGACGATCGACCCGTTCTTCGCCGAGACCACCATGGTCATCACCTGCGACGTGCTCGAGCCGACCACCGGCGAGCCCTACAACCGCGATCCCCGCGGCATCGCCAAGAAGGCCGAGGCCATGGTGAAGTCTATGGGCGTGGGCGACACCGTGTTCGTCGGCCCCGAGGCCGAGTTCTTCGTGTTCGATGACGTGCGCTATTCGGCCGATCCCTACAACACCGGCTTCCGCCTCGACTCCTCCGAGCTGCCGATCAACTCGGCCACCGAATATGAGGGCGGCAACCTCGGCCACCGCATCCGCACCAAGGCCGGCTACTTCCCGGTGCCGCCGCAGGACTCCGTGCAGGACATGCGCTCCGAGATGCTCGGCGCGATGGCCAAGATGGGCGTCAAGGTCGAGAAGCACCACCATGAAGTCGCTTCGGCCCAGCACGAGCTCGGCATGAAGTTCGACACGCTGACCCTGATGGCCGACCAGATGCAGGTCTACAAGTACTGCATCCACCAGGTCGCCCACATCTACGGCAAGACCGCCACCTTCATGCCGAAGCCGGTCTACGGCGACAACGGCTCGGGCATGCACGTCCACCAGTCGATCTGGAAGGACGGCAAGCCGACCTTCGCCGGCAACAAGTACGCCGACCTGTCGGAGACCTGCCTGCACTACATCGGCGGCATCATCAAGCACGCCAAGGCGATCAACGCCTTCACCAACCCGTCGACCAACTCCTACAAGCGTCTGGTCCCGGGCTACGAGGCGCCGGTGCTGCTCGCCTACTCCGCGCGCAACCGTTCGGCATCCTGCCGCATCCCCTACACCGCGAACCCGAAGGCCAAGCGCGTCGAGGTGCGTTTCCCCGACCCGATGGCCAACCCGTATCTCGGCTTCGCCGCGATGCTGATGGCCGGCCTCGACGGCATCAAGAACAAGATCGATCCGGGTCCGGCGATGGACAAGGACCTCTACGATCTGCCGAAGGAAGAGCTGAAGCAGATCCCGACCGTCTGCGGTTCGCTGCGCGAAGCGCTGGAGAGCCTCGACAAGGATCGCGCGTTCCTCAAGAACGGCGGCGTGTTCGATGACGACTTCATCGACGCCTATATCGAGCTGAAGATGACCGAGGTCGCCCGTTTCGAAATGACCCCGCACCCGGTCGAGTTCGAGATGTACTACTCGCTGTAAGCTTGCAGCACTGAACGCATGCGAAAGGCGCTTCCACCGGAAGCGCCTTTTGTTTTTGGGGTAGACGTCCGTAGGATGGATGGAGCGAAGCGATACCCGTCCTGCGTCTTGACTGTGTCCCTGCGATTCCTGGTGTCAGCCCATGACCGAAGCCATCGTCCGCTCTGCGGTAGAGCACGAACTGCCCGCGGTGTTGAACCTCTACCGACATCTTCATCCGCACGACCCCGAGCTGGAGACAACCACTGCCGAGCGGGTCTGGTCGACGCTGCTTGCATCCAGCTTCATGACCGTGATTGTCGCACAGGCGGCGGACCTGCTGGTCGCTTCGTGCACGCTCGCGATCGTGCCCAACCTGTCTCGAGGCGGCAGGTCATATGGCGTGATCGAGAATGTCGTCACTCACGCCGACTACCGTCGGCTCGGACTCGGCCGGCGGGTCCTTGCTCATGCACTCGATCTTGCCTGGCAGGCCGACTGCTACAAGGTCCTGCTGGCGACGGGCTCGAAGCGGGAGAGCACCCTCCGCTTCTACGAGGAAGCGGGCTTTCTGCGCGGAGGCAAAACCTACTTCGAGGTACGTCGTCCCTAGCCGCGGTCGCGTGCTTGTCAGACGCATCGAGCTGACGTGTGCAAAAGGCGCCTCTACCGGAAGCGCCTTTTGTCCTGTTCGGCGATTACGCCTTCACTTTCGCAACCCGCCGGCCGCCGGCATCGAGCGCGCCGAATTTGCCCGCGATCAGGTCCGGCGTCGGCATCATGCCGCCGAGCGACCAGCTCGCCGGCTCGCCCTCCTCGATCTTGACCCAGACGTTGCGGCGGAAGTCCGGGTCGCCCTGCCCCTCGACCTCGACCATGAGATCGGTGACGCGCTCAAGCAGCGCCTTCTTCTGGGCGACATCGAAGTTGCCGCGGACGGTGGAAATGGTGACGTAAGGCATGGTCTCTCTCCATTGTAGAGGTGGTGACAACGCAGCGAAGATGGACCGGCACGGCGCGATCAGGCAGTGGCCGATCAGACGGAGATCGGGCAATATCTGCCACCGCCTGATCGCGCCGATCGGGTAGGATGACGGCATCGCCTGGAGGTCCCATGAAGCTTGCGATCCTCGCGCTGGAAGGCTGCATGCAATCGGCGGTCGCCGGCATCGCCGACATCCTCACGCTCGGCAACCATGTGATGGCGCTGCGCGGCGGCAAGGCGCGCTTCAGCTGGCAGACGCTCTCGCTCGACGGCAAGGCGGTGCGTGCCGGCGGCGGCAAGCTGCTCGCCGTCGACGGCGCAGTCAGCAAGCGGGCGGCATTCGACGCGATCATCGTGCCCGGCAGCCTGGTCGATCATCTCACCGCCGAGCGCCTGCAGCCGCAATATGACCGCGCCGGCGCCTGGCTGCGCCAGCAACATGCCAGCGGCCGGCTGATCGGCGCCTTCTGCAGCGGCGTGCTGCTGCTCGCCAATGCCGGCTTGCTCGATGGCCGCCGCGCCACCATCACCTGGTGGCTGCAGAGCGAGCTGCGCCGCCGCCATCCCCGGATCGATCTCGCCAGCGATGCCGTCATCACGCAGGCCGACCGCCTGGTCTGTGCCGCCGGGCCGATGTCGTGGGTCGATCTGCTGCTGCGGTTGATCGAACTGGTCGAGGGCGCTGAGGTCGCGAAAATCTGCGCCGACTATGCCGTGATCGACACCGCGCAGCGCACCCAGGCGATCTTCATGCCGCTCGGCTACATGCTCGGACAAGACCCGCTGCTGATCAAGGCGGACATGCTGGTGCGCCGCACCGGCAAGGCGCCGATCACGGTGCGGGGCCTCGCACAGGCGCTGGGCCTGAGCGAACGCACGCTGAACCGGCGCTTCCGCGAGCTGACCCACGAGCCACCGCAGGCCTTCATCACGCGCCGCCGCGTCGAGCACGCCCGCACGCTGCTGGAGACCACGGCGCAACCGATCAAGGCAATCGCCCGCGCCACCGGCTACGAGGACGAGAGCAGTTTTCGCAAGGCTTTTCGAAAGCTGACGCTGACATTGCCGCAAGCCTACCGCGCGCAGCGATCAATGCGAGCGGCCTAGCCGCGTCGGACGAGGAGCGTGCAGGACGGATAGAGCGTAGCGAGACCCGTCAATTTCGAACCACGCAAAGATGGGTTTCGCTGCGCTCTACCCATCCTAACGACCGCGGCCCGCGCTACACCCTGAACAGCTTCGCGTACCTCGCCTTGATCTCCTCGCTCTGCGCCTGCACCTGGGCCGGATCGGCCTTCAGCATCTTCAGCTTGTCGAGCGGCACGTGCCCGGCCTTCTCCTTCACCCCGGCGTGGAACGAGCGGTGCGCGAATTCGTCGGCCAGCATCTGCTGGGTTTCGGCGCTGAAGAAATAGCTCTGGAACAGCCGCGCCGCGTTCGGGTTCGGCGCGCTCTTGAAGATGCCGCTCGGCACGATGATCAGCGGCGCGCCCTCGGCCGGGTAGACCACCTCGACCGGCTTGCCCTGGTCCTTGGCCAGCACGAGGTTGTAGTCGTTGCCGTCGGCCATGACGGCGCGCTCGCCGAGCAGGATCTTCTTCGGTGGATCGGCGGCCGACTGCACCTGCATCACCCGCTGCTGCGACAGCTTCTCCAGGTACGGCCAGCCGAGATCGCGCGCCAGCACGAAGGTCGCGGTCAGGATCGCACCGGAGTAGCCCGGGTGAGCCTTGACGATCTTGCCGCGCCACCGGGGATCAAGCAGATCGGCATAGCTCTTCGGCGCCTCCTCGCGCTTCACCTGTTCGGTGTTGTAGCCGATCACCTCGAACCAGGCGCATGAGGTCGCCGAGGTGCCGTCGGGATCGATCTGGTCAGCCGGAAAATGTTTTGCGACGGCTTCCGGCATGTAGGCCGCGAGCCAGTCGTTCTTCTTCCAGTCGAGGTAATGCGCGGGATCGGTCGAGTTGGCGACATCGACGGCGTGGATGCCGCTGCCCTGCTCCTGGGCGATGCGCTGGAAAATCCGCTCGGCGCCGGAGCGTTCGACGCGGACGCTGATGCCCGGATATTTCTGCTCGAAGTCGCGCGCCAAGCGCTCGGCCGTGTTCAGCTCCAGCGCGCTGTAGAACGAGATCTTGCCTTCCTTCTTGGCCGCGGCAACCAGTTCCGGCGTCACGGCCTCAGCCGGCGGCGCCGCCGCCCGCAGTGGTTCGGCGAACACCATGCCGGCGGCGGTGGCCGCCGTCACCTTGAGCCAGTCGCGTCTCGACCATTTGCGGTCCTGCATTCCCATGCTCCCTGAGATCGGGCCGTTGACCGGCCGCTCGATTGTCGAGGGAGCATAGCGCGTAGGATGGGTGGAGCGAAACGGTACCCATCATCTCTCCTTGCGACCGAAAGCTGGTGGGTTTCGCTTCGCTCTACCCATCCTACGGACTACAGGCGACCGGTCATCGCCAACTTTGGCGCAACACCCGCATCCAATTGTCAAAGGCGATCTTGCCCAGCGTGGCGTCATCGAAGCCGTGCCCGCGCAATGCCTGGATCAGGCTCTGGAGATGGCTTGCATCCCTGAGCGGACGCGGCATCACCGCACCGTCGAAGTCGGACCCCAGCGCCACGTGATCGTCACCCATCCGCTCGACCAGATAGCCGAGATGGTTGGCGACCGTCTCGATCGGTGCGTCGGGATCGCTGTGCCCGTCCGGGCGCACCTCGGACACACTGAAATTGAAACCAACGACGCCGCCTGACGCCTTGACGGCATCGAGTTGCCGGTCGGTCAGGTTGCGGGTCGCGGGGCAGATCGCGTGCGCGCAAGCGTGGGTGACCACGATCGGCGCCGTGCTGATCGCCGCCAGATCCCAGAAACCGCGCTCGTTGAGGTGGGCTGCATCGACCATGATTCCAAGTTCATTGCAGGCCCTCACCAGCGCCTTCCCGGCGTCGGTCAGACCGGGCCCGGTGTCCGGCGAACGCGGATAGGCGAACGGCACGCCGTGACCGAAGATATTGGGCCGGCTCCAGACAGGGCCGAGCGACCGCAGGCCGCGCGCGTACAGCCTCGCCAGCCCGTCGAGATCGGCGTCGATCGCCTCGGCGCCCTCGAGATGCAGCACGATCGAAAACGCCGCATCCCGCCGCGCCGCCTCGATCTCATCCACGGTGGTCGCCCAACGGATTTTTCCGTCGGCGCGGGCCACCATGGCATCCAGCGCGCTCAGCTGGGCATCGATGGTGCGGCGCGCATAGGCCGCATCGAGCGGCTCGGCAAGACGCACCTCGTACCCGTCGGCGGTTCGCGTGAAATCGCCTTGTCGCGGATGCTCCGCCTTGGCGTACATCGCGAACAGGCCGCCAACCATGCCGCCTTCCCGCGCGCGCGGCAGATCGAGATGCCCCTCCTCGGAGCGCACGAGAAAGTCCCGACCGCCTTCCCGGTACTCGGCGAGGTGTTGAGCCGCATCATTGTGGCCATCGAAGATCGCGATCATGGTGTGGTCCTGCACCGTGCATTCCTCGCGTCGAACTTGCGCCAAGTAGGGTCAGCCCGCGACTTGCGGATTATTGACCGCCAACTGAGCTGCAAAAGCCCGCTTGTAAGCGGGCCGCGCTTCGCCGCGGGCGACATACGCCGCAAGCTTCGGATGTCCGTCGAGCATGCCCGAAGGTTTGAGCCGGAGCAGCACCGACACCATCATCAGGTCGCCCGCGCTGAACGCGCCGTCGAGCCAGTCGGCATCGCGCAGACGAGCCGACAGCTGGTCCAGCCGCTGACGGACACGATCCTCGACCAGCGGCAGCCGTTCCGCATGCCACGGCTTGTCGCGCTCGAACAGCCTTGCGGTCGCGAACTCGAGGATCGGCGGCTCCACCGTGTTGAGCGCGGCGAACATCCAGGCAATTGCGCGCGCCCGGGCATTGGCGTCACCGGGCAGCAGGCCAGCATGGCGCTCGGCGAGGTGGAGCACGATCGCCCCCGTCTCGAACAAGACGAGATCGTCCTCCTCATATGTCGGTATCTGGCCGAACGGGTGAACCGCCAGATGCGCGGGCTCTTTCATCGCAGCAAATGAAACGAACCGGACCGCGTAAGGTTGCCCCACCTCTTCAAGCGCCCAGCGAACCCGCGTATCCCGCGCCAGTCCCTTGCCGCCGTCGGGCGACCGCTCAAAGGCGGTAATCGTCATGGTCACTGCAGGCTTCTCCCCGGCGAACGCGGTGGTTGCGCAGCTGGTTGCGGATCCCGGTGCGCGATGTTCGCGCGGCCGCCGCGCTCGTCAGCGCGTCCGCATCCTAGCTCTTTTCCGGCGGATTCTCGCGCAGGAAGCGTTCGAGATCGGGCTGCACCGAGTAAGGCTGCGGAACCGGATCGCCCTGGAAGTCGACCTGAAGATCAAGGCAGCGTCGCAGCACCCGCGCCAGTTCGCTGCGCCGATAGGGCTTGGTCAGCAGCGGAATGCCATGGCCGCCGCGCCCCTGTTGCGCCGGCAGGACGCCATCGCTGTAGCCCGAGGTGAACAGCACCCGCAGCGCCGGGCGACCGGCCATCAGCGCTTCCGCCAGTTGCCGGCCGTTCATGCTGCCGGGCATCACGATGTCGGTGAACAGGAGATCGAACGCGGTGCCGCGGTTGACGATCTCGAGCGCGGCATCCGCGTTCGCCGCCGCCAGCACCTTGTAGCCGAGGCTCTCGAGCTGGCCGGTGACATAGTCGCGGATCGTGGGGTCGTCCTCGACGCACAGGATGGTCTCGTCGCCGCCCCTGACCGGCAGATCATCCTCCTCGGTCGCGCGTTGCGCGCTGCGTTCCGCCTTGGGCAGATAGATCCGGAAGACGGTGCCGCGGCCCTGCTCGCTCGTGACCTCGATCCCGCCGCCGCTCTGCTTGACGAAGCCGAACACCATGCTCAGGCCAAGCCCGGTGCCCTGGCCGACCTCCTTTGTGGAGAAGAACGGATCGAAGATCTTCTCCAGATGCGACGGCGAAATCCCGGTGCCGGTGTCGGCGACCTCGATCACGAGGTGGTCGCCGGCGCGCTCGACACCGTGCGCCACGGCGTCGGGAATGCCGAGCTGGATGTTGCGGGTCGCAAACGTCAGCGTGCCGCCCTCAGGCATCGCATCGCGCGCGTGATGGCGAGATTGACCAGCGCGGCGCCGAGCTGGCTGCGATCGACGAAGGCGAGCCAGGCGTTGCGGTTGAGCTCCGTCCTGATCTCGGTCTGCGACCCCAGCGTCTGCGACAACAGGCGGACTACTTCGCCGATCAGGTCGTTGACGTCGGTCTCGGCGGGCTGCAGCGGCTGCTTGCGCGCGAAGGCCAGCAGGCTCGAGGTGAGCTGCGCGCCGCGATCGGCGGCATCGCTTATCAGCTTGGCGATCGCGGCAAGCTGCGGGTTGTCCTTGACCCCATCGGCCAGGATCTCGACCGTGCCCGTGATCACCGTCAGCATGTTGTTGAAGTCGTGCGCGATGCCGCCGGTCAGCCGCCCGAGCGATTCCGTCTTCTGCGCCTGGATCAACTGCTCCTCGGCGATGCGGCGCTGGGTGACGTCCCTGACAAAGGAATTGATGATCCAGCCATCGCCGCGGCGCAGCGCATTGAGCGACACTTCGACATGGAAGCGGTGACCGTCGCGGTGCACGGACGCGGTCTCATAGCGCATGCCAATGCCGCCGCCCGCGGCCTCCTGCAGGAAGCGGGTGATGCGCTGCCGGTGCGCAACGCGAAGCTCCTCCGGAAACACCAGTTCGACGACGCGACAACCGACCGCCTCGGAGCGCGTCCAGCCGGTGAGCGCTTCGGCCTGCGGGCTCCAATCGAGGATGATGCCGTCCTGGTCTGTCTGCACGAAGGCGTCGAGCGCGGTCCTGACGATGGCCTGCGCCATCTGCTCGCTCTCCACCAGCGCCTGATGCGCCTGACGCTGCGCGGTGACATCGTGCAGCACGATGACGGCCCCGCGCAGGTTGCCGGCATCGTCGCGCAACGGCCTGGCGTTGACGACAAGATAGACGGCCGGTTCGGGCCGCAAGGGTTTGACGATCAGTTCGCAATCGTCGATGTCCTCGCCGCGCAGCGCGCGCGCCATCGGCGTGTCCGCGATCGGCATCTCGGTGGTGCCGTCGGCATAATAGTTCTGAAAAGTGCGAACGCCGGTCAGGGTGTCAAAACCGGGCTCGACACCGTACAGCCGCCGCGCCGCCGCGTTGACGATCACGATCATCGCGTGCTCATCGGCGACCACCACCGGATCGCGGATGCTCTCGACAGTCTTCTCCAGCAGGTGCTGCCGGCTGCCCAATTGCGCCGAGAGCTCGGCAAGTGTCGCGGCGAGCTGGGCGGCCTCGTCATTGCCGACTGCCCCGCTCGGGACCGGCTGGCCGCGCGACAGCGCGTCCGCCGCCCGCACCAACTGGGCGGGCGTCCTGGCCAGCGATCTCGCAATCAGCTCAGCAGTCATCAACACCACCGCAACCGCGCCACCGGCGAGCGCCATGCCCGGCCAGGTCACGCCATGGATGAAGCCCAGTGTGAGCAGGAGTGTGACGACGGGAAGCATCATCCCGACCGCCAGACGGCCCGACAAATTCATCCCGACCAACTCATCGTGAGCAGTTGCACCGGAAAATGGAAAAGGAAAACAGGAGCAGGAAAGGTATTGTCGGCGCCGGGGCAATATCGGGTGGCTTGCACCCACTTGCTTAGCCGAGTCCGCCGCCGCAATCCGCCACTTTCGTGTCCGTATAAGTACGGAGATATTGTCATTCCCCGACGCCGGTTGTCCGGACCCGGCACCAGAACGCAAGGCGCGGACGGATGACGTCGCGAAGATGCGGATGCATGACCACTGACGACGACACAAACTCGGTGTCGTCCCTGCGAAGCCAGGGACCCATAACCACCGATGCTGCTTGTCGCACGATGGCGGAGCGACGAGTCCCATTCACAACAACCGCCGCGGCCTATGGGTCCCTGCTTTCGCAGGGACAGTGGAGCTTGGGCCCCTACGCCGCCCGCCGCCGCTCGCGCAGCGCGTCGCCGAAGGCCTCGAACAGCGCGCGATTGATCGGGTTGCGCTGCGGATCGTATTCGGCGTGCCACTGCACGCCGAGCGCAAAGCCTGTGGCATCCGCGATGCGGATCGCCTCGATGGTGCCGTCCTCGGCGATGCCTTCGATCACGACGCGCTTGCCGGGCTCGAGGATGCCCTGGCCGTGTAGCGAATTGACGCGAATGGTCTCGCGGCCGAGGATCTTCGCGAAGGCGCCGCCCGGCGTCAGCGCAACGTCGTGACGGTCGGCGAACACCACGGTCGGATCAGGATGGATCTCGCCGTTCTCCAGCCGCGGCATCCGGTGGTTCATGCGGCCGGGAATCTCGCGGATCTCCGGATGCAGCGAGCCGCCGAACGCGACATTCATTTCCTGCAGGCCGCGGCAGATGCCGAAGATCGGCACGCCGCGCGCGACGCAGGCCTCCGACAGCGCCAGCGCGACATCGTCGCGGTGGATGTCATAGGGCTCGTGCGCGGCACAGGGCTCGGTGTTGAAACGGGTCGGATGGACATTGGCGCGGGCCCCGGTCAGCACGACGCCATCGACCACGTCGAGCAAGGCGCCGACCTCGGTGATTTCGGGGCTGCCAGCAAACATCAGCGGCACGGCACCCGAGACCTCGGCAACCGCGCGAAGGTTGCGCTCTCCGACCATCTGGACTGTGAAACGATTTTCAATGCGATGGGCGTTTCCGATCACGCCGACCACGGGCCGTCTCATTATTGAAGTCTCGCGCAATGATTCTTCTAGGTTTGCGACGTTGCGGAGACAATCATGCCTTCGAGTTCCCCAGGGATCAACCGCCTAGTTCTGCACAGGGGGGCTTGCAGTCCTGCACAGGCCAGGTCCGGCGATGCCCAAACGGCCGCCAGGAGCCCGGAAACGCCCCAGCCGGCGGCCTCGCCGCCACAACCGCCGGTCGGCGGCAAACCGGCACAGCGCTCGCAGCTTGATCCCGGCGGAGTTTTCGCCAAAGACTGCTCCGGACACCGTCGCGAAGGGGGAATCACCCGTGACAGACTCGGCTGACAATCGCCTGCAGGCGCGAAACGACATGGCGTGGGCGATCGCCGTCGGCGGTATCGGCATCGTGCTGTTCGCGGCCCTGTTGCTGTTCGCCTGGCAGTTCGCCGCCACCCTGTTCCTGCTGTTCTCGGGCATGCTGCTCGGCGTCGGTCTGAACGCGATGACCACCCTGCTCGGCCGGCTGTTTCCGCTGCCGCATGCGCTGCGGCTTGCAATCGTCTGCCTGGCGCTGGCGGGACTGCTGTCCGGCATCGTGTTCCTCGGCGGCGCCACCATCGCGCAGCAGGCCACGGTGCTGAGCAACACGATCAAATCGCAGCTTGGCAGCGTCAAGGAGTTCCTCGAGCAGCACGGTGTCGACACCAGCTATCTTGATTTCGCCAATGCCGCCGGCGAGGCGAAGCCGGACGGCACCGCCGTGGCGACCACGACGACCACCACGCCGGCAACGTCGCAGTCCCATGGCATCCCCGGCGCCGGCGCGCTGGCCTCCAGCGGCGGCGCCATCATCAGCCAGACGTTGAAGGTGCTGCTCGGCACCGTCAGCGTCGTCGGCAACTTCTTCATCGTGCTGTTCCTCGGGCTCGCCTTCGCGGCCCAGCCGAGCATCTACCGCGCCGGGCTGCTGTTCATGGCGCCGGCAAAATACCGCGCGCAAGCGACCATCATCGTCGACCGCATCGGCGAGACGCTGGAGCGCTGGCTGATCGCGCAGATCATCACCATGACCGCGGTGTTCCTCGTCACCTGGATCGGGCTTGCCATCATCGGCATTCCAAGCTCGTTCATCCTCGGCATCCAGGCCGGCCTGCTCGCCTTCATCCCGACGGTCGGCGCGATCCTCGGCGGGCTGATCGTGGTACTGGCGAGCCTCGCGACGGGGTGGATCGCGGCACTGTCGGCCTTCGTCCTGTTCCTCGGCGTCCATGCGCTGGAGAGCTACATCCTGACCCCGATCATCCAGCGCCAGGCGCTGGACATCCCGCCGGCAACGCTGTTCGCGTTCCAGATCCTGCTCGGCGTCGTGTTCGGCATCTGGGGACTGGCGCTGGCGCTGCCGCTGATGGCGATCGCCAAGGTGATGATCGATCACTTCAAGGCGGAGGACCAGGCGCCGGCGAAAGCAGCCTGATCTCACTGAGGATGACGATGATGGGCTGCGCGATGCTTGATCCCCGTCATTGCGAGCGAAGAATCCAACGCGCGGCGTAGTCGGAAGCATGGATTGCTTCGTCGCTGTTGCTGCTCGCAATGACGGCAGGATTTAGGAGAACAGCAGCACCGTTCCCAGGACCATCAGCATCACGCCGAGCAGCATCGCGATCGGCCAGTGATGCTTCCGCTGCTCGTACCGCCCCTGCGCGCGCCGTTCGGCGATCAGCGCAGTCTCGTACTCCTCGGAATCCGAGAACAGGCAGGCGAACCCGCTGCGCGCCGAAACCGCGTCGGCTTCGAGCGACATCAGGGCTGACTGCGGATTGCGGGTGCGGATCGACTCCATGCCCGAAAGCATGGGATCGAATGGTTAACCAGTCGTTACCACGCTCACGCGCCGACGTTCGCCGGTTTTTGCCGCGCCGATGCCGGCAGGCCCGCGGTCTTGCGCCGCCAATTCTCCAGCGACAGCGGCAATTCCTCCGCCGCCTCGACGCGGTTGCGACCGCCGCGCTTGGCCTGGTAGAGCGCGGTATCGGCCGCGGCCAGCAGCACCTCGAGCTCGGTCCCGGCGGGTCCGCCGGCGACGCCGATGCTGACCGTGGTCTCGACCGCGCCTTCCTCGCAGCTGATGTTGCTGTTCTCGAACGCCTCGCGCACACGCTCGGCGACCAGCACGCCCTCCTCCAGCGAGCACGGCAGCAGTGCCGCGAACTCCTCGCCGCCGATCCGGCCCGACAGATCGCTGATCCTGAGACTGTTGACGACCACGGCGGAGAACAGCTTCAGGATCTCGTCACCCGCCGGATGGCCGAAGCGATCGTTGATCGATTTGAAGTGATCGATGTCGAAGATCATCACCGTCACCGGCCGGCCGCCATCGGCTTCGCGCTCGATCACCCGGGTACAGGCTTCGGTGAATCCGCGGCGGTTGAGCATGCCGCTCAACGGATCGATCGAGGCAGCCGTTTTGTGCACGGCCACCGCGCGGTCCGACACCATCATGAAGATCACGAACACCGTGCCGATCGCGTACAGCACGAGTTCGATCGAGAACAGCGTGACCCAGAAGTTGCTGACGAAGTTCTGGCCGTTCAGCCGCAGCACGTCGCCGACCAGGATCGGCAGCATCAGGACGCAGCCATGGGCGACCGGGATCACGATCGCGATCCAGCGCCGCTGCATCGCACGGCGGCGCTCGCTCCAGAGTTCGGAGGCGGTCAACGCGGCGTAGATCGCCACGATTCCGGCGCCGATGGTCAGGCGCAGCGCCGGATCGGCGACCGTCGTCACCGCGCCGATCCATGCGATCGGGCCGAGCACGAGTCCCGGCAGGTTGGCCTTGCGGCCATGGAAGATGCGCGCAGCATTCCAGACCATGCCGCAGGCGCCGAAGCCGATCGCGTTGAGGCCCAGCAGAACCATCGGATCGAGCGTCGTACTGCCGACCGTCCAGAGCGCGACCGAGGCCGCGCCGAGCAGATAGGCGGTGCCCCACCATTTCAGCGCGGCAATGTTCTCCTGCCTGCCGAACAACCAGAGCATGGCGCCGAGCATGCCCGCGACCATGGTGGCGAACAGATAAAGCGTCGATGGATCGAACGACATAAGTCACCCCAGCCCGGTGTGATGCAACGTCCGCAGGCGCAATTAATACGGTGATGCAGCGCCAGTGCGAGATCGCACGCTAGAAGGCCCGAGTTCCAATTTCGTTTGCACGCACACGCAAGTTTTCATGAAAAACTGCGCTAATTCACGTCGAAGCGCGCGCCGTTGGGCGCAGCAAAAAGGGCGCCTCGCGGCGCCCTCTGCAACTCGATGCACGCGGCAATTGCCGCGAATTTTACAACTCGAATTAGCGCTTCGAGAACTGGAAGGACTTGCGGGCCTTCGCCTTGCCGTACTTCTTACGCTCGACCGAGCGGCTGTCGCGGGTCAGGAAGCCGCCCTTCTTGAGGACGCCGCGCAGCTCGGGCTCGAAGTTCGTCAGCGCCTTCGAGATGCCGTGGCGAACAGCACCGGCCTGGCCCGAGAGACCGCCGCCGGCGACGGTGCAGATCACGTCGTACTGGCCGTTGCGGGCGGCAGCGACCAGCGGCTGCTGGATCATCATGCGCAGCACCGGGCGGGCGAAGTAGACTTCGAACTCGCGGGTGTTGACCGAGATCTTGCCCGAGCCGGGCTTGACCCAGACGCGGGCGACCGCGTCCTTGCGCTTGCCGGTGGCGTAAGCGCGATTGTACTTGTCGACCTTCTTGACGTACTTCGGCGCGTCGGGAGCCGCCGGCTTGACCTGCGAGAGCTGGTCGAGGGACTGCAACGTATCGGACATTATGCGGCCCTCGTGTTCTTGCGGTTCAGGGATGCGATATCGACCTTCTCGGGGCTCTGGGCCTCATGCGGATGCTCGGCACCCGGATAGACGCGCAGATTGCCCATCTGCATGCGGCCAAGCGGACCGCGCGGGATCATGCGCTCGATCGCCTTCTCGACGACGCGCTCAGGGAAACGACCCTCGAGGATCTGCTTCGCAGTGCGCTCCTTGATGCCACCGATGAAGCCGGTGTGCTTGTAGTAGGTCTTCTGGTCGCGCTTGCGGCCGGTCAGCACCACATGCGCGGCGTTGACGATGATGACGTTGTCGCCACAATCGACATGCGGGGTGTAGGTGGGCAGGTGTTTGCCGCGCAGGCGCATCGCGACGAGGGTGGCGAGACGACCGACGACCAGACCCTTGGCGTCGATCACGACCCACTTCTTCGTCACTTCGGCGGGCTTGGCCGAGAACGTGCTCATGTGTGAAATCCGTGAAAAAGAAATCGGCGCCGTATGCGCTGAACTGGCGGCTTTCTAGAGAAGCCGCGAGCGCGCGTCAACGTCGTTGCACGAGAATTAGATCAGCAAAAACATCCACTTATAAATATGGTGCAATAATACCGCGAGAAAGCCTATTGATTTGGAATGGAATAGGTCGCCGTGACATGGGCGATCGGATCCGGCGAGGTGCCGGACAGCAGGTTCACCTCCCCGACTGCCAGCCGCTTGCCGAGCTTGAGCAGCTTGGCGACCGCGAGCACGTCCTGGCTCGGCTGGCCCTTGCGCAGGAAGTTGATGTTGAGATTGGTGGTGACGGCCAGGCCGATCGGCCCGATCGCCGACAGCAGCACCACATACATGGCGAAATCCGCGAGCCCCATCAGGGTCGGTCCCGACACCGTGCCGCCCGGGCGCAACATGCGCTCGCTGAAGCGCTGGCGCAGCAGGGCCGTCTCGCCATCGGCGCTTTCGATCCGGATGTCGTCGTGGGTGAACGCCTGCGGAAATTCCTCGCGCAGGAACTCTTCCAGCTCAGCCACGCTCATTTTCGCAATCGCCATGCGGTCCCTGCCCTCGCTTCAGCCTGCCTGTTACATTAAATTGTCACAGGCACGATAGAGGAATTTCGTCATGTTCGCCCAAGCCGCCCGCGCGGAAGCGCCGCAACATCAGCCGATCCTGCTGCGCGAGACCGTCGGCAGTATCGCGCTACTGACGCTCAATCGCCCGGCGGCGCGCAATAGCCTCTCCGAAGGCCTGATCGGCGAGCTGCACGCTGCGCTGAACGATATCGGCGGTGACAAGAGCATCCGTGCCGTCGTGCTCGCTGCCAACGGCCCGGCGTTCTGCGCCGGCCACGACCTCAAGGAGCTCACCGCGCGCCGTACCGACGCCGACCGCGGCCGCGGCTATTTCGCTGAGATCATGAACGCCTGCAGCGCGATGATGCAGGCGATCGTGCATTTGCCGAAGCCGGTGGTCGCATCCGTCCAGGGCATCGCCACTGCAGCCGGCTGCCAGCTCGTCGCAAGCTGCGACCTCGCCGTCGCCTCCGACGCGGCGGCGTTTGCGACGCCGGGCGTCGACATCGGGCTATTCTGCTCGACGCCGATGGTGGCGCTGTCGCGGAACGTGCCGCGCAAGCAGGCGATGGAGATGCTGCTGACCGGCGAGCCGGTCTCCGCAGCGACGGCGCAGAGCATCGGTCTTGTCAACCGCGTGGTGCCGGCAGGCACCGAACGCGACGCCGCGATCGCGCTGGCCGAGAAGGTCGCGCTGAAATCGGCCTACACCGTCAAGCTCGGCAAGGAGGCGTTCTATCGCCAGGCCGAGATGAACCTCAGCGACGCCTATCGCTTCGCCGCCGAAGTGATGACGGAGAACATGATGGCACGCGATGCCGAGGAAGGCATCGGCGCCTTCATCGAGAAACGCGACCCGAAGTGGCAAGACAAGTAAGAGCAAAATGAACCACGACGCGTACGACGACAACTACATCCGCAGCATCCTGAACAACGTCAAATCGATCGCGATGGTCGGCGCCTCGCCGGTCAACGTGCGGCCGAGCTATTTCGCCTTCAAATACCTGGCGCAGCGCGGCTACGACATGATCCCGGTCAATCCCGGCCACGTCGGCAAGGCGCTGATGGGCAAGCCGTTTGTCGCCTCGCTTGCGGACATCGATCGTCCGATCGACATGATCGACATCTTCCGCAATTCGAGCCACATCATGCCCGTCGTCGAGGAGGCGCTGAAATTGTCGCCGCTGCCGAAGGTGATCTGGATGCAGCTCGGCGCGCGCGACGATGCCGCGGCCGAGAAGGCGGAGTCCGCGGGCCTCAAGGTGGTGATGAACCGCTGCCCCAAGATCGAGTATGGCCGGCTGTCGTCGGAGATCTCCTGGATGGGCGTCAACTCGCGCACGCTGAGCTCCAAGCGCGCGCCGATCCCGACCCAGGGCATGCGGCTGTCGCTCAACCGCACCAGCTTCGGCGGCGGCCAGACTGCGGCATCCGACCGCGCCGCGAAGAACAAGACCGAGACGACCTGACGTTTCGGCGGAATAATCGTCGCGATCATCCGATCAAGCGCAGCATGCCCGTTTCAAACCACGCGCGCGCGCCAACGCGGCTTGACGGCGGGCGCCGCCACCATCAGCATGCCGCGCATTTCGACCAGGCCACAACAGGACACAAAGAATGACCGATCGCCTCCCGGGATTTTCCACCCTCGCCGTGCACGCCGGCGCACAGCCTGATCCCACCACCGGCGCGCGGGCGACGCCGATCTACCAGACCACGTCATTCGTCTTCAACGATGCCGACCACGCCGCCTCGCTGTTCGGCCTGCAGGCGTTCGGCAACATCTATACCCGGATCGGCAGCCCGACCAACGCCGTGCTCGAGGAGCGCGTCGCAGCGCTCGAGGGCGGCACCGCGGCGCTCGCGGTTGCCTCCGGCCACGCCGCGCAGCTCGTCGTGCTGCAACAGCTGTTGAAGCCCGGCGACGAGATCATCGCCGCGCGCAAGCTCTATGGCGGCTCGATCAACCAGTTCACCCACGCCTTCAAGGCATTCGGCTGGAACGTGGCCTGGGCCGATCCCGACGAGATCGAAAGCTTCGAACGCGCGGTGACACCGCACACCAAGGCGATCTTCATCGAATCGATCGCCAACCCCGCCGGTAGCATCACCGACATCGAGGCGATCGCCGCCGTTGCACGCAAGGCCGGCGTGCCGCTGATCGTCGACAACACGCTGGCCTCACCCTACCTGATCAAGCCGATCGACCACGGCGCCGACATCGTCGTGCACTCGCTGACCAAGTTCCTCGGTGGCCACGGCAACTCGCTCGGCGGCATCATCGTCGACGCCGGCACCTTCGACTGGTCGAAGGACAACAAATATCCGATGCTGAGCGAGCCGCGCCCGGAATATCACGGCATCCGGATCCAGGAGACCTTCGGCAATTTCGCCTTCGCGATCGCCTGCCGCGTGCTCGGCCTGCGCGACCTCGGCCCGGCGCTGTCGCCGTTCAACGCCTTCATGATCCTGACCGGCATCGAGACGCTTCCGCTGCGTATGCAGAAGCACTGCGACAACGCCAAGGCGGTGGCGGAATTCCTCTCCACCCACCCGGCCGTGTCCGCGGTCAACTACGCCGGCCTGCCCGGCGACAAATACAACGCCCTGCAGCGCAAATATGCGCCGAAGGGTGCCGGTGCGGTGTTCACCTTCAGCCTCAAGGGCGGCTATGACGCCGGCGTCAATCTGGTGTCGAACCTGAAGCTGTTCTCGCATCTTGCCAATGTCGGCGACACCCGCTCGCTCGTGATCCACCCGGCCTCCACCACCCACAGCCAGCTCGACGACGCCGCCAAGGTGAAGTCGGGCGCGGCGCCCGAGGTGGTGCGGCTCTCGATCGGCATCGAGGACAAGGAAGACCTGATCGCCGACCTCGACCAGGCGCTGCGCGCCTGACCCCATCTAAAGCGCGATGAGATCGCGCTTTAGATTCTTGTTTACGCATGATCTTTTCGGAAAACCGCTCCGCACTTTTCCGGATCATGCACATTGGTTCCGGAGCGGTGCGCCCGCATCGCTCCGGCAATTTCCCCAAACCACGGTCGCGTTAACGCTTAATTCCGACGAGTCTCTCGTTAACGTTCAATCCGGCTTAAAGTGGCAGTGATAGGCTCCGGATGATTCGGGAGACCATTGATGCTGCGCTGGATATTGCCGCTCGCGATTGCACTGTCTGCGATGTCGCCTGCTGACGCCGCCGACGGCCCCGTCCCCCCGAAGAGTGCCGCCGTGAAAGCTGCGCGCCAGCTGCCGGCGGGACTGCCGCGCCGGCACTACGCCTACCGCACCACCATCACAGGACCGACCTATGTGCGGCGGGGACGCCAGCTCGTGGTCGTCGAGCCCAAGGTGATCCCGCTCAATTCAGAGCCGTACATCGTGTTCCCGCCCGGCGAACCGCTGCTCCCTGGATCGGCGGCGCTGCCGGGCTATTACGGCGACCACCGCTCCTACAGCTATCTCGGCCCGTATTACGGCGGCGCCTATGTGACTTATTGGGACCGCCTGCCCTACGCCTGCGGCGTCTACGGCTACTGCTAGCCCGGAACACGCGCGTGGCCAGATCGCCGCAGAAAACTAGCGCACAGGCTTCGGGCAACGCGGTTACCGCCGACCTCGTCGCAGTGCTGGTCGCCGTCACCGACGGCACGCCGAAGATCATGACCATTGCCGGCGGCGCCGCGCTGCCGAGCGGCCCGTTCGAATTCACCCACCGCTCCCTGCAAACCGCGTTGCGGGCCTGGGTCGAGGCGCAGACCGGCCACCCGCTCGGCTATGTCGAACAGCTCTACACCTTTGCCGACCGCGGCCGGTCCGGCGACGCCAAGTCGCCGCACAGCGTCTCGATCAGCTATCTCGGCCTGACCCGCGAGGACCGGGTCGGCGAAGGCTTCGAGGCGCACTGGTCCGGCTGGTACGACTACTTTCCGTGGGAAGATCATCGCGATGGCGCACCGGCGTTCATCGCCAAGACGATCGCGCCGAAACTGAAGGCGTGGGCGAAGGCAGCCCCTTCACCAACCTTGCAGCGCGAGCGCTGGCAACGCTGCACCATCACCTTCGGCCTCGAGGACCGCGACTGGAACGAAGAACTGGTGTTGCAGCGCTACGAGCTGCTCTGGGAGGCGTCGCTAATCCCGGAAGCCAACCACTCGCGCGGCCGCGAAGCATCGGTCGCGCCGGGCAAGCCGATGACGGCGGATCATCGCCGCATCCTCGCGACCGGGATCGCGCGGCTGCGCGCCAAGATCAAATACCGTCCGGTGGTATTCGAGCTGATGCCGGCCGAGTTCACCCTGCTGCAACTGCAACGCAGTGTTGAGGCGCTCGCAGGCCGGCTGGTCCACAAGCAGAACTTCCGCCGGCTCATCGAGCAGCAGGAACTCGTTGAAGAGACTGGCGCAATGGCCGCCGATACCGTCGGACGGCCGGCCAAGCTGTTCCGCTTCCGCCATGGCGTATTGGCCGAACGGGCCGTCGCCGGCACCAAGCTTCCGCTTTCGCGCACTTGACACGCCTTATGCTCAGGATAAGTATAAGCCATCTTATGCTCACGGAGAGTATAAATGGCCTTGCTCGATACCGATCTTCTCACCCGCACCGCGCCGCTCTATGAGCGCGTCAAACGCGTCATCCCGCCGTTCGAATGGGCGACTTTCGCCGAGGACGTCGACGCGATCCTGGAGCTGAAGCGCCGCCGCAATGCGGTGGTGCTCGCGCACAACTACCAGACGCCGGAGATCTTCCATGGCGTTGCCGACATCGTCGGCGACAGTCTCCTGCTCGCGCGCGAAGCGACCAAGGTCGACGCCGACGTCATCGTGCTCGCGGGCGTGCACTTCATGGCCGAGACGGCAAAGCTGCTGAACCCAGCCAAGACCGTGCTGATCCCCGATCTCAAAGCCGGCTGCTCGCTCGCGGATTCCATCACGGCCGCGGACGTGCGGCTGATGCGCGCGCGCTATCCGGACGCGCCCGTCGTTGCCTATGTCAACACCTCGACCGCGGTGAAGGCGGAGTCCGACATCTGCTGCACCTCGGGCAACGCGCTCAAGATCGTGGAATCGCTCGATGCCGAGCGCGTCATCATGCTGCCGGACGAATATCTGGCGCAGAACATCGCCAAGCAGAGCAGCAAGAAGATCATCGCCTGGAAGGGCCATTGCGAGGTCCATGAGCTGTTCACCGCCGAAGACGTGCGCCAGCTGCGCGAGAATTATCCTGACGTCACGGTCCTGGCACATCCGGAATGCCCGCCCGACGTCGTCGCCGAAGCGGATTTCTCAGGCTCGACGGCTGCGATGCAGACATTCGTCGAGACCAAGCATCCGCCGCGCGTCGTGCTGCTGACGGAGTGCTCGATGAGCGACAATATCGCGGCGCGCAATCCCGACGTCGACTTCGTCCGCCCCTGCAATCTCTGCCCGCACATGAAGCGGATCACGCTGAAGAACATCCGCCACGCGCTGGAGACCAATCAGCATGAAGTCACGATCGACCCTGAAATCGCCGATCGCGCGCGCAAGAGCGTCGAAAGGATGCTGGCCATATGAGTACCGATCTTTCCGATCTGAACGGCCGCCCGGTCATCATCGGCGGCGGCGCGGCGGGGCTGATGACCGCGCTGCAGCTCGCGCCCGAGCCGGTCGTGCTGGTCTCGAAATCCCCGCTCGGCGCGGAAGCCTCCAGCATGTGGGCGCAAGGTGGATTGGCCGCGCCGGTCGGTGCGGATGACAGCCCTGCCTTGCATCTCGCCGACACGCTCGCGGCGGTGCCGGCCTCTGCGACGCGGCAGCGGCATCCCGGATCGTCCGTGCGGCGCCCGCCGCCGTGGAGCATCTCGCCGAGCTCGGCGTCGCCTTCGACCGGAATGCCGACGGCAGCTGGCGCCTCGGCCTCGAGGCCGCGCATCGCTGCAATCGCATCGTGCACGCCACCGGCGATGGCACCGGCCGCGAGATCATGCGCGCGCTGATCGCCGCTGTCCGTCGGACACCGTCGATCACATTGCTGGAAGGCGTCGAGGCGCGCCGTCTGCTGGTCGAGGACAATGCGGTCAGAGGCGTGCTTGCGGCGAGCGACCGCGGCGCGCTGACCATCACAGCCAACCGCGTGGTGATCGCGACCGGCGGCATCGGCGGGCTGTTCGCCGACAGCACCAACCCGGGGGGATGCTTCGGCCAGGGGCTCGCGCTTGCGGCACATGCCGGCGCAACACTGTCGGACATCGAATTCGTCCAGTTCCATCCGACCGCCTTCGACGGGCCGTCGCGGCCGATGCCGCTATTGACCGAGGCGATCCGCGGCGATGGCGCCGTTCTGATCGACGAGACCGGACAGCGCTTCATGGCCGATCAACCCGGCGCCGAGCTTGCGGCACGTGACATCGTCGCGCGCGCGGTCTGGCGCCACCGCGCCGCGGGGCATCGCACCTTCCTCGATGCGCGCCAGCATCCAGGCGCGGATTTCGCCAAACGTTATCCCGTGATCAGCGCGTTCTGCAAGATGGCGGGCATCGATCCCGCCACGGACCCGATCCCGATCCGGCCGGCGGTTCACTACCACATGGGAGGCATTGCGGTTGACGGCTTTGGCCGCAGCACCGTGCAGGGCCTGTGGGCCTGCGGCGAGGCCGCACGCACCGGATTGCACGGCGCCAACCGGCTCGCCAGCAACTCGCTGATGGAGGCAATCGTCTGCGCACGCTGGGTCGCCGAGAGCATCGAGGGCGTGGGCGCAGGTCCGCGCGCCATGCTGCGCGACGACGCGACGCCGCCGGCCTCCGATCCATCCGCCGTGCGCCCGATCCTCACCCAAGGGCTCGGCGTCCTGCGCGACCGCGACGGCATCGCACGCGCAATCGGCAGCCTCTATCCGCTCGCGCGCAGCCACGGTACAGCGTCCGACCCGGCGCTGGTCGGCTTGATGATCGCCGTCGCCGCAATCCGGCGCGAGGAAAGCCGCGGCGGTCATTTCCGCACCGACTTCCCGCAGACCGCTGTGTCGGCAGCGCCGTCCACCCTCACCCGCGCCGATGCGCTCGCCGCCGCGCGCGACATCGTTGAATCCAAGCTATCAGCCAGGAGTGCCCTATCATGACCCTCAATCCCCTCTTGCCCCTGCTCTATGAGCCGATCGTGCAGACCGCGCTGCGCGAGGATCTAGGCCGCGCCGGCGATATCACCGCGGACGCGATCGTGCCGGCCGGCCAGCAGGCGCGGCTGGTGATGCGGGCACGGCAGCCCGGCGTGATCGCAGGCCTCGACGTGGCGCGGTCAGCGTTCCAGATGGTGTCACCAGCGATCGAGCTGCGCACCGAGCGACCCGACGGCAGCGCGGTCGAGCCCGACCAGGTGATCGCGATCATCGACGGTCCGGCCCGCGGCCTGCTCACCGCGGAGCGCACCGCGCTCAACTTCCTCTGCCATCTCAGCGGCGTCGCGACCGCAACCGCCACGCTGGTGAAAGCGGTCGCGGGCACGCGCGCACAAATCGTCGACATCCGCAAGACCACGCCGGGACTGCGGGCGCTGGAGAAATATGCGGTGCGCGCCGGCGGTGGCGGCAATCACCGTTTCGGGCTCGACGATGCGATGCTGATCAAGGACAACCATATCGCGCTCGCCGGCGGCATCCGCACCGCGATCGAACGCGCCAAGGCCAATGCCGGCCATATGGTCAAGATCGAGGTCGAGGTCGACACGCTGTCGCAGCTCGAGGAAGCGCTGGCGCTCGGCGTCGACGCTGTTCTGCTCGACAACATGACGACCGAGCAGCTCGGCCAGGCGGTTCAGATGGCGCGCGGCAAGGCGATCACCGAAGCCTCCGGCCGCATCACGGCTGCGACCGCCGCGGCGATTGCCGCCACCGGCGTCGACCTGATCTCGGTCGGTTGGATCACCCACAGTTCGGCCGCGCTCGATATCGGGCTCGACTACCTGTCCTGATCGATCAAAGGGACTGGCTAGCCGGAACGAGGTTCGGCTGGCCAAGTTCCGTTCGGCGCGCGGCAAACCGCGCTGCCTGCAACACCGCGAGCGTCAGCACGACGATCGCGACCGCCTGGTGGGTCAGCGCCAGATCGATCGGGACCTGATGCAGCAGCGTGAGGATGCCGAGCGTCGCCTGCAGCGTGATCGCCGCAACCAGCCACCAGCGCCTGCGATCACGCCACCGGCGGCGCGCGACCGCACGGCATCGATCGCATGCGCGATCGCCAGCGCGAACAAGAGATACGCGGTCATGCGATGCTCGAACTGCACCGTCAGCGTGTTGTCGAACAGATTGCGCCACCACGGCGTCTCGAACCACAGCCGATCGGCGGACGGGATCAAACCGCCGTCGATCGCGGGCCAGGTGTTGTAGACCCTGCCCGCGCGCAGGCCCGCAACCAGCGCGCCGAAATAGAGCTGCACGAAAGTGAGCACGAGCAGCACCGCGCTCGTGAGCTTCAGTCTGGCGGGCGCGATCACGGGCGGACGGTCGGTCAGGCGGCGCAACGTCCAGACGATCGCCGCGAAGATCAGCAGCGCCAGCACCAGATGCGTCGCGAGCCGATACTGCGACACCTCGACGCGCTCCGAGAGGCCGGAGGCCACCATCCACCAGCCGACGCCGCCCTGTAGCGCGCCGAGGCCGAAGATCACCCACAGCCGGCGGCCGAGCTCACCGCTCACCGCACCGCGCCACAGGAAATACAGGAACGGCAGCAGATAGGCGGCGCCGATCACCCGGCCGAGCAGCCGGTGGCTCCACTCCCACCAGAAAATGGTCTTGAACTGCTCAAGCGTCATCCCGGCGTTGAGCTCGCGATATTGCGGGATCTTCCGGTAGCCCTCGAAGGCCTGGGTCCACTGCGCCTCGGTCAGCGGCGGCAGCGCGCCGGTCACCGGCTTCCATTCGACGATCGACAGGCCGGACTCGGTGAGCCGCGTCGCGCCGCCGACCAGCACCATCAGCGCGATCAGTCCGGCGACTGCGAGCAGCCATACCCTGACGGCGCGGAGCTGCGATGTCTTTGCGGAAATACCGGCCATTTCGCCCTGACTTGATTGGATTTTCGAGCCCCTTATAGTCCGGCGCGCCCGCGGCGCAAGCGCCGCTGAAGACGCTCTGGATCACGAGTTACACATCAAGTCATGACCATACGCACCCGCAAACTGCTTGGAACCATCTTCCTGCTCATCCTGGTCGTGGTGTGGTCGCTGCTCGGCATGACGGTGGCCCAGACGCCGTGGCTCGCCAATTCCGGCCTGCTGCAGGCGATCTTCTACGTCGTCGCGGGGCTCGGCTGGGTTCTGCCCGCGATGCCGATCGTGTCCTGGATGTCGCGCCCCGATCGCGCTTAGAGCGCGCCCTGCTCCCGCGCGCTCCGCGTCGGCCGCACCGGCGCGAACATCACGCCCGACAGCAGCACCCGCATGATCCGCAATGAGCGCACGCGGCCGTCCCATGCGATCCGCGGCAGTGCGTGGAGGTTGGTGCGTCCCTGTGCCTGCACCACCCCGGAGATGGTCGACACTGCGCTGGCAAAGCCGGCCTCCTCCGCCATCACGACATGCGGACGGGCGAATGCCTCGCGGTCCCCGAAGGGGTAGGCGAAATGCTTGACCGGCCGCCGCAGCGCACTCTCGGCGACCGCCTTTCCCATCGCCATCTCGCGCTGTGCGTCGCTATCCTTCAGGCTGGTCAACGCCGGATAATTCACCGTGGCGCTGCCGAACGTCACGTTCGGATCCGCGGCGAGCTTCGCCAGATCCTGCCAGTCGAGTGATGCGCCGCGTGACAATTGTGCGGCGTCGGCCGAATAGCGCCGTGCGAGATCGTTCACCGCATAGGACAGATCAGATGGCGACAGCTTGCGCAGCCAGCCGGACAGGAAGTCGAACAGCTCGTATTTGTCCGACCGGGCCGAGATCACGAAATGACGTTCCCGGCCGTCGATGACAAGGCTGATGCGGCCCTCGCGGGCGATGATGTCCTCGAGCACCAGCCACCACGCCGCGCCCACGCCGTCCGGAAAAGCCGTCGGCAGATAGAGCGTGAACGGGACGCGATGCCAGGCAAGCACGGGATAGGCATGCGTGACGATGTCCTTGCTGGCGCCGTCGAAGCTCAAGCAGGCAAAGCGGCGCCGCTCCGGCATGGTCACCGCGCGGCGGCAGGCCTCGTCGATCCCGACGATGTCGTACTTCCAGCGCTTTAGCGCGCGGATCGTGCGGTCGAGGAATGCCGGCGTGATCTCCTGGGATTTCAGCGGCTGGAACCGGGCTCGATGGGCAGGACGGACACGCGCGAAGCGGAGGATCACCCCGGCGCCGCCGGCCTCGCGTTCGCGCAACCTGAAGGCGCCACTGAAATAGGCGAGCTCGGCCCGAGCCCGCCGCAAAATCCCGTTGTCCGGCGCCAAGATCCCGCCACCCGTCCTTGCCGTTCCGGCGGTTCCCACACGCCGCCAGGCACATCCCGAGGCATTGTTATTACTCTTTGTTGACATTTCCCTGCGAAGGTCGGCCCCAGCCGAGACCTGTATATTAATACCTTAAAAAAATTTGGGTTCCGAGATGACCATGGCTGCGGCAATTGAAGGCCAGACGGCGGGCACGCGAACATGGCCGAACGCAATCCGCGTCGCCGGCGTCGACATCTTTCACGATCTCACTGCAGCCGAAGCGACCTGGCGCAGTCTCGAGACATCGCAACACAGCTACACGCCCTATCAGCGCTTCGACTTTCTTGCCTCATGGCAACGCCAGGTCGGCGAGCGCGAAGGCCTGCGGCCCTTCATCGTCGTGGCCCATGACAGCGAACGCCGTCCGCTGCTGCTGTTGCCGCTCGCGGTCGAGCAGCGCCTGGGCGCCAATTGTGCAAGCTTCATGGGCGGCAAGCATGCCACCTTCAACATGGCGCTGTACGACCGCGACTTCGCCGCCAACGCGACCGAAGCCGACATCACGGCCCTGATCGGATCGATCGCCGAGCGGTCCCGCGTCGACGCGCTCATGCTGTGCCAGCAGCCGCTGCGCTGGCAGGACCAGCCCAATCCGATGGTGTTGCTGCAGCATCAGGCTTCGGTGAACGACTGCCCGCTGCTGGTCATCGAGCCCGGCGTGGCACCCGCCGCGCTGATCAGCAATTCATTCCGCCGCCGCCTCAAGGGCAAGGAGCGCAAGCTGCAGGCGCTGCCGGGCTATCGCTACCATGTCGCTGACAACAGCGCCGACGTCTGCCGCCTGCTCGACTGGTTCTTCCGCGTCAAGCCGCAGCGCATGGCCGAGCAGAAGCTGCCCGACGTGTTCGCCGAGCCGGGCATCGAGCAGTTCATCCGCGCCGCCTGCCTCGCGCCGCGCGCCGACGGCAAGGGTTATGCGATCGACATCCACGCGCTGGAGTGCGACGAGGAAGTGATCGCGATCTTCGCCGGCGTCTCCGACGGTCATCGCTTCTCGATGATGTTCAACACCTACACGATGTCGGCCAATTCGAAGTTCAGCCCCGGCCTGATCCTGATGCGCGATATCATCGATCGCCATGCCGGCCTGAACTATCGCGCCTTCGATCTCGGCATCGGCTCGGACGAGTACAAGCGGCTGTTCTGCAAGGACGACGAAGCGATCGTCGACAGCTTCGTTCCGCTCAGCCTGCGCGGCAAGCCGGCGGCCACCGCGCTTTCGGCGATTAGCCGCGCTAAGCGCGCCGTGAAGCAAAATCCGGCGCTGTTCGAGATCGCGCAGAACCTGCGCAGCATGTTCCGCTGAACACGACTTCGGGCGACGCTACGCGGACGAGCCATCCGGCGCCGCACGGCCGCTCGCGACGCCAAGCCGCATCATCGCGTCGAACACCAGCATCGCGGCCGGCGACAACGCCCGCTTGCGCAGCTTGATCAGCCCGTAGCTCTCGAGCATCAGCTGGTCGCGGATGCGAAGCATCTTGAAGCGCTGCGGATCGAGCAGATCGAAGATCAGGAGCGGCACCGGAACGATCGCATCGATGCCCGCCGCAATTCCGATCGACGCGAAGAACGACTCGGTGTTGATGATGCGCTGGGGCGGCGCGATGCCCCGGCTGTAGAACAGCCGCTCCAATCCCTGGCGCATGAAGGATTCCCGCGGCTGGATGATCCATTGCAGGTCGACCGTGTCTTCGAGATTGACACTGTCGAGAGCGGCCAGCGGATGCTCGGCGCGAACTAGCAAGCCGGCCTGCTCGGCGCCGATCTCGTGATAGTCGAACTGTCCGGGATCGACGCCGGCCGGAATTCGCGCAACGACGAAATCGAGCTCGAGCGCCAGAAGACGCGCAACGAGCGGCGGACTGGTGCTGACGTCGAGCGAAATATTCACCCGGTGCAGTTTCTCGCCAAGGTACTGCATGACGTCGACGACAAGGTCGATGCTGGGCTTGGCGACCGTTCCGACCGAGACGGTGCCGAGTTCGCCGGACCGGTAACCGGCGAATTCATTGGTGACCCGGTCGAGGTCGGCCAGCACGCTCCTGCCGCCCCGGATCAGGATCGAGCCATAGGCCGTCGGCTCGACGCCGCGCGCGGTGCGTTCGAACAGCGGAACCCGCGCCACCGCCTCGATCTCGGCCAGCATCTTGGATGCCGCCGACTGGGTGATGTTGAGGCGCTCGGCAGCCAGCTGAAGCTTGCGCTCGCTGTCGAGCGCGACCAGCAGGCGCAACTGGCGCAATTTCAGATTATTGATCACGGCCAGTCACCATCCTGCCCGGCAAGTGCCGTCCGGTCCGATTCAATCGGAACGAACAGAGCTCCAGCTTCTTGTCTCGACGCGTCTTCACGACCCGATGTCCACTTCGCTGAAAACACTCGGGTTCCCGCGATTATACCGCGGTGCATCATGACAGTTTCGCCGTGGCTCCATTCCCAAATGCCATTAGTCACGCGGCCGTTCATTACACAAGAATGAATGCAAGGATTGCAAGGCAACTTGCTAGGGCAAGGCAACGGACCGCTGCGGGTGCACCAGATGCTACCCCGGGCAGCGCAGTCAGCGTACGCCGAATCGAAAACAGAAAGGGATGGGAACGATGAGCGACGATGTCGAGAAGCGCGCGATCGGAAAGATGATGCGACGGCTGATCCCGTTCCTCATCCTGTGCTATTTCGTGGCCTATCTCGATCGCGTCAATGTCGGCTTCGCCAAGCTGCACATGAATACCGCGCTTGGCCTCAGCGAAGCCGCCTACGGGCTCGGCGCCGGTCTGTTCTTCGTCGGCTACTTCTTCTTCGAGGTCCCCTCCAACATCCTGCTCGAACGATTCGGCGCGCGGCGCTGGATCGCCCGCATCATGATCAGCTGGGGCATCGTCTCGGCGGCATTCGCGTTCATCCCGCAGATGTCAGCGGCGAGCGGCCTCTCGAACGAGTGGATCTTCTATTTCCTGCGCCTCTTGCTCGGCGCCTGCGAGGCCGGTTTCTTCCCCGGCATCATTTTCTACCTGACACTCTGGTTCCCGACGATCTATCGGGCCCGCGTCATCAGCCTGTTCATGCTGGCGATCCCGATCTCCAGCATCATCGGGGCGCCGATCTCCGGCCTGCTGCTCAACCTGTCGGGCGCCGGCCTGACCGGGTGGCAGTGGCTGTTCATCTGCGAAGCGCTGCCGTCGGTCCTGGTCGGCTTCGCGGTGCTGGCGATGCTGCCCGACTTCCCGCGCCAGGCAAACTGGCTGCAGCCCGACGAGATCAAGTGGGTGCAGAACACCCTCGAGATTGAGCGGCAGAAGAAGGAAGCCGTGGAGCACATTTCGGTGATGCAGTCGCTCACCGATTCGCGTGTCCTCGCCTGCGCCCTCGTCTATTTCTGCCTGAACGCCGCCAGCTACGGCGTCGCGTTCTTCCTGCCCACCATCATCAAGGCGTTCGGCGTCACCGACACCCAGACCGGCTTCATCGCCGCGCTGCCCTTCGTGTTCGGTGCGGTCGGCATGGTGCTGCTCGGCCGGCATTCCGACAAGACCGGCGAGCGGCGCTACCATGTCGCGGGCGCGCTGGTGCTCGCCGCCGTCGGCATCGGCCTTGCCGGGCTGGTCTCCAGTCCCGTTCTGATCGTCGGCCTGCTCTGTATCGCGCAGATCGGCGTGTCGGCGGTGCCGCCGATGTTCTGGCCGATGCCGGCCAGCATCCTGAACGGCGCCTCGGCCGCAGCAGGCATCGCCGCAATCAACTCGCTCGGCAATCTCTCAGGCTTCGCCGGCCCGTTCGCCATGGGCTATCTGAAGGACCTGACCGGCGGCTTCACGGCAGGCCTGCTGCTGCTCGCGGTCGTCGGCTTGATCGGCGCGCTGGTCACGCTCCGGCTGCGGATCGATCCGGTGCTGGAGCGAGCCGCACGCGAGCCGATGCTGGCGCACTGAGGGTGGCGGTCAGGCCGCCACCACCCGCGGGCCCCTCGCGACCGTTTCCGACGGCGCGCAGGGCTTGCTCAGCATCGTCACTTCGGAGAAGCCGACGGCCCTGAGCTGATCGACCATCTGATGGCGGGCATCCTGCGCCATCGCGGCGTCAGGCACGACGACGGCTTGCGCATTCGCGGTCAGCAGTTCGGCCGGCAGGTCGACGGCCGAGCCGGCGTCGAGCAGCACGTGGTCGTAGACCCGGAGCAGCGCATCGATCGCAAGCGCAAGCCGTGGCGATTGCAGGTGCGCGCGATCGAACCCCGGACGCCCGGCGCTGACGATCTGAACCCGCGACTGCCGATCCTTGGTGATGATCTGCGCGAACGTCGCCTCACCCTGCATCAGCTCGGCCAGGCCGGGCGCAGTGGAATCGACGGTCGCCGCCGTCAGCACCGGCGAGGATGCGACGAGATCGACCACGACGACCTTGGCCTGGCGTGCCATCAGGCGTGCCAGCGTCAGCGCGGTCAACGTGACGCTCTCGCCGGCGGCCGGGCCAAGCACCGTGACCTTGTGGGCGGCGGGACCGGCCGCGACGAGACGCTCGGCCAGCTCTTCGATCTCGTCGACGGTCCGGGCGGGCGCAGGCTGCGGCTCGCTGATGACGGGCTCGTAGGCCATTGCGGGCTCCGGCGCCAAGTCAGACTCAGGCGAAAGGCTGGGTGCGAGCGGCGATGCGAACTCGGGCTCAGGCGGCAGCCTCGGCGCCGGCTCGTCCGCGGCTACGGTCTCCATGACCGGTTCGCGGCGCCGGATCACTGCGGTGGCCGGCGCGAAGGCGCGGCCCACCGCGCCTGGCGCGGAGATGCGCAGCAATTCGCCGGTGATGATGATGCCTGACGACAGCAACAGCGTCGCCAGCGTCGCGATCAGCACGATCGGCAGCTTCTTCGGATAGGCCGGCGTATTGGAGACCGTGGCGCGCGAGATGATGCGGCCGTCGGTCGGCGCCGCCTCGATGTTCTCTCGGGCGGTCGCCTCGCGATACTTGGCGAGATAGGCTTCGAGCAGATCGCGCTGCGCCTTGGCTTCACGCTCCAGCCCGCGCAGCTGCACGTCCTGACCATTGCTCGATGCGGCCTGCTTCTTCGACTGGTCGAGGCTCGCCTGCAACGCCTGGACGCGGCCGTCGGCGACTCGCGCGTCGTTGTCGAGCGAGCGGGAGATCTTGCCGGCTTCCTCGCGTAATTGCCGGTCGAGGTCGGCAATCTGCGCCTTCAATTCCTTGATGCGCGGATGGTTGTCGAGCAGCGTCGACGACTGCTCGGCGAGCTGGGCGCGCAGCGTGCCACGCTGTTCGGCGAGCCTGCGGATCAGCTCGGAATTGAGCACTTCCGAAGCCTCGATCGGCTTGCCGCTCTGAAGCATCTCGCGGATCAGCCGCGCCTTGGTTTCGGCATCCGCCTTCAGCGCACGGGCATTGTTGAGCTGCGTGTTCAGCTCGCCCATCTGCTGGTTCGACAGCGGGATGTTGTTGGTGCCGACGAACAGGCTCGACTTGGAGCGGAATTCCTCGACCCGAGAATCCGCGTCGGCGACCTTGGTGCGCAGCTTGTCGATCTCGCCGAGCAACCACGTGCTGGCGGATTTGGCCTGGTCTTGCCGTGCGGCCTGCTGCAGCACGAGATAACCGTCCGCAATCGAGTTGGCGACACGGGCGGCGAGATCAGGATCCTCCGACTGGAATTCGACCACGATGACGCGTGACTTGTCGACCGCATAGGCCTGGAAGCGCTCGTAGAAGGCGTCGAGCACCCGCTCTTCCGGCGTCAGGCTGAACGGATCGCGGCCGATGCCGAACAGCGCAAGCAGCGACTTCAGCGGGGAGAAGCCGCGCAGCACCGGATCGAACTCCGGACGCTCGGCGAGCTTGTTCTTCTTGATGATGTCGCGCGCGAGATCGCGCGACATCACGAGCTGGACCTGGCTCGTCACGGCCTCGGCATCAAGCGAGGTGCGTTCGAGGTCGCGCTCGCCATTCGGGCGCAGGAAGGCATTCTCGCGATTGTCGATCAGGATTCGCGCTTCCGACTTGTAGCGCGGTGTCACGACGTTGACGGCAGCGAGCGACAGCGCAAATACCAGCACCGTCGGCACGACGATCCAGCCTCGCTTGCGCGCCAGCGCGCGTCCGAGCACATGCAGATCGAGATCGGTTGCCGGCGCCGTACGCGGCGGTTCGTCAGGAGCTGACATCGGCGAAGCCGGCTGCGCAACGACCTCGTCGGCGACGGGCGCAGACCTCGGCAGCGCCCGCTGCACGACGGCCTTTTCCTTGCCTCTACGCCAGAATGCAAAACGCATAACGAACTCCCGCGGACGCCGCGATTCCACCTCAATGCGGGCGATTACAGTCCATTAAGGTTGCTGCTGGGTTAATCGGCGCGGTTGACGGATGCGACCGTCACCCCCGTTCCGTCATGCTTTGTTAACCATGCGTGCCGTTAATCGGGGCCGGTAATTTCGTGGGATTCCTCAAATGCGCGATTTGCGCGCTCCCCTTGTTTGTCTGATTGCTGCGCTCGCGCTGTCGGGCTGCATGGGACGGACCTCGCCGTTTGCCGGCGACCCGGCCCTCGATTCGATGGCGTACGGGCAACCCTCCTTCGCCGGGCCGGTTGCCTATGCCGAGCCTGCCCCGTCGCGCGAGGCCTATAATCTCGGCCCCGGCGACAAGCTCCGCGTCGTCGTCTATGGCCAGGAAGGCTTGACCAATTCCTATGCGATCGACGCCGCCGGCGCGATCACGATGCCGCTGATCGGCTCGGTACCGGCGCGTGGCCGCACCCCTGCCAGGCTCGCCGCCGAGATCACCGCAAGGCTGCGCAACGGCTTCATCCGCGAGCCGTCGGTGGCGGTTGAGATCGAATCCTACCGGCCGTTCTTCATCCTCGGCGAAGTCCAGGCCCCGGGCCAATATCCCTATGTGCCCAACATGACGGTCGAGAGCGCGGTGGCGATCGCCGGCGGCTTCTCGCCGCGCGCGAGGCGCGACGAGGTCATCCTCACCCACACCGATGCATCGGGCGCCGGCCGCTTCACAGCTCCCCTCGGGACGCCGATCGGCCCCGGTGACACCGTGTTCGTCGGCGAACGCTGGTTCTGATCGATGGTGCAGGATCACAATCAAGACCAGCCGCTCCGCATCCTGCACGTCGTCCGTGCGCCGGTCGGCGGCATCATCCGTCACATCCTCGACGTCGCCAACGGCCAGATCGAGCGGGGCCACCATGTCGGCATCGTCGCCGACAGCCTGACCGGCGGCACGCGTGCCGACGCGGTCCTCGCCGAGATCGAGCCCCGCCTCAAGCTCGGCGTCCACCGGGTCGCGATCCGCCGCGAGCCGCGCTTCGCCGACTTCATGGTCTGGGCGCATATCGCCGGCCTGATCCGAAATCTGAAGCCGGATGTCGTGCACGGCCATGGCGCCAAGGCCGGCGCCTATGTCCGGCTACGGCGGCGGTCGAACAAGGTGATCCGGGTCTACACGCCGCATGGCGGCTCGCTGCACTACCCGCTCGACACCTGGAAGGGCCGCTTCTACAGCCAGCTCGAGCGCACGCTGATGAACAGCACCGACCTATTCCTGTTCGAGAGCGCATTCGCGCGCGACACCTATCAGCGCACCGTCGGCAAGCCCGCAGGGCTCGTCCGCTGCGTCTTCAACGGCGTCACCTCGGAGGAATTCGAACCGGTTGCCAGGGCCGACGACGCCACCGACGTCGCCTATGTCGGCGAGTTCCGGCGCATCAAGGGCGCCGATCTGCTGATCGACGCGGTGGCAAAACTGCGCGCCGACGGCAAGCCGGTGACGCTGACGCTCGGCGGCGACGGCGAGGAGTTCGAGCGGCTCAAGGAGCAGGTGAAGCGGCTGTCGCTTGGCGATGCCGTTCGCTTCATCGGCCACGTCAAGGCGCGCTTCGGCTTCTCGAAAGGCAGCCTGCTGGTCGTTCCCTCGCGCGGCGATTCGATGCCCTATGTGGTGATCGAGGCCGGCGCTGCGGGAATTCCGATGATCGCCGCCAATGTCGGCGGCATCCCGGAGATCTTCGACACCCACGCCGACGCCCTGTTCGCGCCCAGCAATGCCGCCGCGATGGCCGATGCCATCAAGGCCGCGCTCGATAATCCCGCCGCGACCGCTGCGCGCGCGCAAAAGCTGCGCGAACGGATTTCCGAACATTTCTCGCAGAGCGCCATGGTCGAAGGCGTGCTGGCCGGCTATCGCGACGCATTTGCCAAACGTTAACCACTTCTTGCACCCGTAACCGTTTCTTCCGATTTGTCCCCTTAAGTCACGTCAAGGGGAATTTCGCTGCTGCGCGCGGATGCCCATCTGCATGCGCAGGAATGGACGTGGACTCGTGGAACCGTTTAACGCACGCTCGATGCTGGATGCCGCTGCGTCTGCGACGGCTGCTCAGCCGCAGGTCGAACGCCGCCGCCGCCTGTCGCCGGCCGCGCTCGCCGTCACCAATCAAAAAGTTCGCGGCGCCTACTCGCCGGTCGTGATCGCAGGCGTGGTTCGCCTCGCCGATTTCGTGCTGCTCAGCCTGGTCGGCGTCGGGCTCTATCTCGCCTATGTCAGGCCGCTTGCCGGCGGCGACATCCACTGGGGATACATCGCATCGATCCTCGGCATGTCGGCGGCAGCCGTGGTCTGCTTCCAGGCGGCCGACATCTACCAGGTGCAGATCTTCCGCGGCCAGCTCCGCCAGATGACGCGGATGATCTCGTCATGGGCTTTCGTGTTCCTGCTGTTCATCGGCGTCTCCTTCCTGGTCAAGCTCGGCGGCGAGGTGTCGCGGGTCTGGCTGTCGTCGTTCTTCTGCGTCGGCCTCGCGGTCCTGATCGCCGAACGGCTGCTGCTGCGCTCGATGGTGCGGGCCTGGGCGCATGACGGCCGGCTCGACCGCCGCACCATCATCGTCGGCGCCGATCAGAACGGCGAGCAGCTGATCGAGGCGCTCAACGCCGACGACGACACCGACATCCACTTGCTCGGCGTGTTCGACGATCGCAATGACGCACGCGCGATGGAGACCTGCGCCGGTTCCCCGAAGCTCGGCAAGGTCGACGACATCGTCGAATTCGCCCGCCGCACCCGCGTCGACCTCGTGCTGTTCGCGCTGCCGATCTCGGCCGAAACCCGCATCCTGGAAATGCTGAAGAAGCTGTGGGTGCTGCCGGTCGACATCCGTCTGTCGGCCCATACCAACAAGCTGCGCTTCCGCCCCCGCTCCTACTCCTATGTCGGCAAGGTGCCGACGCTCGATGTGTTTGAGGCGCCGATCACCGACTGGGACCTGGTGCTGAAATGGCTGTTCGACCGCGTGGTCGGTGGCCTCGCTCTGCTTGCGGCGCTGCCGGTGCTGGGGCTGGTGGCGCTCGCGGTGAAGCTCGACAGCCCCGGCCCGGTGCTGTTCCGCCAGAAGCGCTTCGGCTTCAACAATGAGCGGATCGACGTCTACAAGTTCCGCTCGCTCTACCACCACCAGGCCGATCCGACCGCCTCCAAGGTCGTGACCAAGAACGACCCGCGCGTCACCCGCGTCGGCCGCTTCATCCGCAAGACCTCGCTCGACGAGTTGCCGCAGCTGTTCAACGTCGTGCTGAAGGGCAATCTCTCGCTGGTCGGCCCGCGTCCGCACGCCGTGCAGAGCAAGCTGGAGAACCGCCTGTTCGACGAGGCCGTCGACGGCTACTTCGCCCGCCACCGCGTCAAGCCCGGCATCACCGGCTGGGCCCAGATCAACGGCTGGCGCGGCGAGGTCGACACCGACGAGAAGATCCAGAAGCGCGTCGAATACGACCTCTATTACATCGAGAACTGGTCGGTGCTGTTCGACCTCTACATCCTGCTCAAGACCCCGTTCTCGCTGATTACGAAGAACGAGAACGCGTACTGAATTCGATTGCCGTCACTGACGCCCTTACTAAAGCGAGCGTCATGTTGTGTCTGTTGCGTTGCGTGAGTATCCGATGGCCTATGCGGCAACAGCCGGGACGTCCCAATCGCTGACATCGCGCCGCCGGGCGTGCTCGCGCTGCAGCGGGCGCTGATATGGCTCGCCGGCGCGTCGATCGCCATCGTGTTCATCGAGCCGAGCCCGTATGAACTGGTCACGCTGACCGCTTGCGTGCTGTTCTTCGCCACCGGCCTGCGCGTGCAGCTCGTGTTCATGCCGCTGTTGTTCGCGCTGATCGTGGTCAATGTCGGCTACAGCATCGGCGCGGTGCCGTTCCTCGACAAGCCGGAGGTGGTGAACTGGATCCTCACGTCTTGGTACATGGCCGTCACCGTTATCTTCTTCGCGATGGTGATGTCGGAGGACACCGAGGCGCGGCTCGACATGCTGCGTCGCGGGCTGATCGTCGGTGCGATGATCGCCTCGCTCGCCGGTATTGCCGGCTACTTCCATCTGGTGCCCGGCGGCTATGATCTGCTGACGCTGTATGACCGCGCCCGCGGGACCTTCAAGGATCCCAACGTGCTGGGCGCATTCCTGATCCTGCCGGCGCTGTTCACGCTGCAAAGCGTGGTTTCCGACCGCTTCGGCAAGGCGCTCCGCAACGCCATCGCCTTCGGCATCATCTCGCTCGCGATCTTGCTGTCGTTCTCCCGCGCCGCCTGGGGTGGCCTGATTGTCACCGCGGCCTTCATGCTGGCGCTGATGGTGTTCACCAGCCGCTCGCAGGCGCAGCGCTCGCGCATCATCGTGATGACCCTAATCGCCGTGATCCTTGCCGTTGCGCTGATCGCGGTGCTGCTGTCGATCGGCACGGTCGCCGACATGTTCAAGCAGCGCGCGAGCTTCGACCAGAGCTACGACGAAGGCCGCTTCGGCCGGTTCGGCCGCCACATCCTCGGCGCCCAGATGGCACTGGAATTGCCATTCGGCATCGGCCCCCTGCAGTTCCACACCTACTTCCCCGAGGACACCCACAACTCCTTCCTCAACGCCTTCATGTCGGGTGGCTGGATCTCGGGCATCTGCTATCCGGCGCTGGTGTTCGTCAGCGCGATCATCGGCTTCCGCTACGTCTACTGGCGGGTGTCGTGGCAGCGCGACTATCTGGCGATTTTCTCGGCGTTCCTCGGCATCGCAGGCGAGAGCTTCATCATCGATACCGACCACTGGCGGCACTTCTGGATGATGCTCGGCACGATGTGGGGGATGTACGCGGCGGCCGAGCGCACCCGCGCGACATCGCTCGAGGTCAGCGACGAGACTTCGGCGGAAGCTTGAGACTGGCGCGCTGCTCCGGCGGCGTGTCGATCACCGCCTTCAATGCCTCGGTCGCCGCCAGCACGCCCTTGTAGCCGTCACTGGCAAAGCGCAGCAGCAACCGCAACTCGTCGTCGCTGTAGCTGCCCCACAGCTTGAGCATCGCCTCCTGCATCGGCACGTAGAACTTGCCGATCTCAGCCGCCTTTTCCTCCACCACCGAGATGAAGACCTTGCGGCGGTCGCTCTCGTCGCGCTCACGGCGCACGTAGCCGGCCTTCTCCAGACGATCGACCACGCCGGTGATCGCGCCGGTCGTCAGCCCGGTGACCTCGGCGAGCCTGCCTGCGGTCACCCGCCCCTCAAGGTGCAGAATGTCCATGCATTCCATGTCGGAATTGGAAATTCCAGCCATGTTTGCAACGGCTTGGCCATACATCACGCCCTGCGCGGACGACCGGCGCATCGCCTCCTCGAGCTCCTGCATCAACGCTTCGCGCGACTTCGCACTTGACAAAGCTGCTCCTATATCTTACTCGCCTAATATCTTATATGCTAAGATAATTAGCAACTAACCTTTCGTAGCCCACACGGATGCATGGAGCAAGGCATGACGAGACGTCCCCGTAAAGCTTTGATCATCGGCGCCGGCATCGCAGGTCCGGTGACCGCGATGTTCCTGACCCGCTCCGGCATCGAGGCCGAGCTCTATGAAGCCTGGCCCTACTCCACCGGCATCGGCGGCGGCTTGCAGATCGCGCCCAACGGCATGCACGTGCTGGCGGAGCTCGGCCTCGCCGACGAGCTGATCCGCAGCGGCTCGATCGCGGAATCCTTCGACTTCTATTCGCAGGGCGGCAAGAAGCTCGGCTCGCTCAACCAGAACATGCAGCAGCGCTTCGGCCAGCCCGCAGTGAACATGTGCCGCGCGACGTTGAACGAGACTCTGATCGACAAGGCCTGGGGCTCCAACGTCTCGGTGTTCTTCGAGAAGAAGCTGGTGAAGATCGAGGACCGCGGCGACCAGCCGGTCATCGCCTATTTCAACGACGGCAGCACCGCCGAAGGCGATTTCGTGATCGGCGCCGACGGCGTGCACTCGGCGGCGCGGCGGCACGTGATCCCGGACGGACCGACGCCGTTCGACACCGGGCTGATCGGCTTCGGCGGATTCGTGCCGCGCGCCATGTTCGAGCGTCTCCCGATCGGCCAGAGGGTGGAGACCACGTTCGGCCAGAGCGGCTTCTTCGGCTACGGCCTGTGCAGCCCCGATCCGGACACCGGTGCGATGTGGTGGAGCACGCAGCCGTCGCACGGCATGACCGCGACGGCCTGGCGGCGGCAGGGTCAGGACGCGATCAGGCAGCATCTGCGCGATTTCCACGCCGGCTGGCATGCGCCGATCCCCGAGATCATCGCGACCGCCGAGAACATCGTGGTGACCGACACGCTCGACGTCGCGACGCTGCCGACCTGGTCGCGCAAGCGCACGCTGCTGATCGGCGATGCCGCGCACGCCACCAGCCCGCATGCCGGCCAGGGCGCATCGCTCGCGCTGGAAGACGCGCTGCGGCTCGGCATGCTGATGCGCGACGGCCAGGAGCTCGGCCTGACGTTCCAGGCCTTCGAGCACGAGCGGCGCCCGCGCGCCGAGAAGATCGTGGCGATCGCCCGCCGCAACGGCAACAGCAAGCGCGAGTTCAGCCCGACCGGCGCCTGGCTGCGCGATCACATCCTGAAGCTGCTGCTGCCGGTGTCATCCAAGGGTATGGACTTCATGTACGCGTACAACCCGCGGGCGGCGGCGTAGCCTCTCACTGTCATGCCCCGCGAAAGCGGAGCATCCAGTATTCCAGAGGCAATCATAATTGAGCCGATGGGCCGCGGCGTACTGGATCGCCCGGGCGAGCCGGGCGATGACGCTGGGACAAGCGGCGAGAGCCTACTTCTCCACCTCAAACGTCAGCCCGGCGTGATCGACCAGGCGCTTGATCAGTTTGCCCTTCATCGCAGCGCCCGGCGTCCAGAAGCCCGGCGCGACGTCGGGCGTGTCGCGCAGCAGGCAGATCGCGCATTCCGAGATCATCTTCGAGGTCGAGCCGTAGCCGGGATCGCGATCGCCCTTGATGCCGGCGCGGACCATGCGGCCGTCGGGCGCGACCGCCAGATAGAGCAGATCGTAGCGGCCGTTCTCGCGCTCTTCCTTGGACGGCCCCTCGCCCGGCTTCGGCGCGCTGGGACCGGTCTTCTCGGAATTCAGCGCCATCACCTTCTTGGCATTGGCCTCGCCCTTCTCGCCGGGGCCGGTCAGGACCATCTCGTCGTAGACGAAGTCGCGCCCGTACGGGAAGCCCATCAGCATGTTGGAGCGGTGGACGTTGCGCGTGTTGATCAGCGCCATCATGAACGGCGCGGTCCATGAGTGCAGATCTTCCTCATAGGCCGGCTTGCTGCCGCGCGGCTGCTTCGCCCCCTCGAATCCCGGCGTCAGCGCGAACGGATTGTTGAGGATCGCGACCAGGCTCAAATCCTTGGCGACCGCATCAAAGGTTGCCTTGGCGCTCGCGGCCGTGCCACCCGACAGCGTGCCGCGCATGTCGCGCACGCGGCCCTTGACGCGTTGCGCCGGCGCGCCGAACACGCGCTTGGCTTCCTCCTGCACGAAGAATGCGCCGAGCTCGAACGGCACCGAGTCGAAGCCGCAGGAGAACACAATGCGCGCGCCACTGGCCTTGGCGGCGGCCTCATATTTGTCGATCATCTGCCGCATCCAGACCGGCTCGCCGCAGAGATCGAAATAATCGGTGCCGCTTTCCACGCAGGCCGCGATCAGCTCGTTGCCGTAAAGCTGGTACGGACCGACCGTCGAAATGACAGATTTGGTCTGCGCCAGCATCGCCTTCAGCGATGCGGCATCGCTAGCATCGGCGACGATCAGCGGCGTGTCGGCCGGCGCGCCGATCGCGTCACGAACCGAGGCGAGCTTGTCCTTGCTGCGCCCGGCCATCGCCCATTTCAGGCTGCCGTCGCGATAATGCGCCGCGAGATACTCGGCAACGAGCTGGCCGGTGAAGCCGGTCGCACCGTAGACGACGATGTCGAGTTTCGACGAGGACATGGATCAGGCTCCCACACAACGAAATTGCCCCGTTTTGTCATCGCGAGCAAAGCGAAGCAATCCATTTCACCGCGTAAGCGGAGCGATGGATTGCTTCGTCGCTATCGCTCCTCGCAATGACGCTAGCCGCTATTTCTTGTAGGACACCCCCATGCCGGCGCGGACGTCGGCCTGGATGCCATAGGGCGCGATCGGATAGCGCAGGCCGTTCTTGGCGAGCTGCTTCATCCCCGCGATCGCCTTCACTAGATGGGCCGGCGGCAGCGCCATCAGCATCTCCTCGTCGGGCACGCCACCGTAGCGGCGCTCGGCAAAGCACGGCAGCGACAGGCTCGGCTCGCCGGTCTTCAGCGCCCGCCCCCACGAGTCAGCGCAAGCGGTCTCGCCGACCACACCCCACTCGAATTTCTTGTATCCCGTATACTGAAGCCCGTTGATCAGGATGATCATCTGGCCCGGCGTCGCGTAGACGAGGCAGATGTCCGGCGGATTGAGACGGCCGCTGGTCAGCGGGCTCACGACCATCGCCTGGTACTGGCCGTACGGCACCACGTCGAGCGCCTCCTGGCGCTTGCGCGCGTCTTCGGCGGTGCCGTGCCAGACGCCGACGTAGCTCTCGCCGGCAAGCCACTTCTCGTCCTGCGGCGCGAGCCCGATCACCGCACGGCATTGCGCGCCGACCAGGTCGTCGCCGGTGATTCCGACGGTCCAGCCGAGCCGCGAGGCCATGCTGACGATCTGGTCCGTGGTGTGAACTGCCGACGGACGGCGGATCTTCGGGATCGCCTCCATCTCCTCGACGCGCGCAAACATCTTGATGCCGATGACGGTGGTCTTCAGCCGCAGCAGATTGTTCAGATCGGCGACGATCGCGGCGAGATCGAACTGTTCCGGCGGTGTCTGCTGTTGCATGGCGTGAACTCCCGTGATCGGCGGCTTGGCGCCGCCTGTTGTGTCGATGTTAGCCGGATTGAGCGGCGGAAGCGACAAGCTCGTGTCGCAGGTCAGTGAGCCGCCGGTCCCGGCAGCAAATCGTCGGTCTTGCCGGCCAGATGATAGGCCACCAGCCCGATCCATTCCCGCGTGCCGAGATCGGTGCGCGACAGGCCCTCGATCGCAAGCGTCGCGAAGCTGAACACATTGCCGACGCGCCAGTCGACCGGATAGGCCTCGACGTTGAATCCCGCCTTGCGGAACAGGCCGACCGAGCGCGGCATGTGATAGGCCGAGGTGACAAGCAGCCAGCGCTCGCCCGGCTTGGGGTCGACCAGCGCCTTGGAGAACTCGGCGTTCTCCACCGTATTTCGCGAACGGCGCTCGATGGTCAATCGCGACCTGGCAATGCCGAGGCTCTCGAACATCTCGGCTGCATAGTCAGCCTCGCGCGCATCATTCGAGATCAGGTTGGCGCTGCCGCCGGTGAACACGAGGCGCGCGTTCGGATACCTGCGCGCCAGCGCCGCCGCCGCGATGACGCGATCGGCCGCACTGCGCACGACAGGTGTGCCATGCACGACCGACAGATCGGCATCGATCGAGCCGCCGAGCACGATGATGCCGTCGGGCGCGCCGCGCGAGGCGTCCCATGGCGGAAAGCGCTGCTCCAACGTCGATATCAGGACATTGCCGAGCGGCGAGAAGCCGCAGATCGCGAGCAGCAGCAGCGAGGCCACCGTCAACCTGCGGCCGAGACGGGCAAACCGCGTCAACAGCAGCACGGTGCCGATCACGCCGAACCCGATCAGGAAATTGATCGGCAGCAGCATGATGCCGAGCGTCTTGGAGAGCACAAAAAACAAGGGAAGCCTCTGCGAAGTTCTGCTACAGCGTCATACGCTGCTGGGAAACTAATCAAAAGCCGTCACATGACCCATCATCAGATGATGCAGGATTTTATCCCTTAACTATCATCAACTAAATCAATAGCTTATCTACCATTTCTCTCAGTCGATCACCCCCGCAAAGTTAGGTCGAAGTTAGGTCTCGGCGTTCCCCGAAGGTTCGTCGTTTGTCGTTTTCCCAGAACGCGGAGGATTTCATCGCGAAGACGTCACAGGGAGGCCCCCGCGTAATCGCGCTGGGAGCGGGCTGGAGCGGTGTCCCGGCGGGCCAGAGGGCCGCGACATAGGAGAGCCCTGAAACCGTGTCCAGGCTCCGTTGCTGGGACCCGCGGATAGGCCCCCCGTTATCAGCCACTCGGTCATACGACCATTTGACAAGTCGCCCGAACGCACAGAGTACAACGAATCATTGATTATGTAGCTACCTTTAGTTTTGTAGAGATATCCCCCCAATTTTTGGTTTGCAGATGTTCATCCAGACCGAAACGCTTGATGACGCACTTTTGCAGCTGTATCCGCAACTCCTTGCCCGTAGCGATGGGGTCGTTACGGCATCACGTGGCGATACAGTTGAAGCCATCGGCGCACTCATCGAAATTACAGACCCACGTGCAAGGTTGAGCAGGTCTGAGACCAGAGGAAAATTGTTTAGCTCGTTGGGCGAACTGCTTTGGTATCTAACCGGCGACAATCAACTGGATTTCATTCTCCCTTACGTTAAACGATACAAATGCGAGACCGAGGACGGGAAGACGGTCTATGGAGGCTACGGACCCAGACTGTTTGGTCCTCCTGATCAGATCGCGAATGTCATTACGCTGTTGAAGCAGCGCCCCTCTTCCCGCCGAGCCGTAATTCAGCTCTTCGACAAGAGTGACATCGCTGAGCCTCATAGGGAGATTCCGTGCACCACGAATCTTCAGTTTTTTGTACGGGATGAAAAGTTGGACATGATCGCTACCATGCGGTCGAACGATGCCTATTTTGGTCTGCCTCACGATGCATTCTGCTTTACGATGCTTCAGGAGATAATTGCCCGCACATTGGCGCTCGAGGTCGGCACCTATCGGCATTTTGCTGGAAGCATGCATATCTACCGAGAGCGTTGGGCAGACGCACAGCACTTCGTTGACGAGGGTTATCAATCGCGTGTAGCCATGCCCGAAATGCCGACGGGAGACCCGTGGCCTGCCATCGCGATCTTGCTAGACGCTGAAAAGCGCATTCGTTCTGGTGAGCTGCTAGACGTAACCACCCTGGGCCTTTCTGACTACTGGTTAGACCTAGTTCGGATTATTCAAATCTTCTTTGCAAATGGCGATCAGACAATCCTCCCGTCCATCGCAGATCAATTCTCATTCAAGCGTTTCCGTCCGTACGTCCTTGGGCGCATTCGGTCGGAAAATGGAAACTAGACAGATGTGGCCGACGCGTTCGGAGAGAAGAGAAGAACTGGCTCAGGCACTTCTTGATTTTTCAAATCGCCACGTAACCCTAGCCGGAATCACGGATGATCGGCATCGCGATACATTAGCGATGCAGATGGTTGCCAGCCTGCGACGTATCGACTACACGCGCGCCATAAAATCGCGCGACATTGCCAGCGATCGTACCGCCCCCAACTCCAGCCTGTTCGAGCCCGAACGAGCAGCGGCGCTCTTGGCTCGAAATGGGCAGCTTGACGAAGCTATCTGGCTCATATTTCTCGCGACACACTTCGGCCAGCACGGTCGTCACAAGTGGCGAATGCTCCGAGACGTGTATTCTGGGTTGGGGAGACGGCCGTGGACGTGGGGTCGCGTCTCATCAAATCCGCGACTGTTCCGTGATTGGCTCCAAAGCAACTTCCATCGCATAGGTGGCGCGTTCGGCAATCACAGAAAATATGAAACGCTAAATCCAGCATCCAACAACGGCACAGCTACGGTGGTCGAAAGCTTCGTAACCTGTTTTGCGCCAGCGCCGTCGCGATGGTTTTCCGATCTCGTCCGATCGGAAGGCAACGATCCGCACAGGCTCTTTGATGCGGCGTATCGCAAACTAACGATCGCTAGATTTGGCCGATTGGCCAAGTTTGATTTTCTCGCGTTACTTGGCCGACTGGACTTGGCGCCAATCGCGCCTGGCTCTGCCTATTTGGCTGGAGCTACTGGCCCTCTTCGCGGCGCGAGACTCCTCGTAGATGGCAACGTCAACTCCACTAGAAGCGCATCGGAGCTCGAGGGCATACTTCAAGAGCTGGATCGATATCTCCATGTCGGAATGCAGGTCATGGAGGATTCGATCTGCAACTGGCAAAAGAGCCCCGCGACGTTCGTTCACTTCCGAGGCTAGCCAAGCGCTGCGCCGATCTCGTCCCACTTAAATCGTCGCTTAAGATAGTTCATTTTCTTTGGGCTAAGCAAATTCCGATGCTGCATCTGCCCCACGACAATGCCTGCCGACACGCCTATCGAATAAGCATAACGAATGATGCGCTCACTCTTTGCCGAAAGATCCGTGAGTTCGTCTCGGCGGCTGGGAGGGATGAGCACATCGGCAGCAAAGGCGTTGGCTTCCGCTTCCAGCTCTCCCGAAATGCCTGGCTCGCCATCGACAAACGTCATGGACGATTTGTGCAATAGAAGGTGGCCGAGCTCATGGAAAAACGTGAACCAAAAGTGATCGTCCGAAAGATACCTGAAGCTCAGTACGACCATGGCCTTGTTGCGCGAGATGAACCGAGTAGCCCCACTTGCCCTACAGCCTGCCGGAGCGCGAACAAATACGACCGCGACGCCAGCATCGGCGCACATCTTCCTAACACGCGGCAGAAAATAATCCGGCGACTTGGCCTTGGTCAGAATCCTAATCTCAGGCAAGAGCTTTCGAAGTAGATCGGGCTGCCAGCTCGCGCATGAAATGGCGGCCGCCTCAATTTCTCCTCGTCGAAGCCAAGCCGATATCGCGCCGACCTTCGAAGTAAACGACGGCGACGTTCGGAACGCCGTTTCCTTCATCGACTGCTCGTACCTGTCGCTCCATTCTTGCGGCGTACTCACACCGAAGTACGCGAGATATGCACGAATAAGTTCATCTTGCTTTGTGTGGCGGCCCACCCAACCATATTGAGCCATGTCCCGATGGGGGAATAGCTTGATCCAATCCGATCCCCTCTCCCTCGGAATCGCATTGGCGGCACGCGAGAGCGCTTCGAAATACTTGACCTGACGGGCTCGCCAAAACGATGGGGTTGCCCCAACGTATCGCGACAGCCCCGTCGCCAGATGCTCATCGACGGCCACGCTACCTGATAAGAGTCCGTGGATCGTTGCTGTGTCGCAGCCGAGCAATTTCGCCAACGTCTCCGACGTGAGCGCACGCTCCTCCATCAAGCTCAAAAGCGTGTCGCCAGGCTTAGAGAACCAATCGGGCTGGAAAGATGCTTCAGGCATCAGCTCTCTCAATCGCTGTAATCATCAACCTAGTAGTGCTCGACCAGTCAGGAGGGACAGCATTGGCCCCGAGGTTACGAGGATGCCCCGACCTGAAAACTAGCCAATAACCTAACCCCAAATCAAAACACTTCTCGTATTCCCCGCGATCCGCTATGCGACTGCCAAACGTCGCCGCGAAGTCGGGGAAATTATCGAAAGCCTCGATGTCCGCCAAAACGCGTCCGAGTTCCAGCGCAGCGTCGTCGCCCAATTTGGCCCTTGCTTCGCTGCGCTTCTCGCAGATGTCCCGCAATTCGGGGGTGAACGATGAAAGCTCCAAACAAATGCCCTTGAAGTGGGATAAAGCCGCATAATCCTGCTCGCGCAAGAGCTTCGGGTGGAGATGTTACCATATATCTGATTCGTGCAACCCATGCGGGTATGGTGCCCGCCGTCGCCGAGGAAGGCGAACTCAAAACGACGGCGGGCTCTCAATTCCGCGCTTGCCCCCCGCACGGAAGAGATCGAAATGGTGTCGGCCACGCCGTCGTGCGCCGGCTGCCGACTCTAGGAATCTCAAGCTTCCCAGCCCACCCCGTGAAGCACGGGGATCGAGCCGCGTCGGCTGGAACCGATGACCGAACCGACCGCCCGGACTCGACGACTGACTCAACCCCAACAGCCATCGAGGATCGAAATCATGCTGCGGCCGCCATCGAACGCACGGTGATCCCGAGCACAGCTTTGGGGTCAGCGGTCGGACGTCGGGCGATGACCTGGCCCTCATCTTCGGCCGCTACGATGATCGCCTCCTCGAGTTGCTCCAATTCGTACAGACGTTTGGCGATGCTCCGCAATCGTTCGGACTTATCCGAACCTGTGAGCGCGAGTCTGGGAGGCGGCATTGCGTCGATCAACTCATCGAGCCTTTCGCCAAACCGTTCCGGATCGAACCACGCGAGAGCCGCTGCGATGTCGAGAATGGGTGCTGTCGCGTCGTCTAGATACCCCTCAAACCTGATGCTGAACTTTTCGTGGGTCGCGGTGATCAACGGCCGTGCGAGCCGTCTGCGCTGCTCGATCCAGCTTCTGACATTCGCCTTGATCTCCTCGATTGGAGGGCCGGACTGGCTGACCTGAATTCGCTCCGATACGAGTCCAGCGATCTCGCGCCGTATCCGGTCTACGGCAGTGGTGTAGTTTTCGCCATCCTGTAGCTTGAGCCGGACGGGCTTCGCATCGGCGATATCGACATTCGGAGGCAGCCGCTCCAGATAACGCCGCAAGCTTGCATTCAAATCGGCGCATTCTCGATGCCGATCCTGATGTTGCTGATGCGAGGTTCGGAGAGTGGTCAGTTCCCGTCTGAGAGCTCTGACCCGGTCGCCATCGGCCGGATTGATCGCGATCGCCTTTTCGACGTCGCTGATGCGACCAACTGTCGAATGCATCAACACGAATGCCTGCTGCTGCTGATCGGCAAGCCGGAACATCTTGTCGTGGGCCTTTGCCGGAAGCCCCATATTGCTATTACTCATCATTTACATTCCTTTGGTGATGAGGCCCGTCAATCGCTCGACGGGCCTCAGTTGGTTTCAGCGTTTCCACGCCGCTTCTAGGCGGCGGTCCCTTGCCGCAATGAGTTCATCGTGAGTCAGCGTCGTCTTCGTCGGTGGTGCATGGTGCGGAGTCACCTGATCGACGACCGGAGGCGGATTGCGCCAGGCATTCGACAGCTTGGCATTCCGCGCATCACGCAACCGTTCACGTTCGGCCGTCGCGGCATCGGTCATGACGGCGACGCTGGGCCGGTGGCCCGCATGCAATGCGTCGAACTGCTCGATGCGCCTTGCAGCCTGCGCTTCCGCTATTGCCGCCATCAGAGCCGGATCGCCGTTATCCATAAGCGTCATCCTGATGGTCGTGCGGTCACCATCCTGCAAGATGCCGTGGCGGCGAACGCGAACCCCTCGCTTATCAATCACGTCGATGTAGTCGTTAGTCGTGGTCATGATTCAAAGTCCTCGTGATGTGAGAAATCCGGATAGTCTCTGTGCAGCAGGGCTGCTCTCCGAGGGACCGCCGACCCAAGAAAGATCGGCGACATACCTATATTTGCGGATGCCCATCGATGTCAGGACGCCAGCGACCGCATTGGCTATATCGTCATGGCCGTTGGGAGCGTGGTCGATGCTGTCCTTGCCGGATCGAGCGGTGCGGCGTTCAAGACCGCACAACTGGTTCAACAACTTGGGATGATCGAGGAGGTCGCATTTCCGCGACATCATCAACGGCAGAAACTCGCCGTAGATGATGCTCTTCGGATTCACGGCCGGATCGTATTTGATGCCGCGCTCTAGGAACTGCTCTCGCGGCCATTCCCCAGCGTAACGGTCGCCTTTGACTTCGGTGATGCTGTAGGATTTGAGTAGCGCCGAAAACTGATCGACGACATCGCGAGGACTGAAACTCGGTTTCACCTCGCGAATTACGTCCAACACTGAGATGCCGTTCTCGACGTGCCCGATTGCGAGCGTCGCGCTGTCTTTGCCCGAGCCGCCGCCGGCAAGGTCTGTGAAGGCGTGATACTTGAACCCGGCGAGATACGGCCGCTCCCGTTCTTCGGAGGTCACGGCCTCGACAGCCTCGCGAGCGATGAACGTCTCGACATCAGAGCGGAATTCCGCACCATACTCTGCTGCTGCGGAAACGGGATCGTTTTCGTACTCCTTCGCGATCTCCTCCTCCGGCACGTTGGGGTTCATCACCAGCGTGGGGGCTTTCCAGACCAAGGACGGGTCGTGTTCCTTGCCGTAGTGCTCCCGATACGCGTTGAACAACACTCCCTTCTTCGCGTAGGGGCTGGAAGCCGCGAGAATCATGCTGTTCGGGATGGTAAGAAGCCCGGGCCGGAGTGCCCGCAGTATTTCCTCATCAGGAGAGGATGAATCCTCGGTCGCGAAAAATGCAACTTCGTCAAGTAGCACCGCTACCAGCGTAAAACCACGGGTTGATTTAAATGAAGCCGTGGCGACTTCGATGGTCACGGAATTGTTGAGGTCAAAGCCCTCCTGCCATTCACGCTCGACCATCTGGGAAAGCAGTTTGACGCGTGTCAGAAGCGCTCGAATATATCGGAGGATTGTGCGAGCCTGCTTACGGTCAGTTGCAATTACAAAAACTGTGCCACGTTCGCCGGGTGTGAGATACTGTCGATAATCGTGGAAGCAAGCCAAAAACACTGCGCAGAGAGCGAGCACGAAAGACTTCCCAGCGCGACGTCCGCAGATCAACCAGCCTTCTTTTGCGGGCTCAGATGGAGGCTCGTTTCGTCCGGTGCATTTCCGATAGATCGCAAGCTGCTTCGCCGTCATCGGCAACGAAAAGAGCGCCGCAATGAAGGCGAACCAAGAAATCCAAGTGTTCTGGTCTTTGAACCACGGCTTGAAGAGCTGCCGATCGTTGATGCAGTCTAGCAGCGTCGGGTGTGCGGATGATTCTCGTTTTCGAGGTGTGGCGGTGGTCTTAGTGTCGTCAAGGCGCTCACGATGACGACGAGTGCCCATCAATCCTCCGTGCCTAAGATGAATGCCATCACCACAGCGTTGTCATGTTCGATAGCCTCGGTCTCTGCCATGCCCTGATCGGGCAGTGTGGCAGTGCCCGGCTGGAGCTTGATCGACGCTTCCATTACGGCACCCTGCGCAAATGCATCCATTTCAATCGTCATCCTCGTGATCGATGGTGAGCACTTCACGTCGCGGCTTGGATTTGGACGCCAAGTACTCATGCAGACTGGGCGTTACGTCACGAGGGCGACGTTTCAAGCCGACGCTCTCTAGGAGCCTGCGCATGCTGTTCGCCAAACGCTGGTATGATTCCAGCGCCGTTGGGCTTGCGTCCTCGACTGCGAACTTCGCTTCCATCTGTTCAAGCTGGACAATGAGCGTGGCCGCACGCCGCACGATGGCGAGTTCGGCCTCTGATGCAGTAGGCCCTAATTCATCAGTGTGAATCTGCAGCACGTCCCGGAAGCGCAACGCGTACGACGTGCGCATGTCGAGCCCTTCCGTTTTCAAGAACAGCTTGCGGCCCGATGTGACAGCAGACTGCCGCTTACGGTTTTGACGCCCTTTTATCTGGCCGTGCATCGCGTTTTCACATCCTGTTTCTGCGCCTCAATCAGAGGAACGCAAAATGCGCCTGATTTGGGCGCGAAACGTAACCTCCGAACTAACCTCAAGACTAGCCCCTTGGCAGAAAGCCACTAACGACAGGGCTTTCTGTGAATCGTTCCGTGATATCTAGTCATGAGAACCCGCCGCATTCGATCAAATCACGCGTCATCAGGAGGCCTGTCGAGAAAATATCGAGGCGTTGGGATGCGTGGTTCGCACCAAAAAACGGGGGATGTATTCGCGCCCGATCCAGCTCCCTATCCATCATCGATCACGGGCACGTCGACGATTACGCTTGCGGCGTTCAAGCGCGCGTTCGTCGATTAGGCCTTCGTCTCTCAGGAGCCGGATGATCGCGCGCATTTCGGCTCTGACGGCGCTGACCAGAATACCAGTGGCCGCGATGTTCTCGCGCTCCGATTCGTCGCAGACATCCCTGTAGGTTTCGGTCAGGATCGTCAGAAGCCGAATTCGTGTTTTCAAATTTCGCGCGCCGATCTCCTTCATTTCCCTTTTCGGGGTTCTTTCGGAGGGGGATTTTGCGGCAGCGTTGTGCTTCCTCGGTGTGAGCGCGTTTGGGATTTCTTGCAGCGCCAGTCGTTCCCGGCGTTTCCGACCTGGGCCGGCGTATTCGAACGTGTTATCCCAATCGGACATGTTGGGTGTCGATCTCCTCATATCATCATTGTTGAGAGGGCATCTGGATGGCAGTTTCCTGAGCAGCAGAGCGGTTTCTGGGGGCATTTCGTCGTCTCTGCGATCCCCTGCCCCCGTGCTGCTGAAATCGCCCTGTGCTGCGGTTCATTTTCCGGCGTGCGTCCGGTCCGGCAGTCGTTCGCGGACAATCGTCCGTCCGGTCGCGAGATAGCTGCTCAGCAGCGACCATGCGCGCTCATCTTCATTTCGACGCTCGGAGATCGCTTTCATCAATTGGATGAATGTGGCGTCCGCGGGTACCAGTGATTTTGGAGCGGCCAGCTTGCAGCGTCGTTTGTACGAGCGCCTGCGGTCTGCGGCCTTACGCGCTTCTCTCTGTGCCGGAGACTCCGGCTTGTAAGTGAAGCGAAACGGCTTCCTCTGACGAGGACGCTTGGCTTTAGTCTTTACGAGGGTGTGATCCTCTTCTAGCTTTTCCCGTTTCATTCTAGGTTCTCCTTCAAGCTTGATCCAATCAACGAAGTGGGATGGGCGCGCGAGCGCCTATTCTTTTAAAGCTCTGTCTGAAATCATGTTCTTTCTGATATCTCTTTCTAATAGGGCACCTCGATTTTGGCAGTAAGCGTTGCGGCACAGGCGTTTCTTCGATCTTGAGGCCGACAGATGTACGAGCCTCGCCATCCAGATGTACGAGCCGGATTGCCCCAAACCTCCCACATGTACGAGCCGAACTGCTCCAAACCTCCCAGATGTACGAGTTTTCGATGGTGCGCGGCTGGATCGTCATTCAAACTCGCCAAATTGCATTCGCGCTTCAAAATTGCGCCAGAGCCTAGCTTTCTTCTCGACATCATCAGCAGGCGGCCTGTCGTCCAGTCGCTCACGCTCGATGCGATTTTTCGGCTTCGGCTTCTTCACACGCTTCCGCATTGCGCGGTCGTATGCGTAGGTGCCGGCCTCAAGCGGGACAAATCGAACGCGCGTGCCGTCCGGCTCGATCTCGAAGCGCGAAGGCATGTGGATTTTGTGCTCCTTCTGCAACAGACCGAGATTGAGCTTGGGCAAATAGTGTTCATTGAGATAGTTCAGAGCGCGCTCGATGGCTCGATTGGCGAGCCATGCGCGGTCGTAACCGAACTTCTCCGCCAGTTTCTTGTAGTCGCTATCGCCTTTGCTACGGTAGATATTGATATACTGAAGCCACAGCAGCAGTTCCGTCGCGGGCGAGGATTTGATCGGGAGAGGCAATGGCACCTTCTCGTATTGCAAGCCCAGCCACTCGCCCGAGATCGATAGCAACAGCTTGCCTTCGAATTTCTCAACCATGCAAAACGGCGATATCTCTTGGCCGTCAATCTTGATCGGGCGGCTCAACGTCGTCAGTGCCTCGTCAAGCCGCGCAATATTTCGTGCGCCAAGTGTCAGGCCCGTAGCTTGCAACAGTGCTGTCCGGGCGACGTCAACAACGATCCAATCTGGCATTGGCGCTCGTCGCAGTCGTTTCTTCGCTTGCCGATAGGTGTGCTCGCCCGCATCCCGGAGCGCTTTCCCGCGCTTCACGGGTTTGTATCGCGGAGCCGTTGAGCGCCCCTCTTGCAGCGTGAAGGTTGGAGCCACGTGCTGTCGCATCGGAGCTGGAGCTGCTTCGCCCTTTCTGCGAAGCGCTTTCACCTCCGCCCAGTCATCTGTGAACATTTTGTCAAATGCCAACTCGCGTTCGACACCTTTGGCTCCAGCCGCGAAGGCACGCTGGTGATTGTTTTCGCCGTGTTGCTGACGAGCCAGCGACATCAGCGTACCCAACACCGCGATGGTGAACGGAGGAAGCCGGTGCGAACGTGGGTCCGCGCAAATGCTCTTCGGGACGCACGCGTAGGCTGGTCGCGCAACCTCGCGCGATCTTGCTTTGATCTTCATTGAAATGAAATACTCCGTGCGGCGCGGCTACGACGTCGAGGTTTCGACGGTTGCAGTCGAGACTCCACCGTAGCTTTTCAGGTCTGCGAGCTTGTAGAAGACCGTGCGCCCTTTCGGATGCAGTCGGATCACGTCGAGTTGTCCGCCTCGACCCTTCTCCATCTTTTTGACCGTGTCGGGATGACATCCAAGGATGACAGCGGCCTCCTTACGCGAGACGAGCTGTCGAACTTCAGTGATCGGCTTGGGCTGATTTGGACCGCGCGGAATTCCCTTGCGGGGCTTCTTCGATTTCGTCATTGGTCAATCCATTCATCGCTACCGCACTCCCCGTTCTCACTGAACGGAGGTCATGCATTGGTTTGCGATGCGGATCAGGACCGGGCTTGCCTGATTGGACGGCAGAGCACCACACGACGGGCCTCTGACTTCATTCCCCGGGTTTGCATCCTGCCCGGTTACGACGCGGTACCCTGACCAACGAGCACTCAGTCTCGATGGACGCCGCAGGAACATCATTGCAGATCGATCATGCGCAATCAACGGTGAATAAGCACGATGTTACAAGGGCTTCTTCCAGTTATGATATCTCGTTAGAGAAAAACGCGCTGGGGAGCAGCATGAGAGCGGTTTCCGGGGTCCCCCGTGTCTGGGACGCATCCGCGCAAATTTCCGCACGGATGCTGCTCCTGCTGCGCTGGACGTCATCGCGAGATGGGCACGACGTTCCCGGAACGGCGGGGCTCCAAGATGCGCGCGATCAGCATCGAGAGGGCGACAAGGGCCTGTGCTCGCTCGTTGTCGTAGGTGTGGCGATCGTAAATGCCTTCTACGCCCTTGATCACATGGCCCAAGACGCGCTCCGCGAGATCGGGCCGGACCTTCGCGCGCGACATCAGCGAGCGCGCTGTCCGCCGGAGATCGTGCAATATCCACCAATGACGTTTCAGTTCAGCTTTCAGCTTCTTCTTGGCCTTGTCGTCTTTCTCAGCCGCTATGTCCGCGAACAACGCTCTAATCTTCGCGACGAATGCCAACATCGATTTATCGTTGCGCTGAACTGCGACGGAATGCAGTTCTTCCAACATCCGCTTATCTAGGGCCGCTTTGCCCTGACTGAACGCTGTCAGTGAGCCGAAGTATTGCCCCGGCTTGTCGCGTTCTGCGACAGTCGCTGCTGGGAAAACGAAGTCATTGAGCAGGAGTTCGCGTTGCGCCTCGATGATCACAAGGGCGGCCTTGGGCAGCTTCAATCGCTTGGCGTTACCCTTCTCCCTCGTCTCGGTCGCGATCGTCCAGGTATCGTCGCTGAGATCGTCCCACTTCATGGTGCTGACCTTGGTCCGGCGCTGGGCAGTCAGGAGCAACATCTTGCAGAAATTTCCAAACGTCCCCTGCCCCTCGCACGCCTTCCACAGTGCCCTGACTTCATCATCAGTCAGGATGCGCTCGCGGTCGTGTTCGCTCGGGTTTTCGATCCGGGCCAAGCCGGGTCGCATGGGGGAGTTATAATCATCGTGGCCGGCGCTGTGCTTCGACATCATCCGACGCAGCACTGCGAGCGTGAGGTCTGCGGTCCTTTTTCCCGCGTCTCCTCGATCTCGTCGAGAAGGTTCGCGATGTCGGACCGTCGGATGGACTCGAATGGTTTTGTTCCCCAAGCCGGATAGACCTTCTCGACCATCCTGCGGATTTGGGAGGCCGTCCGGAGTTTCCCGTCAACGTACTTCCGCAAATAACGCTCGGCGACGACCTCGAATGTGTCGGGACCCGTCGCAACTTCTACCTTGGCCGGGATGTTATCTCTGTCGGCCTTGAGCTTTGCGGCTTCGTCGCGAGCGGTCTTGAGCGCCATGTGATCCGGAGCACCGGGTCGGAAATATCCAAGATGCCTCGTTCGCATCTTGCCGAGTGCCTTGTGATAAAAGCTGACACGCCAAGCCTTGGAGCCAGACACGTTGAGCACCAAGAGGAGTCCGGGTTGTTTCTTGTCCCGATAGGTGACCTGCGCGGTCTCCCCCTCACGCAATTTGAGCTTTCTGACGCTCATATCCGTGAACAGGCGGCTGCGTTTCTTATCCTTAGAGCGATCCCTAACCTTGCTAGGAGACGGATTGTCCGGGTCAGTCATGGGGGGCCACGATGCTAGGTTGAAGTTACGTTTCGAGGGCGCTTTGACGATCCCGGACGATCATCCGCGATCCCTCAAATTTTAGGCTAACTCCTTGATAAGTTGAAGGTTATAGTTCTACCAATCATCGTCAATCAACGCCAATCAACGAGCCTCATGGATGAGTAATCCGCCCCATCATCACCTGAAGTCCAGTCCCGAAACCTGCCATTGGGGCTTCTTTGAAGCCAAGCTGAAGCCGGTCCTTAACGTCACGAGCGGCGACGAGGTCACGATCGAGACCGTCAGCGGTGGTGCCGACGTGGTGCCCGACCGAAGCAAATTCCATGTCCCGCCGGAGCTCGACGACATCCATGCGAAGAACGAGCGGATGGTGCCCGGGCACATCCTGACCGGTCCGATCGCAGTGGCCGGCGCCGAGCCCGGCGACGTGCTCGAGGTCGATATCCTCGACGTCCAGCTGCGCCAGGACTGGGGCTACAATCTGATCAAGCCGCTGTCCGGCACCCTGCCCGATGACTTCCACGAGACCCGCATCCTCAACGTCCCGCTCGATCGCGGGCGGATGGTCGGCCGCATGCCCTGGGGCCTCGACCTGCCGCTGAAGCCGTTCTTCGGCGTGATGGGCGTCTCGCCGCCGCCGGCCTGGGGCCGCATCTCCTCGCTGATCCCGCGCGCGATGGGCGGCAATCTCGACAACAAGGAGCTCGGGGCCGGAGCCAAGCTGTATCTGCCGGTGTTCGTGCCGGGCGCGCTGTTCTCCTGCGGCGACGGCCATGGCGTGCAGGGCGACGGCGAGGTCTGCGTCACCGCGATCGAGACCGCGCTCACCGGCCGCTTCCGCCTCACTCTGCGCAAGGACTTCAAGCTTGCTTATCCGCGCGCCGAGACCGCCGACCACTACATGACGATGGCGATGGATCCCGATCTCGACCAGTGCGTGGTGCGGGCGCTGCGCGACATGATCGTGCTGCTCGGCGAGAAGCGCAATCTGTCGCGCGAGGACGCCTACACGTTGTGCAGCCTGGCCGCCGACCTGCGGGTGACCCAGACGGTCAACGGCTCCAAGGGCATTCACTGCATGATCGCCAAATCGGTCGTTCACGGCTGACGGACGGTCGATAAGCCGCACTTGTGCTCCGCGCGCGCGGCTCGATACAATCCCGGTCCCAACGAACAAAAATGGACGGGGACGGATATGCTGAAGGACAGGCTTTCACCGGCCGATGAGGCCGCGCGCGACAAGGAGATGCGGGAGACGCTCGCAGCCTGCCCGCGGATCCTCGATCTCATCGCCCGCGGTCCGCAGGGCGCGCCGGACGCAGAAGCCGCGATCTATTTGCGCTCGCCGCTCGATCCCAACCCGGTCGTGATCTCGAACGATCAGCTGATGGGCTACGTCAAGGCGGCCGAAAACTACTTCCGCGGCCAGGGCATCGGCAAGGACGATGCGGTGGCGATCCTGGTGCCGGCCTGTCCTGCAAGCATCGTTGCGATCTTCGGCGCGGCAGCCTGCGGCGTCGCCGAGCCGCTCAATCTGCTGTTCACGCGCGAAGCGATTGTCGCCCAGCTCAATGCCATCAACGCGAAACTGCTGCTGGCACCACCACCGGGCACACCGGGTGGGCTCTATGAGCGGATCGAGGGCTTGCAGCGCGAGGTGCCGTCGCTCAAGCGCATCGTGACCGTGCCGCTCGACGGCACGATCTCGTTCGACGGCGAGGTGCTGCGGCCCGATCCGGGGTGGCGTGACGACTATGGCAAGTCCAGGGATATGAGCGAGGCCGACCGCGTCGCGGTGATGCTGCCGACCGGCGGCACGACAGGCCATCCCAAGGTGGCGCGACTGACCAACCGCGCGATGGTCGCCTCCACCGTGTCCTCGCGGATGGCGCTCGACTTCCATCGCGGCGAGCGCGCGATGATCACGATGCCGCTATTCCATGTCGGCGGCTTGTTCTGCACCTCGGCCAATTGCCTATCCGCCGGCACGACGATGGTGATCCCCGGTCCTGCCGGCGCGCGCGATCCGGCGCTGGTCCGGAACTTCTGGCAGATCGTCGAGCAATACCGCATCAACATCGCCGGCAACGTGCCGACCATCCTCGGGGCGCTGGCTGATATTCCGGTCGGGGACAGCGATATCTCGACCCTGCGCGTCACCGCCACCGGTGCCTCGATCTGCCCGCCGGAGATCGAGCGGCGCTACCTCGCGACCTGGGGAGGTCCCTGCATCCAGCAGCTCTACGGCATGACCGAGCTCGCCGGCGCGATCACCCATGACGTGCACGGCGTGAAGCCGCGCGCCGAAAGCGTCGGCACCCGCAATCCGCTGGTCGAGCTCGCGATCCTCGAGGGCGGCAAGCTGCACACCGGGCCGTGGCCCTCGCCGGTCGGCGAACTCCTGACCAGAGGTCCGCAGGTGTTCGCCGGCTATGTCGACAAGAAGCAGACCGAAGAGGCGTTCCGCGACGGCTGGCTGCGCACCGGCGACATCTGCCGGATCGATGCCGACGGCTTCGTCTACATCATGGGCCGGGCCAAAGACGTCATCATCCGCGGCGGCCACAACATCGACCCGCGTGCGATCGAGGATGCCGCGCTGGCATTTCCGGGCGTGGCACTGGCCGCGGCGGTCGGACGTCCCGACAGCTATGCGGGCGAAGTGCCGATGCTGTTCGTCTCGGCGCAGCCCGGCGCGCAGATCGATCCGAACGCGCTCGCCGCTTTCGTGCAGGACAACATCCTGGAGCCGCCCGCGCGGCCTCGCGTGGTGTCGGTGATTCCGGAAATGCCGGTCACGCCGGTCGGCAAGATCTTCAAGCCCAAGCTGCGCGAGATCGCCGCCGGCGAGGCCGCGCGCGAGCTGTTGGCGCTGGAGGGTCTATCCGCGGAAGTCAGCGTCGAGGCCATCACCGACCCGTCCCGCGGGCTGTACCTGAGCGTGAGCGCGCCTCCGGACAAGGCCGAAACCGCTGAGCGGCTTCTCAAGAAGTTCCCGGTCAAGGTCGAGTTGCGCGCTTAACCCATTCATATCGCTAAAAATTCTGATCACGACGCCGCGCCGGAAGCGACTTCCGACGCGGCGGTTCGCATTTTGCGGCCAGCGGCTTGACGAACCGCCGCATTCCTAAATAGACTCTAAATAGATACTTTTCAGTACAGGCGTTCAAGGTTAAGCATTTTCTCATGGCTACGGAAAAGGCCGAAACCGACCGCGTCCCGGTCACACTGGCACTCTCGACCATTGGTTATCTCGAGAAGCTGGTGAGACAGGGCACCCACGGCACGAGCGTCCCGGGCGTTGCACGGACATTGATCGAGGAAGGCATTCGGCTCGCCATCAAGGACGGGTTGCTTGCAATCCGCGATAACGGCCGCACGCCCTGACGGCGCACGCGTCCGCGCGGCGGTTCAACACAGAACGTGGAACCGTCAGATGATTGTCAACCAAGAGACCTGGACGCCGGAGCGCGTCGACCAACTCAAGATCTACTTTGAAGCCGGCCTCTCCTGCCGTGACATCGCCGTCAATATCGGCGTCAGCCGCAACGCGGTCATCGGCAAGCTGTCGCGGCTGAACCTGACGCGCACGACGCCGGACGAACGCCGGGCACGGCGCAAGAAATCCGCCGCACACGCCGCGCAACGGGTGACCGCGAAGCAGCAGCTGCAATTGCTGCAGGCAGTCTACGAACCGCCCGCCGAGGACACACCGATCGTCAGCACCAACAGCTGCTCGCTGTTCGAACTGAGCGAACAGCGCTGCCGCTGGCCGATCAGCAGCCCGGGCGCCGACGATTTCTGCTTCTGCGGCAACACGCCGCTCGGCGGCATGCCCTATTGTTCAGGGCATTACCGCCTCGCCTATCAGTCCGGGTCGCGCCAGCGCGCAATGCGCGGCTAGGGCTTCGGGCACGACGAGCATCGGTTCTGACCTCTGTCAGAACCGATGCATTGATCAGCCGACCTTCCAGCCGGTCGCCGCCACCAGGTCCTGATAGAACTCCGGCGTGTAGGCCTGCTCCGGCGTCTTGCGCACGCGCTCGTCGAGCATATGCGCATCGTCGCCGACCAGGATGCGCCAGCGATCGGCCTTGACGCCGTCGAGGATGATCTTGGCGGCGGCGGCCGCCGTGGTCGGCGCCTCGTCGTGGAAGATGCGGGCGCGATCGAGCGCGAGCTGCTGGATGTCGGCGTCCGACATCTTGGCGACGTCGATGCCCTGCCCCTGCAGCCGCTGGCGCGCCTGCTTGAGCTCGTCGGGATTGAGCTGATCGGAGCCGTTCTGCACCTTGCGCGAGTTCGACACGATCGAGGTGCCGATGTGACCGGGCATCACGACCGAGCATTTGACATGCGGTGCGTTGAGGCGGAGATCGTTGATCATCGCCTCGGTGAATCCCTTCACGGCGAATTTCGCCGCGCTGTAGGCGGTGTGCGACACGCCGAGGCCGACCGAGGCCCAGAACCCGTTGACGCTCGACGTGTTGACGATGTGCGCCTCGTCGGCCTTCACCAGCAGCGGCAGGAAGGTGCGGACGCCGAGATAGACGCCGCCCCAGCAAATGTTGAAGGTGCGCTCCCACTGCTCGCGGGTGTTGGTGAACAGGCTGCCGCCGCCGCCGATGCCGGCATTGTTGAACAGCAGGTGGATCTTGTCGGTCGCCTGCTGTTCGATCAGCTCGTCGCGGAAGCGCTTGTAGTGATCTTCGATCGAGACGTCGGCGACGTGGGTGGTGATGCGGAGGCCCTGCGGCAGCTTCTCGACCTCGCAGAGCCGCTTGGTCTCGGCCATCGCCTCCATCGAGACGTCGCACATCGCGACATTGCAGCCCTCGGCAACGAGCTGGCGTGCGAGCTCGCGCCCCATGCCCGTGCCGCCGCCCGTGATGACGGCAATCTTTCCGGCGAAATCCTTCATGTGAGATCCGTTCCTTCCCTGCGTTTTTTCTTGGTTTCGGCTGGAACGCGGATCGCACTTCCGGCCGTTTGACTGAGGCACTGTACATCACCGAATTATCGCCCAGCAACGGTGCCCGACGGTCACGCGCGCGGTCGGGCCGCGTCGAGTAGATTGAAGCGGAGGATGCCGCAGCGAAATCATTCCACGCTGCGAACAATCTGACATCGACAACCGGAGACGACGACCGCGCAGATCGTGAACAGCTTGCGCGCGACAACGCTGACGGCAATCGCAGCAGTCGCCCGGAGACCTGGCGCGCAGCGCGTGACACCACGATTGATCGGGTGCAACTCCGGGGATCGCTGCTGCGCTATTCGGCTGTCTCGATCCGAACCGGTGCGCGCCGCCGCAACGCGGCGGCGCCGACGCTCATGACAAACTTGAACAGGCCCCGCCACGAGAAGTCGACGACCACCTCATGGTGCCGCAATCCCTTGCCGCCCTTCACCAGCCCGAGATCCCGTATCAAGCAGTAGTGGCCGCTGCTCATCCGAGCCAGGCGGCTGTTCTTGAAGCGTCCCATGAATGACGAGAATGCACTGCGGACCGATTCCGTCAAATCTTGACGGCATCGAATCGACGCGGCGCTGTCGGCCTGCTGTGCAGACGACGGCTTGCGATGGCCGCGGACGTCTCCGTCTCCGGCGCCGGCTCGGGTCATGAATCAAAAACCTCCGGCAGGGCATTGCCGGAGGTTTGGGAGGCTTAGCATGTCGCTAAGAGCCATCATTCAATGTGTTGGCCGTGGCGTATATAGTTTAGTAGATCAGCTAAGTAAATAAGTTTGCCGCCAATGAATCGCATGGCTCGTCTTCGCTCTTCGCGTGGACCGAAATGTCGCAGCCAGTCTTCCGCCACCACCTGTTTCGGTCGAAGAAAAAACCCCGGCAGTTGCCTGCCGGGGTTCTGTCGGATCGAGATCAGATCAACCGGTATTACCAGTTGCGCTGAGCGCGGAAGAGCATCTGGACAGTGTCCTGATCCTTCAGCTCGTAGGTCGCGGTCGGCTTGCCGATACCAGCCGACGAGGTGGTGATCGTGCCGGCGTACTTCTGATCGAGATGGACGTAGGTCACGTCGGCCGAGAAGGTCAGGTTCTTGACCGGGGTCCAACGGGTGATCACGCCGATCTGTCCGATGTTGTAGTCGGGGTTGCAGTTGGTCACGCCAGCGCCGCCACCGAAGGCCGTGCGGAACGTGCCACCGACGCCGCCAACGCCGCAGATGAGCGACTTCGCCGTGTCGTTGTACATGACCGCAGCGTAGGCACCGTACAAGCTGGTGTTCCAGTAGGGATCCCAGTTGTGAGTGTACGCGCCGCGGAAGCCCCAGGTCTTGATCGACTGCTGCTGGCCGCCAGGGCCGAACACCGTATCGGGCGCCGTGCCGAAGCCGACGCTTTGATAGGCGCCCGCCAGGTTCGTGCTGCCAAAGATGGCGATCGAGCTGAACTGGCTGGCCAGTTCCTGGATGTTGTAACGGGTCGCACCGTCGGTGTAGACGCCCTGGACGTTGATGGTGTCGCCGGGTCCGGTCGGGATGTTCTTGATCGACAGGGCCAGTGCACCCGCCCAACCCCACTTGTCGTCGGGATGACCGGTCAGCTCCGTGCCACCGTAGTACGCAGCATGGTTGTCATGCGCGGCGACCGACGCCTGGAAGATACCCCAGGCCTGATCGACCTTGAGCGCGGCGACGAAGTCCGGCGCGATCGTGCCGGCGTAGTCGCTCGAACCGTAAGCACCGCCGACGCGAGGTTGTTCACGCCAGCCTGCATGTAGGCAACCTGGTCCTGCGCCGACAGAGCCAGCGAGACGCCGTTGCCGAACTGCGCGGTGTAGGTGAACTGGTTGATGCCGTTGGTGGTGCTCACGCCACCGACGAGACCGTCGTAGTTGTTGCCCGGATAACCGTTCCAGGGAGCAGCGAACTGCGAGACCGACTTACCCATGGTGAAGCCGGCGAACTGGATGAAGGCGTAGTAGACGCCGACCGAACCGGCAGCAACGCCACCAGAGCCAGCGTTGTTCGGCGCCGCAGCGGTGCCGATTGCCGAGTAGATCGACGAGCCGTTGCCCTGACCGGTGTAGCTGTCGGAAGTCCAGGTGAACACTGCATCGAAATAGGTGCGGACCACGCCGTACTCGGTCGCGGTGCGCGTATCGATGTTCAAGTCTTCACGCGAACGCCAGGTGTAGCCGTTGGTGAAGCGGTTGTTGGCACCGCTGGCGCCGTTGACGTTCGGGCCGTAGACGCTGTTGCCGTTGACGACAACGTCAGCGCGGACGAAGCCGCCCAGCTTGATACAGGTGTCGGTGCCGGGGATGTAGTAGAAGCCCGGACCATAGAGCGAGCAAACCTTCACGTACTCGACCGCTTTGGCCTTAACGGGAAGATCAGCCGCCTGTGCCCCGCCGACCGCGACCAGCGCGGCGGCCGAGCCCAGAATAAGGCTCTTCGCCAATGTCATATTAAACCTCCAAGTTGCTCATATGCGTAGAGTCCGGGTCGCGAGCGACCCGTGATCCTCCCGCATTGTCCAAGACCGTTTTCCCCAAACCCCGCACCCGCAGATCAATCTCTGGAGTGCGGCGGACTTGAACGATCACCGCAACGGGACGATCGAGATTCCCCTACCGCCGGGTTCAATATGCATGGGCGAGTTCGCCAAACAAAATAGTTTATAAAGTCAGGAATACGAATGAGGCCACACTGTGTCCCGCCAGCAACGCTCGACGTAAGCCCCTTACCTGCATAGGTAATTTTGTCGCACCCCAAAAAACCGAATCGTCACATACGCATCATAATTGCTTTACGTTCACTTGCCTTCCTGAGCGACTTACGGGAAAAAACATCGCGGCCGACGCGGGAAACAAGAAATAAATCAGCACAAAGCTGAGTCGGCACCTAGGGAAGGGGAAGCTGTGTCAGTGACCAGGAAGGATCAGGCGCGCCAGCGCGCCATCGAGCATCTCGACATCATCAAGCGCTTTACGCTCGAGATCTCGTCCATCAACTCGCATCTCGAACGGGTCCGCCAGCTCTGGGGCAAGGCGCTCGGCGTCAGCGGCCCGCAATGGATGATTCTCATCGCGATCTCGGATCTCGACAAGAATGACGGCGTGCCGATCAACGTGGTGTCGAAGCTGCTGCACGTCGATCCGTCGTTCGTGACCACGCAGTCGAAGCTGCTCGAGCAGAAGGAACTGCTGCATCGCTCACCCTCCCCGGCCGACGCGCGCGTGGTCCGGCTGTCGCTGACCGACAAGACCCGAAAGCACCTGGCGGGCCTCGCCGAGCAGCACAAGGCGTTCAAGAAGACCGTGTTCGAGGAGTTCAGCGAGCATGAGCTGGCCGAGTTCACCGGCAAGCTTGCGATGCTCAACAACCGCCTGGAAAAGGCCTGCCTGATCGCCGCGATGGATTTCGAGACCTGACGGCCGGGCGCAAGCGAGGCCCGAGCCGCCGGAAATCAAATCCCATTTAGGCCGTCTTGGGTGTGATGGATCGGCTGGTGTTGGGCAATGCGGCTTCGGAGCGGATAGCGCTCCTGATCATCGCTTGACCCGACCAAGGCCTCGACCTGGCGCGTCGCGGTGGGGCTTGGCTTGCGTTGGTCCGGAGTTCGGCCGCGACTGCGACGGTTGCACCAGCGGTTCATCAACCGCCAACAGCTCTCAAGGCTGTCATCCCGCCTGAGTTCGGCTTCAACTGAAATCAGGCAGAAGGCTCAGCCTTCGTAATTTTCCTCAAAATGAGCTGGGACCGGCAAATCGACGAATTTGAAGAAATCTCGCTGATTCCAGTAGGTGGTTTCTGGATCAAAGCGGTCGATCTTCCTGCACTGCGCACAAACAGGATTCATGTTGTCGCCATTGGCGGTACGTCGATAGGCCTGCAGGATCGGCGAATTCCAGAACTCGCGCAGCCCCGAGGTGGTCCGAATGGCTTCGCGATCAAAGTAAGCGCCAATATCCGCGGCGAGACCGCAGCAAATGGTCGCCTCCTCGCGGCGGCTCTTCCAACCCCATAGCAGGAATAGATGTCGCCACGGTTCACCGCATTCCTCAGGAACCTCGTCTTCCCATCGATTGCCGAAATAGATCTGCGTCTGTTTCGAGAAAGGCGGCGGGACGCGCACTTGCACACCAAGTTCCTTGGCCCGGTCGACGACGCGCGCGAACATCTCGTCGGATCGCTCTTTGTCAAAATAAAGCGAATCGCTGAAGCCGAATTTCGAGTTGATGACTTCCTCGTGCCCGGCATGAATGTCGGGAATGTAGTGTGGATAGAAGTGGATGAACGTCACCATATGGGCGCCGTTCTCGGCGGCAAATTCAAGATTCTGAAGGGCGCTGCCGAGGTTCCACTTCATCATGACAAAATTGGCCTGGACGAATGGTCTTTTGGATCCGTTCAGGGCCTGCTTCATCGCGCGCATATTCGTGGAGAACTTCTCCCAGTCCCCCTGGTGAATAACCCGATCATAGTCCTCGCGATTTGACGCGTTCATCGACACGTAGAGATAGTCCAGTCGATCGTAGAACTCGTCCAAGCGCTTCTTAACAAGCGAACGGCCATTGGTGAGTATTGAAAGATGGAGGTGCGGGTTGTTGTCCCGGACGTAGCTGAATATCTCAGAAAATTTGGGGTGGATGATCGATTCAGCCGTGCCGGCAGAGAAGTTCAGCCACCAGGCATACTTAAACCACTCGATTTGCTTGATGTGTTCGAGGGGAAGAAATGCTTTGGGCACGTGATTATGCGTATACTTGCAGAACCGGCATTGAATGTTACAGACCGAAGTCAGATCCATGCAGATGTCGGGCGGAAGCGCGTATACCTGATCCATCCTCGCCTTGGTCTCGTGGACGGAAAGCTCGTAGTTCGCGAGATGCGGCTGCGGCATCTCGTCTACGAGACGCTTCAGCGCGCTATATCGATCAAGCAGGAGATTTTCATTCTCCCATCGGCGGAGCCTCGGCTCGAGAAGCTCTGACTGCGTCACGAGCTGCGAACGCAGAAGGAGATCGTTGTAGACGCCGTGTCGAAATGGCTCGGGCTGAAGTACATTGGGCGCTGTCGATGGCGCGAGGTCTTCGGCGGCGGCCTTCTGGCCAATACGCCAAGCTTGCTTGAAATGCCGCTTGGCCTGATTCAGGAAAGCGAGGGCTTGCGGCCCATTTTGAGGACCGAGCGCGTCCGCCAAGCGTTTTGCTAACCCCGTTCCCACGATGGGCTCCCCCGCAAATGTTCGAACCGAATTAAGCCAATGCAATATATTAGGCAAGTGGCTGGAGGCGCGGAGCGCAACCATCGCGAATTCTTCAGGAGACGTCGCAGCGCTTCTTGCAGGTAATGTGTGCTGATAGGAAAAGCGGCCGATACGAGTTGCGCATTCTAGGCCTTCGAACTTCGCCATCCCGCCGGCCCTGGCGGGGTCGCCGCCGGTTCCGCGCGCGGGCCCCAGCGACATTCCGTCTTGTCTTCCCAGCCCGAATTCCGGGAAGGCTTACCGGTCAAAGTCTTTGTTGGTCGGAGCGAGAGGATTTGAACCTCCGACCCCTAGTCTCCCAGACTAGTGCGCTAACCGGGCTGCGCCACGCTCCGATGCCGTTCCATTAGCTGCGATCCTGCGTTCGCGCAAGGCGGAGCAGGCCCTTGAAGGCTGCAATCCGGGCACCGGTTCCCGGATCAGCCGTCTTTCATCGCCGTATCGATCATTTGCCGGCAGGCGACCAGCTCCTGCAGGGCGCGTTCGAGCCGCTCCCGATCCGCTGAAGGAACGGACGGCCGCACCGGTGGCGCGGCGGACGCCTTGCCCGGCTGGGCATGCGCCTTGTAGGTCGAAAGGATCGGATCCTCGTCGGGATCGACGAATCGGTAGTCGATGCCCTTCTCGTCGCCGTCGCCCTCCTCGCCGTCGAAATCGAGGCCGTCATTGCTCCCGAGGTCGTCGGGCTCGGCCATGCTGTTGCCGACCGCCTCCTCGACCGCACCGAACGAGACCGCGGCGGTCTGGTCGGCGATGCCCTGCACCGACTTGATGCCATGCTCTTTCAGGATCCGCTGCACGCCGCGGATGGTGTAGCCCTCGCCGTAGAGCAGCCGGCGGATGCCCTTGAGCAGGTCGACGTCGTCGGGGCGATAGTAGCGGCGGCCGCCGCTGCGCTTCATCGGCTTGATCTGCGCGAAGCGCGTTTCCCAGAACCTCAGCACATGCTGGGGAATATCGAGCTCATCTGCGACTTCACTGATGGTACGGAACGCATCCGGCGCCTTGTCCAAATGCCCGCTCCTCTGGCTTCAATGCCTGTAGCCTCGCCGTTCGGGTTGAATCGGAACGGGACTCCAGACTCTGGTTCTGGCGCGTCTTCTTCACGCGAACCGGGTATCCACTTCGCTTGAAAACGCTCTAGTCGGCCTTGCTGCCGTCGCCATTGGTGACGACGTGGCCGTTGATCCGCTGCTTCAGGATCGCCGACGGCTTGAACACCATCACGCGCCGCGGCGAGATCGGCACCTCGGTGCCGGTCTTTGGATTGCGGCCGATACGCTGGCCCTTCTTGCGCACCATGAAGGAGCCGAACGAGGACAGCTTCACCGTCTCGCCCTTTTCCAGGCAATCGGTGATCTCCTTCAGCACCAACTCGACAAACGCCGACGATTCCGTGCGCGACAGACCCACCTTTTGGTAGACCGCCTCGCACAAATCGACACGCGTCACTGTTTTTCCGGTTCCCGTCGTCATCGCCTGCCCCGCACTCTCGGCGAACAATTTCTTGACTGAAATTAAAAGCTTAGCGCGCAATGGTCAACAGCGACCAGCATGCACGCTGGAAAAGACCCTTACGAAATATCCGTACCTTTAGGCGAAGCGCTCACCAGCGTACAAGCGCCGAGCCCCAGGTAAAGCCGCCGCCCATCGCCTCGAACAGCACCAGATCGCCCTTCTTGACGCGCCCGTCCTTCACGGCGACCGACAGCGCGAGCGGGATCGAGGCGGCCGAGGTGTTACCGTGCTTGTCGACTGTCAAGACCACCTTCTGCGGCGCAATATGCAGCTTGTGGGCCGACGCGTCGATGATTCGCTTGTTGGCCTGGTGCGGAATGAACCAGGTGATGTCGTCGGCGGTGAAGCCGGTGGCATTGAACGCGTCGACGATCACGTCGGTAATCATGCCGACGGCGTGCTTGAACACCTCGCGGCCCTCCATCCGGAGGTGGCCGACCGTCCTGGTCGAGCCGGGACCGCCATCGACGAACAGCTTCGACTTGTGGCGTCCGTCGGAGCGCAGATGCGTGGTCAGCACGCCGGGATCATTGATCGTGCCGGAATGCTGCTGCGCCTCGAGCACGACTGCACCGGCGCCGTCGCCGAACAGCACGCAGGTGCCGCGGTCGTTCCAGTCGAGGATGCGCGAGAAGGTCTCGGCACCGATCACCAGCGCCCGCTTGTGATGGCCGGCGCGCAGGAAATTGTCGGCGGTGGTCAGCGCAAACACGAAGCCGGAGCACACCGCCTGCAGGTCGAAGGCGACGCCATGGTTGATGCCGAGCCCGTGCTGGACCGCGACCGCGGTCGCCGGAAAGGTGTTGTCCGGCGTCGAGGTCGCGAGCACGATCAGGTCGATCGACTGCGCGTCGATCTTGGCATCGGCCAGCGCGGCCTGCGCCGCCTTGATCGCGAGATGCGACGTGAACTCGTCGTCGGCCGCGATGTGGCGCTCGCTGATGCCGGTGCGCTGAACGATCCAGTCGTCAGACGTGTCGATCCGGCTGGCCAGTTCGGCATTGGTCAAAACCCGCTCCGGCAGATAGGAGCCGCAGCCGAGCACTACCGAACGTATCGCAGTCACGAGACAGCCTCCTGCGCGGTCTGCGCCTGCACCAGCGCACTGCCGTCGCGATTAAGCATCTGATTGATCTTGGTGAGGAGATCGAAGTGGGCCATCTCATAGCCAACATCGACCGCATAGGCAAAGCCTTCCGCGTTGACCCCGCCGTGGCTCTTGACCACGACGCCCTTCAGGCCGAGCAGGATGCTGCCGTTCGACTTGTTGGGATCGAGCTTGTCGCGCAGCTTCTGGAACGCGCCGCGGGCAAACAGATAGCCGATCCGCGCCAGCCAGCTCGACGACATGGATTCGCGCAGTAGGGTGAACATCTGGCGTGCGGTTCCCTCGGCGGTCTTGAGCGCGATGTTGCCGCAGAACCCCTCCGACACGATCACGTCGGCAGCGCCCTTGCCGATCCCGTCCCCCTCAATGAAGCCGACATAATTGAACTGGGACCCGTTCATCGCCCGCAGCATGCCGGCTGCCTCGCGGATTTCCTCGTGGCCCTTGATCTCCTCGGACCCGATGTTGAGCAGGCCGACGGTCGGCCGCTCGAGGTTGAACAGCACGCTCGCCATGGCGCTGCCCATCACGGCCAACGTCGTCAAATGGCGGGCATCGCCGCCGATCGTGGCGCCGAGGTCCAGCACGACGGAATCGCCGCGCAACGTCGGCCACACCGCGGCGAGCGCCGGACGGTCGACCCCGGGCAGCGTCCGCAGGTTGATATTGCCCATCGCCATCAGCGCACCGGTGTTGCCGGCGGAGATCGCGACGTCGGCCTCGCCATGCTTCACGGCATCGATCGCGAGCCACATCGACGAGGCGCGTCGGGTCCGCCGCAGCGCCTGGCTCGGCTTCTCGTCCCCTTTCACGGCGACGTCGGTATGGATCACCTTCGATACCGCCTTCAGCGCCGGATGCCTGGCGAGCTCCGGCTCGATCTGGGCACGGTCTCCAACCAGCAGGAATTCGCTGTCGGGATGACGGCTCAACGAAATCGCGGCGCCCGGAATGACGACGGAAGCGCCGACATCGCCCCCCATGGCGTCAAGCGCGATTCGAACCTTATGAGGCATGAACGTCCCGGAAGCCTGCTCTCCCACAGCCCTTCAGACGAAGACCGCGAGCTTGAAGTCACCGCCGTCAACGGCGCCCGACGAAACACCAACTCGCGTCCCGGCCGGGCCGCGACAATAGCGTGTCCGCGGTCCGACACAACCTCTTGACCACAAACGAGGCAGTGGCCGAACCGTCACGCAGCGCATTAAGATATATCAGAAATGCATTGTATTTCAATGTATTATGACGCTTATTTGAAGTGATCGCGAACACCATTCGCGCAGCTCCGTAGCGAGCCATCCCCGCAAATGTGACATCGGCTGCCGCTCGGCCGCCCTTAGCTGCCCTTGGGCTTTTTGCCGTCCGCCTGCCCCTTCAGCGCCTTCAGCGCCGCGAACGGATGATTTTCCGGGTCAGGCGCTTCAACCTCTTGTTCAAAGACCGCATCCACCTTGCGTGGATATGGGTCGATGCCGAGGAACAGCGCATCGGTGGCAAGCCGGCCGATATCGATGAAGCCACCGACGATCGGCTCCGGCGGATCCGGCGTCTCCTCGTCGCTCTCCTCGGCGTCGTCGACCAGATCGGCCATTTGCGGGATCTGCTCGGGCGGCGCGAACACCACGTCGATCGGCTCGTCGATCTCGCTCTCGATCGGATCGAGCGTCACCACGCAGGTTTGTCCGATCCGGGCCCGAACCCGGCCGGTGACGTGGCAGCTGCCGTCGCGCTTGGGCTGCAGATCGAACTGCGCCTGCGCGGAAATGACGTCCCGGAGCTCCGCGACGTCGGCCATCGCCTTGCGTACCGCCTCGTCGGCTGTGATCTCACGATGCAAGCCGGTCTCGGGGATCTGCGCGACATTGACGAGAACCCGCCAGGGGTCGCGCTCGCGCTCGGGCCGTCCCGTGCTGCCGCCGCTCATGCCGCACTCCCCGCTTTCTGTGGCGTCGGAAAGCGCCATTTACCCTCTGTCAGTGCCGCGCGGTCGGCGCGTGCCAGTTCGGCCAGTGCCTCCCGGGCATAGACGGCCAGCTCGCGGGCCTTGTCGATGTTCTGACCATTGAGGATGTTCTTGCAGAACGACTCGGCCAGAGCCTCGCCGCTGTCGGCCAACGCCAGATCATAGGCCGCGGTGCGGCCGTAAAACGCCTCACCGAACGCCTGCATGCGCTTCGGCACCGTGAGGTCGCCGACGCCCATTTCCCTGAGATTGTCGTCCATATCGATGCAGAAATGATCGAACAGGGCCTGCGCCAGCTCCACACCGCCATCGACGGATTTAAGTCGCCGCAACACCATCCACAGATGCATCACAAGCAGGTCAAAACGGCCATTAACCGTGTCCGGGACACCCAAGTCACGGTAAAACAACGGTTCTCGCGCCTGCGTCACGATCATGCCATAGATGGTCTCAATGGTGCTGCGCGCGGGCACCCGGGGTCTTTTGAAGTGATTGAACGGCCAAAGCATAGCGGGTTCCGGCTGCCGGCCCCCAAAGGACGCCTGTTGAGGGCTCGTCCATTGGAGCTCGGCATGATTGCAATCCATTGAGCTGCCCGGTACGTCAATGCTCCGGCCGATGCAAGGGGACGGATCAGTTCCGCCGATGAACCACACTCTTCCAAGACAGTCTCGCGTGGCTTCCGCGCGCGGGTTCTTCATGCGCTTCCGCGCCCTCGCGGTCGTTGGCCTCGTCTGCGGCGCCGCGCTCGGCGGCTGCGCCGGTGAGCAATTCCAGAAGGGCTACATTCTGCCCGATGGCGCGCTCGAGCAGATTCCGATCGGTGCGAGCCAGGATCAGGTGCTGATCGTGCTTGGTACGCCCTCGACGGTCGCAACGCTGGACGGCGAGGTGTTCTATTACATCTCGCAGCGGACCTCGCGCCCGGTTGCCTTCATGAATCAACGGGTGGTCGATCAGCGCGTCATCGCGGTCTATTTCGACAAGAACCGCCAGGTGCGCCGGCTCGCCAATTACGGCCTGAAGGACGGCAAGATCTTCGACTTCGTCAGCCGGTCCACGCCGACGTCGGGCCAGGAAATGTCATACCTGACACCGCTGTTCAAGCTGCTGAGCTTCAACTAGGGCGCTTCGAGCGAAGCGCCCTCCGCTTGGCCTGAACCAGAGCGCTACTTGCTGCGCCAAGTTGTCGCGCTTGCCCGACCGGCAAGCGCTCCCCTAGGCTTGCTCACAAACAAGAGCCTGAGCAGGGGGTAAGCGCGTGAGAGCCAAGAGTTTTTCCCGTCGTACGGTATTGTCCGGCACGGCCGCGTTGGCGGCCGCATCGATCCTGCCGCGCGCCAGCTTGGGTGCCGGCGACTGGCGGCCGACCGAGACGGTTCGCATCGTCGTGCCGGCCGCTGCCGGTGGATCGACCGACGTGATGGGGCGGCTGCTCGCCGCCCATTTGCAGCCACTGTGGGGCCAGTCGGTCGTGGTGGAGAATCGCTCGGGCGCCGGCGGCACCATCGGCACATCGGAGGTCGCGCGGAGCAAGGGCGACGGCCACACCATCCTGATCGGCAATCCCGGCCCGAACGCGATCGCCTTCAGCATCTTCCGCAATCTGACCTACAAAGCCGACCAGTTGCAGGCGGTTTCCAACATGATCCGGATCCCGAACATCGTCTCGGCGCATCCATCGACCGGCATCAAGTCGATCCCCGAACTGATCGCCTATCTGAAGAAGAACCCCGACAAGCTAACCTACGGCTCGTCCGGCACCGGGCAGAGCCCTCACCTCACCGGCGCCTGGTTCCTGCAACTGACCGGGCTGAAGATGACGCACGTCCCGTTCCGCGGCGCCGGCCCGGCATTGCAGGCCGGGCTCGCCGGCGACATCCAGATCCTGTTCGACAATCTCTATCCATCGCTGCCGCAGGTGCTGGACGGCAAGCTGAACGGGCTCTGTGTCACCACCCCCGAGCGGAGCGAGTCTGCTCCGAACCTGCCGACCATGCGCGAGGGCGCGCCTGAGCTGGCAAAATTCGACGTCGCGTCCTGGTTCGGCGTGTTCCTGCCGAAGACCGCGCCCGCGCCCGTCGTCGACGAGCTGAACCGCCAGATCAAGGCGATGCTGGCGCGCGACGACGTCAGGAAGAACATCAGCGGCATGGGTGCACGCGCCGACTACGGCACGCCGCAGCAATTCTCCGATTTCGTTGATGCCGAGACGAAGAAATTCGCCGCCATCATCGAGAAGGAAGGCTTGCAGATGGAGGTCAAGTGACGGCGCCGCCGTCATTTGGGATCACGGTGCGGCCAGCGCTACGAAGACTTGTTGATCTTCTTGACCTTGGCGTCGGTGGCTTCGATCGACATCGCAAGCTCCATGATCGCCTGCGACAGCAGGTCGATGGCCTCCTTCTGATCCTGCGACTTGGCGGCGCGCAGCGCGTAGTTGCGGGCGGATGAGAGCGACATCGATTGATCTCCGTGTTGTTCGCGTCAAGTTCTTCCAACAAAAACCCCGCGGCTTTCGCCGCGGGGTTTTGCATTCGTTGATGTCGCTCAGTGCGCGAGGATTGCCAGCAGCAGCAGCGCCACGATGTTGGTGATCTTGATCATCGGGTTCACCGCCGGCCCCGCCGTGTCCTTGTAGGGATCGCCGACGGTGTCGCCGGTCACCGCGGACTTGTGGGCATCACTGCCCTTGCCGCCGTAGTGGCCGTCCTCGATGTACTTCTTGGCGTTGTCCCACGCGCCGCCGCCCGAGGTCATCGAGATCGCGACGAAGAGACCGGTGACGATGACGCCGAGCAGCATGGCGCCGACCGCCGAGAATGCCGCCGACTTGCCGTCCGCACCGCCGCCCGCAATGAAGTAGATCAGGAAGTAGACGACGATCGGCGACAGCACCGGCAGCAGCGAGGGGATGATCATTTCCTTGATCGCCGCCCGGGTCAGCAGGTCGACCGCCTTGCCGTAGTCCGGCTTGTCGGTGCCCTGCATGATGCCGGGCTTCTCGCGGAACTGACGACGCACCTCCTCGACGATCGCACCGGCGGCGCGGCCGACCGCGGTCATGCCCATCGCACCGAACAGGTACGGCAGCAGGCCGCCGAACAGCAGGCCAACCACGACGTACGGGTTGTTCAGAGAGAAGTCCGGCTTGACGCCCTGGAAGTAGGCATGGGCGCTGGGGTCGCTGATGAAGAATGCGAGGTCCTGGTTATAGGCCGCAAACAGCACCAGCGCGCCGAGACCGGCGGAGCCGATCGCGTAGCCCTTGGTCACCGCCTTGGTGGTGTTGCCGACCGCGTCGAGCGCGTCGGTCGACTTGCGCACCTCCTTCGGGAGACCCGCCATCTCGGCGATGCCGCCGGCGTTGTCGGTGACCGGGCCGAAGGCGTCGAGCGCGACGATCATGCCGGCCAGCGCCAGCATGGTGGCGGTCGCGATCGCGATGCCGAACAGGCCGGCCAGGCTGTAGGTGACCAGGATGCCGGCGATGATGACGATCGCGGGCAGCGCGGTCGCCTCCATCGAGACGGCCAGGCCCTGGATCACGTTGGTGCCGTGACCGGTGACCGAGGCCGCCGCAATCGACTTCACCGGGCGATAGTCGGTGCCGGTGTAGTATTCGGTGATCCAGATGATCAGGCCGGTGACGACGAGGCCGACCACGCCGCACTCGAACAGCGCCATGCCGGTAAACTTGGCGCCTTCGAGCGGGCCGAAGCCGATCAGCCAGTTGATGACGGCCGCGACGCCGACCAGCGACAGGATGCCGGTGGCGATCAGGCCCTTGTACAGGGCGCCCATGATCGACTGGCTGGCGCCGAGCTTGACGAAGAAGGTGCCGATGATCGAGGTGATGATGCAGACGCCACCGATCGCGAGCGGCAGCGTCATCATGTTCACCAGGATCGAGGTCTTGGCGAAGAAGATCGCCGCGAGCACCATGGTGGCAACCGCGGTCACCGCATAAGTCTCGAACAGGTCGGCCGCCATGCCGGCGCAGTCGCCGACATTGTCGCCGACGTTGTCGGCAATCGTGGCCGGGTTGCGCGGATCATCCTCCGGGATGCCGGCCTCGACCTTGCCGACGAGGTCGCCGCCGACATCAGCACCCTTGGTGAAGATGCCGCCGCCGAGACGGGCGAAGATCGAGATCAGCGAAGCGCCGAAGCCGAGCGCCACCATGGCGTCGACCACGGTGCGGCTGCCCGCTTCCAGACCCATGAATTTGACCAGGATCATGAAGTAGATGGTGACGCCGAGCAGCGCGAGACCGGCCACCAGGAGGCCGGTGATCGCGCCCGCCTTGAAAGCGAGCTCGAGGCCGCCGGCCAGCGAGGTGGTCGCCGCCTGTGCGGTGCGGACGTTGGCGCGCACCGAGACGTTCATGCCGATGAAGCCGGCCGCGCCCGACAGGATCGCACCGATCGCAAATCCGAGGGCCACCAGCAGGCCGAGGAAGTAGGCCAGCAGCACGAAGATCACGATACCGACTATGCCGATCGTGGTGTATTGCCGCCGCAGATAGGCCTGCGCACCTTCGGCCACGGCACCTGCAATCTCTTGCATGCGCGCATTGCCCGCATCCGCACTGAGAACCGACTGGGTCGCCCAGATCGCGTAGACGATGGAAAGCGCCCCGCAGAGCACAATCAACCATAAAGCTGTCATTGAATGTTGCCTCAGATCCTTGATGTAACCCCCGCGCCTATTTGTGCCGCTAGGGCGCGGCAGGCGCTTATTTTGCGAGGACAACCCTCCCCAAAACGGATTGCCTCAAATCGGGCGCGACCTTGCCAAAATCGTTACCGCTGTGCAACGCCACCTGTGGCCGAAAAAGCCGATATGGGCAGCAATTTAGAAGGAAAATCGGCGCTATCAGCCGGGAATGCTAGAAATGGCTGTAGGACAGGCGCTTCAACTTCAGTTCCCTGCCCTGCCCATCCAGGAAGCTCGGTGGTGACGAACCGGCAATGAGGCCGCCGATGGCGGTCACTGTGACCTTGGCCTGGCGTGCCTCTCGCAGGAACGCGTCTGCGCGATCGCCCGGGACGGCGCACAGAAGTTCGTAGTCGTCGCCGCCGGCGACCAGCGTCTCGATCCCGATCGCCTTGCGTGCGAGCAGCCCCGCGGCCGCGGATGACAACGGGACGCTCGGCACGTTGATCACGGCCGTCACACCGCTGGCTTCGCAAAGCTTTGCCAGATCGCCGGCGAGACCGTCGGACACATCCATCGCAGCGCTGGCGTGGGCGCGGACAGCGTGGGCAAGCGCGTTGCGCGGCTGCGGAACACGGTAGCGGGCGGCAAGAAAATCCCGCCCGGCGGCATCGTCCGCCAGCGCCGCCGCGACCGGACCTCCCTGGAGCACGTCGAGACCGAGCGCGGCATCGCCGATCGTACCGGTGACGAACACGCGGTCGCCCGCCCGCGCGCCCGCGCGATGCACCATCTTGCCCTGCGGCAGCCGGCCGAATGCGGTGATCGAGATCATCAGCGGCCCCGGCGTGGCGACGGTATCGCCGCCGAGCAGCGGACAGCCAAAATCGGCTGCGTCCTCGCCAAGCGCCCGGGCGAACGGCTTCAGCCAGCTCTCATCGGCCTTGCGCACGGCCAGCGTCAGCACGAAGCCGGCGGGCACAGCCCCCTTGGCCGCAATATCGGAGAGGTTCACCCGCAGCGCCTTGCGCGCCAGCGTGTCGGGCGGATCGTTGCTGAGGAAATGCACACCCTCGACGATGGCATCCGTGGTGACCACGATGTCCTCGCCGGCGGCCCGCAGCGCGGCGGCGTCATCCTCGAGACCGAACGCGCCGGGATCGGTCGCGAGCGGCTTGAAATAGCGCGCGATCAGGGAGTCTTCGCCGGAGGGATTATCGTGACGCTCTGCCATATCGTGCGCCTCCCCTCAGCTGTCATCGCCCGGCTTGACCGGGCGATCCAGTACGCCGCGGAAGCTGTTGTTGAAAATAGCCGCCGCGGCGTACTGGATCACCCGCATGCGCGGGTGATGACGGCGGAATATGCGGTTCAGCTCCGCACAAACTCGTCGCCGCGGAACTGGCGTGCGATCTGGTCGAGCACGGCATTGACCATGCCGGTCTCGTCCTTCTCGACAAAGGCATGGGCGACGTCGACATATTCGGACACCACCACGCGGCCCGGCACGTCCCGGCGGTGCTCGAGCTCGTAGGAGCCTGCCCGCAGCACCGCGCGCAGGATCGCGTCGATCCGCTTCAGCGGCCAGCCCTTCGACAGCGCCTCGTCGATCAGGGGATCGAGCTTGGCCTGATCGCGCACCACGCCGGAGACGACGTCGCGGAAGAACGCCGCTTCCGCCGGCAGATATTTCTCGCCCTCGACCTCGTTGCCGAGCCAGTGGCTCTCGAATTCGGCGAAGATGTCGTTGATGCCGGCACCGCCGATGTCCATTTGGTAGAGCGCCTGCACGGCGGCGAGCCGCGCCGCGCCGCGCCGGTTGGCCTTTCTTTCAGGGGCTTTGCCGGGTTTGTTGCTCTGAGCCATGATCAGGCCTTTGCCAGACGGCGTTTGATCCGCAGCATCGCGATCGCGGCGCGGGCAGCGTCGCCGCCCTTGTTCAACTCGCTGGCGCGCGCCCGCGCCCAGGCCTGCGCCTCGGTGTTGACGGTGATGATGCCGTTGCCGAGCGGGAATTTCCGGCTGACAGCCAGATCCATCAACCCGCGCGAGGACTCCATCGAGACGATTTCGAAATGGATGGTGTCGCCGCGCACCACGCAGCCGAGCGCGATCGCCGCGTCATAGGGCTTGCCGTTCGCTTCAGCGGCATCGATCGCAATGGCGATCGCGGCCGGAATTTCCAGCGCGCCGGGCACCGTGATGACGTCGTGGCTCGCGCCGGCGATCTTCAGCTCCGCCAGCGCGCCTTCCAGCAGCGCATCCTGGATGTCGTCGTAAAACCGGGCCTCGACGATCAGCACGCGTGCGCCTGATATGTCGGTCTGGTCCTTCAGGGGTGCGCGCCGCGCGTCAGCCATTGCAATAACCAATCGGAACTTGGGGAGGATTTGTGCAGCGTTTTAGGCGCAGCAGGCGGTAAAGCCAAGGGCAATACTGGCCCGGATGTCACCGCGATCGGCCTGATTTTTCAGGTCGGCTTCGTCAGCAATGCATGGGACATCCGGCCGGCAGTCGCCCGAGCCGAATTGGCACATAGGGACGTCCGTCTCGGCCGCAATGCCGGATCGAGGCTATTTCATCTCCGACAGCCGCGCCGCGTAGCGGGCCATCAGATCGACCTCGATATTGACCTCACTGCCGGCCTTCCAGCCGCTCAGGGTCGTAACACTGAGCGTGTGCGGGATGATCAGCACCGAAAAGGTCACGTCGTCGACCGTGTTCACGGTCAGCGAGACGCCGTCCAGCGTGATCGATCCTTTCGCCGCGATGAAGCGCGCCAGTTCGCGGGTGGTTCTGAGCTCGAAGCGCGCCATGTCGGGCAGATCGTCGCGCTTGACGATGGTGGCGATGCCGTCGGCATGGCCGGCCACGATGTGACCGCCGAGTTCGTCCCCGATCTTGAGCGCGCGCTCGAGGTTGAGCCGGCCGCCCTGCGCCCAGTGCCTGGCGGTGGTCATGCCGAGCGTTTCGGCCGCGGCATCGACGTCGAACCAGGTCTTGCCGCCTGACGTGCCGGAGGCGACAACGGTGAGGCAGACGCCGTTGCAGGCGATCGAGGCGCCGTCGGCGATCGTGGTCTGGTCGTAGTCGCAGGCGATCCGCAGCCGATGCAGTTGCCCCTGCGCCACGGGCTTCAGGCTAACGATCTCACCGATATCGGTGACAATTCCGGTAAACATCACGCACGCTCGTAGATATTGAGACTGTCTTTGCCGAGGGCTTCGCTAGCACGAAGCCGGAAAGCGGGCGACTGCGTGATTGCGTCGAGCGGCAATGCGTCCAGCGCGGGAACGCCGTCGGCACCGATCGCATCCGGTCCGCGCAACAGCCAGATTTCATCGGCAAGGCCGGCCGCCACGAAAGAATTTGCCACGCGAGACCCGCCCTCAACCAGCAGTCGGGTGATTCCCTTCTCGGCCAGCGCATGCAGGACGGCAGGCAGATCGAGCCCCGCGGGCGCGCCGGCGGCAACGCGGATCACCTGTGCGCCGGCGGCGCCGAGCTTCACAGCGGCGGGCGCCTCAGCCAGATCGGACGTCATCACCCAGAGCGGCGTCTCGCGCGCGGAATGCACCAGGCGGCTGTCGCCCGAGATCCGCAGCGCGCGATCCAGCACCACGCGTACCGGCGAGCGCGCAGCCATGCCCGGCAACCGGCAGGTCAAGAGCGGATCGTCAGCCCTGACCGTACCGATGCCGACCAGGATCGCGTCGCACTGCGCGCGCAACAGATGCACGCGGGTCCGCGCGGCCTCGCCTGATATTGCAACCGGCTTGTGGCCGTGCGCTGCGATCTTGTCATCGGCTGACACCGCGAGCTTGAGGATCACATGTGGACGCTTGTCCGTGATCCGGCGGAAATGTCCGGCATGGTCGCGCGCGGCCTCCGCGGCGCACAGCCCGACATCGACAGCGATGCCGGCGGCGCGCAGTTTCGCGTGCCCCTTCCCGCCGACCTCCGGATTGGGGTCCTCGATCGCCGAGACCACACGCGCAAGCCCGGCCGCGACGACGGCGTCGGCGCAGGGCGGCGAGCGGCCGAAATGCGAGCAGGGTTCGAGCGTGACATAGAGCGTGGCGCCGCGGGCAGCGTCGCCGGCGCGCCGCAGCGCCTCGACCTCGGCATGCGGCCGACCACCGGGCTGGGTCCAGCCGCGACCGACGATGACGCCGTCCTTGACGATCACGGCGCCGACCGCCGGATTGGGCCAGGTGCGCCCGAGTCCGCGGCGGCCGAGCGCCAGCGCAAGCTGCATGAAGCGCAGATCGGCGGCTTTGGCCTCTTTGGATTTCTGCGCGAACTGGTCTTCGAGAATGCGAAAGATCATTTTCGCAACGTGGCGAGCCGCGGGTCCTCTTCGCCGGTCAACTCGTCGAGCACTGCTTCAAAGTCCTTGGCCTCGCGGAAATTGCGATAGACCGAGGCGAAGCGCACATAGGCGACGTCGTCGAGCTGGCGCAGATGCTCCATCACGATCTCGCCGATCGCCTCCGAGGAGACCTCCGCCTCGCCGCCGCTTTCGAGCTCGCGAACGATGGTGGAGACCATCTTCTCCAACCGCTCCGACTCCACCGGGCGCTTGCGCAGCGAGATCTGCAGCGAGCGCACCAGCTTGTCGCGGTCGAACGGCACGCGGCGGCCGTTGCGCTTGATCACGGTCAGCTCGCGCAGCTGTACCCGCTCGAAGGTCGTGAAGCGGAAGTTGCAGGCCATGCACACGCGCCGCCTGCGGATCACGGCCGAGTCTTCGGTCGGACGCGAGTCCTTGACCTGCGTATCGAGAGAATTGCAGCTCGGGCAGCGCATCCGACGGGACCTCTAACAGCGACCCTTTAACTTACTGGTAGATCGGGAAGCGATCGGTCAGCGCCTTGACGCGCTCCTTGATCGCGGCCTCGACCAGCGGCGCCTTGCCGTCCGGCGACTGCGCCAGCGCGTTCAGCACCTCTGCGATCATGCCGCCGACCTGCTTGAACTCGGCGACGCCGAAGCCGCGCGTGGTCGCGGCCGGCGTACCGAGCCGCAGGCCCGAGGTCACGAACGGCTTCTCGGGATCGAACGGGATGCCGTTCTTGTTGCAGGTGATGGCGGCGCGCACCAGCGCCTTCTCGGAGATGTTGCCCTTCAGGCCCTTCGGCCTGAGGTCGACCAGCATCAGATGATTGTCGGTGCCGCCGGACACGATGTCGAGGCCGTGCCCGCGCAGCGTCTCCGCCAGTGCTTGGCGTTCTCGACCACGTTCTTGGCGTAGACCTTGAAGTCCGGACGCAGCGCTTCGGCGAACGCGACCGCCTTGGCGGCGATGACGTGCATCAGCGGGCCGCCCTGCAGGCCGGGGAAGATCGCCGAGTTCAACTTCTTGGCCAGCGTCTCGTCATTGGTCAGGATCAGGCCGCCGCGCGGACCGCGCAGCGACTTGTGCGTCGTGGTGGTGGTGACGTGGGCATGCGGCACCGGCGAAGCGTGCACGCCACCGGCGACGAGGCCTGCGAAATGCGCCATGTCGACCAGCAGATACGCACCGACCGAGTCGGCGATCTCGCGGAAGCGCTTGAAGTCCCAGGCGCGCGAATAGGCCGAGCCGCCGGCGATGATCAGCTTCGGCTTGACCTGCTCGGCCTGCTTCTGGACTTCGTCCATGTCGATGATCTGGTCCTCGCGGCGCACGGTGTAGTGCGCGGCCTTGAACCACTTGCCGGACATGTTGACCGGCGAGCCGTGGGTGAGATGGCCGCCGGCGGCGAGGTCGAGACCCATGAAGGTATCGCCGGGCTGCAGCAGCGCCAGAAACACCGCCTGGTTCATCTGGCTGCCGGAGTTCGGCTGGACGTTGGCAAAGCCGGCGCCGAACAGCTTCTTGGCGCGCTCGATCGCCAGGTTCTCGGCGACGTCGACCCACTCGCAACCGCCGTAGTAGCGCGCGCCCGGATAACCTTCCGCGTATTTGTTGGTCATCACCGAGCCCTGCGCCTCCAGCACGGCGCGGCTGACGATGTTCTCGGAGGCGATCAGCTCGATCTCATGGCGCTGCCGGCCGAGCTCGCCCTTGATCGCGGCGGCGATCTCGGGATCGGCCTCGGCAAGGGTCGCCGAGAAGAAGGAATCGGGCGCGGAAGCGGTGTTGGTGGACGAGGTCATCGGCGAAATATCTCCACCGCCGCAAGCCTTTACACGGGATGCGGACGGTCACGAGTGGCGGTCGAAGCTGGTTTCAGAGCGTTATCACATCGCCCCAAAATGGCCAAGCGCTTGCGGTCCCTAGCGGTCAATTATGCCAGATATGGTGGGGATGGCGGGGATTGCCAGCCGGACGAGCCAGCCCCGCGGGGCCGGTTCCGGCCCGCCGCCGCTGGCTCCGATTCCGGCCCGGCCGGCCCGGCACACGGCAAGCCGCGGGTGACGGATCCTTCCCGATTGCGCACGTGCGGGCATGGTCCGAGGCGTTCGTCCCCTCCCGTACTTCCTGAGAACAGAACTGCGCCACCTGCCCCGCTCTCGATCCTCACGCGTCTATCGTCATACATCGTGTCACGAGACGATCTCGCGAAACGAATTTTGAATCGTTCTTTGAATCGTTCAACACTGGATCGATTCAAACGTCTCACGCGAGGCGTGCAATTGCGCGTCGTACTCCGTTGTCTCACAGTCACACCCGCGCGCTTTGCGCACGGCTTCGATAGCTTCTAAGCGCGCGCGGCTGTTTACGAAAATCATCGTGATAACGACGCCGGAGAAAATTCTCTTCGGGGGCGTTGAATGACGGACGGATGGATTCGGCCGCAGCGGTTTGCTGCGTCGGCGTTGGTGGTGCTTTCGGTTGCTGCGGCGGACGAGGCGTTCGCGCAGACGCAATTGCCGTCGGTGACGGTCGATGCGCCGTCGCACCGGCAAGCGGCGCGATCGCAGCAGCCTTCGCAACGGACCACGCGCGCGCAGGTCGCAGCACAGCCGCAAGCCGCGCAGCAAGCTGCCGGCGGAGCCGGCGGCCACGAACGCGCCAACGGTCCGGTCACCGGCTATCTGGCGCGGCAGAGCGCAAGCGGAACCAAGACCAGCACACCGATCATCCAGACGCCGCAATCGGTGACTGTCATCAGCGCCGAGCAGATCCGAGACCAGAAGATCGTCAGCAAGTTCGACGAGGTGTTGCGCTACACGCCGGGCGTCATCGGCGGCACCTATGGCGCCGATTTCCGCAACGACTGGTTCATGATCCGCGGCTTCCCCGCGCAGAACGAGTCGCTGTTCCTGGACGGCCTGCAACTATTCTACACCTCCTATGCGAGCTGGAAGCTGCAGCCCTTCAACCTCGAGCGCGTCGAGGTGCTGCGCGGTCCGTCCGGCATCCTGTATGGCGGCTCGGCGCCGGGCGGCCTCGTCAATGCGGTGAGCAAACTGCCGCAAGCGGAGCCCATTCGCTACATCGAGACCGGCGTCAACAATTTCGGCAACGCCTACACCCAGTTCGACATCGGCGGCGCGATGGCGCAGCCCGCTGGCGGCCAGGTGCAGTATCGCCTGGTCGGCCAGGCCCAGGGCGGCGGCACCCAGACCGACTATGTCTACGACAACAACTTCTTCTTCGCGCCATCGGTGACCTGGCGTCCGGATGCCGACACCAGTCTCACCGTGTTCGGCCTCGCCTCGCACAGCAATAGCCGCGCGCTAAACTTCCTGCCCTATGTCGGCACCGTCACCAACGCGCCGTTCGGCCGGATTCCGACCAGCCTGTTCGCCGGCGATCCCGGCGTCGACCAGTTCCGCCGCGACCAGCAGATGGTCGGCTACCAGTTCCAGAAGAGCGTGACCGACAACGTCGACTTCCGCCAGAACGCGCGCATCGCCCACGCCGACGTCTATTATGCCGGCCTCTACGGGCTCGGCTACGCGACGACGCCGGCCGCGGCCGACATCACGCGCGGCAATTTCTACACCCGCGGCATCGCCACCCAGCTCAACCTCGACAATCAGCTCGAGTACCGTTTTGCCACCGGCGCGCTGCAACACACCGCGCTGGTCGGCCTCGATCTTAAATATTACGGGATCGACGACCGCCAGGGCTTTGGCGCGGGCACCAACCTCAACGTGCTCAATCCGGTCTACGGCAACAACCTGCCGTTCAGCGGCGCGCTGTATCAAAACGCCTATCTGACCCAGGGCATGGCCGGGCTTTATCTCCAGGACCAGGTCAAGCTCGACCGCCTGACGGTGGTGCTGTCGGGGCGCCAGGACTGGGTTGATCTCACCAACGACAACCGGATCGGCGCCTCCCAGGGCCGCGACGACAGCAAGTTCTCCGGCCGTGTCGGCGCGATCTACAATTTCGACAGCGGCGTCGCGCCTTACGTGTCCTACATGACCGGCTACAATCCGGTGATCGGCACCAATGCCGCCGGCCAAATGCTGCTGCCGGAAACCTCCGAGCAGTCCGAGGTCGGCGTCAAGTACGAGCCGGCCGGGCTGAACGCGCGGTTCGGCGTCGCGTATTTCGATCTCAAGCGCAAGAACGCGCTGACGACAGACCCGAACAACACCCTGTTCCAGACCCAGAACGGCGAGGTCACCTCGCGCGGCGTCGAGCTCGAGGCGGTCGCGAACATCACGCGGGATTTCAAGCTGGTGGCGAGCTACACCAATTACGAGCTGTTCGTCAGCAAGGATCTCAATCCCGCGCTGATCGGCACCGTGCCGACCAACACGCCCCGCGAGCTCGCCTCGGTCTGGACCGACTATACTTTCCGCGACGGCCCGCTCACGGGCTTCGGCCTCGGCGGCGGCGTGCGCTATGTCGGCTCGTCCTTTGCCGACACCGCGAACACCGCGCGTGTCCCGGGCGTCGTGCTCGGCGACCTCGCCGTGCACTATGAATGGGGCAACAACTGGCGCGCGGCGCTCAATATCGTGAACATCACGGACAAGATCTACGTCGCGAGCTGCGCCACCATCAGCTCCTGCTATTACGGCGACCGCCGGCGCATCACGGCAAGCCTCGCCTACAAATGGTGAGCACGCCGCGAAACATTTCGTTCACAAACTTTAATCGAGAGGCGGCGTTCGGCCGCCTCTTCTTTTCCACCGCCGTCAGGGTGGTGTCAGCTTCTCGCGCTAGGTTCGCGCCGCGGCAACGCTTTGCCGCGCCCAGACTGGCCCGCTCCGAAATGCGAGCCCCGGAGCGGGCCTTTTAAATGGAAGGTTTTGCCACGGCTGCCCAGCCGCGGATCGGCGTCAGAACGCACTCCTGAACTGCGCGACATAGTCGGGGCTGCCATAGACCCACATCGGCTCGTCGCATTGCCGTGATCCCAGATCGTTCGTGCAGGCCGCACTCCATGGCGGAGCCGCGATCTGGCGGCCAACGATCCCGTCGCCTTTCAGTCCGCCGCCAATTGTCAGCCCGGTGCCGACATGCGCGCGATCGCTGCCCTTACCGGTTCGTTCGTGAGCAATGGCCTGGGTCGTGAGCGACGGCACCAGCAGGAGCGCCGCCAGAAGGTACGTGGTCTTCATTGTTCAGCCGCCTTGATTGAGCCTCGCGCGGGCGAGGCATCTACGTTGCTGAACGGAAGACCGGGACCGCGGTCCGGATACTTCCGGATCACGCGAATGTTTGGCAGCGTCAAGCCGCGGCCTAATCCTCGTTAGCCTTGAACCGCCCAAGTCCCTTGAGGACGAACGGCGCGAGCAACGCGATCACCGCGACGCCGAGCAGCGTTGCCGAGATCGGGCTTTGCAGCAGCACCATGGGATCGCCGAGGCTGATCGCGAGCGCGCGGCGCAGCTGGCTCTCGGCGATCGGTCCGAGGATCAATCCGATCACGACCGGCGCGATCGGGAAATCGAACCGCCGCATCAAAAAGCCCATCACACCGAATGCCGCCAGCATCGACAATTCGACGACCGAAGGCTTGGCTGCGATCGTGCCCATGGTCGCGAACACCAGGATGCCGGCATAGAGCCATGGCTGCGGGATCGCGAGCAGCCGCACCCACAGCCCGACCAGCGGCAGGTTGAGCACCAACAGCATGCCGTTGGCGATGAACAGGCTCGCGATCAGGCCCCACACCAGGTCCGGCCGCTCGGCGAACAGTAGCGGCCCGGGATTGAGGCCGTATTGCTGGAAGCCCGCCAGCATCATCGCCGCGGTGGCCGAGGTCGGCAGCCCAAGCGTCAACAGCGGCACCAGCGTGCCGGCGGCCGAGGCATTGTTGGCAGCCTCCGGCCCGGCGACGCCCTCGATGGCACCCTTGCCGAACTCTTCCGGATGCTTGGTCAGCCGCCGCTCGGTGGAATAGGACAGGAAGGTCGGGATCTCGGCGCCGCCGGCCGGCAGCGCGCCGATCGGAAAGCCGAACAGCGTGCCGCGCAGCCACGGCTTCCACGACCGCCGCCAGTCCTCGCGCGTCATCCACAGCGAGCCGCGCACCGGCTCGAGCTTCTCCTCGGCGTGATGGCGGCGCGAGGCGACATAGAGCGCCTCCCCCACCGCGAACAGGCCGACCGCGAGCGTCGTCACCTCGACGCCGTCGAGCAGTTCCGGAATGCCGAAGGCAAGCCGCGCCTGCCCGGTGAGCTTGTCGATGCCGACGAGGCCGAGCGTCAGGCCGATGAACAGGCTGGTGAGGCCGCGCACCGGCGAGTCGCCGAACGTTGCCGACACCGTGACGAAGGCGACGCACATCAGCGCGAAATAATCCTCCGGTCCGAACCTGACAGCGAAGTCGACCAGCCATGGCGCGAGGAACGCGAGGCCGATGGTGGCGATGGTGCCGGCCACGAACGAGCCGATCGCCGAGGTCGCCAGCGCCGGGCCGCCGCGGCCGGCCTTGGCCATCTTGTTGCCCTCGAGCGCGGTCGCCATCGACGCGCTCTCGCCCGGCGTGTTGATCAGGATCGCAGTGGTCGATCCGCCATACATGCCGCCATAATAGATGCCGGCGAACATGATCAGCGAGCCGCCGGGATCGAGCTTGTAGGTCACCGGAAGCAGCAGCGCGACCGTCAGCGCCGGACCGATGCCCGGCAACACGCCGACCGCGGTGCCGAGGATCACGCCGATCAGGGCGTAGAGCAGATTCATCGGCTGTATGGCGACCGCCATGCCATGCGCCAGCGCGGCGAAGGTATCCATCACAGCAGTCGCTCCAGCGGGCCGGCGGGAAGGCTCAGCGTCAACAGCTTGTCGAACGCCAGATAGATCAGCGTCGTGATCACCAGCGCGATGGCGGTGTCGACCGCGACTGCGCGGCGGCCGAAGGCGGCCGATGTGGTGACGAACAGCGCCGAGGTGGCGAGGATGAAGCCGCCACCGCAGCCGATGATGGCGATCAGCAGCGCCAGGCCGCAGACGATCCGCCATACCGGCTTCGGATCCATGCGCTCCCGCGCCGGCAATTTGCCGCGCAGCGCATCGATCAGATTGCCGACGGCCAGAATGACGAGGCCGATCGCAATGACGATCGGCATCGCCTCCGGCCCCATGCCGTACATCGTGGTGGACGGCAGCTTGCTTGCGTCCCACACCAGCACCGCAGCGAGCACGGCCAGCGCGGCCGCGATCACGACACCGGCGCGATCGACCCGCCGGCCGGCTTGTTCGAGACCGCTGTCCGGCGTCATGATTTCACGAGGCCGACCGATTTCAGCACCTCGGTCACCCGCGCGATCTCCTGCTTCAGGAAATCGGCGAAGGCATCGCCGCCGAGATAGGCATCATCCCAGCCCTTCTGCTTCAGGATCTCCTTCCAGGCGTCGGACTTCACCATCTTCTCGACGGCATCGCTCAGCGTCTTGCGCTGTTCCGGCGTGATGCCGGGCGGCGCGACCACCGAGCGCCAATTCGCCAGCACGAGATCGATGCCCTGCTCCTTGAAGGTCGGAATGTCGACGCCGGGCCGACGCTGCGCCGAAGTCACGCCGAGCGCGCGCAGCTTGCCGGCCTTGATCTGGCTTTCATACTCGCTGAGGCCGGAAATCCCCGCCGTGACCTTGCCGCCGAGAATGGCAGCGAGCGACTCGCCGCCGCCCGAGAACGGAATGTAGTTGATCTTCTTGGCGTCGGCCCCGACCATGCCCGCGAACAGCGCCGCCATCACATGGTCGACGCCGCCGGCCGAACCGCCCGCAAAAGTCACCTTGGCGATGTCGGCTTTCACCGCGGCAGCAAGATCCTGCGCCGTCTTCAGCGGCGAATTCGCCGGCACCACGATGACCTGGATCTCCTCGGTGAGGCGCGCGATCGGCGTCACCTGCTCCAGCGTCACCGGCGACTTGTTCATGGCGAGCGCGCCGACCATCACGAAGCCGTTCACCATCATCTGGTTGCCGTCGCCCTTGGCGCCGTTGACGAACTGCGCGATGCCGACGCTGCCGCCGGCGCCGGGCACGTTGGTGACCTGGACGCTGCGTGCGACGCCCGCGGCGACCAGCGCCTGCTGCATCGAGCGCGCAGTCTGATCCCAGCCACCGCCGGGCGCCGCCGGCGCCATCAGCTTGAGCTCGAGTTGCTGGGCGACAGCCGGACCGCTCGCCCCGACAAGCAGCGCGACGACCGCGCCGAACAGGCGCATGCGGGACAAGATCATAGGGCTTCCTCCTGGATTTCAGAGGCAGCCGGGCGATTGCTGGCTGCATCCGGTCATGTGGCCGCAGCGCCAGTCGGAAAGCGCGGGTCCCGTCGGATCAGGGAATCGCTCGCCGACATTACTTCTGCGTATCCCTAGCGACCATTCGCCTCAGCCGTCGGCAAGCCGCACGGCCCAACTAAGCCGTGCAGCAAATCGCCGCACCCGACCGATCGCATTTCGCTTGCGTTGAGCCCGCGTTCGACCCGCGAAGAATCTCGTGTGACCGCGTAACGCCACCCAAATGCGAAAGGCTCCCGACAGATGCCGAGAGCCTCGCAACACATCCGGAGTATGTCGCGCCTAGTGGTGCCAGAACAATGCGATCAGCAGGATGACCGGCAGCGGAACGCCGAGCAGCCAAAGGATAGCGCCTTTTCCGAAGTCCATGGTGTCCTCCTCCAGTAGTTGAGGTTAAATTCACAACCCATCCGGCTGTTCCCTCACTCCGTTCGCATTTCAGACCGAGCTCCCGCAGCGACCGAATGTCAGGGTGCACTTGGTCCTCTCATCTCGCTCTCATCGCACGCGCGACATGGTCAGGGCCGCACTGACAGCAACGAACAGCACAACGCATCCATGCACCTTCGGCGTGAAGCAAACGGCGGAGCCGCGCCTAAAGATGCTCTTGGGTGATGGCGCGCGGTCGCGGTTCAACCTTAGGAACCATTGCCATTCCCTCCCGTTCCACCTCCGCCGATTGATACGGCTATTGGAGGAGTCGAACATGAACGTTAGAGCAATTGTCGCGGCATCGTTGCTTGCCGCCTTTGTCACGCCGGCATTTGCCGCGGATGAATACTACGTTGTGCAGGACGTGAAGACGAAGAAGTGCACGATCGTCGACCAGAAGCCGGTCGACACGACGACCACCGTCGTCAGCCCATCGGGCACCATCTACAAGACCCGCTCCGAGGCCGAAACCGGCATGAAGACCGTCAAGGTCTGCAGCACCAACTAAATGGTCTTCAGGCAAGGAGTTCTCTGATGAGGAATTTTGCTATCGGCTGCATCACAGCCGCGGCGTTCGCTACCGCCGCGCATGCGGCGACAACCATGTCCTCTGCCCCAGCGGAGAGTTGGACCATCGCCAACTATTACAAGCAGAATGTCTACGACCCGAAGGAATCCAAGATCGGGACAATCGACGACGTGCTTGTCGACAAGGCGGGCAAGGTGACCGGACTCGTCGTCGGCGTCGGTGGCTTTCTCGGCGCCGGCGAAAAGGACGTGATCGTGCCATACACGGCGGTCAAGTCTCAGAAGAAAGACGACAAGTGGTGGCTCACACTCGACGAGACCAAGGACAGCCTGAAGGCTGCGCCAGGCTTCAAGTACGATCGGGCCAGCACGACCTGGAAGCCGGAGAGCAAGTAAGCACTGAAGTCCCGTCTGCTCACCGATGCGCAGACGGGACGCAGTGACGGTTCATTGGCACACGCCTGCAACGCTGGCGGCGCTGAAAGCAGACCGCGTAACGCCTGGAAGATCGCCTTCTCGCAGAGGCCAAGAGCTTGCGCGGGGAAGCAAGGGCGCTTCCTGCCGGACTCCCGAAAGCCCTGCAGGCCGATACGGCCGCTCACATGAGCGAATGGCTGTCGTCAGCGGAACTCCCAGCCACTCGAATAGGAACACAATCCATCGGACGGTTGTTGCTCACCATTGCGAGGAGCAATGGAAATGCCCGGCTACTTCTTCGACATCAGAGACGACGGCGATGTATACCCCGATGAAGAGGGGTTGGATCTTGCCGACCTGAGAGCGGCAAAAGTCGAAGCCGCGAACACGCTGGCCGGCATCGCCCGAGACGCCGGCCGTTTCGGCGGCGAACATGACGTTGCAATCGAAGTCCGCACTAACGACGGGCTGCTGTTTCATGCCGCCTTCGTCCTTGATCGATCCAGGCAGTAAGGATGCGAGCTTCGCGATGTCTGGCATGTCATTACGATTGCGATCTGTTCTGAGCTTTCCGCTTCTGATCGCCTTGAGCGGTTGCGGCAATCAGCTCGAGTGCGATTCAATCGAAACCCGAAAGGCCGTGCTACAGGCCGTTGCCGACGATCACCGCAATCCACTGGTCAACTATGCGGCCAAGGAGTCGACGGCAAAACCGCCCCAGGAGAATTCGAAGCCGCAATATCTTCTCGGTGAGCGGATCGTCACGACGTCGACGAGCAAGGACAAGCGGACTTTGCAGTGTAGCAGCGGAATTTCGGTTTCCGTGGGCGATGTCAAAGCGTCGAAAGAGGTGGAATTCACGGTGCAAAAATCAGCGGATGGAAAGCTGGCCGTCTCGGTGGCGCCGTTCCAGTTTTGACCTCGCCAGTTTTGACCTCGCGCCGTTGCCGTCTCAACGACGTCCCTCCCCGAGGCGAGTTAGGCACAACCTGACGGGCGGAGCCAAGCTGTGTCCCATTCTCGACTGTCATCGCCCGGCTCGACCGGGCGATCCAGTACGCCGCGGCCTCTCCGCTCAATAACGACTGTCTCTGGAATACTGGATCACCCGCCTTCGCGGGTGATGACACCGGGCGACTGTTTGACAGTTTGACAGTTGAATCGGAGGCCCTGCCCGTCTCATTGCGCGCGAAGCAAATGAGGTGCGGAGCAACGTTCTACAGCCCGGTATACCCGGCCTTCACGTGGTCGGTGCTGCCGTCGAGCTGGCGCAGATAGGTCAGGCCGCATACGGTCAACCGGTGCGTGTCGCGTTCGCCCGCCTCGAACAGCGTTTGCACGTACTCCGTCACCTTCGCCCGCGCTTCGTCGCTTGCAGCGGACGTGCGATTGAGCAGCAGATCGTACGTCTGCATGATGCGATCGATAGCGGCTTCCATTGAAGTCTCCGGGTTGACGCTCAGGCGACCACCAGCGTCTCGGCCTCGAACTTCGCGATCGCCTTGTTGGCGAGGCGGAGCCGGTTCAGCTCACCGCGCTGGAACAGCTTCACGATGATACCGAGCAGGCGCTCATTGGTGGCGAAAGTGTCAGGAATCGCGCCGGATTTGCGCAGATAATTTGAGGCGATCGCGTAGGCGTCACCGACCACCTCGACATTCAGCACCTCGATCCCGCGCTCGACCAGCATGTCCTGTCTCTCTGTTGGGCAACAGATAAAGCGCAGGGAACACGTTGGTTCCTCGTCGGAGCCCATTTATTTTCGCAGGTGCAACATGAAAAACGCATCGGCCGGGCATGACCGATGCGTTAACTGGAGGAAGGCTGCCGGTCTTCTCAAGCGGCCGGCTTGGCCATCAGGCGAAAAGAGGAAGGCTCAGAGGCGATACAGGATCTGGTCGGTCCAGAACCGCTCGAGGCGATGCAGCGACTTGTTGAGGCTCGCGAACTCCTCGTTCGAGATGCCGCCGACCTGCTCCACCGTCTTGACGTGCTTCTGATAGAGCGCATCGACGATCTTGCGGACTTCCTGGCCCTGCGGGGTCAGACGGATGCGGACCGAGCGGCGATCGACGCGCGAGCGCTGATGATCGAGGAAGCCGAGCTCGACGAGCTTCTTCAGATTGTAAGAGACGTTGGAGCCGAGATAGTAACCGCGGGTGCGCAGCTCGCCGGCGGTCAGTTCCTTGTCGCCGATATTGTACAGGAGCAGTGCCTGCACCGAGTTGATGTCGGCGCGGCCGCGACGATCGAATTCGTCCTTGATGACGTCGAGGAGCCGGCGATGCAGCCGCTCCACCAAAGTCAGGGCTTCGAGATAGAGCGGCTGCACCGGAGCTTGACCGGCAGCGCGATCAGCGGCATCCGCCGCCGTTGTCGCAACGGCTTTCATCATGACACTTCCCCTGTTTGTCGTTTTTATCGACTTTATTCGACGAAACTTGTGTCCCGCCTGATAGGTCCAACGTAAGGGGGCCGTTTGAATATCCGCTTAAATAAGAGAATAAAGAGATCATGAATTTAAGACAGTGAATCGTGGATTAAGCCCATGGATCAAGGACTTTTCGCAACTTTTCATTGACGGTGGCAGACCCTTTGTTCACGCTTCGTCTGCCCCTCCTGTCACATTCGGAAACAGCATCGTCTGAATTCGAAACGACGGCGTAACGAGTCTGAGGGAACCCTTTACGGTGACCGATCGGTTACCGGAAAATTCTTTGAAAATTTTATCGGAGTGCATCGCGGCGGGACACGCGCGATACGCGCAAGCCGTCAGCGTCAGGTGTGGGTGAGATCGGTTCCGCCGTCGGCCCGCGCAAAGCCGGCCGGCACACGCACCAAGATCCGGAGCAATGGATCCCGACGGCAGGTCCCGTGGAGATGCTCCGGAAACGGGGCGCCTCGAAAGGGATGCGATCTGTCGCATCCACCTAGCAGAACCGGCGAGGCTGTCTTCTCGTTGCGCGCACGACTGTCTTGAATCGGCGGCCACCGGCCGCAATTCGTCGCCCTGTCGCAGCCGGGCAACAGCATCAGGCCGGCGCAGCGGGCTCGCCTATGGCGGGCGTTCGCGCGCCGACATCCAGGCCAGTGCGAGATACGCCGCGAGCATCACGGCCTCGAGCCCGACCACGGTGAGACTGCCGCCATAGATGGCGGGAAACATCAGCTCGATGACCGCCATCGACACCACGGTGGTCAGCCACACCACGGCGCCCCAGGGCGTCGCGAGCCAGAGCCCGACGGCGGCGACGAGCTCGATGACGGCGAAATAGATCGTGGCGGTCTGCCAGGCCATCGACTGGTTCTCGAAGGCCTCCTCCTCGCCGCCGACGAAGCCGGTCACCTGCGCCCAGTGATAGAGGCCCTTGGCGACCGAGACGACGGCCATGATGCGCAGGAAGATGACGAGACGCCGCGTCCACGCATTGTCGTCCGGCTCGATCCGGTCCGACGAGATCGCGCTCACCGAGATGGCGTTGTCCCGGGCCTGATCGCGTGCAGAGGTGTCAGACATCCGAATCGCCGCATGGCAGCTGCAAAATGGGGTTCATGGCGCAGTCTTGGCCCGCCGGGAGCCCAAAATCAATTGCCGTTGCGGCAAATCAAGGGCGCTTGGGGCGCAATGACGGCGCCGCTGTCAGGTGCTAGAAATAGACTTATATCAGGTCCAGGCCAGCCGTCCCCGGGGAGAACAAGACATGGCGATCAAATTCGGGCGTCCGATCGAATTGCGCGACACACCGCGGCGCCAGACCGATGCCCTCGCCTCCCCCTCGCTCGACCTGACGATCCGGATGCGCCGCAATCGCAAGTCGGAATGGGCCCGCCGGCTGGTGCGCGAGAACGTGCTGACCACCGACGACCTGATCTGGCCGATGTTCGTGGTCGACGGCCACAACACCCGCACGCCGGTGGCATCGATGCCCGGTGTCGACCGGCTCACCGTCGATCAGATCGTACGCGACGCCGAGCGCGCCGCAAAGCTCAACATCCCCTGCATCGCGCTGTTTCCCTTCACCGAGCCGGCGCTGCGCGACGAGCAAGGCTCGGAGGCGCTCAATCCCGATAATCTGGTCTGCCAGGCGGTGCGCGCCATCAAGAAGGAGTTTCCCGATATCGGCGTGCTCTGCGACGTCGCGCTCGACCCCTTCACCAGCCACGGCCATGACGGGCTGATCGAGGATGGCAAGATCCTCAACGACGAGACCGTCGCGGTGCTGGTGAAGCAGGCGCTGACCCAGGCCGAGGCCGGCTGCGACGTGATCGCGCCGTCCGACATGATGGACGGCCGCATCGGCGCGATCCGCGAGGCGCTCGACGACAACGGCTTCGGCGATGTGCAGATCATGTCGTACGCGGCGAAATATGCTTCGGCCTTCTATGGCCCGTTCCGCGACGCGATCGGCTCGGCCAAGACGCTAACCGGCGACAAGCGGACCTATCAGATGGACAGCGCCAATTCCGACGAGGCATTGCGCGAGGTCGAGCTCGACATCGCCGAGGGCGCCGACATGGTGATGGTGAAGCCCGGCATGCCCTATCTCGACATCGTCCGCCGCGTGAAGGACCATTTCGCGATGCCGACCTTCGTGTACCAGGTGTCCGGCGAATACGCGATGATCGCAGGCGCCGCCGCCAATGGCTGGATCGACGGCGAGCGTGCGATGATGGAGAGCCTGGTCGGCTTCAAGCGCGCCGGCGCGGACGGCATCCTGACCTATTTCGCGCCGAAGGCCGCCGAGAAGATCAAGGCGGAGCGCTGAGCGAAGCAGGCTCCCCGGCGCAGCAACATTGGTTTGCTGCACCAAAGCCCTGCCCGCAAACCCGGCGCAGACCGGCCGCCGAATCGCCGGAATATTTCGGCTAGTTAATGTTCGCCCGGACTTGGCAGGCGAGCCTCCTGTTCCCATGTCCTGCGCGGGACTTTCATCGGAGGTTGGTCATGTCCTACGGCAATGACGGCGGCACCTGGCGCAACGATGCTTGGCGCAACGACGGCGGCGTTCCCCCGCATGCGTTCGATCCATCGATAGAGCCGGATCTGTTCCGCGGCGTGCTGACCCGACGTGTCTTTGCATTCCTGATCGACCTCGTGGTGCTGTCGGTGCCGGTGATTCTCGCCGTGATCTTCATTGCCGTGTTTGGCCTGGTCACGCTCGGCCTCGGCTGGGCGCTGTTCTGGCTGGTGTCGCCGGCGTCGATCGTCTGGGCCATCGTCTATTACGGCGCCTCGATCGGCGGCCAGCACTCGGCCACCATCGGCATGCGCATGATGGATCTGGAACTGCGTACCTGGTACGGCGCCCGCGGCTATTTCGTGCTCGGCGCCACCCACGCGGTGCTGTTCTGGGTCACGATCTCGTTCCTGTCGCCGCTGGTGCTGCTGGTCGGGCTGTTCAACGGCCGCCGCCGGCTGCTGCACGACATCATCCTCGGAACCGTCGTTATCAACAGCTCGGTCCGGACCCAGATATCCCCGGCCGCGCGGGCCTCCTATTAGGCCCGCCTAAACCAATTGACCGTTAGCCTCCGGGGGGCGATGCTAGCTCGGCTGCCTGTATTGTTTGTGGAGCCCGACGATCAGACGTGACCCAGCACTCGCGTGATACCCCGCAGTTTTATCTGACGGCGCCCTCGCCCTGCCCGTATCTTCCGGGCCGCCACGAGCGGAAGGTTTTCACGCACCTGGTCGGAGACAAAGCGGGCGATCTCAACGACTTGCTGACCCATGGCGGCTTCCGGCGCAGCCAGTCGATCGCCTACCGCCCGGCCTGCGACCAGTGCCGGGCCTGCGTCTCGGTGCGGGTCGTGGCCAACGAATTCCGCCCCTCCCGCAATTTCCGCAAGGTTCTGGCCCGCAACGCCGACATCATCGGCGAGCAACGCACCGCGGTGCCGACATCAGAGCAATATTCTGTGTTCCGGGCCTATCTCGACCGCCGCCACCGCAACGGCGGCATGGCCGACATGACCGTGCTGGACTACGCGATGATGGTCGAGGACAGCCATGTCGAGACCCGGATCATCGAATACCGCAAGCGCAATGCCGACAGCGCCATCACCGGCCGCGGCGACGAGCTGATGGCGGTGGCGCTGACCGACGTGCTCAGCGACGGGCTGTCGATGGTCTATTCGTTCTTCGAGCCAGGGCTTGAGGCCCGCTCGCTCGGCACCTTCATGATCCTCGATCACATCGCCCGCGCCCGCCGCCAGGGCCTGCCTTACGTCTATCTCGGTTACTGGATCGAGGGCTCCAAGAAGATGGACTACAAGGGCCGCTTCCTGCCGCAGCAGCGGCTCGCCCCGTCGGGCTGGCTGCGCGTCGATGCGTCAGGCGAAGGGCTGGCTGAGCCGCAGGACTAGCGTTCGCGCTAGGTCCCGAACAGCGTATCGAACAACAGCTTCACGTTCAGGATCACAATCAGGCCGGCGACGATCCACGCCGCCACCGCAACCGGCATCGAGATCGCGAACGCGCCCATCTTGCGCTTGTCGGACACGAAGCGCACCAGCGGGATCACCGCGAACGGCAGCTGCATCGACAGCACGACCTGGCTGAACACCAGGAGCTGCGCGGTGCCGCTCTCGCCATAGAGCGCCGCGACCACGATGACCGGGACGATCGCGATGCCGCGGGTCACCAGCCGCTGCAGCCAGTCGGGCAGCTTGAGGTCGAGGAAGCCCTGCATCACGATCTGGCCGGCCAGCGTCGCCGTCACCGTCGAGTTAAGGCCGGAGGCCAATAGCGCCACGGCAAACAGCGTCGAGGCGATGCCGAGGCCGAGCAGCGGCGACAGCAGCTCGAACGCCTGGTCGATCTCGGCGACATCGGAATGGCCGCTCTTGTGGAAGGTCGCGGCCGCCAGCACCAGGATCGCGGCGTTGACGAACAGCGCCAGCATCAGCGCGATGGTGGAATCCGTCGTCGCCCATTTGATCGCGTCGCGCCGCCCCTCCTCGGTGCGCGGATAGGCGCGGGTCTGCACGATCGATGAGTGCAGATAGAGGTTATGCGGCATCACGGTGGCGCCGATGATGCCGATCGCGATGTAGAGCATCTCCGGATTGGTGACGATCTCGCGCGAGGGCATGAAGCCGCCGAGCACGCCGGCGATCGGCGGCGCGGCCGCGGCGATCTGCACCACGAAGCAGACCGCAATGACGATCAGGAGCGCGATCACGAAGGCTTCGAGGAAGCGGAAGCCGCGGTTCATCAGCAGCAGCAAAAGGAACGCATCGAGCGCGGCTAGCAGCGCACCGCCGATCAGGGGGATGCCGAACAGCAGCTTCAGCGCGATCGCGGTGCCGATCACCTCGGCGAGGTCGCAGGCGATGATCGCGGCCTCGCAGGCGAGCCACAGCAGCAGGTTCACCGGCCGCGAATAGGTCGCGCGGCAGGCCTGCGCCAGATCGCGATCGGTGGCGATGCCGAGCCGCGCGGCAAGCGCCTGCAGCAGGATCGCCATCAGGTTGGAGAGCAGGATGACCGACAGCAGCGTGTAGCCAAACTTCGAGCCGCCCGCGAGATCGGTGGCCCAGTTGCCAGGGTCCATGTAGCCGACCGAGACCAGATAGCCCGGCCCGGCGAAGGCCAGCAGCCGGCGCCACCAGACGCCTGCGCTCGGCACCTGAACGGTCGCGTTCACCTCGGGAAGGCTGCGCGCGTGGCCGGCATCATCGCGCCAACCGCCGGGCACGGCGTTGGGAACGGAAACGGAAGACATGTCAGGGGTCCGAGCGTCCATGCGCGCAGGATGGCCGATCTCTCCCGTTATTGCAACTCATTTGCAACTGCATCTGGGATCACGGAAATGATACCGACCGCCCAGCTTGTAAAGCACTGAGGAAGTGCTTTACGTTAGACGTATGATCAAGCTTCCCGTCGAGACGCCGACCGCAACGCTGCGCTACGCCCTCGCCCCTGACCCCTCAGGCGTCGAGGCGATCGAGGCGACCTTTGCGGCCTATGACCGGATGATGGCAATCCTCGCCGAGGTCGCTCCCGTCGGTGCCAACCTCGTCTCGCTGCACGCCCAGGCCTATGAGCGAATCCGCAAGGAGACCGGCCTGCCCGCGCGCCTCGTGACGCTCGGACTGCGCGACCGCGCCAACTACGTCGCGGGTGCCGCCGTCCGCCGGATACCGCTCGACGACAAGTTGTTCGCGATCAAGGGCCCAACTTCACTGACCATTAGCACTGTCAGCGGACGTGTCTTGGTGCCGTTCGACGTGCCGGGATATGTCTCGGGCTGGGAAAGCCCCTTCCCGGCGCATTTGATCTCGGATGGTCGCGGCTACGAAATCCACATCGCCGTCAAATCGAAATCAGCACAACCGGAGGAGAAGACCATGCTTCACGAAGGCATCCTTGCACGCATGGGCCGGCTTCTTGCCGCCATCGCGAGCCAGACCATCGACAATGTCGAGAGCAACAACAAGGTCGCGCTGGTCAAGCAGGCGATCCGCGAGATCGACGCCGGCGCCGACGAAGCGCGCTATGCGCTCGGCAAGTCGCGCGCCGAAGAATTCCGACTGAAGAAGCGGCGTGAAGAACTGGATACCGAAACCGCTCGCCTGAACGAGAAGATCCGTCTCGCACTTGCGGAAAGTCGCGAGGACCTCGCGCGCGCCGGGGTCGCTCGGCAAATCGACCTGGAGTCGCAGGTGATCGCGCTGGAACGCGCGATGGATTTCATCGAGCTCGAAATCGACGAGCAGACCAAGGCGCTGCAGGCCATGCTCGGTGCGCGCCGCGAGGCCGAAGCGCGATTGGCCGATCTCGAACAAAGTCTGATCCGCGAGGCCAAGGACGAAACCAGCCGGGGCCCATCGACGACCAATACATTGAGTGCTGAACGCGCCATGGCGGCGATCGCTCGGGTGACCGGTGTTCCCGCTTCCAGCGTGCTCGGCGACAAGGAGCTTGACGAACTCGATCGCCTGCACCGCGAAAAGGAAATCGCGGCGCGGCTTGAAAGGATCAAGTCAGAAAAATGAGTGCAGTTGGCGACATCCTGCTCGCCCCCGACGTACGGCCCTTCGCGGTCGCGGCTGCGATCATGGTGGCACTTGGCGGTATCGAGCTGCTCACCACCATGGTCGGACTTTCGATCAGCGAACTCATCGGCAAGGAGTTCGCGGTCGAGGCCGAGAGCCACAATGCTCTCAGTGGCCTGTTTCTCTGGATCAACGCCGGGCGGCTTCCCCTCCTGATCCTGATCATCCTGATACTTGGCATATTCTCGATCGGAGGCTTTCTGCTTCAGGGACTGGCGCATGCCGTCGGTACCGCCATCCCGGTTTCCATTGCCGCGCTGGTGGCTGCTGCCGGCAGCCTCCCCGTGATCAGAAACAGCAGCCGCGGCCTCGCCCGCATCATTCCCCGCGACGAGAGCTATGCGGTCAATGACAGCGACTTTGTCGGCAAGGTCGCGACCGTGTCGGTCGGCCCGCTCGATCAGGGCCTGCCGGGCCGGGTTCGTCTCAAGGATGTCTTCGGCAACTGGCACACCGTGTCGGCGCGTGCCAGCGCAGAGTCCGAGGCATTGCCGGTCGGCGCCAGCGTGCTGCTGGTCGATCGCGATGCCAAAGGCTTCATCGCGATTGCCGCTCCCTCCGATCTCGTCGAACAACAATCTTCCAACAGGGCATAACACATGTGGGAACTTGCTATACCCGTCGTTATTGGCGTCCTTGCCATTCTCGTTATCGGTCTGCTGTTTGCAAAACTCTACAAGCGCTCGACGCGCGATGAGGCCTATGTCCGCACTGGCCTCGGCGGCCAGAAGGTGGTGCTCGACGGCGGCTCGCTGGTGCTGCCGATCTTCCACTCCACCGCCGCGGTGAACCTGAAGACGCTACGGCTCGAGGTGGCGCGCGGCGGTCCGGACTCGCTGATCACCAAGGACCGCATGCGCGTCGACATCGGCGCCGAGTTCTATCTGCGCGTCAAACCCGATAGCTCCTCGATCGCCCTGGCCGCGCAGACGCTCGGCAACCGCACCAACGACGCCGCCGAGCTGCGCGAGCTGGTGGAAGCAAAATTCGTCGACGGCCTGCGCTCGGTCGCCGCGACCATGAACCTCGAGGAATTGCAGGAGCAGCGCGCGACGTTCGTCAAGGCGGTGCAGGACGCGGTCGGCGCCGACATCCAGAACAACGGCCTCGAGCTTGAATCGGTGTCGCTAACCCGGCTCGACCAGAGCGACATCAAGCATTTCAACCCGAGCAATTTCTTCGACGCGCACGGTCTCACCACGCTGACCAAGATCACCAAGGAGCGCGAGCAGGAGCGCAACCAGATCGTCCGCACCACCGAGGTCAACATCGCCCAGCAGGACCTGGTGGCGCGGCAGACCACGCTGACGATCGAGAGCACCAAGCGCGAGGCCGAGCTCGCCCAGCAGCGCGACATTGCCAACAAGACCGCTGCGATGCGCGCGCAGACGGCGCAGGTCGAGCAGACCGCGTTGCAGAACGAGGCCGAATACCGCATTCAGCAGGAGCTCGCGGTCGCCAACAAGCAGACCGAGGCCAACCAGGCCCGCGACACCCGCAAGATCGAGGCCGATCTCGCGGTCAAGCGCCGCACCACTGAGACCGACCGCGAGCTGCAGATCGTGGCGCAGGAAGCCGCAATCGCGGTTGCGACTAAGAGCAAGGAGCAGTCGGAAGCCCAGACCATCGCGGAGACCGCGCGCGCACTCGCGATCGCGGCCGAGGAAAAGGTGACCACCGCCCGCGCCACCGAGGTCGCCGAACGCGACAAGATCATCAACGTGATCGCCGCGCGCAAGGTTGCCGAGACCAATGCAATGCCGATCACGGTGATGGCGGAAGCCGAGAAGCAGGCTGCGGCCAACAAGGCCGAGGCCACCAACGTGCTGGCGAAAGCCGACGCCAACGCAGCCACCACCCGCGCCGCCGGCGTCAAGGCACTCGGTCAGGCCGAGGCAGAAGTTGCGACATTGAAGGCGGAGGCGCGCAACAAGCTGAGCGCCGAGATGATCGACTACGACCTCAACCTCGCCCGCATCAACGTGATCCCGAGCGCACTCGCCGAGGCGGTGAAGCCGATCGAGAAGATCTCCGACATCCGGATCTTCGATACCGGCAGCATGCTCGGCCGCGGCGGCGCCAACGGCCATGCCAATGGCAATGGCGGTCTCGGGCTCGGCGACGGGCTCGCCGCGCAATTGCTGTCGGTCTCGGCGTTCAAACCGATGATCGACAAGATCCTCTCGGAGGCGGGCTTCCCGGCCGGATCCGACGCGCTGACCAGCCTGACCAGCGCGCTGGCGCAGCGCAAGGCCGAGGCGGCTCCGGCGTCTGCGAACGGCGAGGATAGCCGGCCTGCCACATTGGTCGGCACCATCACCGGCCAGCTCGCGCCCTCGCCGCAATAACGCGATCGTGTTTGACATCATCGATAAGGCCCGCCGTTTCCGGCGGGCCTTTGTTTTTACGTTGTCGGGAAACGGGTGGGATCGGACGTCTTCCAACCACACACTATGGCCAGATCGATTTTCCCCAAGGATTCTGCCATGTCCGCCGATACGCCTCGCCTGCCGGCCACCTTCAATCGCCTCGCCTGGTCCAACCTCGCCGCGCAGTCGGCCGAGCAGATCGCGCTTGCGGCCGCGCCCATCGTCGCCGTGCTGGTGCTCGGCGTCGGCGAAGGCCAGACCGGCCTGCTGCAGACCGCGCTGACGCTGCCCTTCATCCTGTTTGCAATTCCCGCCGGCCTGCTCGCCGACCGCGTGTCGCGGCGCTGGGTCATGGCCGGCTCCGAAGCGCTGCGCGCGGCGGCCCTTTCCGCGATCCTGCTGTTGCTGTGGCTCGGCGCGATGACCCTGCCGCTGCTCGCCTTGCTGGGCTTCATCGCGGTCTGCGGCACGGTGGCCTACAGCGTCGCCGCGCCCGCTTTGGTCCCGTCGCTGGTGACATCACAGCAACTGCCTGCCGCGAATGCCCGCATCGAGCTCGCGCGCACCGTCGCGTTCGCCAGCGGTCCTGCGCTCGGCGGCGTGCTGGTCGGCTGGGTCGGCGCGGCGCCCGCATTCGGCTTTGCCGCGGCGCTGTCGGCGATCGCGGTCGTGCTGCTCGCCGGCCTCTACGAGCCGGCGCGTGCACCCGCACCGCGGCGCCATCCATTGCAGGACATCAAGGAAGGCGCGGCGTTCGTGATGCATCACGCCTTGCTGCGGCCTGTGTTCATCACCCAGTTCATCTTCAATACCGCATCGTTCCTGCTGCTCGCCGTGTTCGTGCCTTATGCGGTGCGCCACCTCGGGCTCAGTGCCACCGGCGTCGGCACGACGCTTGCGATGTATGGTGTCGGCATGGTGGTCGGCGCGCTGTTCGCAACGCGGGTGATGAAGCGGCTGGCGTTCGGCACCGTGATCGGGCTCGGCCCGGTGACTGGCCTCGTCGCCTCGCTGGTGATGGCACTGACGACCTGGATCGCAACGCCGCTGCTCGCCGGCCTCGGCTTCTTCCTGCTCGGTGTCGGTCCGATCCTCTGGGTGATCTCGACCACCACACTCAGGCAGTCGGTGACGCCGCCCTCGCTGCTCGGCCGCGTCTCGGCGATCAACATCATGAGCTACGGCGCCCGTCCGCTCGGCTCCGCGCTCGGCGCCATCGTCGGTGGGTTCTACGGCGCCGAGGCCTGCCTCTATCTCGCGGCCGCGATCTTCGCCGCCCAGGCGCTGGTGATCCTGCTGTCGCCCGCGGTGTCGCTGACGCGGCAGCCCGACATGGTCGGCGAGCCGGCGCGCTGCTAGGCCGGGCTTTCTCAGCCGTCATTGCGAGGAGCGAAGCGACGAAGCAATCCATTCTTCCACGCGGGGAGACGTGGATTGCTTCGCTTCGCTTGCAATGACGGAGGAAGGGGCTGCCTAGCTCGCCAGATACCGCTCATACTTGCCGCCGACGACCTCGTCGGCAGGCACGGCCGGATCCAGTGTATAGAGATCCTGCGCATGGCCGATGCCGCGCAACACGAAACGGCCGGTGGAAACCAGGTAGTTGCGGCCGGCGGCATCCAGCCCGGTGCGGAAATCGGTCGAAGTCAGCAATTCGCGGTCAACCGAAGCGCACATCGAGGCGATCCGGCTGACCTCGTTGACGGCGGGCCCGACCACCGTGAAGTCGAGCCGGTCCTCGCTGCCGATGTTGCCGTAGAAGACTTCGCCGACATGGAGGCCGACATAGGCCGTGGTGGTCGGCCGGTTCTCGTTCTCGCGGCGATCGTTCAGCACGCGGATGTTATGGCGGAATCTGTGCTCGGCACGCAGTGCCGCGCGTCTGGCGCTTGCCATGTTCTCGCTGGTGAACATCGCCAAAACGCCGTCGCCGATCAGCTTCAGCACCTCGCCGCCCGCGTCGTGGATCGCGTCGATCGAGGCCTGCGCGTAATCGTTGAGGAACGGAATGATCTCGTCGGGGCCAATGCGCTCGCTGATCGCGGTCGAGCCGCGCACGTCGGAGTACCACAGCACGGCCTTGATCTTCTCTGTGATGCCGCGCTGCATGCGCCCGCGCAGCACCTGCTCCGCCGTCTCGCGGCCGAGATAGACCCGGCCGAGCGTGCGGGCGATCTCGACCTGCGCCGCGGATTTGATCGCAAGCCCGAGCACCGGCACCAGGTCGCGCAGCGCCGACATGTGAAGGTCGCCGAACCCGTCCGAATGGCGCGTGGTGTAGTAGGAATAGAAACAGTCCATCTCGCCGATCGTGCCGGCCTCGCCGAAGCGGTGCACGAAGGCGGCGAAATGCTTGTGGCCCTTCTCGGCAAGCTCACCGATCATCGAGAAATCATGGCTCTCGGCGAGATCGATCACCATCTCGTCATGGCCGTTTTCGAGCATGTGGTGGAACGCCGACCGCCGCCAGGTCTGATTGGCCTCGCCGGTGCTGGTCGAGCCGTATTCGAAGATGTCGGCCTCGTTGCTCTCGCCGTCGTTCCAGCGGAAGCCGCGCCCCTCGAAGATCGGATGCAAGGTGTCGATGAAGACGATCGCCCGCGACAACGGCATGCCGGCGGCCCGGCAGCGCTCGCAGAAGCCGCGCAGCAGATCGTTCTCAGGCAGGCCCGTCAGACCCTGGCGGACCAGCCAATTCATGAGGCGCAAACGGGGCGTCAGTTCCATCAGCTGATTATGCCGGGCAATCGGTGCGGGAGGAAGGGCTGGTCGTCGCGTGACAGATGCGGATGCCCATGTGGTATTGCAAGGCCGCCCGCCTGACCATTTCGCAGGGAACAGCGCGGCCTGAGCCGGCGATTCCGCTTCCCTTTGCCCCGGCCTTCGCGCACAAGGAACGCATGGACAACGATGCCGGCCTGCAAAATCCGATCCGACGCCTCATGCGATGGGCGATCACTCCGCCGCAATCCTATGGGGTCTATCTTGGTGGCATCATCCTGGTCTACGCCCTGTCATTCTACGCCGGCACGCTGAAGCCGAAACACGTTCCGGCCGCCCCGCCGGTTACCACGCCGTCCGCTCCGCACAGCTGATCAGGCCGGTTTGGCCTCCGATGTCGCCATCCAGATTCCGGCGCAGACCGCGATCAGGCCGACGACCAGACTGGCCGTGATCGGCTCGCCGATCAATTGCTTCGCCAGCAGCCCGGCCGCGATCGGATTGACCGTCATGGTGTTGGCGACACGGGTCGGTGAAGCCCGCTCGAGCGCCAGCACCCACAGGATGAAGGCCAGCGCGCCGCCGGCAATTCCGAGATAGAGCCCGGCGATCCACTGCGATGCGCCGAATTCGCGCAGCGTCGCCAGGCTGCCGGTGAACGCCCCGACCGCCACCAGCGCAGCCGCACCCGCGCCCATGCCCACGGCAAGGAAGCCGAGCGCGCTGGAGCGGCGGATGAACGGTCGCGACAGCACGTTGTAGAACGCCATGCAGAGCACCGCGGCCGCCATGATCAGCTCGCCACGCCATGCCCCCGGTGGTGCCGCCGACAGCCCCGATGCCAGCGCCGCGGCGACGCCGAGCACCGCAATCGAGACCCCGGCCGATTTGCGCATCGTCAGCGGCTCGATGCCGAGCACGGCGCCGACCACCATGGTGGAGAGCGGCAACGTCGCCAATGCGAGGCTCGCGCGTGCCGCCGTCGTGTAGGACATCGCGATGTTGTAGAGCACGAAGAACACGCCGAAGAAGGCGATGCCGAGCACGGCGACCGCCGGCCAATCTTCGCGCGGCGGCCATTTCGCCCCGAGCAGGACTGCAACGGGAAGCACGCAGAGGAAACCGATCGCCCAGCGCAGGATCGCAAGCGTGATCGGGTCGGCGTTACCGGCCAGATACCGCGTGATCGCCGCCGCCGTGCCGCCGAGGCAGCTCGAGGCCAGTGCAATCGCAACGCCGATCCACTCGCCCATCCAGCACCCGATGCGTTTCGCGCCCGCTTGTGGCATCTTGCCCGGCGAGACCGTTTCGGCAACTACCTGACAGGTACTCATGTCGCAGCGCGATTTTGCAGCCAGCCTGCGCTGGTGGCGCCAACGCAAGGGCCACTCGCAACTGGAGCTCGCCGGGCGCGCCGATATCTCCCAGCGCCATCTGAGCTTCCTCGAGCTCGGCCGCGCCGCGCCGAGCCGGGACATGGTGATCCGGCTTGCCGCGGCGCTCGATGTGCCGCTGCGGCAGCAGAACGCGCTGCTGGTCGCGGCCGGCTTCGCGCCGGTATGGCGGCAAACCGACCTTGCCGCGCCCGAGCTCGTCCAGATCCGCCACGCGCTGGATTTCATCCTGGCGCAGCAGGAGCCGTTCCCTGCGGTCGTGGTCGACCGGCACTGGAATCTGCTGCTCGCCAATTCGGGCGCGGTGCGGCTGGTGGAATTCCTGGTCGGGCCGCTGGCGCCCGGCACACAGGTCAATCTCGCCGACGCGTTGGTCGCTCCCGGCGTGCTGCGGCCCCACCTTACCAACTGGACCGAGGTCGCCGGCTACTTCATCCGCAGCGTCGAGGCCGATGCCGCGAGCGACGGCACGTCAGCGACGGCCGAATTGCTCAGGCGCCTGCTGGCCTATGACGGCGTCGAGGCCGCGTTGACCGCGCCGCCCCCGACGTCCGGACCGGTGCTGCCGATGCTGTTCCGCAAGGGCGACACGCGGCTGCAACTGTTCACCACGATCGCAACGCTGGGGACGCCGCAGGACGTCACGTTGCAGGAACTGCGGATCGAGAGCTTCTTTCCGATGGACGAGGAGACCGCACAGATTTTTCGAGGCTGGTCGACGGCGAGTGCCGCCAAGGCCGCTCAGTCGTAGAACTCCGGCGACATCTTCAGTCCGTCACGCTGCACCTTGTCGTGGTTGATCCAGAGCTGCGCCTTCTCCTTCGTCAGCGTGTCGGCGATCTTCTGCATCGAGGCCAGCGTCTGCTCCTTGCTGGCGTTCAAGCTCGGTACGCGTCGATTGTCCCAATTGTCCTTGAAGTGAACGGCGTCGCCGGTCAGCACGAGCGCGCCGGTCTTCGGCAGCTTCACCAGCAGCGACTGGTGGCCGGGCGTGTGGCCCGGCGTCGACAAAATCGTGACGCTGCCGTCGCCGAACACGTCGCGATCACCCTCGAGCTTGGTGACGGGATGCTCGGGCTTGAAGCGTGGCGCGTTGTTGACGCCCGGCCATTCATACTCCGCCTTCTGCACATACAGCATCGCGGCCGGAAACAGCTCGACATTGCCGATATGATCGGGATGGGTGTGCGAGACGGCGATCGCCTTGATGTCCGACGGCTTGACCCCGAGCTGGGCGAGCTGCGCGGCGAGCGTCTTCGGCCGTCGCCACGTGATCGCCTTGGGATCGGCCGGCGCAAGGCCGTTCGGCATTGCTGCCACCGCATCCGGAATGCCGGTGTCCCACAGGAACCAGCCCTGCGCATGCTTGATCAGGTAGCAATTGTCGACGAAGTCCATCGACTTGCCTTCATTGACGCCGGGCGACCAGCGCGAAATATCGCCCGCAACGCCCTCGCCGCAGTTGAGGATATAGAGCCGCTCGACGCCCGGTTTCGCCGGCTGGGCGTCCGCGGGCAGCACCGCGCCCGCGACCCAGAGCGACAATGCAAGACCGATTGCCTTCTTCACGTTGCCCTCCATTGATCGAGCCGGCTATTGCAGCGCGCGCAGCCGCAATGTGCCGTCTCGTCCGCAACCGCGGAAGAGGCCGGCAAGAGGCAATCGATCAATTGAATGCGAGCGCGCGCCGCGGCCTAGACCGTTTCCGCGGGCGCCAGGCGGCAGGTCTCGCTGCTGATCTCGACCTGCAGCGTCGCGTGATGAATGCTGAACCGCTCCGAAAGCTCGGCGCAGACGTGATGCAGGAACACGTCGTCGTGGCCGCCGGGCCGCACCAGATGCGCGGTCAACGCGGTCTCGCTGGTGCTCATCGCCCAGATGTGCAGGTCGTGCACCTCGGTGACGCCCTCGAGCGCGGCGAGATAGTCCCTCACCCGCTTGAGGTCGATACCCTTGGGCACCGCATCGAGCGCGAGGTTGACGCTGTCGCGGGCAAGCTCCCAGCCGCTCAGCAGCACGACCACCGCGATGGCGAGGCTGATCGCCGGATCGAGCCACTGCCAGCCGGTCGCCATGATCAAGAGCGCGGCGATCACGACGCCGAACGAGACGCCGGCATCGGCCGCCATGTGCAGATAGCGCCGCGGACGTTGAGGTCGCTGTCGCGGCCGCGCATGAACAACAGCGCGGTGCCGCCATTGATCAGGATGCCGAGCGCCGCGACCCAGACCACGGTCCAGCTTGCGACCTCCGCAGGTTCGCGGAAGCGGTTGATCGCCTCGACCGCGATGCCGCCAACCGCGATCAGCAACAGCCCGGCATTGAACAGCGCCGCCAGGATCGAGGCACGACGGTAACCATAGGTGTGGGTGTCGGTCGGGCGGCGGCCGGCGAGCCACGCGCCGGCCCAGGCCAGCAGCAGCGCGATGACGTCGGAGAGATTGTGAACGGCGTCGGAGACAAGGGCGAGCGAGTTGGCGGAATAGCCGAAGATCAGTTCCGCAATGACGAAGGCGGTGTTGAGCGAGGCACCGATCGCGAAGGCCGTGCCGAAACTGGCGGGCGCGTGGCTGTGCCCGGCATGGGTATGTCCCGCGTGAGAATGTCCGGCGTGGGAGTGTCCGCCGTGGGAGTGCCCGCTGTGGGAATGACCACCGTGCTCGTGGTCGTGATCGTGATTATGCGCCATGGCAACCGTCGCCCGAATTCGTCGGCGACGGTTATAGCGCGGCGAAATCTGGATACTATCACACCGCGCGGCGACAAGAACGGCGGGTTACGGCTTGCGCCCAACCCACCCTACGCAGCGTCACTCCACGCCGCGGTTGAACTTGTTCGACTTCGGCAGACCATGGGCGAGCCGGCCGGCGTCGGCGCGGTTGCCGCGCCAGTCGGCCAGTTCCTTCATGGTCATGCTGTGCTCGCGGCCGGCGGAGTCCTTCCAGGTCAGGCCGGACTTGGAGTCGAACACTGCAACGTCGGATAGCTCCGAGCTGGTGTATTTCTGCAGCCGCACGCCGCGGCCGCGCGCCATCTCCGGGACCTGGTCGAGACCGAACAGCACCATCTTGTGGTTGGTGCCGATCACCGCCACGGTGTCGCCGTTCACCGTGGTGATCGCGCGGGCCTCGTTCGGCATCTCGACATTGAGCACCTGCTTGCCCTTGCGGGTGTTGCCGACGCAGTCCTCTTCCTTGACGACGAAGCCCTGCCCCTCGCTGCTCGCGATCAGGAACTTGCGCTCGCCCTTGTTGACGAACAGCGAGATGATCGCGGCGTCCTGCTCGAGGTCGATGAACATGCGGATCGGCTCGCCATGGCCGCGGCCGCCCGGCAGCTTTGCCACGTCGAGCGAGTAGAACTTGCCGTTGGTCGCGAACAGCAGCAGCTTCGAGGTGGTCTCGGCGAAGAACGAGTGCTCGAGCTTGTCGTCGGTCTTGAAGGCAAGCCCCGAGAGATCCTCGACATGGCCCTTCAGCGTCCGCACCCAGCCCTTCTCGGAGATCACGACGGTGCACGGCTCGCGCTCGACCAGCGCTTCCTCGATCGCGGCGAGGTCATGCTCGGGCGCATCGGCAAAGGTGGTGCGGCGCTTGCCGAGCGGCGTCTTGGGTCCGAAGATGTCGCGAACCTTGCGGACCTGCTCGCCGACCTTGGCCCACTGCTCGGTCTCGGAGCCGAGCAGCCCCTCGATGCCCTTCAGCTCCTTGCGCAGATCCTTGTCCTCGGTGCGGATCTCCATCTCTTCCAGGCGGCGCAAGTTGCGCAGGCGCATGTTGAGAATGGCTTCGGCCTGGATCTCGGTGAGCTTGAAGGTCTTGATCAGGACCGGCTTCGGCTCGTCCTCGGTGCGGATGATCTTGATCACCTTGTCGAGGTTCAGATAGGCGACGAGATGGCCGCCCAGCACTTCCAGCCGGTGCTCGATCTGGGTCTTGCGGAAGTTGGAGCGGCGGACCAGCACGTCGCGCAGATGGTCGAGCCATTCGCGCAGGCACTCGGCAAGGCCGACCACCTTCGGGATGCGCCCCTTGATCAGCACGTTGAGGTTCAGCGAGATCTTGCTTTCCAGCTCGGTCAGCCGGAACAGCGACTCCATCATCAGCGCCGGATCGACGGTGCGCGATTTCGGCTCGATCACGAGCCGCACATCCTCGGCCGACTCGTCGCGGACGTCGGCGACCAGCGGTAGCTTCTTCTCGTTGATCAGCTCGGCGATCTTCTCGACGATCCGCGACTTCTGCACCAGCCACGGGATCTCGGTGACGACCACCACCCAGGTGCCGCGCGCGCCCTCCTCCTGGGTCCAGCGCGAGCGGGTGCGGAACGAGCCGCGTCCCGTGGTGTAGGCCTCGATGATCGATTCCTTGGAATCGACGACGATGCCGCCGGTCGGGAAGTCCGGCCCCTTGACCCATTTCAGCAGCGCCTTCGACTTGGCGTCGGGCTTCTCGATCAGATGCAGCGCGGCGTCGCAGAGCTCGGCGGCGTTGTGCGGCGGGATCGAGGTCGCCATGCCGACCGCGATGCCCTGCGCGCCGTTGGCGAGCAGGTTCGGGAAGCCGCCGGGCAGCACCACCGGCTCTTTCGACTGGCCGTCGTAGTTGAGTCGAAACTCGACGCCGTCCTCGTCGATGCCGTCGAGCAACAGCCGCGCGACCTCGGTCATGCGCGCCTCGGTGTAGCGGTAGGCAGCCGGATTATCGCCGTCGATATTGCCGAAATTGCCCTGGCCGTCGACCAGCGGGTAGCGCGAGGAGAAATCCTGCGCCAGGCGCACCATGGCGTCATAGATCGCCTGGTCGCCGTGCGGATGGAACGAGCCCATCACGTCGCCGACGATCTTCGCCGATTTCTTGAATGCCGCGCGCGGGTCGAGCCCGAGCAGGTCCATGCCGTAGAGGATGCGCCGGTGCACCGGCTTCAGCCCGTCGCGGGCATCCGGCAGCGCACGATGCATGATGGTCGAGAGCGCATAGGCGAGATAGCGCTCCTCGAGCGCATCACGCAGCGGCACCTCGTGAATTTCGGCCGGCTTTTCCGGCGGGGTCTGTCGCTTTCCCATGGGGAGGCGTTAAACTTTTGCGCTGAATCGGGCAAGCCGCGAATCACGCCAAACGCGCACGGATTCACCTGATTCGCGCAATTATTGCGCGGTCTGGTTGGCCGTCCGCACGGTCCTCACCGGCGCTTCCTTGAGGCAATGGCGGGCGGTATCGATCTCGGCGTCGGTTGCGCCATGGGCTCTCGCCCAGCTTTCGGCCGCGGCGGCCGAATATCGCGCGACGTAATAGCGAACCACGGTGCAGGAGACGCGACGGAGGACGCTCCCCTGCTCGCCGGCATTGGCGTCCGGCGCCAGCGTCAGCAGCGCCGCCGAAATGACAATTCCCCGCAGAAACATCGGTCGCCCTTCGATGGAACCACGGTGCGGAACGCACCAGGAGGCGATTTCGTTCCCCATTGCATGACAGGGGCGCGGGAATGTCAGCGCTTCACGTCCCGGCCAGCCGGCTGCGCCGTCTGGTCACGGCGTTGATGAACCCGTCGCGGGCGTCGGAATGGCCCTGGCCGCGGGGCTCCAGCACGTGACGGAGCAGGAACAGGCCGGTGATCGTAAAGCCGTCGCGCAGATCCTGCTCCGACCAGCTGTTGGCGCCTCCCTCGCCTTCGCGCAGGAACGCCGGCAACGGCAACAGGCGGTCGCGCCACGGCTCGCCCGCGGCCCGCGACACCGCGCCGCCGGACTTCGGCGACACATAGATCAGGTCGGTGGTCTCCCCGGTGGCTGCGCAGTTCTCCAGATCGAGCCCGAAGCCGAGCTCGGTCAGCATCGCAAGCTCGAACCGGATCAGGTGCACGGCGGCAACGCCCGCGTCGTCGAAATCGTCGAGCGTCCCCTCCAGCATCGCGTAGATGTCTTCATGCGGATCGCGCTCCGGCAGCAGCCGGGCCAGCGCAGCCAGATGCGTGACGCCGTAGACGGCATGCGACGAGGCAAGCAGCGTCGCCGCCCGCAGCCGCGTCCCCTCCAGCGTGTACATGCCGAGATGCTCGTCGAGCCGCGCCCGCCACACCGCGGTGACGCTGTTGCCGGGCTGCAGCAGCGGCCGCATCCGCGAACTGGCGCCGCCGCGCACGAGGCCGAGATGGCGGCCATGCTCGCGCGTCAGGAGCTCGACGATGGCGGAGGATTCGCCATGCCGCCGCACGCCCAGCACGATGCCTTCGTCGGTCCACTCCATGTGTGAAGTCTAGCAGGATTCCGAAGATGCGCGCAGCGGCCAGACGCGACATCCAGAGCGAAGCGAAGCGCAAGCCCGGGATAACGACGAGCCCCTACGCGTTGAACCAGCCCTGGGCGTCGCCGGTGAAGGAATAATACAGCCCGGCCGTGGTCAGGATGCACGACACCACCTCGATGGCGCTGTCGAGCTCCAGGCCTCTGTCGCCGATCACCTGGGCCAATGACAGCACCGATATCACCAGCATCGCGGCCAGCACCCAGCGCGGCCAGTTCTTGCGGTGCTGCGCGGCGAGCCGGACGAAATACACCAGCAGCAGGATCATGCAGCCGGCCGTCAGGGTCTCGCCCGTGATCATCTGCTCAGTTCTCTCGAGGGTCGGCGTGCGGTCCTGGAACGCGACCGACAACGCGTCGAGCGTCAGCGACAGATAGAGCAGCACCTCAAACCACAGCACGTTCCTGGGCACGTTCATTGCGACCGGTTCTTATTCCTTGGGGAAGTCCAGTCCCATTTCCTTGTAACGGTCGGGATCGTCGCCCCAGTTCTCGCGCACCTTGACGAACAGGAACAAATGCACCGGCACGCCCATGATCTCGGCAATCTCGGCGCGGGCCTGCGCGCCGATCGACTTGATGGTGGCGCCGCCCTTGCCGAGCACGATCTTGCGCTGACTCTCGCGCTCGACGAAGATCGTCTGCTCGATCCGGATCGACTTGTCCTTGCGGTCGGTCCAGCTGTCGGTCTCGACCGTCGACTGGTACGGCAATTCCTGATGCAGGTGGCTGTAGATCTTCTCGCGGGTGATCTCGGCCGCCAGATGCCGCATCGGCGCATCCGACATCTGGTCCTCGGGATAGTGGAATGGCCCGGCGGGCACCATCTTGGCCAGCGTCTGGCGCAGATCGTCGACGCCATCGCCCGACAGCGCCGAGATCATGAAGGTGTGCTCGAAGCGCATCCGCTCGTTGGCGGCCTGCGCCAGCGCCAGCAGCTTCTCGCGCTGCACGAGGTCGACCTTGTTCAGCACCAGGATCTTCGGATGCGCGACGGTCTCGAGCTTGGCCAGGATCGCGTTGGCCTCCTCGTCGATGCCTGACTTGGCGTCGAGCAGCACGCAGACCAGATCAGCATCATGGGCGCCGCTCCAGGCGGTCGACACCATGGCGCGGTCGAGCCGGCGCCGCGGGGCGAAGATGCCGGGGGTGTCGACCAGGATGATCTGCGCGTTGCCCTCGATTACGATGCCGCGGATCAGCGCGCGCGTGGTCTGCACCTTGCGCGACACGATGGTGACCTTGGAGCCCACCAGCGCGTTGACCAGCGTCGACTTGCCGACATTGGGGGCGCCGATCAGCGCGACGAAGCCACAGCGCGTCGCGTCCCCCTGCCCTTTGGCTTCGTCAGTCATTGGTACCGACGCCTTCACGCTCGATCATCGCGGATGCTGCTGCCTTCTCTGCCGCGCGCTTGTTGCCGCCAAGGCCCTCGGCGGAGGCGAGGCCCGGCAAGTCGACTGCAACGCGGAATTGCGGATCGTGGTGCGGGCCGGTGCGTTCGACCTCGCGATAAACCGGTGTAGGCAATCCCTTGCCCTGCGCCCATTCCTGCAACACGGTCTTGGGATCGCGCAGCGGCCGGCGCAGCTTGTGCATGCGCTCGGTCCAGTTGCGCTCGACGAACTGGCGCGCGGCTTCGTAGCCACCGTCGAGGAAGATCGCCCCGATCACCGCCTCGCAGATGTCGCCGAGCACGGACTTGCGCAGCCGCGCGCCCTCGACCGCCTTCACCATGCCGAGCTTGATGTCCTCGAGCAGCCCGAGCGACTTGGCGACGTCGGCGCAGCTCTCCTTGCGCACGAGGTCGGCGAGCCGCTTCGACAATTCACCCTCGTCGGCCTTCGGGAACGCCCGGAACAGCATGTCCGACACGATCAGCCCGAGCACGTGGTCGCCGAGGAATTCCAGCCGCTGGTAGCTGTCGGCGCGGTTGCGAGTGGCGGGCTTCAGCGCGGAGACGTGGGTGAACGCGGTGGTCAGCAGCGCAGCGTCCGAGAACGTATAGCCGATACGCGCCTCGGTGCCGGCGATCGCCGCCTTCTCTTCAGCCGCCTTCGCAGCCTTGCTGCGCCGCTTCTTCGGCGCGGCTGTGCTTTCGGCGGCAGGCGTCGGGCTCGGCTCGCCGGTCGGCGCTTGATCGTTGATGGCTGCGGTATCGTCGTTCATCGCACGATGGAGAATAGGCGATTCCACCGCACCGCGAACGGCCAGCGCCAGACCATCCAGGCCTGCTCACCCTCGGCGATCGAGAAGAAGATCATCTGGGCACGCCCGATGATGTTCTCGAACGGCACGTAGCCGACCTGCGACAGGAAGCGGCTGTCGGTGGAGTTGTCGCGGTTGTCGCCCATCATGAAGAAATGCCCGGGCGGAACGGTGTAGACGATGGTGTTGTCCATGTAGCTGTTGTCGGTGCAGTCCAGCGTCTCGTAGCTGACGCCGTTCGGCAGCGTTTCCTTCCAGCGCTTGACCCGGGCGGTGGCATCCGCCGAGCCACAGGGGTCCTCGCCGACGAAATCGCTCAGCCGCTCGCGCTTGATCGGCTCATCGTTGATGTAGAGCAGCCCGCCCCTCACCTCGATGCGGTCGCCCGGCAGGCCGATGACGCGCTTGATGTAGTCGGTGGAGTCATCGCGCGGCAGGCGAAACACCACGATGTCGCCGCGGTTCGGCTCCGAGCCGAAGATGCGGCCCGAGAAAATGTTCGGCGAGAACGGGATCGAATAGTGGCTGTAGCCATACGAATATTTCGAGACGAACAGATAGTCGCCGACCAGCAGCGTCGCCTTCATCGACCCGGAGGGGATGTTGAACGGCTGGAACAGGAACGTGCGGATGACAAGCGCGATCAGAAGGGCATGGATGACGACGCGGATGGTTTCGCCCAAGCCGCTCTCAGATTTGGTCCCGGTGGTCGCGCTCATTGCTTTCCCAATTCCCGCAGGCCCTGATGCCCACGCGGTGGCAGAACGTTCTCTCCACGCGAGGCGTTCGCCCCCCGCGTGAGGAAAATGGCCTTGATTCTGATCTTGAGGGCAAATTCCGGCGTAAACCCGAAATCCGCGTCTCGCTCGATATACCCTGCGGCGTTTTAGACGGTTGTTCGCAGGGGCGCAATCAATCGCCGCCTCAAAACTTCGCAATTCATTGAAATGTCAATGATTTTTTAGTTTGCTGAAGTTTTCTGGCAGATTCCGGCGCCGCGCGCTCATCTGGCCGGGGCAACCGCCGAAATTATGACGAAGGCCTGCGCCAGCGGCCAGTCGTCGGTGATCGAAAGGTCGATCTGCGCCTGCATGCCCTCGGGCGTCAGTTCCTGGAGCCGGGCCAGCGCGCCGCCGGTCAGGTGCATGGACGGCCGCCCTCCCGGCAGGTTCACCACCCCCATGTCCTTCCACCACACCCCGCGCCGGATACCGGTGCCGAGCGCCTTGGAGCAGGCCTCCTTGGCGGCGAAGCGCTTGGCGTAGGTTGCGACCACCATCTTCTCGCTGTTGGCGCGGCGCAGCGCCTTGGCACGTTCGGCGTCGGTGAAGATGCGGTCGAGGAATCGCTCGCCATGGCGCTCGATCACCTTCGCGATCCGGGTGATGTCGATCAGGTCGGAGCCGATGCCGATGATCATGCGCCGGCCTTGCCGCGGCCGCGGTCCATCGCCGCACGCATCTCGCGCACCGTCTCCGCAATACCGACGAACAGCGCCTCGCCCATCATGAAATAGCCGATGTTGAGCTCGCGGATTTCCGGCAGCGCGGAGATCGTCTCCGCGGTCTCATAATCGAGCCCGTGGCCGGCATGGACCTCGAGCCCCGCCGCCTGCGCGAGCCTTGCGCCGGCGACGATGCGCGTCCATTCGGCCTCCGCCTTGTCCTTGTGGCCGTCGACCACGGCATCGCACCAGCCGCCGGTGTGGATCTCGATCACGGGCGCCTTCAGCTTGGCCGCCATCTCGATCTGCCTGGGATCGGCGGCGATGAACAGCGAGACCCGGATGCCCGCGTCATTGAGCCGCGCGATGAACGGCGCCAGCGCATTGTGCTGGCCGACCACGTCGAGGCCGCCTTCGGTGGTGAGTTCCTGGCGCCGTTCCGGCACCAGGCAGACCGCGTGCGGCTTGGTCGCGAGCGAGATACGCAGCATGTCGTCGGTCGCCGCCATCTCGAAATTCAGCGGCTTGGAAATCTCGGCCTTGAGCCGCGCCATGTCCTCGTCGCGGATATGACGGCGGTCCTCGCGCAGATGCGCGGTGATGCCGTCGGCGCCGGCCGCGATCGCGGCAAGCGCCAGCCGCACCGGATCGGGCCGCGCCCCGCCTCGTGCATTGCGCAGCGTCGCGACGTGATCGACATTGATACCAAGACGGAGCGGAGCAGCCTTTGACATTTCACTAACCTGCAATTCTAGCCTGTCATGCGCGGGCGCAACCGTTCAAAGGACGCCGTCGCGTCCGCTCGCCGGCGCATCCATCCTACCCATTGACGCGCTCGACCTTTGCGACAACGGCCTTGGCGCGCAACTGCGCGATGATAGCGAGGAGATGCTTGAGGTCATAGACCTCAAGATCGATGGTCAGCTCCGTGAAGTCAGGCGACTGGCGCGACATGTGGATGTTGTCGATATTGCCGTCGTGCTCGGCGATCACGGTCGCGATCTGGGCGAGGCTGCCGGGTTCGTTGACATTGTGGATCAGGATGCGCGCCGGGAAGCGCTGCGGCATGGTCTCGTCGATGTCCCAGCGCACGTCGAGCCAGCGCTCCGGCTCCTCCTCGAAATCCTTCAGCGCCGGCGACTGGATCGGGTAGATCGTGATCCCCTCGCCCGGCGTCACGATGCCGACGATCCGGTCACCCGGCACGGCGCCGCCGTTCGGCGCGAACTTCACCGGCAGATCGGAATTGATGCCGCGCACCGGGATCACCGAAGCGGCGCGCGCCGGGTGCGGCGGGGTCTGCGTCTTCAGCTTGGCGGCGAGCCCCTTCTTGGCACCGTAGCGCACCAGCCGCTCTTCCTTGTAGTCGGGATACATCGCGCGCGCGACGTCGGAAGCCTTGATCTCGCCGCGTCCGACCGAGGCCATCACCTCCTCGATCGAGGTGCGCGCGAGCCGGGGCAATGCACCCTTCAGCTTGTCGTCGGCATATTCGATCTTGGCGCGGGCAAACAGGCGGTCGACGATGCGGCGGCCGAGGCCGGCATACTGGTCGCGCACGGCGTCGCGGGTGGCACGCCGGATCGCGGCGCGCGCCTTGCCGGTGCGGGCGAGCGCCTCCCAGGCCGACGGCGGCGCCGACTGCGCCTTCGAGGTCAAGACCTCGACCTCGTCGCCGTTCTGCAACTCGGACGACAGCGGCGCGAACTTGCCGTTGATCTTGCAGCCGACCGCGCTGTTGCCGACGCCGGTGTGCACGGCATAGGCGAAATCGATCACGTTGGCGTTGCGCGGCAGCGCGATCAGCTTGCCCTTTGGCGTGAAGCAGAACACCTGGTCGTGGAACAGCTCGAGCTTGGTGTGCTCGAGGAATTCCTCCGGATTGCTGCTTTCGGAAAGGATGCCGATGGTGTGTCGCAGCCAGGCGAAGGCGTTGGACTCGTGCTTCAGCCGCTCATGCGGCGAGCCCGCGCTTCCTTGTAGAAGGCATGCGCGGCAATGCCGAACTCGGCGATCTGGTTCATCTCCTCGGTGCGGATCTGCAATTCGACGCGCTGCTTGCCCGGCCCGATCACGGTGGTGTGGATCGACCGATAGTCGTTCTGCTTCGGGGTCGAGATGTAGTCCTTGAAACGGCCCGGCACGACCGGCCAGGTGGTGTGGACGATGCCGAGCGCGCGGTAGCAGGCGCCGACATCGTCGAGGATGACGCGGAAGCCGTAGATGTCGGACAGTTGCTCGAAGCCGACCGACTTGCGCTCCATCTTGGTCCAGATCGAAAACGGCTGCTTGCGGCGGCCGAACACCCGCGCCGTGATGCCGTTCTTCTGCAGGTTCTTGGAGAGCTGGGTTTCGATCTCGCCGATCAGGTTGCGGTTGCGCTCGGCCAGTGAATCGAGCCGCTGCTTCACCACCGCATAAGCCTCGGGATCGAGCACGAAGAACGACAGGTCCTCCAGCTCCTCGCGCATCTCCTGCATACCCATGCGGCCGGCCAGCGGCGCATAGATGTCCAGCGTCTCCTCGGCGATGCGGCGGCGCGAGGCCGGCGGCATGAACTCCATGGTCCGCATGTTGTGCAGGCGGTCGGCGAGCTTGATCAGCAGTACGCGAACGTCGTCGGCGATCGCCAGCAGCAGCTTGCGCAGATTCTCGGCCTGCTTGGCCTCGCGCGACACCAGTTCCAGCCGCTTCAGTTTGGTCAGGCCCTCGACCAGCGCGCCGATCTCGTGGCCGAACACGTGGTCGATCTCGGCCCGCGTCGCCTCGGTGTCCTCGATCGTGTCGTGCAGCAGCGCCGCCACGATCGTGGCATCGTCGAGCTTGAGATTGGTGAGGATCGCCGCGACCTCGAGCGGGTGCGAGAAATAGGGATCGCCGGAGGCACGCGTCTGCGTCCCGTGCGCCTTCATGGCGTAGACATAGGCGCGGTTGAGCAGGTCTTCGTTGGTGTCGGGGTTATAAGAACGGACGCGTTCGACGAGGTCATATTGTCGCATCATGCGCGTCCGCGGCTTGGCCGGCCTCTCCGCCGTGGACGACGCCGGCGCCACCGCGACCGTTTCGGTTGCAGCCTGCATCTGGATGGAACTGCGGCGTCGATACGCCATGAACTCGCTGCCTCTCGCGGGACCCGATCGTCCCTTCTTGCTCAATCTAGTGCGCTTTCGAGTGAAGCTGCACCCCGCGCGGGCCCTGGAACCATTCAATTTCCCGCGCCCGCATAGGACGCACCGTAACAGCAAAATTGTCAACAAAAGCAAAGGCCCGGAGCGATGTCCGGGCCTTTTTCAAATCGGTACGAAACCGGGAGCTGAACGACGAGCTTACTCGTCTTCCTCGGGCTGCTCTTCCGGGGGCGCGAGGCCCTCGAGGCCCTTCAGCAGTTCTTCCTCGGTCATGCGCTCGACCGCGACCTCGGTGTCGTCGGCATCGACGCTGGCGCCGGCGGAACCGATCAGCGGCACAGTGTCCGGCTCGGGCTCGTCCACCTCGACGAACTTCTGGAGGGAGTGTACCAGTTCCTCCTTCAGGTCTTCCGGCGAGATCGTCGAATCGGCGATCTCGCGCAACGAGACGACCGGGTTTTTGTCGTTGTCGCGATCAACCGTGAGTTGCGACCCCGACGAGATCATCCGGGCGCGATGTGCGGCCAACAGGACGAGGTCGAAACGATTGTCGACCTTATCAATGCAATCTTCGACGGTGACGCGAGCCATCTCGAGGCGCTCCGTGGTAAAAGGGACCGAACATGTAGGTTATGAGGGTTAGTTATAGGGCTAGCCCCAGTTTCGCAAGGTAAAATTTGTGATTTGCCTTCCCAACAGGCTCTGATAACCCGGTCTGCCGGGGCCAGAAGGGCCGGAGCGTCTGACGACATGGCTAGGTTGCTGTCCCGGACAAGTAAATCTCTTCATTGCAATGTCAAAAGTCTAGGCTTTTTGCCCTCGCCTCACCATAATTGCGGTGGTGATTGTCGTGGGGAAAGATTCACTGAACTTTAGACAGCAACGCTGGAAATTGCGCGCGGTTGATCGCCGTTGCGCTAAGAACACTAACAACTACGCGAGAACACTTTGATGTCGTCACCTGTTTCCAACAAGATCGCGCTCTTCATCGATGGAGCCAATCTTTACGCAACCGCAAAGACGCTCGGCTTCGACATCGACTACAAGCGCCTCCTCAAGGAATTCCAGAGTCGTGGCACACTGCTGCGGGCGTTCTACTACACGGCGATCATCGAGGATCAGGAGTATTCGTCGATCCGTCCGTTGATCGACTGGCTCGACTACAACGGCTACACCGTCGTCACCAAGGCGACCAAGGAATTCATCGACGCCAGCGGCCGCCGCAAGGTGAAGGGTAATATGGACATCGAGCTCGCCGTCGATGCCATGGAACTTGCCGAGCACATCGACCAGATGATCCTGTTTTCCGGCGATGGCGACTTCCGCTCGCTGGTCGAGGCCGTGCAGCGCCGCGGCGTTCGTGTCACCGTGATCTCCACCATTGCCAGCCAGCCGCCGATGATCGCCGACGAGCTGCGCCGCCAGGCCGACGTCTTCACCGACCTCGTCGAGCTGCAATCCAAGCTTGGCCGCGATCCGTCCGAACGCCCGGCCCCGCGCGAACCCCGTCACCACTCCCCGCAATTCCTGCAGCGCGCGACCACCATGGCCCCACGGGGAGCCGATGACGATTTCGACGAGTAACCTCGTCGCCGCACCGCAGCGTCCCGACAGCAACTGTCAGCTCTGCCCAAGGTTGGCGGGCTTCCGCGCAGAGACCCGGGCGCGCCAACCGGACTGGTTCAACTCGCCGGTGGAATCGTTCGGTGATCCGAATGCGCGGCTCCTGATCGTCGGGCTCGCGCCGGGGATGCAGGGCGCCAACCGGACCGGCCGCCCCTTCACCGGCGACTATGCCGGCGACCTGCTCTACGCCACCCTGCTCGAATACGGCTTCGCCAGCGGCGTCTATCAGGCGCGCCCGGACGACGGCATGAAGCTGGTTGACGCCCGGATCAGCAACGCGGTGCGCTGCGTGCCGCCGCAGAACAAGCCGCTGCCGGCCGAGATCAACACCTGCCGGCAGTTCCTCAGCGCCACCATCGCTGCGATGCCGAACGTTCGCGCCATCGTGCTGCTGGGGCGCATCGCCCACGAATCGACCTTGAAGGCACTCGGGGTTCGCTTGGCCGCGGCGCCGTTTGTGCATGGTGCCGTGCATAGCATCGGCAAGTACAAGCTCTACGACAGCTACCACTGCTCGCGCTACAACACGAACACCGGCGTGCTGACGACCGACATGTTCCGCAAGGTGTTCGCGACCGTGCGCAAGGAACTCGGCTAGCGCTCCTTTCGGTATCCGCTTCGCGAAACCGCTATCCGAAGCCCGCAAATGCAGCGGGACAGACGTGCATTGTTTTCGGAATAATAGAAAAATAACCCTGAGTTGCCCGACGTGTCAAGTTGCCTGGCCGAACGCCGGCCGCCTCCGGCTGCTTTGCATGGGGTTGTTTTCGAGATTTTAGCAGCGCTCCCTGCGACGGCTGCTCCAGCTAGTCCTTCCGCGGATTGTCCTTCAGCCATTCCAACACGTCGCTCGCGTTCCGGTCGGGCGGAAACACCGGATAGAACACGTGCGTGATGCGCGCATCGTCGATCACAAGCGCGAGCCGCTTGATCAGGGTCAGGCCCGCCACCGACATCGTCGGCAACTTCAGCGCGTGCGTGAGTTCGAGCGCTTCGTCCGACAGCACCGGGAACGGTAAATGCAGGCGCGACGCCATCTCGATCTGATAGTCATTGCTTTGGGTCGACAGTCCGAACACCTGGGCGGCACCGGCCGCCTTCAGGTCGGCGAACAGGTCGCGGAAGGCGCAGGTCTGCGGCGTACAGCCACGGGCGCCGGGGATCATGTCCCAATCGTCGACCAGCCCGATCTTGCCGGGCTCGCCGGTTCGCGGATAGGCGAACACCACGGTGCGGCCCGCAAGCGCCGACAGCGTCACGGACGTGTCGTTGGTCGCCCGCAACGTCACAGGCGGAATCGTCATGCCGGAAAGGTGCGCCGCGCCACCATCGTCCTTCGGCGCCGGGATCTTGCTCCAGTCGACGTCGGTGAGGCTGCCTTGGCTCATCGGCCCATCTCCATCCGTCGTCATCGCAATGACGACTTGAACGCTACCCCCGCGCCCGCATCAGGCGGCCCTTTTCGCGGGACCAGTCACGCTTCTTCTCGCTCTCGCGCTTGTCGTGCAGCTTCTTGCCCTTGGCGACCGCGAGCAGCAGTTTGGCACGGCCGCGCTCGTTGAAGTACAGTTTTAGCGGAATGAGCGTCATGCCCTCGCGGTCGACCGCCCCGAGCAGCTTGTTGATCTGCTTGCGATGCAGCAGCAGCTTTCGCGGCCGCTTCGGCTCGTGGTTGAAGCGGTTGGCCTGGAGATATTCCGGGATGTTGGCGTTGATCAGCCAGATCTCACCGTTCTTGGAATCCGCATAGGATTCCGCAATCGTGCTCTTGCCGCTGCGGATCGACTTCACCTCGGTGCCGGTCAGCGAAATGCCGGCCTCGATGGTGTCCTCGATGGCGTAGTTGAAGCGGGCCTTTCGGTTTTCGGCGACAACCTTGATTGGGCGTTCGTTCTTGTCGGCCACTTTAGCTCTTCTTGAGGAGGTCGCGGATTTCCGTCAGCAGCACGACCTCGGCGGACGGCTTCGGCGGCTCGGCGGGCGCAGCCGCCTCCTTGCGCTTGAACTGGTTCATGGAGCGAATGACCATGAACAGCACGAACGCGACGATGATGAAATTCACGATCAGTGTGATGAAGCTGCCGTAAGCCAGCACCGCGCCCTGCTTCTTGGCATCGGCGAGGTTGGTGGCGACCACGTTCTTGGAGAGCGGGATGAAATAGTTGGAGAAGTCGAGACCGCCCAGCATGCCGACGATCGGCATGATGATGTCGTTGACCAATGACGTGACGATGCCGCCGAAGGCCGCACCGATGATCACGCCGACGGCGAGGTCGACGACATTGCCTTTCATGGCGAAATCGCGGAATTCCTTCAGCATCCCCATTCCCTTCTGTTCGACATTGCGCACGGCATTGTTTACGGCAGCACCGTCCCGGCTCAGTTGATCAGTCCGGCATGCACCATGGCGCTGCGGACGGCCTGGCGGGTGGATTCGGTGACCGGCACCATCGGCAGACGCAGCTTCTCCTCGAGCTTGCCGAGCAGCGACATCGCATACTTCACCGGCGCCGGATTGCTCTCGATGAACAGGTTGGTGTGCAGCGGCATCAGCTTGTCGTGGATCTTCAACGCGGTGGCGACGTCGCCTTCTGCCAGGCGGTCTGGAACTCGGAGCACAGCCGCGGCGCGACGTTCGAGGTGACCGAGATGCAGCCATGGCCGCCATGCGCCATGTAGCCGATGATGGTCGCGTCCTCGCCGGACAGCTGGTTGAAGTCCTCGCCCATCGCGGCGCGCTGCTGCGAGACCCGCACCATGCTGGCGGTCGCGTCCTTGACGCCGGCGATGTTCTTCAGCTCGAACAGCCGCTTCATGGTGTCGACCGACATGTCGATCACCGAGCGCGGCGGGATGTTGTAGATGATGATCGGAATGCCGATCGCATCGTTGATCGCCTTGAAGTGCTGGTACATGCCTTCCTGGGTCGGCTTGTTGTAGTACGGCGTCACCACCAGCACCGCGTTGGCGCCGGCCTTCTCGGCATGCTCGGCGAGCTCGATCGCCTCCTTGGTCGAATTCGACCCGGCGCCGGCGATCACCGGCACCCGGCCCTTGGCCTCCTCGATGCACCACTCGACCACGCGCTTGTGCTCGTCGTGGCTCAGCGTCGGGCTCTCACCCGTGGTGCCGACCGGCACCAGGCCGTGCGTGCCCTCGGCGATCTGCCAGTTCACAAGGCCGCGGAACGCCGCCTCATCGACCGAGCCGTTTTTGAAGGGCGTCACCAAGGCAGTGAATGATCCCCGGAATTTTGTCTTGGCTGCCATGGACTTCCTCCAAACGCTTCAGGCTAAAGGCTAGGTCGACGGACCCTTGTTGTTGTCGTGCTTTACGTCCGTGCAACCGGCACCCGGTTGATGCGAAACGCCATGAAAGGCAATTCATATCGGGTCTGGCCGACAGGCGAAAGGGCCGTACCGTACCTATTCCCAACGGTAATCCGCGGCGCGCGAAACCGCTTCCAGCCGCGATTTTGCCGTTGTGCTGGCGCAAACAGCCGCACCGGCAGGCTTCTTAGTATTTTGTCTACGTTTTCAATCAAATAAGAACCCATGGCCCAAACGACCAGATGATTCGGGGCCGCAGAGGACTTCTGTGATCCGTTCCGTTCGCGCAGGCACATTGCGGTTGACGGCGCTGGCGACGAGCCTGGCGCTCATGATCGGCCTTGCCTCCATCACGCCCGATGCCCGGGCCGCCGAGGATGCTCCAGCCGCAAAGCCGGCTGCGCAAGACACAGCTTCAAAGACCACAGCGCCGAAGACCACGGCTTCCAAGGCGGCTGCACCCAAGACCGGCGACGCCAAGAAGGGCGAAACCAAGCACGGCGCAGCCAAGACGGACACCACTAAGACGACTTCTTCCAAGTCCGGCGCGGCCAAGAGCGACGGTGCCAAGACCGGCGGCAAGGCCGCGGCTTCCAAGGCCACGGCTTCCAAGAGCGACACTCACAAGGCAGCGGCTCCGAAGACCACCGAGTCCAAGAGCACGGCGCCCAAGACCACAGCATCCAAGACCACAGCATCCAAGCCGGCCACTCCTGCTGCAACAGGAAGTCTGCCGACCAACAAGCCGGCCCCCGCCCGCACTGCAGCCCCCGCGCTGGTTCCGGCAACCCGCCAGCATGCCGCGCCGATCGCGCGCAAGCCGGTGCTGCCTGCGGCGGTGGCCGCGACATCGTCGACGTCGCAGTCGGACAAGGAAGCGCTCGCCAGCGTCGTCGAGCTGTTGCGCAAGCGCAGGCCCTCCGACGCGACCGAGGCCGAGGCTTCGATCTCCGATCCGGTGGCGCGCAAGCTTGCCGAATGGCTGATCCTGCGCAGCGAGGACAATGGCTCCTCGGTCGAGCGCTACCGCGCCTTCCTCGATGCCAATCCGAGTTGGCCCTCGCAGACCTTCCTGCGCCGCCGCATCGAGGCCTCGCTATGGGACGACCATCGCGACGACTCGACGGTCTGGGCCTGGTTCCAGAATGAATCGCCGGTCTCGGCCAAGGGCCGGCTTGCACTCGCCAAGGTCATGCTCGGACGCGGCGACCGCGGCAACGCCGAGCGCCTGGTCCGCGAAGCCTGGCGCAATGACGGGATGAGCGAGGAGACCGAAACCACCGCGCTCGAAATGTTCGGCTCGTTCCTGACCGCCGCCGACCACAAGGCGCGCATGGATACGATGCTCTACGGCACCGACAACGAGGCAGCCGGCATCCGCGAGGCCAAGCGCCTCGGCTCCGGCTATCTGGCGCTCGCCAGGGCGCGCATCGCCGCCAACCGCAAGGGCTCGAACCTGCGCGCGCTGCTCGAAGCGGTGCCGAGCGAACTGACCGGCGACACCGGCTATCTGTTCGCCAAGATCCAGCTGCTCCGCCGCGAGGAGAAGTTCACGGACGCCGCGCGGCTGATGCTGAGCGCGCCGAAGGACCCCGCGCGGCTCTACAATGCCGACGAATGGTGGGTCGAGCGCCGCCTGCTGGCGCGCAAGATGATCGACGTCAACGAGTTTCGTACCGCCTATCTGATCGCGCGCGACGCGGCGCTGCCGGCCCGCGACATCTACAAAACCGAGCAGGAGTTCACCTCGGGCTGGATCGCGCTGCGCTTCCTCAACGATCCCGCCCTCGCCTCCCAGCATTTCGCGCGGATCGGCGTCGGCAGCACCAACCCGACGGCGCTCGCGCGTGCCGGCTATTGGCAGGGCCGCGCCGCGGAAGCCGCCGGCCGCGGCCAGGAGGCGCGCGCGGCCTATGCACGCGCGGCCGAGCAATCCACTAGCTATTACGGCCAGCTCGCCCGCGCAAAACTCGGCCTGCCGCAGATCGAGCTGAACAGCGCGCCGCGCGGCCGCGGCGCCGACCGGCTGGAAATCGTGCGTGCGGTCGGACTGCTCTATGAAATCGACGCGCGCGAGCTCGCGATCCCGATCTTCGGCGACATGGGCGATAATGGCGATCCGGAAGCGCTGGCCGGTCTCGGCGAGCTCACCGCACGCCATGGCGATGCGCGCGGCATGCTGCTGATGGGCAAGTCGGCGCTCAACCGCGGGCTGCCGTTCGACCACTATGCTTATCCGGTGAATGGCATTCCGTCGTTCCGCCAGGTCGGGCCGGAAGTCGAACAGAGCGTCGTCTACGCGATCGCGCGCCAGGAAAGCGCGTTCAATCCGGCCGTGGTGTCGCCGGCGCAGGCCTACGGCCTGATGCAGGTGACGCCCGACGCCGGGCGCTATGTCTGCAAGCGCGCCGGCATCGGCTTCGACCTCAACCGGATGAAGACCGACCCGGTCTACAATGCGATGCTCGGCGCGGCCGAGCTCGGCGGCCTGCTCGAGGACTATCGCGGCTCCTACATCCTGACCTTCGCCGCCTACAATGCCGGCCGCGGCAGCGTGAAGAAGTGGATCGAGCGCTACGGCGACCCGCGCGACCCCAAGGTCGACGCGGTCGACTGGGTCGAGCTGATTCCGTTCTCGGAGACGCGGAACTACGTCCAGCGGATCATGGAGAACCTGCAGGTCTACCGCGCCCGCTTCGGCGGCGGCACCAGGTTGCAGATCGAGGCCGACCTGCACCGCGGCACCAGCGCGGAGTGAGCCGGCGCGGCCGGTTTTCAACAGCCTTGCGACCAGCAGCATGCAGGCTCCGCTAAATTCAACCTAACCCATTGTTATGTCTTCGATTTATTCCACTCAGGCGGACCTACACCGCCAAATCGCGGCTCTATATAGAGGCTCTGCGCCCGCTCCGGGCTGACTGGCGGCCGAGTTGCCCCTAAATCACCTTGTCGCAATCTGAATCTGCCGCTTGCGGCTCAGCGCCCAGTCGGGCATATCGGCGCGACCGGAGAGGTGGCCGAGTGGCTGAAGGCAACGCTTTGCTAAAGCGTCATACGGTCTCAAGCTGTATCGAGGGTTCGAATCCCTCCCTCTCCGCCAGCCACACAACCGGCTGCCCAACGAGGGTGTCCAAGTATCTCCGTGGAGATATGCGGGCTTCGGCCCGCCGGGTGTGAGCCGGCAGTCACCTCCGCGTGAATGAAACATCATTCCCGGCGCCGCGAAGCGAGCACGCAACAAATCGCGCCCAGCATCGTCGCACTGTTTTTCACCTGAACATTTCCGGGGTAAAGCCATGCAGCACCACGATGGCATTCAATTCCAGGATCTCGACCAGGTTTTGCGTAACGCCCAGCTTCGGCGCTCCGCCGACTTGAGCCCGCTGCTGGGACAGCGCTTCGCATCCAAGGCAGGCAGGTTCCTCATCGCAACTTCGCTGGCTTGCATGGTTGTTGTGCTGGCGATCATTGCTGCTCCACGGCAAGTCTCCAGCGCTGCGCTTGGCAGCGAGTGGCAATGCAGCAAGGCGGCGTTTGTATTGACGACCTGTCGTCAATACGGCTCTGCGCGCTCGTAGCAAGCGGCCGCTTCCTTCAGGGAACGTCGCCCGTGAAACCACGAGCCCTGCAGCTCCGTAGCTGGAGCGCCGGCCCATTTCTTCCATTTTGGTCCTACGGGCCGGCTGGGGCCGTTCGGTCTTTCCCAGTCTCGGACGGCCTCATCTTTGAGTAACGCCCAGGTAGCAAGCAGCAGGCTTCCCCTCGAGTCGATTATTTGGCATCAAATCGTCACGGAGCCTGTACGAAGAAGCCACCGGCTAGCGAGATCGGGCTGAAGGCGAAGAAACAAGATGGATGGCCGAACTCGCAGTCTCAGGTTGGCGATCTGCTGCGCACTGGTGATCGTCCTGCCTGCTGCGCAGACGCCGCCAAAGCTGCATTCACGGGACGAGTGGCGCGTCGTTGACAAGGAATGTCGCGATGTGTTGCCTGCGCAAGCAAAGATACGTGCGTGCCTCAACCTGCTGAGCGATCAACGGCTCTCGACCGCCTACCTTGCGCCGATCAACGGCGAGATATCGAGCACGTTCCAGAGCTTGCGGGACTACGACAACGCCATCAAGTACAAAAAGATCGAGATCGAACGCGCGAACAGCGCGGCGAAGCAACCTTCATCGTCGGACGAAGCACTGCCTGCAAGTTTTGGCGCGATGTCTCTGCGTTACATGGAGCTCGGATCACTCCAGTCGCTCAATCGCCTCGCCAACTTCAACAGCCAGTCGGATGAGGCCCGCCAGGTGGCCACTGAGGAGCAGAACAACTACAATCTGGCGCTCTCCTATAACCCGATGAACTACAGGGCCTATCGATACCGGGCTGAAATTCACAGCCTGTTCTGCGACAGCGCGTCCGCCGCGCAAGACATGGACGCCGCAGTCAGGTTTGCCGAGCAGACCGGAGATCAGGATGCGGCCCGCGACTACAAGCGCGCCACGCTCGGCGCCTGCATTCCGGCGTGGCGGAAAGACTAGTCTACGGCCCGTCAGACCGACGCCACCCGGCAGCGGCTCCCGTGCCAGACCCAACCGTATTGTTACGGGGCCGCGATTGGCAGGCTATTTGCGATGCATCCGTCAATGGTTCGGCGCCGGCTGTTCCCGGTGTGCCGAACTCAGACATTCGGAGCACGCACATGAACATGCACCATCGTTATGAGACAGTTCGCGGACGCGCGGGACGGGAGTCGACGATCAGCAAGATGCTGTCCGATCTTGTCCTCGCTTGCCGGCAGATCGAAACCGACATCGCGACCGAAGAGGCGCGCGCGGGAATTCATGACCGCTCGGACGCCAGGTACCCGATTTTGGCAAGGTCGCTCAATGAGCGGTACGCCAATCTCAAGGGGACCATCGCCACGCTCGAGCAGCGTGTCACCGGGAGTTCTCAGCACATGCCGGTCACCGACGCAGCATAGCCGATCCTTTGACTGCGTCCTGCTCGACGGAGAAGGTATTCCACCATCTCCGCCGGCCGCGGCACCGAGTCTTGGAAACGAAGGGGCCCGCTGCAAGCAGGCCCCTGTTTCCTTACTGGATCCCGATGCACTGCCGCTTGCCGTCATTGGGGCAGTAGAAGCAGGCCTTCGAAGAGCAACCCGACAAGTCTCCAGCCTTGTTCAGGGTGTAGTTGCACCCTGCGGTTCTGTCGCACGCCTTCACGACTGCCCCGATCGGGGCGGCAGACGCCGACTGACCGAACGTGAACAGAGCAATCGCAGTTGCAACGGCGAAGCTCAGTGTAATTGAACGCATGATTTACCCTCCTCCACATTGGGCCGACACACCATTGCATCGCCCTAGCCGGAACTCTCGTCGAACTGTTCCTCAACCGATGTGAGGCGGGTCACTCAGGCCTTCAGCTGGATGCGTCGGTGCAGCGCTGACCACGTCAGCCGCTGCCGCGGGTCGATGGATCGAGATTCCTGTTCTCGCCCGGCGGGATCGGCCCGAAGCCTGGATAGACGTAGCGGTCCGGCGGCACGACCTGTTCGCTTGGATGGAAGATGAGGTGCTGTCGCACGCGCCGGTGATGCCCGGTTGCGGCGTCAGCCGCACTGCACAGGGTCACGAGGGGTAGCATCAAGGCCAGGGAAATAGGTAACGAAATTCGCAAGGCAACACGCATGGCGATCACTCCGTTTCCGCGAACAAGTGATCGCGGACCGCGGCACCCTATTCTCGTCCGACCTTTCACACGGGATCAAAACCACGAGATCAGCAAGGTATCGCCTGCGAGTGATCACGCGCAGCTCCTGCGAGCCGGCAGTGCGAGCGATGTCTAATGATTTGCCTTAGCCGGGCGAGCCGGTGTCCATTCCGCCCAGTACTTCAGGAGCGGGATCGCACTTCCAACCCAACCTCCCGCCATCTTAGCCTCTTCCTCCTGATCCAGCATGCCGCCGGCAGCAGAGAGTTCGCCGATCGAATAGCGCCGCGATGGACACAGGATTTCACTCGCTTGCGCCCAGCAGTCCCACTCGCCAATCGTGACGCCTCCGAGCGCACCCGTCTTGCGGTTATAGAGAATTGCATTAGGTGATGAATTGGAGACGATGACAAGCCAATTTGGATCGCTGGCTATGCCGGTCGCGTAGAACGGCCACTCGCCGCCGAACAGGTCTCCGCGGCCAGGCATCATCAGCAGCGTGCCATCGCTCGCCGCCAACGCACCATAGGCAGCACGCACCGTCTTATCGAACATCTGGTAACTCGGCGCATCGAACCGGACGGATCCGTGCGAGGCAACGAAGGGATATCGAAACCTCGATTGATCAGCGATGTATTTCCATCGCGGCAACCCGAACTCGAAAGACGTCGTAGCCGCGTTGCCGATGGCGACGATCCTGTCCTGGTAAGTTGACAAGACATAAGCTGCGTCTTTGTCCCGATAGGCGCAGAACGGCGCCGACAGATTGGCAAACGTCGGACCGTTCGCGCCGTATATGTCCTTCAACTGAAGGCCCTTCGTCATCGTGAAAACGACGCCGGCCATTGGATCAGAACCTATCAGATCGCCCGAGCTCTCGTCTTCGTTGATGCAAGTGGCGAATTGAATCGATTCAGTGCCGATATTCGCAATCCTGGCGAGCTCTTGCCCGGTTTCAATTGACAGCTTGACGATGCTCCCCTGGCCCGAGGCGAAGACCTCTTCTCCGATGATCGTGATGCCGTGAGAGGCCAGCAGATCCCGCTTCCAGCGCGGAACCCATTTATCATCCACTCGTTCGAACATGGAGACCACGTTGCCGTCGTAGTCCGCCACGCCCATAAATCGACCTCCTCGCGAAATCGCCACTCCCTCCGCGCCCTTGATTCCGATATCCGCAATGCGCTCGGTGACCCGAAGCCTCGCACCGGTCGCGGTATGCTCAAGCTGCGCGACGATGATGTCGCCTCCGGCGTAGTTCGCGATGAAGATCCGATCATAGAAGGCCGAGTAGAACACGGCCGTCGGATTCCAGACGGGGAGCTCGAGGTCGATCTCGAGCGGGACCGCGGTGCGCTGATCCTGGTCAAACAGATAAACGTCCCGATAATTGGCGATGAGAAACTCTCGCGCTGAGATTTTCGTCATGGAGACCGGCGTCATCGGTCCATCTTCGCTCTTGAGCAGCGAAACGCGAATTGAGTTGCCCTGCAGATCGGGCGCGGGCCGACCGCGCTTCTGCCGATCGATCGCCACACCAAGGTCCGCCCGTAGCCTCTTTGCGGTCTCCTCGAGCTGACTTGCAGTCTGCTCCAGCCTGTTTGCAGCCTCCCCCTGCTTGCCTGCGGTCTGCTCCTGCTTGCTAGCAATCTGTTCTTGCCGACTTGCAGTCTGCTCAAGCCTGCCCGCGGCCTGCTCCTGCCTGCCCACAGCCTGCTCTTGCCTGCTTGCAGCTTGCTCCTGTCTGCCCACAGCTTGCTCTTGCCTGCCTGCAGCCTGCTCCTGCTTGCTTGCAATCTGCTCTTGCTTGCTCGCGGTTTGCTCCTGCGCGTCCAGGCGGTTGATGATCATAGCCGTGCGTTGACCGCTGAACAGCAGTGTCTCCGTCAGGAGATTCGCGGCGGTTCTGATCTTGTGCGCGAACAAGACCAGGACGATCGCGCCAACCAGAAGCGTGCCATATGCGATCTTCTTGTTCATGCCTCGCTCGAGACGACCACCGATGAAACCAGGAAACCCTCACGACTCGAAGTGAGAAGCTAGATATCCTTTAGTTTGATCGCGCTCGACGCAGAGCTCATCATCCAAGCGAGCTATGGGCACGCCGATTCGTCGGTGATCGAACATCAATCAGCAATGATTAGAAACATTCCCGCGTCTGGAACCGGTGAGTTGGGCCGGCACGATCAGTCATTGCTGTGACGATCGGTCACATCGACGGGAGAATCGTTCCATCGCGCTCAAGCACGCTCCGCTCGCAACAGCGGTCGGGGAAACGCCTGTGCGCAGGCGACACCGAGCAACGCTAGGCCGCCGCCGATGACATGGAATGACCTCACCGGCTCGCCCAGCATCACGATCGCGGCCGCGGCGGTCAGCACTGGCAGCAGGTTCATGAAAATCGCGCAGCGGTTCGGACCGAGCTGGGCGACACCGCGAATCCACAGGAACGGCAGCACCACCGACGCCAGCGCGCCGGCATAGACGATCAGCGGCCACGTCTCGGCGTTGATCTGACGTAGCGGCGCCGGCGTCGCAAGGAAGGCGGGAAACATCACGGCCAGCGCGCACAGCGCCTGCATGTAGGTGGACTGCCAGCCGGTGATCGGCAGATTCCAGCGCTTCAGCAGCACGCCGTACAGCGCGTAGACGATCGCGGCCAGCAGCATCAGGGCGTCGCCCGCATGCACGCCGTTTTGCAGCAACGACGACAAGTCGCCGCCGCTGACGAGATAGACGAGGCCCGCAAACGACAGGGGAGCGCCGCAAATCATGCCGAGCGTCGGCCGCTCGCCGAGCAGCGCTGCACTGAGGCCGACGGTCAGGAGCGGCGTCAGCGCGGTGAAGACAGCCATGTTGGTTGCAGTCGTGGTCTCCGCCGCCAGATACGACAGGCTCTGGAACAGGCACATCGCCAGGAAGCCGAGGATCGCGAGCGGCCCGAGATGGGGCCAGATCGCGCCGCGATCGTGCCAGGCGGCGCGCGCCACGAACGGAGACATCAGGAGGACCGCGACCAACAGACGATAGAAGGTGATCGCCTGCGGACCGATGGTGTGCGCCGACAGACGGGAGACGATGACGTTGCCCGCCCACAGCACGATGGCAACGAAGGGATAGAGAAGTGCGGCATTCTTCTTGAGCATGACCTGACGGAGCGTTGGTGAAGGAGGCTCCAGCAACTACCCGTCGCGCCGTGGTCCGTCTCACGCTAGAATGACCACACCTAGCGAGATTGGGACATGCGAGATTAAGACGTGTTGGACGAGCTCATCACACGGCACCTCGACTATCACGCCACGGCCCGGCCGATGGCGGCGATGGAGATCGACTACCCGAGCGGCGCGTCGACCGGCCTGCATGCGCATCCGCGCGGCCAGCTGCTCTACGCGATCGAGGGCGTGATGATCGTCCGCTGCGCCGAGGGCACCTGGGTGGTGCCGCCCAATCGCGCGGTGTGGCTGGTGGCCGATCTCGAGCACGAGGTCCGCATGTGCGGCGCGGTCAAGATCCGCACCGTGTTCGTCGACGCGGCCGTGGCGCCCAACCTGCCGCAGACCAGTTGCGTGTTCACGGTCTCGCCGCTGCTGCGCGAATTGTTCGTCGCCGCGATGCGGGTGCCGCTGGACTATGCGCCCGGGACTTCAGACGAGCGTCTGATGCGGGTGCTGCTCGATCAGCTGCGCGAAGTCGACGTGCTGCCACTGCACCTGCCGATGCCGCGCGACCAAAGGCTCGCACGGGTCTGCGCGGCGCTGCTGGCCCGCCCGGACGATGCCTCGACCGCCGAGCAGTGGGCACGCCGCTTGAGGTTGACGTCGAAGACGATCCACCGTCTGTTCGCCAGGGAAACCGGCATGACGTTCGGCGAATGGCGTCAGCAGGCGCGCCTGCTGTTCGCGCTTGAACGGCTCGCACGCGGCGCGCGGGTGGTCGATGTCGCGCTCGATGCCGGCTATGCCAGCCAGAGCGCCTTCACCGCGATGTTCCGCAGGCATTTTGGCGTACCGCCCAACGCGTTCTATCGGTAGGGCATCGGGGCGAAGAGCTAGCGCTCCGCAAGCGCCGACTGCGCCATCGGCCCCAGGATCCACTCCCGGAATGCTGCGATCTTCGGCAGCCCCTGGCGGTTGTCGGGGCACACGAGATAGTAGGCGAACTCCTCCAGATGTGCGGTCGCCAGCAGCTGGACCAGCTCGCCGCTCTCGATCTCGTTGGCGACCATCGCCGCCGGCAGCAGCCCAGCGCCCTGCCCGGTCAGCACGGCCTTCAGCAGCAGACCGCTGTCGTCGAACGAGGGTCCGCGCGGCGTGCGCACCTCGGCAATCCCGTTGGCCTGAAACCACAGGCTCCAGCCCTTGCGATCGGCGTCATGCACCTGCGGCCAGGTCGCAAGATCGCCGGGAGACGGCGGCCGCCCGAGACGCGCGACCAGCGAGGGCGATGCGACGGCCACCATCTCGACGGTGACGACGCGGTCGCTGCGCAGTCCCGGATAACGGCCGAGGCCATGGCGCACCGCGACGTCGATGCCGCTGCGCGAGAAATCGACCAGCGTGTTGCTGGTGACGATCTGCAGGTCGATCTCCGGATGCGTGCTCTGAAACGACGCCATGCGCGGCACCAGCCAGGCCGACGCAAAGAACGGCGTGACGCTGACCGTCAGCGTGCCGACATCAACGGATGCAGCGACGCGGCGCGATGCCTCCGCGATCTGGCGAAACGCGTTGCGGATCGACGGCAGATAGTCGCGTCCGGCGTCGGTGAGATAGATGCCGCGTGGCACCCGCTCGAACAGCTTGACGCCGAGATGGGCCTCCAGCGTCTTGAGCATCTGGCTGACCGCGCCCGGCGTCACGTATAGCTCCTCGGCCGCGAGCTTCACCGAGAGATGGCGGGCCGCGGATTCGAACGCCTTGAGTGCGTTCAGGGGCGGAAGCCGGTTTTCCATGATTTAGATTTTCTAATCTCGGTCGCGCAGCAAATCTGGTTTGCCAATCCGAGGGCCTAGGCGCTCAATCAGCATAACTTAATGCTGAAAGCCGCGTCAACGCAGAGAAAGTCGAACCAAGAAGATTAGATTATCTAATCTTTCGTTCCGGCACCCGCCAGCGGCTTTCGGTTCCTTGATGAAGCCAGGACTGATGGAACCAGGACATGATTGAGGCCCCAAACACACTCGCTCTGCATGAGACCGGTGCAGACGGCCATCCCAACCAACTCGTCGATCGCATCAATGCATCGCAAGTCGGCAGCCTGCCCGGACTGCTCGACTTCCGGTGGCTCGAAGCCGGACGCGGCCACATCAGCGGCCGCTTCGAGATTGCCGCGAAGCACTTCTCGCCGCACGGCCTGCTGCATGGCGCAAGCATCGTCGCGTTGGCGGACACCGCATGCGGCTTCGGCTGCCTCGCCTCCTTGCCGGATGGCGCGATCGGCTTCGCCACCGGAGAGTTGAAGACGAACTTCATCGGCGCCGCGCGCGAAGGCGTCGTGAGCTGCGATGCGCACCTCGTTCACGCCGGCCGCACCACCCAGGTCTGGGATGCCGAGATCCGCAGCGAGGCGACGGGCAAGACCATCGCGCTGTTTCGCTGCACGCAGATGCTGCTCTATCCGCCCGCCAAGGCAGGCGGTCGCACACCAAAGGGAGAACGATCGTGAGGAACGCCGTCATGCACGCCGGTTATCAAAGAGCAAAGCCGTTCTACGGCTGGGTCGTCGTCGCAGCGGCTTTCGTCCTGACGTTCATCGGCTTCGGCAGCGCCTACACGTTCTCGTCCTTTGTCGAGTCCCTGCAGCGGGAGTTCGGCGCTCGCGCGGCTCGGTGTCGCTGGTGTTCTCCTTCGCGGGCTTCCTGTATTTCGGTCTCGGCATCGTCTCCGGTCCGCTTGCGGATCGCTGGGGCGCACGCAGGCTCGCCGTCCTCGGAATGGCCCTCGTCGGTCTCGGCATGGTGCTGGCGGGACAGGCGCAGACCATCCTTCAGGTCTATGCCGCCTATAGCATCGGGATCGGCGCCGGGGTCGGCTGCGCCTATGTCCCGACGCTCGGCGCCGTGCAGCGCTGGTTCGTCAAGCGGCGCGGTTTTGCGTCGGGCCTCGCGGTCAGCGGGATCGGGGTCGGGACGCTGGTGATGCCGCCGCTCGCGACCTGGCTGATCACGAGCCTCGGCTGGCGCGATGCCTACGTGGTGCTGGGCGTGGTCGCCGCCGTCGCCGGGATCGGTGCATCGCTGCTGATCGCCGACGACCCGCGCCGCTACGGCACCGGACCGGACGGCGATCCGCTTGAGGCAGTCTCCGGCGCGCCGCTTCGTCACGGCGTCTCGATCCGCGGCGCGGTCAAGACCGCGCGCTTCGCCGGGCTCTATGCGGCCTGCCTGATCAGCGCGTTCGGGGTGTTCGTGCCGTTCGTGCACCTGGTGCCGTTTGCGGTTGATCATCGGGTGGCGCCGGCACTCGCCGTGCTGCTGCTTGGGATGATCGGCGTCGGCAGCACCGCCGGCCGCTTCTTCCTGGGCGGCATCGCCGACCGGGTCGGCCGCGATGCGTTCCTGATCGCGATGTATCTCGGCATGGCGGTCTCGCTGGCGATCTGGGCGATGGCCGGCAGCTTCTGGTCGCTCACGGTGTTCGCGCTGCTGTTCGGCGTGTTCTATGGCGGCTGGGTGGCGATCCTGCCCGCCGTGGTCACCGACCATTTCGGCGGCCGCAATGTCGGCGGCATCATCGGCATCCTCTACACCAGCGTCGCGTTCGGGACGCTGCTCGGTCCGAGCGCCGCGGGCTTCGCGTTCGACATCAGCCACAGCTATTTCATTCCGGTGGTGATCAGCGCCGCGGCCAACATCGTCGCCGCCTTGATCGCTGCCGCGACGATGCGAACGGCCTCGCCGATCGCCTCGATCGCACGGCCGTGACGCCTCATGACGGTCGGTGACATCAGTGCTAGGCTTGGGGATCACCGCCTCCTCGGTTCGAGACCCCCCGCGACCCCCGCTTCGCCATGACCAATGCCTGGAACTATCGGCGAGCAGATCGTGACGACATCGTCGAGCTGGCTTCGTGGCGCGGCGCCGGCTCGCTCGGCCTCAGGCCGCACTTCCATGATGAAAGCCAAATCGTGCTGGTGCTGTCGGGGTCACGCGCCTTTCGCATCGATGGCGCAACGGTGACGGTACCGGCCGGCCATGCGGCGCTCATCCCGGCGGGCATGTTGCACGCACCGCTGCCGATGCCGGACGAGGAGACGGTTTGCCTGAACGCCTATGTTCCGGCGAGCCGCGCCTGCTCGTCACTCCGGGTCATCGGCATCGGAGCGCGCTGGCAGCGCGTCGGCGAGATATCGCCCGAGCACATCCTCGAGATCGCCGACGACATGCTTTCGCGCACGCCGTCTCCATCAGCCGGGCTCGTCAACCGGTCCAGGCTCGGCGCCGCCCTGACGCAGAGCCTCGAGCCGATCGGCGCGGTTGCCGCAGGCTTCGGGCGAAGCCGCGAAGGGTTCAGCCGCATGGTGAGGCGCGAACTCGGCGTCGCGCCGCATGCGTTCCGCCTGCTCGCCCGGCTCAATCTTGCCCGGCAGTTGCTGCGCGCGGGCGAGCCGATCGCTGCGGTTGCGGCCGATGCGGGCTTCTCCGACCAGAGCCACCTCACCCGGCTGTTCCGCCGCACCTTTGGCACGACACCGGGCGTCTATTGGCGCGACTGAAGCGGCGTCACAGACGTTCCAGACGGACCGCGGCTCCGCCCGCTAGCCTGCTCACCCTCGAATTGGGTGACGCATGGATATCCAGACAAGTCTTCTGCTGCTCGCCGCCGGTATCGCCGGAGGCATCATCAACGCCCTGGCGGGCGGCGCGACGCTGATCACGTTTCCGGCGATGCTCGCGGCGGGCTTGCCGGCCGTCATCGCCAACGCATCGAATGCGGTGGCGATCTCGCCGGGGCATCTGATCGCAGCGCTCGCCGATCGCGGCAAGCTGCCGCCGCCGACACCGCGCACGATCAGCTTCGTCCTCGTCTCGACGCTCGGCGGCGCGATCGGCGCCGGCGTCCTGCTGCTGCTTCCCGAGCGGCTATTCGTGCTGCCGGTGCCGGCCCTGATCGGCTTCGCGACGCTGTTGTTTGCCTTCGCGCCGCAGATCCAGAGCCGGACCATCGGGCAGCAGAAGACCGCGACCCTGCCCTCGACCCGCGCGAGCGCGGCCGTGCTGGGACTGGCATGTGTCTATGGAGGGTTCTTCGGCGCCGGGCTCGGCGTCATCCTGACCGCGGTGCTGTCGGTCACGGAGCCCAACGACATCAGGGCGATCAAGGCGTTGAAGAACCTGCTCGCGACCTGCGTGTCGCTCGCCGCCACATTGATCTTCATCGTGCAGGGAGCGGTGTGGTGGCCGGAGACGTCGGCGATGCTGCTCGGCGCCATGGCCGGCGGCTATGCGGGAGGTCACCTGATCCGGGTTCTTCCCGCCAATATCGTCCGGCAGTTCGTGATCGTGGCCGGAGCGGTGATGACCGTGATCTACGCCGCGCGATACTGGTTCTAGATGGAGCGAGGGGAGCCGAGGCTCCCGGCTCGACAGCTGTTGAGCTTGAGCGTTTTCGCGCGAAGCGGTTACCGGTTCGCGGGGAGAAAGCGCGCCAAACGAAACCTAATGCGTCGTCATCCAGGCGCGGGCTTCGCGCTGGGCAGCCGCGATCTCGACATCGGACATCTGCTCGGCGACTTCGCGGCGGTGCGCGATCGCGTCGGTACGTCCCTTGAGCGCCGCCAGGTTGAACCATTTGTGCGCCGCGACGAGGTTGACCACGCCGGAGCGGCCGCTCGCCCAATACATGCCGCGCTCGAACAGCACGTCCTGGATTGCAGTCGCAGCAACCGGGACCGCGCTATCCTGATCGATGACCCCCTGAAACATTGTCGTCATTCCCCTTTTTTTGTTGGCCGCCGCTCCCCCGAGCGCGGCCCCCGTCCACTGTTCAACTACCCTGATATCCCCGCGCTGATCCTTGGATCATGCGCCGGGCTGATCTCTTGATCATGCCCCGCGCTGATCCCGAGGGATCACCGCTCGCCGGTTGCCGGCTTGTTGGGATGATCATGGCCCATCAAATTTGAAGAGCGGTTTAAGTATCGCGATGAACGGGATGTAAACCGGCGCCGCCGGGGGCGCCCGGCGAAATCGCAGAAGTGCCTGTGCCGCAGGCACTTCTGCGTATTCGTGAACGCCGGTTTACCCTGGTGCTTCGGACAACGATAACCATGGCGGACAATGGCCCGCGGGCGCGCGACGGCCCTGGCGCGCAGTCAGTCTCGAGAATGACGGACGGGTAGCACGACCGCGAGCGATCCACCGAACGGCGCGCAGCCGGGTGCACGCACACATGCAACGCGAGGCCGTAAAGCCTGACGTCGGTCCAGAACTGGAAATGGGAAAATGGTTGGCGGGGCGCGGACTGCGCAGGCCGCCGGAACGAGGGGGTCGGCGAACACGTCAGGACCAGATTTCAGTCGGCATTCTCGCCGGTGAAATTGCGGAACCAAGCCGGTCCCGCACCGAACGAAGAAATCTCTGTTTCTTCTGCCGGACCGGTTTTGGGAAGGTTGCCCTCTCCGAAATTCGATCCAGCCGTTTGACCTGATGTCTCGCCGACACCCTCTTTCGTCAGCCAGAGCCTTGGGTGGGATGTGCCTCTCAGCAGTCCGTCCGCTGGCTCTCGCGACGTGCCGGCGTCAAGCCGCCGGCAATCCTCTCAAGGCGAGAGGCTTACTTCTTCTTGGCGACCTTGCGGGTCTTCTTCGCAGTCTTCTTCACTGCGCTCTTCGCCTTCTTAACCTTCTTCGCCTTCTTTGCCTTCTTAGCCATGTTGCCCTCCAGTATGTGAGATGGCTCTACTTCGCTGCGTGCACTCGGGAATCGATATGCACTACTTCCCGAATACACCAACAGATCGAAAAAAACAGTGTCCCGCTTAAGGAAGTGTTGACGCAGCGGTGGCAGTGCGCACAGCGCGCGCCGCCGTTCAAATCGACGACGCATTCGCGCGACGATGCAAGAAGTGCAACAGCTGTCGACATCGGCATTTGTCAACGTTGCGGGAAATGCCTTGTATTGTAGGCTTTCATTGAATTCGCATTGAAGCGATCGATGCGCGATCGTCGTTGCGTTGAGTCGCGGGCGGCGACGAAAAGCGGCGCGTGGCCGACGCCGAGTCGTAATTTTTGGCAACGAAAAAATTTTCGTGGGAAAGACGGCTTTTGCCTCGTTTGCGGTCATCCGAGCCGGTTTCGCGAACGAATCGCAGCTTCGCCGATTCGGCGCCGAGGGCGTCAGTGCGACCGTCGAGGGAGGCTGTGAGCTGGGATCACGCCGCGTTCACGCGCGCGCGACGAGGCGAAAGGCGATCGCGCGAGAGCATGATCCGGTTGGATCATGCGCCAAGGACAACATCATTGTCCTGTTCGGTCAGATGCCGAGCTTCGACTTCAAGAGGTCGTTGACCGCCTGCGGGTTCGCCTTGCCGCCCGACGACTTCATCACCTGGCCGACGAACCAGCCGACCAGTTGCGGCTTCGCCTTGGCCTGCTCGACCTTGTCGGGATTGGCGGCGATGATGTCGTCGACCACCTTCTCGATCGCGCCGAGGTCGGTGACCTGCTTCATGCCGCGCGTCTCGACGAGCGCGCGCGGATCGCCGCCCTCCTGCCAGACGATCTCGAACAAGTCCTTGGCGATCTTGCCGGAAATCGTTCCCTCGCCGATCAGATCGACGATCGCGGCGAGCTGCTGTGCCGACACCGGCGAGGCCGCGATCGCAACGCTCTCCTTGTTCAGCCGGCCGAACAGCTCGTTGATCACCCAGTTGGCGGCGAGCTTGCCGTCGCGCGCCTTGTCGGCAAGACCCGACAGCACCGTCTCGTAGAACTCCGCGCTCTCGCGCTCGGCGACCAGCACGCTCGCATCATAGGGCGACAGGCCAAAGCCCGTAATAAAACGGGACCGCTTCTGATCAGGCAGTTCCGGCAGCTGCGCCTTGAGGCCGTCGACGAAGGACCGGGTGAACTCAAGCGGCAGGAGATCGGGATCCGGGAAGTAACGGTAGTCGTGCGCCTCTTCCTTGGAGCGCATCGAGCGCGTCTCGCCCTTGTTCGGATCGAACAGCCGGGTTTCCTGGTCGATGGTGCCGCCGTCCTCGATGATCTCGATCTGACGCCGCGCCTCGTACTCGATCGCCTGGCCGATGAAGTTGACCGAGTTCATGTTCTTGATTTCGCAGCGGGTACCGAACGCGGTCTCGCCGTAGCGGCGCACCGAGACGTTGACGTCGGCGCGCAGATTGCCCTTCTCCATGTCGCCGTCGCACGTGCCGAGGTAGCGCAGGATCGAGCGCAGCTTGGTGACGTAGGCCTTGGCCTGCTCGGCATCGCGGATGTCGGGCTTGGAGACGATCTCCATCAGCGCGACGCCGCACCGGTTGAGGTCGACATAGGACATCGTCGGCGACTGATCGTGCAGCAACTTGCCGGCGTCCTGTTCCAGATGCAGCCGCTCGATCCCGATGGTGACGCTGCGGCCGCCGTCGAGCTCGAGCGATACCTCGCCCTCGCCCACGATCGGCGACTTGTACTGGCTGATCTGGTAGCCCTGTGGCGAGTCCGGATAGAAATAGTTCTTGCGGTCGAACACCGAGCGCAGGTTGATCTTCGCATTCAGCCCGAGACCGGTGAGCACCGCCTGGCGGACACACTCCTCGTTGATCACAGGCAGCATGCCCGGCATCGCGGCATCGACCAGCGAGACATGGGAGTTGGGCTCGCCGCCGAACGCAGTCGACGCGCCGGAGAACAGCTTTGAGTTCGAGGTGACCTGGGCATGGACTTCCATGCCGATCACGACCTCCCAATCGCCGGTGGCGCTCTTGATCAGTTTATGCGGGGCGGCAGCTGCGGTCATGGATCTCGGTTTCCGGATAAGTGATATCTGGGATGGATTGGGCTTCGCGCAACCAACCGCGCCAGTCAAGCCGGCTTCCTATCCCCCTTGCAGTCCCTCGGGGCCCGGCGCCAGCGCATGAACGCGGATCAGAGCCCGCGCCGGAACTGCTGGTAGGCCTTGCTCGAGCGCAGCGCGTCCGCGCCGCCCGCGATCAGCTGATCGACCTGCTCCGGCGGCAGCGACAGCCGGGTCGGGATGGCGTTCAGGATCCCGGCGCGTTCCGGTCCCAGCCGGTCGAAGCCGAGCCGCTCGACATAGATCGCGACGTCGCCGCACTTCCAGCCGGGGCCGACGCCGAGCCGGCTCCGATCCGCCGCCGACAGGCCGCAGCGCCAGCGCTTCAGCTTGCCCGACCAGTCGCCGGCGAGCGACGTGAAGGCGGCGTAGCTCGAGCGCACGCTGGAATCGATCGCGGTGTCGGCGGCCGCGGACACCAGCTCGACGCCGTTCGGTCCTTCGAGCGTCTGCACGAAATCGCCGGAGACGCCGCGGCCGGCATCGACCACCAGGAACAGGATGCGCTTCAGCTTGGCCGCCTGTCGCTCGTCGAGCGGCTCGTAAGGACGCTGCGCGGCGAGCAGACCGATGCTGAGCGCAGACAGCCCGTAATTGTCGACGAGTCCGCCATCGAGCAGCTTGACGTAGCGCATCGAGCCGTCGCGGTAGCGGGCCTGGGCCTCGGCATAGGATCGCAGCAACGGTTGCGCGTTCGGATCGTTGCGCACCCGATCGTACCAGGGCGGCAGCGGCGCGGCGCAGCCGCCGGGATAGTTTGCAGCACGATCGGGGCGAATGCCAGCGGCACCGCGGCGGATGCCGCCACCGCTTCGGCGACACGATAGGAGCGGATGTCGCTGCACAGCGCGTCGAACGAGGCCTTGCCGAACACGAACGGCGTGCGGTTGTAGATGTCGGAGGCGTTGATCCACACCCGCGGCCGGCGGTCGTCGGGCAATGCCTCGAACCGCGCGCCGTCGAACAGGTTCTGGTCGAGCCAGTCGGTGAACTGGCTGTCGTTGACGCCGCCGCCCAGCGCCCGCCCGATATTACCGAGCGAGATCTTGGTCTTCAGTCCCTCCTCGGCATTGCGCAGCAGGAAGCGTTCGCGGAAATCGGCGAGCGCCGCACGCCGCTTCAATCCGAAATAGGCGGCGGTGACCGAGCCGCCGGAGACGCCGGAGACGAAGTCGACGCGATCGAGCAGCGTCTTGGTGCCGGCGGCGCTGGAGCGCACCCGGTCGAGTTCTTCCAGCACGCCGAACGAGAACGCAGCGGCGCGCGTGCCGCCGCCGGAGAACGACAGCGCGAGCAGCAGATCATCTTCATAAGGCGGGATTTCGCGGGCGCTGCTGTTGTCGTCGAGCGCGGCACCGAGCGGCACATTGCCGGGCAGATTGTAGACGGAGGCGCAGCCGGCAAGGCCCGCTGCCACCACGGCCACCAGCAGTGCTGACAGCCATCCCCCTATGCCCGACCCACGCACGAATACTCTCTTTGCCACTGGCCCCCGCCCGGTTCCACCAGCCTATCACGGCCAATCTGGGCGGCGGCATGGCGGCCGAAACACGGTTAATGCTCGCGGTGCCTCAGCACCGCGCCTCGCGCTCACGAGGCCGAAAGCGCGGAAACAATCCGCTCCCACTCGGCCTCGAGCGTGTCCTTTGCGACCGGCTGGCCGGCCTGGCGATACCAATAGCCGGCATTGCCGAGGTCGCCCTCGACGCGATGCAGATAGGCATGCACCCAGGCCGAATTGGCGTCGCTCTCATTCATCACGATGCGGTGCGCCTGGTCCCAATCGCCCTTCTTCGCCCACCACAGCGCCGCGAGCGGTGGCGGCAACGCGTCGTCAGGCGCAGCGTCAGCGAGACTGGCGCGGAAATCCGCCATCGCTCACCACCATTTGGGCGCCGTGAACCGGCCGGCCGCCTGCTCGATCACCTCGCCGAGCGAGAACAGCGTCTCCTCGTCGAACGGACGGCCGATCAGTTGCAGGCCGAGCGGCAAACCTTGGCTGTCCTTACCGGCGGGCACAGCGATGCCGGGCAGGCCCGCCATGTTCACGGTCACCGTGAAGATGTCGTTGAGATACATCTCGACCGGATCGGCCCCGCCCTTCTCGCCGATGCCGAACGCCGCCGACGGCGTCGCCGGCGTCAGGATCGCATTCACGCCCTTGGCGAAGCAGTCCTCGAAATCCTTCTTGATCAGCGTCCGCACCTTCTGCGCACGCAGATAATAGGCATCGTAATAGCCGGCCGAGAGCACATAGGTGCCGATCAGCACGCGGCGGCGGACCTCGTCGCCAAAGCCGTCGGCGCGAGTGTTCTCGTACATCTCGATGATGTTCTTGCCGGGATCGCGCAGTCCGTAGCGCACGCCATCATAGCGCGCGAGGTTCGACGAAGCCTCCGCCGGCGCCACGATGTAGTAGGCCGGCAGCGCGTATTTGGTGTGCGGCAGCGACACCTCGACGAGCTCGGCGCCGGCCGCCTTCAGCCATTGCGCGCCGTCGCTCCAGAGCTTTTCGATCTCGGCAGGCATGCCGTCGAGCCGATACTCCCTGGGAATGCCGATCTTCATGCCCTTCACGGACTTGCCGATCGCGGCTCGTAGTCCGGCACCGCGATGTCGACCGACGTGGTGTCCTTCGGATCGTGCCCGGCCATCGAGCGCATCAGGATCGCGGCGTCGCGCGTGGTGCGCGCGATCGGGCCGGCCTGGTCGAGCGAAGACGCAAACGCCACGATGCCCCAGCGCGAGCAGCGGCCGTAGGTCGGCTTGATGCCGACGGTCGCAGTAAACGCGGCCGGTTGGCGGATCGAGCCGCCGGTGTCGGTCGCCGTCGCGCCCATGCAGAGCAGCGCCGCCACCGCCGAGGCCGAACCGCCGGACGAGCCGCCCGGCACCAGCGTGGTGTTGCTGCCTTCACGGCGCCACGGATTGGTGACCGGTCCGAAGCACGAGGTTTCGTTCGACGAGCCCATCGCGAACTCGTCATTGTTGAGCTTGCCGAGCAGCACCGCGCCGTCGCGCCAGAGCTGCGAGGTCACCGTCGACTCGTAGGGCGGGATGAAGTTGCCGAGGATCTTCGAGCACGCCGTGGTCCTGATATCGCGGGTCGCGAACAGGTCCTTGATGCCGAGCGGGATGCCGGCCAGCGGTCCGCCCTCGCCCTTGGCGATCTTCTCGTCGGCGGCCCTCGCCATCTCGCGGGCACGGTCAGGCGTTTCGAGCACATAGGCATTGAGCACCCGCGCGGCCTCGATGGCGGCGAGATGCGCATCGGTCAGCTCAGCGGCGGTGAAGGACTTGCTCGCCAGGCCCTCGCGGGCCTCGGCGATCGTCAGCGATGTCAAATCGGTCATTTATTGATCGGGCTGCAGAAGAACGGAGACAGGGTTTTGTCGTTGGCGGGGTCGTCTTGGCGCGCCCGGTTGTTGGCATTTTCCTTGGCGCGGGCGGCATCGAGCGCCTCGAGATGGTCGAGCACGGCGTCCATCGCCGCATTGGGATCGGCGACCTTCCCCTTGCGCTCCATCGCATCGAGGAAGTCCATATAGGCCTTGTAGGCCTTCTCATCGTCGCAGAGCAGACACATTGGACTTATCCGATCGGGCTGTTTACTCGACCACCTTCGGCACCAGGAAGAAGTCGTTCACGGCATCGGGCGCATTGCGGACGATGACATCGGCGATCTCGCCGTCATTGACCACGTCGGCGCGCTTCTTCATCTCCATCGGCGTCACCGAGGTCATCGGCTCGACGCCCTCGATATTCACCTCCGACAGCTGCTCGACAAAGGCCAGCATCGCGTTCAGCTCGCCCTGGAGATGGGGAACTTCGGCGTCGCTGACCGCGATCCGCGCCAGATGCGCGATGCGGCGGACGGTCGTGGCATCTACGGACATTATATAGGGCCTCGGGTGGTCAGGCTGAAAGGTCAGCCTGCCGTATAGCAGAGGCCGGTTTTGCGCCGCAACCGCGCCAATTCCGCGCCTTCTGGGCTTCCGCCCCCCGGCTGTCCCCGTCGAGACATTTCCGGGCGGGCATTGGGGCTGCAAAACCCCGCGACGAAACCACTTCGTGCCCGCCACGAAGTTGTCCGGAAACATTGCCGGCGCCTACTCCCTCCAAACAGAAAAGTTCGGAGCGCGTCATGTCAATGCTCGAAAGCCGCCCCCGGTCGGAGGGCTGGGACCCCGCTCTGTGGTCGATCGGCACAGTGCTCGGGATCGCAATCGTATACGTGGCCTGCCTGGTCTGAGCGGGGCGAGCAATAGCCATGTCCCAGGCAAAGGCTCTGCAGGAAAAGGCCGAGATGTTCGAACGCCGCGCCGAAAGCGCCGCGGATCCGATTTCCCGGCAGCATTACAAGGAAATGGCCGCGCATTATCGCAGGCTCGCGACCGAGCACCTGGACATCAGCCGGGACGAGGCCGCGCGTCAGGCCTGAGACAGCGCCCCCATCCGCGCCAGCGCCGCGCCCGCCAGTGCGCGGGTCAGCTCGGCGGCCGGCATCTCCTTGCCCATCCGAACCGCCTGCCCGGCCCACAGATTGGTGAAATCGACCTTGCCCTGTTTTTCGGCAGCCGCCTTGATCGGCCCGAGCGCAGTGGCCGCGTGCGGGAACGCCGGCGCGTCAGGCGAGATCGGGCCGACTTCGCGCATCACACGATTGGCGACGCCGCGTGCAGGACGGCCGGTCATCACATTGGTGATGACGGTCGATTCATCGCTGGCCTGCGCCAGCGCAACACGGCCCTGCGCGCTCACCTTGGATTCCGGGCAGCGTAGATAGGCTGTGCCGACCTGCACGGCCGAGGCGCCAAGCGCGAAGGCCGCCGCGATCCCACGCCCATCGGCGATGCCGCCGGCCGCGACGACCGGCACCTTCACCGCATCCACCACCTGCGGCAGCAGCGAGAATGTCCCCGGCTGCTCGGCAATATCATCGGTCAGGAACATGGCGCGATGGCCGCCGGCGTCGGCGCCCTGCGCAATGACGACGTCGGCGCCGTTCTCCTCGAGCCAGATCGCCTCCTTCACGGTCGTCGCCGACGACATCACGATGGCGCCGGTCCCCTTCACCCGTTGCAACAGTGTTGGCTCGGGCAGGCCGAAATGGAAGCTGACGACCTCGGGCTTCAGCTCCTCGACCACGGCGCAGAATGCTGCATCGAACGGCGCGCGGTTCGCCGCGTTGACCGGTGCGTTAGGATCGAGGCCATGCTCGCGGTAGTAAGGCGCGAGCCGCTGCCGCCATTGTGCCTCGCGCGCCGGATCGGCATCGACCGCCTTGTGGCAGAAGAAGTTGAGGTTGACCGGCGCAGACACGCGCTGGCGGATGATGTTGACCTGCTCGCGCGCCTTCTCGGCCGACAGCATCGCGCATGGCAGCGAGCCGAGCCCGCCGCCCTGCGCCACCGCGATCACCAGTTCCGCGTCCATCACGCCGGCCATCGGTGCCAGCACGATCGGGAATTCGGTCTTGAAGCGATCGATCAATCGACGGTCCGGCCACATGGTGTGTCTCGCGTTTGTTCAGGTCAAAGAGGAGAGAAAGTTGCGCCGCCCCTGCAGCGACTGCTCGGCTTCGGCGACGATGCGGCCGACGATCTCGGCCGCGGGAACGATATCATGGATCAGGCCGACGGACTCGCCGGCAAACACCGCGGCAGTGTCGAAATTGCCTGCTTCCCTCGCGGCGGCATACTCCACCGCGATCTCGTCCGCGCGCTGCATCAGCTCGATCTCGCGACCGGACCAGCGCCGCAAATGATCGTTGGCAAGTGAACGCGCGGTGAACGGCGCCGGCCACATCAGCTTGCGCGACCAGTCCATCACCACGCCGCGCACCGTCTCGCCGCTCTTGGCCGCGCGGATCAACTGCTTCGCCTGCTCGGGCGCGTCGGCCTCGACGCTGGCATAGAAGCGCGTGCCCATCAGCACGCCGGAGGCGCCGAGCATCATCATCGCAGCCAAGCCGCGGCCATCAGCGATGCCGCCGGCCGCGACCACAGGCACAGTCCTGCCGCGAAATCGATGATCGCAGGCACGATGTCGAGCGTGGTGCGCGACGCGCCGTGACCACCCGCCTCCGTTCCCTGCGCGATCAGGATATCGGCGCCGCAATCGAGCGCCGCTTGCGCCATCTCCTCATTCTGCACCTGGCAGATCAGCAGCGCGCCGGCGGCTTTGATATCAGGCGCGAACGGCGCGGGATCGCCGAACGACAGCATCACCGCGCGCGGCCGCGCCTCCAGCGCGATGTCCATCAGCTCGGGTTGCTTGGCGAGACTCCAGGTGATGAAGCCGATGCCGAACGGACGGCGAAATCCCCTGAGCGCCGCGGTCTCCGCCGCGAGCCAGGCCTTGTCTCCGTAACCGCCGCCCAGAATGCCGAAGCCCCCCGCCTCGCTCACCGCCTTCACCAACCGGCTCCCCGTGATCATCGCCATCGGCGCCGCCAGGATCGGATGTTCGGTGCCCAGACGCGCCGTCAATTCGGTGCTGATCGGCATGCGCTTGCTCCCTGTTCTGGACTTGCTGTTCTGGACTCCAAGCCTAAGCGGGCCTAACATTCTGTCAAAATGAATACTAGAGAACGCTGCCATCTCTAAATTGAAACGGTGGTCCCAGATGGAATTGACCGACCTGCTCACCTTTTCCACGGTCGCCCGGCTCGGCGGCATCACCCGGGCCGCCGAAGAGCTGAATACCGTGCAGTCCAACGTCACCCAGCGCATCAAGGCGCTGGAGGCCGAGATCGGCACAGCGCTGTTCGAGCGTCACAGCCGCGGCATGTCGCTGACCGGCGCCGGCCGCCGGCTGTTGCCGTATGCGCAGCGCATGGCGGCGCTGTCGCGCGAAGCCGTGCTCGCCGCGCGCGACGACGGCGAGCCGAAGGGCCCGCTGTCGATCGGGTCGATGGAGACCACCGCAGCGGTGCGGCTGCCGACGCTGCTTGCCGAGTTTCACCGCCGCTATCCGGCGGTGCGCCTGACCTTGCGCACCGCGCCGACCGCCGATCTCGTGGCCGCCGTGCTTGACGGCTCGCTCGATGGCGCCTTCGTCGCCGGTCCGATCGAGCATGCCGAGCTGTCCGCAACATCGGCCTTCACCGAGGAACTGGTGCTCGTCACCGCGCAACGCTGGAAATCGCTTGCCGCGTTGCGCGCCGGCACATCGGAATCGGGCCCGACCGCACTGGTGTTCCGCACCGGCTGCACCTACCGGCAGCGCCTCGAACAGGTGTTCACCGAGTTCGGCTGGCCGTCCGCCGCGCGTTTCGAACTCGGCACGCTCGACGGCATGGTCGGCTGCGTCGCCGCCGACATGGGCGTGACGCTGTTGCCGCGCGCGGTCGTCGAACGCGACCACGTCCAGCGCGACATCAATATCCACAAGCTCAATCCGAAGCATGCACAGGTCGAGACGCTGTTCATCCAGCGCCGCTCCGCGCACCAGTACAGTCCGTTGCAGGGCCTTGTCGCGTGCCTCGGCGGCGACGATCGGGTGATCGCCGCCTGATCGGCATTTTCGCATGGAGGCCCGCCCGCCGGCGGGCTTTGCCTCGGCGCGCGGCTGCGTGCTAAGCGCAGGGCCATGCCCGCCCCTATCCTTCCCCTGATCGAAGCCGCGCCGCATTGGCCCGACCGCGGCGCGCTGGTCGGCCTCGACCTCGGCACCAAGACCATCGGCGTTGCCGTCTCCGATCCGGACCGGCGGCTCGCGACCGGCGTCGAGACCATCCAGCGCAAGCAGTTCAAGGCCGACGCAGCGCGGCTGCTCGCGATCGCGGCCGAGCGCAACGCGGTCGGTTTCGTGCTGGGCCTGCCGATCAACATGGACGGCAGCGAAGGCCCGCGCGCACAATCGACCCGGGCTTTTGCCCGCAATCTCGCCGGGCTCACCGCGCTTGCGATCGGGCTGTGGGACGAGCGGCTGTCGACCGCGGCGGTCGAGCGCGAGTTGATCGGGATGGACGTCAGCCGCGCCCGGCGCGCTGAGGTGATCGACGAGCATGCCGCGATCTTCATCCTGCAAGGTGCACTCGACCGGCTCGCAAAGCTGCGCGGAGAGCGCTGACGATGGCCGTGGTGATCGCGGCGCTGTTGCCGGTTTTCTTGCTGATCGTGCTCGGCTTCATCCTGAAGCGGACGCTGATGCGGCTCGACAGCCAATGGCATGGACTGGAGCAGCTCACTTACTACGTGCTGTTCCCGGTGCTGCTGGTGCAGACGCTGGTCAAGGCCGATTTGACCAAGGTGCCGGTCGCCGGCGTCGGCGGCGCGCTGCTGCTGGCGGCGCTCGTGATGTGCCTGCTCTGTCTTGCCCTGCGGGCCCCGCTGGCCCGCGCCGGCGTCGACGGCCCCGCCTTCAGCTCGATCTTCCAGGGCGCGACACGCTGGCAGACCTATGTCGCGCTGTCGGTGTCGCGCAATCTCTATGGCAGCACGGGGCTCGCGCTCGCCTCGGTCGCGATGGTCGCCATCATCCCGCTGGTCAATGTCTTCAGCGTCGCCGTGCTGGCCAAATATGCCTCCTCGGAGAAGCGGTCCGTGAGCGCCATCGTGATGACCGTGCTGAAGAACCCGCTGATCTGGGCCTGCGTGATCGGGCTCGTCATCAACGTCGCGCACATCCCGCTGCCGCAGATCTGGCACGATGTCGCCGACGCGCTCGGCGGCTCGTCGCTGGCGATCGGCCTGCTGGTGACCGGCGCCGGGCTGCATCTGGAAGGCATCTTCCGCCCCAGCCTCGCCGCCAGCATCGCACTGGTGCTGAAGCTGGTCCTGATGCCGGTATTCACGGTCGCGCTCGCGGTGTGGTTCGGCGTCACCGGCGCCAATCTCGCCATCGTCGCCGCCTGCGCCGCGGTGCCGACCTCACCGTCAGCCTATGTGCTGGCGCGCCAGATGGGCGGCGACGCCCCCCTGCTCGCCCAGATCATCACGCTGCAGACGATCCTGGCTGCGATCACCATGCCGATCGTGATCGCCGCGGTCGGGCCGTAAGGCGCTTGATGTTGTGACCGAGCGAGCGAAGCGTCGTCGCTACTTTCCGGACGAACCAGTGAACGCCGTATCGAGCACATCGCCGATCGGCTGCCAGCTGCGGCCATCGAATTGAAGCAACCGCAATTGCTCGACCGGTCGAAAGTGATCGGTGTTGATCTTGATGCCCGGGAGCAAGGCCGATGCCTGATAGTCCCTGAGCGCGGCGGCCTGCTTCATGACGTTTTCGCGCGACAGATCGTTGCCGCATTGCCTGAGCACCTGGACCATCGTTTCGGCGGCCGCATAGCCATAGACGGCAGCAGCGTCGTCCTTGCCGCCGGCTTTGGTATATTTGTCCAGGAAGCTGTGCCAGGCGCCCTGATCTTCCCTCCAGGCCGGATCGCTCGCATCCTTCAGGAAGGCGGCGGTGATGACGCCGGTCGCGTTCTCCGTGCCGGCCGCCTTCAGCACCGTCTCAATCGATGACGCCATCTGGTTCACGACAAACACCGGCCGCCAGCCATGGTCGGCCGCCGCCCGGATCACCTTGGCGGCATTTTCCGGCACGCCCGCAAACACGAAGACCTCGGCGCCCGATTGCTTCAGGATCGAGATGTGGCCGTCCAGATGCTGATCGTCGACATCATAGGCGATGTCGACCCTGATGTTGTGGGCGACGTCGCCCAGCCCTTGCACCAGCCCCTTGAACAATTCACGCCGAACTGGTCGTTCTCCCAGAGCGCCACGATCTTCTTTCCAGGATAGAAAGCCTGGATATAGTTGGCGTAGATCCGCCCCTCCTCGCGGTATGATGGCTGCCAGCCCATGGTCCACGGAAAGGCCGACGGCTCGCCGAAGTCCTGATCGCCGGAGGCAACGAAAAGCTGGGGGACTTGCCGTTCGTTGAGATACTTCCGCACGGCGAGATTATCCGGCGTCCCGAACGAACCGAACATCAGGAGCACATTGTCGGTCTCGACGAGAATGCGCGTGAGGTCCATCGCATTGGAGGCGTCGGACAGATCGTCGTAGGACATGAAGCGGATCTTGCGGCCGTTGATCCCGCCGCGTTCGTTGATCATGTCGAAATAGGCGGCTTCGGCCTTGCCGATCTGGCCGAAGATTTCCAGCGTGCCGCTATACGGCATCAGATTGCCGATCCGGATTTCGGTATCGGTCGCACCCTGGTCGCGCACCTGCTGCGTGATGGCGCCGAGCGACACCAGCGCGACGACGCTGGCCAGAACAGTTCGGAACAACGTAGCCATGGCAAGAGCTCGCACGACGGCAGCCGCCGCTGCCTGTTTTCGATCCGGCCCGCGCTCGTTCGTAGATTTGGATCATAGCACTATGACGGAGGCGCTTGCATCCTCTTCGTCAGGTTCCCGACGCGCTGCTGCTCGTCCGGCCCACCTCGCTGCAGACGATTTTGGCGCCGATCGGTACAGGTCGTGATCGGCGCGGTGGGGCATTGGAGGCGCACTTACAGAATCATCACGTCCGCTCTGCCTCGCGTGGCGACGTCAAGGCGCACGCGTCTATGCGTCGGCCCTGGGCCAAAAGCCATCGTTCGCGGAAAATGCACACAAATCGACTTTTTGCCTTTACCGTCATTTCAAGTCTACGTTGCTAGACCCATGATGCAACCAGCGGGCCGCATGCGTGAACAACAATTCCAATTCGTCGGCCTTTGACTCCCGTCAGCTCTGCCTCTGGCTCGCGACCCTTTCGCCCGGCGATCTGTCCGTAAATGAAGGCGCGGCGGCACGCCCCGGTAGCGCGATGATCACATCGGTGGGGAGCCACAATGATGTGCTGTGGTCGCAGATGGAACGCGCAGACTGGACACAACGGATCGCAGTCGACGACGTGCCCATGGCGCACCTGGCAAGCAGTTACACCTTCACTGAGGCGGGCGCGCGCGCCGTGCGGACCGCACTTGCCGAGCTTGTCAGCCGAAAAGTGCAGCTCATGAGGAACGTCAAGGGCTTCGACGCTAGCGCGCCGGAACGCGTGAGGCAGCTGTGCGGTGTCTTCAGTTGGCTGGGCCTGAGAACAATTTCCCAACTAACGCTTGCGCAGGAAGCGAAGCCCAGGACCAGTGAAGCCCAGGCTCGGCAGCGCGACTGCATCCTGGCACTGGAAGATATCCGTAAGGGTGTTTCAATGGCTGGACTGTACATCGCCGAGGCCATTTCGCGTGGTCCCGACAGCGATGTTGGCCAGGACTGCCTCGAGCGGACTACCAAAGGCCTGCGCTATGCAGAGCAATGTCTGATGGAATGGACGGCCGAGATGTATGCCGAGCGTCCCGGCAAACCCTCACTGCTGTCCTGAGCCGATCAGCCCGCCAGCCACCAGGTCTGGATCGTCGCGGCAAAATTGTTCAGCCCGTGCAGCAGGATGGTCAGCCAGGTCGAGCCGGTGCGGAAGCGCAGATAGCCGAACAGGAGCCCGATCGTCAGCACCTGGCAGAGGAAGAACCAGTCGTACTGCAGGTGCATCACCGTCCACACGAGCGACGACAACAGGATCGCGCCATACGGGCCGAGCCTGGATTCCGACCAGCCGCGATAGAGCCAGCCGCGCGCGAACAGTTCCTCCCAAAGCGGCGCGGCCACGGCGAAAGCGATCACCAGGAGCCACAGCGCGCTGTGCTCCTGTGCCGATTTCAACACGTCGCCCATGAAGCCAGGCGTCACCTCGCGGCCTGCGGCGCGGGACACCATGTCCCAGGCGCCGACCAGCACGACGAGCGCGACGATGCCGATGATCACGTTCCTCCACGACGTACCGCGCAGCCCGAGATAATCGGCGAACGAAATCCGGGTCCGGCGGATCGCGAACCACAGCACCAGCAGCACCATCGGCAGGCCGGCGAGGACCGAGAGCGAGATCGTCAGGCCGTCGGCGACCACATGGGTGATGCCGGCCGCCGACAATTCGCCGCCCTGCGCGATGATGCGCCAGACGATGACGGCGACCTGGCCGACGAACATCGCGGCGAAGATCAAAAAGCCCCACACCGCGGTGCCCCAGAACTTCCAGACCCGCGGGGGACGCGGCGGTGGCTCGAGGGAGGCCGGCGGATTATCGGGATTGAGAGCGTCCATCGGCAAACCTTCATGGTTCATGGCAACGCCCGCGCCAGCAGCGCGCGCTGATCGGCATCGGATAGGTCCACCGCGCCGTACATGCCGGCGTGGCGTTCGGCAAGCCTTGTCGCCGCAAACAATTCGGCATTGTCAGGCGAAACCTGGTTGAGCGCCGCTGACGCCGCCAGCAGCGCCAACTGCTCGACCGCAAGCCGCGCGATGCGCTCGCTGTCCGGGCGGCGGAACGCTCGACCGATCGACGCAACGGCCTCTGTGGCACCCGGCAGACCCTTGGTCTCATCGGCGAGCGCACGCAACACGGCGAGCGCGGCATCGGCCTCGCGGCCGAGTGCGCGCAGCACGTCGAGGCACATCACATTCCCCGAGCCTTCCCAGATCGCGTTGACCGGCGATTCCCGATAGTGCCGCGCCAGAATGCCCTCCTCGACATAGCCATTGCCGCCGAGGCACTCCATCGCCTCATAGAGGAAGCCGGGCGCGCTCTTGCAGGTCCAGTATTTGATCGCCGGCGTCAGCAGCCGCATATAGGCGGCCTCGCCCGCATCGGCTCCTGCGCGGTCGAAGGCGCGGCAGAGCCGCATCACCAGCGCGACCGACGCCTCGACATGCAGCGCCATGTCGGACAGCACCGCCTGCATCAACGGCTGGTCGGCGAGATGCTTCTGGAACACGCTGCGGTGCCGCGCATGATTGAGCGCATGCGCAAGCCCCGAGCGCATCAGGCCTGCGGATGCGATCGCGCAATCCTGCCGCGTCAGCTGCACCATCTGGATGATGGTGCGGATGCCCTTGCCCTCCTCGCCGATCAACTCGGCATGAGCGCCGTGGAATTCGACCTCGGACGAGGCGTTGGAGCGGTTGCCGAGCTTGTCCTTCAGGCGCTGGAAGTGGATCGCGTTGACGGTGCCGTCGGGCGCAAAGCGCGGCATGAAGAAACAGCTCAGACCGTCGTTCGCTTGCGCCAGCACCAGGAACGCGTCGCACATCGGCGCCGACATGAACCATTTGTGCCCGGTGATGCGCCAGGCGTCGCCATCGCGCTCGGCGCGCGTCATGTTGGCGCGCACATCGGTGCCGCCCTGCTTCTCCGTCATGCCCATGCCGAGCGTCATGCCGCGCTTGGTCCACCACGGCGCGAAGCTCGGGTCATACGCGCGCGTGCCGATCACCGGCATCGTCTTCGCCAGAATGTCCGGCTGCGAAGCCAGCGCCGCGACCGAAGCGCGCGTCATCGTGATCGGACAAAGGTGGCCAGTCTCGACCTGGGAAGCGATGTAGAATCTCGCCGCGCGCACTACCTCGGCCGCGCCGCCGGCCGGCTTGCCGTCCGCAGCCCAGGTCGAATTGTGCACCCCGGCATGGGCGGAATGCGCCATCAGCTCGTGATAGGCCGGATGAAACTCAACCTCGTCGCGGCGATTACCCCTGGCATCGAAGGTGCGCAGCTTCGGCGTGCTCTCGTTGGCGACGCGGCCGCGCTCGGCCATGACAGCGGAGCCCCAATGCTTGCCGAAATCGGAGAGCTCAGCTGACGCCGACGCCCCGCCATTGGCGGCCACCGCGGCCAAGAGCGGCGCATCGGTCGAGAACAGGTCGATGTTCTCAAACGGCGGCGATTGGTTCAGCACGTCGTGGGTGGCGAACGGAGCCTGCGTCATGGTCTCCTCGGGATGGTCTTTCTGCGCGCATAGTACCCGGACAACTGGCCTGCTCCGGTCGGGGATCGCGGCAGCTGGAATCGTGGAATAATAAGCCCGCGCGCCGGCGCGGGGCAGCGAAAAATGCGCACTCGGCTAGATGCTTCCGTGGCTCGGCGCGTGGCGGCCGAGCTTAAGATCCAGCCAGTCGTTGGCGCGGGTCTTGTTGGCGTCGTTGCGGGACGCCTGGACGGGGAAGATGTCGCCGGCGTGCAGCGGCCGGTCGTCGGGATAGGCCGCCATCTGCAGATTCGACTCATGCGTCGCCCCGTCCGCCGGGGAGATATAGGCAAACCGGATCTCGATCTTGTGCTTGATGTCGTAGCCCTGCCATTTCGGATGGTTGCGCGCCAGAAGCTCGGTTAGTTCGCACGGCAGCAGATCGGACGTCGAGCTCCGATTTCCCTCCGTCTTTTCCAGATAGCATTGCTCCTTGACGCTGCTGACGCGGGCGTCGATCGGGCGGAAGTTCACCCGCTTGTCGAACTCGCGATAGGCATAGAAGCCGGCAAGGCTGATGGCGATCATCCCGTAGACGCCGATACGCATGACGAGCTCCCAAACCGCCGCGATGATCAGATCATGCGCGTCTTGTCCGCCTTGGTCTTGGAGGCCAGGACCGGAAACATGTCGCCGGCGCGCAGCGGCTTGCCGTTCGGGAAGTAGGACATCTGCAGGCTCGACTGATGCGAGACGCCGTCGACCGGCGAGACGTAGACCACGCGAACCTCGATCTTGTGCCTCAGGTCGTAGCCCTGCCACTTCGGATGCTCCTTGCGGAGCAACTCGGCAACCTCACAACGGGTCAGGTCAGAGGTCCACGTCGTCTTGGTGATGACGCCGCGCTCGACCTTTTCCAGATAGCATTGCTCGTTGACGGCACTGATGCGTGCATCGACACGCTGATAATTCGCGCCCTTGTCGTATTGATCGTAGATCGCGATGCCGGCGGCGCCGACGGCAATAAGTGCAAAGGCTGCTAAACGCATGCTTCGTGCTCCCGCAATGCCCGCACCTCACACGGCCACAATTAAAGAGTGTTGAAACGGCATTCAGCCACTTATGCGATGGCAAGCTTTGTCTTGCCGGAATGCCTCGGATTTGAGGAAAACCGGCGCTAGTGCCCGCGTGTGATCGGGAAATCGTAGGCCGAGCCACCGGTCCCCGGCAGCGAAAAGTGCCACCACTCCTTTGAATAATTCACAAATCCCTGCCCGGCCATCGCCGCGACCAGCCTCGCCCGCCAGCGCTTCTGCGCCGGCGTGATCGAGCCGGTGGCGGTGTGGGCCTTGATATCGGAACAGTCATAGCCGGTGCCCATGTCGACGCTGCCCTCCGGGGCACGAGCTGTGGCCGGCGCAGTGCAGTCGGCATAGTCCTTGACCGGATCGAACTTGCGCGAATTGTCGGCGCCAAGATCGACCAGCGTGAGATCGACGGCAGACCCGGTCGAATGACCGGAATGGGTGGCGATATAGCCGAGGCGGAACAAATTCACCTTCGAGAATGCTGGGTTGTAGCGCCGTTCGGCGGCGGTCTCCTTGCCGTTCCGCGACCACGCCACCATGTCGGCGACCGCGCGGGCGGGCCGGTAGCAGTCGAACATCTTCAGCGACAGTCGTTGCCGCGCCAACTCCTGCTGCACGGCCTTGAGGCGCAACCCCACCTCCCGCTTCACCACGCATTCCGCGGCGCCGTAGCCCGCGATCGGCCGCCCCATGAAGTTGTTCGCACCGGCGTAGCGGATGTCCTGGATGATGGTCGGGTCGATGTCGCGGAGAAATACGAAGTCGCCCGGCAGGCCCTGAGCGAGCGCCGGCCAGATCAGGCCCGCAACAGCGACGGCGATCACGACAATTTTCACGAGCGCACGCTCCGGCGTCATCGCCGGGTTGATCCCCGGCCCTCCAGTTCTTGTTCCGGAAACACCTGCAAAAGCAAGGCGCGGATGCCCCGCGGAAGCCCGGTCGTGGCGGCCGGGAAACCCTGCCGCATCTTACTCGGGGAAAACTCCTGAGGGCCCTCTTCGCGCTTGCCCCACCGGCCATCCGCGCCTATAGCTCTGGCTTTAATGACCCCATCATTGAAATCGACTTTTGTCCTTGGTCACCGGCATCTGCTGGGCATCGAGGGCCTTTCCGCCGACGACATCACGGGCCTGCTCGACCTCTCCGAGGAGTACGTCGAGCTCAACCGCCAGGTCGACAAGAAACGCGCCAGTCTGCGCGGCCGCACCCAGGTCAATCTGTTCTTCGAGGCCTCGACCCGGACCCAGTCCTCGTTCGAGATCGCCGGAAAACGCCTGGGCGCCGACGTCATGAACATGTCGGTGTCATCGATGTCGACCCGCAAGGGCGAGACCTTGATGGACACCGCGGTGACCTTGAACGCGATGCATCCCGACATCCTGGTGGTGCGCCACCATGCCTCCGGCGCGGTCGAGCTCTTGGCGCGCAAGGTTGACGGTTCCGTGATCAATGCCGGCGACGGCAGCCACGAGCACCCGACCCAGGCCCTGCTCGATGCACTGACCATCCGCCGCAACAAGGGCCGGCTCGAGGGGCTCACGATCGCGATCTGCGGCGACGTGCTGCATTCGCGCGTGGCGCGCTCCAACATCTTCCTGCTCAACACGATGGGCGCCCGCGTCCGCGTGGTGGCGCCTTCCACATTGCTGCCGCCCGGCATCGAGCGGATGGGCGTCGAGGTCGCTCGCGACATGCGCGAGGGGCTGAACGGCGCCGACATCGTGATGATGCTGCGGCTGCAGCGCGAGCGCATGAACGGCTCCTTCGTGCCGTCGTCGGGCGAATATTTCCACTATTTCGGCCTCGACCAGAAGAAGCTCGGCTATGCCAAGCCGGACGCGCTGGTGATGCATCCGGGCCCGATGAACCGCGGTGTCGAGATCGACACCTTCGTCGCCGACGGCGCGCAGTCGCTGATCCGTGAACAAGTTGAAATGGGTGTGGCAGTGCGCATGGCGGTGCTGGAAGCGCTCGCCCGCAACCTGCCGAACGCGTGAGACCGATGCTGACCGATCGCCGCCCCATCCTGCTCGCCAACGCCCGTGTCATCGATCCGTCGCGCGACTTCGACGGTCCGGGCGACGTCCTGATCGCCGACGGCGTGATCCGTGACGCCAAGCGCGGCATCGGTGCCGCCGGTGTCCCCGAAGGCACCGACATCGTCAACTGCGCCGGCAAGATCGTGGCCCCGGGCCTGATCGACATGCGCGCCTTCGTCGGCGAACCCGGCGCCAGTCATCGCGAGACCTTCGCCTCCGCCAGCCAGGCCGCGGCCGCCGGCGGCATCACCACCATCATCTGCCAGCCCGACACCTCGCCGGTGATCGACAATTCGGCGACCGTCGACTTCGTGCTGCGCCGCGCCCGCGACACCGCGATCGTCAACATCCATCCGATGGCGGCGCTGACCAAGGGCATGCAGGGCCACGAGATGACCGAGATCGGCCTGCTCAAGGCCGCTGGTGCCGTGGCCTTCACCGACGGCGACCGCAGCGTCACCAACGCCCAGGTGATGCGGCGCGCGCTGACCTATGCCCGCGATTTCGATGCGCTGATCGTGCATCACACCGAGACCCGCATCTGGTCGGCGAAGGCGTCATGAACGAAGGCGAGTTCGCCACCCGGCTCGGCCTCGCCGGCATCCCGACCGCCGCCGAGTCGATCATGCTCGAGCGCGACATGCGGCTCGCAGGCCTGACCGGCGGGCGCTATCACGCGGCGTCGCTGACCTCGACCGAGTCGCTGGAGATCCTCAAGCGCGCCCGCGACGCCGGCCACAACGTCTCGGCCTCGGTCTCGATCAACCATGTGACGCTGAACGAGAACGACATCGGCCCCTACCGCACCTTCCTCAAGCTGGCGCCGCCGCTGCGCACCGAGGACGACCGCCGGGCGCTGGTCGCGGCGCTGGCCTCCGGGCTGATCGACGTCGTGATGAGCGATCACAATCCGCAGGACGTCGAGGTCAAGCGGCTGCCGTTCGCGGAAGCGGCCAGCGGCGCGGTCGGCCTGCAGACCATGCTGCCGGCGGCGCTCCGGCTGATCCACAATGGCGAGATGGAGTTCAAGACGCTGATCCGGGCGATGTCGACCCGGCCGGCGGAACTGCTTGGCCTGCCCGGCGGCACGCTGCGCGCCGGCGCCCCGGCCGACGTGATCGTGATCGACGCCGACACCCCCTGGGTGCTCGACCGCGACGACCTCAAATCACTGTGCAAGAACACGCCGTTCGACGACGCCCGCTTCTCGGGCCGCGTGACGCGGACGATCGTCGGTGGTCGGACGGTTTACGAACACGTCTGAAGCGTTTTCGGAGTGGAACCTAGCGCGCCGCGAGTTGCGACATCGCCTCCATCGTCGTCCCGACGACGATGGCTGCAACGTAAACGACAAAGAAAACCTGCTCCAGCCGCCTGCGAACAGAAGCCATGATAAGCTCCCTCATTTTCACGGCCATGGTGCGGATTGATGGTTAATATTTCGTTGACGGATTCGTCCAAATTGGATCGGACCGACCGTCCGGGGAGCCACCGCGATGTCTGCTGACGCGTTCCTGCCGGCCGCCTTGCTGATCGGCTATCTCCTGGGCTCGATCCCGTTCGGCATGATCCTGACGAGGCTCGCCGGTACCCAGGATCTGCGCACCGTCGGCTCCGGCAATATCGGCGCCACCAACGTGCTGCGCACCGGCCGCAAGGGCCTCGCCGCGGCGACGCTGATCGGCGACATGCTGAAGGGCACAGTTGCCGTCATCATCGCAGGGACGATCGACGGCCCGAATGCGGCCATGCTGGCGGCGCTCGGTGCATTCCTCGGCCACCTCTTCCCGGTCTGGCTGAAATTCCGCGGCGGCAAGGGTGTCGCGACTTATCTCGGCGTGCTGCTCGGCCTGTTCTGGCCGGCCGCGCTGATCTTTGCTGTGATCTGGCTCGGCACCGCCTACACCACACGCTACTCGTCGCTGTCGGCGCTGATCGCCGCCTTCGTGACGCCGCTGTTCCTGTGGTTCTTCGGCCACAACGCGCTCGCCTCGCTGTTCGCCGTGCTGACGCTGTTCTTGTTCTACATGCACCGCGAGAACATCAAGCGCCTGCAGGCCGGCACCGAAGGCAAGATCGGCGAGAAGAAATAACCCACTCCGTCATTCCCCGGTGCGCAATTGCGCATCTGAGGGCGATGCGTAGCATCGAACCCGGAATCCATTGGACCGCATGTCTTGCGGAGCGATGGATTCCGGGTTCTCGCTTCGCGAGCCCCGGAATGACGAGGTCCTAGACTCCTAACGCGTCCTCGACAAAGCTCGCCGCCGCCAGCGCCTTGGCGTCGTCGCCGAAGCCCGCAATGACGGTCACGCCAACCGGCAATCCGCCCTCGGCAACCAGCGTCGGCACGTTGACGCAGGGCACGCCCATCAAGGTCCAGAGCCGGTTGTAACGGGGATCGCCGGTCGAGGTCAGGCCCTTCGGCGCGGCGCCCGGCGCGGACAGCGTCAGCAGTACGTCGACCTCGGTGAGAACAGCGGCGAGCGCCTGCCGCGCGCGCAGCGTGACGCCCATCGCCGCGTCGTATTCCGCCGGCGTGCCGCCCTTGCTCTCGTCGAGCCGGCCGCGCAGCAGCGGCGGCATCGCATCGTAGTTCTGCCGGTATTCCCAGGCGAGCGACTGATGCGCCTCGAACTCCTGCACGTCAGGATGGATCCGCCACGCCTCCGCGATGACGTCAGGCACGGCAATCTCGCGGACGTTGGCGCCCGCCCGCTCCGCCGCGCGCGCGGCCCGCTGCAGCGCCTCCGCGCCGGACGGTTCAGGCGCGCCGGCGAAAGCCTGCATCACCACGCCGATGCGCGGCGCTGCGAGCCCCGATGGCACCACCAGGTCGGGCCGCCTCGTCATCGCAGCCAACCCCAGCGCGACATCGCGCACGCCGGCGCCGAACAGCCCGACAGTATCGAGCGTCCATGAAAAACACTTCACGCCGACGGTCGGCAGCAACCGGTAGCTCGGCTTGATTGCGGCGACACCGCAGAACGAGGCCGGCCGGATCACCGAGCCGCCGGTCTGCGTGCCCAGCGCCAGCGGGATCATTCCGGCGGCGACCGCGGCCGCCGAGCCAGACGACGAGCCGCCGGGCGTGTGCCCATGATTGTGCGGATTGACCGTCGCGGTCGGATCGTTCGCCGCGAATGCGGTCGTCGTGGTCTTGCCGATGATGGTCGCACCGGCCTGCTTCAGCGCCATCACCACAGGCGCATCGGCGCGCGGCCGATGGCCGCGGTAGATCACAGCGCCCATCTCGGTCGGGAAGTCAGCGGTATCGATGATGTCCTTGATGCCGACCGCGATCCCGCGCAACGGCCCGGCAGCTTGCGTGCGCGCCGACGCGTCATGGCAGACAAAGGCGCCGATCGCCTTGTCCTGCGCAGCAATCGCCTGCAGCGATTGGCGCACGGCCGTTTCAGGCGACAGCGCGCCCTGCTCGATACGCGTTGTGAGGTCGGCAAGTGAGATCATGGGCGGCTTCCCTGAAATTGGCGGCTGCTTTTAGCGCGTTGTACCGAGCTGCGCCAATGTCGCAGTTGATCACAATCTCAGGTTGGGCGAAGCTGCACCCCTCATGCATGACCGATCCCCCAACGCCGCAGAACTCACCGAGGCCGAACGGCTCAACCGGCTGCGGCTGATCCGTTCCGACAATGTCGGCCCGCGCACCTTTGCATCGCTGCTCCGCCATTTTGGCGATGCGGCGCATGCGCTGGAGCGCCTGCCCGATCTTGCGCGGCGCGGCGGCGCATCGGGCTCCTCGCGGATCTGTAGCGAGGCCGACGCCGCCGCAGAGCTCGCGGCCTGCCGCAGGTTCGGCGTCGATCTCGTCGCGCCCGAAGAGGCGCATTATCCGGCGCGGCTCGCCACCATCGACGACGCGCCGCCGCTGCTCGGCGTGCGCGGTGACCGCGACACCTTGATGCGGCCGATGATCGCGATCGTCGGCTCGCGCAATGCTTCCGGCGCCGGGCTGAAATTTGCAGGCGCGCTGGCGCGCGATCTCGGCGACGCCGGTTTTGTCGTGATCTCGGGCCTTGCCCGCGGCATCGACCAGGCGGCGCATCGCGCAACGGTCGCAAGCGGCACGGTCGCGGTGCTCGCCGGTGGCCACGACCGCATCTACCCGCCGGAGCACGAGGATCTGCTGGCCGCCTTGCTCGAACGGGGAGCGGCGATCTCGGAGATGCCACTCGGCCACGTGCCGCGGGCGCGCGACTTCCCCCGCCGCAACCGGCTGATCTCGGGCGCTTCGCTCGGCGTCGTGATCGTGGAAGCTGCGCATCGCTCCGGCTCGCTGATCACGGCGCGGATGGCGGCCGAGCAGGGCCGCGAGGTGTTCGCGGTACCGGGCTCGCCGATCGATCCGCGCGCCGCCGGCGCCAACGATCTGATCAAGCAAGGCGCCACGCTGGTGACCGAAGCCGCCGACGTCATCAACGCGGTCACGCCGATCATGGAGCGGCCCATCATGCTCGGCGCGCGCGAAGACGACGAGCCGCTGGATTTTGCCACTGATGGCGGTGATCGCGCCCGCATCATCAACCTGCTCGGGCCGAGCCCGATCAGCCTCGACGATCTGATCCGCATGGCGGACGTGTCACCGGCCATTGTCCGTGCCGTGCTGCTCGAGCTTGAATTGGCGGGCAAGCTCGAGCGTCATGGCGGCGGGCTGGTGTCGATGATCTAGCGACGACTAGACGGTTTGCTCTAAACCCGCACCGTCATCCTGAGGTGCGAGCAGAGCTCGCCTCGAAGGATGTACGGCCCCGCCGCTGGCCGTCGACCCTTCGAGACGCGCGCAAGGGCGCGCTCCTCAGGGTGACGGATCACTCCGCATTGCGCGCGTCAAAATCGTTCCGTGCGCCCTCGATCTCCGGCAGATGCGCGAACGCCCATTCGCCGAGCGCCATCACCGGCACCGCGAGCCCGCGCCCGAGATCGGTCAACTCGTAATCGACCCGCGGCGGAATGGTTGGAAACACCGTGCGCGTCACCAGCCCGTCGCGCTCCAGCCCGCGCAGAGTCAGGGTCAGCATGCGCTGCGAGATGCCGTTGATCATGCGCTTCAGTTCGTTGAAGCGGCGCGGTCCGTCACGCAACAGCATGATGACCAGCACGCTCCATTTGTCGCCGACGCGCGACAGCACCGAGGCCACGCCGCGGCAGTCCTGATGCTCCGCCGGATTGGGCGGCGGGCCGGTTACATGGATGTGCTCAGGTCTCATCGGTGTGCTCGGGTTTCAAAAATGTGCGTTCTTGCGGAGATTTAGGGCGGTCACTCATATAGCGCCAGTTACAAACCTATACCAAAGGTGACTTCAGCCATGAAACTTCTGCATATCGACTCCTCGGTCCTCGGCCCCCACTCCGTCAGCCGCCAGGTCTCCGCCGCTGCCGTCGAGCGGCTGCGCCAGGCCAATCCCGGCCTGGTCGTGAGCTACCGTGACCTCAGCCAGACCCCGCTCGCCCACCTCTCCGGCCTGCACCTTGCGGCCAGCCAGGGCGCGGCGCCCGACCCGTCGGTGCGCGACGACATCGCGACCGGCCAGGCGGTGCTGGACGAGTTCCTCGCCGCAGACATCGTCGTGATCGGTGCTCCCATGTACAATTTCACCATCCCGAGCCAGCTGAAGGCCTGGATCGATCGCATCGTGGTCGCGGGAAAGACCTTCAAATATGGCGCCGGCGGCGTCGAGGGACTGGCCGGCAACAAACGCGTCATCATCGCGATCTCGCGCGGCGGCTATTACGGCGCCGACACACCGATGGCCGCGCTCGAGCACCTCGAGACCTATCTGCGCGGGGTGTTCGGCTTCATCGGTGTCAGGAATCTCGAATTCATCCCGGCCGACGGCATCCAGGTCGGCCCCGAGCATCGCGAGAAGGCGGTCGCGGGCGCGCTGCAAGCCGCTGGTAGTTTGAACGCGGCCTGATGTGATCGAACACCTGCCGTCACCCCTGGCGGCGGCAGGCCTTCAGTTGATGGAACTCAGAACCAGACGCCTTGAATGCCGCAGATGACGGCGACGAGCGAAATCAACAAGCCGATGCCGGAAAACAGCGCGACGGTCACCAACTGTGCCGTGTCTGAATTGTCTGAACTCTGGGACGCTGACGAAACGGGGATCGACGTCGAAATGCGAGCTGCTGCTTTCGGCATGACGGCACTCCAAAATGATTCCGTGGTGAAAAAATTCCCCGCCCTCTTCAGGAGTCCCGGGAGTACGACAAAGGTTCAATGCGCGCGATGATAGTCGCAGACGAACTCGGCCGGTGTGATCGGTTTCACACCGGCCGTTGCTTACAATGAGAAACAAACTTTATCCGCGATAGATCGGCGCGCGGCGGGCGACGCCGTTGCGCCGCCATCGATGAAGAGTTCCTGGCCCTGCACATGCGCTGCGTCGTCGGATGCAAGGAACAGCACGGTCTTCGAGATGTGTTCAGGTTCACCGATTCGGCCGAGCGGCGTGGACTTGCCGATCCGCTGCTCGAATGCCTTCTCGGCTTCGGGCGTTGCGATCGCCGCACCCCAGATCGGCGTTCGCACCGCGCCCGGCGCCACCACGTTGACGCGGATGTTGCGGGGCGACAGTTCTGACGCCATCACCCGCGCCATCGCGCGCACGCCGGCCTTGCTCGCGGCATAGGCCGAGTAGCCGGGATTGCCGAGCACCGAAATCACCGAGCCGTTGAGAATGATCGACGCGCCGTCATTGAGATAGGGCGCGACCGCCTGCACGGTGAAGAACACGCCGGTGAGATTGGTGCGGATCACGTTCTCGAATGCCGCTAGCGTGGTGCCGCCGATCGGCGTCTGGCCGGGAATGCCGGCATTGGCGAACAGCACGTCGTATTTGCCGAATTTCTCCGCGCCCTGCTTCACCGCGGCTTCCAGCGCCGCGACATCGGTGGCATCGGCCACGACAGCGAGCGCGTTCGGCCCAAGCTCCTTGGCCGCCGCCGCGAGCGTCTCCTTGTTGCGCCCGGTGATAACGACCTTGGCGCCTTCGGCGACGAACAGCTTTGCTGTCGCAAGCCCGATGCCGCTGTTGCCGCCGGTGATCAGTGCCGTCTTGTTTGCCAGTCTCATGTCCGCCTCCAATTGGTTGCATTATTAAACTTCGTTGCATACCTAGGGCATCAGGTTTAATATTGCAACCACACAAGGTCGTGATGGCCCATCAAAGCGTTTTCGAGCGTGGATACCGGTTCGCGTGAAGAAAACGCGTCAACACAAGATTCCGGAGATGCGTGGTGAAACGAACCAGCCTTGCAGGCGACAGCTGCCCGGTGGCGCGCGCGCTCGACGTATTCGGCGACTGGTGGTCGCTTTTGATCATCCGTGACGCCAGCCTCGGCCGGCGCCGTTTCGGCGAATTCCAGGCGAGCCTCGGTCTTGCAAAGAACATCCTCGCCACGCGGCTGCGCACGCTGGTCGAGCGCGGCATCCTGAAGACGGTCCCCGCCTCCGACGGCAGCGCCTATCAGGAATATGTCCTGACGCCGAAGGGCCACGGCATCTTCCCGATCCTGGTCGCGCTCCGGCAATGGACCGAGGAGTTCGACGAGCATCCGGACGAGATCGCGACCATCATGGTCGACCGCGCCAACGGCAAACCGGTGAAGAAGCTTGCGCTGTTGTCGCAGGACGGCCGCGTGCTGGGTGCCGCGGACACGACACTGAAGCCGCGGCCTGCACCAAAGCGCGCGCGGCGCCTCGCGACTGCGTGAGTTGGGTGAAGCGCAGGCGCTCCACTGCCGTCGTCCTGGCGAGAGCCAGGAGACGAATGGAGGGAGCCTTGCGCAAAAGGCCGGCTCCCTCATCCTTCACGACAGCTTCCGCCGGCTGCGCGCCCGCAACTGCTCGTCAGCCTCGAGGCGCGTCATGGCGAGCAGATGATCCAGGACTTCGAATTTGTGGCGCTGGGTGAGTTTGGTGAGTTCGGTCGCGGCGGCTGCGATCAGGACCAGGGCGTCGTCGGATCCGCCCTCCCCAGCCATGTCCTCGCTCGCCGGTCGTCGCCGGCTGGGCGGCTTGCGCTTCCGGCCGCCCCCTATGCTGCTCAAAAGGCCTAATCCGATTCCCACCCTATATATAAAGAGATACGCCCTTTCCGACCGCAACTCTAGGACGCATTTTTCAACCTTTGAGATAGGAACTCCACAGTTTGAGCCCTGCTTTCAATATCTGGCGATTTGACACCGACCGCCCCAGCACCCATGTTCGCCCCGACACGGCGGGCCGCGAGTCTAGCAGAACCCGCCTTCAAGTTTTCCCGTAAGCTATTGGAATGACATGAATATCGTCATTGTGGAGTCGCCGGCCAAGGCCAAGACGATCAACAAATATCTGGGGTCCTCCTACGAGGTCCTGGCGTCGTTCGGCCATGTTCGCGACCTCCCGGCCAAGAACGGTTCCGTCGATCCGGACGCCAATTTCCAGATGATCTGGGAGGTCGATGCCAAGGCCGCGAGCCGGCTCAACGACATCGCGAAGGCACTGAAAGGCGCCGACCGCCTGATCCTCGCAACCGACCCTGATCGCGAGGGCGAGGCGATCTCCTGGCACGTGCTGGAGGTGATGAAGGAGAAGCGCGCGCTGAAGGACCAGAAGGTCGAGCGCGTGGTGTTCAACGCCATCACCAAGCAGGCCGTCTCCGAGGCCATGAAGGCGCCGCGCCAGATCGACGGCGCGCTGGTCGACGCCTACATGGCGCGCCGCGCGCTGGATTATCTGGTCGGCTTCACCCTCTCCCCGGTGCTGTGGCGCAAGCTGCCCGGCGCCCGCTCGGCCGGCCGCGTGCAATCGGTCGCACTGCGGCTGGTCTGCGACCGCGAGCTCGAGATCGAGAAGTTCGTGCCGCGGGAGTACTGGTCGCTGGTCGCGACGCTGCTGACGCCGCGCGGCGAAGCCTTCGAGGCGCGCCTCGTCGGCGCCGACGGCAAGAAGATCGCGCGACTCGACATCGGGTCCGGCGCGGAAGCCGAGGACCTCAAGAAGGCGATCGAGGCCGCGCTGTTCAAGGTTGCGACCGTCGAGGCCAAGCCGGCACGGCGCAATCCGCAGGCGCCCTTCACCACCTCGACCCTGCAGCAGGAAGCCAGCCGCAAGCTCGGCTTCGCGCCGGCGCACACCATGCGCATCGCACAGCGGCTCTATGAGGGCATCGACATCGGCGGCGAGACCACCGGCCTCATTACCTATATGCGAACCGACGGCGTGCAGATTGCGCCCGAGGCAATCACGCAGGCCCGCAAGGTGATCGGCGAGGACTACGGCAATGCCTACGTGCCGGATGCGCCGCGCCAGTACCAGGCCAAGGCCAAGAACGCCCAGGAAGCCCACGAAGCGATCCGCCCGACCGATCTCTCACGTCGCCCCGCCACCATTGGCCGCCGGCTCGATGCCGATCAGGCGCGGCTCTATGAACTGATCTGGAAGCGCACCATCGCGAGCCAGATGGAGTCGGCCGAGCTCGAACGCACCACGGTCGACATCGAGGCCAAGGCCGGCTCCCGCGTGCTGGAGCTGCGCGCCTCCGGCCAGGTCATCAAGTTCGACGGCTTCCTCGCGCTCTACCAGGAAAGCCGCGACGACGAGGAGGACGAGGATTCGCGCCGCCTGCCCGCGATGAGCGAGGGCGAGGCCGTGAAGCGCCAGAGCCTCGCCGTCACCCAGCATTTCACCGAGCCGCCGCCGCGCTTCTCGGAAGCATCGCTGGTGAAGCGGATGGAAGAGCTCGGCATCGGCCGCCCCTCGACCTACGCCTCGATCCTGCAGGTGCTGAAGGACCGCGGCTACGTCAAGCTCGAGAAGAAGCGGCTGCACGGCGAGGACAAGGGCCGCGTCGTGGTCGCGTTCCTGGAGAACTTCTTCTCGCGCTACGTCGAATACGACTTCACCGCCGATCTCGAGGAGCAGCTCGACCGCATCTCCAACAACGAGATCGCCTGGCAGCAGGTGCTGCAGGATTTCTGGCGCGGCTTCATCGGCGCGGTCAACGACATCAAGGACCTCCGCGTCGCCGAAGTGCTCGACGCGCTCGACGAGATGCTCGGCCCGCACATCTATCCGCCGCGCGCGGATGGCGGCGACGTCCGGCAGTGCCCGACCTGCGGCACCGGCCGGCTCAACCTCAAGGCCGGCAAGTTCGGCGCCTTCGTCGGCTGCTCGAACTATCCGGAATGCCGCTACACCCGTCCGCTCGCGGCCGACAGCGCCGAGAGCGCCGATCGCGTGCTCGGCACCGATCCCGACACCGGGTTCGACGTCACCGTGAAGGCCGGCCGCTTCGGCCCCTACATCCAGCTCGGCGAGCAGAAGGATTATGCCGAAGGCGAGAAGCCGAAGCGCGCAGGCATTCCGAAGGGCACCTCGCCTGCCGATGTCGATCTCGAACTGGCGCTGAAGCTGCTGTCGCTGCCGCGCGAGATCGGCAAGCATCCGGAAACCGGACAGCCGATCACCGCCGGCCTCGGCCGGTTCGGGCCGTTCGTGAAGCACGAGAAGACCTATGCCAGCCTCGAGGCCGGCGACGAGGTGTTCGACATCGGCTTGAACCGCGCCGTCACGCTGATCGCGGAGAAGATCGCGAAGGGCCCGAGCGGCCGCCGCTTCGGCGCCGATCCCGGCAAGCCGCTCGGCGATCACCCGACGCTCGGCGCGGTCGCGCTAAAGAACGGCCGCTACGGCGCCTATGTCGCGGCCGGCGGCGTCAACGCGACGATCCCAAGCGACCGCACGCCCGACGAGGTCACGCTTGCGGAGGCGATCGCGCTGATCGACGAGCGCGCGGCCAAGGGCGGCGGCAAGAAGGCCAAGAAGGCGGCGAAGCCTGCCAAGGTGGCCAAGGCCAAGCCTGAGAAAGCCAAGGCCGAAGCGGCTGACGGCGACGCCGAGGCCAAGCCCGCGAAGCAGGCTGGGTCGAAGAAGGCCGCGGCGAAACCGAAAGCGGATGCGACCAGCAAGGCGCGCGCGCCGGTCGCTTCCGGTGCCAAGACGTCGCCTTCAAAATCATCGGCACCAGCGAAAGCGCCCGCGAAGAAAAGCGCCGGCAAGGCACGAGGATAAGTGAAACGAAAACCCGACCATGGCTTTCCGGGCCGGGACGCCATCGTCGCCTTCATCCGCGCCAATCCAGGCAAGGTCGGCACCCGCGAGATCGCACGCGAGTTCGGCCTGAAGAACGCCGACCGCATCGAGCTGAAGCGGATCCTCCGCGAGCTCGCCGACGACGGCACGGTCGCCAAGCGCGGCCGCAGGATCCACGAGCCGGCGGCGCTGCCGCCGACCGTACTCGCCGACATCACCGGCCGTGACAGCGACGGCGAATTGATCGCCACCCCCGCCGAGTGGGACTCCGAGGAAAACGGCACCGCGCCGAAAATCCGTATCGAGACGCCGCGGCGGCCGAAGCCCGGCACCACCGCCGGCGTCGGCGACCGCGCGCTGCTGCGGGTCGAGGTGACCGACGAGCAGGACGGCACGCCCTATCGCGGCCGCGTCATCAAGGTGATCGATCACGGACGCACCCGCATCCTCGGCATTTTCCGCCGCAATCCGGATGGCGGCGGAAGGCTGATCCCGGTCGACAAGAAGCAGGCCGGCCGCGAGCTCAACATCGCCAAGCCAGATACCGGCGGCGCCGAGGACGGCGACCTGATCAGCGTCGACCTGATCCGCACCCGCGGCTATGGGCTCGCCTCCGCCCGCGTCAAGGAGCGGCTCGGCTCCATTGCCAGCGAGAAGGCGATCAGCCTGATCGCGATCAACACCCACGACATCCCGCAGGTGTTCTCGTCATCCGCGCTCCGCGAGGCCGAAGAGGCAAGACCCGCGACCTTGCAGGGCCGCGAAGACTGGCGCGACGTGCCGCTCGTCACCATCGATCCGCCCGATGCCAAGGATCACGACGACGCCGTGCATGCCGAGGTCGACCCCGATCCCAACAACAAGGGCGGCTTCATCGTCCATGTCGCGATCGCCGACGTCGCCTACTATGTGCGGCCCGGCTCGGCGCTCGACCGCGACGCGCTGCAACGTGGCAACTCGGTGTATTTTCCCGATCGCGTGGTGCCGATGCTGCCCGAGCGGATCTCCAACAATCTCTGCTCGCTGGTGCCGGGCGAGCCGCGCGGCGCGCTCGCGGTGCGAATGGTGATCGGCGCCGACGGCCGCAAGCGCTCGCATACGTTCCACCGCGTGCTGATGCGCTCGGCTGCGAAGCTCGCTTACGCGCAGGCGCAGGCCGCGATCGACGGCAGGCCCGACGACACGACGGGTCCCCTGCTCGATCCGATCCTCAAGCCGCTGTGGGCGGCCTATGAACTGGTCAAGCTCGCGCGCAACGAGCGCGACCCGCTCGATCTCGATCTGCCCGAGCGCAAGATCCTGCTGAAGCCGGACGGCACCGTCGATCGGGTGATCGTGCCGCAGCGGCTCGACGCGCACCGGCTGATCGAGGAATTCATGATCCTCGCCAACGTCGCCGCGGCCGAGATGCTGGAGAAGAAGGCGCTGCCGCTGATCTATCGCGTGCATGACGAGCCGAGCCAGGAGAAGGTGCACAATCTCCAGGAATTCCTGAAGACGCTCGACCTGCCCTTCACCAAGCAGGGCGCGCTGCGTCCCTCGCAGTTCAACCGCGTGCTGGCGCAGGTTGCCGGCGAGGACTATGAGCCGCTGGTCAACGAGGTGGTGCTGCGCTCGCAGGCGCAGGCCGAATACTCCGCCGAGAACTACGGCCATTTCGGCTTGAACCTGCGCCGCTACGCGCATTTCACCTCGCCAATCCGCCGCTACGCCGATCTGATCGTGCACCGCGCGCTGATCCGCGCGCTCGGTCTTGGCGAAGGCGCCTTGCGACCGACGAGAGCGTGGAGACGCTGGCCGAAATTGCTGCGCAGATTTCCGTCACCGAACGCCGCGCTATGAAGGCGGAGCGCGAGACCACCGACCGGCTGATCGCGCATTTCCTTGCCGACAAGGTCGGCGCCTCGTTCCAGGGCCGCATCTCCGGCGTGACGCGCGCCGGCCTGTTCGTCAAGCTCGACGACACCGGCGCGACGGCCTGATCCCGATCCGCACCATCGGCAGCGAGTATTTCAACTACGATGAGACGCGCCACGCGCTGATCGGCACGCGCAGCGGCGCCATGTATCGGCTCGGCGACGTCGTCGACGTGCGGCTGGTCGAGGCGGCACCAGTGGCGGGCGCGCTGCGCTTTGAGCTATTATCCGAGGGCCAGGCAATTCCGCGTGACAGAAAACGCGACGGCAAGAGAGCCGATCGCCGCGCCGCGGGATTTGGCAAGGGGCCTGGTAAAGGGTCCGGCAAGAAGGCGCACAAGGAAGGGAAGAAGCGCAGCAAGAAGGACCGCAAGCCGGCAAAGTCGAAGCCCGGCAAATCGAAGCGAGGCAAGTCATGGACGTGAAGTCATGGACGTGACACCGCCAACGGTGGTCTGGACTCGCGATGCGGCCGAGCCTGAAAAGCGCGACGTGTGGAGCGCGATGAAGCGCGGGTTCCGCGGCCGTTGTCCGCGCTGCGGAAATGGCAGACTGTTCCGCAAGTTTCTCAAATGCGACGGCCACTGCCCAGTCTGCGATCTCGACTTCTCACCGCATCGCGCCGACGATCTGCCCGCCTATCTCGTCATCGTCATTGTCGGCCATATCGTGGTACCGACCGCGCTGTGGATCGAGACCAACTATTCGCCGCCGGTGTGGCTGCAACTTGCGATCTATCTGCCGTTCACGCTGTTCGCGTCGCTGGCGCTGTTGCAGCCGGTGAAAGGAGCCGTGATCGGCTTGCAATGGGCTCTGCGCATGCATGGCTTTGACGAGAATCCCCCTAGCGACATCCCGCCGGTCTAGCTAAACCGGGCCGCAAAGAAGAAATGGAAGGGATGAAATGACTGAAGCTGCCGCACCCGCCGCCGTCGTCCACCAGGGCGAAAAAGAAGCCGATCATCACGCGTATTTCCGGCCGAAGGACGCCGCGACGCTGATCCTGATCGATCGCTCCGGCGCCAAGCCGAAGGTGCTGGTCGGCAAGCGCCACGACAAGGTCGTGTTCATGCCCGGCAAGTTCGTCTTCCCCGGCGGCCGTGTCGACAAGGCCGACAACCGCGTGCCGGTCGCGGCCCCGATCACGCCCGAGCTCGAAGCCAATCTGTTGAAGGGCAGCCCGAAGATCACGCCCGGCCGCGCGCGTGCGCTCGCCAATGCCGCGATCCGCGAAGCCTGCGAAGAAACCGGGCTCTGCCTCGGCCGCAAGGTCGAGAAGACAGCGAAGCTCGACGGCCCGTGGGCGCCATTCGCCGACGCAGGCCTGCTGCCGGATCCGTCCGGGCTGTTCCTGATCGCGCGTGCGATCACTCCGCCCGGCCGCGTCCGCCGCTTCGACACCCGCTTCTTCACCGCCGATGCGTCGACCATCGCGCATCGCGTCGAGGGCGTGGTGCATGCCGATGCCGAACTGGTCGAGCTGGTCTGGGTCGAGATCGGCTCCGAGCCGCTCGCCGACGCGCACGCCATGACCAAGAACGTGCTCGCCGAGCTCGACCGCCGTCTCGCCACCGGCCCGCTCCGCCACGACGCGCCGGTGCCGTTCTTCCATTTCTACGGCGGCAAGATGCAGAAGGACGTGCTGGGGGCGTAAGCTCCGAGCGCCGCGATAGAGTGTCAGTCAGCGCACCGCGCCCACCACTGCGGGCAGCATGTGGGCGGCGACCACCCTGTGTCCCTCCGGCGTGAAGTGAATGTGATCCGGCTGCACGTAATTGCGCAGGACCGCATTCCACCACATCGGGATTACGCGAATGTGCCGGCTGCGCAGCTTGGCTTCGATCGCAGCAAGCTCGGCGTTCTGATCCCCTCGGCCCAATCGCCTGGCGTTCCAGCCGCCACCGAAGCGGTCGAGCAGCACGATCCTGGTCCCTTCGGGGACCGCGGAATCGAGCCGGGCGAGCATGCCGGCATTGGTATCGCCGTTGATTCCGGCGTTGGTCACGTGCACATTGCGGCCCTTGGCGGCGAGCATGACCTCCAGCTGCGCCGGCCAGGCGTCCGAACTGCTCACACCCCTGCCCGCGACATTGCTCGCGCCGATCGCAACGATCTGGGCCCGTGCTTGGCTGCCAAAACAGAACACCAGCGCGAGCAGGACGGCAAAGATCGGCAAAGGCCTCGCCGGATGATTCATGTCCCGCTCCCCAATAACGACGGCATCGGGTTGAAAATATCCTCCGCTCGTCGCCCAGATTGCAAGATTCTTCTTGGCCGCCCTCATGGCGTTACCCGCCGGCCTCCCTATCTGTTCCGCTAACGACATCAAGAACGGAACGGGGCAATGGCGAAGCGTCAACTCAAGCTCGGCGCGTTCATGCGGCCGATCAGCATCCACACCGGCGCCTGGCGCTATCCGGGGGCGTGGCCCGACGCCAATTTCAACTTCGACCATATCAAGACGCTGATCCGCAAGCTCGAGGCCGGCAAGTTCGACGCCTTCTTCATGGCCGACCATCTGGCCGTGCTGAACATGCCGACCAATGCGCTGAAGCGCAGCCACACGGTCACATCGTTCGAGCCGTTCACCCTGCTCTCGGCGCTCGCGGCAGTGACCGAGAATATCGGCCTGATCGCGACCGGCTCGACCACGTTCGACGAACCCTACCACGTCGCCCGGCGCTTTGCCTCGCTCGATCACATCTCCGGCGGCCGCGCCGGCTGGAATATCGTCACCACGTCCAACCCGGACGCGGCGCTGAATTTCGGCCTCGACGATCACATGGAGCACGCCGAGCGCTACAAGCGCGCCCGCGAATTCTACGACGTCGTCACCGGTCTGTGGGATTCCTTTGCCGACGACGCCTTCGTGCGCGACGTCGAGTCCGGGCTGTTCGTCGATCCCGACAAGATGCATGTGCTCAACCACAAGGGCAAATATCTCTCGGTGCGCGGGCCGCTCAACATCGCCCGTCCCGTGCAGGGCTGGCCGCTGATCGTGCAGGCCGGCGCCTCCGACGACGGCAGGCAGCTTGCGGCCGAGACGGCGGAGGCCGTGTTCACCGGTGGCGGCAGCCTTGCGGACGGGCAGAAGCTCTACGCCGACATCAAGGGCCGCATGGAGAAGATCGGGCGCGATCCCGATCATCTGAAAATCCTGCCCGGCGCGTTCGTGGTGGTCGGCGACAGCGTCGAGGAAGCCAAGGAGAAGCGCGCACTGCTCGACAGCCGCGTGCATTACGACAGCGCGATTGCCTCGCTGTCCGTGATCCTCGGCACCGATGCCTCAGGCTTCGATCCCGACGGGCAATTGCCGCCGATCCCTGAGACCAACGCCAGCAAGAGCGGGCGGCAGCGCCTCGTCGACGTCGCCGCGCGCGACAAGCTCACGGTACGCCAGCTCGCCCAGCGCGTCGGCGGCTATGGCGGGCTCGCTTTCGTCGGCACGGCGCAGACCATTGCCGACCAGATGGAGGAATGGCTGACCGGTCGCGGCAGCGACGGCTTCAACATCATGTTCCCCTATCTGCCGCAGGGGCTGTTCGAGTTCGTCGACAAGGTCGTCCCGGAGTTGCAGAAGCGCGGGATCTTCCGGACAGAGTACGAGGGCAAGACCCTGCGCGAAAATCTGGGCCTGCCGCGGCCGAAGAACCAGTTCTTCGAAGGCTGATGATGAGGCGGCGGGTTCAAACTAGTCCGCGTCCGGCTCGGTGCCGACATAATCCTTGGCCGGCAGCTTCAGCTCGGCGCCGAGCGTGCGCGCGAACGCGTTCGCTTCGTCGCGCTTGGTGAATGAGGACACCTGGATCGGCGTCACGCCGCGACCGCCGCAGAGATTCACGTCGTACATCACGAGGCTGCAATCGGGATCGCTATCGTCGGTGATGCTGATGAACTTGAATTCGGTGAGTTGTCGCAGGCTGCGAAACCTGAGCGGACCGAACTGCTTGGTGACGACCAGCCGGCGCGTGATCGGATCGACCTCGATGAAGTAGCGCAGCGTCGCCAGGATCAGCCCGGGCAGGCCAATCACCAGCGCAAAGCCGGTCAGGAACAGCAGCCCGACCCAGTCCTCGCTCCAGTAGCCCGCCCCCGTCAGATCGGCCTTGAGGATCAGGCCGACGTAGTAGGCGAAGTAGAGGCCGCCCGCGAGGAACGGCAGCGAAGCGAGGCGGAAGTACCACTCCTTGAGCCACTCGACTCGCAGCCCCTGTTCGTCATGGGTGATCGCTACCGACATCCTGTCCTCTGCCATCAGTTGAAACTGGAACAGGCGGTAGTCGGCAGTCCGGGGCGCGAGGTTCGACGAGAATCGCCCCCTTTTGCGGCGAAACACCCCGAAATCGGGCCCGTTTCGGCCGGGAAATCCTTGACTTCTCACGGTTTGTGGCTAGTTTCCGGGCCAAACGCGGGCCGATTTGGCCGGCTCCCGATACCCCTTCATTTTCGAGGATTTGCACATGGCCAAAGCGGTCACCATCAAGGTCAAGCTCGTGTCGACGGCCGATACCGGCTTCTATTACGTCGCCAAGAAGAATTCGCGCACCATGACCGACAAGCTGGTCAAGAAGAAGTACGACCCGGTCGCGCGCAAGCACGTCGAGTTCAAGGAAGCCAAGATCAAGTAAGATCGCCTGCTTCTGACGTTTCAAACGGGGCCCTCGCGGCCCCGTTTTTGCTTTGTGGCCTAGCGTCATCCCTCATGTCTTTCGGGCAGGTCCCGGGCGCAGGGCTCACATGGTCGCAGGCTTGGACGAGGGCAATGTCGGCGGCTACTCGGTCGCCTACGGCCGCGAGGACACCTACTTTCCCGTCTATGTCACGGCCGCCCTCGCCGCGGTCTTCCTGACCGCGACGTGGATCACGGGCGCGATCTGGTGGCTGGCGCTGGCGGCGGCCGCCACCGGCTTCACCTATTACAACATCCCCCTGCTGGAGGCCGGTCGTCCGACCATCGGGGCCAACCAGTACGGCATCTTCATCCAGGCCTTCGGGCTGATCCGCTGGCGCGCCATCGCGCAGATCGATCTCGTCGAGATCGCAGAGCGGGCGATGAGCGTCCACGAATTGCAGATCGCGCTCAATGTGCCACTCGGCAGCGCACTGGTGGCCGACTGGCGCAAGCGGCCAGCCTATCGACTGCTGATGCGCCTGCCATGGCGCATGGACCATCGCGGCGTGGTGCGCATCAATCTCGAGCCGTTCGACCGGACGCCCGACGAGATCCACCGGACGTTCCTCAGGATGTGGCGCTACTATCGCAGCTAGAGCGCGATGAGATCTGGTTGAATCGTCATCGCGCTCTGGCTCATTGTCGGGGGCATGATCTCTTCGGAAAACTGCTTCGCACTTTTCCGGATCATGCTCTAGCGGCCGCCAAACGCCTCATCAGGCAGATGCGCATCCGCGATGCGTGCATCCGGATTGTGCGTGATGGTCATGAACCAAATGAGGCTGAAGAACAGCGACCACGCTGTGTTCCAATAGAACCAGTTCATCGGATCACCTCGAACAGCTTTGATCCGTGCCAGCCGGCAACGATCGCCGGCCGGCGCGGAATGCCGCCAAGTCTACTGCACGACCTCGCCGTGCAGCGCCAGATCCAACCCTTCGCGCTCGATATCCCGCGTCACGCGAAGCCCGACGAAGAGATTGATCACGAACAGGATGATCAGGCTCACGACCGCATCATACACGAAAACCGTCGCGACGCCGATGCATTGATTGAGGAACTGCCCGGGATTTCCCTCCAGAACGCCTGCCGTTCCGCCATACTGCTCGACCGCGAACACGCCGGTCAGCAGCGCCCCGACGATGCCGCCGAGAGCATGGACACCGAAGCAGTCCAGCGCGTCATCATAGCTGAACATGCGCTTCAAGCCGGTGCATCCCCAGTAGCAGCAGACGCCGGCGGCGATGCCGATGGCGAAGGCACCGACCGGCCCGACGAAACCCGAGGCCGGCGTGATCGCGACGAGGCCCGCGACGGCGCCCGAGCAGATGCCGACGACGGTGGGCTTGCCCTTCAATGCCCATTCCACCAGCATCCAAGTGAAGCCCGCCACCGCGGTGGCGATCTGGGTCACCAGCATGGCCATGCCGGCCTGCATTCCGGCCGTGACGGCGGAGCCGGCATTGAAGCCGAACCAGCCGACCCACAGCAGCGAGGCGCCGATGAAGGTCAGCACCATGTTGTGCGCCGGCCCGGTCTCGACGCGCTTGCCGAGCATGATCGCACACATCAGGCCGGCGACGCCGGCATTGATGTGCACCACGGTGCCGCCGGCGAAATCGAGAACCTTGACATAGGCGGCGTCGTTGCCCGCGGAGAATATGCCGTCCGGCCCCCAGACCCAGTGCGCGATCGGCGCATAGACGAGGATCGCCCACAGCCCGATGAACCAGAGCATCGCCGAGAACTTCATCCGCTCGGCAAACGCGCCGGCAATCAAGGCCGGCGTGATGATGGCGAACGTCATCTGGAAGCAGATGTAGACGGACTCAGGAATGGTCGCGGCGAGCGGATTGGGATTGCCGATGCCGCCCTTGCCGATGTCGCTCAGGATGTCCTTGAGGAACATGCGATCCAGGCCGCCGATAAACGGCGTGCCGGCACGGAACGCCAGGCTGTAGGTGAGGACGGCAAACAGGATCGTGACCAGGCAGGTGACGGCGAAGCTGGTCATCACGGTGTCGCCGACGTTCTTCTTGCGCACCATGCCGCCATAGAACAGGCCGAGCCCTGGAACCGTCATCATCAGGACCAGCGCGACCGATGTGAGCATCCAGGCGGTGTCGCCGGAATTCGGCGTGCACTTCTCGAGAATCTTGCCGCCGCAGGCAGGTGGCGCCACCGCATCTTCAGCCAGCGCAATGTCACTGAACAGCAGGCATAGAAACGCCACTCCCAGCAGAGCAATCACGATTCTCACGAGCTTCGGGCGCGTGTATGTCGCAGACTCCATCATCGTCCTCCCATCACAAGAAATGCTGGTGTTCGGAATGGGCGCGGCGCGTTCGGAGCGCGAACGCCGAAGACAGCGCGCTTTCGGTTATCGGGATCGCTCGAAGCGCCGCGGTACGACTGGCGGGATGCGGCGAAGGCGCAGCGGCATCAGGCCGGGCGCAAGGCACAAGCGCCTCCTGCTCGGCGGCGCGGCAAAGGCCGTGGTGCGCGGATGGCTGGAGAATGACGGCGACTAGCCTCATCGCGGCCAGCCCTTCCCATGGGTCCCCAGCCGGAACCTCAACGACGGTCCGGCATGATTTCTAGCCATATTCAATCAAGATTCGTGCCACCGGCGCGCACCGAGCAACGGATTGAATACGCAGTAAATTCAATCCGCGCGCGGAACGGCATCGCGCACTACTGCACGTTCTCGCAGCAAGCGATCGATGGAAAAATAGGCAGTAATCGACGACTGCCCTCGTATGGGGCAGTCGCCGGTTTGGCGAGATCGGAAGCTCACACGGCCTTGAGCAGCGGCGGCTGCGCCGGCCGGATCAGCGCGAAGGCGAGCTGGATGATGCCGCCGGCAAGACCGAGCGCGACGCCGATACGCCAGGCCATGGTGTAGGAGCCGAGTGAATCGTAGATCACCCCTCCGCCGTAAGCACCGAGGAAGCTGCCAACCTGGTGGCTCATGAACGCAAGGCCCTGGATCATCGCCTGCCAGCGCAGCCCGAACATCTCGGCCACCGCGCCCGCGACCAGCGGCCCGACACCCATCCAGAGGAATCCCATGATCGCGCCGAACAACAGCGTCGAACCGGGCGTTGCCGGCAGCATGAAGTACCAGGCGAGCGCCAGCGAGCGCAGGATGTAGATGCCGCCGAGCAGCGCGAGCTTGTTCCAGCGCTGGCCGGCCCAGCCGAAGAACAGCGAACCCAGCACGTTGAAGCCGCCGATCATGCCGAGCGTCTGCGCGCTCAGCATCGGATCGAGCCCGCAGATCGCGAGATACGACGGCAGATGCGTGGTGAGGAAGACGAGCTGCATGCCGCAGACCATGTAGGCGCAGGTCATCACCACGAAGGACGCGTTGCCGAACGCGGTCTTCGCCGCGGTCGCCGCCGTCGCGTTGCCGATGTCGTCACCCGCGGGCTTCGGCAGCGGGATGTTGTCGACACGACCGGCATACAACGCCGCTGGGATCATGCCGATCGACAGGATGACAAAGCCGGCGAGCCCGACGCGCCAGCCGAACCCCTCATTGAGGATCTGGCCGATCGCGCCGACAGCAGCGCGCCGAGCGAGCCCGCGGCAGAGACCATGCCGAGCACGGTCGAGCGCACCATCTCCGGCACGGCGCGCGCGGCGACCGACATCGCGATCGCATTCGCGGTACAGGCGAGCGAAATGCCGATCAGCACGCCGGCGCCGATCATGATGCTGACGAGGCCATGCGCCGTCGTCATCAGCACGAGGCCCGCGATGTAGGCCAGCGCGCCGACCACCATGATCGGGCGGAAACCGTAACGCACGGTCATCGCGCCCGCGAGCGGCTGCAGGAAGCCCCAGGCAAGGTTCTGCACCGCGAGCGCGAGCGTGAAATGCGACACCGTAATTCCGATGTCGTGCGTCAGCGGCTGCATGAAGATGCCGAGGCTCTGCCGCAGGCCCATGCTCAGCGTGAGCATGATGGAGGCGCCGATCAGAATGGGAAGTGTGGGACGCAGGACCTGCAACAGGGGCATTGTTCTTGTTCTCCCAAAGGGGCGCGGCACGATAGCCGCAGCCTGCGATTCCCGCTTATTTTAGGTACACAGACCTGTGTAACTAGGCTATACAGAGCCGCTGTTGTCAAGCGAACAGGATCACCGCCGGCGCATGGCTTCCCCGCCTCCCAAACAGACCATGAAAGAGCGGATCCTCGAGACCGCCGACAAATTGTTCTACCTGCAGGGCATTCGTGCGATCGGCGTCGACACCATCGCGGCCGAGATCGGCATCAGCAAGCGCACGCTCTACAATCACTTCCCGTCGAAGGACGCGCTGATCGAAGCCTATCTGCAGCGCCGCTTCGTCCAGCCCCGCCCGTCCGACAAGCCGCCGGCCGAGCAGATTCTCGCAACCTTCGATTCGCTGGAGCGGCGCTTCGCGGCAAAGGATTTTCGCGGCTGCCCGTTCGTGAATGCGGTGGCGAGCTCGGCCCGGAGGACGAGGACCGCAGCGTTCGCAACATCGCCGTCGCCTTCAAGGAAAGCCGCCGGGTCTGGTTTCGCGATCTGCTGCGGCAGCTCGGCGTCGCCGATGCGGAGGGACTTGCAACCCAGCTCACGCTGCTGGTCGACGGATCGATCGCCCAGGACCTGGTGCGCGACGATCCGGCCATGGCGCGCGCGGCCAGGGAAGCGGCGCGCGTGCTGCTGGCCAACGCCGGCGTCAAGGTCGGCGGCTCCGCGCCCGCGGACAAGAAACGCACTGGATAAATCCGGTTGCGTAGACAGGTCCGGTTTGGTTGTTAGCTGCGACGGCATGCGACGGCATTCCCAGTTTGGATATTCCGTCCGGCGAGATTGACAGCGACCGCGCGACAACCTGCGGCACAACTGGGGAACAACCATGGAAGATCTGAAGGTGACGGCCACCGGCTACGATTTCGCGCCGGCGCGCGCCGCCATGCAGCGCTACATCGACAACAATCTGCTGTCCGGCATCTCGTCCGCGGTCATGGTCGGTCGCGATCTCGTCGATGTCTCCTGCGTCGGCTGGGCCGACAAGGAAGCGCAGATCCCGCTGCGCACCGACCACGTCTTCCGGGTGTTCTCCAACACCAAGCTGATCACCTCCTGCGCCGCGCTGCTGCTGTTCGAGGAAGGCCGATTCCGGCTCGACGATCCGATCGAAACCTACATCCCGCAGCTTGGAAACCGAAAGGTGCTGCGGCAGGGTGCAACGTCGATCGACGACACCGAGCCGGCGCGGAGCTCGATCACCATCCGCCAATTGCTGAGCCACAGCGCCGGCTTGAGCTACGGCTTCTTCGATCCCGGCACCGTGATCTTCAAGGCGCTCAACGAGCGCGGCGTGCACAATCCCAACGCGACCCTAGCCGAGATGGTCGATGTGCTGGCCGGTCTGCCGCTGATCTACCAGCCGGGCACGTCGTGGGAATACTCGCTCGCGATCGACGTGGTCGCGCGCCTGGTCGAGGTGGTCAGTGGCCAGCGCTTCGACGAATTCATCAAGGCGCGCATCCTCGATCCGCTCGGCATGGTCGATACCGGCTTTGTCGTTCCCGAGCAGGACCAGGGTCGCCTCGTCGCGTATTACGCTGGCGCGGATCTGATGGAGCCGATGAAGCCGGGCCTCACTCGCACCGACAATGCGCCCTTCCCCGGCGCCTATCTGCGCCCGGTCGCACGGCTCAATGGCGGCGGCGGCCTGGTGTCGACGCTGCCCGACATGGTCGCATTGATCCGCAGCCTGCTGCCCGGCGGTCCGACGCTGCTGAAGCCGGACACCATTGCAGCGATGATGTCCAACCAGTTGCCCGACGGCCAATGGATCCGCTTTGCGATGATGGGCGAGCAGCCCGGCAAGGCGCATGGACTGGCCGGCGGCCTGATCCTCAATCCCTCGCCGATCGATCATCCCGATGCGGCCGGCGAATTCTACTGGGGCGGCGTCGCCGGCACGCAGTGGTGGATTTCGCCCAGAAAGGGCATTGCCGGCGTGATGATGGCGCAGCGCCAAATGGCCTTCGTCCATCCGTTCTCGTTCGAGTTCAAGCGGATGGCGTATGACGCGGTGAAGCGCGGACGTTAGCAGACTGCGTTTACGACAATGCTGTCGTCACCCGCGAAAGCGGGTGACCCTGTATTCCAGAGACGGCTCAGCTTGAATCGAGAGGCCGCGGCGTACTGGATACCCCGCATTCGCGGGGTATGACGGCGAGTGTTGTGGATGTTGTGAAGCGCGGCCGTTAGGCCGCCGCGGAAACCACGCGGTTGCGGCCGTCGTGCTTGGCGCGATAGAGCGCGGTGTCGGCGCGCTTCAGCACGTCCGAGACCGGCTCGCCCTTGCGCTCCAGCGTGGTGAGACCGATCGAGATCGTCACCGTGATCCGCTTGCCGCCCTTGTCGACGGCGAACGGCTCGCCCGCGATCGAGCGGCGCAGCCGCTCGGCAACCATGCCGGCGACATGCAGATCGGTCTCGGGCATCACGATCACGAACTCCTCGCCGCCATAGCGGCAGGCCAGATCGATGCCGCGGATCGACTTGCGGATGCGAACGGCGAATTCGCGCAGCACGTCGTCGCCGGCATCGTGGCCGTAGGTGTCGTTGATCGCCTTGAAGTAGTCGATGTCGAGGATCATCAGCGCCAGCGGCTTGCCGCGGACCGAGGCCTGCTCCGCCAGCGTCGCGAGGTGGCTCTCCATGTAGCGCCGGTTGTTGAGGCCGGTCAGCGCATCCGTGATCGCCATCTCGATCGAGTTCTGCACGTTGTCGCGCAGATGATCGGTGTAGCGGCGACGGCGGATCTGGGTGCGCGCCCGTGCCAGCAATTCATTCTTGTCGACGGGACGCAGCAGATAGTCGTTGACGCCGATCTCGAGCCCGCGCATCAGCCGCGTGTTGTTGTCGGCATCGGAGACGGCGAGAATCGGCACCTGCCGCGTGCGCTCCAGCGAGCGGGCCTGACTGCACAGCCGCAGGCCGTCGTAATTGTCGAGGCTGAGCGACACGATCAGGAGGTCGTAATTGCCCTCCGCGGCGTGGAACAAGGCTTCCGACGGATTAACCTCGACATCGACGGTATGCTCGGCGGCGAGGATCGGCGCCAGCTTCTCGTAGGACGATGGCCGGTCGTCCACCAAGAGGATGCGGCCGCCGGTGCCACGATCCGCAATCGCGCTGCGCTCGGGCGCCTGCATGCCGATCTCGAGCGAGGTGATGGCGCGCATGCGCAGCTCATCAGTCATCATCTTCAGCCGCGTCAGCGAGCGCACGCGCGCGATCAGCACGACGTCGGACACCGGCTTGGTCAGAAAGTCGTCGGCGCCGGCTTCAAGCCCACGCACGCGGTCGGCGGGACTGTCGAGCGCGGTGACGATGACCACCGGAATGAAATGGGTCGCCGGATTCGACTTCAGCCGGCGGCAGACCTCGAAGCCATCCATATCAGGCATCATGACGTCGAGCAGGATGATGTCGCATTCGGCGCGCGCGCAGAGTTCCAGCGCCTCGGTCCCGTTGGAGGCGGTCAGCACATCGAAGTATTCGGCCGACAGGCGGGCTTCCAACAGCTTGACGTTCGCCGGAACGTCATCGACGACGAGGATACGCGCGGACATTGCACCACAACTCCCCTATCCGATAAAGCGTCGGACAGTCTCAATAAATTTGCCGACCGAGATCGGCTTGGACAAATAGGCTTCGCAGCCGCCCTCGCGGATGCGTTCTTCGTCGCCCTTCATGGCGAAGGCGGTGACCGCGACCACCGGAATCGCACGCAGATCGGGATCGTCCTTGATCCAGCGCGTGACCTCGAGGCCGGAAACCTGGGGTAGCTGAATATCCATCAAAATGAGATCGGGGCGCAGCTTGCGGACGAGATCAAGCGCTTCGAAGCCATTGCTGGTGCCCGAAGTCTGATAGCCATGCGCTTCCAACAGATCGCGAAAGAGCTTCATGTTGAGCTCATTGTCCTCCACGATCAGGACGGTTTTGGCCATCCCGTCCCTCCCAAACCCAGGAGACGCGCCCGGCTGCGGCACCTCACGCACCGCGCTCGGGACGCGTCGAAAATGTGAATTCAAACTAGCGCCAGAATCGCTCTAACCCGTTAACCCGACATCCAACTTCCGCAGCGTGGTTTCCGTTGCTTGAACACACGCGGAAGACTCGGGCATGATGGGCTTCTCAATAGAGACCATAAGTTAACGGAAAGGCAAACCGGCGCGTTGAAAAAGCCTGTTCACAACCCCCGGGAAGTTGCTGAAATCGTTGCGATTCAGGCGCTCGGCTTCATTGCCGGCGATCCCGAACGGCTGGGCTTGTTCCTGGCTGAGTCCGGAATCGGTCCGGAGACGCTGCGGAACGCTGCGTCCAATCCTCAATTTCTTGCGAGCGTGCTCGATTTCGTGATGCGCGACGACGCCACCGTGAAGGCGTTCGCCGCCGCCTCCGAACTGCACCCGACCAACATCGCTGCCGCCCACCAGGCGCTGGGCGACCCGAGATGGGAGCGCGACGTGCCGTGACGACGGCGGCGGCAGCTCCCGACGGCCCCCTCAGTTTCTGCCGAGACTGCCTCGGCGATCTCGATATCAAGGTGAAGCGATGCAGCCATTGCGGGTCGCCGCGACTGGTACGTCACCGCACCCTGCCCGCGCTGGCGCTGGCGCATATCGATTGCGACGCGTTCTACGCCACCGTCGAGAAACGCGACAATCCTGAGATCGCCGACCGCCCTGTCATCATCGGCGGCGGCAAACGCGGCGTCGTGTCGGCCGCCTGCTACATCGCCCGCACCTACGGTGTCCGCTCGGCGATGCCGATGTTCAAGGCGCGGGAACTCTGCCCCGACGCAACCGTGATTCCGCCCGACATGGCGAAATATGTCCGGGTCGGCCGCGAGGTGCGCCAGGCGATGCAGGCGCTGACGCCGCTGGTCGAGCCGCTGTCGATCGACGAGGCGTTCCTCGATCTCTCCGGCACGCAGCGCGTCCACGGCATGATCCCTGCCAAGGTGCTCGCCAAATTCGCCCGCGAGGTCGAGCGCGACATCGGCATCACGGTGTCAGTCGGGCTGTCCTGCAACAAGTTCCTCGCCAAGATCGCCTCCGATCTCGACAAGCCGAGGGGCTTTGCCGCGCTCGACCAGGACGAGGCACGCGAGATGCTGGCCGGCAAACCGGTCGGCTTCATTTATGGCGTTGGCCCGGCGACCCAGGAGAAGCTCGTGCAGCGCGGTTTCCGCGTCATCGCCGATTTGCAGCGCGCCGACGAGAACGAGTTGATGAAGCAGTTCGCGAGCGAAGGCCGCAGGCTGTGGCGGCTGGCGCGCGGCATCGACGACCGCAGCGTGGTGCCCGATCGCGGCGCCAAGACGATCTCGAGCGAAACCACTTTCGAGACCGATATCCGCGATCTCGCAACGCTGGAAAAACTGCTCTGGAAGCTGTCGGAGAAGACCTCGGCGCGGCTGAAGAGCAGCGACCTCTCTGGCTGCACCATCACGCTGAAGCTGAAGACCGCGGACTTCCGCCAGCGCACCCGATCGCAATCGATCCAGACCCCGACCCAATTGGCCGCAAAGATCTTTGCGGTGACGCGCGAGATGCTGGCCAGGGAGATCGATGGCACCGCGTTCCGCCTGATGGGCGCCGGCGTCAGCGCGCTGCGCCCGGGCGCGCAGGCCAATGATTCCGACATGCTCGACCGCCGCTCGGCGCACGCCGAACGCGCGATGGACAATCTGCGCAAGAAATTCGGCAACGCCGCCGTGATCCGGGGCATTGCCTATGAGGGGCCGGGAAAGCCGGAATAGTCCGGGGCTCGACCGCGACGCGAACTCCGTCATCGCGAGGAGCGCAGCGACGAAGCGATCCATCGCTCCGCACGCGCGGAGGTATGGATTGCTTAGCTGCGCTCGCAATGACGGAGAGCGTCTTCCCTCAATCCGTAACCGCAACAGCCTCGATCTCGATCAGCCATTCCGGCGCTGCGAGCGCGGTGACGCCGACGAGCGTAGAGGCCGGCGGCTCCATGCCCTCGAAGAACGCCGAGCGCGCCTTGCCGATGATCGGGCGGAGCTCCGGCTTGTAGCCGACCACGAAGGTCGTGATCTTGACGATGTTGGAATAGCTCGCACCGGCGGCCTTCAGCGCCATGCCGAGGTTCTGCATCACCTGCGTGGTCTGCGCGGCGAGATCGCCGGCACCGACCACCCGCCCCTCCTCGTCCGTGGACACCTGACCCGAAATGTAGATCGTGCGCGCGCCAGAGGCGACGACGACGTGGGAGTAAGCCGGATTGTGATGCAGGCCGCTGGGACGAAGGTGGTCGCGCTTGCTCATGATGTGCCTCCCTGACACGAATGTATCGGGAAGCGTACTCGTGTCGGATGGTTCCGGCCAGAGCAGTCTCGCGGGGGATTTTTTGCTCCGCTGTCGTCCCTGCGAAAGCAGGGACCCATAACCACCGAAGGTGATTATTGCGCGACGCTGGAGCCACAGCCCCCTTAATAACTCAACGCGGTGGTTATGGGTCCCGGGTCGCGCTCCGCTTGCCCGGGACGACACTGAATGTGTGGCTACAGCCAGCCGCTCACTTGCAGGGCTTGGAATCCCTGACGTCGAACTTGTCCAGCGCGCCGGAGATCACGAAATCGTTGTAGTCCAGCACCAGCGCGCGGGAGACACCGTTCTCGTAGAGCTCGAACGACATCGCGTAGACCGGCGTCTGCTCGCCATCCTTGGCCCGCGCGTCGCTGTCATAATAGCTCACCGTCACCGGCCAGCGCGTCATGGTCTTCATCGCATCGCTCGCGGTCGACGGATCGGGCGACGACGGCGCGCGGTCGCCCGCGATCGGCCGGCCGATCACGGTCAGCGTGTTGTAGATCTTCTCGCCATTGTCGGAGCCGTCATAGACGGTCTGTTCCAGCACCGATTTGCCGTCACGGGCCGCGGCGATGATGTGCTGGATCTGCTCGGTCGGGAACACGATCTTGCCGTCGATATTGAATGTCTTCTTCACCGGCTGGGTCAGCTTCACGGTGATATGATCGCCGACCCGCTCGGCGATGCCGTCGACCGGCGAGGATGCACTGTCGTTCATCCGCGTGTCGATCTTGAAGCGGTAGCTCTTGCCCGACGCGTCCTCCCAGGACGAGGAGCGCAGGTCGGACAGCGTCACCTTGCCCTCACCGCTGTCGAGCTCCGACACCTGGCGGAATTCCGAGGTGTAGCCTTCGCAGGAGTTGCCGGAGAAATTGTACAGGATGCGCCCGCGTGCATCGCTGACCGAATTGGAGCCGCGTGATTTCACGAGGCTCAGATCGTACAGCGCCTGGTGCGCGAGAAACGGCCCGCTTGCCGCGGCGGCGGCCCCATGAACCGGAGCGGATCCTGCGGCAACGGCGATCGTAAGCACCAGGGCACGCGACGGATTCCGGAACGGCAAGATCATGGTTTGTCCTCGAGGAGGCAGGGATTCGGCACAATAGTGACGGTGGTATTGCGCCGCAACTGGGGCAAGTCTGACAAAATTGCAATGTCGGCGGCGAAATTGCCGTGGTTTTCGGCAGTTCTCCCTGCAATTCCGCACGTCGCGGCCACCACGCCCTCACGTGACCGTCGCTTGCAACCGGCGGCACGATGCGCGAAACAATCGAAACAAACTTGGCCCTGACCGCGTTTCAGGCTTCGTGCAATCCAATTGGGGGACAAAAAATGGCGGGTACCGTCGAACAGAAACTGGCGTCACAGGGCATCACACTTCCCGAGCCGACCTCCCCGGTCGCGAACTATGTCCCCTTCGTCCGCAGCGGAAACCTGCTGTTCATCTCCGGCCAGGTCTGTTTCAACGCCGAAGGCAAGCTGATCGCCAAGGGCAAGCTGGGGGCCGGCGTCACGCTCGAGCAAGGCGTCGCCGCGGCGCAGGGCTGCGCGATCAACCTGCTGGCGCAGATCAAGGCCGCGCTCGGCGATCTCGACAAGGTCGTGCGCGTGGTGCGATTGGGCGGCTTCATCAACTCCGCGCCCGACTTCTTCGACGGCCCGAAGGTGCTGAACGGCGCCTCCGATCTGATGGTCGCGGCGTTCGGCGACAAGGGCCGCCACGCCCGCACCACCGTCGGTGTCGCCTCGCTGCCCGCAGATGCCGCGGTCGAGGTCGAAGGCGTGTTCGAAGTCGCCTGATCGATGCGCGCGCCTGATTGGCTGACGAAACGGCCGGTCGCCCATCGCGGCCTGCACGATGCCGCACGCGGTATCATCGAGAACATGCCGGCCGCGGCCAATGCCGCGGTATCGGGCAACTTCGCGATCGAGTGCGACATCCAGCTCACCGCCGACGGCGAGGCCATGGTGCATCACGACGATGCGCTCGGCCGCCTCACCGAAGGTTCAGGCCTGTTGGCGAACAAGACCGCGGCCGAGCTGAAGGCTGTGAAGTTCAAGGGCACCCCCGAGCAGATGATGACGCTCGGGGAGCTCTGCGCGCTGGTCGCCGGCCGCGTGCCGCTGGTGGTCGAGGTGAAGAGCCATTTCGACGGCGACCGCAGGCTGCTGCGGCGGATGGCCGAGGTGCTGTCGTCCTATTCCGGCCCTGTTGTCGGCATGTCCTTCGATCCCGACCAGGTGCTGGGATTGCGCGAGATCATGCCGAACCTGCCGCGCGGCATCACCGCCCAGCGCACCTATGACGACAGTTCCTGGACCAAGCTGACGCCGGCGCAGCGCGACGGCATGCTGTATCTGCGCCACGGCTTCAGGACCGAGCCGCATTTCGTCGCCTTCTGGGTCAACCAGCTCCCGGCGCCGCGCCCTGGATCGCCCGCAATGTGTTCGGCTGCCCGCTGCTGGCGTGGACCGTGCGGACGGCGGAACAGCGCGCGCGTGCGGCCCGCTATGCCGACCAGATGATCTTCGAGGGGTTTGTGCCGGGAACCTGACATGCCACCGGCAGTCTTGAACTCGTCGCTGCGACGCACGATGTTGTCGGGAGTTGGTCGTCATCGGCGATGGCGGAATGCGGAGCATGATCCGGAAGTGGAGCCAGCTGTTCCGGAAAGATCATGCTCAAACGAGGCACCGGTCTTCACTTTCGATGGCGTCGTCTGAAATCACCCTAGAGGCTGTGGCTGACATCGGCGGCATTCCGGCCGCCGAGTGGGACGCCTGTGCCAATCCCAAGGCGGACGCCGACAGCATCCATAACCTCGACACGCTGGCCTCGCCCGCCGCCGCAAGCGATTGCCAGACCGCCGCAAGTTCGAGCTATAACCCGTTCGTTTCCCACGCGTTTTTCGCCGCTGCCGAAGCCTCCAAATCGGCCTGCCCGCGGACCGGCTGGGGACCGCGGCATCTGGTGGCGAAACTCGATGGCCGGATCGTCGGTGTCGTGCCCTGCTATCTGAAATCGCACTCGCAGGGCGAATACGTATTCGATCGTGGTTGGGCCGAGGCCTATCACCGTGCCGGCGGCAGCTACTATCCGAAGCTGCAGGTCTCCGTCCCCTTTACGCCCGCGACCGGGCCGCGGCTCCTGATCCGTGACGGCGTCGACCGCGAGGTGATCGGCTCCGCCTTGGCGCGGGGCCTGCGGGCGCTCTGCGATGCCACCGAGGCCTCTTCCGTCCACGTGACGTTCGCCCGCGAGGACGAAGCAAAATTCCTCGGCGCACACGGCTTCCTGCTGCGGACCGACCAGCAGTTCCACTGGCACAATGAAGGCTACAAGACCTTCGACGATTTCCTGGGATCGCTGAACTCCCGTCACCGCAAGGGCATCAAGCGCGAACGTCGCGAGGCGCTTGCCGCCGGGATCACGATCCACTGGCTGACCGGCCCCGACATCACCGAGGACGCCTGGGACGCGTTCTTCGAGTTCTACATGGAGACCGGCTCGCGCAAATGGGGCCGGCCGTATCTGACCCGCGAATTCTTCTCGCTGATCGGCGAGAGCATGGCCCGCGACGTGTTGCTTGTGATGGCCAAGCGCAACGGCCGCTGGATCGCCGGCGCAATCAACTTCATCGGCTCGGACACGCTGTTCGGCCGCAACTGGGGTGCGATCGAACACCACCCGTTCCTGCATTTCGAGGTCTGCTACTACCAGGCGATCGATTTCGCGGTTCAGCGCGGGCTCAAGGTGGTGGAGGCCGGCGCACAGGGCGAACACAAGCTGGCGCGCGGCTACCTGCCGCAGACCACCCACTCGGCGCACTTCATCGCCGATCCCGGGCTGCGCCGCGCGATCGCCGACTACCTCAAGCGCGAGCGCGACTATGTCGCCGAGGTCGGCCGCGAGCTCGCCGAGGCCGGCCCGTTCCGCAAGACGGTCGACGACGACGCTTGACGTTTCGGCCGCGACCTAGACATTAGCGCAATAAAATTGAGGAGCCGCCGCCATGCCCGCCTACGACAACAACAACCCCTTCGCAAAAATCCTGCGCGGCGAGTTTCCGTCCTACAAGGTCTATGAGAACGAGCACGTGCTGGCGTTCCTCGACATCATGCCGCGCTCGCCCGGACACACGCTTGTGATCCCGAAGGCCGCTGCCCGCAACATCCTCGACATCACGCCTGATGATTTCGCCCATGTCGCGCGTGCCGCCCACAAGATCGCGGCCGCCGGAATGAAGGCCTTTGAAGCCGACGGCATCACGGTGCAGCAATTCAACGAGCCCGCCGGCGGCCAGGTCGTGTTCCACCTCCACATGCATGTGATGCCGCGCAAGAACGGCGTCGCGCTGCTGCCGCCCGCGAGCCACAAGGAAGACGGCAAGGTGCTGGAGGCGCACGCGGCGAAGCTGATCGCAGCGTTGAAGTAACCTTCACTGCCCGTTATTCCCGGGCGCGCGTAGCGCGAGCCCGGAATGACCGCGGTGAGACTTCACTCCGTCTCGAAATCCCCGGCCTGCGGCGGAGCCAGCGGGGTGAACTCGCAGCGATCGGGCTTGACGTCGATCAGCGGCGTCTCGTCGAGGCAGTCGAGGCCGCGCACCAGGATGACGTTGCCCTCGACGCCGACCAGTTTGACGATCGAGGTCCCGATCGGATTGGGCCGCACCGGCGAGCGCAACGAGAAGGTACCGCGGGTGCTGCCGTTGTTCTTCGGGCTTTGCAGCACGATGTCGCGGCGGGACTGGTGCAGCCAGTACAGCACTTCGAGATTGCTGTAGAAATCGACGCCCTTGATGGCGGCGACCCAGGGCTCGAAGATCTCGAGCCGGCACACCGGGCCGTCATGCCGCCCTTGCCGCGGCGTCGCCAGCCGCGAGGTCCAGGGCGTACGGATGCGGCCGATGAAGACCAGCCAGGCATCGCGCGCCGCCGGCATGTCGACGGCGACCTCGCCCTGGCGCAATTCCATTTCACGTACCATGTCTCAATCCAGCGATATGTTCAGCGCCTTGACTACATCAGCCCATCGCGCGCGATCGGCATCCACGAACTTGTCGATCTCGGCCTGGCTCTTCGCACGCAGCGGCGGGAAACCGATCTTGACCAGCGAAGCGCGGAACGCCTCGTCGTTCAAGGCCCGGTCGAGGCTCGCCTTGATCTTGCCGGCGATCTCGTCAGGCACCTTCGACGGCGCTGCAATACCATACCAGACGCTGACCGCATAATCGGGATAGCCGCTCTCGGCGATCGTCGGAAGGTCAGGTAAATCCGGGATGCGCGCGGTGGAGCTGACGCCGAGTGCACGCAACATGCCGGACTTGACCGGCGGCAGCGCGGTGCCGAGCGTATCGAACATCAACTGGATGTTGCCGGACAGCAAATCCTGCAGCGCGGGTCCGGCGCCCTTGTAGGGCACGTGGGTCATCTCGACGCCGGCCATCTGCTTGAACATCTCGCCGGCGAGATGAACCGTGCCGCCGGTGCCGGCCGATCCGAAATTGAGCTTGCCGGGATTCTTCTTGGCGTAGGCGACGAACTCCGCCACCGTCTTCGCAGGCACCGAAGGATTCACCTCCATGATCATCGGCGCATCGGTGATGACCGACAGCAGGCGGAAATCCCTGGCGGGATCGTAGGGCAGCTTCTTGTAGAGCAGCGGATTGAGCACGAAGATCGAGGCGGCCGTCACGAACAGCGTGTAGCCGTCGGGATCGGAGCGCGCCACCGCCTCGGCGCCGATCGCGCCCTGCGCGCCGGCCTTGTTCTCGACCACGACCACCTGCTTGAGATCGCGCCCGAGATATTCGCCGACGAGGCGGCCGAGCACGTCGGTCGGTCCGCCTGCGGCATAGGGCACCACCAGCTTGATCGGACGCATCGGATAGTCTGCGGCGCGCGCCGGCAGCGCCGCCACCAGCAACACCGTCAGAGCAACAATGAAGTGCGATGATACGCGCCGCTGCATGCCGTTTCCCCGTTGTCTTGTTCTTGGGAAACGAGACTAGCGGATAATGCGGTGGCCGCAATCAGCCGAGCCAGTATTTGCCCGCGATCATCACGACTTCGCCGACGATCACGCCGGCGAAGATCGATTTTCGCGCCAGCATGAACGCGACGAAGCCGGCGGCGACGGCGCCGTAACGCAGCCAGTCCGGCACGCCGGCGAGCGCGCCCGGCGGCTGCACCACGATCTGCGCGATGATCCCGGCGAGGATCGCGGTGGCGACCGCCCTCACCCAGACCAGCAGTTCAGAGTTCTCGTCGATGCCGCCGCCGAACCAGAGGCCGAGCATACGCCAGATCTGATTGGGGATGACGCCCGCCACGAACAGGATCGCAAGCGCGTGCCAGTCGCCGATGAAGGTGCTCATGCCCGCGCCCTCACCGTGCCGGCCCGCGCGCGATGCACGCCATAGGCGATGGTTCCCGCGACGACGCCGCTGACCAGGATGTCGACGCCGCTGTTGAGCAGCGCGGCCAGCGGGAACAGCAATAGCCCAAGCACCAGCGCGATGACGTCGGCGAACTCGCGGCAGTTGCGCGCGGTCGAGAACAGGAAGGCGAGCGGTGTCAGCATCAGCATGCCGGCGGCGAGCAGCGGCGTGAGGTTGGCGGCGAGCATATAGCCGATCGTGTTCGCGATCAGGCAAACCGAGACCAGCCCCAAGCCGAGCCCATGGATGAAGGCGATCCGGCGGTTGCGCGGCACCTGCGGCAGGAAGCGGTAGCATTCGACCCACAACGTCACGGCGGTAAGATGCGCCACCAGGATCAGATGCCGCCGCTTGGTCTGTTCGGTGCGCATCAGCGGCAACACCGAGACCACCATCGGAAACAGCCTGATCGCACTCACGGTGACCGCGATCGCCGATTGCAGCACGGTGGCGCCGGAGCCGAGCGTCGTGATCACGATGATCTGCGCGGGCCCCGCCCAGACGAACGCCGTGCTCGCCAGGGTCCAGCCCAACGAGAAGCCGCTATCATGCGCCAGCGCGCCGATCCCGAGATAGGTGGCAAACAGCACCAGCGTCAGCACGGTCGCGCCGATCGACCGCGCGCCCCACAGGAAGGCGCGGAACGAGGTCTGCCATTGCGGGGAATCGAGCGGAGGAAGCGCCACGGTGAACCGGATGGTTTTGCAATGGCGGCGGCTTAGGGCGCGGTGCTCAACGGGTCAAGCAAGCGGCTGCACAGGGCGGGTATGCAGCGGCGATAACCCCACTCGTTATTGCGAGCGGAGCGAAGCAATCCATTGCTCTGCTTGCACGGACAGATGGATTGCTTCGTCGCTTCGCTCCTCGCAATGACGTGGAGAGGTCCGTGCCTCACGCCCGGTTCTTCAGCACGAAGCATGCTCCGCCCGCCTTGCGGATGCGGTTGCACAGGCCGTCGGCCTCGGGGCGAGTGTCGGCGCCGATGCGCACCTGGTAGAACGTCGCGCTGCCGCGGCTGCGCAGCCGCGAGCCGAGCAGGCTCGGATCCTGATCGCCGATCACCGCGGACAGCCGCTTCATGGCGCGGGCATACATCGCAAGCGCCTTGTCGCGGCTGAAGCCGGCGGCGAGCTGTACGCCCCACACCTTGGCCGCCGACAGCGTGATGTGCTGCTCGAGCCCGGCCACGAACGGGTTGGGCGCACGCTTCAACAGCGCCATCAGCTCGCGGCAACTCTTGGTCGGCGGACGCGCCCGCATCTTGCCGTTGTTACGAGCGGCGGCAGCCCAGTCGTCGACGCTGGAGCCGGTGATCGCCGAGACATAGTTGCGCGTCTCCTGCGGCATATAGCCGGTGCCGGCGAGCCAGTCCTGGATCCGGCGCGGACCGGCGTTATAGGCGGCCGCTGCAAGGCCGAGATTGCCGAACTGGTTGCGCAGCTCGCTCAAAAATTCGGCCGACTTCGGCAGCGCCTGGACGGGATTGAACGGATCGAGCACCCCGCGCTCGTTTGCGGTGCCCGGCATGAACTGCGCGATGCCCTGCGCACGCTGGCCGTTGCGGGTGATCGGACCGATCGCATCGGCCTGGAAGCGGCTCTCCTGCCAGATCACGCGCGCGAAGAATTCGAGCGGTAGATCGTTGGCCCGCGCCGCCGATTCGATCATCAGGCACATCGCCTCGCGGGTGTCGCTCTCGCGCGCGTCATCCGCCGGCTTGTCGGCTGTGGCCGCAGGTTTCTCGGCGGACGTCGCGGGCGGCTCCACCGGAGGCGTCGCAGGTTTCTCCGCCGATGGAGCGACCTGCCCTGCCGGCGGCGGCGCAGGCGCCTCGGCCGGCACCTCAGCGGGCTTTTCGGCGGGCGCAGCCGGCTTGTCCGCAGGCGGCGCTGCGGGCTGCTCGGCGCCGGGCGCCGGGGCTGCGGCAGGCGCGTCCTCCGCGCCGGCGCGATCGGCGGCACCAGCGTCAAA
>NZ_LGTB01000012.1 GCF_001238275.1 Bradyrhizobium viridifuturi
GGGTGCAGGCGCTCGACGTCGCAGGCCCGGTCGACGTGTTCGCGGAGACCAACGGTTTCGTCGCTGATGGCGATGGCTATGAGATCGTGCTGGTCGGCGCCAGCCGCGAACCGCTGCGCGCATCGAACGGCATGAGGATCTCCGCCGACCTCAGTTTCAACGAGGCGGATGCCAAATTCGACATCCTGCTCGTTGCCGGCGGCCCGGCTTTGCCCGACGCCGAGCCTGATCCCGAACTGACGCAGTGGCTGCGCCGTGCGCCCGAGCGCGCCGAACTCTACGGTTCGATCTGCACCGGCGCATTCGCGCTCGGCCATGCCGGACTGCTCGACGGCCATAAGGTGACGACGCATTGGCAGAACGCGCAGCTTCTGGCGGCGCGGTTTCCGGCTGCCGAGGTGATCTTCGACCGGATCTACATTCGTGACGGCAGACTGATGACGTCGGCCGGCGTGACCGCAGGCATCGATCTCGGCCTTGCGCTGGTCGCCGAGCGGCACGGGCCGCAGGTCGCGGTCGCGGTGGCCAAGCGGCTGGTCGTGGTGGCGCAGCGCCAGGGCGGGCAGTCGCAGTTCAGCCCCTATCTCACCGCGCCGGTCGACGAGGATTCACCGATTGCGCGTGCGCAAGCGCATATCATGCAGCACGTCGGCGAGCGCCACACGCTGCAATCGCTGGCCGAGGCCGTCGGCATGAGCGTGCGCAATTTCGGCCGCGCCTTCGCGCAGGAGACCGGCATCACGCCGCATGAATTCGTCGAGCGCGCCCGCGTCGACGCTGCACGCCGGCTGCTCGAAGGCTCGGACCGCCCGCTGAAGGCGGTTGCCTTCGACTGCGGCTTCGGCTCGGCCGATCGGATGCGCATCGTGTTCACCGAACGGCTCGGCGTGTCGCCGGCGCAGTACCGGTCGAGTTTTCGCAAACTGTGATGCCGTTCATCAAGCGGAGGCCCGATCGGGGATAGTGTCAACCTATCAGAATTGCTCCAATATCATGCAACTTTTCCGCGAGGCTGCCATGGACGCGCTCACGCTCTTCATCATCCGCCACGCCGAGAAGCCGGGCGAGTCCTGGCCGGGGCCCGGCTTCACCGCGAACGGCGTGTCCGATAACGAGTCGCTGGTGCTCCGCGGCTGGCAGCGCGCCGGCGCCTGGACGGCCTTGTTCGGTACCGATCTTACCGGCGGCGACTATGCCAAGCCTGATGCGATCTATGCCGCGACACCGGGAACCGAGCCCAATCAGCCACCGTCGAGCCGTCCCGCCGAGACGATCTCGGCGCTAGCAGCGCGGCGCGGCCTGACGCCGAACGAAGGGTTCGGCAAGGGTGACGAGCCGGCCTTGATGAAGGCGGTGCTCGCGTCGAAGGGCATCGTGCTCTTGTGCTGGGAGCACAAGGCGATCATCTCCGACATCCTGCCGCTGATCCCGGTCAGCAAGGGCACGCCGCCGACCAAATGGGAGGGCAGCCGGTTCGACGTCGTGCTGCGCTTCGAGCGCGCCAAGGGCGACGACAAGTTCGCCTTCAAGGAGCTGTTTCCAAAATTGCTGTCGGGCGATTCCGACAAGCCACTCGGCGGCTGAGCCGCGCCGCAACTGCGCCGATCAATCCAGCCCGAGCGCCTTGCGCGATTTCCGCGTCAGCTTCGCGGAGATCAGCGCGTGCGCCTGATCGAGATAGGCCTTGAGTTCGGCGTCGGGGAGGGCGTCGTTCCTCACTAGCTGCACCCATGTGGCGCGCGCCAGATATGGCGCCGGCCGCGCAAAGCCCTGCTCGATCAGAAGCTGGTAGGCCATGTTCGATGTCTTGAACATGAAGCCGCCGGTGCTCTCGATGTAACCGCCGGCGAGCGCGAACATCTTGCCGCCGACCTTGAACACCGACGTGCCCTCCCATTGCACCACCTTGGTGGCGGCGGGCAGGCGCAGGCAATGGGTTTCGAAGGTCTTTGGGCGCATGAATCGAGCGGGCCGGGAGTGCTCTAAGCCATAAGCCGGCGACGCTACGGTCGACAAGCCCGGTGAGGGCCGCCGATCCCCAGGCTCGTTCCGATCCCCGCTCTATCCTCACGACCTCACGAAATCGTGGGTTGTCGTCAGTCCATCTATAGATATATCGTAAGATATGTTTTGAGTAAGGAATTACACAATGAGACGATCGATGTTTCGCGACCGGGGCGACGAGGGTTTTGGATTTGGCTTCTTCGTGGGCCGGCACGGCAGGGGCGGCCACCGCTTTGGCCGCGGCGGCCATGGCTTCTTCGGGCGGGGCGGCGGCGGTGACTTTCCGGGATCGCGGCGGCTGTCGTCGCAGGACCTGCAACTCGTGATCCTGGCGCTGCTCGGCGAGCAGCCGGGGCACGGCTATGAGCTGATCAAGAAAATCGAGGAGCGGTCGGACGGCTTCTACAGCCCGAGCCCGGGCGTGATCTATCCGGCGCTGACCTTCCTCGAGGAGATCGGGCACGCCAGCGTCACCCAGGATGCGGCGCGCAAGCTCTACAGCATCACCGAGCAGGGCAAGGCGCATCTCGCCGAGAACCGCGCCACCGCCGACACCATTCTCGAAGCGCTATCGCGGATCGGCCGCCGCATGGAGGAGGTGCGCGAAGCCTTCGCCGGCGTCAGCGATCTCGATGGCGGAGCGTCCGACGATTTGCACCGCGCCCGTCACGCGCTGAAGAGCGCGCTGCGCCGGAAGCGCGGCTGCGATGCCGCCGAGGCACAGCGGATCGCAAAGATCCTGGACCGCGCCGCCGCTGAAATCCTGCAGCAGTGACGTTAGTCGCAGGCACGGAGTAACGCTGCCGCTCAAGGGCGGCAGCGAGCTCTGCCTGAAGGTGGCGCGAGGATCCGTTCCGCACGCAGGCGGAAAATCCCGCTGGCGTGATTGTGAGCCGCAACGGCCTCACGCCATGCTGGATTTTGTCGGCGCTTCTTGCTCTGCTCCCAAAAAACAGGGAGCGAAGCGCCGCATGTCCGAAGTCCCGCCTCATCATCCACTCGATCGCCCGATCTGGAGCGCGCTAACCACGAGACAGCGTGAGCTAGCGGAAGGTGGCACCAATGCCCGGCGCTTTCCGGTTGCGATCGCACCCTTCGCCGACATGCTCGACATGTCGCCGCAGAGCTTTGCGGCGCTCGGCGCGCTGCTGTCGGGACCTGAGATCGCGGTGCTGTTCACGCCTGAGCCGGTCACTGTACCGCCGGAGTTCAAGGTGCTGCTGGCCGAGACCGGCGAGCAGATGATCGGCACGCCGGCGGACTCTTCTCTGCCTGGCGTCGAGATCGCCAGGCTCGGGCTAGCTGACGTTCCCGCGATGGTGGCGCTGACGGAACTGACCAAGCCCGGACCGTTCAGCGCAAGGACGCATGAGCTCGGCAACTTCTTCGGCATCCGCGTCGGCCGCGAGCTGGTCGCAATGACCGGCGAACGGATGAAGCCGGGGAATTATACCGAAATGACCGCCGTGTGTGTGCATCCGGATCATCGCGGCCGCGGCTATGCGCAGGCGCTGCTGTCGGCGGTCGGCCGCCAGATCGCGGCGCGCGGCGAGATTCCGTTCCTGCATGTCTTCACCAGTAACGTCTCGGCGATCGCACTGTACCGGCGCCAGGGCATGGAAATCCGCCGCCGTCTGCACATCACAGTGTTGCAGAAGCAAGGATAGCGCTGGGCTGAAGGGGGACGTCTCTACCCAAATACATGGGAACGAAAGAGTTCAGTTCAAGAATTGCCAGGCGCCTGTCTCACCGCGTATGTCCCGCCTCCCTCAAAGCCGGGGGATGCAGCGGGGAGCAAGCCCATGGCAGTTGCGACGACAGACGGATTCGCCGACGCGCGGTTTTCGGCGGCGCGTGAGGCGTTCGAGGCCAATTTCGCTGACGGGGAGGAACTCGGCGCATCGTTCTGCGCCACGATCGACGGCGAGACCGTGGTCGATCTGTGGGGCGGCTTCGCCGACGAGGCGGAGCAGCTGCCCTGGACGCGCGACACCATCGTCAACGTCTATTCGATCACCAAGACCATGACCGCGCTGACCGCGTTGTGGCTCGCCGATCGCGGCGCGCTCGATTTCGCGGCGCCGGTTGCGCGCTACTGGCCGGAATTCGCCGCGAACGGCAAGGCCGGCATCACCGTGGCGCAGCTGATGAGCCACTCGGCCGGACTTTCCGGCTGGCATCCCGCGATCAGCGGCGAAGACTTTTATGACTGGGAGAAGGCGACATCGACGTTGGCTGCGCAAGCGCCGCTGTGGGCGCCAGGCACCGCGTCGGGCTATCATGTCTACACGTTCGGCTTCCTGATCGGCGAGGTTGTCAGGCGGATCACCGGCAGGACGCTCGGCACGGTGTTCCGCGAGGAGATCGCAGCTCCGTTGAACGCGGATTTCTGGATCGGCCTGCCGGCCAGTGAGGACCATCGCGTCGCCGACCTCGTGCCGTTCCTGCCGTCGTCTGCCGCGACCGGCGTGGAAATGACGACGATCCAGCAGATCACCTTCAGCGACACCCGCACCGACGTGCCCTCGACCCGCACCCGTGCCTGGCGCGGCGCCGAGATCCCGGCGGTGAACGGCCACGGCAACGCCCGTTCGATCGCCGCGATCCAGACCATCCTGGCGACAGGCGGCACCGCGAAGGGGCAGCGCATCATGTCGGAAGCGGGCTGCCGCAGGGCGCTGGAGGTGCAGATCGATGGGCCGGATCTCGTGATGCGCGGCATCTCGGTCCGCTTCGGCCTCGGCTACGGTTTGCCGAGCCCGATCCTCAGCCTGGTGCCGCCGAACCCGAACACGCTGTTCTGGTCGGGCGGCGGTGGGTCGTTCGTGCTCATTGATACCGACGCGCGCATGACGTTTGCCTATGCGATGAACCGGATGCAGCGCGGGCTCGTCGGCGACGCCCGCTCGTTCCGGATCATCCGTGCGATGTGGCGGGCGCTCGGGATGACGCCCTGAGCGGAGAGCGTGGCGCGCTCAGGCCAGCCTGTTGCCGGCGAGATGCACCGTGCGCTTGTCGCAGCTCGGGTCGATCGCGACGGCAGTCGTCGTGATGTGCCCGCGTGCGGCGATGTTGTTGCTGATCTCGACGTTCCTGGCGCGGCCGACGAAGATCGCGCTGTGGGGCTTGATGTGGAACAACTCGCCGGCGCCGAACACATTGCCGCGCAGAAACGTCTGGCCGATCACATTGCCGGCGATCTTCGCACCGTCGGCATTGCTGACGAAGATCGCGTAGATGTAGGAATCGTCGATGTGGTTGCCTTCGATGATGACGCGCCGGTTCTCGAAATTGTCCTGGAATCCCTTGGCCCCTTCCGGCGGCACCATGCCGACATAGATCGCGCCGAGCGTTCCGCTGCCGCTGGTCAGCTCATTGGCGCCGTTGACGCAGTGGCTGAAGCGGTTGTTGCGGAATACCAGGTTGTCGGCAAACCCGGACTCCGACCAGAAGCCGATGTCGCTGCCCGCCTGCAGCGCCACCCCGGTCGAGAAGGTGAACTGGCAGTTCTCGACGATGGCGTTCGGTGCCTTCATCAGCGCGCGGCCGCAGGCGTGGAAATTGCATCGCAGCACGGTGGCGCCGGACCCGATATGTGTCAGCGAGGTGACGGCGTCGCCGACCTTGAGCGGCAGGTCCTGTTGCAGGACCACGTCGTAGATCAAATCCGGCTGGGTGGTCGGGCTCCGGTCCTTCCAGAGCTGGGCGATCTTCGCCTTCAGCTCCGGTGCGTGACGCTTGGTCAATTGCGCGACCTTGCCGCGTCCGAGTGAGCGAAACGTCGCGTGGTCGCAGCTCTCGATGTCGTCGCCCGCCTCAAGGCCGATGTCCCATTTCGGGCTGAGCAGGAACCGGCGCGGCGCGGACTTCGCCACGACGTAGTAATAGAAGCCATGCACGTTGATGGCGTCGTCGGAGGTATTGGCGAAGCTGCAATCCTCCATGGTCGGACCGTGCGCGACCGCGGTGAAGTGCGAGCCGTCGGAATTGGTCGAGATCAGGCGGTCTGACGTCGCGCCCTTCGGCCGCGGTCCCGGGACGACCGAAACCTTCTGCAGCAGCATCGAGCCTTCGCCGCCATTTTCGATGATGCCCATCCCCGGAGAGGCGAGGAGCTTGAGATCGATCAGGCTGGTGGCGACGCTGGAGTCGACGGCGATGGCATGTGTGCCGCTATTTGCGATGGTGACGACGTCGCCGATGGTGATCGGCAGCTGGCTTGGGAAACGGTCATTCGCGCTCCACCGCAACTGCACCTTGATCGCGCCGTCGCTGAGGCGCGTGGCTCGGGCCGGCGACAGGAAATCCCTGGCGCCGGTCTTCAGCGCCCGGTTGCGGCGGTCCATCACCTTGAAGAAGCCGTCCGTGAAGGCGGCGAGCAGTACGGCATCATCGGGGAAGCCGGGGTCGACCTTCACCGTGATCTCGACCGCCTGCTTGTCGAAAGCGGTGATCGTCCCTTGCGTGAAGGGCAGCGGGTCGTAATCGATGGTGAGATCGCGAACGGTGAGGCGGTTGCAGCCGGAGATCACCAAGGTCCCGCTGCGCGTGGTGTTGATCAGTTCCGCGCCGTTGCCGTTGAGCTCGAAGCCGTGCAACTGCCGAAACGCGAGCGGCCGCTTGATCCGGTAGCTGGCGTTCTTCTCCAGGTTGAGTACGATGTGAACCGGCCCCGCCTTGCTGGCATCGCCCGCTGCCTTGGCGATTGCGGCCAGCGCCTTGGCAAAGGCCGCGTCGGCGTCACCGCCTGATGTCGCGGTGAAGGTGGCCATGTCGAAGCTGGCCGCGCCCGGGACCGACGTCTGCTCGGCGCGGCTTTCCGTGCCGAACAGCGGGCCCGCGACAAATAGCGAAGCAAGCGTCAGCGCCCGCCGGCGGCTGATCGACATCGAGTGCGTCTCCTTGCAGGACTGCGACCGGTCGCGCGCATGGTCGGTCCGCGAAGATGAATTGGAGCCAAACAGGGTGGAGCTGGCGCAGCCGCTCTCGAGATTGTGAATGACGTTGCCGCCGGTCGTGCGCTGCGCGAGCGGTGCGCTCGTCCATCGCACCAAAATGTATTGAGCCCGGGCGCGCAGGCGCGTCCGGGCCCCATTGTTGTCGAGCAGGCGTCAGTGCATCGTCTGTTCCGACGCTGCGATCCAGGCGATCACGGCCTCGGAGAAGCCGTCGACCCGCGTCCACGGGCCGTGTCCGACACCGTGCTGGTAGGACGCCACGTTGACCATGTATCCGCGTCCCTTGGGAGCGGGCACCTGGTCGTGGCTCTGCTCGTCGGTGAAGACGATCAGGCGATCGCCCTTGCGGTCGATCTCCGTCACCGCCTTGCCGAGATACGTCCCGCCATGCGGCTGCGAGCCGATGATCGCATCGCGCAGCGCGAAGCCGCGGCGCGGCGGCAGCTTCACGACCTCATTGCTGAACGTGAAGATCTCCACCTCGTCGCAAACCTCGCGGGCGAGGATCGCAAGACCGCAGGCCGCCTCCGCCCGCGTCATTTCGGATTGGGCCGAGAGCGGCGTGAACATCGATCCCGACACGTCGATCAGGAGCCGCGTGCGGCCGTCGAGCCGCGCGTAGTCCTTGATCGACTTCAGCATCGCGGCCTCGAGCTCCGGCTCGAAGTCCGGTGCATAACGCGCCGCGGTGATGAAGCGGTAGGGAAGGATGCGGTCCGTCCGCATCGCGTCGATCGCCTCCGCGATGGTCCGGCGCGGCACCTCCGCCTTCTGCATCAGGCGCAGGTTGCGGAGCAGCGCCAGCCCGCCGAGCTTGTTCTCGCCGATCAGCCGCTCGAAAGTCTCGCGCTCGTCCTTGCCGGACGAGAGCGAAACCTCCCAGGTGTCGGGCGAGGCGAGCTCGCCATCGACGAGCTGCTTCCACACCTTCTCCTGCGCGGTGTCCTTCGGCTTGGCGTGGACCAGGAACAGCACGTCCTTGATCCGCACCGCGCCATCGCGATCGTATTTCGCGAGCTGGTAGGCGTCGAACTTGGTGAGCGCCCGCGCCAGCCCCTTCTTGATCTGCGCCGAGACGGGTTGACGCTTGCGCTGCTGCTGAGGACCGAGCGCATCAGCCCAGTAGATCGCAAGCAGCTCGGTCATCTCGTCCGGCCGCTGGATCACGCGGGCGAGCGTATCGGCAACGAGGCCGCGATGGGTCGCGTGCCGGGCCATCTCGCGGACCACGAGCAGCGGCGCATGCCGCAGCTTCATGGTCTCGCGCGCAGCGATGGCGAGTTCGGCCGTCCGCTCCGGATCGACCTTCGGCACCAGCGCCTTGATGCGATCGGCGATCGCAATCCCGTCCTCGTAGAACTGGTTCTCCCAGAGGAGGCAGTTCAGCAGCGCGCGCCGCAGCTCCATCTCGGGCGTAAAGCGCTTTCCGCGCGCTCCCTCACGGGTGAAGGCGCGCATGATCTTGTTGATCGTGGCCATGATGGCCTCCTTTCTGGGTGAGTATGGATTGGATAGTGGTGCCGGGGAACAGGCGAGGCTGACTGCCCTTGCGGGCTTCGCATGCTCTTCCATCGAGCCACGGACTTCTCGTCCGGAAGGAATCGAACCTTCTGCCTTGCGATCCGATGTAACAGCGCTCTTCACCACCGGCATTGACGGACCACGTCCCGGGAACAGGCGATTGCTGAGACCCCGGCCAGCCAAGGCCGGACGGGTAGCGCTCTATCCGCTGAGCTACCGGTGCACATGACACCGGGCGGGATTCGAACCCGCGACCTCTCGTTTCACAGACGATGTAACAGCGATCTTCACCACGGGGCGTGGAAGGGGTCGGCGGGGAACAAGCGATGCTGTTGCTGCCCTTGCGGGCACCGTGGTTCAGACGAAGTAACAGACATCTTCACCACCGCCGCGCCGATGCTTGCGCATCGGCGAATGGGTCCGCTGGGGAACGGGCGATATCGGCTTGAGCAGTGACGCAACACGGCATCCATCCTTGCGGAGGAAAACCGTGCCGGGCCGCGTGCGGATCCCCTCGCGAGGGCCGCATCCCGGTGCGTGCGCCAAAGGCGGGGATCGAACCCGCTTTCACCAGACGAAGTATCCGACATCTTCACCACCAGCGGCGGTCGGACCACAGCGATGCGGCCGACCGTTTCGTGAATAGTTGATGGCGGCGCTGTCGACGCGCCGCCCATTGCGAACTCCTCGGAGTTCGCTCTGCCATCGGTATCCGGCTCATCGCCTCGTTCCCTCCGGCAGGCCCCGCGCGCTTGGGCACGCGCGTCTCCGCGCGAGCCCCGGGATCCGGGTCTCCCGTTCCGGCTTGCGCCGGGCAGTTCAGATGAGCCGTGCTGCGGACAACAAAAAACCCTCCGGAGCACTTGGCTCGGGAGGGTCCGTTTAGGCGGACTGTCGACCTCGCATTATGCGAGGTCGCTCCCATGAGCCGGGCACGCGCTATCGATCGGCCGCAGGCCGTTCGACAGTTGGCGGGATATTTCAAATCCGTAGTGCATCATCTGGCTCATGTTTGATCGCGAACGGTGGTGCTCGCGAAGGTTGCGGGACATACGCCTCGTCGATGTTGATGTCAACAACCGAAATGATAGCGACGGAAAATTCAGCGCTGCTTGCGCGGCTTCGCTTTGTTCGCGGGCTTGCTGCCGCGCGCAGCGATCCGCGTCAGCGCATCTGCAAACGCGCGTGCGGCGGGACCGAGCGGCTCGTCGAGCCGGTGCGCGAAATAGGCCTCCATTGCAAGCGCCGCGTTGCGACCAAGCGCGCCGGTCTCGATCCGCACCAGGCGGCGTTCGCTCAAGTCGCGCGCCACCTGCCAGCGCGGCAGCCGGCCCCAACCGAGTCCGGCCAGGATCATGGCGTGCTTGGTGTCCTGATTGCTGACCCTGCAAATCTGCGGCGAGAGGACGCCGAAGGTGCGGCCTTCCGATAACGGCGTCGGGTCCGACAGCACGATCTGCAGATGATCGGCGAGGTCGGCGACGCTCTTGCGGCCGCGGCGCGCGAGCGGATGGCTTGCGGAGGCGACGGCGATTATCTGCACGGAGCAGATCGCGTCGAGCGCGAGGCGGGGATCGCGAAAATCCTCACCGACGGTGACCGCGAGCGCGCTGCGCCGTTCGGTCAGGGCGGCGATCGGACCGCCCATCGGTTCGACCGCGAGCCGCACGCTCACCGATGGATAGGCCGCCCGCATCTCGGTCAGCGCCGCGCCGACGGCGGCGATCGGAAACAGCGTGTCGACGACGACAGCGAGTTCCGACTCCACCCCGTCGCCAAGACCGTGCGCCCGTGCCCGCATCGCATCGACCCGGAGCAGCAGGTCGCGCGCGTTGCCGAGCAGCGCCTTGCCCTCGGCCGTCAGCGCCGGGCGATGGCTGGTGCGGTCGAACAGCATGATGCCGAGTTCGGCCTCGAGGTTGGCGATGGCGTGGCTGACCGCGGACTGCACCCGCGCCAGCTTCGCCGCGGCGGCACGGAAGCTGCCGCTGTCGGCGATGGAGACGAAGACGCGGATCTGGTCGAGCGTGAGGTTGTCGAGCATGATCTATTGAATCGATCAACAGGATGCAAAACATATCACTCCTGTCGATGATCGGGAAACGCTATTTGTGGTGACTTCAATAGGGTGGGTGCACGCATGACGATCGAGACGACCTTGGCGCGGCAGAGCGAGGCGAAGCGATGGGCGACGGTCGCCGTCGTGATCGGTTGCGGGATCGGCGCCGCGCTGCAGGTCGGCAAGGTGCCGATCGCCGCGGCGATGCTGCAGCAGAACCTCGGCATCGACCTCGCCGCGGTCGGCTCGGTCGGCGGTATCTTTGCGGTGCTCGGGCTGGTCGGCAGCGTGCCGGCGGGCGTCATGATCGCAGCGGTCGGCGCGCGCCGGGTAATGCTGTGCGGCCTTGCCGCCATCACGCTCGGTGCGGCGTCCGGCGCGCTCGCGCCGTCACTTGCGGTGCTGCTGGCATCGCGTCTGCTGGAAGGGCTCGGCTTCCTGCTGGTGATGGTCGCAGCTCCCGCACTGCTCGATCGCGTCGTTGCTGTCGGTGCGCGCGACGTCACGATGGCGGTTTGGAGTTGCGTGATGCCGTTCGGGATCGCGCTGGCGCTGGTTGCGGGGCCGATGTTCGATGGCTGGCGCGCGATCTGGTGGGCCAGTGCCGCGTTTGTGGCGTTGCTGTTCATTCTCGCCAGCGTCTTCGTCCCTGAAGTCGCATCGCGGAGCGGCCCGGCGCGTGCCGGCCTGATGCAGGAAGCAACCGCGCTGGCGCGGCGCCGCACTCCGGCGCTGCTGATGGTGCTGTTTGCGCTCTACAGCCTGATGTTCTTTGCGCTGTTCAGCTTCCTGCCGATCCTGCTCACCGCGCGGCTCGGAGTCTCCGGCCAAGCCGCAGGCGGTCTCAGTGCACTGGCGGCGGCGGCCAACGTGGTCGGCAATCTCGCTGCCGGCAGTTTGCTGGCGCGTGGCGTCAACCGCAATGTGCTGATTGCCGTGGCGGCGTTCGTGATGGGCGTCTCCGCGCTCGGGATATTCCTGCCGGTGCTCGGCGGCTGGGGTGCATTCTGGCTGTGCCTGCTGTTCTCGGCTGTCGGCGGCCTGATCCCGGCGACGCTGCTCGCAACCGCGCCGGCGGCGGCGCGTTCGGCGGCGATGGTGCCGGTCATGATGGGGCTGTTGATGACCGGCAGCAATTTCGGCCAGGTCACCGGACCGATCGCGGTCGGCGCGGTCGTCTCGGCCTGGGGCTGGGGCGCCGCCAGCGTGATGGTGGTCGTGGCGGCGATCCTTGCCGGTCTTGCTGCTTGGCTGCTCGCGCGCGGCGATCACAACCGCGTGGGTGAGGCAAGGGGCCCGGCTTGACGGCGCCGACGCGGAGGGCGAAGGAGGGATCCGTCTCTCACGCCAACGACAACAGGAAAGTTTCATGACACGCGTGCGCTGTATCACCGAAATGGGCATGGGCGTCGACGTACACGGCCGCGATGCCACCAAGGCCGCCAAGCGGGCGGTGTCGGATGCGATCCGCCATTCCAGCCTCGGCTTCTTCCGCATGCTCGGCAAGACCGCCAACGACATGTTCGTCGACGTCACGATCGCCGTGCCGAATCCCGAAGCGGTCGATACCGAAGCCGTCGCCAAGGAACTGCCCTATGGCACCAAGACCGTGAAGGCGATCGCCGGCGGGCTCGAGATTCCGTCCGATCTCGGCAACGACCCGATCCTGATCGCGAACGCCGCCGTCATCGTCAGCTTCGACGACGGGAAATGAAAGCGGAGGCGGCGACCGGTATGCGTGCGTTACTCGCCGCCCTTGAAATAGTCCGGCTTGCCGGTCGTCCAGGTCTCGCCCCAATGCTGGCCGCCGCCGTCGACGGTCAGCGTCTCGCCGGTGATGAACTTGCCGGAGGGCGCGGCGAGATAGACGGCGGCTTCCGCGATGTCCCAGGGCGTGCCCGGGCGCATCATCGGGTTGGAGCGTGGATAGGCGGCGCGCGCCGCCTCGCTGTAGACGTTCCAGCCATCGGTCTCGATCGCGCCGGGCGCGATGCAGTTGATGCGGATGTGCAGCGGCGCCCATTCGACCGCAAGCGCACGCGACAGCCCGATCACGCCGGAGCGTGCCGCGATCGAGTGCGCGATGCCGTAGAGGCCGTGCGTCGTGACCACGACGATGTTGACGATGCTGCCCTGATGTTTGCGGTCGCGCCAGCGCTGCGCCGCCGCCTGCATCATGTACCAGGTGCCGTTGAGGTTGGTGTTGATGACCGCGTTCCAGCCCTTGATCGAGACATCGATCGCGGCCTGCGGGAACTGGCCACCGGCGCTGTTGACGAGATGATCGATGCGGCCGTGCTCGGCCCACAGCGCGTCGAACATCATGTTGACCGCATCGGCATCCCTGATGTCGGCGACATGCGCGGACGCCTTCAGCCCGCGATGGCCGAGATGATCGACCAGCGCGTCGAGTTTGTCGGCATTGCGTCCCGCGACGACGACATGCGCGCCGAGCCGGGCGAACAGCCAGGCGATGGCGCGGCCGATGCCGCCGGCGCCGCCGGACACCACGGCCACCTGACCGGCCAGCGCGTCGGCCGCGAACACGGTCGGGTGTGTAGCGAGCTCGTCGTCGGAGAGGCCGAGCGCTGCGCCTGTCTGTTGATCGTGCCCTTGATCGTTCATGGCCGGTTGCGGACCTTGCGGCTTTCACTGAGCTCCGTACATTAGCCACCCAACAACAACCCTGCAAAGAATGTCTGATATGACCGATCTGTCGGCTTTTCCCATCACAAAACGCTGGCCCGCCCAGCATCCGGACCGTCTGCAGCTCTATTCGCTGCCGACGCCGAACGGCGTGAAGGTCTCGATCATGCTTGAGGAGATCGGGCTGCCGTACGAGGTCCATCTCGTCGACTTCAACAAGGACGACCAGAAGTCGGCCGAGTTCCTGTCATTGAACCCGAACGGCAAGATCCCGGCGATCCTCGATCCCAACGGCCCCGGCGGCAAGCCGCTGGCGCTGTTCGAGTCCGGTGCCATCCTGCAATATCTCGCGGAGAAGACCGGCAAGCTGTTGCCGGCGGATGCAGCGCGCCGCTACCAGGCGATCCAGTGGGTGCACTTCCAGATGGGCGGCATCGGGCCGATGTTCGGCCAGGTCGGCTTCTTCCACAAATTCGCCGGCAAGGATTATGAGGACAAGCGGCCGTTGCAGCGCTACGTCGCGGAGTCCGCGCGCCTGCTCGGTGTGATGGAGAGCCATCTCGTCGGACGGCAGTGGTTCATGGACGATGAATATACCATTGCCGACATCTCGATGCTCGGCTGGGTGCGCAATCTGATCGGCTTCTACGGCGCGCGCGAGCTCGTCGAGTTCGACCGGTTCAAGAACGTCGCTGCGTGGCTCGAACGCGGTCTGAAGCGCCCGGCCGTGGAACGCGGGTTGAATATTCCGAAGCGTCCGTGAGCAGCTATTTCAGCAACTCATAGACGATCGGATTGTCGGCGCAGGCACGCAGACCGCACTCGAGCAGGGTCGAGACCACGTTCAGCGCCGTCAGCCCGATCACCAGCCAAACGGCGCCTTGCGCCAATCCGCCGGGCACGGTGGCTTGTGCTGCGCGGTGGTCGAACTGGCGGTCGAACAGCAGCATGGCGGCGAGCAGGACGATCGCCGCGATGAAGCCGATCAGCGCCCACGTATAATAGTGATAGCCGAGCAGTGCCGAGCCGTAGCCGGCATCGCCGGGGAGGATGTGCAGCAGCACCTGCCGGGTCGAGACCGAGGCGCCGAGCACGGCCGTTAGCAGCGACAGGGCATAATGGCTCGGCCGTGGTCCGAAGCGGATGTTCAGGATCGGCCCGATCGCCAGCAGGGCGAACAGGATGCGCTGCAGCAAACACAGCGGGCAGGGCAGCTCGTGCAGCAGCAGTTGCGCCGCAAAAGCAGCACTCAGCAGGAGCGCGAGGGCATAGAGCGCGAGCGCATTCAGGATCACGGCCCTTGTATCGGTCATCGCCGGCCTCAGAACGACAAGGTGAGACGGTCGGTGGCGTGATGCAGCAAGGTCGCGACGCAGGCGACCAGGATCACCGCGAACAGGCCGATCGCCAGCCGACGCGGACCACGCCAGGCCACCAGCATGGCGATGGTGATGGCGAGAAACAGTGCGGTGAATTCCATCCTCAGCCTCCGGGTGCGAGCCGGCCGCAGTCTATGACAGATTCGTGTGTGCCGGCGGCGGCGCGAATGGGCATTGTCGCTTGCGCGTTGCTCCGCCAAGATGGCACCACTCGTTGTGTCAAATCTTAGCCTTCCGGGACATCTCATGACCACAGACGCGATCAAGCCGGTTGCCCATCCCCATCATCAGCCCTGGTACAAGATCCTCTACATCCAGGTGCTGATCGCGATCGCGGCAGGCGTCTTGATCGGGCATTTCTATCCCGGCCTCGGCAAGCAACTGAAGCCGCTCGGCGACGGCTTCATCGCGCTGATCAAGATGATGATCGCGCCGGTGATCTTCTGCACCGTGGTGCACGGCATCTCATCGATGGGCGACCTCAAGCGCGTCGGCCGGGTCGGGCTGAAGGCGCTGATCTATTTCGAGGCAGTGTCGACCGTCGCGCTCGCGGTCGGCCTTCTGATCGGCGAGCTGCTGCAGCCCGGCCGCGGCTTCAACATCGATCCCTCGACGATCGATCCGAAGGCCGTCTCGAACTACGTGACGCAGGCGAAGGAGCAGGGCATCGTCGCCCATCTGATGGCGATCATTCCGGACAGCTTCTTCGGCGCGTTGGCGCGCGGCGACCTGCTGCAGGTGCTGCTGATCTCGATCCTGTCGGGGTTCGCCATCGCCTTGATGGGCAAGCCCGGCGAGCCGATCGCCGAGGCGATCGACAAGGCGTCCAAGATGTTCTTCGGCATCATCCGCATGATCGTCCGGGTCGCGCCGCTCGGCGCGTTCGGCGCGATGGCCTTCACGGTCGGTGCCTACGGCCTCGGCTCGCTGGTCAACCTGGCGGCGCTGATCGCGACCTTCTATCTCACCAGCATCCTGTTCGTGCTGATCGTGCTCGGCGCGATCGCGCGGTTGGCGGGTTTCTCGATCATCCGCTTCATCGCCTATATCAAGGACGAGCTCCTGATCGTGCTCGGCACCTCGTCGTCGGAGACCGTGCTGCCGCAGATGATCCAGAAGATGGAGCATCTCGGCGCCTCGCGCTCGGTGGTCGGTCTCGTGGTGCCGACCGGCTACAGCTTCAATCTCGACGGCACCAACATCTACATGACGCTGGCGACGCTGTTCCTGGCGCAGGCCACCAACACGCATCTGACGATCTGGCAGGAGCTCGGCATTCTCGGCGTCGCCATGATCACCTCGAAGGGCGCGTCCGGCGTCACCGGCGCCGGCTTCATCACGCTCGCCGCGACGCTGTCGATCGTGCCCGATATCCCGATCCAGTCGATCGCGATCCTGGTCGGCATCGACAAGTTCATGAGCGAATGCCGCGCGCTGACCAACCTGATCGGCAACGGCGTCGCCTGCGTCGTGATCAGCCTCTCCGAAGGCGAGCTCGACAAGGACGCGCTGCACGAGACGATGGCGCATCCGCTCCAGCTCGGCGAGGCGCTGGAGCCGGGCGCCTCCGGGTAGGCAGCATGACGTCGTGGGGTCGTCGCAGGGGGCGCTGCCAAAATATCGAAAACAACCCCATGCAAAGGGGCCGGCGGCGGCCGGCGTTCGGCCGGGCAACTTGACACGTCGGGCAATTCAGGGGTATTTTCTAATATTCCGAAATGGCGCGGGTGTCCCTTCGCCCCGCCGCGCCCACATCGCTGGCGAGCCCGTCGACCAGCTTGGTGAAGAAGATGCTCCTGGATATAGGTCTTCGCGGCGGGGCGCTCGCTTTGCTGGTGCTTCTCGCGCTCGACGCGCTGCTGCAGTTGCGCAACAGCAGGCTCGGCCGCATCACCCTGGTTTTCGACCTGTGCGGAATTGCGTTTCTCATTGAGACGGCTCCGCAATTTCGCGACAGCCAGGCAGTGTGGGTCCTCGTCCTGCGGCTGGCGAGCAATATGGCGGCGGGCGTCTTCGTGCTCTGGAGCGAGGAGGTTTTCGACGACACGGCGAGGCCGCCGTTGATCGGTTGGACAGCGGTGGGCTTGATGGCCTTGCTTGCCGTCTGGGCCGTGGTCACCGACTCTTCATGGGCCTGGCTCGCAACCCATGTCTGCGCCCTCATGCTTGTGGTGATCGCGATCGGTCGCGTGCTGCTGGGCCGAGCCGACGACCTGATCGAGATGCGCCGCCGGGATCGGATCGTGTTCGCGTGGGGTTTGGGCCTCGCGATCGCGGGCTGCACGCTGATCGGGTCGACCAATCTCGCGATGACGCCTGCGCTCCCCGGTGTGCTGGGCATCGCGCTTGCGGCTGCCTTGTTCCGCCTGCATCGGGCAAGCCCGATCTCCGCGGTCGCTGCCGCGCCACCGGCATCGGGCCCGGCCGCATCAACATCTGAAATGACCGAGCCGGAAGCGGCCCTCTATCGGCGTCTGCTGACGGTCATGGAGGTGGAGCGGGCCTACCGCGACGGCAGCATGACGATCGCCAGCCTGGCCAAGCGGCTCGACGCGCCGGAGTACCGCGTGCGCCTGCTCATCAATCAGCGGCTCGGCCACGGCAACTTCGCCCGCTTCGTCAACTCATACCGGCTGGCGGAAGCGCGCTCGGCCCTGGCCGATGCCGGCCAGGCGCGTGTCCCGATCCTGACCATTGCACTGGATGCCGGCTTCGAGTCGATCGGCCCGTTCAATCGCGCGTTCAAGGCGGTGACCGGAGAAACGCCGAGCACATTCCGCAAGCGGGCCCTGGCCGGGCCGGTGTGACGCACCGATTGTCGCAAACGGCCAGGTTTTGCGGGTTTCGGCGACCCTGAGTGCGACTTTCGGCGCGACCGGCCAGGCCTTGGCCACCATGTTCGGCGTCCCGCAAAGGAGACGCACATGGAACGCCCCGTTCGACCGACGCCCCACAGGCTCCTGTATATCGACAATCTGCGCTGGTCGGCGATCAGCATGGTCGTGGTCATGCATGCCGCCGTCACCTACTCGCCGTTTGGAAGCTGGTACTATCGCGAACATCCACCGTTGGGCCTCGGCACTCGGGTGGCGTTTGCGGCCTATCAGGCATTTCAGCACGCCGTCTCGATGGGGCTGCTGTTCGGCATAGCCGGATACTTTGCCGCCGGCATGGTGGCCCGCCGCGGCGTCGTCGGCTTCTTGAAGGAACGGCTGTATCGGCTCGGCATACCTCTGCTGCTTTACATCGGGCTTATTGGACCGCTGACCGAATACTACGTGGCGGGATCATGGTGGTCGCAGCCGCGCCGGAGCTTCACTGAGGACTGGTTGCACCACGCCTCCAACGGCCAGCTTCTTGACGGCTCCGGCCCGCTCTGGTTCTGCCTCGTGCTGTTGCTGTTTTCCGGCTGCTTTGCCTTGCTGTGCAGATTCCGGCCGATCGGCCAGCCCTCCGCCCGGCCGGTGCCGAGCCTCGCCGCCGTGCTCGGCTTTGTCCTGGCGATGAGCGCCGTGACGTTCGCGGTGGGGCAGCTGGCGCCGGAAGGCCGCACCATCCTCAACATCGCCATTCACGACGCGCCGCAGTACCCCTTCATGTTCGCCGCCGGGGTGGCGGCGTGGCGGGGGGATTGGCTGCGACAGATTTCGAGCGGCGCAGGACGGCGCTGGCTGGTCTGCGGGCTGGTGGGGAGCGTCACGCTGTGGGCCGCGATTGTCGTGTTCGGGGGAGCCCTCGAGGGCCGGCTGGCCGACTATGGCGGCGGTTGGCATTGGCAGGCGGCAGGCATGGACTTTTGGCGGTCGGCGACGTGCGCCTCGCTCAGCCTGGGGTTGGTGGTGCTGTATCGTGACCTGTTCGACTGGCAGGGTCCGGTGACAGGGTTCCTCAGCCGCAATGCTTTCGGCGTCTACGTGCTGCATGCCCCTGTGCTGATCGCAGTGACGCGCGTCATGCACGATTGGTCCGTTGCCCCGCAATGGAAGTTCCTGTTGGCAAGCCTCATTGGCGTGGTCGCCAGCTTTCTGGTCGTCGGATTGCTGGCTCGGCGCGTTCCGGGGCTGCGCGCAGTGCTGTAAACGTTGGCGCGCGCCCATGAGATTTGCGGGCAAACGGCAGCCATGCGCTATTTGGTTGCGCACTAGGATGCGGACTCATTGAGGCGCAGCCTGATTGACATCGGTTGAACGAAGGCAAGGGCTGCCTAAACCGAATTAACCGCCGCCCGGCCTCGGGACAGTGATGCAACAGGCCCCTTGCAGGCGTCCGTTGGTGGTGCGCCCTCAATGCCGAACGTTGCGGCAAGCTCTCTCACGCCAACGGGAGTCACGAGGAGCGCGCGGCTATCCCGGATATGCTCGACCCAAGCGTGATCGAGGGCGTGACGAAGAATGGCAGCGCCGACCGCCCCGGCCAGATGCGGCCGGCGCTCGCTCCAGTCGAGACAAGGTCGGCAGAACACTCGGCGCTTGGAGGCGAGGCAAAGATCGACGCCCAATCCATCGAAGAATGACTGACCGGCATCGGTCAGTTGGCCGCCATCCTCGTCGAGCAGAATAAACGACTGTTGGACCAGCCGGTCGGCGATTGCAACGGCGATGCGGCCGGCCATGTGGTCATAGCACGTGCGCGCGTGTCGAAGCGTCTCTCCTCCACGCCAGAGATTGCGCTGCCGTGCGGGGCCTTCCTGTGCCACGACCATGAGACCTTCCAGCATGCGTGCGACAAGCGGAGAGGCCAGACGGAAATATCGTCGTCGGCCCCGCCTTTCAAGCGCGAGCAGTCCGGCGTCGCTGAGTTTCGCGAGATGGCCACTCGCTGTCTGCGGCGCCACGCCGGACAGATAGGCGAGCTCCGTTGCGGTCAATGTTCGGCCATCCATCAGCGCACTAAGCATGTTGGCGCGCGCGGGATCGCCGACGAGTGCCGCGACCTGTGCGATCTTGGGTCCCGTGTCCATGTCTTTGTCCTACGCCGACCAGGACGCAGCGCCAAGCACAAACACTTCGGCGAAGATCGTAGTGTTTTTGCGAGACCGGCGCGATCGCGGGACATAGGTTGCGCGGACACTGATACGTCCCGTCGAAGGAAGTGCTGCCACGAAGCATAGATCATCCTGCGGCGTCGAATATTCGATCGGTATCGAATGATCATCGCAAAACGGGGCTTATCCGAGCCGACAAATTCTCACGGACAACTGAGTGTGATCAATGCAACCAACTTTGCTCGACACAAGGCATCGGAAACAAGCCCGCTCCGACAACACGTCATTGCATTCGCATCTCGCGAAGCCGCTGGCGCTTGCGGCCATGAGCCTCGGCCTTGGCGTGGTGCAGCTCGACATCACCATCGTCAACACCGCGCTGAGCAGCATCGGGACCTCGCTCGGCGGCAGCGTCGCCGAGCTGCAATGGGTGGTGACCGCCTATACCATCGCGTTCGCTGCCTTCATTTTGACCGCCGGCGCGCTCGGTGACCGCGTTGGTGCCAAACGGATATTCATCGGGGGCTTTGCAATCTTCACGTTGGCTTCGCTCGCCTGTGCACTGGCCTCGTCGGCGGTGTTCCTGATCGCCGCGCGCTCCGTGCAGGGCCTGGCGGCGGCGATCCTGGTGCCGAACTCGCTGACGTTGCTCAATCACGCCTATGCCGATCCGAAGGCGCGCGGCCGCGCGGTCGGCTTCTGGGCTGCAGGTGCGAGCGTCGCACTGACTGCAGGGCCGTTCGTCGGCGGCACGCTGATCGCGCTGGTCGGCTGGCGCTCGATCTTCCTAGTCAACCTGCCGATTGGCGCCGCCGGCCTCTGGCTCGCATGGCGCTATGCGGAGGAGACGCCGCGACTAGTGCAGCGCGAGATCGATCTGCCGGGCCAGATCGCGGCGATCGCAGCGCTCGGCACGCTGGCCGGCGCTCTGATCGAGGGCGGCGTGCTCGGCTGGAGCCATCCGCTCGTCATCATGGGCTTCGCAGCGGCGGCCGTGATCGGTTTCCTGTTCGTGTGGCGCGAGGCATGCGCGCCACAACCGATGCTGCCGCTCTCGCTGTTTGGCCATCGCATGTTCGCGCTGACCGCCCTGGTCGGGCTTCTCTTCAACATCGCCTTCTACGGCTGATCTTCGTGCTGAGCCTCTATTTCCAGAAGGTCAGCGGCTGGTCGCCGTTCGCAACGGGCCTCGCCTTTGTGCCCATGATGGGCATGGTGCTGCCCGCCAACCTCGTCGCCGCGTCGGTCAGCGAGCGCCTGGGCGCGCCGCAAACCATCGCGCTGGCTTCGTTGATCACCGCCGCGGGCTGCATTGCGCTGCTGCTGCCCATGACCTCAGGCACGAGCTACTGGGCGATCGGCGCGCAACTCGTCGTCCTCGGCGGCGGCCTCGGCCTGCTCGTGCCGCCTTTGACCTCGACACTGCTCGGCAGTGTCGAGAAGTCGCGATCCGGCATCGCCGCAGGCGTGCTGAATGCGACGCGACAGACAGGCAGCGTGCTTGGTGTTGCCCTGTTCGGCTCGCTGGTCCAGGGGGACAATGGGTTCATTGCAGGCGCACATGCCTCGCTGGTGATATCGGCTGTCGTGTTGCTCGCAGCTGCGGTCGTGATCTGGCTCGGCCGACCAAGGAAGGGACGATGAAGAGGAGATGTGCAGACCGAGTTCGTCTGATGCCCGGAGGCAATTCCAGACCAACGAAGCATTCCGTTCGAACGCGGTGCAACAACTCGGATATCGAACTCATACCCGACATGGCGATGCGAAGATTTGGCGATGCGAAGATTTAATGGGTACATGGCCTAATGAGGCCGCCGTCCTAGTCCATCCAGCCCAGTCCAGTCCAGGAGCGCCAATCATGCTCACCGTCTATGGCGAAGGTCGCGGTTTCCGCGTTGTCTGGCTGCTCGAGGAATTGGGATTGGCCTATCGGCTTCGTCCGGTCGACCTGCTCGCGGTCGAGATTGATCGCGATTTCCTCGCGATCAATCCCGCCGGTTACATTCCGGCATTGCAGGACGGCGAGACGATCATGGTCGAATCGATCGCGATTCTTGAGTACCTGCTCGCCCGATACGGCGCGGGTACGCTTGCCGTCGCCCCTGATGATCCCGCCTTCGCGTCGTACCTGCAATTTCTCCACTTGGGCGAGGCCGGGCTCGCCGGGCCGATGAATGCCGTCTTCGTCGGTCGCGAACTGGCGCCCGAAGCCGAGCGAGATGCCCGGGTGACCCGCTGGGCATTGGAGACCTTCGAGAGCCGGCTCGGGTTGGTGATCCGCCGCCTCGCGGACTGCCCTTATCTAGCCCGCGACCACTTCACGGCCGCCGATATCTCGGTGAGCTACGCCCTGCTGCTGGGCCTGCGAACCGGCAACTACGTTCCCGGTCCGACCGAGCGGGACTATCTCGCCCGCACGACGGCACGCCCTGCCTACATCAGGGCGATGGAAAGCTGCCAGGCCACCAAGGCCTGGGCGGCGCGATCACCGGGATTGTAGTGCCTGTTTTAGTGTACCCATTGAGCGGCTCACGGCCGATGTCCGCTTAAACACCAACAGCGGCGGAAGGGGAGCGCGTTCTCCTTCGGCATTCCAAGCCGATCGGCAGCTTCCCCAAGTGCCGGGAAGCCACCGATCTTTCAAGAAATCCGACACGCCATCAGGAGCAAGGCAGCAAAGCAACCGATCGGTGCGAGGTGGGAGAACTCCCGATGTCGCGAGATGGTCAAAGCTGCCGCCGCGAGAATGACGGCGCAGAGGATCAAACCTGGTGCCCGGGTTGCCGGTATAGCGACCAGGATTGCAGCCGATATTTCCAATCCGCCGGTGACCCGGCACCACCACGCAGGATACCCCCACCGAACAAAGTTGCTCCGCGTCGTCGATGTTGCGATCGCGTTGAACAGACCTGCACTGGCGAAGGCGGCGGCAAGCAGCCCAATGAATATCATGTGCATGGCTTAAGCGACCGCCAACGCATAAGCGCGCAACTCGTCGATGATCGATACCCGCGAGGGATTCCAGCCGAGTTCGCGCTTCGCTTTCTCGCCCGAGATGATCTGATCGGAGGCGATCGCATCGGCGAAGCCCCAGAGGACCTTGCGCGCTTCGTCGAGCGGCCACGCCGCCACTCGGCCGCCGGCACCGCCTAACTCGCTCGCTGCGCGTGCGATCTCGACGAGCCGCGGCGCCGAACCGTGCACGCCATTGAAGACGGATCCCGCTGGTGCCCGTTCGAGCGCGAGCGCATAGAGATCGGCGAGGTCGTCGGCATGCACGGTCGACCAGCGATTTTGACCGTCACCGACATGAAGCGCCGCCCCATGTTGCTTGGCCGCAGCGACCATCATCATCGCGGCGCCGCCCCAGTTGCCATAGACCCAGGCAGGCCGGATAACGACCGGATGGACGCTCTCGGCTGCGGCCGCGAGGATCTCGCGTTCCAGCCCCTCGCGCCAACGGACCATCTCGACCGGGTTCAGTGGAGTGTCCTCGGTCGCGGGCGTGTCGCCCGTGGAGCCGTAGACCAAGCTGCCACTGGTATAGATGAAGCGCTGACCCGTTCCGCGCTGGGCTTCAAGGATTGCACGTGTCGCAATCTCATCGAGAGAAGAAGCGTTCTGGTCGTTGGGCGAGGCGGCATGGACGACGGCGTCCACGCCCCGCACCGCCGAGGCCAAGCTCGCCGTGTCGGCAAGCTCACCTAGCTCCACCACGAAGCCTCGGTCGAGCAGCTTGGCCGCGCTCGCTTCCGACCGGGCTAGCGCTACGATTTCATGACCTCTCTCCTTCAATCGATGCGCTACCGCACCGCCGATCAAGCCAGTAGCGCCCGTTACCAAAACTCGCATGTCGATCACCTCGTCAATTTCGGTGAATCCAACAAAGCGGAACGGCAACGCGGATGGAAATCGCGAGTCCTGATGTGGCGCTATCGATCTCGCCGATAGCGTCAAGCGGAGCCGGCGATTTTGGTGATGATGCCGCGCAGCCAGGCGATCGCCCCATGCGTATCGGCCCGCCGGTGCCACATCAAATGGAGCGGCCAGGTGGGCAGTTCGAGCGGCGGATCATACATGGCGATGCCAACTCCGGTATCAGCGAACCTTCGCGCGACCCGGGAGGCCAGCGTCCCGACGAGGTCGGTTCCGGCGATCACGAACGGTGCGGCCAGAAATTGCGGCAAGCTCAGCACGACGCGCCGTTCGAGGCCGAGATCGGCAAGCCTTCGATCGACGATCCCGGAATGGTCGCCTTCCGGGGAGACCAGAAGATGCGGCGCCGCTGCGAAGGCCTTGAGGTTTGGACCGCCTGCGAACGCCGGGTGTCCCTCTCGCGCGACGCAGGCAAAGTTCTCAAAAAACAGCGGGCTGCTGATGATGCGCGCCGACGTCTCGACGGGAAAACCGATTGCGAGGTTCGCTTCGCCGCTGTCGAGCAGCGCGATCGCTTCGTCTCGTCCGAACATTCCGCAGACGCGCACGTTGATGTGCGGGGCATCGATGCTGAGGCGGGCCATGAGCGGCGGCAACAGGACGAACGCCGCATAGTCGCTCATCGCGAGTGTGACGGTATTGTCGGATGTCGCGGGGTCGAAGCTATCGGCCTGTAGCGCGCTTCGGAGAAGCCGGAGCGCATCCGAGACGGGACCAGCAAGGTCATGGGCGCGGGGCGTCGGCTGCATGCCTGAGGGCGTTCGCACGAAGAGCTCATCCCCAAGAAGCTCTCGCAAGCGCGTGAGTGCTCCGCTCATCGCCGACTGGCTGAGGCCGATCCGCGATCCGGCACGCGTCACGTGACGCTCCGCGTACAACGCATCAAAGGCCTTCATCAAGTTGAGGTCGAAACCGGCTATATCCATGCGGCCGATCATAAGCGGATGCGCTGAACGGGGATAGCGGCCATACGCCAAGCGCACACCCTTCGACCGCGCCGGTCGGGATCGTCGCGTTCGCAGAGCGGCGTTAGTCCGGGACGCCGGCAGCCTTGAGCGTATCACGATAGGTCGCGGACATCGCTTGCACCGGAAACGGAATGCGCGACATGAATCCGGAAATCGAAAATTCCGGATCGACCTTGAGCAGTTCGCGCGCGATCTGGGTTGCGCGCGCGGTCTCGCCGGTCTTGACCAGCGCCACGATCAGGACGCGCAGGGCGACTGCGAAGCGGCGGTTCTGCGCCAGCGCCTTGTCGGCCCATGTCACCGCTTCGGCGAAATTGTCGTCGAGCACCGCGCAGATCGCGAGCGCTGCGGAGGCGAACCAGCCGCGCGGGTCGCGCGGGTTCAGCCGCTGCGCGCGCTCGATCATGGCGCGGCCGGCCTGCTGGTTGCCGCGCATCGCCTCGACCCAGCCGCCGAGCACCAGCGCCATCGCCGAGTTCGGATTGATCGCAAGCGAGCGCTCGAACAATTCGCGCGCGGGCTCGATCTCGTCGGCCATGTTCCAGATCGCGAACGCCGCCATCCACAGCACCTGCGGATCGCCGGACGTAAGCTCGACCGCGCGCCAGGCCTGCGCGACCGCGCGCTCCCGGTAGGAGTCATCAGGCTTCAGCCAGCCCTGGACATGGCGCATCGCATGGCAATAGGCCGACGCAGCAAGCGCCGGCGCGTAGTTCGGATCGAGCGCCAGCGCCTGGTCGAGGCAGTCGAGCGCGGCTTCCATGCTCTCGGGCGTGAACTCGTAGCGAAGACTGTAGGCGCGCAGCAGCAGATCGTAGGCGTCGAGCTTGTCGGGCGGCGCGGCCCGCACCCGCTCGGCCTCGGCGACCAGCATGGTCGGCTCGATCGCGCCGACCACGTTCTCGGTGATGCGGTCCTGCAGGTCGAACACGTCGTTCGCTGCGCCGTCGAACCGGTCGGCCCACAGATGCGCGCCGGAGGTTGCGTCGATCAACTGTCCGGTGATGCGCAGGCGGTCGCCGCCACGGCGGACGCTGCCTTCGAGCACGTAGCCGACGCCGAGCTCGCGGCCGACCTGGCGGATATCGACTGCCTTGCCCTTGTAGGTGAAGGCCGAGTTGCGCGCGATCACGGTGAGGCGGCTGCACCGGGCGAGTGCGGTGGTGATGTCCTCGGCGATCCCGTCGGCGAAATAATCCTGCTCGGCGTCGCCGCTCATGTTGGTGAACGGCAGCACCGCGATCGACGGGCCCTCGCTCGGCCGTGGCGGGGTGGCGTTATCAGCGGCCGGATGCGTGGGCGCGCTGTCCTCCCTGACTTCGCCGACAAAGCGGAGACCTTTGCGGGGCAGGGTGCGGATCAGCCGTTGCTCCTCGCCATTGTCGCCGATCGCTGTGCGCGCGGCGTTGACCCGGCTGCTCAGGGTCGCCTCCGAGACGATCCGCCCGTGCCAGACCGCGGCCAGCACCTGGTCGCGGCTGACGACGCGGTCGCGGGTACGGATCAGGAATTCCAGGAGGTCGAAGACCTGCGGCTCGACGGCCACCAGGGCATCGCCGCGGCGCAGCTCCCGGCGCTCGGAATCGAGGGTCAAGTCGTTGAAATGATAGGTCAAATCGAAGAGTCCGGCGGCCGGCGGCTGAGTCCGCGGCGGAACCTAGCACAGGCCGGGCGGAGCCAAAATCACGACGGTCTGAAGGACAAATCCACGTCCTCTGAAAGCGGACGGGTTCGGTCTCTGCGATATTCAGCCCCGACACCAGACTTAAGGAGATCGCCATGTCCCAATCGATCAATCAACAACGCCGCCGCTTCCTCGGTATCGCCGGCGGGATCCTCGCCGTTTCCCGGTTCGGCTTGATCGGATCGGCCAGTGCGCAGGCCAAGGCGGCAGCGCCCGCGGTCAAGGTCGGCGCCCATACCTCGATCGGTCCGGTCAAGCAGATCAATGCCGGCGTGCTCGACACCGGCTATGTCGAGATGGGTCCGGCGTCCGGTCCCGCCGTCATCCTGCTGCACGGCTGGCCCTACGACATCCATAGCTATGCCGACGTCGCGCCGGCGCTGGCGGAGGCCGGTTACCGCGTGATCGTGCCGCATCTGCGCGGCTACGGCAGCACGCGCTTCCTCTCCAGCGATACCAAGCGTAGCGGCCAGCCGGTCGCGGTCGCCGCCGACATCATTGCCTTGATGGATGCCCTGAAGATCGAGAAGGCCGTGCTCGGCGGCTATGACTGGGGTGCGCGCACCGCCAACATCATGGCGGTGCTCTGGCCCGAGCGCTGCAAGGCGATGGTCTCGGTCAGCGGCTATTTGATCGGCAGCCAGGCGGCCGGCAAGGTGCCGCTGCCGCCGAAGGCCGAGCTGCAATGGTGGTACCAGTTCTATTTCGCGACCGAGCGCGGCCGCGAGGGCTATGCCAAGAACCGGCACGACTTCAACAAGCTGATCTGGCAGCTCGCTTCGCCGCAGTGGAAGTTCGATGACGCCACTTACGACCGCAGCGCCGTTGCCTTCGAGAACCCCGACCATGTCGATGTCGTGATCCACAATTACCGCTGGCGGCTCGGGCTCGCCGAGGGCGAGGCGAAGTACGACGCCTTCGAGAAGACGCTGGCCCAGGCGCCCGTGATCGCGATCCCGACCATCACGATGGAGGGCGATGCCAACGGCGCGCCGCACCCGGAGCCCGCGGCCTATGCCAAGAAGTTCTCCGGGCATTACGAGCATCGCCAACTGCCCGGCGGCATCGGCCACAATTTGCCGCAGGAGGCGCCGCAGGCCTTCGTGCAGGCGATCATCGACGTCAGCAAGGTCTAGAGCGTTTTCGAGCGAAGTGGGTATCGGTTCGCGTGAAGAAACGCGTCAAACAAGAGCGGGCGGGCAGACGACATATCATGAGACAGGTTATGAAATGGGCAGCTGCCGCGATCGCGGCAGCCTGCATCAGCGCGTCATTGCCGTTTGCCCTCGGGCATGCCGACGACGCGGCACTGGCATCGCCGATCTTCGGCGTGAAAATCCCCGACGGCTATCGCGACTGGAAGCTGATCGCGGTCGGTGAGGAGACCGGGCTCGACGAGCTGCGCAGCGTGCTCGGCAACGCCACTGCCGTGAAGGCCTATCAGGACGGCGCCGCGCGTTTCCCCGACGGCACCGTGCTGGTCAAGCTCGCCTGGAAGCGCAAGCCGGTCGCGGGCCTCGACGGCGCCTTCATCACGGGGCCGGCGACCACCGTGCAGGTCATGGTCAAGGACTCCGCCAAATATGCCGCGACCGGCGGCTGGGGCTTTGGCCGCTTCATCGACGGCAAGCCGGTCGATGCCGCCCAGCACGAGACCTGCTTCGCCTGCCACGAGGCCCATGCCAGCGATCACGATTTCGTCTTCACGCACTACGCGCGTTGAGTGCCGGCAATATCGGTGTGGAGACCTGATGGCTCCGATCTGGCGCTGTGATTAGAGCAGGGCTAGTTTCCCCGCTGCAATCGCATGCGGGGAACGGCTTTGACCATCACCATCTACGGCATCAAGAACTGCGATACCATGAAGAAGGCGCGCACCTGGCTCGACGATCACGGCGTCGCCTACGACTTCCACGACTACAAGACGGCCGGGATCGCCAAGGACAAGCTCAAGCAGTGGAGCGAGGAGGTCGGCTGGGAGACGCTGCTCAACCGCGCCGGCACCACCTTCAAGAAGCTGCCCGATGCCGACAAGGAAGGCCTGAACGAGCGCAAGGCCCTGGCGCTGATGGCCGAGCAGCCCTCGATGATCAAGCGTCCGGTGCTCGACCTCGGACCGAAGCGCGTGGTCGGCTTCAAGCCGGATATCTATGCCAAGGAAGTGCCGGCGAAAGTGCGCAACAAGGGCTGACGCGTTCTGTGTGACACGATGCCGGTTCGTGGAGCTAGATCAGCTCGACCGTATCCTGGCTCGCCGTATGATCCGCCGGCACGAACCTGCGGTCGATCACCGCGCGCACCGTGACGACCGGGACCGACTTCGCCTTCACGCCCATCAGATTGTGCAGCCGGAAGCCGCCCTCGATACTGATCGCCTTGTAGGAGCCGATGATGTGCTCGACGCGCTCGCCGCGTCCGAACGGCAGCAGCAATCGCTCATAGGACACGTCCTTGCCATCGGCGTCGGTGACTTCCGCGACGGTGTAGGTCGGACGCTTGCGCGCGAGGCAGGCGCGATACGACAGGATCACGCCGGCATAGCGCTCCGGGCCGATCGCGTCGTCGAGATAACGGTCGGTGCGCTGCTGCGGCTCGACGTGCTCGTTGCCGTAGGCCGTGGTCAGCCGCGCGCCTTCCTGCGTGATCAGGAAGCGCGCGTCGTCACCGCTGCCGACCACGTCGAAGCCCATCATGTCGGCGCGCTCGTCGGCGCTGCCTTCGGTGTGGAAGTCGCATAGCAAGGGAAGGGTGTCCGGCGTGCGCACCGCGCGCAGCCAGGCGTTCAACTGCACCCGTTGCGTGATCGATTTGACCACCGATGGATCGGCACTCTGGAATGGCATCGGCTAGCCGAAGCGTGGGGTGGTTGGGCCGCGGTCATAAAGCCGCAGCCACGCGTTCAGGACATCGCGCTGTCGGATCGACTTGATGACCGGGGAATTGGCGTTCTCGAAATGCAAGGCTCTAGCCGTTCATAATCCAATGGCGGAAGCTTCGGCGAGAGGCGGAAATATTCTATGAAAAGGAAAGTCCGGAGCAAAACAGCCTTAATGGCGGCTTTCCGAGGCGCAAAGCCCGTTCAAATACCATTCGACTAAGGATCAACCGGAACTGGTCGCATCGATACTGCACTGCACAGCTTTCCACCTTGCGTAACCGCCGCATATGACGGCATATTCCGGCCCGGAGGCGACAGGCCCCGGACGGTTTCCAAGACGTACGGACAACCTGTCGGACATGAAAAAAGCTGGCCACGCGGGCGACGGGCTTCGCGGCGATGGCGTATGGGGGAATCTATTTGGCCGATGAGTTCATTCTCGAAACCAGCGGATTGACCAAGGAATTCGCGGGTTTCTTCGCCGTTCGCGACGTTGCGCTCAAGGTGCGTCGCGGCAGTATCCATGCGTTGATCGGGCCGAACGGCGCCGGCAAGACCACCTGTTTCAATCTGCTCACCAAATTCCTGAAGCCGACCGGCGGGCAGATTCGCTACAAGGGCCAGGACATCACCGCGATGCCGCCGGCCGACGTGGCGCGGCTCGGGCTGGTCCGCTCGTTCCAGATTTCGGCGGTATTTCCGCATCTGACCGCGCTCGAAAACGTGCGCGTCGCGCTGCAGCGCCAGCACGGGTCGTCATTCGATTTCTGGCGCTCGAAGAGCGTGCTCGATCGCTTCAATCCGCGCGCCCATGAGCTCTTGAACGACGTCGGCTTGAGCGAGTTCGCCAACACGCCGGCGGTCGAGATGCCGTACGGCCGCAAGCGCGCACTTGAAATTGCAACGACGCTCGCGCTCGACCCCGAGATGATGCTGCTCGACGAGCCGATGGCCGGCATGGGCCATGAGGACATCGACAAGATCGCGGCGCTGATCAAGCGGATCTCGGCCAAATACACCATCCTGATGGTCGAACATAACCTCTCGGTGGTAGCCAACCTCTCCGACATCATCACCGTGCTGACGCGCGGGCAGGTGCTGGCGGAGGGCAATTACGCCGACCTCTCCAAGGACGAGCGCGTGAAGGAAGCCTATCTGGGAGCGGGTCATGGCTGAGGCAAAACTGGCGGAGAGGCCCGCGGCTGCGGCCGGCGCGAGGTGCTGACGATTCAGGACCTGCAGGCCTGGTACGGTGAATCGCACATCCTTCACGGCATCAATTTCAACGTCAGGGCAGGCGAGGTGGTGACATTGCTCGGCCGCAACGGCGCCGGCAAGACCACCACGCTGAAGTCGATCATGGGCGTCATCAACAAGCGCACCGGCTCGATCCGCTTCGACAACAAGGAGATCATCCGCGCCACCTCGGACAAGATCGCGCGGCTCGGCATCGCCTTCTGTCCCGAGGAGCGCGGCATCTTCTCGAGCCTCGACGTGCGCGAGAACCTGATGCTGCCGCCGGTGGTGCGTCCGGGCGGCCTGCCGCTCGACCAGATATTCACGCTGTTTCCGAACCTGAAGGAACGTCTCACCAGCCAGGGCACCAAGCTGTCGGGCGGCGAGCAGCAGATGCTGGCGATCGCGCGCATCCTGCGCACCGGCGCGCGTTTCCTGATGCTGGACGAGCCGACCGAAGGTTTGGCGCCGGTCATCATTCAGCAGATCGGGCACACCATTGCGCGCCTGAAGTCGCAGGGCTTCACCATCCTGTTGGTCGAGCAGAATTTCCGTTTCGCCTCGACCGTTGCCGACCGCTACTACATCGTCGAGCACGGCAAGGTGATCGACGGCTTCGCCAATTCCGAGCTGTCCGCCAACATGGACAAGCTGCATACCTATCTCGGCGTCTGAACTCGCCCGAGCCAGAAAATTTAAGAACTGAGGAAATACCCATGAAGAACACGATTTCTGCGCTTCTGCTCGGCACCGCGATGGCGCTCAGCGCTGTCGGCGTTGCCTCCGCCGACGACAAGGTCGTCAAGATCGGCGTGTTGTCGGATCAGTCCGGCCTCTATGCGGACCTCGCCGGCCCCGGCTCGACGCTGGCGGCCCAGATGGCGATCGAGGATTCCGGCCTCAAGGCCAAGGGCTGGACCATCGATTTGATCTCGGGCGATCACCAGAACAAGCCCGACATCGGTACCACCATCGCGCGCCAGTGGTTCGACGTCGACAAGGTCGACACCATCGTCGACGTGCCGAATTCCGGCGTCGCGCTCGCGGTCAACAACGTCGTCAAGGAAAAGAACGGCGTCTACATCAATTCGGGCGCCGCGACCTCGGATCTCACCAACGCGCAGTGCACGCCGAACACGGTGCACTGGACCTACGACACCTACATGCTGGCGCACGCCACCGGTCAGGCGCTGGTGAAGGCGGGCGGGGACACCTGGTTCTTCCTGACCGCGGACTACGCGTTCGGCGCGGCGCTGGAGCGCGATACCACCGCGGTCATCACCGCCAATGGCGGCAAGGTGGTCGGCGGCGTGAAGCACCCGCTCAACACCGCTGACTTCTCCTCCTTCCTGCTGCAGGCGCAGGCCTCCAAGGCCAAGATCATCGGTCTGGCCAATGCCGGCGGCGACACCACCAACTCGATCAAGCAGGCTGCCGAGTTCGGCATCGTCAAGGGCGGCCAGAAGCTCGCCGCGCTGCTGCTGTTCCTCACCGACGTCAAGGCGATTGGCCTCGAGACCGCACAGGGCCTCAACTTCACCGAGACGTTCTACTGGGACCTCAACGACAACACCCGGGCGTTCTCGAAGCGCTTCGCGGAGAAGATGAAGAACGGTGCGCCCCCGACCATGGTGCAGGCCGGCGTCTATGCGGGCCTGTTGCATTACTTCAAGGCGCTGGAAGCGCTCGGCGGCAATCCGCACGACGGCGCCAAGGTGGTCGCGAAGATGAAGACGATCCCGACCGACGATCCCCTGTTCGGCAAGGGCGAGGTCGAGGCCAACGGCCGCGTCACCCACGACGCCTATCTGTTCGAAGTCAAGAAGCCCTCGGAGTCCAAGGGCCCGTGGGACTTCTACAAGCTGGTCGGCACCGTGCCGGGCAACCAGGCCTTCACGCCGCTCGACAAGAGCACCTGTGCGCTTCTGAAGAAGTGACGATCACGCCCGCCGGCCATGGGCGTGGCCGGCGGGCTTCATCTATCCAGCGAAAGCTCATTCGATGCAGGCTCTCTACGCACAGCTTCTGGTGGGACTGATCAACGGCTCGTTCTACGCGCTGCTCAGTCTGGGGCTCGCCGTCATCTTCGGCATGCTCAACATCATCAATTTCGCGCACGGCGCGCTCTACATGATGGGCGCCTTCGTGGCGTACTTCCTGCTCAATCTGGGCGGTATCAATTACTGGTGGGCGCTGATCATCGCACCAGTCATCGTCGGCATCTTCGGCATGATCCTCGAACGGACCATGCTGCAATGGCTCGCCGGGCTCGACCATCTCTACGGACTGCTGCTGACGTTCGGCATCGCTCTGATCGTGCAGGGCGTGTTCCAGAACTATTTCGGCTCCTCGGGCCTGCCTTACTCGATCCCCGATCAGCTCAAGGGCGGCGTCAACCTCGGCTTCATGTTCCTGCCGATCTATCGCGGCTGGGTCGTCATTTTCTCGCTGGTGGTGTGCCTTGCCACCTGGTTCCTGATCGAGAAGACGCAGCTCGGCGCCTACCTGCGCGCCGCCACCGAGAATCCGACGCTGGTGCGCGCCTTCGGCATCAACGTGCCGCGCATGATCACGCTGACCTACGGGCTCGGCGTCGGCCTTGCCGCGCTCGCCGGCGTCTTGTCGGCGCCAATCAACCAGGTCCGCCCGCTGATGGGCGCCGACCTCATCATCGTTGTGTTCGCGGTGGTCGTGATCGGCGGCATGGGCTCGATCATGGGCTCGATCATCACCGGCTTCGCGCTCGGCGTGATCGAGGGACTGACCAAGTTTTTTTATCCCGAAGCCTCCAACACCGTGGTGTTTGTCCTGATGGTGGTGGTGTTGCTGGTGAAGCCAACGGGACTGACGGGACGGGCGGCCTGATATGTCAGCATTGACCGACGATACACTTCCGGTGACGCCGCGCGCGATGCGCGACGAGATGATCGTATTCGCCGTGATGGCCGCACTGCTGGCGGTGGTGCCGTTCACGGGGATCTATCCGTTCTTCGTGATGCAGGCGCTGTGCTTTGCGCTGCTGGCCTGCGCCTTCAACCTGCTGATCGGCTATGGCGGCCTGCTGTCGTTCGGCCATGCCATGTTCCTCGGCACCGCCGGCTACGTCTCGGCGCATGCGCTGAAGGTCTGGGGGCTGCCGCCGGAGCTCGGCATCGTGGTCGGCACGGCTGCTGCGGCCTTGCTCGGACTCGTCACCGGCTACATCTCGATCAAGCGCCAGGGCATCTACTTCTCGATGATCACGCTGGCGCTGTCGCAGCTGCTTTACTTCCTTTATCTGCAGGCGCCGTTCACCCACGGTGAGGACGGCATCCAGGGCATCCCGCAGGGCCATCTGCTCGGGATCTTCGATCTGTCGAAGCCGATCGTGCTGTACTACGTCGTGCTGGTCGGCTTCCTGGCGGGCTTCCTGCTGATCTACCGGACCATCAACTCGCCGTTCGGCGAGGTGTTGAAGTCGATCCGCGAAAACGAGCCGCGCGCGATCTCGCTCGGCTACAAGACCGACCAGTACAAGCTGCTGGCCTTCATCCTGTCGGGCACGCTGGCGGGCTTCGCCGGCTCACTGAAGGTGTTCGTGGCGCAGAACGCCTCGCTGACCGACGTGCACTGGTCGATGTCCGGTGAAATCGTGCTGATGACGCTGGTCGGCGGCCTCGGCACCATCTTCGGTCCGGTGGTCGGCGCCTTCGTGATCATCGCCATGCAGCAATATCTTGCCGGTTTCGGCCAGTGGGTGACGGTGATCCAGGGCGTGATCTTCGTCTCCTGCGTGCTGCTGTTCCGGCGCGGCCTTGTCGGCGAGCTGGCCCACCTGTTGCGGCGGTCGCTGTAGGGCAGGCCGGGCGAATTTCGGCCGATATAGCGGTGGACGACCGCCCGTTCGGGCGGTCGTGTCAGGTATTTTCCCCGCCGGATGCTCTATGACAGTTCTGTGACAGTCGTTAAAAGGGCTGTCCCGGAACGATGGAACTGAGACATGCTGCGCTGGTTTCGCGCCTTTCTGCCCAAGGAAGAGCGCTTTTTCGACCTGTTCGCCCGCCACGCCCAGACCTCGGTGCAGTGCTCGTTGGCGCTGCAGGACATGCTGAAGGGCGGGGATGAGACCCCGGTCTTCTGCCAGCGGGTCAATCAGTTCGAGAACGACGCCGACAGTGTCACCCGCGAGGTGCTGACTGCGGTTCGCCGTACCTTCATCACCCCGTTCGACCGCGGCGACATCAAGAACCTGATCACGTCGATGGATGACGCGGTCGACCAGATGCAGGCGACCGCGAAGGCGGTCATGCTGTTCGAGGTGCGCGAGTTCGAGCCGCCGATGCGCGAGATCGGCACCCTTATCGTGGAATGCGCCAACCTGGTCGTCCGCGCGCTGCCCTTGTTGCAGGGCATCGGCCAGAACGTCTCGATGCTGACCCAGATCACCGAGGAACTGACCAAGCTCGAGGGCCGGGTCGACGATCTCCATGACATCGGGCTCAAGGAATTGTTCCTGAAGCACCGCGATGCCAACACGATGGACTTCATCGTCGGTGCGGAGATCTACGATCACCTCGAGAAGGTGGCCGACCGTTTCGACGACGTCGCCAACGAGATCAATTCGATCGTGATCGAACAGGTTTAGGGCAGGGCCATCTCGTGGACGCCACGCTGGGTCTTCCGGTCCTGACCATCCTGATCGCGGTCGCGCTGCTGTTCGACTTCCTGAACGGCCTGCACGACGCCGCCAACTCGATCGCGACCATCGTCTCGACCCGGGTGCTGCGGCCGCAATACGCGGTGTTCTGGGCGGCCTTTTTCAACTTCGTCGCGTTCGCGGTGTTCGGCCTTCACGTCGCCAACACGATCGGCACCGGGATCATCGACCCTGCGGTGGTGGACGCGACGGTGATCTTCGCCGCGCTGGTCGGCGCGATCGTCTGGAACGTGATCACCTGGGCGCTGGGCATTCCGTCGTCGAGCTCGCACGCGCTGATCGGCGGCCTGGTCGGTGCCGGCATGGCCAAGGCAGGCCTTTCGGCCGCGGTGTGGAGCGGGCTCACCAAGACCTTGCTCGCGATCGTGCTGTCGCCGCTGGTCGGCTTTCTGCTGGCGCTGGTGCTGGTTGCGATCGTGTCCTGGCTGTCGGTGCGCTCGACGCCGTTCGCGGTCGATCGCGCCTTCCGGATCCTGCAATTCGCCTCGGCCTCGCTCTATTCGCTCGGCCATGGCGGCAATGACGCGCAGAAGACCATGGGCATCATCGCCGTGCTGCTGTACTCGCAGGGCCATCTCGGCGACACCTTCGAGATTCCGTTCTGGGTCGTGCTGGCCTGCCAGAGCGCGATGGCGCTGGGCACCCTGATGGGCGGCTGGCGGATCGTCCGCACCATGGGGCTGCGGATCACCAAGCTGACGCCGATGCAGGGGTTCTGCGCCGAGACCGGCGGCGCCGCGACGCTGTTCATCGCGACCTATCTCGGGGTTCCGGTGTCGACCACCCACACCATCACCGGCGCCATCGTCGGCGTCGGCGCCGCACGGCGGCTCTCCGCCGTGCGCTGGAACGTGGCGAGTTCGATCGTCTACGCCTGGGTGATCACGATCCCGGCGTCGGCGGCGGTCGCCGCCGCAACCTATTGGATCGTGCAGATATTGAAGTAGCGTTTTCGAGCGAAGTGAAAGCCGGTTCGCGTCAAAGGAAACGCGTCCAAAATGCGTGATTAACCGACCAGCTTCAGCCCGACGATGCCGGACACGATCAGCCCGATGCTGGCAAGCCGCATCGCGGTCGCGGGTTCGCCGAGCAGGATGATGCCGAGCGCCGCGGTGCCGACCGCGCCGATCCCGGTCCAGACCGCATAGGCGGTTCCAATCGGCAGCGTCTTCAGCGCAAGGCCGAGCAGGATGATGCTGCCGGCCATTGCGGCGAGCGTCAGGACCGACGGCACCAGCCGCGAGAACCCCTCGGTATATTTCAGCCCGATCGCCCAGCCGATCTCGAGCAGGCCTGCGATGAACAGAATGGCCCAAGCCATGACGAACCCTCCGGATAAGGCAGGGTCGTCCCCGCAGATGGGATGGTGAGGAGAAGGTCGTCCTTCCCGTGCCTATATGGGAATGGTGCGGCCACGCCGCATTGCGACAAAACGCCCTTGATTGCGCCCGTTTTCCCTGCCAAATGCCCCGCCATGTCCGATACCGCTGCAACCACCGAATCGCCGTCCCGCTCGCCGCTATCAGAGGAAGTGGCGCGACGGCGCACCTTTGCGATCATCTCGCACCCAGACGCCGGCAAGACCACGCTGACGGAAAAGCTGCTGCTGTTCGGCGGCGCCATCAACCTCGCGGGTCAGGTCAAGGCCAAGGGCGAGCGGCGCAACACGCGCTCGGACTGGATGAAGATCGAGCGCGAGCGCGGCATCTCGGTCGTCACCTCGGTGATGACCTTCGAGTTCAACGACCTCGTGTTCAACTTGCTGGACACGCCGGGTCACGAGGACTTTTCGGAAGACACCTATCGCACGCTGACTGCGGTCGACTCCGCGGTCATGGTGATCGACGCCGCCAAGGGCATCGAGGCGCGCACGCGAAAGCTGTTCGAGGTGTGCCGGCTGCGCGACATCCCGATCATCACCTTCATCAACAAGATGGACCGCGAGAGCCGCGACACCTTCGAGCTCCTCGACGAGATCGAGAAGACGCTGGCGCTCGACACCACGCCGATGACCTGGCCGGTCGGCCGCGGCCGCGACTTCCTCGGCACCTATGACGTCGTCAATGGCGGCGTGCGGCTGCTCGAGGGCGGCGGCGCCAAGACCGGCGCCACCGAGCAGATCGACATCGCCGATCTCGGCAAGCGCAACCCCAATCTCGACGTCGCCGAGGTCAAGGACGAGCTCGCGCTGGCGTCCGAAGCCTGCAAGCCGTTCGAGCTCGGCGCGTTCCGCGAGGGCCATCTGACGCCGGTCTATTTCGGCAGCGCGCTACGCAATTTCGGCGTCGGCGATCTGCTCGAAGGTCTCGGCAAGTTCGCGCCGGCACCGCGCGCGCAGGATTCCGATCTGCGCAAGGTCGAGGCGGCGGAGCCACGCATGAGCGCGTTCGTGTTCAAGATCCAGGCCAACATGGATCCGAACCACCGCGACCGCATCGCGTTCGCCCGGCTGTGCTCGGGCAAGCTCAGCCGCGGCATGAAGGCCAAGCTGGTGCGCACCGGCAAGAACATGAGCCTGTCGAGCCCGCAATTCTTCTTCGCGCAGGACCGCTCGGTGGCGGACGAGGCCTTTGCCGGCGACGTCGTCGGCATTCCCAATCACGGCACTCTGCGGATCGGCGACACGCTCACCGAGGGTGAGGATCTGACCTTCGTCGGCGTGCCGAGCTTCGCGCCGGAAATCGTCCGCCGCGTTCGCCTCACCGATGCGATGAAGGCGAAGAAGCTGAAGGAAGCCTTGCAGCAGATGTCGGAGGAGGGCGTCGTGCAGGTGTTCCGCCCGCGTGACGGTGCGCCGGCGCTGGTCGGCGTGGTCGGCCCGCTGCAGCTCGACGTGCTGAAGGCACGGCTCGATGCGGAATACTCGCTGCCGGTTGAGTTCGAGGTCTCCGAATTCTCGCTGGCGCGCTGGATCTCGTCCGACGACCGCAAGGCGCTCGACGCTTTCATCTCCGCCAACAATTCCGGCATCGCGACGACGTCGACGGCGATCCGGTGTTCATGGCCAAGAACGAGTTCTATCTCGGCTACACCCGCGAGCGCGCCGAGGGCATCACCTTCTCCAACGTCAAGGACGTGAAGAAGAAGGCGTAAGGCCCAGTACTCGGTGTCGTCCCGGCGAAAGCCGGGACCCATAACCACCGATGGTCATTGTTGCACGATGGTGGAACGACGAGTCCCTTCAACAGCATCGGCCGCGGCGTATGGGTCCCGGCCTTCGCCGGGACGACGCGTGGAAAAGAGCAGTACACTATCCACTCGTCGCCCCGGCTCGACCGGGGGATCCAGTACGCCGCGGCTCCTCCGTGATTCACAACCGTCTCTGGAATACTGCATCGCCCGGTCGAGCCGGGCTATGACAGTTGTGGTTGCGGCGCGCGCGCAAGGAATTGAACGCCAGCCCGCTTGCTCCGGTCCGGCCACGGTACCATGTTCCCCGGAGCGCAATCCGGGTCCGTCTGCATGCTCCGACGCGTCGCCATCTGTCTCGCTTATGCCGTGCTGGCCTTTGCGCTCGCAGGCGCCGCCTCGGCGCAGCAGCGCCAGCAGACTGACCCGGCGCCGTTCGCACACACGCCTTGCAGCGTGCTCGACGAAGGGCCTTGCATCCCGTCCTATTGCAGCGTGTTCAATCACGGGCCGTGCTTTCCCGAGATGGATTATCCGTACGGCGAAAATCTCCAGCTCACGATCCTGACCGTGCCGCCCGAGGGGCAGGCCGAGAAGTACCGCAAGCCCGATCATGATCTCAATACCATCGGCGACCTCTTTGCCGCGCTGCGCGCCTGCTGGGCGCCGCCGCCACCAGACGACGCGCGCGCGGGCATGCAGATGTCGGTGCGCTTCAGCTTCAAGCGATCAGGCGAAATGATCGGCGCGCCGCGCCTGACGTTTTCGACGCGGGGCGTCCCGGCCGATACCCGCACCGCCTACCTCAACGCGATCAACGCCTCGCTCGGCGCCTGCCTGCCGCTGAAATTCACCGGCGGGCTCGGCGGAGCGCTCGCCGGCCGGCCGATCATGATCCGCTATGTCGACAACCGCGAACTGGGCAAGCCGACCGGTAATCCATGATCCGCACCCCGGCGTGACGCATTGCCACCCGCCCGGCGAAGATGTTACGCGAAGGCACTAACAATCAGGGAGGAACATCGTGGGACTGCTCGTCATGATCCTGGGTCTCGTGCTGTTCCTCGGCATCCACGTGTTGACCAGCCTGCGCGAGATGCGCGCCGGGATCGTCAAAACGATGGGCGAGGGGGCCTACAAGGGCGTCTATTCGCTGGTGTCGTTCGCTGGCCTTGCGTTGATCATCTGGGGCTTCGGGCACTACCGTGCGACCGGCTGGATCGATGTCTGGACGCCGCCGACCGCGTTCAAGCACATCACGGTGGCGCTGATGCTGCCCGCCGTCATCCTCGTCGTCGCCTCCTATATCCGCGGCCGCATCTACACCACGCTGAAGCATCCGATGCTGGCGGGCGTGAAGCTGTGGGCGTTCGCGCATCTGCTCGCCAATGGCGATCTCGGCTCGATCATCCTGTTCGGCTCGTTTCTCGGCTGGGCGGTCTATGACCGCATCTCGCTGAAGCGCCGCGCGGATGCCGGCGCGCCGCCGATCCCGGTGGGCGGCCCAACCAACGACCTGATCGCGATCGCGGTCGGGGTCATCGCATATCTGGCGCTGGCGTTTGCGTTCCACCCGGTCGTGATCGGCGTGCCTGTCATGGGAGCCTGACTATGTCTGTTCAATCCGCCATCAAGCGCAAGACCGCGCCGGATCTGCGCGCCCGCAAGAATGGCGAACCGATCGTGATGCTGACCTCGTATCACGCACACACCGCGGCGCTGGTCGACCGCCACTGCGATGCCATCCTGGTCGGCGACTCCCTTGGCAACGTCATGCACGGCTTCGAGACCACCGTGCCGGTCACGCTCGACATGATGATCCTGCAGGGCCGCGCGGTGATGCGCGGCTCGCAGGCCGCGCTTGTTGTCGTGGATATGCCGTTCGGCTCCTATGAGGGCTCGAAGGAGCAGGCGTTCCAGTCCGCGGTGCGGATCATGAAGGAAACGCTGTGCGGCGCGGTCAAGCTCGAGGGCGGTGCGCGGATGGCGGAGACGGTGGCGTTCCTGTCGGAGCGCGGCATTCCCGTGATGGGGCATATCGGCCTGACGCCGCAGTCGATCAACACGCTCGGCTCGTTCCGCGCGCAGGGCCGCGAGGAGGAGACCTGGGCTCCGATCGAGAACGACGCCAAGGCAATCGCGGAGGCCGGCGCCTTCTCGATCGTGGTCGAGGCGGTCGCCGAGCCGCTGGCGCGCAAGATCACGCAATCGATCGCCGTGCCGACGATCGGCATCGGCGCAAGTGCTGCCTGCGACGGCCAGGTGCTGGTGCTGGAGGACATGCTCGGCCTGTCGCCGCGCGCGCCGAAATTCGTCCGCCGCTACGGCAATCTCGGACCGGCGATCGAGGAAGCGATCGCGGGCTATGCGCGCGACGTCAAGAGCCGTGCCTTCCCGGGGCCGGAGCATGTCTACGGAATGAAGAAGAGCTGACGAGGCACGCATGGACTGGTCGCAACACGCACTGCCGCCGATGCGGCTCGAGCCAAGGTTCGGCGACCGCGTCGTGCCGGCATTCGCCGAGCGGCCGGCCAGCCTGTGGGCGATGATCGCGGACGCGGTCGCAGCGAATGGCGACGGCGAAGCGCTGGTCTGCGGCGGGACGCGCCTATCCTGGCGTGAGGTCGCCGAGCAATCGGCGAAGGTCGCGGCAGGCTTTTCAAAACTCGGCCTGGCACCCGGCGACCGCGTCGCGATCCTGCTCGGCAACCGCATCGAGTTCGTGCTGACGATGTTCGCCGCCGCCCATGCCGGGCTGGTGACGGTGCTGCTCTCGACGCGTCAGCAGAAGCCCGAGATCGCCTATGTGCTGAACGATTGCGGCGCGAAGTGTCTGGTCCATGAGGCCACGCTCAGCGATCGCATTCCTGACGCCGCCGATATTCCGGGCCTTGCGCATCGCATCCCGGTCAGCGACGACGGCGCGTCGCAGTTCGCTCGTCTGCGCGACAATGCAAGGGCGCAAGCGCCGGCTGAGGTGAGAGAAGAGGACACCGCGATGATCCTCTACACCTCGGGCACTACGGGCCGGCCGAAGGGCGCGATGCTCGCCCATTGCAACATCATCCATTCCTCGATGGTGTTCGCATCCTGTCTCAGGCTGACGAAAGCCGATCGCTCGATCGCCGCGGTGCCACTCGCGCATGTCACCGGTGCGGTCGCCAACGTCACCACCATGGCGCGCTGCGCCGGCGCGCTGATCATCATGCCGGAGTTCAAGGCGGCGGAGTATCTGAAGGTCGCGGCACGCGAGCGCGTCAGCTACACGGTGATGGTGCCGGCGATGTACAATCTCTGCCTAATGCAGCCGGATTTCGACAGCTACGATCTGTCGAGCTGGCGCATTGGCGGCTTCGGCGGCGCGCCGATGCCGGTTGCGACCATCGAAAAGCTCGACGCCAAGATTCCCGGGCTGAAGCTCGCCAATTGCTACGGCGCGACCGAGACCACATCGCCCTCGACCCTGATGCCGGGCGAACTGACCGCCGCCCATATCGACAGCGTCGGCCTGCCGTGTCCCGGCGCCGAGATCGTCGTGATGGGCGCCGAGGGCCGCGAGGTGCTGCGTGGCGAAATCGGCGAGCTGTGGATCCGCAGCGCCTCCGTGATCAAGGGCTACTGGAACAATCCGAAGGCGACCGCGGAGAGCTTCACCGCAGGCTTCTGGCATTCCGGCGATCTCGGCTCGGTCGATGCCGACAATTTCGTCCGCGTGTTCGATCGCCAGAAGGACATGATCAACCGCGGCGGGCTGAAGATCTATTCCGCCGAGGTCGAGTCCGTGTTGGCGGGCCATCCGGCCGTGGTCGAGAGCGCGATCATCGCAAAGCCCTGTCCGGTGCTCGGCGAACGCGTCCACGCCGTGATCGTGACGCGCGCTGAGGTGAATGCCGAGAGCCTGCGCGCCTGGTGCGCCGAGCGCCTGTCCGACTACAAGGTGCCGGAGACGATGGCGCTGACCTCACAGCCGTTGCCACGCAACGCCAACGGCAAGGTGATCAAGCGCCAGCTCAGGGAGAGCCTGACTGCGGCCGGAGCGTGAACCGGGGCAGGGCAAACTTCCCCCGTTAACGCTTTGATCCGCCTCGCTTTGCCTTGCCTCCGCCACACCGTTAGGGTAACGCCGCCGCGATGTGGGGATCGGGGAGGGGCCAGGCTCCACCGAGATTCGCGGTCCCGAGGGGATGGGATAGCTTTAAGTGTCTGAATTATTTGACGAAGTAGACGAGGAAGTCCGTCGCGATCAGCTCAAGAAGCTGTGGGACAAGTACTCGATCTTTATCATCGCGCTGGCGGTCCTGGTGGTCGCCGGCGTCGGTGGCTGGCGCGGCTACCAATATCTCGAGGCCAAGAAGGCCGCCGAGGCCGGTGCGGCGTTCGACCGCGCCGTCGAGCTGTCGGACCAGAACAAGCATGCCGAGGCCGAGGCCGCCTTTGCCGATTTGATCGCCAAGGCGCCGTCCGGTTACCGCAACCTTGCGCGGCTGCGCATGGCTGCCGAGGTCGCGACCCGCGATCAGCCGGCCGCCGCGAAGCTCTATGACGAGATTGCAGCCGACCGCAGCGTCGGCGGTCCCGACCAGGACCTGGCACGGATCCGTGCCGCGCAGCTCGTGATGGACACCACGACCTATCCGAACATGCAGCAACGGCTCGAGGCGATGGCAACGTCGAAGGACTCGACGTTCCGCCATTCCGCGCGCGAGTTGCTGGCGCTGTCGGCCTGGCACGCCAACGATGCCACCGCCGCGCGGCAGTGGCTGGACCAGATTGCCAATGACGGCGAGACGCCGCCGAGCCTGCGTTCGCGCGCCGAAGCGCTGCAGGCCTTGTTGCCGCCAGTTGCGAAAAGCTGAGCTGGCGCGAAACCCGAGTTTGAGTGAGAGATCGACTATGCGCCGCTCGCAACGCCTGATCGCAGCCGCAGTTCTGACCGCGCTTTGCAGCGCGTTGGCGGGCTGCGGCGGTGGCGGCATGGCCAATTTCGATCCGAGCGATCTGCTCGACTTCCTCGACACCAAGAAGAAGCTGGCCGGCGACCGCAAGCCGGTCTTCCCCGAAGCGTGCCCGGCCTCGAGCAGGGCGTGCCGAAGGAATTGTACAAGGGCTCGCAGCAGGAGCAGCTCGACCAGCAGAACGCCGCGGCAGCCGCCGCTGCCCAGCCGGCTCCGCCGCCGGAGCCGCCGAAGGGCGCCAAGAAGCACACCAAGCGGGCCGCGCCGGCAGCGGATCAGGCGGCTGCTCCCGACGCCGCCGCGCCGGAAGAGGGCGCGCCCGCTGCGCTGCCGCCAGAGCCGAAGCCGAAGAAGATCGTCCGTCGCCGCACCACTGCGCCGCCCGCCGACGACCAGCAGGCGCAGCCTGCGGCCCCGGCCCAGCAGACCCAGACCACGCAGCAATCCGGCGGCGCGTTCCCCGCGCCGCTACCGAGCGGCGGATTTAGCCGCTAAATCATGATCCGGAAAAGTGCGAAGCGGTTTTCCGAAAAGATCATGCTAAAACAAGAATCTGGAGCGCGATGACGGTTCAACCCAACCTCGTTGCGCGTTAGGCTTCTCTCTCAATTCATTGACGCGCGCCGCGCCGCGGCGTCTGGATCATCCATGTCTTTCACCATCGCCATCATCGGCCGGCCCAATGTCGGAAAGTCGACGCTGTTCAACCGGCTGGTCGGCCAGAAGCTCGCGCTGGTCGATGACGAGCCCGGCGTGACGCGCGACCGCCGCGAGGGCCAGGCCAAGCTCTACGACCTCGACTTCACCATCATCGACACCGCGGGGCTCGACGAGGGCGCCAAGGGTTCGCTGACGGCGCGGATGCAGGAGCAGACCGAAACCGCGATCGAGCTTGCCGACGCGCTGATGTTCGTGATCGACGCCCGCGTCGGCCTGACCCCGACCGATCGTGCCTTCGCCGACTTCGCCCGCAAGGCCAACAAGCCGGTGGTGCTGGTCGCCAACAAGGCCGAGGGCAAGCATGGCGAGATCGGCGCGATGGAATCCTACGCGCTCGGACTCGGCGATCCCGTGCAGATCTCGGCCGAGCATGGCGAGGGCATGGGCGACCTGCACGAGGCGCTGAGCGCGCTGGTGCCGGAGACATCGGAGCAAGACGACGAGGTCGAGGACGACGAGGATATTTCGGAGGAGGAGGCCGCGCAGCGCCCGATCCGCGTCGCCATCGTCGGCCGGCCCAATGCCGGCAAATCGACGCTGATCAATCATCTGCTCGGCGAGGAGCGGCTGCTGACCAGCCCCGAGGCCGGCACCACGCGCGATTCCATCGCGGTCGAGATCACCTGGCAGGGCCGCCAGTTCCGGGTGTTCGACACCGCCGGCCTGCGCCGCCGCTCGCGGATCGAGGAGAAGCTGGAAAAGCTTTCGGTTGCCGACGCCTTGCGCGCGGTGCGCTTTGCCGAAGTCGTCGTCATGATGATGGACGCGCAGAACAAGTTCGAGGAACAGGACCTGCGCATCGCCGACCTGGTCGAGCGCGAGGGCCGGGCCATCGTGCTCGCGGTCAACAAATGGGACCTGGTCGAGCGCAAGCCCAACCAGATCTCGCAGCTGCGCATCGATGCCGACCACTGGCTGCCGCAGGTCAAGGGCGCGCCGATCGTTGCCGTCTCCGGCCTGATGGGCGAGGGCATCGACCGCCTGATGACGGCGATCCAGGAGGCCTATGCGGTCTGGAACCGGCGCCTGCCGACCTCGGCGCTCAATCGCTGGTTCGAACAGGCGATCCAGGCCAACCCGCCGCCGGCGGTGTCGGGCCGCCGGTTGAAGCTGAACTACATCACGCAGGTGAAGGCGCGCCCGCCGAGCTTCGTGCTGTTCTGCTCGCGTGCGGATGCGATCCCGCGATCTTATCTGCGCTACCTCATCAACTCGCTGCGCGAGACCTTCGATCTGCCAGGCACGCCCATTCGTATTACGCTCCGGGAAAAGGCCAATCCGTTCGCCCACAAGCGCAAGCGGCCGTCGTGAGCGGACATAGCGTTTTCGAGCGAAGTGGGTCCCGGTTCGCGTGAAGAAAACGCGTCAAAACGAGAATCATACAGCGGCGAGTGACACGGCTGCCGCAGCCCCGGCGCGCAGCGGCGCGGTGGTCTTCATCTTCATCACTCTGCTGCTCGACATGCTGGCGCTCGGGATCATCGTCCCGATCCTGCCGAAACTGATCGAAGGCTTCGTCAGCAACGACACCGCGAGCGCGGCGCGCATCTTCGGCGTGTTCGGCTCGATCTGGGCGTTGATGCAGTTCGTCTGCTCGCCGATCCTTGGCGCATTGTCGGATCGCTTCGGCCGCCGGCCGGTGGTGCTGCTGTCGAATTTTGGCCTCGCCGCCGACTATGTGTTGATGGCGCTGGCGCCGAACCTGATCTGGCTGTTCATCGGGCGGGCGATCTCGGGCATCACCTCGTCGAGCATCTCGACCGTATTCGCCTACATCGCCGACGTCACTGCACCGGAGCAGCGTGCCGCGATGTTCGGCAAGATCGGCGTCGCGTTCGGTGCGGGCTTCATCATGGGGCCGGCGCTGGGCGGCCTGCTCGGCGAGATCGATCCGCGGCTGCCGTTCTGGGCAGCGGCGGGCCTGAGCTTCGTCAACGGGCTCTACGGCCTGTTCATCCTGCCGGAATCGCTGCCGCCGGAGCGGCGTGCGCCATTCAAATGGAAAAGCGCCAATCCGATCGGCGCGCTGCAATTCCTGCGTTCGAACTCGACGCTGGCCGGCCTGTCGCTGGCGACGTTCTTCGGCCAGCTCGCGCATGTCGTGCTGCCCTCGGTGTTCGTGCTTTATGCCACCTATCGCTATGGCTGGGACACCGGCACCGTCGGTGCGACGCTGGCGCTGGTCGGCCTCTGCGGCATGGTCGTGCAGGGCGCGGCGATCGGCCCGATCGTACGGCGTCTCGGCGAGCGCAACGCGCTGTTCCTCGGCCTCGTCTGCGGCGCCTTGGGCTTTGCGATCTTCGGCGCGGCGCCATCAGGCCAGCTGTTCTGGATCGGCATTCCCGTGATGGCGCTGTGGGGCATCTCGGGCGCTGCGACGCAGGCGCTGACGACGCAAATCGTCGCCGCCGACCAGCAGGGCCAGCTGCAGGGCGCGACCTCGAGCGTGCAAAGCATGTCGGAATTGCTCGGCCCGTTCCTGTTCACGCTGACGTTCGCCTATTTCATCGGCGACAACGCGCCGCTCAAGCTGCCCGGCGCGCCGTTCTATCTGGCCGGCGCGCTGCTGCTGCTCGCACTCGCGATCGCCGCGCGCGCGACGGCGGCGAAGGATTCGTAACTGCGCGGGCCGCGGCTCTAGCGATCGAGCGTGTACTCGTGCACGGAAAGCCAGGTCTCACGGACAAGATTGACCAACGCCGCCATGAAGAAGCCGAGAGCGACGATAAAGAGTACGGCTACACCAAATTCGTGCCGGAGCCGGTAATATGCGCTGACGAACGCCACGATCACGAGCAGGCAGGTCAGTATTGCGCTCACCGCGGAGAACACGATCGCCCGGTTGAGCAATTCGGCGCGACGCCTCAGCTGGGGCATGTCCCGCTTCGACCCGATCTTTTCAGCGCTGCTGTCCGCGATTGCAGTGAGCGCCTGGATCCGGTCGCTCACCCGGTTCATGCGGGCGATCAGCAGCGAGACGAACCCGGCAACAGCTCCGAGCAGGAACGAAGGAGCAGTGACCTGGACGATCACCTGCGATAATTGTTCGACGGACGGAGTGTCGGGATACAGCATCGGGCCCACCTCCGTCCATCGACCGGGTCAACGCGACACTTCCTTCATGCGTGTCACCTTGCGTGCCGGAGGCGGTTTCCAGCTCCCGTTGATGATCGACGGCGCCTTCTCGTTCGGCCAGTACATCCGCAACATCAGGATGAACTTGCCCGCAGGGGCGGGAAGCCAGTTGCTCTCCTTGTCAGGACCCGGACTATCCTTCTGGATGTAGAGATCGATCGAACCATCCGGGTTGGGTTTGAGGTTCTGGCGGGCGCTGATCGACTGGCGGTTGATCGGATTGGCGACGAAGAAGTAGTTCTCGTCATACATCGTCAGCGACCAGAAGCCTGCGACCGGAGGAAGTTGTCCCTTCGGAAAATGCATGACGTATTTGTTGCTGCCGAGATAGTCCTGGTCGTCGACGTCCTTCTGCGATGTCGGATAGCACGCATCCTGAATGCGATTGGCACCAAGTCCGATCGCAGTGACAAAGGCACGGTTGAAATAGTTGGTGCCATAGATGCCGGCTTCGCTGTCGAAAGCCCAGCCGTTCACGTTCCGGATCGCCTTGTTGACCTTGAACTGCAACATGATCCGGTCGAATGCCACCTGCGGGACGCGCTTGGCGAACGCGACATCGAATTTGCGCGGATCAAAATCCTGGCCCGGGACAAGACCGATCTTCGCGAACCTGGCGACCTCGGATGCATCGGCGGCCGCGGGCGGATTGCGCTTCATCAGTTGCGCGAGCAGGGTGAAATAGGCCGCGGCATCCAGACGGTTGACCTGCTCGCGAACCGCCGTCTTCATGTCGATCGACGCATCGACCTTGCCTGGCGGGGGTGTATACGATTTGCCGTAAGCGCTGAGGGGCACGAGCTTGAACTCGTCCTGCGCGGCGTGCACGGCTGCATAATCCTCCGGCGTACCGGTGCAGTAGATGCGGCCCAGGATCCAGACCATGCTCGTCGGCGATTTGTACTCCTTGACCCCCGCGGGAAGTGCTCCCTTCCAGCCCGGTCCGGTGATCGCGTAGGTCTGCGCCCTGGTGCCGGTCGTGCGCTTGCCCGGCACCTGGAACACGTTGGTCCAACCATCCAGCATCGGAAAAAGGAAGTAGCGGTCCTTCATGTCCGGCATGCTGAGGACCCAAGGCTCGTCGCCCACGTCGATCCAGGCCGTCGTGTAGAGGGTATCGGCGTTAGGCGCGGTGACGTCCCTGAAGCTGGCATCGGGGTATTTGCGGAGCTTGACGAATTGCCCCATCGGCCCCCGCGTGCCTTCCACGGCGGCGACGTTCGTCATGACCCGGCGGGTCATTTCCATCGTCACCAGCGGATAGCCGTAGACATAGGCATCCTGGGCGAGCCAGAAATCGTCGCCGCCCTCCCATGCCCGGACCACCGGACCATCGAAATCGGCGCGTGCCACCCGCGAAAGCGCGAGCGGCGAGGCTGCGGCGCTGAGCAGTGCAAGCATTTGACGACGGCTGATCGACATGGCGAACCCTCCTGGCCTCCTTGGACGATAGGGGGACGAGTTCCACCGCTCTTGATCTGTATCAATGCGTCTTGTCGCGACCTCGTCGAGGTCGGCTTCTCTCCTCTAGTCCGTCGCCGGCACCGAATGATGCTCGTGCGTGATGCGCCAACTGCCGCCAACCTTGCGCAATCCGATCGTCAGTCGGAACTGGAACGTGGCGTCGGGCGGGCCGCACCGCATCACCATCACCGCGAACGCCACGTCGTCGCCGGCGGTGATCGCGATCTCCTCGATATTGAAGGCGTGGGAGGGGCGGTAGCACGTGTAGAACAGGTCCCACGTCTTCCGGTACTCGTCCAAACCGCGCGACTGTAACGGCGGCGGCACGTCGAACATCACGATGTCCTGATCGTGATGGGCGAGAACGCCGGGATAGTCCTGTCGGCGGACGGCGTCGGCCCAGGCGTCGATCAGTGACCTGATTTCGGCTTCCGCCGTCTGTTTCTGCTGTGTCATCGGTCGGGGTTTCCAAATTTGTTTTCGATGCTTCGAGGACGAATGCGGCTGCGCCCGTCCGACACAGGCCGACCGGCCGCCTCGATGACGATTGCGTCATTTTGGCTATTTACAAACCATCCGGTTGGTTTGTATAAAACCGGATGCTGGTTGAAGATGCGTGCATCGCCCCGGAGGCCGCGCCGCCAGGAGGAGCATGGTGACCGACGAGGCCATTGAAATCTGCGATGAGTTGACCCGCTTCAGCGACGCGCAGGCGGCGCTGCTGACGTCGCGCAGCCTCGTCTATCTGACCGACCTGAAGCTCGAAGGCGGCAGGCACGGCACGATCGTCGCCGCCAGTTATGCCGACGCCCAGGCTGTCGCCCGCGGGCGCGGTCGAGGCGAAAGGGTGATCGGCCGGATGGCTCGCGGTTTCCTTCACGGCCTGCTGCAGAAGGTTCGCTTGTGCGCGTGAGTTATTGGATAGCGCGATGATTGATTGCTGAAACTGATGCGTTCCCTTGAGGCCGGCACCGGCATTTCGGGGACGTCGTTCGCGCTGCCGGCGGACTTCGATGCAGCGCTTGAGATTGACCGGAGCCGCTGAGATACTGCCGTTTCAAGCGACTCTCTGCTGAGTAAACCATGGATAATCCTTCCCGCTCGGAACGCTCCCGCAACGCCGCACTCGACGCTGCGACCACCATCCTGACACGCGACGGTCCGGGACGCCTGACGCTGGACGCAATTGCGCGCGAGAGCGGTCTCAGCAAGGGCGGCGTGATGCATCAGTTCCGCACCAAGGAAGCGGTGCTGCGTGCTCTGCTCGAACAGCAGATGGCGTATTTCGAGGAGTTCTCGAACCGCTACATCGCCAAGGCGCGCGAGACCACGGACCAGCCGGAGCTGGCGGCGCAGATCGCAACGCTGCGCGAGGCGATCTCGACGCCGCGGTCGGGCGCGTTCGCACTGCTCGCCGCGATGAACGAGAATCCGGAATTGATGGCGATGCCGCGTGATGTCGATATCGAGAAGGTCGCGCGCATGAAGGCCGAGGCGCGCGATCCGGATCTCGCGTTGCTGCGCTGGGCCGCGGCGAGGGGACTGCTGCTCAGCTCGCTGTTCGGCCTGTCGTCGCTGTCGGACGCCGAGCGCGACCGGCTGTTCGAGCGGTTGCTCGACGACAGCAAGTGGACGACGCTGGAGCAGGGCGCGAAGGCAAAGCCAGCCAGGACGACGGCATCGCCGCAGCCTGCCGCCGCGCGCGCCGCAAAGCCGGCATCGGCGCGCAAGCGCAGCTGATTTCCGGCGCTGCTCGAAAACACAACGCCGCCCAAGCGGAATATGGATCGCTTGGCGGCGTTGGATCGGCACCGGGCCCCTGAAATCCCCCGGCGAGCTGTGCGGTAGCACAGGAGATGTCGCAGGTTTGTGACAAGGCACGACCGCTGTTTGCGAAGCTGCCTCACTCATTTCCCCAGCGCTTCGACCGCTGAAATTTTCCATCCGTTTCCTGCGATTGCAACTTTACAAACCAACTGGTCGGTTTTATAGTTCATCGCACTGAGGCAAGGTCTGGCGGCGCGCTCACAGCGAGCCAGATCGGCAGTGACGGCCGCAGCCGTAACTTTAGCCCCGGACGCGGCTGCGGCCGAGCTGCTCTTCCGCCTTAGGATCGGATGAGGAGATTGGAATGGAGAGCTCGATCGCCGTGCGCGGTCTGGGAGCGATGGCGCTTTGCGTCCTCGCGGGAGGATGTGCCGCCGTCACGCCGGTGGCTTATTCGGAGGTGGCCTCATCGGCCTACATGACGCCGGACACGTCGGATTCCTCAGGCCGCGTGCCGTATCGCTATGCGCCGCCGGTCGACTGGCGGAGCTACAACAAGGTGATGCTCGATCCGGTCGTGATCTATCGCGGCGCCGATCATCAGTTCGGCAACATGTCCGAGAAGGACAAGGAGACACTCGCCGCCTATATGCAGACCCGCTTCGCCGACAAATTGCGCGGCCGCTTCACGCTGGTGAATACGCGCGGGCCGAACACGTTTCGCGTGCGGCTGACCTTGACCGGCGCGGTCGCCAACACGCCGGTGCTCGGCACGCTGTCGCGCTTCGACATGGCCGGCGCGATCTACAACGGCGTACAGGCCGCGCGTGACGGCGAGGGCACGATGACCGGCTCGGTGATCTATGCGGTCGAGATGTTCGACAGCTCGACCGCGCGGCTGCTCGGCGCCTATGTCAGCAAGCAGTATCCCAACGCCTACGACATCAAGGCGAGCGTCGGCGATCTCGCCGCCGCCACCACCGGTATCGACAAGGGTGCCGACGCCTTCATGGCGCAACTGAAGTGAGGCGCGTCGCGCGTGTCCTGCAAATCATCCCGACACTGAAAGGTCCTGGACAATGAACTTTCTGGTTCGCATGTTTCTGCGCAGCCTCGTCGCCGCCTTACTGATGAGCTCGACCGGCCGCGCCGAGACGATCCCCACAGATCCCAGCGGCACCTGGCTGACCGAAAACGGACAGGCGCGCATTCGCCTCGAGCGCTGCGGCAGCGCGCGCGACCGCATCTGCGGCTTCATCGTGTGGATGAAGGAGCCGCTCGATCCGCGCGGCCAGCCGCTCCGCGACAGCCTCAATTCCGATCCCGACAAGCGCACGCGCGCGCTGCTCGGCCATCAGCTGATCCTCGGATTAAAGCTGTCGCCGGAGGGCCGGTTCGACGGCGACATCTACAATGCCGAGGACGGCAAGTCCTATTCGGTCTCGCTGTGGCGCGACAAATCCGACCGGCTGAAGCTGAAGGGATGTCTGATGAAATTCCTGTGCCAGACCCAGACCTGGACGCAGACGCTCGACGTGCAGCCCGGACAACTCGTCGGCCTGACCGGCGACCTCGGCGGCCCGCGCGCCGACCGGGAGTGGGCCTCATTGCCGCCGCCGGCAAGGAAGTCGGCGGCGAAGTGATGGAGCGTCGGGTGCGCTAGTGGGCTGGCTCGCTGTGGAACGTCATTGCGAGGAGCGAAGCGACGAAGCAATCCATCGTGCCGCGTTTGCGGTGCTATGGATTGCTTCGCTTCGCTCGCAATGACGAAGGAATGGTGTGCTGCCTATTTCTTCACCAGCGGACAATCGCTGGCCTCGAGCGGCTTGGCGGCGTCTTCCGGCGAGATGGTGGCGATCAGCTTGTAATAGTCCCAGGGATATTTGGATTCCTCGGGCTTCTTCACTTCGAACAGATAGGCCGGGATGATGCGGCGGCCGTCGATCCGCAGCGGACCCTTGCCGAACAAGGGATCGTCGGTCGGGATCTCCTTCATCTTGGCAACGACCTTGGCGCCGTCATGCGGATTGCCGCCCATCGCGTCCAGCGCCTTCAGGTAATGCAGCACGCCGGCATAGACGCCGGCCACCGTCATCGAGGGCATCGAGCCCTTCGGCGAGACCTTCTGGAAGCGCTTCGACCAGGCGCGGGTCTGGTCGTTCATGTCCCAATAGAACGACTCGGTGAAGGTGAGGCCCTGCGCGATCTTGAGGCCCAGCGCGTGCACGTCGTTGACGAACAGCAGCAGCGCCGCGAGCTTCTGCCCGCCCGCGGTGATGCCGAATTCGGACGCCTGCTTGATCGCGTTGGTGGTGTCGCCGCCGGCATTGGCGAGGCCGATGATCTTGGCCTTGGACGCCTGCGCCTGCAGCAGGAACGAGGAGAAGTCGGCGGTGTTGAGCGGGTGCTTGACGCCGCCGAGCACCTTGCCGCCGTTGGCGGTGACAACCGCGGAGGTGTCGCGTTCCAGCGCATGGCCGAAGGCGTAGTCTGCGGTGAGGAAGAACCAGGTGTCGCCGCCCGCCTTGGTCAGCGCCTTGCCGGTGCCGTTGGCGAGCATGTAGGTGTCGAACGTGTAGGAGATCGTGTTGGCGTTGCAGGCCTTGCCGGTGAGATCGGCGGTCGCCGCGCCCGAATTGAGCACGATCGAGTTCTTCTCCTTGGCGAGGTTGCTCACCGCCAGCGCGACGCCGGAGTTCGGTGTGTCGGTGATGATGTCGACCTTCTCATTGTCGATCCAGTTGCGCGCGATGTTGACGCCGACGTCGGGCTTGTTCTGGTGGTCGCCGCTGACCACCTCGATCTTCCAGCCCTTGGCGCGCAGGCCGGAATCTTCCACCGCCATGTTGGCCGCAGCCACTGAATTGGGGCCGCCGATGTCGGCATAGAGGCCCGACATGTCGTTCAGCACGCCGATCTTGACGTTCTTGTCCTGCGCAAGGGCAGGGGTTGCAAGGCCGAGTGCAGCGCAAGCAAGAAGCACGGCGTGGCGCCGTGCGAGCGTCGTCGTCATCAGACATTCCCTCCACTGTGATTTTTTCCGGACGGCCCTCTTGGGGAGCCTTGTGCCGGTCGTTCGGGTTCCCGCTTACCCTGTCCGGGTGGAGGCGGCAATCCGCATAAAGCCGGATGAGCTGCGTCGAAGCGTCATCCTTTGGTCATCTCTACTTCAGCGCGTCCGAGGTCAGCTTGAACTTCTGGACCCGCTTGCCCTCGACCTCGCCGGTGTAGACATTGCCCTTCTGATCGACCGCCATGACGTGGAGCAGGGCGAATTGCCCGGCATTGCGGCCGCTATGGCCGAAGGTGCCGACCACGCTGCCGTCGTCGCGCTTCAGCACGCGGATCTCGTTGTTGGCGCCGTCGGCGTTGAGCAGATAGGTCTGTTTCGGATCGGGCCACAGCGCGAGATCGAACACCGCGCCGTCGCCGCGGGTGTTCTTCTCGTAGAACCATTCCCGCACGAAGGTGCCGTTCTTCTGGAATACCTGGATGCGGTCCTGGCTGCGGTCGCAGACATAGACCAGCCCGTCATTGGCGATCTTGATGCAATGCACGGGATTGCCGAACTGCTCCTGCACCGCGGCGCTCGGATCGTAAGGCGGCTGCTTGTCGTCGGTCGGCAGCTTGCCGTAGCCGCCCCAGTGCCGCTTGTAGGCGAGCGTGGTGGCGTCGAACACGATGACGCGGCGGTTGCCGTAGCCGTCGGCGATGTAGAGCTCGTTGGCATCCTTGTCGATCGCCATTTCGGCGGGGCGGCCGAGCTGGGTGGTGTCGTTGCTGTTGGTGCGGGCTGCGATCTTGCCGATCTGGCCGAGATACTTGCCGTCGAGCGAGAACTTCAGGATTTCGCTGTCGTCATCGGCATTGCCGCCGATCCAGACGAAGCCGCGCTCGTCGACCTCGATGCCGTGCTCGCGGCCGACCCATTGATAGCCGTCACCGGGGCCGCCCCAGGCGCGCAGCAGATTGCCGTCGACGTCGAACTCCAGCACCGGCGGCGCGGCCACGCAGCATTTCGCGCGCGGCGGGGTCAGGCTCGCCGCCTTCTCGCCGTCGGTCAGCGAGCGCGGCCGGTGCACCACCCAGATATGCCCCTGCCAGTCGACGGTGATGCCGCCGACCTGGCCGATGATCCAGTTGTTGGGCAGCTGCTTCGGCCAGGACGGATCGACCGCGAAGGTCGGGACCTCGCCGGCCCGGGCGGGCGCGGGCGGCATGAGAAGCGCTGATGATGCGATGCCGGCGGAGAGAAACAATCCAGTGAGAATGGAGTGCGCGCGATTGAACGTCGGCGTCATGATGCCTCCCGAGATTTTTCTTGGCGGTCGTCCCGCTGGGGGGGCAGTCAATCGTGAGGCGGGGGGCGAGTCAACGGGGACAACCGTCATCGCGAGCGCAGCGAAGCAATCCATCCTTCCGCGGATGCGGGCGCGTGGATTGCTTCGTCGCTTCGCTCCTCGCAATGACGGCGGAGGGATTGCCGTCAGAGCGGCGGCTGGAAAGTCCGCAGCGTGCGCGCCTTGTAGTCGTAGAGCTTGCCGGTTTCGGTCCACTCGGGCGCACACATCGGCACGATGAATTCGGCCGCCATGTCGGGCGTATCCAGCGTCATCGGGTCTTCGCCGGGAAACACCTGCGCGCGCATCCGGGTGCGGATCGGGCCGGGGCTGAACAGATTGACGCGCAGCGGTGTGTTGGCGGTCTCGTTGGCCCAGGAGCGCACCAGTGCGTCCAGCGCGGCCTTCGAGGCGGCATAGGGGCCGAGATAGGCGCTGGCCTTGTGCGCCACGCCCGAGGTCACGAACACCGCACGGCCGGCGTCGGACTGGCGCAGCAGCGGGTCCATGCAACGGATCAGCTGGAAGTTGGCGGTGACGTTGATCGCCATCACGTCGTTCCACGGCTTCAGCTCGATATGGCCGAGCGGCGAGGACGGGCCGGCGGTGCCGGCATTGCCGACGAGGATGTCGAGCTTGCTGTGGCGCTCATGCAGCGCGAGCCCGAGCCGCGCGATGCCCTCGTAATCGGTCAGTGAGAGCGGCACCAGCGTGGCGCTGCCGCCGTGCTTGCGGATCTCGTCGTCGAGCTCTTCCAGCCCGCCCTGCGTGCGCGCCACCGCGACGACATGCGCGCCGGCTTTTGCAAGGGCGACTGATGTCGCGTAGCCGATGCCGCGCGAGGCGCCGGTCACGAGGGCGATACGGGAGGCGAGGGGTTTTGTCATGTCTGTCTGTCCGCGTCTTTGCCGGGGGTATTACAGACAGAAATGGCCGGGACAAGCCCGGCCATGATGAATTCCTGCACTACCGAAGCTCACAAACTGCCGCCTTGGTCCATATTGGCGCTGTTGGTCCCGTTGCCCGAATTGTCGGGTGTCACCTTCATGCCCTGGCGGAAGGCAAATACGATGAAGCCAACCAGCAGCACCCCATAGAGAATGCCGATGATTGGCTGCATGGCCTCGTTCCGTCAGCTCGCCTCCGCCAGCAGCGAGAGCTGGCGCGGCGCGGGCTCGGTCTCGCTCTGGTCGGTGAGGTGGGTCGGATAGCGCCGGTGAAGCAGTGGTCGGCGAATTTCGGGCTGGCGGGATCGCGGCCCTCATAGCCCATCGCGCGGTACATGCCGTCGATCGACAGGAAGGCGAGCGAGTCGGCGCCGATGATGTCGCGCATCTCCTCGAGCGAATGGGTTGCGGCCAGCAGACCGCCGCGATCGGGCAGGTCGATGCCGTAATAGTCGGGATAGAGGATCGGCGGCGAGGCGAGGCGGAAATGCACCTCGCGGGCGCCGGCGTCGCGCATCATGCGCACGATCTTCTTCGAGGTGGTGCCGCGCACCAGGCTGTCGTCGATCAGGATGATGCGCTTGCCCTCGATCGCGGCGCGGTTGGCCGAATGCTTCATGCGCACGCCGAGCTCGCGCACGGTCTGGGTCGGCTGGATGAAGGTGCGGCCGACATAGTGGTTGCGGATGATGCCGAGCTCGAACGGCACGCCGGAATACTGGCTGTAGCCGACCGCGGCGGGCACGCCGGAATCCGGCACCGGCACCACGACGTCGACCTCGGGATGGCTCTCGCGCGCGAGCTGCGCGCCGAAGGCCTTGCGCACGTCATAGACCGAGCGGCCGCCGACGATCGAATCCGGCCGCGCGAAATAGATGTACTCGAAGATGCAGGGCCGCGCCGGCTTCGGCGGGAACGGCTTGTGGCTGTGCGCGCCCTTCTCGTCGAACACGATGATCTCGCCGGGCTCGATGTCGCGGACATATTTGGCGCCGATCATGTCGAGCGCGCAGGTCTCCGAGGTCAGGATCGGATGGCCGTCGAGATCGCCGAGCACCAGGGGGCGGATGCCGAGCGGATCGCGTGCGCCGACCAGCTTCTTGTTGGTCATTGCGACCAGCGCATAGGCGCCCTCGATGGTGCGCAGCGCTTCGATGAAACGGTCGATGAAACGGGTGCGCTTCGACTGCGCGACGAGATGCAGGATCACCTCGGTGTCGGTGGTCGACTGCATCATGGCGCCGCCCTTGACCAGCTCGCGGCGCAGGGTCAGGCCGTTGGTCAAATTGCCGTTGTGGCCGACCGCGAAGCCGCCGGCGCTGAGCTCGGCGAACAGCGGCTGCACGTTGCGCAGGATGGTGCCGCCGGTCGTGGAGTAGCGGACATGGCCGACCGCGGCGTTGCCGGGCAGGCGGTCGATCACCTCGCGGCGGGAGAAGGCGTCGCCGACCAGGCCGAGGCGGCGTTCACTGTGGAAGCGGCCACCGTCGAAGGAGACGATGCCGGCGGCTTCCTGGCCGCGGTGCTGCAAGGCGTGCAGGCCGAGCGCGGTGATCGCGGCGGCCTCGGAGTGGCCGAAGATGCCGAACACGCCGCATTCCTCGCGAAGCGTGTCGCCATCCAGGTCGGGGTGGTACCGGAGATCGTCTTCCCGGAGATGTTCCTGCAATTCCGTCGGGCCGAGGTCGAGATCCAGTTGGTCGGCGTGATCGGAAGGGGTTTGCATCTCGTTCATCGCCTCTCGTAAGGGCCCAAACAGTTTATCGGCCCGCGGGTTTCTCGATCAGCTTTTTCAAGCTGTCACGCGCAGGTTTGCTATAGCCATCACCCGACGCCGGCGTCGCCTGATCGTTGGTATCAGCCGCAGAATCGTCGTCTGGCTTATTCTTCTTGAACTTCTTTAAGATGGTGTTCTCGGGGTCGTCAGGCAAGAGCGACATCAGCCAATCCCCGGTTCCCTGCAGCACCACCCGGGACTTCGCGCCGGTCACCCAATCGGGCCGCTGCTTGTCCGGAACCAGCCAGGTGAAGAACATGAACGCCACGACCACGATCAGCAGGCCGCGGGCGAGCCCGAACAGGAAGCCGAGGGTGCGGTCGAGCGCGCCGATCCGGGAATCCAGGATCATGTCCGAGATCCGCACCGTGATCACCGAGACCACGATCAGCGTGCCGATGAAGGTGCCGGCGACCACGACCACGGCCGCGACCGTGTCGTTATTGAAGTAAGTTTTGGCGGTCGGCAGCAGCTTGGAGAAAGCATACAGCGTGACCAGCGCGGCGGCGCCCCAGGCCGCGATCGACAGGATCTCGCGCATGAAGCCGCGCACCATGGCAAGCAGGCCCGAAATCAGCATCACGCCGAGCAGGACGAGATCGAGGATCGTTATGGGCATCGGCTGGTCAGGTCCGCTGGTACGTTTCGGTACGCTGTTAAGGGCTTACGTCGTTAAGGCTCTCGCGAATCGGCGTCTCGGTGCCGTCCTAACTGAGGCGCATCAGGGGCATCCGGCAAGGCCGGAGCGCCACCTGTCCCGCGCGGCGGATGTATAGCGGCGGGGGGCTGTTACGTCACGCCTGCATTAGCTCGTCTCGCGACGGAATCGGGCCGGTGTGGCATTTTTCTCAGCCGCATCAGTGCCCCCGGAGCCGCTTTGGTCGTTCCTCGGCGCAACCCGGCCGCCTCTGGGCGTGCCGCGCGCCGCAATTTCCGCGACCAGCGTGGTCAGATTGCCGACGCTGTTGAACGAGAGCCCCATATCGCCACCCGGTTCGCCGCGGGCCGATTCGGGCAGGATGGCGCGGCCGAAGCCGAGCTTGAGCGCCTCCTTGAGCCGGGCCGGGGTCTGCGCGACGGGGCGGATCGCACCCGACAGCGAAATCTCGCCGAAATAGACCGCATCCGTCGGCAAGGGCGCATTCACCAGCGAGGACACCAGTGCGGCGGCCGCGGCGAGGTCCGCGGCCGGCTCCTGAATGCGCAGCCCGCCGGCGACGTTGAGATAGACGTCATGTCCGGACAATTTGACGCCGCAATGCGCCTCGAGCACCGCCAGCACCATCGACAGCCGGCTCGGGTCCCAGCCCACCACGGCGCGGCGCGGCGTGCCGAGCGAGGTCGGCGCCACCAGCGCCTGCAATTCGACCAGCACCGGGCGGGTGCCCTCGATGCCGGCGAACACGGCCGTGCCGGGGCTGCCGAGCTCGCGTTCGCTGAGGAACAATTCGGAGGGGTTGGTGACCTCGCGCAGGCCGAGCCCGGTCATCTCGAACACGCCGATCTCGTCGGTGGCGCCAAAACGGTTCTTCACCGAGCGGAGGATGCGGAACTGCTGCGAGCCTTCGCCCTCGAACGACAGCACCGCATCGACCATGTGCTCGACCACGCGGGGGCCGGCGATCTGGCCATCTTTTGTGACATGGCCGACCAGGATGATCGCGGCCCCGGTCTTCTTGGCGAAACGAATGAGGGCCTGCGCCGAGGCGCGGACCTGGGTCACCGTGCCGGGCGCGGATTCCACCGTGTCGGTCCACATGGTCTGGATCGAATCGATCACGATCAGGCGCGGCACCGCGCCTTCGGACAGCGTCGAGACGATGTCCTCGACCGAGGTCTCGGACGCCAGCTGCACCGGCGCATCGGCGAGCCCGAGCCGCTCGGCGCGCAGCCGCACTTGCGCCACCGCCTCTTCGCCGGAGATATAGACCGCGCGGTGGCCGGCGCGCGCCATCATGGAGGTGGCCTGCGTGAGCAGCGTCGATTTGCCGATGCCGGGATCGCCGCCGACCAGCAGCACCGAGCCGCGGACGAAGCCGCCGCCGGTGACGCGGTCGAGCTCGGTCATGCCGGACGACAGCCGCGGCGCGTCCTGGGTCTTGCCGGACAGCGATTCCAGCGCGAACGTCCGTCCCTTGCGCTTGCTGCGGATCGAGACCGGCACCGAGCCCGTGGTGTCTTCCTCGGCCAGCGTGTTCCACTCGCCGCAGGAGTCGCATTTGCCCTGCCAGCGATTATACGCCGCGCCGCAGTTCTGGCAGACGAAGGAGAGGGTGGATTTGGCCATGGAGCAGATGAGTCGCGTGGTCGACGATGCACGGCTGCTTAGCACGGAAAGCCTGATGCGAGCGACATGCTCGATGGATCACCCAGCCATCCGGAAGAAATGCCGGGCGATCTGCTCCACTTCGCGCCACGAGGTCGCCAGATGTACCGCGCCTGCGTTGCGCAGGACTTCGTCGTGCCCGTCGCGGATGTGGCTCGCGGCGCACAGGCCGATCGCGGTCATGCCGGCCGCTACCGCTCCCCTGATGCCGCCGGCGCTGTCCTCGATGACGAGGCACGCACTGGGCTTTGCGCCGAGCTGCTCGGCGGCAAGCAGGAAGATATCGGGATGCGGTTTGCCGCGCGCGACCATGTCGGCGCTGAAGACGCGGCCGTCGAATTCCGCTTCCAGTCCAAGCACCGAGAGGCACAATTGCAGGCGCTCCATCGAGCTGGACGAGGCGATGCAGCGCGGGATGTCGGAGAATTTCCGGATGAAGTCGGTGGCGCCGCTGACCTCCTTGAGGTCAGAGCGAAGCCGGTCCAGCGTGGCGCGGCTGAACGCGCTCAGGAAATCGGCCGGCACCGGTCTTCCGATCGCGGCTTCGATCTCGGCGACGACGTCGGCCCATCGTTTGCCCGAATAGCGACCGAGTGCCTGATCGAGCGTGGTTGGTTGTCCGAGGTCACTGACGGTCTGCGCAAGTACAGCGTTGGCGATGGCCTCGCTGTCGGCGATCACACCGTCGAAGTCGAAGATCAATGCGCCCACGCGCAGCCCCCAAAGCAGACGACGCCGTCCTAGCAGAACCGGGCCACCATGCGTGCAACACGTTCTGTTGCAGACTATCTCAGCGCCGCGCGCCGAATCAGCGGGAGAAGACCCGTGTTCCGGCCGGCCATCGCGGCCGCTCGCTCACCGGGCTTGCGCCGATCTCCCACCCGACACCGCCCCAGAGCACGTCGACGGCACCAAGCTCTCCCGCGACATCGCGGACGTAAAACACATTCGGCTTGGCGCTGATCTCGAGGGAGCCGCCGCTGCCGTTCGGCTGTTGCTGCAACATGCACCAGACGTCGGCCAGCCGGCTCTCGTGGCTCTGGCCCAGTCTGGCCAGGATCTCGTTGTCGCTCGAGGCTGCGTTCATGACGAAGGTTTGCAACGATGCGCCGCCGACATCGTCCTCGACCTTGTTCGCGAAGCGCTTTGCGAATGTCGCGCCCAGCCAGGAGATCTTCACCGAAGCGCTCGACGCAACGTCTTCCTTGAAATGCTCTTTCGCGATGAATTTTTCGACGTGCGGGATCGCCGAGGTCGACGATGGATCGGACGGTTCCGTGGCTTTCGGCTGCAGGGAACATGCGACGCGGCCGGCGGCGGCAGCCGATTGGGGTTTCGTATCGTCCGCGGCGACGCCAAAACCTTGTGCTGCCAGAAGGAAGATCAGCGACAGGGTAAGGCTTGGCTGACGCATCTTGTTGTCCCTGTCTCCGCTGTGTTCGCGGAGACAAGGTAAACCACACCTTGTAGATGTAAATTAAAGATCGTGTTTCTGGTTAAGGATAAAAAGTAAGTTCAACTAAAACGAGAATTTGAATCAAATGCTCTCCGGCGCGTGGAACCCGAATGTTGCTCTCGGCCGCTGCGTCCAAAGCGCGATGAGATCGTGCTTTGGACTCTTCTCTGAGCATGATCTTTCGGAAAGCCGCTTCGCACTTTTCCGGATCATGCTCTAGGCGCGGATGTCTCGCGCGGACAGCAGCAGCTGCGGATTCCCGCGCAGCACCGAACCCGTCGGCAAAGCCCGGCAGCATCTTGCCTGCGCGCGCAGCGGATCGCTCCAGCTCCAGCGAACACGCCACGACGGATTGTTCGCGTAGGCTGGAATGCGCCAGACCCAGATCGTTTCGTAGACGCTGTCTCCGAACTGCTCGACGTCGGGCTTCGCTGTCGGCCACAAGGCCGAGCCGGCAACAGCGAGCGTTACGGTCACCGCAGTCGTGATCATCATCTTGCGCATCGCGCGTCTGCCTTTCTCGCCTGTCGGGGTTCCGACAAGCCGCTAGTCCCAATGCTTCGACTTGCGATCCCGAATCCATCAGGCCGACATCAGACGCTGAGGTGCGCGCGCGATTGCGCACCATGTGCTGCCTGACTCCTGGGGATTCGCATCCGGGTCGTCGATCAATCCCGTGATGCCTGCTAGAGCAAAGTGCTTGTCCGCAAACGATCGAGTGCAAGTAATGAGATCGTCATAAACGCAGTCGCCGGATGGAGGCAATCCGGATAACACCGGGAGCCAGGCGCTCGGCAGGGCTCTTTCGGAGTACAACGTCCAGGCGCGTCGACCCCCGTAAAATCACGACATCGCCGCGAGCCTACGCCGCCATTGCCGACCACAATAGCGACACGCCCGCCGCCAGCATGATGCCGTCCATGATCAGGCGGAACGCCTCCGGCTTCATCTGCAGCACGAAGCGCTTGGCGATGAAGGCGCCGGCCATCAGCGAGGCGCCGGCGATCAGGCCTTTCAACGCGATGTCAGGCGTCAGCGCGCCGAACCGTTCGAACGTCACCGACTTGCTGACATAGAGCCCGAGCGAGCTCGCCGCTTCGGTGGCGAGGAACGCGCCCTTGGTGAGGCCGTAGAACAAAAACAGCGGCACGCTGAGCGGACCGGTCGACACCACGATGCCGGTGAGATAGCCGATGACGGCGCCACCGATTGCGAGATGCCAGAGATTGGCCTTCAGCTCGTGCCGCGCCAGCCAGTGCCGCACCGGCACCATCGCGATCAGGAACACGCCGATCGCAACATCGACCGCATGAGAGGGCAGCGCAAGCAAGGTGCGCGCACCGAGTGCGGCGGCCGGGATGCCCGTGATCGAGTAGGCGAGGCAGGCGCGCCAGTCGACCTCGCGCCACCACGCCAGGATGCGCGACAGGTTGGCCATTACGGCGGCGACCGCCATGATCGGCACTGCCTGCTTCGGTCCGTACTGATAGACCAAGACCGGCATCAGCATGATCGACGAGCCGGTGCCGACGATGCCGGAAATGGTGCCGGCGACCAGGCCGACGATCAGGACGAAGAGGAAGCCCACCTGCGCGCTCCGGGAGTGGGACTTACTGTGACCTCATCGTTCGCGACAGCGCAAGGGCGCCGCTGATCCACGGATGCGCCGTCGCCCGCAGCGACAGTACGAATGCCGGCGTGATGTCATCACCCGGCTTGACCGGGCGATCCGGTACGCCGCGGGCTATCGGCTCAAGCATTGCCGTCGCTGGAATACTGGATCACCTGCTTTCGCGGGTGATGACACCGAACCAGTTGTTTGACGAGTGAATCGGATTCCCACCGTCGTCGTCCCTGCGAAAGCAGGGACCCATACTCCGCAGCGGATATTGTTGGTGGGACTCGTCGTTCGGGCGTCGTTCAACAATGACGACCTGTGGTTATGGGTCCCTGCTTTCGCAGGGACGACAGCAGTGGTGTGGGGCAACCACCGATCACTTCAACACCATCCATGCCGGCGCGTGATCGCTCGCGCCTTCCTCGCCGCGGATGTTGCGATCGACGCCGGCTTTCTGAAGTCGCGCCGCGACCTGTGGGCTGAGCAGGAGATGATCGAGCCGCAGGCCGGCATCGCGCGGCCAGCGCCGGCGCTTGTAGTCCCAGAAGGTGAACATCGGATCATCCGGATGCAGCGTGCGGATCGCATCGCACCAGCCCTGGTCGACCAGCGCCTTGAACGCGGCGCGGCTCTTCGGCTGGATCAGCGCGTCCTTATCCCAGGAACGGGTCGGATAGATGTCGAACGGCGCCGGCGCGACATTGTAGTCGCCGGCGAGCACGACCGGCACGTCCTGCTTGAGCAGCTTGGCGGCGTGCGCGCGCAGCCGCTTGAACCAGGCCAGCTTGTAGTCGAATTTCGGACCGGGCTGCGGATTGCCGTTCGGCAGATAGAGGCTGGTGACGACGACGCCGCGCACCGCGGCCTCGATGTAGCGCGCCTCATGATCGCCGGCGTCGCCGGGCAGGGCGGTGCGGATCAGCACGGGATCGGTCTTGCGCGCCAGGATCGCGACGCCGTTCCAGGTCTTCTGCCCCTGCCACACCGCGCCGTAGCCGGCCTGCTCGATCGCGGCCTGGGGAAACTCGGCGTCGCTTGCCTTCAGCTCCTGCAGGCTGACGACGTCGGGCTTGGCCGATTTCAGCCAGCGCAACAGGTTCGGCAGCCGCCGGTTGACATTGTTGATGTTGAAGGTCGCGATCTTCATGCGCGACGATCGATCGGGTCAGCTGGCCGGTGTGGACGGCTCGGCAGGCAATGGCGGCGGTGCAGCCGTCGGCAAGGCGGGAGGCGCCGCCGGCGTGGCGGCAGGCTCGCTCTTCTCGGCGACTGCATCGCTCTTCGCGGCGACGGTGTCGCTCGCGGCGACGGCATCGCCGCCCTTGTAGATGCGCACGAAGCGGCGGCCGAGGCTGGTCAGCACCTCGTAGCCGATGGTGCCGAAATGATGCGCGAGCTCGTCGACGGTGATGCCTTCGCCGATCAGCGTCACCATGTGGCCGCGCCGCACCGCGTTCTTGTCGAGGTCGGTGACGTCGACCGCGATCAGGTCCATCGAGACGCGGCCGGCGATCGGGCAGCGCTTGCCGGCGACCACGACCTCGGCGCCGCGGGTGCCGTCATTGGCGCTGGCGGCGCGGAAATAGCCGTCGGCATAGCCGGCGGCGACGATCGCAAGCCGGGTCGGCCGCCGCGCGGTCCAGGTGCCGCCATAGCCGACGGTCTCGCCGCGATCGATGTTGCGGATCTGCACGATGCGCGCCTTGAGGTCGACCACAGGCTGCATCGGGTTATCGGCCTCCGGCGTCGGATTGACGCCGTAGAGCGCGCACCCGGGCCGCACCATCTCGAACTGGAATTGGGCGCCGAGGAACACGCCGGATGAATTCGCCAGCGAGGCCGGCACGCCGGTGAACAGGCTCGCGATCTCGCGGAAGCTCGCAAGCTGCTTGGCGTTGGCGGGACTGTTGAGCAATTCGGCGGAGACGAGGTGGCTCATCACAAGCGTGATGCCGTGGTCGCCAGCATTGATCCGCGGGATGATGCCCTGCGCTTCGCTGACCGTGAGCCCGAGCCGGTTCATGCCGGTATCGATATGGATGGCGGCGCCGCCGGACCAGCCGGAGCGGCGGCAGAACACGTCCCATTCGGCGAGCTCATTGAGATCGCCGATCACGGGCTTGCAGTCGATTTTGGCATAGGCATCGCCGGTCTGCTGGAAGAAGCCGCCGAGCGCGTACACGGTCGCCTGCGGAACGGCCGCGCGGACCACGGCGGCCTCCTCGACGGTGGCGACGAAGAAGGTCTTGCAGCCGGCCTTGGCCAGCGCCCGCGACACCTGCTCGGCGCCGCAGCCATAGGCGTTGGCCTTGACCACGGCGGCGCATTCCGCCGGGACAGCGGTCTTCTCGAGCTTGCGCCAGTTGGCGATGATGGCGTCGAGGTCGACGGTCAGGATACCGGTGGCGGTCGGATGGGCCGCCAGCAGATTGGCGTCGGGCGTCAGCTGCGATTTCGCGTCGGTCACGATGTTCATGGCGCAGTTGTACGCGTCGCGCTTCTACCGTTCAACCGCGCCGCGGAATCAATGGGAGTGATCCGGAATCTGACCGTCGGGGGCGAGATCGCCGAACCGGGTGACGCTGGCCTCGAAGTGCAGTTCGACGGTGCCGGTCGGGCCGTGGCGCTGTTTGCCGATGATGACTTCGGCCTTGCCATGGGCCAGTTCCAGCTCCATCTGCCATTTCTCGTGCTCGGGGGTGCCGGGGCGCGGCTCCTTGTTGGCAAGGTAGTATTCCTCGCGATACACGAACATCACGACGTCGGCGTCCTGCTCGATGGAGCCGGATTCACGAAGGTCGGAAAGCTGGGGGCGTTTGTCGTCGCGGTTTTCGACCTGACGCGAGAGCTGCGACAGCGCGATCACGGGTACGTTCAGTTCCTTCGCCAGCGCCTTCAGATTGGTGGTGATCTCGGTGATTTCCTGGACGCGGTTGTCATTGCCTTTCTTGCCCGAGCCCTGCAGCAGCTGGATGTAGTCGATCACGATCAGGTCGAGGCCCTTCTGCCGCTTGAGGCGGCGGGCGCGGGCAGTGAGCTGCGAGATCGAGAGGCCGCCGGTTTCGTCGACGTAGAACGGCAATGACTGCAACTCGATCGAGCAGTCGCGGATCTTCTCGAAATCCAGTTCGGAAATGCCGCCGCGCCGGATATGGCTCGACGGGATGCCGGTGCGTTCGGCGAGAATACGGGTGGCGAGCTGCTCGCCGCTCATTTCGCAGGAGAAGAACCCGACACAGCCGCCGTGGATCGCCTTGGTGGTGCCGTCCGGCTGGACCTCGCCCTCATAGGCCTTGGCAATGTTGTAGGCGATGTTGGTGGCGAGCGACGTCTTGCCCATGCCGGGACGGCCGGCGAGCACGATGAGGTCGGACGGTTGCAGGCCGCCCATCCGGGCGTCGAGGTCGCGCAGGCCGGTCGAGATGCCGGACAGCTTGCCGTCGCGCTGGAACGCCTTCGCCGCCATGTCGACGGCAATCGTGAGGGCCTGCGAAAAGCGCTGGAAGCCGCCGTCATAGCGGCCGGTTTCGGCGAGGCTGTAGAGTTGCCGCTCGGCATCCTCGATCTGCGCGCGCGGGGCAAAGTCGACCGGCGCGTCATAGGCGACGTTGACGATCTCCTCGCCGATCTGGATCAGATTGCGCCGCAGGCTGAGGTCGTAAACGGTACGGCCGTAGTCCTGTGCGTTGATGATGGTGGTCGCTTCGGCGGCGAGGCGCGCGAGGTATTGGCTGATCGTCATGCCGCCGATGTCGGTATCGGCTGGCAGGAAGGTCTTCAGGGTGACGGGGGTCGCGACCTTGCCCATCCGGATCAGGGAGCTCGCGGTCTCGTAGATCGTCTGGTGCAGCGGCTCGAAGAAATGCTTCGGCTCGAGGAAATCGGAGACGCGATAGAACGCGTCATTGTTGACCAGGATCGCCCCCAGGAGGCCCTGTTCCGCTTCGATGTTGTGCGGCGCGCTCCGGTAGGCCGGGGATGCGGCGTCGGGCGCGAGCTTGTGAACGTTCGAATCAATCAAGGCCATGGACGAGCTTATTCTTCTGATTTCGTCGTAACTGAGATTTTCGGCTGTGGGGCGGCGATCAAGCGCCAGCCCGGCACGAAGCGAAAGGACGGATGTTTCTTATGCACGATTCACACAACGCGATGTGTGAATCCGGGACGGCCGGACGCATTCCGCTTGACGGGGTTTTGCCCGGAATCGGGCGGAGGCCGCCCGGTCAGCGATGTCATTGGCGAAAATTCGGCGCAGCCTGAACCTTTTTGCGGGCTGCCGCGCCCAACCAGCAGCGAGGTCGGTGCTGGCGTTCCTGGCTCAGATCAAGATGAGGAAAGCCAGCGCGATCAAGGCGGCCGCTACGCCAGTTGCGATCAAGGCGTAGTCGGTCACGAGGTCGCGCTGCGGGTCCAACATCGTCTGATGCGTTTCTGGGGTCATTCTGGACCACTACGACAGCCCGGAGCGGACCTCTGTGAAGCAGATCACATCTGTCGCATTTTCTTTGCGGCAGCTTCGCGGGAACGACCCGGCGGATTCCGGGTTGTCCTTGCTCAGGGAAGATACGGCGTCGATGGCTCGAGAGTTTCAGACCGCGCGATCAGGACTTGGCAGGGCAGGCGGCATGGACCGCCGCTGGCTGGTGGCGCTTGTCGATGCGATGGAGCAGGCGGCGCGTCCGGAGGTCCGGAATGTTCCCTGCGATCCCAGGCTGGTGTCCGCCGCCGTCGCGCATTTGGCGCGTCCGGCCCCAACCTTCGCCCATTGCGGGTCGGCTTACAGCCTGCGCAACTAGCAGCACCTCATATAGCGCATTCACTCGCCGGCGAGTTGCAGCCGGGGCCTTGCGGCGCCGGCTTCCTTGAGGCGCAGCCGGCCTTCCTCGCGCCCGATATAATCGCGGGTCATCGGCACGATGCCCTGGCGCTTGGTGAGCTGCAGCTGGAAGTTCATCATGTTCTGGACGCGGAACGACATCTCCGAGGCCGCCAGGTAGAATTCCCACATCCGGGCAAAGGTCTCGTCGTAGAGCCGGACGGCCTCCTCGCGCCGCGCCATGAAGCGATCGCGCCATGCCTTCAGGGTCTCGGCGTAGTGCAGGCGCAGGATCTCCATGTCGCAGATCAGCAATCCGGCCTTCTCGATCGCCGGCATGACCTCCGAGAGCGCCGGAATGTAGCCGCCGGGAAAGATGTATTTCCGGATCCACGGGCTGGTGACGTCGGGACCGGTCGAGCGGCCGATCGAGTGCAGCATCATGACACCGTCATCGCTCAGGAGCTCGGCGCAGCGCTTGAAGAAGGTCTCGTAATAGGCGACCCCGACATGCTCGAACATGCCGACCGACACGATGCGGTCGAACGGGCCGGGAATGTCGCGGTAGTCCTGCATCAGGAAACGCGCCGATTGCGCCAGGTTGCGCTCGGCCGCCCGGGCGTTGGAGATCTGCAACTGCTCGGTCGACAGCGTGACGCCGGTGACGTCGGCGCCGCTCATCTCGGCAAGATAGAGCCCGAGGCCGCCCCAGCCGGAACCGATGTCGAGCACGCGTTGGCCTGGTTTGATCAGGAGCTTTGCGGCGAGGTGGCGCTTCTTGGCGAGCTGGGCGTCGTCCAGCGTCGCGTCCGGCGTCTCGAAATAGGCGCAGCTGTATTGCTTGTCCGCATCGAGGAAGAGCGAATAGAGGCGGCCGTCGAGATCGTAATGGCGGGCGACGTTACTTCTGGAGCGGCCGCGCACATTGATCTGCTGGGCGCGCCGACCGAGGAAGCGCAGCCAGGCCTGTAACCTGGCAAAGTTCGGCAACATGGCTGCCTGGCCCATCAGCACAGCCAGGACGTCGGCGATGGTGCCTTGCTCCACCACGAACGTGCCGTCCATGAAGGCTTCGCCGAGGTAAAGTTCTGGGTCGACCAGAATGCGGATTTCGGCCGCCCTGGACATGAAGCGCGCGGCAACCGGAACGCCGGTTCCGTCACCACAGCTGAATTGAGCGCCGCTCGCGGTCGTGAACGTGATCGAACCGCGGCGGATGAAGCGCCCCAAGAAGTATCGCAACAATCGGTCCATCGAAACACCAACGGAACGGCAAGCTGCACACCGACACCACCGGAGTTGATCACTCCAATGTGTCCCCAAACCAAAACATAGGCAGGGAATTGGATCGCGCTATTGCGTTGTGCTCAAAGCCGATATTCCAAAATGTGACAATTGCGTGGATGCGTCACGCGCGCGCTTCCATTCGCGCGATAATCGTCTAAAAGGTGACCGCCGCGGCCGATCCATCAGGCACAGGCGGCGAATTTTCCGGAATCTGGAGACTTAAGGAATGTTGAGCCGAGCCCTCAGTCTGGCGACGGTGACGCTGCTGGTTGGCCTGTCGGCCGGGTCAGCGCGCGCGCAAAACCTCGAGGCCGGCAAAAGCCCCTCCCAGATTTTCGCAAACACTTGCACAGCGTGCCACAAGAGCCCGCGCGGCCTGCTGAAGACCGTGCCCGCCGGTTCGTTGCCGGGCTTTCTGCGTCAGCACTACACGACTTCCAGCGACATGGCCGGGGTGCTCGCGTCCTATCTGATTTCGAACGGCGCCAACGACCCGCGCTACCAGGCCAAGGATCAGCCCAAGGGAGCCAAGGGCAGGGAGAGCAGGCAGGAGGCAAACCAGCCTCCGGAGCAGGCCTCCGAGCGCCCGTCGCGCCGGCAGCACCAGGGTGCAGCGGCGCAGGAGGGTGCCAGGGAAGGTACAAAGCCCGATGCCGACGGTTTGACCCAGGCGCCGGCCGAGGGACGTCATGGCCACCGCGGCCGGCGGATGGCCCGCCCGACCGAAACGCCCGAGGGCGCCAAGCCGGAGGACGGTCAGACGCCGCAGGCCGCAGGCGAGGGCAAGCCGTCGCGCCAGAAGCATGGCCGCCGCGGCAAGCCGGTCGAGGAGCCGAAGTCGGGCGAGGCGGCGAAGGGCGAGACCTCCGGCGACGAGCCGAAGGCCCAGACGGCCGTGAAGCACGAGGACAACGGTGAGGCCGAGAAGCCGGCGAAACCCGCCAGCCAGCCCGACGCGGCCAAGCTCGATGCGCCCAAGATCGATGCGCCCAAGAGCAGCGAGCCTTCTGCCGTGCGTTCCGACCCGGTGGTGCCGCAGGTCGCTCCGGCGCCAGCCGCGCCCGAGCCGGCCGCTGCGGCTTCTCCCACACCGGCGCCCGCCGCGCCGGTGACCGCGACGCACCTCCGCCGCCGCCTCCACCCCCGACGACGTCAGGCTCCGGCACGCCGGAAGCGCCAAGCTCGAAGTAACTGCCGACGCCGGGCCCATGAGGTCCGGCGTTTTCATTTGACCGTCGCTAGAGTAAAACTCTAGAGTAATGATCTAGCCAAGGAGATACCGGGGAGGCGAAGTGAGCACGGCACGGGAAGATCTGCTGGCCGCGGGGCTGGCGGTGTTCGACCGCGATGGCTTCGAGGGCGCGACGGTGGCCGAGATCCGCGCCCGCGCCCGTGCGTCCAACGGCAGCTTCTTCCACTTCTTCACCTCGAAGAAGGCGCTCGCCGGAACCCTGTTCCTCGAGATCCTGCAGGCCTATCACGCCGCGATCATCACCGCGGTCGACGAGACATGCGGCGCCAGCGAGGGCGTCGCGCGGCTGATCCACGCCCATCTCGACTGGGTCGTGACCTCCAGGCGCGAGGCGCGCTTCCTGTTCGAGATTTCACGCAGCGAGTGGGGCGAGGAGGTGCGCGGCGCACAGCGCACCGAGAATGCGCGGCTTGCCGACGGCATCGAGCGCTGGCGCGCACCGTTGCTCGCGCGCGGCGAATTGCTGCCGATGAGCGCGGTGCTGTTCTTCAGCCAGATCATCGGGCCGGCGCAGATCTTCTGCCGCGCCTATCTGTCGGGCCGCCAGCCCGGCGATCCGCGCGAACAGGCCGAGACGTTGATCGCCTGCGCGATCCGCGCGGTGGTGGCGCCGGGAGCGCCGGAGCGAACAGGAGGGACGTCATGAACGAGACTGATCCGGACTTTGCGCCGATCGAAACACGGATCCGCGACAATGTCGGCCGTCAGGGCTTCATGGGACTTGTCGGTGCTGAAGTGGCCGAACTGTCGCGCGGAACGTGCACGCTCGCGGTCGACCGCCGGCCCGAACTGTTGCAGCAGCACGGCCTGTTTCACGGCGGGGTGACGGCGTTTCTGGTCGACAACGCCACCACGATTGCGGCCGCGACGTCGCGCGGCCAGCCGGCGCTGACGGCCGAGTACAAACTCAACCTGCTGTCGCCGGCGTCGGGGGATCGGCTGATCTGCCGGGCGCGCGTGATCAAGCCGGGGCGTCAGGTCGCCGTCGTCGCAGCCGACGTGTTCTGCGTCATCGACGGCAAGGAGAAGCACACCGCGACCGCGCTGGCATCGATCGCGATGCTCGACGATCAGGCGGCGGCACGAATCCAAAGCCCGGCCTGATGGGGCCGGGCTTGGTCGCATGTGGTCGGTTCGACGATCGCGAGAAGCTTACTTCTCTTCGGCGGCCGGAGCCGGTGCGGCTTCGTCGTCGTGCTGGGCTTCCGGATCGAAGAATTCGCCGGCGGCGGCGAGCGCCTCGGCGGCAGCGTCCTGGTCTTCCTGGCGGGTCGAGATGTCCTCGCCGCGCTTGATGCGCTCGGCCTCTTCGGCGGAGCGGGCGACCGTGACGGTGACGCTGGTCTCGACCTCGGGGTGAACCGCAATCGTGACCTTCTGCTTGCCGATCACCTTGATCGGCGAGTCGAGCCAGACCTGCGGACGGGCGACGGTCACGCCGTCGGCGGCGAGCGCGGTGACGATGTCGCGCACCGTGACCGAGCCGAACAACTGGCCGGATTCGGAGGCCTGGCGGATGATGACGATGTCGCGGCCGTCGATCTTCTCGGCGACCACGCTGGCTTCACCCTTGGCCTTGATGTTGTTGGCCTCGAGCTCGGCCTTCATGCCGTCATACTTGGCGCGGTTCGCCTCGGTGGCGCGCAGCGCCTTGCCGCGCTTCAGCAGGAAATTGCGGGCGAACCCGTCCTTGACGCGCACGACTTCGCCCATCTGGCCAAGCTTGGCAACGCGTTCCAGCAGAATGACTTCCATTTTCGTTCTCCTTTAGAGTCTAAGTATCGGGTTTAAGTGGTTGGATCGAATGTCAGGCCGCGGGCAGCGGCGGCGGTCTGGTTTGCAGATAGCGCTGGCGCAGTCCGAATACGGCGTCGGCAATGCCGAGCGCGAAGATCGCAACGACCGGCCAGCCGAACATGACGACGACGGCGTAGATGCCGCCGAGCCAGAAGCCGCGGCTGTTGAGCGACAGCGTCAGCGTGTGTAGGACCGCGAAGCCGACCAGCGCATAGCCGGTCACGAGCGCCGTGGTGACGATCTGGGCGAGCAGCGCAAGCATGCCGCCGACGAAGCTGAGCGCCGCCGCCACCAGCAGCGCAACCAGCGTCATGGCGGGAAGCGCGGTGCTGCGCAGTTCCGGCCAGGGCCGGTTGAGCCGTCCGGAGGTTTGCGTGATCTTGCCGGCCAGCCACAGATTCAGCGTCACCGTGACCATCGAGAGGATCGTCGCGGCCAGCGGCGCGAGGATCACCAGCATGTCGACCAGCCGTTCGATCTCGCCGCCGCCTTGTCCTTCGCCGCTGCTGAGCACCTTCAGCAGCCCGCGTCGCAAAGCGCCGGTAATCGCATCGCTATCCGAGCCGAGCGTGAGCAGCGTTGCCGTCGTGGTGATCACCGCAAAGACCGCGATCCAGAGCAGGATCCGGCCGACGGGATACCATTCCAGCGCGGGTGGCTGCTGGGTGGCGCCATCGCCGGCCGCGCCTGCGATCGGCCGTCCGAGCAGGGCGAGGTGGCCGAGCCACCAGCCGGGCACGGCGACCATCATGGCAAAAGCGATGCAGTAGGGAAGCCCGAAGATCGCGCCGAGCGCGGATGCCGCACCGATGCCGCCAATGGTGGCGGCGAGCGGGCCCCAGCCGAGCGCCGTGACCATCACGGGCAGTGGGGCCAGGTAGAACAGCACGATCGAGATCGCCGCGCCCGAAACGATCGAGGCGAACATCAGCGCCGACGCGGCGCCGGCTGCAAGTGCAACGATGAATATCGCGATCATCAGCTGTCCCGCCCCCTTTGAGCGGTTAGGGGTCCTCAGTCGAGAACCCCAACCATCGGCGACCGGAACGACCCGGAAGCCTTATGAGAGTAAGCGGCCGGCGGCTTATGCCGCCGGCGTCGTCAATTACCTGATAACGTAAGGCAGCAGGCCGAGGAAGCGCGCGCGCTTGATGGCGCGGGCGAGCTCACGCTGCTTCTTGGCGGACACGGCCGTGATGCGGCTCGGCACGATCTTGCCGCGCTCGGAGACGTAACGCATCAGCAGCTTGGAATCCTTGTAGTCGATCTTCGGCGCATTCGCGCCCGTGAACGGGCAGGACTTGCGACGACGGAAAAACGGACGGCGGGCACCAGCATCAGCCATGATTCATTACTCCTCGGTCGCAGCTTCTTCGTCGCGCGGACGGCGCGGACCACGGTCGCCACGGAAACCACCCTCGCGATCGCCACGGAAGCCACCGCCTTCACGGTCGCCACGGAAGCCACCACCACGGTCATCGCGCTCGCGATCACGGTCGGCCTTGCGCATCATCGCGGACGGGCCTTCCTCGTGCTCTTCGACGCGCACGGTGAGGTAACGGATGACGTCTTCGTTGATCCGCTCCTGGCGCTCGATCTCGGTGACGACAGCCGACGGAGCGTCGATGTTCATCAGCACGAAATGCGCTTTGCGGTTCTTGTTCATGCGGTAGGTGAGGGAGCGCACGCCCCAGCTCTCGGTCTTGGTGACCTTGCCGCCGCCCTGTTCGACGATACCCGTCATCTGGGCCGTCAGTTCATCCACCTGCTGGGTGCTCGCATCCTGACGCGCGAGAAAAACATGCTCATAAAGAGGCATGGTTGTCCTTTCCTGTGTTGGCGCGGGTTTCCGGCGACAAGCCCTTCGAGACCTTCGGAAAGGACTCGAGCTGCTCAGAAGGCGGGAGCACGGGACGACGGGCCGACTGGCCCTGCCACATCAAAATCAACGGGTGAGTTTGCTGAGACCGTCCGTTCAGCTCCCGGCCGGAGCCCACGAATGGCGCGCTTTATACGGATTTTGGCTGCGAAGGCAAGGGTCCAGACAGGCGCCGGGCCCCGGGATTTGCAAGGCGACGTAGCCCGTCAGGCCCTTCCGCGCAACTTTCGGCCGTTTTCGGTTGATTTCTTTGTTTGTATATCATACAAATAACTCCGGGAGGATGATCGATGGGTTCGGAGACCGCCAGCGGCATGTCTGCGTCCGATCCGAAACACGCGGTCCGCGCGACGCGGTCGGCGGGGCGCAAGATGCGCTCGCTGCTGCTCGATGCCGCGAGCCGCCTGTTCAAGGAGCGTGGGCTCTCCGGCACCTCGATCTCCGACATCGCCGCCGCGGCGGACGCCTTTCCAAGCCAGATCACCTATTACTTCCGCACCAAGGAGGCGCTGTTCGTCGAAGCCGCCAGCCGCGACATGCTTTATCTCGCGCGCGCGACCGAGCAGGCTGCCCTGAAGGCCCACACGCCGCGCGAATACACCCACGCTTTGGCCGAGACCGTGACCGCGACCGACACGGTCGCCTTCTTCGCCGAAGCCCTGACCCTGACACGGCGCCGGCAGGACCTCGCGCCTCTGGTCGAGCGCACCATCGAGCGCCTGCACAGCGAAGGCGCGCGTGCCTATGCAGGCCAGGTCGAGCGCCACGGCTGGCGTTCGCTGCGCGCCCCCGAAGAGAGTTCGCGGCGGTTCTGGGCGATTGCGATCGGCGTGATCGTCGAAGGTTTTGCGATGGGCCGCGGCGCCGAGGAGATGTGCCGCGAATTGCTGCGCGCGCTCGGCGAGCAGGCAACATCGACATCGGCTGCTGACACGACGCGCCTGCGCCTGGTTGGCGACCGCGACAGTTCATCCGCTCCGGACGGGGAGACCAGCTCATGACCGCGCTTCGCATGCGTGCCCGCGATTTCCTCACCGAAGACGAACTCGTGGCGGTGCGCGAGCGCACGACGTGGAAGGGTGTCGCGTTGATCGCGCATGCCTGGGTGCTGATCCTGGGCGCGATCGCGCTGGTGGCGTGGTGGCCGAATCCGCTCACCTATCTGCTCGCCGTCGCAATCATCGGCTCGCGCCAGCTCGGCCTTGCCATCCTGATGCATGACGGCGCGCATGGCTGTCTGTCGGCGGACGAGAGGACCAATCTGACGCTGAGCCAATGGTTCTGCGCCTATCCGATCTTCGCCGAAACCCGTGGCTATCGCCGTTATCATCTGCAGCATCATGCGCGGACGCAGCAGGAGGATGATCCGGATCTCGTGCTGTCGGCGCCGTTTCCGATCACGAAGCTGAGCTACCGCCGGAAATTCCTTCGCGACATCACCGGGCAGACCGGCTACCAGCAGCGCAAGGCGCAGCTGCTCAACGCGATCGGGCCGAAGGAGTGGCCGCTGTCGCAGCGCGCCGCCAACTTCCGGCAGAAGCTCGGGCCGCAATGCGTCACCAACGCGGTGCTGTTCGCAGGCCTTGCCGCCGCCGGCGTGTGGTGGGCCTATCCGCTGTTGTGGCTGGTGCCGCTCCTGACCTGGATGATGGTGATCACGCGCATCCGCAACATCGCCGAGCATGCCGTCGTGCCCGACAGCGCCGATCCCTTGCGCAACACCCGCACGACGCGGGCCAACCTCCTTGAGCGGCTGTTCATCGCGCCGTACTACGTGAACTATCACCTCGAGCATCATCTGCTGTTCTACGTGCCGTGCTACAACCTGCCGCGCGTCCACCGCATCCTGAGCGGAAGCCGCTTTGCCGACAGGATGGAGGTGCAGCCGGGCTACGCCGCCGTGCTGCGGCTGGCGACGGCGAGGCCTGTCCACGAGGACCGGCCGGGGCAATTGGTCAACAGCGCCCGCCGGGCGCGGGCCGGTGCCAAGGTTAACGCTGACCAGAATGCCGGCGGATTCTAGGGCCGAACCGGTTCGGCATCCCCAGGGGTTCCGCCCACGCGGCTTGACATCGCGCCCCCCAACGGTGTCTTACGGCCCGGTCTGAGGCCGGTTGCATGACTTGGTTGCAAGGGATTGGCCCGGACCCGCTGTGGCGCGTTTCGCGCAACGCGGATACCGTTTTCCCCTGCGGCAGGCGCGAGGCGCCTGCGCGGAGATCACGCTCAACAAGGTAGGGATCGCCGATGACGGCAGCATTTACGTTTCCCGGGCAGGGCTCGCAGGCGGTTGGCATGGGCAAGGCGCTGGCCGATGCCTTTCCGGTCGCCAAGGCGGTGTTCGACGAGGTCGATGCCGCGCTGGGCGAGAAGCTGACCGCGATCATCTGGGATGGTCCGGCGGAAACGCTGCAGCTCACCCAAAATGCCCAGCCGGCGCTGATGGCGGTCTCGATCGCCACCTTGCGCGTGCTCGAGAGCGAAGCCGGCTTCTCGGTCGGCCGCAACGCGGCGTTCGTTGCCGGGCATTCGCTCGGCGAGTATTCGGCGCTGGCCGCCGCCGGTAGCCTGACCGTCAGCGACACCGCGCGGCTGCTGCGCACCCGCGGGCTCGCGATGCAGAAGGCGGTGCCGGTCGCGCCGGTGCGATGGCCGCGCTGCTCGGCCTGGATTACGAGGCGGCCGTCGCGGTCGCCAATGAGGCGGCGCAGGGCCAGGTCTGCCAGGCCGCCAACGACAATGGAGGCGGCCAGGTGGTGGTCTCCGGCGACAAGGCGGCGGTCGACCGCGCCGTCGAGATCGCCAAGACCAAGGGTGCCAAGCGCGCGATGCTGCTGCCGGTCTCGGCGCCGTTCCACTGCAAGCTGATGCAGCCGGCGGCCGATGCGATGGCGGAGGCGCTGGCTGGCGTCACCATCAAGGCGCCCGCAGCGCCGCTCGTTTCCAACGTACTGGCCTCCGCCATCACCGATCCCGACGAGCTCCGCCGCCGTCTGGTCGAACAGGTCACCGGCACCGTTCGCTGGCGCGAGTCGGTTGCCTATATGGCAGCGCAGGGCGTGACGCGGTTCTTCGAGATCGGCGCCGGCAAGGTGCTGAGCGGCCTCGTCAAGCGCATTGCAGATGGCGCGGTTGGCGTGTCCGTCGGCGGTCCGAACGATATTGCTGCGGCCAAGGATGCGCTGGCAGCGTCGCTTGAAGCCGGGAGGGGAATTCGATGTTTGATCTGACTGGCAAGACCGCGCTCGTGACGGGCGCGACCGGCGGCATCGGCGGCGCGATTGCGCAGGCGCTGCACTCGCAGGGCGCGACGGTCGCGATCTCGGGGACCCGGCGCGAGGTGCTGGACGGCTTCGCGGCCAAGCTCGGCGAGCGCGTTCACGTGCTGCCGTGCAACCTCTCGAGCAAGGATGATGTCGAGGCGCTGGTGCCGGCAGCGGAAGCGGCGATGGGGCAGGTCGATATCCTGATCGCCAACGCCGGCATCACCCGTGACAATCTGTTCGTGCAATTGCGCGATGAGGATTGGGACGACGTCATCGCGGTCAACCTGACCGCGACCTTCCGGCTGGCACGCGCGGCGACCAAACTGATGATGCGCAAGCGCTTCGGCCGCATCATCGCGATCACCTCGATCGTCGGCGTCACCGGCAATCCGGGGCAGGGCAACTACACCGCGTCGAAGGCCGGCATCATCGGCCTGATCAAGACGTTGGGCGCCGAATACGCCAAGCGCGGCGTCACCGCCAACTGCATCGCGCCGGGTTTCATCAAGACGCCGATGACCGATGCGCTGAACGACAAGCAGCGCGAAACCATCCTGGCGAAGGTTCCTGCGGCGCGGCTCGGGACGCCCGAGGATATCGCTGCGGCAGCGGTCTATCTGGCCTCGAACGAGGCCGCCTACGTCACCGGACAGACGATTCACGTCAACGGTGGGATGGCTATGATTTGAGCTACTTACCGGCCTCTCGCAGTGCGGCGAAAAGCCGTTTTCGGGAGCCGGTTCAGGCGTGTAGTCAAGGCTTTGGAAGTATGGTAGCTGAACCCCCCGTGGATGGGCGAAGAACGCCATTGCAGGATTTTGAAACCCTGTATATTGGCGTGGCGACGCCTGCCGTTCGCCGGGGCTTTAGTCGGCTACGACCGGGCCGAATCAAGACTATGCGCGACTGAGTAATCGAGACGACCACGATGGCTCGTATCGTCTTGGGGTCGGGTCCAATGGAACAACGAGGTTGAACGATGAGTGAGATTGGCGAGCGGGTTAAGAAGATTGTGGTCGAGCACCTTGGTGTCGAGCCCGAGAAGGTGGTCGATAGCGCGAGCTTCATCGATGACCTCGGCGCCGACAGCCTCGACACCGTCGAGCTCGTGATGGCTTTCGAAGAAGAATTCGGTTGCGAGATTCCGGACGACGCGGCGGAGACGATCCTGACCGTGGGCGACGCGACCAAGTTTCTTGAGAAGAACGCGAAGAGCTGACGCCGATCGCGACGTTGACGGGGCCGGACGGACCGTGATCGAGCGGTCCCCCGGCTTCTTACTATCAGCCGCGCATTGCTGGCCGGAGACGTGGAAATGAGACGGGTTGTCGTCACGGGGCTGGGCATGCTTACACCGCTCGGCTGCGGCGTTGACGCAACCTGGACGCGCATCCTCGCCGGAGACAGCGGCGGCAAGAAGATCGACACCTTCGAGGTGTCCGACCTGCCGAGCCAGGTCGCCTGCTACATTCCGCGCGGCGACGGCTCGAACGGTACCTTCAATCCCGATCAGTGATGGAGCCGAAGGACCAGCGCAAGGTCGACGACTTCATCGTATATGCGATGTGCGCGGCCAAGCAGGCGCTCGACGATGCCGACTGGCATCCGAAGTCCGACGAGGACCAATTCGCGACCGGCACGATGATCGGCTCCGGCATCGGCGGCCTCACCGGCATTGCCGAGACCGCGGTGCTGCTGAAAGAGCGTGGCCCGCGCAGGATCTCTCCGTTCTTCATTCCGGGCCGCCTGATCAATCTGGCGTCCGGTTATGTTTCGATCGAGCACGGATTGAAGGGCCCCAATCATGCGGTCGTCACCGCGTGCTCGACCGGCGCGCATGCGGTCGGCGATGCGGCGCGGCTGATCGCACTCGGCGATGCCGAGGTGATGGTTGCGGGCGGCGCCGAATCGCCGATCTCGCGCATCGGCATTGCCGGCTTCTGCGCGGCACGTGCGCTGTCCACCGGCTTCAACGACACCCCGGAAAAGGCATCGCGGCCCTACGACAAGGATCGCGACGGCTTCGTGATGGGCGAGGGCGCCGGCGTTCTCGTGCTCGAGGAGTATGAGCACGCCAAGCGGCGCGGTGCGAAGATCTACGCCGAGGTCACCGGTTACGGCCTGTCGGGCGACGCTTTCCACATCACCTCGCCGCCGCCGGACGGCAATGGCGGCTTCCGCAGCATGAGCATGGCGCTGAAGCGCGCCGGCCTTGCGGCGTCCGATCTCGACTACATCAACGCGCACGGCACCTCGACGCTGGTCGGCGACGAGATCGAGCTCGGCGCGGTCGAGCGTCTGCTCGGCAATGCGGCCTCGAAGGTGTCGATGTCGTCGACCAAGTCTGCGACCGGACATCTGCTCGGTGCGGCCGGCGCGATCGAGGCGATTTTCGCGATCCTGGCGATTCGCGATAACGTGGTGCCGCCGACCATCAATCTCGACAATCCGTCGGTGCAAACGGCGATTGATCTCGTGCCGCACACGTCGCGCAAGCGTGACGTCAATGTGGCGCTGTCCAATTCCTTCGGTTTCGGCGGCACCAACGCCTCCGTGATCGTGCAGCGCGTGACCAATTAGTAGGTCTTTAGAACTAGTCCACCGTTTTGCCGTATTCCGCGGTGACTCCTAATAGCGGGCGTATGCTATTGGCAGGGCAGGGGTTTGTCCGGCCACGATTCAACCGGCAGGATATTGGTTTGCATCGATGAGTGAGAGGCCGCCCATTTCACCGAGGAGTCCACGTGCCGCGCTGGAGCCTGAACAGGTTCCGCCGCCGCCCAAGCGCTCGGATCGCGCCCGCAATCCTTTCGTGATCGTCGGCAATGCCATCTTCACGATCCTGATCATCCTGATGCTCGGCGCCGGCGCGACGTACTACTACGGCAAGCAGGCGCTGGAATCGCCGGGACCGCTGCAGGAAGACAAGATCGTCAACATCCCCGCGCGCGCCGGCAAGCGCGACATCGCCGACGTGCTGTTGCGAGAGGGCGTGATCAACGTCAATCCGTGGGTCTTCATCGGCGGCGTGTTTGCGCTGAAGGCGAGCTCCGATCTCAAGCCCGGCGAATATTCGTTCCAGAAGAATGCCAGCCTGCGCGACGTCATCGCCACCATCGTCGACGGCAAGGTGGTGCAGCACGCAATCACGATCCCGGAAGGCCTGACCTCGGAGCAGATCGTGGCGCGGCTCTCCGACAACGACATCTTCACCGGCTCGGTGCGCGAGATTCCGCGCGAGGGCACGCTGCTGCCGGAGACCTACAAATTCCCGCGCGGCACCACGCGCGACCAGGTGATCCAGCGCCTGCAGCAGGCGCAGAAGCGCGTGCTCGCCGAGATCTGGGAACGTCGCAACACCGACACGCCGCTGAAATCGCCGGACCAGCTGGTGACGCTGGCCTCGATCGTCGAGAAGGAAACCGGCCGCGCCGACGAGCGCAGCCGGGTCGCCGCCGTGTTCGTCAACCGCCTGCGGCAGCGGATGAAGCTGCAGTCAGATCCGACCATCATCTACGGGCTGGTGGGCGGCAAGGGCACGCTGGGGCGTCCGATCAAGCGCAGCGAGATCACGCAGCCGTCGCCCTACAACACCTATGTGATCGACGGCCTGCCGCCCGGACCGATCGCAAATCCCGGCCGCGCCTCGCTGGAGGCTACCGCCAATCCGGCGCGTACGCGCGACCTATTCTTCGTTGCCGACGGAACCGGCGGCCACGCCTTCACCGAAACCTACGACCAGCACGCCAAGAACGTCGCCAAGCTGCGCGCGTCGGAGAAGCAGATCCAGAACGACACCGTCGAGCCCGCGGATGATCCGGCGCCTGCCGCCGCGGCCCCCGGAGCGGCCGACACCAATCCCACGGCGGCCACGCCGCCGAAGCCCACCAATCAGAAGAAGCCGCCGCGCGGCGGTCGCCAGGGCGCAGCCCAGCAGACCAATTCGCCGCCCGTCGTGCAGCGCTGAGGCGCGGTGCGATCATCGCGCTTTGGCTTCTGTTTGGGCATGATCTTCCGGAAGACTGCTTCACAGTCGCCCGGATCATGCCTCAGCTCTGCGTTTCCGGAAGGTGGACGTAATTCCACTTTCACGGAATCCGTTTTAAGGTCGTCACGGCTGCCCACGAGTCTCGGAAGGCTCCGGGTTGGTCCCATATCCTTCTGTTGGAGAGTTTTACGCGATGGCGCTGTCGAGCATGACTGGCTTTGCCCGGAGCCATGGCGCGAGCGGTCCCTATACGTTCGAGTGGGAGCTGAAATCGGTCAACGCCAAGGGCTTTGACCTGCGGTTGCGGCTGCCACCGGGCTGGGACGAGCTGGAAGCCCTGGCCAAGAAGCGCGCCGGCGAGCTGCTGTCGCGCGGCACGGTCTACGCCAATCTCACCGTCAAGCGCACCGATGCGGCGCAGACCATCCGGATCAACGAGGACGTGCTCGCCGCCGTGGTGAAGGTCGCGGGTGAGCTCGCGCAACGGATCGACGCGGTGGCGCCGAGCATCGACGGGCTGCTCGGCATCAAGGGCGTCATCGAGGTGGTCGAGCCCGAGAGCAACGAGGACGAGGACAAGGCGGCGCGCGAGGCCGCGGCGAAGGCGTTCGAGCAGGCGCTCACGAGCCTTGTCGAGATGCGCCGCCGCGAGGGCGATGCGCTGGGCCGGATCCTGATGCAGCGCATGGACGAGATCGAGCGGCTCGCCAAGCGCGCCGAGACCGCGCCCGGCCGCAAGCCCGAAGCGATCAAGGCCCGGCTTGCCGAGCAGATCGCCGCGCTGCTCGAGACCTCCGACCGCTTCGATGCCGACCGGCTGAGCCAGGAGGCGATCCTGATCGCCACGAAGGCCGATATCCGCGAGGAGCTCGATCGCATCGCCTCGCACATCGGCCAGGCCCGCGAGATGATCGGCAAGGGCGGCCCGGTCGGGCGGCGGCTCGACTTCCTCGCCCAGGAGTTCAATCGCGAGGTCAACACCTGCTGCTCGAAGTCGAACGACGTCGAGCTGACCAACACCGGGCTTGAGATGAAGAACGTGGTCGAGCAGTTCCGCGAACAGGTCCAGAATCTGGAGTGAATGATGACGGCGCAGGGTTCTGACGGCGTTGAGCGGCGCGGACTGATGTTCGTCCTGTCGTCGCCCTCTGGCGCCGGCAAGACGACGCTGTCGCGCATGCTGCTTGAGCGCGAGCCGGGCCTGAAAATGTCGGTGTCGGCGACCACGCGCCCGAAGCGGCCGGGCGAGGTCGAAGCCCGTGACTATTTCTTCGTCGACAAGAAGAAGTTCGAGAACATGGTCGAGCAGGGTGAACTGCTCGAATGGGCGACCGTGTTCGACAATCTCTACGGCACGCCGCGCGCGCCGGTCGAGGCGGCGCTATCGGTCGGGCAGGACGTCCTGTTCGACATCGATTGGCAGGGCACGCAGCAGCTTCACCAGAAGGCCAGCGTCGACGTGGTGCGGGTCTTCATCCTGCCGCCGTCGGCCGTCGATCTCGAAAGGCGCTTGCACACCCGTGCGCAGGATTCGGAAGAGGTGATCCGCGGGCGGATGAACCGCGCCAGTCACGAGCTGAGCCACTGGGCCGAATACGACTACATCGTCGTCAACCAGAACGTCGACGACGCCTTTGCCGAGGTGCAGTCGATCCTGAAAGCCGAGCGTCTCAAGCGGGAGCGTCGCACCGGCCTCACCGAATTCGTGCGTGGCCTGCAGCGTCAGCTCGAGAAGTAGCTGACCTCGATCGTGATGCGATCGCATGGATCGCATCACGAGTCATTGCTTCCAGCGCGCGGTCTAGTTCGCCGCGCTGCGCGCCAGCCGCTGCAGCATCGCCGCGATCTGCTTGTTGTCTTGTTCGGTCTGCGCCGGATCACGTGCCGTCCCGCGGCGCGGCGCCGACGTCTCGGCGCGGCGCGGAACCGGTGTCTCGGCGCGGCGCGGCGCTGCCTCCGACAGCCGCAGCGGACGGTCGCGACTGACGACGGCCATCGGCGGCGCCGGCTCGGTGTGCAGCGAATCCCAGGGGGCCCGCCACTCGTCGCTGATCTGGTAGGGCTTCGTCCGCGTGCGGGTCAGGCGGAACACCAGCGCGCTGACCAGGCCGGCGAGCGCCAGCGCGCCGACCATCACGACCAGCAGCATTTGCGTCGAGGACGCGGACTTCTCGACGGACGCCTCGGCCGAAACGGGAGCGGCAGGTGCTGGCGCGGCCGCCTGTTGCGGCGTCGCGTCGGCCTGCGCGACACGGTCGGTTGATCTGCCGCGTGCCGGGTGCCATTGGTTCCGGCCATGCTCGATGCATCCAGCCATCGGGTGTTCACGTCCGACGGCGGGGCGCGGTACCGGCGGGCGTCGCTGTCGCGACCGGATCGGCCGGCGCCGCCGTGGTGCCGGCTTGACCGGCATCGGGGCTCGCGGCTGGCGCGGCAGGGGCCTGCGGCGAGGGCCACTCGGCGTGGGCATTGGCGACGGATTTACGCATCGCAGGTGGCGGTACCACGGTCGCCGGCTGGCTCTGTGGCGGCGCCGCGTCGGCCGTCGCGGTGTCCGGCGCGGCTGCCGCAGGCTGTTGCTGCGCGGTGGCGGCGGGCTTGGCGACAACCTTGTTCCTGGCGTCACCGAGATACCAGCACTTCTTCTGGGTGCTGCGGTCGAGGTGATAGAACCAGTGGCTTCCCGCCGGCGCGGTACCCTTCGGCGCGGCCTGACAGGTGTCCGCCGTCTTGGCACTCGCCGTATTGGTGCTCGCGGTATTGGCGGCGGTCTGCGCCATGGCGCCGAAGCTGGCGCCCCCCAAGATGCTGGCGGCAAGCGCCGCAGCGAATTTCGCTGAACGATTTGACATACACGTCCCCGGTATTTCTTTTTTTACGCAAACGCTGGTGCAGCCAATCTCGGTAAAGAGTTGGGTCGCAATGCGCCGCAAATCCGGAGCGGGTAGGGCTTAATTGGGGCTCGCGGCGTGTCGCAATTGCGGCGAGCCGGAGGCCGAGGAACCGGTCTGTTGGTTGCGCCCGGCGAACGTCTAGTTGCTCTCGAGCACGTCGCTGAACAGCACGTAGCGCTGGCCGTTGAAGCGGACCAGACGCATCTGCTTGATCGGCCGCAGGTCGGTCGGCGAGGTCCGCAGGCGGATACCAGGCAGCAGCAGCGGCAGCTCCATGTCGAGGTGAGAGGCCTGCTTCATGACGTTCTCGCGCGTCAGGTCGTTGCCGCACTGCTTGAGGATCTGCACCACCGCGTAGCCGATGTTGTAGCCGTAGGGCGCGTAGTAGTCGCTCTTGTCGACATGCGGGTTGTACTTGTCCATCCACGCGTTCCAGGCCTGCATGGCCGGATCGTCCTTCCACTGCGGATCAGCAGGGTCTTTCTGATAGGCCGCGGAGATCACGCCCTTGGCTGCCTCGAAGCCGGCGGGACGGATCGCGCCCGCGATCGAAGAGCCGATGCTGGAGAGGAATTCCTGCGGGTGCCAGTCGATATCGTAGGCCTTGCGGATCGCCTGCGCCGCGAATTTCGGCACCGCGGCGATGAACAGCACGTTGGCGCCCGCGGCCCTCAGCGACACGATCTGCGAATCCACGGTGGGATCGCTGGTGTTGTAGGCCTGCTGTGACACGATCATCGACGCGGCCTTGTCGCCGAGCCCGCGCTTGAAGCCGAGTATGTAGTCGCGACCAAGATCGTCGTTCTGCGCGAGGATGCCGATCCTGGCGTCCGGCAGTGTCGACAGGATGTACCTGGCGTAGATCTCGCCTTCGGATGCGTAATGCGGCGTCCAGCTCATCGTCCACGGATAATGCTCGGGATCATTGAAGATCGTAGCGCCGGATCCGACGAACAGATGCGGCACTTGCTTCTGGTTGATGTATTTGACCACCGCCATGTTGGGCGCGGTGCCGACCGGGTTGACGAGGAACAGCACCTCGTCGCTCTCGATCAGGCGGCGGATCTGCTCGACCGTCTTCGGCGGGCTGTAGGCATCGTCGAGGCTGATGAAGTTGATCTTGCGGCCGTTGACGCCGCCCTGATCGTTGATCATCGCGAAATAGGCGGTGATGGAGATCGCGCCGGCCGAATAGGCCGACGCCGGACCGCTATAGGGCGTCGTGGTGCCGATCTTGATCTCGCTGTCGGTGACGCCGGGCCCGTAACGTTTCTGCGCAAGGGCCGGCGTCACGGCAAGGGCGAGCGCGAGCGTCGCCCATGCCCGGATCGTCGAACGTTTCTTCCTCATTCGCGTCCTCCCCCATCTTTGTCGGGCGAGGCCGGAGGGACGTCCTGGCTAATTCTTCAGAACGATGCGTCCCACGACCTTGCCGGCGCGCAACTCGTCGATCCATTTCTGGACGTCGGCCATCGGCTCTTCCTTCATCGGCGTCGGCTTGATCTTGCCGGCGCGGGCGAGCGCCATCAACTCCTGGCCTTCGGCCAGCGTGCCGACCATGAAGCCTTCGATGGTCATGCGCTTGTAGACCCACTGCACCATCGGCAGCGTGAACTGGCCGCCCATCAGTCCGGACACTACGATCTTGCCGCCGCGTGCGACGGTCGAGACCGCGAATGCCATCGACTTCTCGTTGCCGGCAAAGTCGACGACGCCGTCGAAGCCGCCGTCACTCTCCTTCAGCATGCGCTTGACGACATCCGGCTCCGCCGGGTCATAGGCGGCTGCGGCGCCGTTCTTCAGCGCGGTCTCGCGGGCCGCGGGGCTGAGATCGGCAACCGTGATCGGCTGCTTGAACATCGCCTGCGCGAACGACAGGCCCATCATGCCGACGCCGCCGAGGCCGATCAGCAGCAGATTGCGCTGACGCGGACGATCCACCAGGCGCTTCAGCGCGCCATAGGCGGTGACGCCGGAGCACATCAGCGTGGCGGCCTGATTGACCGGAAGCGGATCGTAGTCGAGCAGGTACTTTGCGTCGGGCACCAGCACGTGGGTCGCGAAGCCGCCGTCGATCGAGACGCCGAGGAAGCGTTGCTTGGCGCAGAGATTCTCGTCGCCGGCGAGGCAGTCGCGGCACTGGCCGCAGCCGATCCAGGGGAAGACCGCCTTCTTCGTCCCGACCAGATCCTTCGGCGCCTCCGGACCGACCTCGTCGACCACGCCTGCGATCTCATGGCCGAGCGTGAAGGGCAGCGTCATGCCGCGGGTGGTGTCGAGCTTCTTGCCGCCGCCGAGATCGGCGTAGCCGTCCTGGATGTGGAGGTCGGAATGGCACAGGCCGCAGCGCTCGATGCGCACGAGCACTTCGCGTCCCTGGGGCTTCGGCGTGTCCACGATGGTTTCGCACAGCGGTGCATCGAATTTGACGAGGGATTGGCGAACCATACGCGCCATTACGTTTTCTCCTGATGTTCTATTTTGTGGACCGTATATCGGCCAATTCACGCGCCATGGCAACAAAGCCCGCGACCGGAATGGTCTCGGCGCGGCGTGTCGCGTCGATACCGGCTGCGGCAGCAAGCCGCGCCGGATCGACCGACAGCGATTTCAGGCTCTGGCGCAGCATCTTGCGGCGCTGGCCGAAGGCCGCGGCGGCGACCTGCTCGAGCATGCGGCGGTCGCACGGCTCGGGCGCGGCGCGCGGGATCAGGCGGACCACCGAGGACGTGCCTTCGGTTGCGGCACGAAGGCCGCGGGCGAAATGTCGAACAGGATCTTGGTCTCGGCGCGCCAGTTGGCGAGCACCGCGAGCCGGCCATAGGCCTCCTCGTCTTCTTGGGCGACGATGCGCTCGGCGACCTCGCGCTGGAACATCAGCACCATGGTGTCGTACCAGGGCGGCCACGGCTCGATCGACAGCCAGTCGACCAAAAGCTGGGTTGCGATGTTGTAGGGCAGGTTGGCGACGATCTTGGCCTTGCCGCCATCGAGCAAGGGACGCGGATCGAAATGCTGCGCATCGCCATGCACGATCTCGATGCGGCCGGGATAGCGCTTGACGATGTAGTCGAGCGCAGCAAGGGCCCGTTCGTCGCGCTCGATCGCGATCACGCGCCTGGCGCCCATCGCAAGCAGCGCGCGGGTCAGTCCACCGGGGCCGGGCCCGACCTCGATCACGGTGCAGTCTTCCAGCGGACCCGCGGCGCGGGCGATCCGTGCGGTGAGATTGAGATCGAGCAGGAAGTTTTGCCCGAGCGATTTGCGCGCCGACAGCGAATGCTCGCGAATGATGTCGCGCAGCGGCGGCAGATCGTCGATCGTGCTCACTCAGCTTGAAGCCGCGGCCATCCGCGCGGCGAGCCGCAGCGCGGCGATCAGGCTCGAGGGATTGGCCTTGCCGGTGCCGGCGATGTCGAAGGCGGTGCCGTGATCGGGCGACGTCCGGACGAAGGGCAGGCCGAGCGTGACGTTGACGGCGTCCTCGAACGCGACGGTCTTGATCGGGATCAGCGCCTGGTCGTGATACATGCAGAGCGCGCAGTCATAGGTCTTTCGCGCCGCGGCGTGGAACATGGTGTCGGCCGGCAGCGGACCCCGGACGGCAATGCCGTCGCGGCGCAGGATCTCGACCGCGGGCGCGACGATCTCGACATCTTCCATGCCGAGCGTGCCGTCTTCGCCGGCATGCGGATTGAGGCCGGCGACAGCAAGCCGCGGCGAGGCGAGGCCGAACCGCGCCTTCATGTCGGCGACCACGATCGCGCGGTCGAGACGATCAGGTCGGTCGATAATTGTGCCAGCGCCTCGCGCACCGAAACGTGGATCGTCACCGGGACGACGGCGAGCGCCGGCGACCACAGCATCATCACCGGCTGCGGTGCGGCTCCGCCGCGCGCGGCAAGCTCGGCGAGGAATTCAGTGTGGCCGGGATGACGGAAGCCGGCGCGGTACAGCACGTTCTTGGCGATCGGGTTGGTGACGACGGCGCTGGCCTTGCCGGCGGCGACATCGGCGACGGCCTGACGGATCGATGCCAGCGCGGCGTCGGCGCTGGTCGCGTCCGGCTGGCCCGGTCGCGCCGTCGCCGCCTTGCCGGTCGCAACCACGGGGAGGGCCCGTTCAAACGTCGCGGAGGCCTCCTCGGCCTTGACCTCGGCAAGCTCCACCGCAACTCCGAGCGCCTTGGCGCGTTCGGCCAGCGAGGCGCGGTCACCAAGCAGGTAGAACGGCGGCAGATCGAGTTCGCGGCGGCGCAGCCATGCGGCGAGCGTGATGTCGGGGCCGATGCCTGCGGGCTCGCCGGATGTCAGTGCGAGAGGTTGAGCCATGCGTCAACGATAGTCGATCACCGCCCGCCTGGATATTCGATCATCGCGGCTTTCCGGACTTCCTGCAGGTAGGCCTTCGACTTCGCCTCGTACTTCTGCACGTACATCTTGTCCCGCATTTCACGCTTCTTGGGCGTGTCCACGGTGGTCGCCTTCCGGCCGCAAAGGGCGACCATCTCGATGCCCTGCTTGGTGAGCTCGGGCGGGGTGAGGTGGCCGACCGGGGTCTTGTCCAGGATGTCGCGCAGCGCCTGCGGCAGATCCGCCGACGTCTTCACGACGATCTCGCGGATCGCGGCGTTGCGCATCGACTTGAAGAACGTGTTGGCTTCCTCGCAACTGGTCACGCGCTCGCGCAGGGAATCCGCTTCCTTGCGACGGGCCTCGAACTCGGATTGCGGCGAGCCGCGGGGCACAATCAGAACGACCGGCTGCATCCTGTACTCGAATGCTTCGGCGTCGGGGGCGTCGCCGGTCTCCTTGACCGCGGTGGCGACGTCCTTTTCGCCAACCTGCAGGCTTTCCTTGAAACGGCCACGGACAAGGCTGGTCCAGACCATGTCGGCCCTGATGCGCTGCTTGAGCGTATCGGGGCGGATGCCTTTGCTCTCGAGGACCTTGGTCAGCTGATCGTTGTTCAGCCGCATCCGCTGCGCCATGCCGCCATAGGACTGTTCGATGTCGTTGGCAGTGGGGTCGACGCCGAACTTCTTGGCTTCCTTGATCTTCAGCTTCTCGTCGATCAGCTCGTCGAGGATGACCTTTCGATCGGGCGCCTTGCCGCCGGTCAGGGCGTTCAGCTTGGCGCGCTGCTCGATGTCGTAATTGGTAATGGGTTCGCCATTGACCATCACGGCGATGGTCTGGGCGTGCAGGCGCGCACCGCCCCCGAGCAGAAGGAAAAGAGCCAGCAGGGAACTCAACACGAAAGAATGGAGGCGCGTTGGCGAGCTAGCGGTCGTTGGTATGGTCATGTCAGCCGTTTAAACCAATTCAAGCCGGGGCCACAGGCCCGCGGCAATACAAGCCCCCCTGATAGGCCCTCACTGCTACTGCATGCCAGCCGAACTGCTGGTCGTGGAGGTCTGGGCGATCGTCCGCAGCCCGATCTGGAACATGATCGCGTGGCTGAGGACGGGCGGCTGCGAACCGGCCTGGTAGGTATAGGACGTGACATAGTTGGCAGCCAACACGAAGCAGTCGTCCACATAGCCCGCGCCCAAGGCATACTGGTTGATCTTGTTCGCTTCAAGGTCCCAGCGCGCCGCACCCTGGACCACCCAGTTCGACGCCACCTTGATCGAGCCGCTGGTAAGGATGCCCTCGCGGCGCGTCAGGTAGCCGAGTTCCGGCTGCGCTGCGTAGTCGCCATACGTCACGGCCACCGACCAGCGGTCGAAATTCGCGGCCGCCGTGGCCTCGAACCGATTGATGTTCCAGGTCGCCTCATCCATCCGCGTGCGGACGCTGAACGTATAGGTGCGGTTGGGCGAATAGGCGAGGCTCGCGACATAGTCCGAGCGCGGGTTCTGCAGACCGGAATCGACGCCGGTGTTGGTGACGTCGGCGACCGCGAACGAGTTCAGCCCGAACATCTGGTAGGACTGTCCGAACATCGCCTTGATGCTGCCGCCGCGATCGAACTGCGTGGTGGCCTGCACGCCGACATTGGCGCGGCTACCGCCTTCGACGCGGTCGTAGCCGGAGAACTTGTCGACCGAGAACAGGTTCGATGTGTCGAACACCAGGCTCTGCGCGTCCTCGTTCGGAAGCTTGCCGGCATTGGGTTCGTTCGGCCGGATGATGACCTGCGCAATCGGCTCGACGGTGGTCGTGCCCCACGGCTGCACATTGATGAACGGGTAGCGGTATTCGAGGCCGACGGTCGGCATCAGGCGAACCGTCTGGGTGTCGCCGACCGGCAGGTAGTTGGAAACGCCCGGCTGGTTCGAGACGTCGGCGTTGATCGCATCGGCACGGATGCTGGCGAACGGCGTCCAAATCTGGCCCAACGGGTCGGTGTAGGACTTACGCCACTGCGCCTCGGCCGTCAGTCGGGTGTAGGTGCCCGGCATGCCGCGCAGCAGGCACTGCGACGGTGTGCGCGCCATCGGATCGGCCGATGTCGTCAGGCACAGGCTGTTGGTGTTGGCAGTCGTCGTGATCGGATCGAACACCGCGGTTTCGCGGGTCAGGTTGACGAAGTTCATCTTGTAGCTGAACTCGCCGCCCAGGATATTGCTGTTGATCACGTTGTTGTAGTCGATGACGGGCGCGACCACCGGGACCTGGTTCTGGTTACCCGAGTAGCTGAGATAATAGATCGCGCGCGCATCGAAGAAGCTGCGGTTGCCGACCCCGGTCAGATAGAGCTGCGAGATCGCTTCCGTCGGCAGCGACAGGAACGAACCGAACGGGTCCTTGTACTGGGCGAGCCGGTAGTCGGACATGAAGAAGTAGTCGGACAGCAGGACGCCGTCCCAGCCCCAGACCCATTTGTCGTTCAGCGCGAACTGGCCCTTGGTGTCGACGCCCCAGCGGAACTGGCGGTCGCCCGGCTGGCCGGCAAATTGTTTCTGGTCGAGCTGGTCGATGCCATAGAGCCGGATCTGATAGGAGCCGTCCGCAAAGCGTTGGCGGAATTCGGTCTGCATCAGCACGCCCTGCTTGGACGTGATGCGCGGATTGAAGGTCGCGTCCATGTCAGGCGCGATCGCCCAATAATAGGGGATTTCGACGCCGTAGCCGAACGCCGTGTAGCTGGTGAAGCCCGGCATCAGGAAGCCGCTCTTGCGCTTCACGGTCGGATCGGGCGTCGAGAAGTAGGGCAGATACGCCATCGGAACGCCGAAGAACTCGAGCTGGGCGTTCTCGAAATAGAGCATCTTCTCGGTCTGGTCATGGATGATGCGCGCGCCCTTGACCTGCCAGAGCGGCGGCTTCTTCGGATCATCCTTACAGGGTGCGCAGGCGGTATAAACGCCGTTGTCGAACACCGTGTAATTGCCGCTCGACCGATCGGCGCGAGTCGCCGCCATGCGAGTCTGGTCCTCGGTGTCGACGCGCAGCGAATCGACGAAGCCGTCGCGGTAGTCGTCGCTGAGATCCAGGATGTTGGCGTAGGTGATCTTGCCTTCCGCATCGGTCATGCGGATGTTGCCTTCGGCATGAAGACGCTTGGTCTTCTGGTCGTAGATGACCTTGTCGGCCTCGACGCTGGTGCCGTTGTAGAACATCTGGACGTTGCCGACGGCCGAGATGCGCGAGTTGTTGTAGTCGTAATCGACCTCGGTCGCCTGAACGAGCATCTGCCCGTCATTCTTGGCCGGCGGGCGGGGCGGCTTCGGCGGACGCGGATTGTAGGTGAACGCCTGCGCGGCGGCCGGCGTCGACGCGACGACGTCGAGCGCGCTGACCACGACGAACGCGGCGAGGAGAGCGGAAATCGAAACGCCAAACGCGGCCATGCGGCTCCGTTGACGGCGCAGGGCACTGCGCCGCCCGAATGCAGGCGACATCAACTGGCGGGCGGCGACACTAGCCACTACCCGTCCTCCTGGTACAGCAAGGCTAAGAAACCGGTGAGGCTACCCACGACGACGGGCAACCACGCCGCAGCGATGGGATGCATCAACTCAGCCTTGCTCAAATCTTCAGTTACTTTCGACAGCACGTAGAGCAGAAAGCCTGCGCCCACGCCACTCAAAACCATCTTCTGCACGCCGCCCATCCGAAAGAAGCGGAGGCTCACAGAAGCCGCCAACATCACCATCGCAGCCAGCAAAAACGGCTGTGCGATGAGCTTGTGATACTGCAAGCGATAGCCAGCGTCGCGAACCCTGAGCTCTCCGACGAGCGGATGTAGTTCGGCAGTTGCCAAAAGGACACAGTTTCGGGGGTGGAGAAACTGTTGCGCACCTGTGCCGGGGTGAGAGTCGTGGTCAGATAGAAGGTGTCCTGATCCACCGGAGCCTTGTCGAGGGTGTATCGGCGTACTCCCGTGAACACCCAGCGGCCTTCTTCGAGCGTCGCTTCGCGCGCCTCGATTCGCTCCTTGAACTGCAACGCCGTATCGAATCGGAACACCGTCAGGCCGGTCAGCCGCACGCCCTGCTGCTCGCTGCGGGCCGCATTGATGATCGCCTGGCCCTCGTCATTGATCTGGTTGAGCCAGAAGCCCGACGCGTCCTGAATGCCGCCGCCCGGCGCCGAGCCGAACAGTTCTGCTTCCATCCGTTTCGAGAGCTCGCGCAGATTGGCCGACATCGGATTGTAGGCGGTGGTCGCAAAGATGCCGAGCACGATCGCGCTGGCCAGTGCCGGCGAGATGAATTGCCAGGCCGAGACGCCGGCGGCGCGCGCCACGACGAGCTCCAGCCGCCGCGACAACGCGAGATAGCAGGTCATCGCGCCGATCAGCACGCAGAACGGCATCAGCTTTTCGAGCAGTTGCGGCACGCGGAACAGCGAGGTCTCGGCGACGGTGATGGCGGAGGCGCCGACGAGGCCGGACGTCTTGCGCACCATCTCGATGTAATCGACCAGCACGAGCAGCACGAAGATGCCCGCGAACACGCCGACCGCCGCGATCACGAATCGGCCGGCGAAATAGCGCCCGAGCGTATTTGTGACCATGCTCATGCGGTTGCCGGCCTCCGGAACAGCCGCGCAATGCGCTCGTTGTTCCTGTTGATGGCTTCCAGCAGCCGCGGCGGCGGCTCGACGACGACGCCGCCGATAATCATCCAGAGGCCGATGCCGATGCCGGCGAACAGCATCAGATATTGCACCAGTGCCGCGATCGGCGTCTTCACCGCCATCACCGAGCAGGCGAATCCGACCATGCGCAGGCCGAACACCGCAAACACCGAGCCACCGATCGAGAAGTTGCGGCTTTGCCGCGTGGTGCGCGGCGCGCCGAGGAAGGCAAAGGTGAGGGCCGCGAACGCAAACGGATAGATCGGCGCCATGAAGCGATCATGCAGCTCCGCGAAGAACTGGCCTGACAGCTGCTGATAGGTCTGATCGTGCTCGTCCGGCCACATCAGCTCCCACAGGTAGCGCTCGCGAATTCCGAGCGTGACGTCGCGCCCTTGCGAGAATTTCGACATGTCGAACGCATAGCGCTGAAACACCACCAGCGTCGGATCGCGCTTGCCGACCTCGAATCGCTCGAGATTGCCGTCCTCCAGCACCAGATATGAGCCGCTTTCGTTCTTCAGCACGGTGCCGTGGTCGGCGACGATAGTGACGCGCTGCTGCGGATCGCGGCGATCGTCGACGAAGACGCCGCCGAGTACGCCACCGGGCAGGCGCTCGCGGATTCGAATCGTCAGGTTCTGGTCGAGCTGGGCGAAGCGGCCGGGCTGCAGGATGTTGGTCAGGACGTCGGCGGTGATCTCGGCATCCCACTGCTTGATCCGGCGCATGCCGTCGGGGGCGAGATAGGCGCCGATGAAGGCGACCAGCGCCGCGACCACACAGGTGGCATAGAAGAACGGGTAGAACAGCCGGAACGGCGAGAAGCCGGCAGCGTTCATCACGATGATCTCGGAATCGGTCGCGAGCTTGTTCAGTGTGTGCGAGATCGCGATCATCAGCGCGATCGGGGCGATGATCAGCACGAGGGCAGGGATCACGAGCCCGGTGATGCCGAGGAAGGTGAGGATGGTCTGACCCTGGCTGGTCATCAGGTCGATGCCGCGCAACGCCTGGGTAATCCAGATCACCCCGGTGAGGCTGACCAGGACAAGCGCAAACGACGCCAGCGTCGTTTTGAAGATGTACTTGTCGACCGACCCCATCGCTACCGCACGACCCCTACGTCCCCCTTCGCGCAACCAAACGCACGGCTTTCGACCAATCCCGTCAACCCGGGTTCCCCTATGGTCGAGCCGCGGATCCGTCCGGCTCACTCACTGTTCACAGTCTCACTACCATCCCTTTGATCCGTCAACAAAATGGCCGCGCCAAGGCGCGCTTAATTTATGGTTAATTAATCGCTTTTGTGGCCTTCCGGCCACTCCGGCGCTTGGCAGCGGCGCAGCCGGCAGGTCATAGTGTGTCACAAGCCCGGTCCGGGGACGTTCCGGACCGCCATCGCAATGCTCACCCCCGCGTGCCGAAAGGACCGCCTCAGGTCCGAGCAACACCCTGAGTTCTGGAGGATTTTCCTATGTCCGACGCCGTCAAGGTCGGCTTTGTCCCGTTCTCCGCGTCCGCTCGCGGCATCCTGGTCGCCTTTTGCGACGAGCAATTGAAGTTGGGGACTGCCACAAAGAAGGTGCTGGGAGCCGCCGCGGAGACGGTCAAGCGGGCTGCCGCCGCCAACCAGTTCAAGGGCAAGAGTGGGGCAGCCCTGGACATCCTGGCGCCGGAGGGAATCAAGGTCGATCGGCTGATCGTGATCGGCACCGGAAAGGCGGCCGACCTCAAGGAGAAGGATCTTCTCAAATTCGGCGGCGTGGCGGCCGGCAAGCTCAATGCCGGCAGCGCCGCGATGACCGTCCTCGCGGAACTGCCCGATGCTGCAATGACCGGCGCCCAGGCTGCCACGATTGCCACCGGCATCCGCCTGCGCGCCTACAAGTTCGATCGTTACAAGACCAAGAAGAAGGACGGCGATGACGGCACCGTGCGGGCCGAGGTCTCGATCGCGGTCGACGACGTCGCGTCTGCAAAGAAGGCGTTCGCGCCGGAATCGTCGATCGTCGACGGCGTCAATCTCGCGCGTGAGCTCGTCAACGAGCCGCCGAACGTGCTGTACCCCGAGGAGTTCGCGCGCCGCGCCAGCCAGCTCCGCAAGCTCGGCGTCACCGTCGAGGTCCTTGACGTCAAGGCGATGACCAAGCTCGGCATGGGCGCGCTGCTCGGCGTCGGGCAGGGCTCGGTACGGCCCAGCCGCACCGTGATCATGCGCTGGAACGGCGGAAAGAAGAGCGAGGCGCCGGTCGCGTTCGTTGGCAAGGGCGTCTGCTTCGACACCGGCGGTATCTCGATCAAGTCGGCCGGCGGCATGGAGGATATGAAGGGCGACATGGGCGGCGCGGCCTGCGTGGTCGGGCTGATGCACGCGCTTGCCGCGCGCAAGGCCCGCGTCAACGCGGTCGGCGCCATCGGTGTTGTCGAGAACATGCCCGACGGCAATGCGCAGCGTCCCGGCGACATCGTCACCTCGATGTCCGGCCAGACCATCGAGATCATCAACACCGACGCCGAGGGGCGTCTCGTGCTCGCCGACGTGCTCTGGTACGTCGCCAAGAAGTGCAAGCCGAAGTTCATGGTCGATCTCGCGACGCTGACCGGCGCGATCATGGTCGCGCTCGGCACTGATCACGCCGGCCTGTTCTCCAACAATGACGAGCTCGCCGAGCGCCTCGCGAAGGTCGGCCTGGAGACCGGGGAGAAGGTGTGGCGTATGCCGCTCGGTCCCGAATACGACAAGCAGATCGACTCGCAATTCGCCGACATGAAGAACACCGGCGGCCGCAACGGCGGCTCGATCACCGCAGCGCAATTCCTGCAGCGCTTCGTCGACGGCACGCCCTGGGCCCATCTCGACATCGCCGGCACCGCGATGGGCGCGCCGAAGACCGAGATCAATCAGAGCTGGGGTTCGGGTTACGGCGTCCGGCTGCTCGATCGGCTGGTTTCCGAGTATTACGAAGCCAGGAAGTAAGAGAGTGTCGGCCCGCGCATGACCGAGGTTCTGTTCTACCATCTGCAGAACATGACGCTGGAGAGCGTGTTGCCGCCGCTGCTCGAGAAATCGCTCGAGCGCGGCTGGCGGGTGGTCGTGCAATCGACGTCACAGGAGCGCGCCGAGGCGCTCGACGCGCATCTGTGGACCTACAGCGACGATTCGTTCCTGCCGCACGCCAGTGCGCGCGTTGCCGATGCGCAGGACCAGCCCATCCTCCTGTCGATCGAGGAAGATAATCCGAACCGGGCCAACGTCCGTTTCCTGGTCGACAACGCGGCGCTGCCGGCCGACTGCGACAGCTACGAGCGGGTGGTCCTCGTGTTCAACGGCGACGATCCCGACGCCGTGGCCGCGGCGAGGGCGAGCTGGACCGCCTGCAAGTCACGGGGCTTCGAGGTCACCTATTGGCAGACCGACGAGCGGGGACGTTGGCAGCGGCGCCAATAGCGATATCGACTAATTAATGATAATTCGACGTTTCCCGGGGCGGGTCACGGTCATGCCGCAAAGTGATGTTCGGACAACCCCTTAGGTAGAGGGGTTAGGAGCCTTGTCGATCGTGCGAGACGGAACATTCAGTCGGAAGTCGTTGCTGGCCTTGCTGGTGCTTGCACCTGGCCTTGCCGGTTGCTCGAGCGCGTCCGACATTTTCTCGCGCGACGCCGACTGGTTCTCGCGGCCCGGACGGGTGTTCATCCGCAACATCTCGATCGAATCGCCGCCGCTCACGCCGGACAAGCCGGTCACCAATGACGACCTCGTCAGCGCCGACGGCAGCTGTCCAGGCATGGCGCCCCCACCGGGCGCTGCCGATGCGAATGCACAGGCCGGCGGTGCACCGCCGCCGCAGCCGACCGGCGGCAGTGTCGCGCTTGGTCACACCGAATGCGACGTCGTGCGCGGCATCGGCGCCCCCGATAGCGTGAACCTGTCGAACGGACCTGGCGGCGAACGCGTCGCGGTCGTGACCTGGTCGCGTGGCGCACGCGCCGGCATCTATACGTTCTCCGGCGGGCGCCTTACGTCCGTCGAACGCGGCCCCGATGCTGCGCCGGAGCCGAAGGTCGCGAAGCCGGCGAAGAAGAAGCCGAAGAAGCCGGCGCCAACCTCGAACGGTTGAGCCGTTTTTGCCGCAGCGGCAGGTCGATGCTTGCATGCGCGGGCGTGACACCGGAAGGATGAGAGCCCACGCTTTTCACCACACGTCGTCCCAGCCTAGTGCGCAATTACGCACGGGAGCAGGGACCCATACCCCGCGGCGGATGCGGCTGACGGGACTCGTCGTTCGACGATCGCGCAACAGTGACCATCGGTGATTATGGGTCCCTGCTTTCGCAGGGACGACACCGAACATGCGGCTCCGCCCGGTGGATCATGCTCTAGTTCGCGGCCTGGTCGAGTTCGGCGCTGGCCTCCAGCCACTCTTCCTCGGCGCGTTGCAGCGCGCTCTCGGCACCGGCGCGCGCTTGGTCAGCTGCGCAGCCTGCTTGGGATCGCGGGTAAAGATATCGGGCAGCGCGAGCGCGGTATCGATCTTGGCGATGATGCCGTTGATGCGCTCGATCTCGGACTCGGCTTGCGTCACCCGCTGGCGGGGTGAGGCGCGCCTTTCATTGCGAATGCGCTCGGGCTTTGCGGCGATCTCCTTGGCGCGCTCGCGCGAGGCGGTCCGTCCGTCATTGGCCGACAGGATCATGCGGCGATACTCGTCGAGATCGCCGTCATAGGCCGTCACGGTCTGGTTCGCCACGACCCACAACCGGTCGGCGCAGGCTTCGATCAGATAGCGATCGTGCGAGACCATGATGATGGCGCCGGGGAATTCGTTGATCGCCTCCGCCAGCGCCGCGCGGCTGTCGATATCGAGATGGTTGGTCGGCTCGTCGAGGATGATCATGTTCGGGCCGTAGAACGTGGCAAGCCCGAGCAGCAGCCGCGCCTTCTCGCCGCCCGACAGGCTCCGCACCAGCGTGTCGCCGGCCTTGCCGGAGAAGCCGATCGCGCCGACCCGGCCGCGCACCTTGCTCTCCGGCGCCTCGGGCATCAGCTTGCGGATGTGATCATAGGGCGAGCCGTCGAGATTGAGCTCGTCGACCTGGTGCTGGGCGAAATAGCCGACCGAGAGCTTGTCGGCCTTGGTGATCCTGCCCGAGAACGGCGCGAGCTTGCCCGCCAACAGCTTGACCAGCGTCGACTTGCCGTTGCCGTTGGAGCCGAGCAGCGCGATGCGGTCGTCGCTATCGACGCGCAGCGTCACGCGATTGAGCACCGGCTTGCCCGGCTCGTAGCCGACCGAGACGTCATCGACCGCGATGATCGGCGGCGACAGCAGCTTCTCGGGCGCCGGGAACGAGATCTCGTGACGTCCTGGGTCACCAGTGCGGTGATCGGCTTCATCCGTTCCAGCATCTTCACGCGCGACTGCGCCTGGCGGGCCTTGGAGGCCTTGGCCTTGAAGCGGTCGACGAAATCCTGCAGGCGCTTGCGCTCATCGGCCTGCCGCTTGGCGTGCTTCGCGTCGAGCAGCTCGCGCGCGGCGCGCTGTTCCTCGAACGAGGAGTAGGTGCCCTTGTAGAGCGTCAGCTTGCCGCGATCGAGATGCAGGATCTGATCGACCGAGGTGTCGAGCAGATCGCGGTCGTGGCTAATCACGATCACTGTGCGCGGATAGTTGGCGAGATGGTTCTCGAGCCACAGCGTGCCTTCGAGATCGAGATAGTTGGTCGGTTCGTCCAGCAGCAGGAGATCGGGCGCGGAGAACAGCGTCGCCGCCAGCGCCACGCGCATGCGCCAGCCGCCGGAAAATTCCGCGCAGGGCCGCGCCTGGTCTGACGTCGAGAAGCCGAGGCCGGAGAGGATCGCCGCGGCGCGGGCGGGAGCGGAGTGGGCGTCGATGTCGACCAGCCGGGTCTGGATCTCGGCGATCCGATGCGGATCGTGCGCGGTCTCGGCCTCGCGCAACAGCGCGTCGCGCTCGAGATCGGCCTTCAGGACGACGTTGATCAGACTTTCCGGCCCGTCCGGCGCTTCCTGCGCGAGGCTGCCGATCCGCCAGCGCGGCGGCAGCGTGATGCTGCCGCTCTCGGTCGGGAGGTCGCCGCGGATGGCATGAAACAGCGTCGATTTGCCGACGCCGTTGCGGCCGACAAATCCGACGCGGGCTCCGGGCACAATTTGCACAGAACTGTGATCAATCAGCAGCCGTCCGGCGATCCGGACCGAGATGTCAGTGATGGAGAGCATGCAGCGTTGTCACCGGACCCGCTGCCAAACGCAACCCGTCTGTTGGTAAAATCTGTCCGGGCGACGGCCCCGAAAGAGCGTTTGGGCTGCCGGTCAGCCCAAAGCCAACTAGTGATGATCGCCTTCCCGTCGTTGCATCTCGTCGAGAAGCTGTTGCAGGCGGGACGACAGCGCGGGCTCCGGCCGCATGCTCTGCTGAAGCCGTTCACCCACGGCATCGCAGATGTAACGGCAGGTCTTGTGGTCGATCTGATCGGCGTCGTTGTCGATCTTGGTCATTGTCATCGTCATGGCTGGTCTCTCGGCAGATCTCTTGGATGTTTCTTGGCGAGTTCCACCTCGCGTGTTCGGCCAATGCTCGCCATGACAAGTCGCGACCCCGAATTTGGTTTCCGTTCTGCCTTACTCTCGCCTTCAGGTGGTGGGGCGCGTGGCGCCGCCGGGTTCCCAGGTGGACACGAAAAAAGCCCCGGCGCGAGGCCGGGGCTGAGGTCAGTCAGGGGAGCAGGCGATAGAGACCAGATGGATCAGTAGCAGCGGTTGACCAGGCGCCAGCGGGGACCCCACGGGGTCGGCACCACGCGGCGCACGTAGCAGCCGCCGTAGCCATATCCGTAACCGCCGTAATAGGCCGGACCACCGACGATGACGCGCGGGCCACCCCACCAGCCGTGGTGCCATCCACCGTGCCAGCCGCCATGCCAACCGCCCCATGCCGAGGCGGAGGTCGGGGCGAGCGCGGCGGCGCCGAGCGAAATTGCGGCAATGGCGGCCAGCGAAATCTTGCGTAACATGATCGTCTCCTCGAGCTATGGGCGCGCGCGGCGCGCCCGCGGTGACATCGTTTCCCGAGACGTCCTGTGAGGCTTGCGGATGGGGGGCCAGCAAGGCGTCCGATCGGTGGAGAGCCTATGCGGGTGGAGCTGAACGGCAGCGGCACGGCGCTGACAGAATGGGTTCACCTAGGTGAAATCGCGGTAAGCCGGGCGAGCCGGTCGCGGCCCCAAGGCCGAGCGAATGGCGGTTTTCGTCTTGAAAATCCATCAAAACTAAAGGCTAACGCGTCACAGGGTCGCTTGCCGTTACCCCATCGCGCCGATATAAGCCCCCGCAACTCCCAGCCACCGTTTACAAGGACGAAATCATGGCGATTGAACGCACCTTTTCGATCATCAAGCCCGATGCCACCGAGCGCAACCTGACCGGCGCGGTCAATGCGGTGATCGAGAAGGCGGGCCTGCGGGTCGTCGCGCAGAAGCGCATCCGCATGACCCGCGGCCAGGCCGAGACCTTCTACGCCGTCCACAAGGCGCGCCCGTTCTTCGGCGAGCTGGTCGACTTCATGACCTCGGGCCCGGTGGTGGTCCAGGTGCTGGAAGGCGAGGGCGCCATCCTGAAGTATCGCGACGTGATGGGCGCGACCGATCCGTCGAAGGCGGCCGAAGGCACCATCCGCAAGCTCTATGCGAAGTCGATCGGCGAGAACTCGGTGCACGGTTCGGATGCGCCGGAGACCGCGGTGATCGAGATCGCGCAGTTCTTCGCTGGTAACGAGATCGTCGGCTAACGACGTACAACTGAAAGTGACACGGTCTCCTTGAGGAGACCGTGTCGAAATAGACTGGGGAGCGGCGGACGACCGCCGCCAGGGGCGGCCGCAAGGCCGAATAGGACTCGCTGTGGACTGGCTGTGGCAGATCTTTGATCCGGCGTACATCGGCGCGTTCTTCACCGAGTTCAAGAACGAGATGGCGACGCCGACCTTCTGGGTCGCCGTCGGCAAGATCATCTGGATCAATGTCCTGCTGTCGGGCGACAACGCGCTCGTGATCGCGCTCGCCTGCCGCGGGCTCGCGCCGCGCCAGCGCCTGTGGGGCATGATTCTCGGTGCCGCCGCGGCGGTGCTGCTGCGCGTCATCTTCACCGGCATCGTCGCCAGCCTGATGGAGCTGCCCTTCCTGAAACTGGTCGGCGGACTGGCGCTGATCGTGATCGCCGCCAAGCTGCTGGTACCGGAGCAGGAGGACGAGGACGGCGTGCAGGCGGCCTCGCATCTGTGGGCCGCGGTGCAGATCGTCGTCGTCGCCGACATCGTGATGAGCCTCGACAATGTGATCGCGGTGGCGGCTGCCGCCAATGGCAGCGTGCCGCTGCTGGTGCTCGGCCTTGCGATCAGCGTTCCCTTGATCGTTGCCGGCGCGGCGCTGATCATGGCGCTGCTCACCAAGTTGCCGATCCTGGTCTGGGCAGGCGCCGCGCTGCTCGGCTGGATCGCCGGCGACGTGATCGCGACCGATCCGGCGGTGCATCCGAAGCTCGATGCGCTGTTCGCCGGCTCGCTCGGCGCCAGGCTCGATTCCTGGCTGACGTCGCTCGGGATGTCGCCGCAATTCGCCCATGGCGGCAGCGGCGGCGAAATCACGCTCGCCGTGCTCGGCATCATCGTGGTGCTGGTGATCGGATCGCTCTGGCGCCGTCACGCGCTCCGCAAGGCCAAGCACGCCGCCAAGGCGGCGTGACCGGCTCCTGCGATCGCTCGCTTCGGGCGGGCCACGGAATCGTCAACGGAACGCATCGATCCCGGTCAGCGCGCGTCCGACGGCAAGCGTATGAATTTCATGCGTGCCTTCGTATGTCGAGACAGCCTCGAGATTGATCATGTGGCGGATCGGCGCAAATTCCAAAGTAATGCCGTCACCGCCATGCAGGGCGCGGGCTTCACGTGCGACCTCAAGACCTGCCTGAACGTTCTGAAGCTTGCCCAGGCTGAGCTGCGCGGCCGTCACGCACCCCTGTTCTCTCAGGCGGCCGAGATGAATGGCGAGCATGGTGGCGTGGCCGACCTTCGAACACATCACCGCAAGGCGCTGCTGTGTGAGCTGGAAGTTCGCCAGCGGACGGCCGAACTGTGTTCGCGCGAGCGATCGCTCCAGTGCCGCGAGGAAGCAGTCGCGCGCTGCTCCCGCCGCGCCCCAGAGAATCCCGTAGCGCGCTTCGCTGGTGCAGGAGAGGGGCGCGCGTGGGCCAAGCGCAAGGGGAAGCAACGCCGATGCCGGCAGCCGAACGTCGGAGAGGCTGAGTTCCGTGGAAGAGGAATGGCGCATCGCGACCTTGTCGCCGATGTCGACGGCGCTGAAGCCGGTGGTTCGGGTCGGGACGACGAAGCCACGAATCCCATCGTCGGTCTTCGCCCAGACGATCGCAATGTCTGCATCTACGCCATTGGTGATCCAGCGCTTGCTGCCATTCAGCACCCAGTCGGGACCGTCCCGCCGGGCCACCGTCTGCATGCCGGCGATATCGCTGCCGGCATTGGGCTCGGTCAACGCGAAGCAGCCGACAGCCTCGCCTGTGGCAAGCTGCGGCAACCATTCCGAACGTTGGTCCGGCGAACCGTACTCGGCCAGCGCGAACATCACGAGGTTGTCTTGCGTTGAAACGAGCTGCCGAAAGGCGGTGTCGCCTGCTTCGAGCTCGAGCATCTGCAAGCCGAACGAGACTGCAGGCGGGATCCGGGCGGCAGATTCCCCGATCAATCTGCCGAACATCCGGTGCCGGCCGAACAGCTTCGTCAGTTCGCGAAGGGGCGGCCTTGTCTTGAACCAATCCCGTGTATGGGGCTTCAGCTCTGTTTCGACGAACTGCCTCACGGCATCGCGTTCGCTGCGCTCCGCAGGTGTGAGCAGCAGGTCGAGTGCCAGGAAGTCCGCCGGGCTCGAAGTGTCCTTGCCATGCAGTACTTCCGGCAGCAGCCATACCTGTTCGGCGGCGTCATGTTCCACAAGCGATACGTTCGCCATTTCGAATCGTCCTCCTTTGCGAGACCGGCATTTGCCTGCGAGCGACCTGTGCATCGCGGTGGTGCGGAGGAGAACTGCCGATCTGTGCGCAGTTCCTGTGCGCAAACGCGCAGAAGTGTGGCTACGAGATGTCCCGGCTCACCTCAGGCACTGGGTTATGGTCACGAGGTGATCGATCACGACGCGGATCCGTGCCGAGCGGCCGATGTCGGGGTGATAGACGAGCCACAATTGGCGCGTGGCTTCCTCGCTTTCAGCCACGCAGCGGAGCTCCTTGCAGTCCGCCGCGAGTACGTGGGGTACGGCGGCGAGCCCCATCCCGGCGCGGGCACCCGAAATCAGGGACACCAGATCGTTGGCAAGCATCACGATGGGCCGATCTCCGGCGAACTTGCGCAACCAGCGTTGCTGCGGAGAAGCGTCAAGCGCTTCGTCATAGGCGAGAAAGACCCGATCTGGCTCGGCGACCTCGTCGAGATAAGCGTGCGCACCGTAGATGCCGTATCGCAGGTGGCCCAGGTTCCGGATCGTCAAGCCGCTGTCCTCGGGGCGTGACAGCCGCAACGCAATATCGGCTTCGCGGCGGGCGAGGCTCGCTGCGGCGGTAGCACCGAGAACGTCGAGAACGAGACCGGGATGATCCCGGCCCAGAGCCGCAAGCCGAGGAACCAGCCAGAGGCTTGCGAACGCAGGCGGCGCGCTGATCCTAACCCGGCCATTGATCGCAGCCTCACCGCCTTCGAGGCGTTGAATCGAGAAGACAGCTTCTTCGAGTGAGCCGACGCGTTCGGCGATACGTTCGCCTTCGGCCGTCAGCACATATCCGCGTGGCAAGCGATCGAACAGCTTGATCTTGAGCGCGCGCTCCAGGCTGTCGATACGCCGGGCGACCGTCGAATGGTCAGCGCGAAGCCGGCGGGCGGTGGCCGAGAGATTACCTTGGCGCACAAGTTCGGCAAAGAAACGCAGGTCATCCCAATCCATGTGCGAATTTTTGCACAGAAACTGCGCGGAGATAAGGAATTCTTGCGCGCAGGCGGTCGCCCTAGGTTGGCCTCACCATCTGGAGACCACCAATGACCCTGAGCATTGCCATGACCGCGCCCGGCGGCGTCGACGTCTTCGCGCCCGTTCGTGCGGACCTTCCACATCCGGCCGCCGATGAGGTGCGGCTGCGTCAAACCGCGATCGGCGTTAACTTTGTCGATATCTACCAGCGCATGGGGCTTTATCCCGTACCCAGCATGCCCGCCGTCCTCGGAGTCGAGGGTGCCGGCATCGTGGAAGCTGTCGGGACTGAGGTCGAGGCGTTTCGCATCGGCGATCGTGTCGCCTATGCCGGCCTGCCGCTCGGCGGCTATGCCGAAGCGCGCAACCTGCCGGCCAGCAGGCTGGTGCGCATTCCCGACGGGATCGATGACCAGACCGCAGCGGCCGCCATGTTGCGCGGCATCACTGCGCACATGTTGCTCGATCGCGTCTGCCCGGTCCGTCAGGGCATGGTGGTGCTCGTGCACGCCGCCGCGGGAGGACTCGGGTTGATCCTCACGCAGTGGGCAAAGCGGCTCGGCGCAACCGTGATCGGTACGGTCGGCTCCCCCGACAAGGCAGAGCTTGCGCGCAGCCACGGGCTCGATCACGCGATCCAGTATCGCGAGACGGATTTCGTCGCGGAGGTTCGGCGTCTAACCGATGGCGGCGGCGTCGACATCGCCTATGACGGGGTTGGCGGTGAAACGTTGATACGGACGCTCGATGCGATGAAGCCGTTCGGCAGCATCATCAGCGTCGGCCAGGCCAGCGGCTCTTTGCCGGCGATCGCGCTCGGCGAGTTGGGACCCCGTCGGTCATTGTCGCTCGCGCGGCCCAGCTTCTTTGCCTATGCCAGCGATCCAAATTCCTCGCCCGCGCTACGGCCGCCTTGTTTGAGCAACTCGGACGCGGCCTGAAGATCAAGATCGGCGCCGAGCTTCCACTGGGCGACGCTGCCAAAGCGCATCTCCGTCTCGAGCAAGGTGCAACCGTCGGGTCCATTTTGCTCAGGCCGTAACGACCGCCACAGCTCTCGAATTGAATCATCCGACAAGGGAAGCCCGGTTCGATCCTGGTGGTGTCGGGAACGCTCCTAGCGCCGTACGATCGAGCCGGCGCGCCCGACGAGCCGCGCCAACTGCCTGAAGCGGCTGCCGACGCGATCGGCGACCAGATCGACCATCCGATGCTCGAACACCAGCATCAGCTTGCGGCCCTGGGTGCGGAAATGGGTCGCCGGCAGCACGCCGGTGCGCGCCGCCGTGATCAGATGCGCGACCCGGAACGCGGCGCCGAGCACGCGCGCACGCTCGTCCATCGCCGGCGTCACCAGCGAGCGGATCTGCGGCGGCGGTTCGTTCTCCTCGCTGAGGCCGGCGTAGCGATAGAACACCGAGAGCGCGACGAAGGCGCGTCCCTGATGCGTGATCGAGCCGAAATTGCCGTTCATGATCAGGCTGAGGGTTTCCTCGCCGCGGTGATCGGGATGCACGCGCCAGCCGATGTCGGAGAGCAGGCAGGCGACGTGACGCAGCCTGCGGTCCTCCTCGGTCTCGCGCAGCCTGACGACGCGCACCAGGCGGTCGGTCCAGGCAGTCAGCTCCTTGGCGTGGCGGGCGGAGCGTGACAGCAGCTCGTTGAGGTTCTGCGCGGCGCAGGCGAGGCCGTCCTTGGCGCGTTCGGCCGGCGGCAGCATCTCGTAGAGCAGGCCCTCGCGCACGCCGAAGGTCGAGAACACAATGGTCTTCGGCTGGGCCACGCGGATGATGTATTCGAGCACGAGCGCGGCGTAGGCCAGCAGCGGCCGCCGCGCATCGGCAATCGATTCGATATTGGCCAGCATGTTGGTGGCCGCCAGCCGCCGCAGCCGCTGTGCGAAGTCGAGCGCGTCGGCGGCCGGGATCGAATAGCCGTGCATCACCTTGAGCGGGTAGCCGCTCTGGATGATGTGGATGCGCGCCAGCGCACGCCAGGTGCCGCCGACCGCGTAGAAGGTGCGGCCGCGGCCGGTCTTGAGCTGGGCGACGCCGAGCAGCTCGTTCTTGACGATGCGTTCGGCGCGCTTGAGCGATTTGTTCGAGAGGTCCTGCAGTGCGAGGCTGCCGAGCGGCAGCGTCACGCCGCTGCGCACGCGGTTGCCCTTGACGTCGATCAGTTCGAGTGAGCCGCCGCCGAGATCGCCGACGATGCCGTTCGGATTGTGCACGCCCGAGACGACGCCGAGCGCCGACAGCTTCGCTTCACGCGGTCCGGTGAGAATCTCGATCTTGGCGCCACAGATGCGCTCGGCCTTGGCGATGAAGTCCGGACCGTTCTTGGCGTCGCGGCAGGCCGCGGTCGCGATCGCATAGACGCGGCCGACCTGCTGGATCCGGCACAGCGCGCGGAAGCGGCGCAGCGCGGTCAGCGCCTTGTTGACCGCGTCGATTGCGAGCAGGCCGGTGCTCTGCACCTCGCGCCCGAGCCCGCACAGCGCCTTCTCGTTGAAGATCGTGATGAGGCTGCGCGCCATCGACTCGTAAACCACGAGACGAACCGAGTTCGAGCCGATATCGATCACAGCGACGCTGGAAGCGCGCTTCCGCGGCCGCTTCACCGGTAGGCCCCCTTAAGACGATGGCTGCTGACGCTCGTTGCGACGCGTGAGACGGCGCGGTGAAGATTCCTTGAGAGACTTACCACGGCCGGACAGACTCGGATTTGTCATAAAATAGTCATGCAGATTGAAGGGCTCTTCGCCCTTCGCGGCCTTCATACGCGTTGACGATCCGTCGGGCAACAATTGCCAGCTCTGCTCGGTGTCCTTCAGGTTCGCGACCATGATCTGTTCGAGAACCTGCTGATGCACCGTAGGATTTTGCAGCGGACAGAGAACCTCGACGCGGCGGTCGAGGTTGCGCGGCATCATGTCGGCGGACGAGATATACACAGCAGCTTTTGTGCTCGGCAGGCCCTGGCCCATGCCGAAGCAATAGATTCGGCCGTGTTCCAGGAACCGGCCGATCACCGATTTGACGCGGATGTTCTCCGACAATCCCGGGAGGCCGGGCCGCAGGCAGCAGATGCCGCGCACCACGAGTTCGACCGAGACGCCGGCCTGCGAGGCCTCGTACAGCGCGTCGATGATGTCGGGGTCGACCAGCGCATTCATCTTCATCCAGACCGCGCCCGGCCGTCCGTGCTTGACGTGGGCGATCTCGCCATGGATGTGCTCGATGATCCGCTTGCGCAGCGTCAGCGGCGACACCGCCATCTTCTCGATGTCGCTCGGCTCGGCATAGCCGGTGATGTAGTTGAAGACCCGCGCGACGTCGCGACCGATGATCGGATCCGAAGTGAAGTAGGAGAGGTCGGTGTAGATGCGCGCGGTGACCGGATGATAGTTGCCGGTGCCGGTGTGCACATAGGTCGTGAGGTTGCCGCCCTCGCGGCGCACCACCATCGACAGCTTGGCATGCGTCTTCAGTTCGATGAAGCCGTAGACCACCTGCACGCCGGCCCGCTCGAGGTCGCGCGCCCAGCGGATGTTGGCTTCCTCGTCGAAGCGCGCCTTGAGTTCGATCAGCGCGGTCACCGACTTGCCGGCTTCGGCGGCCTCGGCGAGCGCACGCACGATCGGCGAGTTGTTCGAGGTGCGATAGAGGGTCTGCTTGATCGCGACCACGTCGGGATCGCGCGCAGCCTGCTGCAGGAACTGGACGACGACGTCGAAGGATTCGTAGGGGTGGTGGACCACGAGGTCCTTCTGGCGGATGGCAGCGAAGATATCGCCGCCATGGTCGCGCACGCGCTCGGGGTGGCGCGGCACGTAGGGCGGGAATTCGAGGTCGGGGCGATTGAGGCGGGTGAGCTGCGACAGCTCGTTCATCGCCAGCACGCCGTCGACCAGGATCACTTCATCGTCGGCTGCCGACAATGCGTGCTGCACGAAAATGCGCAGCTCTTCGGGCATCGAGGCCTCGATCTCGAGCCGGATCACCGACCCGCGCCGGCGGCGCTTCAGCGCGGTCTCGAACAGGCGCACGAGGTCTTCGGCCTCTTCCTCGATTTCGAGCTCGGAGTCCCTGATGATGCGGAATGCACCCTGGCCCTTGACGGTGTAGCCGGGGAACAGGCGGCCGATGAACAGACCAGTGGCCTGCTCGAGCGTGATCAGCCGCGCCGGAGCTCCTTCCTTCGTGGTGGGAATACGGATGAAGCGGTCGATCTTGCCGGGCATGCGGATCAGCGCGTTCATCGCCTTGCCGTCGGAGATCCGCGACAGCTGCAGCGCGACCGTGAAGCCGAGGTTCGGGATGAACGGGAAGGGATGCGCCGGATCGATCGCCAGCGGGGTCAACAGCGGAAAGATGTTGTGGAGGAAGTGATCCTCGATCCAGGCGCGCTCGGACTTGGTGACGTCGCGCCCATCGACTAGCTGGATGCCGACCTTGGACAGGATGTCACGAAGGTCGCTCCAGATCGCCTGCTGGTCGGAGGCGAGCTGCGACACCGTCTTGTTGATCATGACGAGCTGCTCGGCCGGCAGCAGGCCGTCCGGGCTGCGCTCGGCGATACCCTCGCGGACCTGCGCCTTGATGCCGGCGACGCGCACCATGAAGAATTCGTCGAGATTGTTCGCCGAAATCGACAGGAAGCGGACCCGCTCCAGCACGGGATGGCCTGTGTTGACCGATTCCTCGAGCACCCGGCGGTTGAAGTGCAGCCAGGAGAGCTCCCGGTTGATGAAGCGCTCGGGGCTGCTCGCGATCGCCGGGACGGGCGGGAGCTCCGCCTCTTTCTCTTTGATTTCAGGTGCTTGTGCGGAGTCCATCAAGTGCTGGTCCAATTCGGGGCAGGGGGCCGGAGCGGTCTAGCCGAAGGCCGCAGAGACCATGTGATATTGCGATGACGTTTCGATGACATTGATGTTCCGCCCGCCCGCGCCGTCAAGCCGCAGGTCAAATCAGGCGTCCCGCAACAGCTCCGCCGCCAGCGCCCGGGTGACCGGCCGGCCGAGCCGCAGCGCCTCGGTATCGAGCAGCTCGACCGCCTGCCGGACGGCGGTATAGGAGCGCTCGATCCGGTTGGTCAGGTAGCTGACCAGCGGCTCGTCCACGCTCATCTGGCGGTCGGCACAGAATTTGACGATCAGGCCGCGGAACAGCTGGTCGTCGGGCGGCAGCAGCGTCACGGTCGGCACGGCGCGAAGCCGCGACCGCAGGTCGCGCAGCTCGATCTCGAATGCCGACGGCGGGACGCGCGCCGTGATCAAAACGAAGGCATCGTCCTGGCGCGCCAGATTCATCAGATGAAACATCGCGCGCTCGTCGAAATCCGACGGCCGCAGATCCTCGACCACCAGTGCGCCGGTCGTAAGCGCCGTCGGCACTGCCTCGGCGGTCAGTGCATGCGCCGCGGTCGAGCGGGCGCCGGCGCTCTCGGCCCAGATCGCGGCGAGGTGGCTCTTGCCGGAGCCGTCGGGCCCGACCAGCAGCATGATTCGGTTCGGCCAGTCGGGCCAGCTGTCGATCAGTGCCAGCGCGGCTTCGTTGGCGGGCCCCTCGAGGAAATCGTCGCGGGTCAGTTTCTCCTCGTGCGGCAGGGCCAAGGCCAATTGACGAGGTTGAACGCTACCGGCCACGCAAGTCTCCAAACCACTTCATTCTAGCATGATCCCTGCGCAAACGCTTCGCGTTTGTCGCGGGAAAACCGGCTTCCACTTTTCCGGATCGTGCCTAGCGAGCCTCGATCGTGCTCATGTGCCGCACCCACTCCACGAGATAGAGGGACACCGAACCCAAAGTAAAGATCGTGACCAGGGCCATCAGGATCCAGTCGTACGGATGCGGCTCGAAGCCGAAGCCGAGCGAGGCCAGCACCAACGCCGCGAAGCCGACCTGCGCCACCGTGTTCAGCTTCGACACCATCAGCGGCTTCATCTCGACCGGCTTGTCGAACAACCATGACACAATCACGGCGGAGACGATCATGATGTCGCGCGACACCACGAGAATCACGATCCAGCGCGGCACTGCGCCCCAGATTCCGAGCGCGACATAGATCGACACCAGAAGCGCCTTGTCGGCGAGCGGGTCGAGCAGGGCGCCGAGCTCGCTCGTCATGTTGAAGCGCTTGGCGAGGAAACCGTCGACCGCGTCCGACACGCCTGCGATCACGAAGAGCGCAAATGCGATCTCCATCTGGCTGGACACGATGGCCCAGACGATCACCGGCACCAGGATGATGCGGCCGAGGGTAATGATGTTCGGAATGCTCAACTTGAATCGCTTCCCGGCTAGGAGCCTGATTTTACTCGATATCCGGCTCTTTTCAGCTGCCGCCTTGTGTTATCTACATAGTATCGCGGCAGCATCGCCGCGAGCCATTGCGCGGGGGCGGAATTCCTCGTAACCAGCCCCTGATCATCTGGAATTGGGCATGACCGAGCGCAAAAACGGGCTCACTTACGCGGATTCGGGCGTCGATATCGACGCCGGCAATCGTCTGGTCGATCTGATCAAGCCGATGGTACGGGCCACCGCACGGCCCGGCGCGGACGCGAGATCGGCGGATTCGGCGGGCTGTTCGACCTCAAGGCTGCGGGCTTCAAGGATCCTGTGCTGGTGGCCGCGACCGATGGCGTCGGCACCAAGCTGAAGATCGCGATCGAGACCGGCATCCATAGCGGCATCGGCATCGACCTGGTCGCGATGTCGGTCAATGACCTCGTCGTGCAGGGCGCGGAACCGCTGTTCTTCCTCGACTATTTCGCCTGCGGCAAGCTGCACCCGGAGGCCACCGCGCAGATCGTCGCTGGGATCGCCGAGGGCTGCCGCGAATCCGGCTGCGCGCTGATCGGTGGCGAGACCGCCGAGATGCCGGGCCTCTACAAGGATGGCGATTACGACCTCGGCGGCTTCGCGGTCGGCGCGGCCGAGCGCGGCACCCTGCTGCCGACCGGGGACATCGCGGCGGGCGACGCCGTGATCGGGCTTGCGTCCTCGGGCGTGCACTCCAACGGCTATTCGTTGGTGCGCAAGCTCGTCGAGCTGTCCGGCGTGGCCTATGACGCGCCGGCGCCGTTCGCGCCGGTCATGACGCTCGGTGCGGCGCTGCTGACGCCCACGAAGCTTTACGTGAAATCCTGCCTGCGCGCGATCCGCGACACCGGTGCGGTGAAGGGCCTCGCCCACATCACCGGCGGCGGCTTCACCGACAACATTCCGCGCGTGCTGCCGAAGCATCTCGGCGTCGGCATCGACCTGGCGCGGCTGCCGGTGCTGCCGGTGTTCAAATGGCTGGCCGAGCAGGGCGGCATCGCCGAGCTTGAGCTGCTGCGCACTTTCAACTGCGGCATCGGCATGATCGCGATCGTCAAGGCCGATGCGGTCGATGCGGTGACCGAAGCCTTCACCGCCGGCGGCGAGACCGTGACGCTGCTCGGCGAGGTGATCGAGGCCAAGGGTGAGCATCGGGTGGTCTATAACGGTCATCTCGATCTCTCGCGATGAAGCGCCGTACAGCCATCCTGATCTCCGGCCGCGGCTCCAACATGGCCGCGCTGATTGAGGCTGCGAAGGCTGCGGACTTTCCGGCCGAGATCGCGGTCGTGATCTCCAACCGCGCCGACGCGCCCGGGCTGGAGAAGGCCGCCGCGAGCGGCATTCCGACCGTCGTCATCGCAAGCAAGCCGTTCGGCAAGGATCGCGCCGGTTTCGAGGCGGTGCTGCAACAGGCACTCGACGACAACAAGGTCGAGCTGATCTGCCTCGGCGGCTTCATGCGGCTGTTCACCGCCGACTTCGCCCGGCACTGGTATGGCCGGATGCTCAACATCCATCCCTCGCTGCTGCCGTGTTTTCCGGGCCTCGATCCGCACGGCCAGGCGCTGCGTGCAGGGGTCAAGCTGTCCGGCGCGACGGTGCATTTCGTGATCCCGGAGACCGATGCCGGACCGATCGTGATGCAGGGTGCGGTCATGGTGGCTGACGACGACACGCCCGAGACGCTCGCCGCACGCGTGATCACCATCGAGCACCGCATCTATCCGGAGGCGCTGCGGCTTTTGGCGAGCGGCCGGCTCAAGCTCGACGGCGATCGCTGCAGCACGGAAGGCAGCACTGCAACCGACGGAACGCTGATCGCGCCGGCGCCCTAGTCTACGCTCGTGCCGCTGGAAAATCCCCCGGGTGATGCGGCCGGGGGAGGCATCAGGATGAATTCCGCCGACAGACGCGTTCAGTGAACCTTGAGGTTCTCTGCCGACGCCTTGCCGCGGTTCTCCACCAGCTCGTACTCGACGGTCTGGTTCTCGTTGAGTGTGCTGAGGCCTGCGCGTTCGACCGCCGAGATGTGGACGAACACATCCTTGTCGCCGACGGCCGGCTTGATGAACCCGTAACCTTTGGTCGGGTTGAACCATTTGACGGTACCCTTCGGCATCGTCTCTCTCCCAGTCTAGACATAAAAAAGACGCGGCCACGTTTTCCACGTGCCACGCCACAAGCGCGCTTTCCGCTGTCTGTTCAATTCCCGGGTCTTCAGATCCAAAGTCTTCAAGTCCGAAGTTTCGCCTGTCGAAGCCTTGTACGTCGAAGGCTTGTGTATTGAAGCCTTGGATATCAACGTCGTGAAACGCACAGTCGAACGGCCGCAATCCGATTGTGAAGGGATTGCAACACGAAAATTGCGCCTTAGCAAGCGCGGTGGTTTTGCCTGACGCAACCTCAGCCTGTGCCGATCGAACTCAAGGGCCAGCTATTCGGCCATTGGCCGACGGTCGGATGGAACCCGGTGCGCTAGCCCCGATCCACCCGCACCACGCGGCCCTTGTCGATCGCGAGCGCGAGCTGGCCGTGCTTGAGCTTGAGTGCCGCCTCGCCGAACAATTCGCGCCGCCAGCCGTGCAGGGCGCCGACCTCGGCCTGATCGTTGGCTGCGATCTGCTCGAGATCGTCGACGGTGGCGATCACCTTGCTGGCGACGCCGTGGCGCTCCGAGGTCATGCGCAGCAGCACCTTGAGCAGTTCGACGGTGGCCGCGCCGTTGGAATTGTTTCTCGGCTTTTCCAGCTTGGGCAGCGTCGCCTGGTCGCGGGCCAGCCCGCGCTGCACCGCGGCGATGATGTCGGCGCCCCATTTCGAGCGCTCGAAGCCCTTCGGCAGCGAGCGCAGGTTGCCGAGCTTCTCCAGCGAGGTCGGCGCATGGGTGGCGATGTCGCCGACCGCATCGTCCTTGAGCACGCGGGAACGCGGCACGTCGCGGCTCTGCGCCTCCTGCTCGCGCCAGGCCGCGACCTCGATCAGCACCGCGAGCTCGCGCGGCTTGCGCACGCGGGTCTTGAGCCGCTCCCAGGCACGCTCGGGATGGAAGTCGTAGGTTTTCGGCGAGGTCAGGATCTCCATCTCCTCGCTGACCCAGTCGCTGCGGTCGCGCTTGCGCAAATCGGCATCGAGCGCTGCGAACACTTCGCGCAGATGGGTGACGTCGGAGACCGCGTAATGCAGCTGCTCCTCGCTCAGCGGACGGCGCGACCAGTCGGTGAAGCGATGGGTCTTGTCGGGGCGGTGGCCGGTGACGCGATCGACCAGCTGGTCATAGGCGATGCTGTCGCCATAGCCGAGCACCATGGCCGCGACCTGGGTGTCGAAAATCGGATGCGGGATCGTGCCGGACAGGTGCCAGACGATTTCGATGTCCTGTCGCGCGGCGTGGAAAACCTTCAGCACGGCCTCGTTCGACATCAGTTCGAAGAACGGCTTGAGGTCGATGCCGGGCGCCAGTGCGTCGACCACGACGGCTTCATCCGCACTTGCCATCTGCACGACGCAGAGCAGGGGATAGTAGGTCGTCTCCCGCAGGAACTCGGTGTCGACGGTGATGACCTTGTGTTGGGCGAGCCGATCACAGGCGGCGGCGAGGTCGGAGGTCGTGCTAATCAGATCCATGAACTGTCCATGACGGCTTGACCACACGCGTTCTGCCGAAAGGGCAGCTATGTCAAGGGTCTTGCAGGGATTTTGGCCCTGCACGGGGTGAGGGACAGGGCTTTTTTGAATTGATTGGACGTGATTCGAGGGGGTTTTCGGCCTGATCCTGCCGCGAATTCGTCCGTCGTCCTGGCGAAAGCCAGGCAAACTTAGGAGGCCGAGAGGCCCCGCGTTCTCGCGACACGGGATCGGCGCCATCAAGACCTAACGCAGCCGGGCCTCGATATCGCGGATCGCCTGACGCAGTGGGCCGTGGCAGCGCGCGATCCCGTCCGCAGCGGTCAGCGCCTTGGTCATCCAGATGACCGAGGCGCAGCCGATCACCTGCCTGTCGCGGCGGATCGGCATCGCGATGGTGCCGGTGTGAGGCCAGATCCGGCCACCCTGGCGCACCGCATAGCCCCGGCGGCGGACGCGCAGGAGCTGCTTCTCGGTGGCGGCGCGATCCGTGAGCTCGCCTGACGTCTCCAGCAGATCGAGCAGCAGGGCGCGCTCGCGCGCTGCGGTGAATGCGAGGTAGGCGAGACCCGCGGAGCTCGCGAGCAGGGGAATGCGCACGCCAACCATGCTGCGATCGATCGACATCGGCGCGAAGCGATGGGTGGATTCGCGCACCACCATTCGCACGCCTTCGAGCGTCGTAACGTCACTCGGCCAGAGGATCTTGCGCGTGAGATCGAAGATCACGGGCGCCGCCGCGGCCCCGAGCCATTGCTCGTCCTCGAACCCGTCCGAGAGCTCGCGCACTTTCAGGAGTAACGTGAACCGGTCATCGGACCGGCTCTGCATGATGTAGCCGGTGTCGATCAGGGTTTTCAGCGAGCGATAGACCGTGGCCCGCGGCAGGCCGGTTTCCCGCGCCAGGGTCAGCGCGGTGGCGGATGCGTGGCGGTTCAGCGCGGCGAGCACGGCAAGGCCACGGCCGAGCGCGCGGATCGGTTTGACGTCCATCGATGTTCACCTGGTGAACAGAATTGCCATCGTCGTTGCACGGCTCACGACCGGCTGGCAAGCCTTATCGCAACGGAAAGGGAAACGCATGGACGGGCCGCAACGCGCGGAAGGGCTTTATGACGTCGCCATCATCGGGCTGGGCCCGGTCGGCGCCACGCTCGCCAATCTGCTGGCGGTTGACGGGCTCAGTGTGATCGCGCTCGAGCGCGAAGCCGAACCCTATGCGCTGCCCCGCGCCGTGCACTTCGACGACGAGGTGATGCGGGTGTTCCAGACTATTGGTCTGGCGGACGAGATATTGCCGTTCACCCACGTCTCCCCCGGCATGCATTTCGTCGATGGTGACGGGCGCCTTTTCCTCGACTGGTCGCGGCCGCTGGAGATCGGTCCGAACGGATGGAACATCAGCTATCGCTTCCACCAGCCCGAACTCGAGCGCGTGCTGCGGGCTGGCGCGCGGGCGCATGCATCCGTCAACATCCGCTTGCGCGCCGACGCCTTTGCGATCGATCAACGCAGCGATCACGTCGCGATCCGCTTTGAAAGCGTCGCCAATGGCAAGCTCGAGGAGGCGCGGGCGCGCTACGTCGTGGGTTGCGACGGCGCGCGCTCACTGGTCCGCCGGCTGATCGGTTCGGAGATGGACGATCTCGGCTTTCACGAGCCCTGGCTGGTGATCGACGCGATCCTGAAGCGGCCGATGCCGGAGCTCGGCGACTACAGCGTTCAGTTTTGCGACGCGCGCCGTCCAGCGACCTATGTCCGCAGCGTCGGCAATCGCCGACGTTGGGAAATCGCGATCATGCCGGATGACGATGCGCGGCGGATCACCGATCCGGAAAATGTCTGGAAGCTATTGGCGCGCTGGATCACTCCCGATGACGCCGACCTGGAGCGCGCGGCGGCCTACAGTTTTCATTCGGTCATTGCTTCGACCTGGCGCCGCGAGCGGTTGTTGATCGCCGGTGATGCCGCGCACCAGACCCCGCCGTTTCTCGGGCAGGGGATGTGCGCCGGCATTCGCGATGTGGCCAATCTGGCCTGGAAGCTCGGGCGGGTGATCCGTGGCGAGGCGAACAATGCCTTGCTGAACAGCTACCAGACTGAACGCCACCCGCACGTTCGCGAGTATGTCGAGCTTGCGGTCCGGCTCGGAAGCCTGATCAACGCGACGCGCAGCGAGGATCGGGAGGCGGACGCAGAACCACGACGGATGGCGACCATCAAGCCGCGGCTCGGACCGGGCCTGTTCCGGCGCGAGTGCGCCATTGCGGGCACGCCGGTCCCGCAGCCGATGCTCTCGACCGGACGCCGGCTCGACGATCACGTCGGATATCGGATTGCCGTGTTAGCGCGGCCGGACTTTCTGGATGGACTTGATCACGCGGCCCGCGACCGCTGCAGCCGGCGCGGCATCACCCTGGTCGCAGATGGCCAGGGTCCGCTTAGCGATTGGCTCGACAGCATCGGGGCGCATGCAGCGCTGGTTCGGCCGGATCGATACATTGTTGGTTTGGCGGAGACCCCGCAGCAATTGTCGGCGCTGGTCGACAGCATGAGCCAGGAGGATTTTGGATGAAACTCGCGTCGTTCTCGACCGCCGATGGAGGCGGCTATGGCTGCGTTGTCGGTGACGGCATCGTCACGCTGTCGACGGCATTTGGCGACCGCGCGCCGACCCTGCGCGATCTCCTCGCAGGCGGATTGCTTGGCGAGGCCGCTGCACTTGCAAAGGCATCGACGCCGGACCTTGCTTTGAGCGACGTCGCCTTCGAACCGGTCATCCCCAATCCCGACAAGATCATCTGCGTCGGCCTCAACTACCGCGACCACGTCGCCGAGACCGGCCGCACGGTCACGGACAAGCCGGCGCTGTTCGCGCGCTACGCCGGCAGCCAGATCGGCCATCTTGCGCCGCTGGTGAAGCCCAGGGCCTCCGACGAGTTCGACTACGAGGGCGAACTCGCCGTTATCATCGGCAGGGGCGGGCGGCACATCGCGCCGCATGCGGCGCTGGCGCATGTCGCGGGCTATGCCTGCTACAACGAGGGCAGCATCCGCGACTGGCAGCGTCACACCAGCCAGTTCCTCTCCGGCAAGACCTTCGCGGGCACCGGCGCATTCGGGCCGTGGATGGTGACAAGCGACGAGATCGCCGATCCCTCTAAGCTCAAGCTGGAGACGCGGATCAACGGGCAGGTGGTGCAGCACACCACGACGGATCTCCTGATCACCGATATCCCGCATTTGATCGCCTACATCTCGACCATCCTGCCGCTGGTGCCCGGCGACGTGATCGTGTCTGGCACGCCGGGCGGTGTCGGCGCCAAGCGCAACCCGCCGCTCTGGATGAGGCCCGGCGACGTCGCCGAGGTCGAAATCTCGGGGATCGGCGTGCTGCGCAATCCGGTGGTGGCGGAAGCGATGTGACGGGAGGGAGCCATGGAAACTGCATCGGAAATCAACGCGCTCGGCTATATCGGCATCCAGTCGCAGCGGCTCGAGGACTGGTCCGGCTTCGCGACCAGGCTGCTCGGCATGCACCCGGTCGATCGTGGCGGCGGCACGCGTGCCTTCCGGATGGACGACCGGAAGCAGCGCCTGGTGGTGAGCGATCGCGACGGCGACGATGCCGGCTTCTTCGGATGGGAGGTCGCTGATGCCGCCGCGCTTGAACGGCTGGCGGCACGGCTGGAGCGGCACGGCACCGCGGTTCATCGCGGCACCCGTCAGCTCGCGGACGAACGGCACGTCGCCTATCTGATCAGCTTTCGCGACCCCGCCGGCAATCCGATGGAGGTTTTCCACGGCCCTGCGATCGCGGACACGCCGTTCGCGCCGGCGCGGCCCATCTCGGGATTCAAGACCGGGCCGCTCGGCATGGGCCATGTCGTGCTGAATGTCGAGGACGTCGAACCGCTGTTGCCGTTCTATCGCGATCTGCTCGGCTTCAGGGTCAGCGACTACGGGCTGACGCCGTACAAACTGTATTTCTTCCACGTCAACGGCCGTCACCACAGCTTTGCGATGGTCGGCTCAGGCCGGCGCGGGCTGCATCACTTCATGGTCGAACTCTACAGCCTCGACGACGTCGGACAGGGCTACGATCTGGCGCAACTCGACGAGGGCCGGGTCGCCTTCACGCTCGGCCGGCACACCAACGATTTCGTGACCTCGTTCTACGCCACGACGCCCTCTGGCTTCTTCGTCGAATATGGCTGGGGCGGCCGCGTCATCGATCCCGCCACCTGGCAGCCGCACGAGACCTTCGACGGCCCAAGCTTCTGGGGCCACGACCGGCTCTACATGGAGCCGGAGAGCCGCGCGCGTCTGCGCGAGATGCGGCTGTCGGCCGCCGCGCGCGGCGTGCGCGCGCCGGTGCCGGATTGTCCGTGGCTCGACGCGGTGACCGGGCGCGGCACATCAGTCCAGAAAACATAAGACAGGGGAGGCACTGATGGCCGGGAAACCAAGCCTGATCGTCCGATTGCTGGGTGGCGCAATACTGCCGATGCTCGCAATTGTGGCGCTGTCGGGCAGCGCGTCGGCCGAGATCAAGGGCGATGCAATCCGCGTCGGCGTGCTGACCGACATGAGCGGCATCTTCGCAACCGCGATGGGGCCGGGCTCGGTCGAGGCGGCGCGGATGGCTGCCGAGGATTTCGACGGCAAGATCAACGGCAAGCCGATCGAGATCCTGCAGGCCGACCACCAGAACAAGGCCGACGTGGCGTCGGCAATCGCGCGGCGCTGGTTCGACCGCGAGGGCGTTCAGGCCATCGCCGACGGCGGCAGTTCCGGCGCGGCGCTCGCCGTGCAGGAACTGGTGCGCGAGAACAAGCGGGTGTTCCTGGTCTCGGGCGCGGGCGCCGTCGAGCTGACGGAGAAGGCCTGCGCGCCGACCAGCGTGCAGTGGACGCATGATGCGGCTTCGACGGCCAATGCGGTCGTCGCCGGCGTGTCGAAGACCGTGCAAGGTTCGTGGTTCTTCATCACCGCGGACTATGCGTTCGGGCACGCGGTGGAGGCGATCGCGCGGGCCAAGCTCGACAAGCTCGGCGTCAAGGTCGCCGGCAGCGTCAAGACCGCGCTCAACACCGCTGATTTCGCTTCCTTCCTGCTGCAGGCGCAGGCCAGTGGCGCCAAGGTGCTGGCGCTGAACGCGGCTGGCGACAATGTCACGATCATGAAGCAGGCACAGGAGTTCGGTTTCGCGCAGCAGGGCATCGCGGTGGTTCCGATGACGTTCCAGAACGTCGACATCGTTGCTGCCGGGCTGTCGGTCACGCAGGGCGACCTGATCGCGACCAGTTTCTTCGAGGACGTTTCGCCGGCGGCGCGCAAATGGGCCGATGCGTTCTTTGCCCGGCGCAAGGCGATGCCGTCGCAGATCCAGGCCGGGGTCTATTCGGCCGTCCGGCACTATCTGCAGGCGGTGAAGGACACGAATTCAGACGACGGCGAGATCGTCATGGCGAAGATGAAGGCGACGCCGGTGGCGGACGCCTATACGCCGCAGGGGACGATCCGCGCGGACCAGCGCATGGTGCACGACCTCTATCTCGTGCAGGTCAAGACACCAGCGGAATCGAAGGGGCCGTGGGACGTGGCCAAGCTCGTCACCACGATCCAGCCGGACGAGGCGTTTCGCTCGCTCGAGGAGAGTAAGTGCCCGTTGGTGGGGCGGTGAGAACTGCGATCGGCGCGTTCCGACTTGAGAGGCGAGTCACGGGTGCCGTAACATAAGACGGCAACCGGAAGTCGAATTGAAGTAGGAGCCGCCGTGATCGCGACACAGCCAGAGGCTGTTACCAGTGACTTGTTTCCAATCGCGTCCGATGTCCCGGAGCCTCGCCGCGATAGCGTGCTCGACGACATCAATAGCATCATCGAAACCAATTGGCTGACAGCGGAGAGATTCTGGTCGCGCCAGCACTCGCCGTTCAAACCGGACCACGGCCTAGTTCTGCTTCATGACGGCGGTACATGCGTGGCCTACATGATCATCCAGCGTCTGGCCGTTGACGGCACGCCGGTCATCTATCTGTCGGGCACCGCAGTCCGCGACACCTATCGCGGCAGTGGTTTCTTCAAGCGGATGTTCGAGACCGCGATGGCGGCGGAGTTCGCCGACCCGGCGGCGCCGGCAGAATTCTGCCTGTGCTGGCGGACGCGAAATCCCGTCATCTACGTCCTGGGCCGCGCGCAATGCCGCAGCGTTGTGCCGGCCATTCCGGCCACAACGCACCCGGATGGTCTCGACGAGCTTTGTCTCAGGCTGGCCGCAATCTTGTACCCTCGTCAGGCCATCGAGACAGCGACGATGGCGATGCGCGGCGCCTATGGCCGGCTGCGCTATCGCGACGAGCCGACGACCCAGACATCACCGGACGTCGACCGATGGTTCGCACAGACCATTCCCGACAGCGCCGACGCGGTGTTTTGCGCCGGATGGGCTGGTAATCGCTGGTCGCGACGCTGAGCAGAAGCTGCTGCCGTGAGTGACGAAGGACGCTCTTCTTCAGTTCGCCATTCCGGGGCAGCCCGAAGGGCTGAGCCCGGAATCCATTGGGCCGCAAACCGCGTAGATCAATGGAGTCCGGGCTCTCGCTTCGCGAGCCTCGGAATGACGTGGGAGGTTGCCGTGCGGACTTGCGCCATCCGGCACATCAATGATTGGCGATCCGCCCGGCCTCGGCCGGCGCGGCGATGCTGCCCGGGTTGAGCCGCGCGTCGCCGGCGCGAATGCGCGACGGCCATCCATATCGTGAGGCCAGCGTCGTGAGCCCGTCCCTGACGCGGTAATGTGCGGGAGCTTCGAGGAAGCGCCAGACGAACCACGCCAGCACCACCATGCCGGCCACGACAAGCGTGGTCGAGAGCGCATTCGGCGCGGGGGTGATCAGCAGCAGGATCACGTAGCCGAGCTGCAGGTGCAGCAGATAGAGCGGATAGGTGATGCCGCCCACCGCCCGGACGACGCTGTCCGGCAGCAGCACGGACTTGATCCGGGTGGCGGCGAACACGATGGCGAGCGAGACGATGCAGATCGCCGCCACGACGCGCGGATCGAAGCTGCCGTGGGTGTGGACGCCGAGTCGCTCCAGCTTGTGCACGGCCTGGAACGTCGCCGTTCCCATCGCCAGCGTCAGCAGGCTGTAGAGTCTCATGTCGCGCCGTCCGCGGTAATGCTCATAGATCAAGAGGCCAACGGCGAAGAAGCCGCTGTCGTCGGCCATGAAGAGCTTCTCGAACAGCGGGACATCCAGCGTCAGCTCGTTGGCGAAGGTGATGGCGATCCACACCACGATGATGGTGTCGATCCGCCGTGGGAATACGCCCCAGGCCAGGAACAGCGCGACCCAGGCGTAGAACACGACCTCGATCACCAGCGACCAATAGGCGTCGTCCATGTAGGGCTGACCGAGCATCGGCGCGGCGATGATCAGGTTCGCCAGCCACTGTCCCCAGGTCACCTGAAACCAGGGGCGGCCCAGGAGAAGGGTCACCAGGAAGGTCAACGTCATGCAGATGACGAAGGTCGGATAGATCCTGCTGAAGCGGGCGATCGCGAAGCCGACCGGCGTGCGGCCTTCCGCCGAATAGGCGATGACGAAGCCCGAGATCGCGAAGAAAACGGGAACGCCGAGGAAGCCGTACTGGGCGACCGGGGCGAGGTAGGGCATCGCCACCTTCTGAACCCCGTGCGATGCAGTGCCCCAGAAGCCGTAATGGTACAGGATCACGGCCCCGACCGCGGCGAGCCGCAGCAGGTCCAGCACAGGAACCCGGGTCGGATCCGGTTGTTTGGCAACGCTCGGCATACGCCTGTTATCATGGCGGCGAGGCATGAAGGCGTTCTTAATCCGGCCGGCGAGGCGGCCGGCACGGCCGTTCACGATTGCAGGAGCCCGGCGGCGATGCCGGCGGCGGCGCTGAGGACGACCACCGCGAGCGGCGGCGCCCGCCAGGCCGTGAGCAGCACGAAACCGGCCAGCGCGATGCCGAAATCGAGCGGACGCTGCACGCTGCTGGTCCAGACCGGATTGTAGAGCGCTGCACCGAGGATGCCGACCACGGCGGCGTTGACGCCGCGCATCATCGCCTGTGCCGTGGCCTGCTTGCGGAAGCTGTCCCAGAACGGCAGTGCGGCGAGCAGGACCAGGATTCCCGGGATGAAGATACCGATCAGGCCTGTGACCGCGCCCGGCAGTCCGCCGATCACGGCGCCGAGATAGGCGGCGAAGGTGAACAGCGGGCCCGGCACGGCCTGTGCGGCGCCGTAGCCGGTCAGGAACGCATCGTCGCCGATCCAGCCCGGCGTCACCACAGCTTCGCGCAGCAGCGGCAGCACGACGTGACCGCCGCCGAACACCAGCGCGCCGGAGCGGTAGAACGCCTCGAACAGGCCGAGGCCGGGCCAGGTCCGGGCGAGCAGCGGCAACCCGACCAGCAGGGCAAGGAACAGGATCAGCGCTGCGACGCCAACACGCCGCGACACCGGCATCGCAATATGGGTGGCGCCATTGGCGGTTTGCGCCCGGCAGAACCAGAGCCCGGCGATGGCGCCGAGCACGATGGCGCCGATCTGCGCGATCGACGAGGCGCTCGTCAGAATGACCAGCGCCGCCACCGTCGCAATCGATGCGCGCTCACGGTCGGGACAGAGCGAGCGCGCCATGCCCCAGACGGCCTGGGCCACGATTGCGACTGCGACCAGCTTGAGGCCATGCACCAGTCCGACGCCGGCCGGTCCGCTCAATCCGCCCGCGCCATAGGCAAACAGCACCAGCGCAATCGCCGACGGCAGCGTGAAGCCGGTCCAGGCCGCCAGCGCGCCGAGATAGCCCGCGCGCATCAGCCCGAGCGAAAAGCCGACCTGGCTGCTCGCCGGGCCCGGCAGGAATTGGCAGAGCGCGACCAGATCGGCATAGGCCTGCTCGTCGAGCCAGCGCCGGCGGGTGACGAACTCGTCGCGGAAATAGCCGATATGGGCGATCGGTCCGCCGAAGCAACTGACGCCGAGCTTGAGGAAGATCAGCAGCACCTCGAGCGGCGAATGCGCGGCGGCGGGCGTCGTGTTCGAGTGCTGGATGTCGGTGTCGTTCAAGCGCGGTCAATTCCCTGGCTTACGTCCCGCGTGAGGACTCATCAGGGCAACGATATCGCGATTTGGTGACGCCTGAGCGCGATATTATCTGCCTACAGCGAAATACATGGGCGCCGTGCGACCGATACGCCGGTAGCCATCGCGATGGCTCACTCGTAGCGCATGTTCTTCGATGGCCGGCGCGCCGCAGGCATCGCCAGAACGACCAGACACAGCGCGATCATCGCGAGCCCCATAAATTCAAATGCAAATGCGTCCACGGGCCGTTCTCCCCCATCAGAAACAGTTAGACTTGTTGGGGGAGCGTTGACGCGCTGTTAAGCCTTATGGTTACCGCCGCGAGCCTCCCGGCATGGTGCAGGGTGAGTTAACGCTCACGACGCGGCATCGCAGAACCGAGTGCACGCTAGGCCACGAGCTTCGGCAGCGCGGCGGCGAGCGCGTCGACCGCAAGGCGGACCTTGAGCGGCAGGCGCGGTGTCGGCAGCCACAGCGCGTGGCAGTCATAGGGCAGTTCACCTTCGTTGCCGAGAACGCGGACCAGCGCGCCGCGTTCGAGGCGTTCGCGCACCAGCCAGGACGGCAACCACGCCAGCCCCATGCCGCGCGCGGCGGCGTCGGCGATCGCTTCGAGATCGTCGAACTTGTGGCGGCCTGCCGGCCAGACCTCGTGCGGGGGCTGACCATCGCGCGGGAACAGCCATGGGCGAAGCCGCCCGGAGCGGCGATAGACCAGCGCCTGGTGCCGGCCGAGTTCGTCGAGCGTTCGCGGCCTGCCATGCGCCTTCAGATAGGCGCGTGAGCCGCACACCACCATGCGTTGGCGCGCGATGCGCCGCGTGATCACGCTCGCCTGCTCGGTGAGCTCGCCGGTCCTGATCGCAAGGTCGTAGCCGCCCTCCATCAGATCGGCGACCGGGTCGCCGAACGAGAGATCGAGCTCCAGCGCCGGATATTTCTGCGCCAGCTTGAGCAGCAGCGGCGCCACACAGTGCCGGCCGAGCAGCGTCGGCATCGTCACCCGCAGCCGCCCACGCGGTTCCGATAGTTGATCTGCCGCGATGGCGTCGGCGGCTTCCGCCTCGGCAAGCACGGCGCGGCAGCGCTCGTAATAGGCCTGTCCGAGCTCGGTCAAGCTTTGACGCCGCGTGGTGCGGTGGATCAGGCGAACGCCGAGCCGCTGTTCGAGGAAGCTGACATGCTTGCCGACCATCGGGCCGGACATCTCGAGCGCGTCGGCCGCGGCCGCGAACGAGCCGAGATCGGCTGCCCTGAGAAAGACAGCCATGCTGGTCAGGCGATCCATCATTCGAAACTCCCAGTTTTGACTGTTCAGTCTGCGCGATGATTTATCCGCTGAATTTGTCCCGGCATAGCTCCATTCAATTTAACTGTTTTGGAGTGTCGCCGATGGCGCGTGTCGTTCGTTTTCACCAGCTCGGTGGTCCCGAGGTGCTGCGGATCGAGGATGTGGCGATCGCGCCGCCCGCGCGCGGCGAGGTCCAGATCCGGATCAAGGCGCTCGGACTGAACCGCGCCGAGGCCCTGATGCGCAGCGGGACCTATATCGAGACGCCGCGGCTGCCGTCCGGACTAGGCCTCGAGGCCGCCGGCCTCGTCGAGGCGGTCGGCGAGGGCGTCGGCGGTTTCGCGCCGGGGGATGCCGTCAGCATCGTGCCGCCGATCTCGATGGCGCGATGGCCGGCCTATGCCGAGCTCGCGTCGTTTCCGGCCGAGCTGGTCGTCAAGCATCCGCCGGCGCTGGGGTTCGAGACGGCGGCTGCGGTGTGGATGCAATACCTGACGGCCTATGGCGCCCTGATCGATATTGCGAAGCTTGGCCGCGGGGAGTTCGCCGTGATCACGGCGGCATCGAGCAGCGTCGGGCTTGCCGCGATCCAGATCGCCAACCGCGTCGGTGCGATCCCGATCGCGGTCACGCGGACCTCCGCAAAGGCGCAGGCCCTGCGCGATGCCGGCGCCGCGCATGTGATCGCGTCCGCGGAGGAGGACCTGCAATCAAGGCTGGAGCAGATCGCGGGGCGGGACGGCGTTCGCGTGGTGCTCGACCCGGTCGGCGGCCCCGTCTTCGTGCCGCTGACAGCGGCGATGGCGCATGGCGGCATCCTGATCGAGTATGGTGGGCTCAGCTCCGAGCCGACGCCGTTTCCGCTGTTCACGGCGCTGAGCAAGAGCCTGATTCTGCGCGGTTACCGTGTGCACGAGATCGTTCAGGATCTCGCGCGGCTCGCCGCGGCGAAGGCGTTCATCCTCGACGGGCTTGCGGACGGCGCGCTGAAGCCGATCATCGCGCGGACGTTTGCGTTCGAGGAGATCGTCGAGGCGCACCGGTATCTGGAGTCGAACGTGCAGTTCGGGAAGATCGTGGTGACGGTGTAAGTAGGGATCGTAGGATGGGTAGAGCGAAGCGAAACACATCGTCCCGCCACGCGGTTGTAATTGATGGGTTTCGCTGCGCTCTACCCATCCTACGAAACTACTCGCAATGACGCCGGTGCCTCACGTCCCGCAGAACGTCTGCGTCACCATCTGCTCGGGCAGCGGTGGATCGGCGTAGGAGGTGAACTGCGGCTGGTCCTCGAACGGCTTTGCCAGCACCGTCAGCAACTCCTCGAACGGCGCGTAATCGTCGTTGTTGACGGCTGCCTGGATCACCGCCTCGATGCGGTGGTTGCGCGGGATGAAGGCCGGGTTGACGGCAGCCATCGCGGCCTTGCGCTCGGCTGCGCTCTGCGGCTCCAGCGCGAGGCGCGTGCGCCAGCGGGCGGCCCATTCGTCGAACGCGGCTGGATCGGTGAACTGGGCGCGGACATCGGCGGCGTCATCGGCCGCAGCGTTGCCGAGATGCCGGAAGGTCAGCGTGAAGTCAGCCGCGTTCCTGGCCATCGCGTCGAGCAGGTCCTGGATCAGCGCCTCGTCGCCGTCGCGCGCGGTGAACAGGCCGATCTTGGCGCGCAGCCCGGCCTGATAGGCCGCGGTGAATTTTTCGGGGAATTCGCCGAGGATCACTTGCGCCTGCTCGATCGCCTTCTCCTGCTCGCTGTCGAACAGCGGCAGCAGGCATTCGGCGAGCCGGGTCAGATTCCACAGCGCGATGCGCGGCTGGTTGGCATAGGCGTAGCGGCCCATCTCGTCGATCGAGGAGAACACCTGTGCCGGATTGTAGGCGTCGAGGAAGGCGCAGGGGCCGTAGTCGATGGTCTCGCCCGAGATCGAGGTGTTGTCGGTGTTCATCACGCCGTGGATGAAGCCGACCAGCAGCCAGCGCGCGACCAGCGCGGCTTGCCGCGCCACGACGCCGGCGAGCAGCGCGTGATAGGGCTGCGCGGCATCCCTGAGCTCGGGGTAGTGCCTCGCAATGACGTGATCGGCGAGCGCGCGTACGCCGTCGGTGTCGCCGCGGGCGGCGAAGAACTGGAAGGTGCCGACGCGGATGTGGCTCGAGGCGACGCGGGTCAGCACCGCGCCCGGCAGCGCGGTCTCGCGCATCACCGGCTCGCCGGTGACGACGGCGGCGAGCGAGCGGGTGGTCGGGATGCCCAGGGCGAACATCGCCTCGCTGACGATGTATTCGCGCAAGACCGGACCAAGCGCGGCGCGGCCGTCGCCGCGGCGGGAGAACGGGGTCGGGCCTGATCCCTTGAGCTGGATGTCGCGGCGGACACCGTTTTTGTCGATGACCTCGCCGAGCAGGATGGCGCGACCGTCGCCGAGCTGGGGAACAAAGTGTCCGAACTGGTGGCCGGCATAGGCCATGGCGATCGGGTCGGCGCCCTCGGGCAGCCGCTTGCCGGCGAGGATTTCGGCGCCTTCGGGCGTTGATAACAGGTCCGGGTCCAGCCCGAGCTGGACCGCCAGCGGCCGGTTCAGCTTGATCAGGCGGGGGGCGGCCACGGGGGTCGCGCGACGCGGGCAAAAAAGTTCGCCGGCAGCGCCGAATAGGTGTTCTGGAACGGGAAATGGACGGTCATATCGGAAAGATAGGCCGGCGGGCCGAATAGGCAAACGATTGGCGGCGTCGATGCCGAAAATCTGCGGTTTGCCCCGAAAAGGCGGCGTTCCATTGGTTGCCGCACCCGGCCTCGTCGGGTAAACCCTCCGCAACTTCGGACGGGGCATTTTGGCCCTGTCGCGATTCGACCCTCCGACATCAGTTTTGGAACGAAAATGCATCGCTACCGGTCACACACATGCGGCGCGCTCCGTGAGAGCGATATCGACCAGACGGCCCGGCTGTCAGGCTGGGTCCACCGGGTCCGCGACCATGGCGGCGTGTTGTTCGTCGATTTGCGCGACCATTACGGCATCACGCAGTGCGTGGCCGATCCGGACTCGCCGGCGTTCGCCGAGGTCGAGAAGTTCCGCTCGGAGTGGGTGGTGCGGATCGACGGCAAGGTGCGCCGCCGTCCCGCCGGCACCGACAATCCGGAACTGCCGACCGGCACGGTCGAGGTCTACATCAAGGAGATCGAGGTGCTTGGCCCGGCGGCCGAGTTGCCGCTGCCGGTGTTCGGCGAGCAGGAATATCCCGAGGACATCAGGCTGAAGTACCGCTTCCTCGACCTGCGTCGCGACAAGCTGCACCAGAACATCATGACCCGCGGCGCGATCGTCGATTCGATCCGCAGGCGGATGAAGGGGCAGGGCTTCTTCGAATTCCAGACCCCGATCCTGTCGGCGTCCTCGCCGGAAGGCGCGCGCGACTTCCTGGTGCCCTCGCGCATCCATCCCGGCAAGTTCTACGCGCTGCCGCAGGCGCCGCAGCAGTACAAGCAGCTCTTGATGATGTCGGGCTTCGACCGCTACTTCCAGATCGCGCCGTGTTTCCGCGACGAGGACCCGCGCGCCGACCGCCTGCCGGAGTTCTACCAGCTCGACGTCGAGATGAGCTTCGTCACCCAAGACGACGTGTTCGCGGCGCTGGAGCCGGTCATCACCGGCGTGTTCGAGGAATTCGCCAATGGCAAGCCGGTCACGAAAAACTGGCCGCGGATTCCGTTCGCCGAGGCGGTGCGCAAATACGGCTCCGACAAGCCGGACCTGCGCAACCCCATCGTGATGCAGGAGGTCTCCGAGCATTTCCGGGGCTCCGGCTTCAAGGTGTTCGCGCGGATGCTGGAGGACCCGAAGAACCAGGTCTGGGGAATCCCGGGCAAGGGCGGCGGGTCGCGGGCGTTCTGCGACCGCATGAACTCCTGGGCGCAGGGCGAAGGCCAGCCCGGCCTCGGCTACATCATGTGGCGCGAGGGCGGCGAGGGCGCGGGCCCGCTCGCCAACAACATCGGCCCGGAGCGCACCGCTACGATCCGCGACCAGCTCGGCCTGAAGGAAGGCGATGCCGCGTTCTTCGTCGCCGGCGATCCCGAGAAGTTCTGGAAGTTCGCCGGCCTCGCGCGCAACAAGCTCGGCGAGGAACTGAACCTGATCGACAAGGATCGGTTCGAATTCGCCTGGATCGTCGACTTCCCGATGTACGAGTATGACGAGGAGAACAAGAAGGTCGACTTCTCGCACAACCCGTTCTCGATGCCGCAGGGTGGTCTCGAGGCGCTGCAGTCGCAGGACCCGCTCACGATCAAGGCGTTCCAGTACGACATCGCCTGCAACGGCTACGAGATGGCGTCCGGCGGCATCCGCAACCACAAGCCGGAAGCGATGGTGAAGGCGTTCGAGATCGCGGGCTACGGCGAGCAGGAGGTCATCGACCGGTTCGGCGGCATGTACCGTGCGTTCCAGTACGGCGCGCCGCCGCATGGCGGCATGGCGGCCGGTATCGAGCGCATCACGATGCTGCTCTGCGGCACCAACAATCTGCGTGAGATCTCGCTGTTCCCGATGAATCAGCAGTACGTGGACTTGCTGATGGGCGCGCCGTCTGAGGCGACGCCGAAGCAGCTCAAGGAGCTGCACATCCGGCCCAACCCGCCGGCGAAGAGCTAGCCTCTGAAGTCACCTCTCCACGCCCTTGTGGAGAGAGGTGACGCGAAGCTCTCTCCGGAAGAACGGGGAGAGCGAGAAGCCACATCACAGCCCCGTCGACGCCTCGATCTTGAATTGCGCCAGCGCCGATTGCGGATCGGTCTTGAGCAGTTGCATCAATTGAAGCACCGGCGCTTTCGCGCGCGGGGTCAGCCTGATGACCAGCGTCTGCCCCGGCGTCTCGATGAACTGGCTGACCGCGGTGACGAGGGCTGCCGCATCCGGATTGCCTCCGCCGATCGCGTCGTCCTGTGCCTTGATGCTATCAAGGATGGCTTTGCGCGCCTCGTCACGGCCGACGTTCTGGCTGCGTGCGAACTGCGCGATCGCGAGATCGATGACGCCGAGATCGTGGATGGTCAGCTCGATCACGCCGGCCTCGATCTGCGCCGCGGCGCCGATGGATTCCGCGGCGCTGGTCGAAAACGCCTCGCGCGGCACGTTGCCGAGCGTGAGCTTCGCCGATGCCTTCAACAGGCCCGCCATGTCGAGCTTGACCGGCTCAAGCGCGAAGGCGCGCGACGCCTCCGTCCAGGCCGCGCCGAGATCGGCATCGACGGCCATCCGGTCTATTCCGGCGGCGACCAGCGCCTGCTGCTGCGGATCGGCGGCATCCAGCGGTGCCGCCATTTTCGCGATCAGGTGCAGCTTGCTCGGGATCGGCCCGACGAACTGACCCCAGTCGAGGCTGAAGACGTCGATGTTGACCGGCTTGCCGGTGGCCTTGTAGGGCGACGTGACACCCTTGACCTCAACACCCTCGATCATCGGAAATAGCGCCAGCGCCTGTTCAGGCGACGGTTTCTGCCCGGCGAACTGTGCCGACAGCCGCATGAGGCTCGCGACGTCGAGCGCCTTCAGCGCGAAGCGTCCGACCTTGAAGGGACCGTTCGGCGCATTGCCGTCAAGTCCCTCGACCGCGAGCTCGCCGATCTTGCCGTGTTCGAAGTTGAACCGCATCGAGGACAGCTTGAGTGGGCCCTTCGGTGTCTCAATCAAGAGCCCATGCATCTCGGCATTCCCGATGCCGGCGCCCGAATAGAGGCTGGAAATCTTCTCCAGCAGTTCGCGCGCCTGGGCCGGAGACGGCGGCGGGCTTCCCGGTGGCGGGATCATGGCCAGCAGCGCCGGCAGTTGCATCCGTGACGGGTTTATCCTGACATCGTCGATCGCCACGCCATCGATCCGCATGTTCAAGCCGGGCATGGCTGTGGCGGCATCAGGCGTCACGCTGATCACATAGGGACCGGCCGAAACATGTCCTTGAACCCGGTAGTCCCTGTCGTCGTTGGCCTTGGCCGGATCGAACATCGCCGCCATCGCGCCGACGTCGATATCGGTCGCGACGATATTGGCGAGGTCGCCGGTCATCTTGACCGGCTTGCCTGCGGCCTGCTGGTTGATCGTGAACGTCATCTTGCCGGTCTTGCTCGACCCGATCTTTCCGTCCTTGATGTTTTCGATGGCAAGGCCGGAGTAATCGAACGTGCCGCCGGCGCCGTCGCCCGCACGTGCGGCCGCACTGAACGTCATCGCTCCAGTCAGGTTGGGCGCGCTCACGGATGAGGCGTTGATGCTCGCAAGCTGCCCCAATCCAAACCGGTACAACTCGAGGATCGACGACGAGGCCGGGAGCTGCGGCAGGCCGGCGGGACCGGAATAGTCCTTCACGGTGATCCGCGGCGCCTTGTAGCTCAGCGAGGCGATCGTCGGCGTCGGGTTCGCCACGCCGATCTCGATATCGCTGAATTCGACATTGCCGGCGGAGATCCGCGCGGCGTCCGGCTGACCGAGGCCGGTCATCGTGAGGCTGGCAATCTTGACGCTGACCGGGGATTGCGTCCCCGACTCGGTGGCGATGTCCGAAATCGTCAGGGTGCGGCTCTTGGTGTCGAAGGCGATCTTGCCGTGGCTCGCCTTGGCACCGGCGGCACGGACCTGCTCGAAGGCGGCCTCGACGTCGCGCGTGACCCGGCGCTGGGCATAGAGGTCGAAACCGAAGTAGCCGCCGGCCGCGATGACTGCGACGGCGATCAGGCCGAGCAGAATTTTCTTCATTCGGTCAACTCCGGATCATCAAGGGGAAAAAATTGCCAAGCCGTGGCCGGTCGGTGCAGCATCGGCGGATTGGGCCGTCCAGGCCTGTTGACGGGGATATTATCGGATGTTGCATCCAAGCGGCCGGACATGCTTCACATCCAGCTCGATTTGCCGGACAACTGACTTTTGCCTGGATTAGCACAGAAACAAGAAATTTGGGCCGGAAACGCGGGGAGCACGCATGTCGTCATCGTCTGAAGAACTCCATAACGCCGCGCTCGCCTATCACCGGCTGCCGCGCCCGGGGAAGCTCGAGATCCAGGCGATCAAGCCGCTGGCCAACCAGCGCGACTTGGCGCTGGCCTATTCGCCGGGCGTTGCCGCCGCCTGCACCGAGATCGCCAAGAACCCGGCCGAGGCGGCGACGCTGACGGCCCGCGCCAATCTCGTCGCGGTGGTCTCGAACGGCACCGCGGTGCTCGGCCTCGGCAATATCGGCCCGCTGGCCTCCAAGCCCGTCATGGAAGGCAAGGCGGTGCTGTTCAAGAAGTTCGCCGGCATTGACGTGTTCGACATCGAGATCAAGGCCGACACGATCGAACGCGTGGTCGAGACCGTCGCCGCGCTGGAGCCGACCTTCGGCGGCATCAATCTGGAGGACATCCGCGGGCCGGAGTGCTTCGAGATCGAGAGCCAGCTCAAGGAGCGCATGAAGATCCCGGTGTTCCACGACGACCAGCACGGCACCGCGATCATCGTCGCCGCCGCGATCGTCAACGGACTGCTGCTCAACGGCAAGCAACTGAGCGACGTGAAGATCGTCTGCTCGGGCGCCGGTGCCGCCGCGATCGCGACCCTCAACCTGCTGGTCTCGATGGGCGCGCAGCGCAAGAACATCTTTGTCTGCGACATCGACGGTGTCGTCTATGAGGGGCGTAACACCACGATGGATCGCTGGAAGACGGTCTATACCCAGAAGACCGACGCACGCGTGCTGGGCGACGTCATTCCCGGCGCGGACATCTTCATCGGACTGTCGGCGCCGGGCGTGCTCAAGCCCGAGATGGTCAAGCAGATGGGGGACAAGCCGCTGGTGATGGCGCTTGCTAATCCGGTGCCCGAGATCATGCCGGAAGAGGCGCGTGCGGCGCGTCCCGACGCGATGATCTGCACCGGACGTTCGGACTTCCCGAACCAGGTCAACAACGTGCTGTGCTTCCCCTTCATCTTCCGCGGCGCGCTCGACGTCGGCGCCACCGCGATCAACGAGGCGATGAAGCATGCCGCGGTGGATGCGATCGCGCAGCTCGCGCGCGATCCGCCGTCGGATGCGGTGGCCCATGGCCTCGAGACCGGCGAGACCCAGGGATTCGGCCCGGGCTCGCTGATCCCGAGCCCGTTCGATCCGCGCCTGATCCTGCGCATCGCCCCGGCGGTGGCCAAGGCGGCGATGGAGTCGGGCGTCGCGACGCGGCCGATCAAGAACTTCGACGAGTACTGCGCCGAACTGCAACGCTACTCGTTCCGCTCCGGCCTCACCATGAAGCCGGTGTTTGCCAAGGCGAAGACCCAGCCGGTGCGCGTGATCTACGCCGAAGGCGAGGATGAACGGGTGCTGCGCGCGACCCAGGTGGTGCTCGAGGAAAAGCTGGCGCGGCCGATCCTGGTCGGCCGTCCCTCGGTGGTCGAGACCAGGATCAAGCGCTTCGGCCTGTCGATCAAGGCCGGCCGCGATTTCGACCTGGTCAATCCCGAGGACGATCCGCGCTACCGCTCCTATGTGCAGTCCTATATCGACGTCGCCGGGCGCCGCGGGGTGACGCCGGAGGCGGCGCGGACCGTGGTCCGTACCAACAACACGGTGATCGCGGCGCTAGCGGTGTCGCGCGGCGAGGCCGACGCTATGCTGTGCGGCGTCGAGGGCCGCTACATGAGCCATCTGCGCCATGTCCGCGAGATCATCGGCTTCCTGCCGGGGGTCAGCGACTACGCCGCGCTGGCGCTGATGATCACCTCGACCGGCGCCCATTTCATCGCCGATACCCAGGTGCGGCCGAATCCGAGCGCTGAGGAACTTGCGGAAGTGGCCTCGCTCGCGGCGATCCACGTCCAGCGCTTCGCCTTCAAGCCGAAGGTCGCCTTCGTGTCACATTCCGACTTCGGCAGCTATGATACGGACTCCTCGCGCAAGATGCGGCGGGCCACCCAGCTGTTGAAGGACAAGCATCCGGAGATCGAGGCCGACGGCGAAATGCAGGGCGACACCGCGCTGTCGGCCGCGGCGCGGCGCATGGTGCTGCCGCAGTCGCGGCTGGAAGGCGAGGCCAACATTCTGATCATGCCGACCCTCGACGCGGCCAACATCGCCTATCAGATGATCAAATCGCTGGCCAACGCGTTGCCGGTGGGGCCGATCCTGATCGGTCCGGCTCGCCCGGCGCATATCCTCACCCCCGGTGTGACGGCGCGTGGCATCCTCAACATGACCGCGGTCGCCGCGGTCGAGGCCCAGGAGCGGGCCGGCCGCGCGCAACCGACGCTGTTCGGCTGACGGGCGTTGTTTGAGCACGTTATGTTCGGAAAACCGCAGCGCGGTTTTCTGCACGGTGCCCGAGCCGAGATGGATTCGATTTGATCGAAGCAGGCGGAGCGACCATAATCGCTGCGCCTGCTTCGTCCGATTTCTGCCATCCAGTGAGGCCGACCCATGCCAGCGTTCATCACCTTCGGACGGATTCTGTTTGCCGTGCTGTTCCTCTATTCGGGAGCGAGCAAGCTGTTCGGCATCCAGGCCACCGCGGATGTGATCGCGGCGAAGCTGACGATCCCGGCCATCGCCGCGCCGTATACGCAGCAGATCGAAACCTTCGTCGGCATGCCGTTCATGCAGCTCTTGGCGATCGTGGTCGGTGGCTTCGAGATCCTCGCCGGGCTGATGATCGCGGTGAACGTGCTGGCGCGGTTCTTCGCGCTGCTCTTGATCGTCTATGTGTGCGTCGTCACCTTCTACTTCCATGATTTCTGGAATCAGCCGGCGCCCGACAATCTCAGGACCCTGATCGACGCGCTGAAGAACCTGTCGCTGATCGGCGCGCTGTTCATCATCGCCGGCTACGGCCGCGGTCCGCGCCGGGACGATCCGGCGTATGGTGACGTATAGGGGGCGGCGGCGGACCGCACGACGGCCTACGATGCGTTAACGCGTCCGACGCGTTGTCGGCATGTCACGCACTCATGCGCCGCTGTGAAGTTCAGAAAAATGGTCCCCACATAGGTACGCTCTCAAACCTTTCAAGCCGGACCGTTTTCCCGCCAGCTGATGACGTATCGGTGCCAAGTCTCATGATATCTCGGTCTTTGGTATCGACGCGCAGCTCGAGTTCGCCTGGACAGTCTTTGGATGAATCGATCTCCAGGGCGAACGGAATGGGAAGCCTCTTGCTCGTGTTGGGAACCACGAAGGACTGAAAACGCCTCTCTGAGCCTGTCGGGCTCTCCGGCGTCATTTCGACGAGGTAGAAGTAGAGGAATTCTCCGACATCGGCCTTGCGGTCGCCGGGCGCTTGCACGAGTTCGCCGCGCAGAGTGGTCTTGCAGGCGCCGACTGCGCTGGTTGTGACCAGCGACGCCAGCGCCATGCCAGCAACTACCTTCGCGAGGGAAGTCATGACGCTGTTCGTGGCAAGCTGCACGGGATCTATACGCTCCGCCGCCACGGCGTGACGCTGACATCCTGCGCCGGGTCGATCAGCTGCGGCGCGCCGGCGTGAAGGCCGTGCGCTGACAGCACCTGCTGCGGGGTGCGGGCAGGCACGCCGGGAAAGCACGGCTCGCCGTCGGGGATGCGCACCTTCGAGGCGACCGAGAGCCAGAACGTGTCATAGCGATCCATGAACATGCCGAACACGCCGGGACCGCCGATGATCGCGACCATGCCGGAGGTCACGCCGGCCTCGCGGCGCGCCGTGTCGAACGGGCAGCCGGTTGGGTTCCACAGCAGCGCCTTCGGATTGTCAGGGTCGGGCGCGAGGGCCGCGACCTTGCCGGTCAGGATCAGGCGGCGGCGCTTCGGCGCGTTCGGCTGCTCTTCCTGGGAGTGACGGCCGTGCACGACGAGATCGGCGCTGTCGAGCGCTGCGGTGAAGAATTTCTTGTCGCCTTCGATCTTGAGATCGTCCGGCATCACGTTGCGTGCATTCGCCAGCCGGCCATCGGCCGAGACGATGACGAAACCCTCGATACGCAACTCAGACACCAGGACGATCGCCGGCGCTTTTACTGATCGACGGTGGTGACGACGCTGTTGACCGGGCGCGAGCTCACGGTCGGCAGCTTGACGTCCTTGGCGAGCTCCTGCTCGTATTGCGGCAGCACGGTCGCCGGGAATTTGGCGCGCATGGCGACCACCTTGTAGCCGCCGGCCTTGAGCTGCGTCAGCAGCGTCGGCAGGGCTTCCGCGGTGTGCTTCTGGAAGTCGTGCATCAGGATGATGCCCTTGCCGAGCTTGGCGAGCTTCTTCATTACGGTGTCGATCACCTGCTGCGAGTTCTTCGACTTGAAGTCGAAGGAGTCGAGATCGCAGGAGAAGATCGCAATGTTGCGGTTGCCGAGATAGGTGACCATTTCCGGCGGATGCTGCAACGCCGGGAAGCGGAAGAACGGCGAGGGGGAGGTTTCGAGCGCCCATTTGACCGCGGCGAAGCCGCGCTCGATCTCGTCCTTCTTCTGATCCTCGGTCAGCTTCTTGTTGTTCAGGTTCTCGTGCGACCAGGTGTGCGAACCGACGGTGTGGCCGGCGGCATAGACCTGACGCAGGATTTCGGGGTGATAGGTGGCGTGCTTGCCGATCGGGAAGAAGATGCCCGTGGTGCATTCATCCGCGAGCGCCTTCAGCACCGCCGGCGTGTTGCCCGGCCATGGACCGTCGTCGAAGGTCAGCACCACCTCATGGTCGCGCAGGAAGTCGAGCTGCTTGAAATGCTCGAAGCCGAAGCCCGGTCCGCCCGTGGTGTCGATCTCGACGGTGCGGGCGACGCCGAGCGCGTTCGGATTGGTGCAGGCGGCGCGTGCCGCTGCGCCGGTTGCTTCGGAGGCACTTGGGCAGCCGCTGCGGTGGGCGCAGGCGCCGCGGCTGGAGCTGCGGCGGCTGGAGCTGCCGCCGGCGCGGCAGGGGCGCCCTTGGCGGGCGGCGTCTGCGACCAAGCTGCGCTCGACGCGAGCAACGATACGGTCCCTGCGAAAATCAGACCTGCCGCAATGCGCATGGCGTGTTCCCTGCTGATCGCGCTCCCGGTACCGGCTTTGCCGCGACCGGGCCGCTTTCGCCCCAAACTCATCGTACCCTAGTCGCAGTGGCGGCGCCAAGGCAATGAACGTGGCGGGGCTGTGCCCGAAATCCCAGTTAATTCCGGGGATTATCGGTGCTTCTTAGGCCGCCGCCAAGGCCCGTGCGATCCCGGTCTTGATGCGGGTGTCGTCGGGAGTGACCGACTCAGGGAAGACGTCGGCGATATAGCCGTCGCGGCCGATCAGGTATTTGTGGAAATTCCAGCGCGGCACGTCCTTCGGCCGTGCCTCCGCCGCCCACCGGTAGAACGGATGCGCGCCCGCGCCCCGGACCACCGCTTTCGCTGCGATTGGGAAGGTGACGCCGTATTGATGCTGCGCGGTCTCGGCGATCTCGGTCGGGCCGCCGGGTTCCTGGCCGCCGAAATCATTGGAGGGCACGCCGATGATGACGAAGCCGCGGTCGCGGAATTCGGTCCACAATTGCTGCAGGCCGGCATATTGCGGGGTGAAGCCACAGAGAGAGGCCGTGTTCACGATCATCAGGGGACGGCCGGCATAGTCGGCAAGGCGGATGTCGCCGCCACTGAGCGCCGGGAACGAGAAGGCGTAGGCGGTGATCCGGCTCATCGCGGGCTGCTCCGCATGCAGCGCACGGGAGCCAGCGGCCGCGGCCAAGGCTGCCACCATCAGTGTCCTGCGGTCCATCATGGTCTCGTCCCCGGAACAGATGCGGCTCGCATCATAATCCAGCGGGCAGGCGCAGGCTTTCAAGAAGGCGTTATAGAGGGGCTCAGCGCAGCGGCAGGATGAAGTCGGTGCCTTCGCCGGTCTCGCCCTGGTTGACGCCGAGGTCGGAGACGATGATCGATCCGCCGGTGCCGAGCGCCTCGTTGATCCGTGCCATCACGTCAGCCGGGATCGAGATGCGGTCGAGCGCCTCGGCGGGGCTGTTGGTCGCCGGCTGCGGCTTCATCTCGACCGGCGTTGCGGCCGCTACCTTGCGGCGATGCGAGGCGCGCTCCTCGACGTCGATGCGGGCAGCGTTGCGGGTCGGCAGCGTCACCACCGACCAGCGCAGCAGGTTGGCATCTGATTTGTCGGCTTCCGCGGTGAACACATGCGTGCCGAGCGGCCGGTCGCTGGCCGCGATTGTCACCGGCACGTCGAACAGCGGTGCAAAGTTCTGCCGCACGTACAGCTTGGAATCCTTGCGGCTGATGAACACCGCGATCTGGCCGGCGCGCTTCGACACGTCGATCTTGGCGATACCCGGCAACCGCGCCGGATCCTTGGCTACATCCTTGTTGGCGTCGGGCGCGTCCGCTGCGGTTGCTGCCTCGGCGGGCTTGTCGAGGGTCTTGACGGCATCCGTCGCCTTGGCGGCGTCCTTCGTGACATCAGCTTTGGCCGCATCGGTCTTCGTGTCGACCTTGGGCGCCTCGGCGACGGCTGGCCTTGCAGCATCCGCCTTCAGTTCGTCGGCCTTGGCTTCGGCCTTCACGGGGTCGTTGGCGGAGACCTCGGACTTCGGCGTGTCAGTGCTGCCAGTGGTTTCGCTGACCGCTCTCTCATCGGTCGCGGCGCTGCTGGCCGTGGAATTGGTTTCGGCCGGCTTGTCGGCCGCGGCGATCTCAGGCTTGGTCGGCTGTGATGGGTCGGCTGCAAGCTTGTCGGCGATGGGATCGCTCGCGGCGGAGGACGCATCGGACATCGTCACCGACGCGCTCGCGCCGCTGGCGTCGGCAGTGTGGGTGTTGTCGCGCAGTGACGCGGCGGCGGTATGTCCGACGCTGCTGCGCAAATCGAGTCCGGTCTGCGGTTTGTCCGCGCCCTTGTCGCTCTTCACGCCCAGCGGCGCATCCATCTTCAGAATCTCGTCGGCCACCGGCTGTTGCGGCGTAACCTTCTGCGTCACCAGGAGCGGGTGAGAGAAATTCTCCGGAGAGATCGTGCCGGGCGTGACGAATACGCGGGCGCCCATCCGGGTCCAGTTGTACATCTTGACCGCAAACGACATCGGCATGCGGATGCAGCCATGCGAGGCCGGGTAGCCGGGCAGCACACCGGCGTGCATCGCGATGCCCGACCAGGTGATGCGCTGCATGTACGGCATCGGCGCGCCGCTATAGATGTTGGACTGATGGTACTTCTGCTTCTGGATGACGCTGAAGACACCCATCGGGGTCGAGTGCCCCTTCATGCCTGTCGACACCGGGCTCTCTGCGTAGAGGCCGTTGGCGTCGTAGATGCTGACCCGCTGCTGGTCGATCGAGACCGAGATGATCAGGGGACCCTGTGGCTTGCTCCCGGCCTCCTTCGCGATCGCTGGATTCTTCTTGGCGAGATTGCGCTTCGGCTTCGGCCGAACCGGCTGCGGCATCGGCTCGACATCGGCGTAATAGGTGGAATCGCGGTTCCAGTAGAACAGCGCCGCGTCGGCCTGTGAGGAGGCGGCCACGGTGCCGGCCGCAGTCAGAATTGCAAACTGCCAGAACCGCCCATTCGCAGAATCAAAAATCGAAATCCGACGTCCGCTTGCGCGCATATTCCGAATCCCAGTCCAAACTATCTATTGGTTGTCGCAGACGCCGAACGCGTTCACCAGCGCAAGCGATCTAACCCTTCCGTGAGGGGCGGATTTTCGACGAAAGAGTAACAAAAAAGCCTCACAAGAGGTTAAAGCGCGGGGCGCGATCACCGAACTGTCAGCGCCTTCCTGTGTGGCGTTTGCGCACTACATAGGCGGGACCCACCCCGCGGAGACTTCAATGAGATCGAGAATTGTGAGCTTGTGTGACGCCCGACCGCTGTCTCGATGGGGGTGCGCCGCGCTGCTGATGTTGCTCACCTCATTGGCGACCCTGGGGCAGGCAACTTCTGCCGCTGCGGCGGACGAGCCGGACCTGATCTTCCGCCGCTCGACGGTGTTCAAATGGGTCAGCCCCAACGACAAGCTCGCGACCTATGGCGTTGACGACCCCGAGGTCGAGGGCGTCGCCTGTCACTTCACGGTGCCGGAGAAGGGTGGCTTCAAGGGTTGGCTTGGCCTTGCCGAGGAAGTCTCTGATATCTCGCTGGCGTGCCGGCAGATCGGCCCGATCCGCTTCAAGAACAAGCTTGGCCAGGGCGACGACATGTTCCGCCAGCGGAGGTCGCTGTTCTTCAAGAAGATGCAGATCGTGCGCGGCTGCGACGCCAAGCGCAACGTGCTGGTCTACATGGTCTATTCGGACAAGCTGATCGAGGGCTCGCCGAAGAACTCGACGTCATCGGTGCCGATCATGCCATGGGGCGCGGCCGATGCTGCCGCGGTGCAGAAGTGCGGCGAGTTCATTCAGTAGCGGGAGCAGGGGCTTGGCCGGGGCGGCTGAAGCAGCAGGCGAGCTAGCGCTTGGTTTGCCCGAACTGCTTCGTGCCAATGCTGAGGCCCGGCTTGAGCTTCGAGTCGCGGCAGCCGACGAGGCGGACCAGCTTCTGTGGTGCGCACTCATTGTCACCCATCACGTAAGCGCCCTGCTGCGGCATTGCGGCCGTCATCTGTTGCTGCTGGCCGGATTTGCGGGCCGCGGATTCATTGCCAACACCGATGTTGCCATTGCCCACGACTGACATCCTTCGTTGGATTGGATCTCAACAACCGTTGGATCGGGATCACGACAACGTGCCACCGCGGAGTTGGTTGCACGGCGCCCAGATGAGTCGGCCGAACCGTGGCCCGGTTCAAGCCGCCCCCTGCTGAACTGCTTCCTGTCTCAGCAGAGGAAAGTTAAGAAAGCGCGGTAGCCCACTCGGTTTGCAGGCATAATCGAGCCATCCACAGCCGAGCCGGTCGGACGCGCGAAATCTTGAGCAGGCCGCTTGCCACATCGTTGCCATTGAAAGCATTGGGTTTTTTCGCTCAATGTTTCGTGGGCTGCCGGCCGACGAAACAATTCTGATCGCGACGAAACCATTTTCAGCTTGTTCCGCAGAACTCCCGAAACGGCAGATCGTTATCAAACCGTCAACACAGCGGCGCCGAGCGCCGACCCGAAATGACGGAGACTGTCAGATGCGGACCATGAGCCTGATCCTCGCCTTCGCCTTTGTGATGGCCGGTTCGTCGATGGCCGGCACCCCGGACAACGGTTTGCCCGGCATCGGCACCTTCTCCTATAACGGCTCGCCGGTCGTCACCTCGGCCCCGATGGTGGTGGCGCAGGCCAACTGATCGCGACGCGAAAAACAGAAACGCCGGTAAAGGCTCCCCATGTTGCTCCGACTCTGTTCCGCCGCGATGCTCGCTTCGTTCGCCTTGATCGGCCCTTTGGCGGGTTCCGTGCAGGCCCAATCCCAACTTCCGCTCGAGTCGATGCAGATCCGGTCGCTGTACCGGGTGCCTGAGCCGCGCGACGAATTCGTGCGTCAGTGCGCGCCGCATATGCTCGGCCGCTGGGCACATCCCGAAGCCGTTTGCGGTTGCCTGCACGATCATGCCGCTGCGACGGTGGACGATCCCGATCTCCGCCAGGCGCTGCTGCGCGGGATCAGCGAGACCGGCGTTCCGACCATCGAGACTGATTGGGTGCCACCGTCCAAGCAGGGCGAGATCGGCCCGACCTTCACCAAGATCGCCAAGCCGACGCTGCAATGCATGTTCGAGCCGATCTCGAACTAGCAATCAGGTCAAAGCCGCGATGAAGGAAGCGCCTCGCGACAGCGGGGCGTTTATTTTTTGGCGAGCCGCGGCACGCAGCTGCGGGTACGCACTACGCCGTTCTCGCTCAGCTTGGAACCGACGACCTGCTTGATCTGCCCGGCGGGGCACGAGCCGTCATCGACGAAGACGCGTTGACCGACCCTGAGGTCGACGATGTCACCCTCGCGCATGAAGGACTGCTCTGCGGCAGCGGAGTGAACCATCGCGCCAAGCGCTGCGATGCTGACCAGTGCGACCAGTCCCATGCGCAACATCGCAGCCTCCTTCACTTGTTCTGGATCTTGAGCCCGTCGGGGCCGACATTGATCTGCAGGCCTTCGGGCTGTTTCTTCGCCTGGTAGAGGTTGTAGCCGAGCATGCCTGCGATCACGACCAGCGCGCCGATCACGAGATACAGGACGTTGCGATTGGGCATCCGGTATCTCCGTAAAGCGGACACTGACTCAACGAGCGGCGACCTTAGTCAGGTGGCTGCGATTCTCCTAGAGCGCGGTGGCTTGGCGGATGCCTTGACGGACATCTTGCGCGTCGCGCGCAGCGCGCTCAACGTTGTCTTCGCCAGTTGTTCCGCCGCCGCGACGAGTTGCGGAACCGGATGACCGGAGAATCCCAGCACGAAGCCGGGCAGCGGCCGCGCGCGATGATAAGTCTCGGCGAGCAACCAGCCGCCGACGCCGGCGGCCGTCTTCGCCTGCGCGGCAACCAACGGGTCGGTCGCGGGATCGAGCCGCGCCACGAGATGGAGGCCCTGCGACGGCACGGGAACCGTAAGCTCGCCCTCCGATGCAGTGGCAAGCGTCGCGGCCAGGACGTCGCGCGCCTCGCGATAGAGTTTTCGTGATTTGCGCAAGTTCGCGGTGAAGGCGCCGGAGTTCAGCATGTCGGCGACCGCGCCTTCCATCAACGTGCCGGGAAAGCGATCGAGCGCGGCGCGCGCTTCAGTCACCGGACCGATCAAGGCCTCGGGCAGGGCGCAGTAACCGATCCGCAATCCCGGAAACAGCGTCTTCGCAAACGTACCCATGTAGATCACGCGGCGCAGATGATCGATGCCGGCGAGCGACAGCAGCGGCGCGCCGTCGTAGCGGAACTCGCTGTCGTAATCGTCCTCGAACACGAAGGCGCCGGCATCCCGTGCCCAGTCGAGCAACTCGAGCCGCCGCGGCATCGACATCTGTACGCCGAGCGGAAACTGGTGCGATGGCGTGACATAGGCAGCGCGCGCTTGCGACCCGGCCGCGCGCCCCTTGTCGATGCGCATTCCGGAAGCGTCGACCGGCACCGACACCGGGCGATAGCCGCAATGCTCGATCGCACGCCGCGCCGCGGGATAGCCGGGATCCTCGCACCAGACCTGGTCGCCGGGCTTGAGGATGGTCCCGAGCACGATGCGCAGCGCGTGCAGCGTGCCCGACGCCAGCATGATCTGGTCGGGGTCGCAGCGCAGCCCGCGCGCCGAGAGCAGATGGTCCGATATCGCGGCGCGCAACTCGCCGCTGCCGCGGGGATCGCCGTAGTGCAGGTGCTCGGAGCCGAAGGCGCGCAGCCTGCGACCGGCAAAGGCGCGGAAGCGCTGCAGCGCGCGCTCATCGATATGGGTGCAGCCGAGCGAGAGCGCGCTGTGCTGCGGCGGCTCGATCTCGATCTTCGCGCGTCGCTGTGCGCCGGCCCGCGCCGGAATGCGCGCCGCGACGAAGGTGCCGGAGCCTGTGGTTGCCACTGCAAAGCCGTCGGCGATCAGCCGCTCATAGGCCGTGGTGACGGCATTGCGGCGAAAGCCGGTCTGCCTGGCGACGCCCGCGACGGCGGCAGCGGCTCGCCCGGCTTCACCAGGCCGCCGACGATGGTGTGGCACAGCGCCTGATAGAGCCGCTGCTGCGAGGCCGCGCCCGGCGTGACATGCGGGCCGGTGAGGTCGAGCGGCAGTTCGGGCTTGCGCGCCGCGGGCCTGCGGGAATTGGTCGGAATTTTTCGCATGGAATTGGTACTATCGCAGACCAAATGAACGGCTACAACTCTGGACGGATTCCAGATTTGACGAGGCTTAACCGTGACCGAAGGCGCATCCACTCCGTCCTATCCGCTGTCGTCCCGTAACCGGGTCAAGCGCCGCCATGACCGCGGCTTCTACGACCACGCCACCGTGCACAAGATCCTCGACGCCTCGATGCTGTGCCATGTCTCCTATGTGATCGACGGCCAGCCCTATTGCACGCCGACGTTCTTCTGGCGCGAAGGCACCAGGCTCTACTGGCACGGCTCGAGCGCGAGCCGGATGCTGGAGAACCAATCGGAAGGACAGCGGGTGTGCCTGACCGTCGCCCATCTCGACAGCCTGGTGCTGGCGCGCTGCGGCTTCAACCACTCGGCCGACTATCGCGCCGTGATGGCGTTCGGGTCGGCCTATCTCGTCACCGATCCCGCAGAGAAGGAGCGGGCCATCGTCGCGATGGTCGACCGCTTCTTTCCCGAGCGCACCGCGAGCCTGCGCGCCAGCAACAAGCAGGAGATCAAGGCGACCTCGTTCATCGCGATGGAGATCGAGGAGGCCTCGGCCAAGGTACGTGCCAAGGGCGTCGCCGATGACGACGAGGATTACGAGTTGCCGATCTACGCCGAGCGCATTCCGGTGCGCACCGTGCTCGGCGCGCCCGAACCGTGCCCGCGACTGCTCGACGGCGTGACGCGGCCGAAGACGCTCGATGGTTATTCCGAAGGCCGTCTGCTCGAAGATGCATTGCGGGATGCCTATTTTGCGCAATACCCCGCGGATTGAAATCAGGCTACGCTGCGGCTCCCGCCTGTTCTGACTTCCCCATGGAGCTGCCGAATGACTGCCGAGACGCAACAACGAATCCTTAGCGCCGTTGACGAGGGATTCGATGCGCAGCTTGCGACGACGCAGGCCTTTGTCGCGATTCCCTCGACCCGCGGCGCCGAGGGGCCGTGCCAGGACATGATCGGCGACCTCCTGCGCGAGCGCCGCTATGAGGTCGACGACTGGCACATCGATCTCGACGAGCTCAGGGATCTGCGCGGCTTCGGCCCGATCGAGCACGATTTCTCCAAGGCGCGCTCGGTGGTCGGTACCTACCGCCCCGCGACCAATTCCGGCAAATCGCTGATCCTGCAGGGCCACTGCGACGTGGTGCCGACCGGTCCGCTGGAGATGTGGGAGACGCCGCCGTTCTCGCCTGTGATCAAGGACGGCAGGATGTATGGCCGCGGCGCCTGCGACATGAAGTCCGGCACCATCGCCGCGCTCTATGCGCTGGATGCGATCAAGAAGGCCGGCCTGAAGCCGACGGCGCGGATCCACTTCCAGTCCGTGATCGAGGAGGAGAGCACCGGTGTCGGCGCGCTCTCGACCTTGCAGCGCGGCTATCGCGCCGATGCCTGCTTCATCCCGGAGCCGACCAACGGCAAGATGATCCGCTCGCAGGTCGGCGTGATCTGGTTTCGCCTGAAGGTGCGCGGCTTCCCGGTGCATGTGTTCGAGGCCGGCGCCGGCTCGAACGCGATCATGGCGGCGTATCATCTGGTGCATGCGCTGGAGAAGCTCGAGATCGCCTGGAACGAGCGCGCCAAGGCCGACCGCCATTTCAAGGACGTCAATCACCCGATCAACTTCAATCCGGGCATCATCAAGGGCGGCGACTGGGCTTCCAGCGTGCCGGCCTGGTGCGATGTCGATTGCCGTATCGCGGTCTTGCCGGGCTGGTCGATCGCCGAATGCCAGAAGGAGATCCTGGCCTGCGTGTCGGCTGCGGCGCGCGACCATCGCTTCCTGTCCAACAATCCGCCGCAGGTGGAATGGTCGGGCTCCTGTCGGAAGGCTACGAGCTGGTGAACTCTGAGGCCCCGGAAGCTGCCTTCGCCAAGGCACATCAGGCGGTCTATGGCGGAGCAGTCGAAGATCGCGCCTTCACCGCGCTGACAGACACGCGGTTCTACGGCCTGAACTACGACATCCCAAGCCTCTGCTTCGGCGCCAGCGGCGCGGCGATGCACGGCTTCAACGAATATGTCGAGCTGGACTCGCTGCGGAAAGCGACCAAGGCCATGGCGCTGTTCGTCGCGGAATGGTGCGGGGTGGAGAAGGCGTAGCCTTTCTGCATTGCGGGCCCGCCGCGCTATAGCTCCGTTTGCCGGGGAGGGATCGGGCGCGGGTCAACCAGATGCTTTAGGTTTAAAATAAAGGCTGGGCGAACAGCTCCGCCGGTGGCAAAATGGCGTCCGATCGACGGCGAATCTTCGGGGGAGCCACGATGCGCGATTGGGATGATGCCTACGCCAATTCGGCCCACGTGCCGGGGTCGGATGCGCTGCCGGCGCGGTGGGCGGAGCGGGCGGCGGCCTATCGCGCCAGACTTAAATCATTCAAGCCGGATATTGCCTACGGATCGGCAGAGCGGCAGCGCCTCGACCTGATCCTGCTGGACGGCGACAGCAAAGGTCTCGTCGTCTTCGTGCATGGCGGGTACTGGATGCGCTTCGACAAATCGTCATGGACAGACCTTGCGGAAGGCGCGCGAAGCCACGGCTGGACGGTGGCGCTGCCAAGTTACACGCTGGCGCCGGCTGCGCGCATCTCCGACATCACGGCCGAGATCGCGGCCGCGATTGCCTTGGCCGCGGGCGAGGTCTCCGGGCCGATAAGATTGGCCGGCCATTCCGCAGGCGGCCATCTGGTTACGCGCATGCTGTGCGACGACGGCCGTCTCGAACCTGAGGTCTACGACAGGATCGTGGGGACGCTGTCGATCAGCGGTCTGCACGACCTGCGGCCGCTCCTGAAGACCGCGATGAACCAGACGCTCCGGATGGACATGGATGAAGCAGCGCGCGAAAGCGCCGCCTTGCATCTGCCACGGGGCAAGTCGCCGCTGACCACCTGGGTCGGCGGCAGCGAGCGCCCCGAGTTCATCCGTCAGGCAGAGCTGATGGCCAACATCTGGACCGGGTTCGACGTGCCCACGCACCTCGTCGTCGACCCCGGGCATAACCATTTTACTGTCGTCGATGGGCTGAAGGATCCATCCTCTGCCATCACGAGGCGCCTTCTGGGCTTTGCTTGAGGCAGGGGATCGATCGAGAGGATGTGTCATGAGCAGCAACGACTACGATCCCGCGGTCGAGGGCGCCGAGACCGATTTCGCCCGGAAAATGTCGTACAGCGACTATCTGCAACTCGATGCGCTGCTCGGCGCCCAGCATCCGATTTCGGATGCGCATGATGAGATGCTCTTCATCATCCAGCATCAAACCTCCGAACTGTGGATGCGGCTCGCCATCCACGAGCTCCGGGCCGCCCGCCACGCCATCGCCCGCGAAGAGGTGTCGCCGGCGATGAAGATGCTCGCGCGCGTCTCCCGCATCTTCGAGCAGTTGAACAATGCCTGGGACGTGCTGCGGACCATGACGCCCAGCGAATATACCCATTTCCGCTCGCGGCTGGGACAATCCTCGGGCCTCCAGTCGTATCAGTACCGGCTGATCGAGTATCTGCTTGGCAATCGCAATGGCGCGATGTTGAAGCCGCACGCACATGACCCCGAGGTGACGGCCTTGCTCAAGACCGAGCTTGCGACGCCGAGCCTTTATGACGAGGTGCTCCGGCTTGCCGACCGCAAGGGGCTCACGATGCCCGCGGCCGTCCTGTCACGCGACGTCCATGAGACCCATCACTTCGACGAGGGTGTGATGCAAGCCTGGCGCCGTGTCTACGAAGCTCCCGAAGCCAATTGGATGCTCTATGAGCTCGCCGAGAAGCTGGTCGACTTCGAGGATTATTTCCGCCGCTGGCGCTTCAATCACGTGACGACGGTGGAACGCGTGATCGGCTTCAAGCGCGGCACCGGCGGTACCGGTGGGGTCAGCTATCTCAAGCGGATGCTCGAGGTCGAGCTGTTTCCCGAACTGTGGCGTGTCCGGACCGTCCTCTAGGCGAGGTGTCATGATTGAAGCGAAATCGCAACTGCGCGTCTACGACGACACCAAGCAATGTTCCATTTGCCCGCTGATGTCATCTATCTTGACGGCAACTCGCTTGGTGCGTTGCCGCTGGGCGTTGCCGAACGCGTTGCGCATGTCATCACGTCAGAGTGGGGCGATGAGCTCATTCGGGCCTGGAACAGCGCCGGCTGGTACGTGCAGCCGCGCCGCGTGGGCGACCGCATCGCTCGCCTGATCGGCGCCGCGCCCGGCACGGTGATGATCGGCGACACGCTGTCGCTCAAAGTCTATCAGGCGCTTGCGGCTGCGCTCGAGATGAACCAGGAGCGCAAGGTCGTTCTGTCCGATGTCGGCAATTTCCCGACCGATCTCTATATGGCGGAAGGGCTGATCGCCACGCTCGGGCGCGGCCATCAATTGCGGCTGGTAGCCCCGGAGGAGGTCGAGCCATCGCTGTCGGACGACATTGCGGTGCTCTATTTGACGGAGGTCGACTACCGCACCGGCCGTCGCCACGACATGCGGACCCTGACCGCGAAGGCGCATGCGCTCGGCATCGTCACGGTCTGGGATCTCGCCCATTCGGCCGGCGCGCTGCCGGTCGATCTCGCCGGCGTCGGCGCCGATTTCGCCGCCGGCTGCACCTACAAATATCTGAACGCGGGCCCCGGCGCGCCGGCCTTCCTTTACGTCGCGCCGCAGCATGCCGATCAGGCGCGCGCCGCGTTGTCTGGCTGGATGGGGCACGCAAAGCCGTTCGCCTTCGATCTCGGTTATCAACCTGCCGGCGGCGTCGAGCGCATGCGTGTCGGCACACCGCCGGTGCTGGCGATGGCCGCGCTGGAGGCATCGCTCGACATCTGGGATCGTGTCGATATGAGCGAAGTCCGCGCACGCTCGCTCGCGCTCGGCGACTTGCTGATAGCCGAGATCGCGCGACGCTGTCCGTCGCTGAGGCTGATAACGCCAAGGACGCATGCGCAGCGCGGGTCGCAAGTGTCCTTCGCCTTCGCCGGCGGATATGCCGCCATGCAGGCGCTGATTGCCCGCGGCGTGATCGGTGACTTCCGGGCGCCTGACATCATGCGGTTCGGGATCACGCCGCTCTATATCGGCGAGGCCGAGTTGCTGAAGGCCGCCGAGATCATCGAGGAGGTGATCATTGGCGAGGTGTGGCGCCGGCAAGAGTATCAGGTCGTGAATGCAGTGACGTGAGCGACGAGCGTTGCCCCGAAGCCTCATGGTGTCTGCGGTGAGCAATCATGGGTGCCGCGACCACAACGCATTGACGATCGCATCGAGCCCATCGGTCAGCGCGGCGGGGCCGGGCTGCAGAATGATCGGCGACTTGATCTCGACGATGCGATCGTTGCGGACGGCCGGAATGTCGCTCCAGCCGTCACGAGCCCTGATGCGGTCGGCCACGACCTTCTTGCCGCACCAAGATGCCAGGATCACGTCGGGCATCGCCGCGCGCACGGCATCAGGGGTGACGATGCGATCCTTGGCAGCCTTGTGCGCGCGCAGATGCGGCAGCGCGTCCGCGCCGCCGGCGATCTCGATCAGTTCGGACACCCAGCCGATGCCGCTGATCAGCGGCTCGTCCCATTCCTCGAAGTAGACTTTTGGCCGCGGTGCCGGACGTGGCGTTGCCGCGATCGCGGCCAGCCGTTGTTCGAGGCTTTGCGCGAGCCGTGCGGCGCGATCGGCGGCGCCGACCATCGCACCGAGGCTGCGGATCATCGCAAGGATGCCGGCGACGTCGCGCTGATTGAAGACATGGACGGCGATGCCGGCACGCACGAGATCGGCGACGATGTCGGCCTGCAAATCGGAGAAGGCGAGCACCAGATCCGGATCGAGCGCCAGGATCTTTGGAATGTCGGCGGAGATGAAGGCAGACACCCGCGGCTTCTCGCGGCGGACCCGCGGCGGGCGCACCGCGTAGCCGGAGACGCCGACGATGCGGTCCTGCTCGCCGAGCAGATAGAGCGTCTCGACCGTCTCCTCGGTCAGGCAGACGATCCGGCGGGGAGGGAAGTCGCGCATCGCGGACGGTATGCAGACTCGCCAAGGGTTGTCACGGCGCCATGACGTCATCCGCTTGATTACCTCGGAGGTCATTGCCCGGCCCGGTCAGGCAATCCATCATGCCGGCACGAACCTCGAAGAAGGCCACAAGCAGGGAGTGCCCATGACGCCGCTCGAAAAGATCCAGTCGATGAAGATGCCGTTTGCGGAACTGAAGGGCGTCACCTTCACCGAGGCTGGGCAGGATCGCGTGGTCGCGAAGATGGTGGTGCGACCGGACCTCTGCACCCTCCGGAACACGATTCATGGCGGCGCGGTGATGGCTTTTGCGGACTCGGTCGGCGCCGCTGCCACCGTGATCAACCTGCCTGAGGATGCCAAGGGCACCACGACGCTGGAGAGCAAGACCAACTTCATCGGCGGCGCCAAGGAGGGGAGCACTGTGATCGCCACGGCGACGCCGGTTCACCGGGGCCGGCGGACCCAGGTCTGGCAGACAAGGCTGGAGACCGAAGACGGCAAGCTGGTCGCCGTGGTTACGCAAACGCAATTGGTATTATGATGAGGCAATGATGTGATTTTCAGATCACATCATTGTTTACTTAAATGAATCTTGATGCTTGAATTATATGGTGCGGCGCACAATATAGAGCAGGTTAGGGAGTCGACGCCTCCTCGAGGGCCACCAAGAGGAGTTATGAAATGAACCACGATTCCATCAGTTCGACATCTGCTCGGGGCACCGTGCGGACGTTGAGCCAGCAGGAGGAGCTTCCTCTGCTGCGCGATCATTTGCTGAGACTGGATCGAACCAGCCGTCATGATCGCTTTCATGGCTTCATCGACGACAGTTTCATCCGCCGCTATGCCGAGCGCTGCGCCAACGACGGAACGGTCATCATCGCCTATTTCGAGGATGGCGTGGTCCGCGGTGCGGCCGAGCTGCATCCGCCGGAGCAGTCGCCGGATGCGCAGCCCGAGATCGCCTTCAGCGTCGAGCGGTCGGCGCGGCGCAAGGGCGTCGGCAGCACGCTGTTCCGCAAGCTGATCGCCGAGGCGCATGCCAAGGGCTACACCGGCCTGCGCATCACCACCGGCGCGCAGAACGACGCAATGCGAGCGCTCGCCACCAAGTTCGGTGCGCAACTGACCTTCCGTCACGGAGAATCCACCGGCAGCATCGACCTGACCGAACAGCGCCAGTCCGAGCCAGCACCGGCGATCGTGCCCGTGACGCCGGTCGCGGCCGCGCGCGCGCTCGTCGACATGAACCGCGCCTATTGGCGAATGGTGATGCAGATGTCCGGCTGGGGTCGGGCCGCCTGAAGCTGAGATCTCACGTCAAACGTAAAAAGGGCAATCCACTCAGTGGATTGCCCTTTTTCTTTGAATGACTGGATGGTGTCGTTCAGGTGCCGGTGCGCTTGTCGATCGCGAAGCGGCGGACCACGCGGCGCTCGACCACGACGGAACGCTGCGCGCCCTGTTCGCCGGCGATCACGCGGGTCGCCGTGCCGGTGCGGGCGCTGACGCGCGCGGTCTTCTTCACCTCGGCCAGCACCTCGTCATAGGGCAGCCCCATCAGGGACGATGCAATCTCGGCCTGGGCCTCCACGTCGTCGGTGATACCGATGGCGGCGAAGATTGCCTCTTCCAGCGTCGGCGGATCGTGCCGCACACGCCTTGTGCCGTATTTGGTGTTCCAATCTCCGCTCATCGTCGCCTCATCCTTGAATCGCGGGAGATACGTAAGGTGCCTAATGTTGCATTGCAATATGAATGTGGGATGGCAATACAGCCATGCAGCTAGAGTCTCTCAATCTTGTGAGCGTCATAAAGTTCGATGGTGGTCGCTGCGGCCGCCAGAGATTGCAGGGAGCGGACGAAATCGCGCGACGCGGGGACCGCAAAATGCGCCGCCAGCGCGGCGCGGTCGGCCCATTGCTCGAAAAACACCAGCCTGAGCGGGTTCTCGCAGTCGACATGGACTGCGTGCGAGATGCAGCCGGGCTCGGTGCGCGAGCGATGGACATGCTCGAGGCTCAAACGCTTCACCTCGTCGAATGAGTCGGGGCGGGCGCTGACGCTGCCGGTGACGACAATCATGATCTCCCCCAGTCCAAAGCGCGACGTCTTCATCGCGCTCAGGGTTCTTGTTTGAGCATGATCTTCTCGGAAAACCGCTTCGCACTTTTCCGGATCATGCTTTACGAGGCAGCTTCTGCCCCGGACGCACTGATTGGCTGCTGCGGCCAGCGTTTCAGCGCGGCGCGGCCGGCATCGGTCAGGACATAGATGCCGCGCTCGGCGCGATCGAACCAGCCGTAGACATTATGCTGCAAGATCTTGCCGGCGTCAGGGCACTCGGCCCGCAGGTCCTTGACGCGCCGCGGCCCGTCCGAGAGCGCGCAGGCGCAGGCCAGCGCCTGCTGCCGGTAGGCGGTCATGATCGGCGCCCGCGTCGACCCGCCCATGGCAGGATCGCCCTTGCGCTTGCGATGCTCGGTGATCAGGCGCGAGCGCTTCTTCGGATTGCGGCGCGGTGCTGCGGTCGGCGGCGGCACCAGCACCTCGACGTCGCCGCGATCGGTGACGCCGAGCATGCCGAAGCCGAGCCGCCGGCACAGATTGCGATACCGCGCGTCGCTCTCGCGGCCCTTGCCGCGGGCCGAGACCTTGGCCGCGATCCACACCTCGTCGGCGGCGCCGGCGCGATCGACCGCCTGGAGGATCAGCTCGAGATTGAATGCGAGCTTGAGTTCACCGATCACGACGACCGGTGGATCGTCGCCGCTCAGCGCCACGAGGTCGCAGCCGCCGATCTCGCCCTTCACCGTGAAGCCGAGCTTTTCGAGGAAGCGTTTGACGGGCTGGTAAAGCGCGGTTTCCAACGGGCAGGCTCCTGCGGCCTCCGGCCGCGACTCGGTGCGCCAGCATAGCGCGGAATTGCGCCCATCGAGGCGGATCGAATTTGCCCAATGCGCGGCCAAGCGGTTATGTTGGGCCGGGGACAACGGCGCGACCATTTGCATGATCCGGAACGGGCTCTATCACATCACCGTCGAATTTCTCGACGGCGTCTCTGGCGGCAACCAGGGCGTCATGGTGCTGCGCGACGGCCAGATGCGCGGCGGCGACTCGTTCTTCTACGCCTATGGCAGCTATACCGCGGCCGACGGCAGGTGGAAGGGCGAGGTCACCAACGAGGAGCATTCGCCGACTTACGGCGAACGCCCGGTCTGGGAACGCAAGGTCGTGACCATCGGCTTTACCGGCACCTATACCGACGAGACCGCCGAGGGCGACGGCATGGCGCTTGCCGGCAAGCAGAGCATCCGCTTCAGGTCGAAGCTACGGCTCCTGGTTGCGGACTAAACCCGCCCGTTGACCGGCAGCAGCGCGCCGGTGACGGCACTGGCAGCATCGCTGGCGAGGAACAGGATCACCTCGGCGAGCTCCTTCGGCGACACCCATTTGGAGACATCGGCCTTCGGCATCGCGGCGCGATTGGCGGCGGTGTCGATGATCGAGGGCAACACGGCGTTGACCGTGACCTTGCCCTTGAGCTCGGCGGCGAGCGACTCGGTGAGGCGGTGCACGCCGGCCTTCGAGGCGGCGTAGGGACCCATGCCGGAGGCGGCCTGCAAGGCGCCGAGCGCGCCGATGTTGATGATGCGTCCGGCGCCGGATTTGGTGAGATGCGGGATCGCCGCGCGCGAGGTGTTGAAGGCGGTCATCACGTTCATCGCATACATGCGCTGCCAGGTCGCGGGATCGCCGTCGCTGACCGCCTCGAAGGTGAAGCCGCCGGCAATGTTGATCAGTGCGTCGAGCCGGCCGAAATGCGCCGCCGCCTTGTCGATTGCAGCCGTCGCATGCGCGGTGTCGGTGAGGTCGACCCCGCCGAGCTCGATACGGTCGGCCGTCGCCGCAAGCTGCGAGGCCGCATGGTCGATGCCGGCGACGCGCGCACCGCGCGCCAGGGCTTCTTCGGCGACCACCTTGCCGAGCGCGCCAAGCGCTCCGGTGATGACGATGGCTTTTCCGTTCATGGCGGTCTCCGTATCAGCAACAGGCGAGCGTCCACTATGATCAGGCGGAATTCATTTGCAATGCCGCCGATTTCATCTCCTACTGCGCGCATTCATCAGTTCATTCGCCTCAAGGATGTTTGCGATGCCGACACCAAGGCCGTGCGAAACCCATCTCGAACTCGTCAAGTTCAGCTACGGATTGCCGCATCTTGCGCAAGCGCTCGAGCGCGAACGCAAGATCAGGATCGTTGCCCTCGGATCGTCATCGACCGCGGGAGCCGACAAGATCCTCCCGTTTCCGCCGCGGCTGGAGATGCTATGGCGGAGCCAGAAGCAGTCCTTCGGCCGGATGATCGACATCATCAACCGGGGGATCGGCGGGCAAGAGGCGCCGGAAGAGTTCTCGCGCATCGAGTCCGATGTCATCGCTGAAGCACCGGTGATGGTGATTTGGCAGGTCGGCACCAACGCGGTGTACAGGAACTACAACTTCGATCAGGTGCAAGCGACATTCGAGGCGGGACTGGATGTGCTCGCCGGGCTGCCGCTGGACGTCGTGGTGATGGACTCGCAATACACCCAGGCAATCATCGGCACGCCGGATGTGCTCAAGCTCGCCAACCAGTTCATGCCGATGATCGCCGACGTTGCTGCAAGCAGGAAGGTCAACCTGTTCGGCCGCTTTGCGCTGATGAAGCAATGGGTCGATGGCGGAATTCCGCTTTCCGAGCTCGACGATGGTGCGCAGGAGCATCTCCATACGAGCGAGTGGGCGACCGATTGCGTCACGCAAGCCTTGCTCGGTGCGATCAACGATGCGGTGGCGCGCAGTGCGAACACGTCGTCCTGACTACGTAAGACTACGGGGGAAGGCCAGTTGGATAAAATTTGCGGCAGTTCTGTAAGTCGTTTGCAGAACCCTTTCCTTAGAAGCGGAACTCCAGCCAAGGTAGGGGTTTTTGCAATGGGAAATCTTCCGGATCACGGTTTACCGCTCGTTCAGCTTAAGGAACAGCGGCGCGATCTCGTCGTAGCGCTACAGAATCGCAAGGGCCCGGTGGGTAGCTGGGAATTGATGCAGATCGCGGCGATCCAGCAGGCCATCTCGGCCTTCGAGGACGTCATCGCCGATCTCGACGCAGAGCTCGAGCTCGAGGCCGCCGCGGCCTGAGCGAACCGATCAGGCCTGCAGATAGCGGCCTTCAAGCGCCTTGCGCTCGGCCGGGCCGAGCCCGAGGCCCTCGCGGAAATATCCGTCGAGACTGCCATAGTCGGCATCGATCGCTTCGAACGACGCCTCCAGGAACGCCGCGCGCACGGTGCCGAGCACCTGCTTGACGTCGTCGGGCAACTCGGTGCTGTGGGCCGGATCGCGCTTGTAGTACTGGTTGGTCAGGAGATAGTCGTCCGCGATCACCTGCTCGGATACGCCGAGCGCGTGCAGGATCAGCGCGCAGGCAAAGCCGGTGCGATCCTTGCCTGCGGTGCAGTGGATCACCAGCGGCGCGCGGTCTTCGAGCAGATGGGTAAAGAGCGTGCGATAGCGCGGCGTGTTGTCCTGCACGTAGCCGCGATAGGAATCCCGCATCACGTCGATCGCGTCGGCTTCCGAGAGCGCGCGGCTGCTGGCGATCTCGCGCAGCGCAGCCACCACCGTCGGCTCGACGGGCAGGGAATGCACGGTGACGTCGTTCATGCCGCACAGCGCCTCGGCGCGCTCGGCGACGCCGCGGAAATCGAATGCGCTTTTGACCCCGAGGCCACGCACCACCGCGACGTCCTGCTCGGTGAGATGCGCAAGATGGTTGGAGCGGAAGATTTGCCGCCAGCGCACCGTCCGTCCGCCACGCGTCTGGTAGCCGCCGAGGTCGCGAAAATTGCTGGCGCCGGCGAGATTGAGGTGACGGGCGGGGGCTTCTGACATCGGCGGGACTGTTGCAACTGTTGCGGGCTTGATTGAGGAGGTCTTGATGCGCAGGATCTTGCGCAGGAGTATCGGCGCAGACAGGTCTATAGCCGGCCTCTCGGGGGGAGAATATGACTTATCGCGGGGGCGCCATTCCGATCGGCGCAATTCTTCTAATGGTCTTTGGTTCTTCGGCGGCGTCGGCGCAGTCCGCCTTCCGGAATTATCGTTGTGCCGACGGCACGCAGTTCATTGCAGCGTTCTTCAATGGTGACACCCGTGCGCATCTGCAGGTCGACGGCAAGGCGGTGACGCTGACGAAACGGCTGTCGCTGAGGGGCACGCGCTACAAGGGCGGTGGCGTCACGCTGGAGATCAGCCGGGCTGGATCGACCAGGCTGCGGCACGCGAAGCGGCCGGTGACGGCCTGCGAGCTGGCATGAAAAAAGGGCCGAAACGCTTCGTTCCGACCCTCTCTTACCGCTCTGTTGTCTGACGTTTGTGCGTCACGCCTCTCCGCCTGATCGACATCAGTGATCGCGGCTCGGCTTGGCGTCGTCGATGGCGGCCTGGTGGTACCAGCTCTCGCTGCATGCCGAGGTCTCGACCTCAGCGGCAAGATCGCGTGCCGTCCGCACTTCGCCGTAGCGGCGTCCGCCGAGAGCCGCGCGGCCCCCTGCCGGGAATTGATAGATCGTTGCCGATCCCTGATTTTGGCCCGTGGTGATCATGTCAAAGTCTCCTTTGGCCGGTGCGAGCCTCCATGGTGCGCCCGACTCATTCGTGCGTGGTTACCGTGCTTTCAACATCGGTCCGGGCTCGGCAGGGTGCAAGTGACTAAGAAATAGTCAGGTTTTGTCTAATTCGTGTGCAAGTCCCGGTTTGCATCCTGCGAGGCAGGATGCAGCTGACCAACGCTTGGGCCGAGCCGATGGTTGCCGGGCACCCGGCGGTTGGACACGAACTGTCACACGGCGCTGCCGCCGCATTAATCGACGGCCGATGCCGTAGCCGAATTTGCTGCAGAAACGGGCGGTGGAGGGGGTGAGGAGAAGATTTTGGCTGATCGCGGCGCATGCCAGCCGCGCTACTTTGTCGCAGAGAAAAATGCGATGTCCGCTGTGGACATCCGCCGGCTGGGCGGTGCCGCAGTGCAGCGACTGGCATTTTAATTGCTTAGTAAGAGCCGGCCGATGGTGGCCGGGTACGCGTGCGGCGGCCGACTGGCTTTCGGTTCCTCACGGTTTTGCATCATCAACAGAGAGGTTCAATGACCAAGTACAAGCTCGAGTATATCTGGCTCGACGGATATACGCCGACGCCGAGCCTGCGCGGCAAGACGCAGATCAAGGAATTCGCGTCGTTCCCGACCCTCGAACAGCTTCCGCTGTGGGGCTTTGACGGTTCGTCCACCCAGCAGGCTGAAGGCCACAGCTCTGACTGCGTGCTGAAGCCGGTCGCCTGCTATCCCGACGGAGCGCGCGAGAACGGCGTGCTGGTGATGTGCGAAGTCATGATGCCCGATGGCAAGACGCCGCACGCGTCCAACAAGCGCGCCACCATCCTGGACGACGAAGGCGCCTGGTTCGGCTTCGAGCAGGAGTACTTCTTCTACAAGGACGGCCGCCCGCTCGGCTTCCCGGAGCAGGGTTATCCGGCTCCGCAGGGTCCGTACTACACCGGCGTCGGCTACAAGAACGTCGGCAGCGTTGCCCGCAAGATCGTCGAAGAGCATCTCAATCTCTGCCTGCACGCCGGCATCAACCACGAAGGCATCAACGCCGAGGTGGCGAAGGGCCAGTGGGAATTCCAGATCTTCGGCAAGGGCTCCAAGACCGCTGCTGACCAGATGTGGATGGCCCGCTATCTGATGCTGCGTCTCACCGAGAGCTACGGCATCGATATCGAATTCCACTGCAAGCCGCTCGGCGACACCGACTGGAACGGCTCGGGCATGCACGCCAACTTCTCGACCAAGTACATGCGCGAAGTCGGCGGCAAGGAATATTTCGAAAGCCTGATGAAGGCCTTCGACAAGAACCTGATGGACCACATCGCCGTCTACGGCCCGGACAACGACAAGCGTCTGACCGGTAAGCACGAGACCGCGCCGTGGAACAAGTTCAGCTACGGCGTGGCTGATCGCGGTGCGTCGATCCGCGTTCCGCACTCCTTCGTCAACAATGGCTACAAGGGCTATCTGGAAGACCGCCGCCCGAACTCCCAAGGCGACCCCTACCAGATCGCTTCGCAGATCCTGAAGACGATCTCCGAGGTTCCGACCGGCGCCAAGGCTGCCGCTTAAGCGGCTGCGGTCTGAGCGCTACCGGACCCGGATGGAGCCATCCGGTACCGCAATCGGGTCCGCCAGGGCGACTGCCTTGGCGGACCCTTGCTTTTTAACGACTGTGTTTGCGGGCGGCTCGCCGCCGAAAGCGGTTTCGCTGCGTTATGAACCGCGCTAGATAACGAATGAATATTTGCTGCCGGGGACACGGCGCTTGTTTGAGGGGTTTTATAAGGTCCGGTTCGAGCTGGGCGGCGCCGTCGGCCGCAGCGTGATGTATGTGGGCAACGGCAAGATGCTCGGCGGCAATTCGGCGTTCGCCCATATCGGCACCTACGAGAAAGACGGCGACGAGGTCGCGGTCGAGATCCAGACGGTCCGCCATAACCCCGACCTCAACTACCGGGCCATGGCCGGCACCGATGATGCGACGCTGCTCGCCAAAGGCGGGCCGGACGGCGAGCTCTACCGCTTCAAGGGCGAGCTCAAGGAGTTGCCCGGCGTGCCGTTCCAGTCGGTGATGACGCCGATCACGGGGGGCGACATCCCAATCGCCGGCGGGGTCGGCGAGGGTGGTATCGTCAACGGGCTCTATTCGATCCACATCCGCGTGCTCGATGGTATCGACGGCGGCCTCACCGGCGTGATGCTGCTCAACGACGGCCGCATCCTCGGCGGCGATGCGTTCTTCTATTATCTCGGCACCTACACCTCCGAGAAAGGCCGCTGGAAAGGCCAGATCCTTAACCAGGAGCACACCTCGGCGATGGGCGAGAACCCGATCTTCGGCGGCCATGAGGTCGGGATCGGCTTCGCCGGCACCTGCGATGCGGAGGGCGCCGTGCTCGAAGCGACTGCACTGGCCGGCAAGCGCAGCCTCCGTCTTACCGCCGCGCTCAAGCTGATGCGACGGGCGTAAGCGGGATGGACCATTCGGTTCGTGTGCTCTCGACGCTGGCGCTGAAGGGCGCGGTCGCGCGCCTTGCCGCGGCCTATCAGGCGGCAAGCGGGGTTGCGATCGATGCGGATTTCGCGCCGACGCTGGCGCTGCTCGAACGTCTGCGCGGCGGCGAGGTGGCCGATGTGGTTATCCTGACCCGCGAAGGCCTCGAGGAGATGATCGGCGAGGTGCGCGTCACGCCGGAAAGTGCAGTCGACCTGGCGCGCTCCTATGTCGGCGTTGCGGTAAAGGCGGGCGCTGCGCATCCCGACATCGCGACCGAAGCCGCATTGCGAGAGGCTTTGCTCGGGGCGCGGGCGGTGACCTATTCGCGGCTCGGCGCCAGCGGCATCCTGTTCGCGCAGCTGATCGCGCGTCTCGGCATCGCCGAGGCGATCAACGCGCGCGCGGTGATCATTCCGATCGGCTTCACCGCGGAGAAGCTGGTCACCGGCGAGGCCGACCTTGCGATCCAGCAGATCAGCGAGTTGAAGCAGGTCGACGGCATCGAGGTCGTCGGGCCAATTCCGCTGGATTTGCAGACGCCGGCGGTGTTTTCCGCAGGCCGGATGACGGCCTCGCAGCGTGCCGCGGCCGCCGAGCATCTGTTGCGTTATCTGTCGTCACCCGAGGTCGCGCCGGTGCTGCGCGAGACCGGGCTCGAGCCTTGAATTTGCCTGCACCGCGACGCAACCTGCCGCCCATGTTCAGACCCTTCCATGCAATTGTCGTCGTCGCAGCGCTGGCTGCTCCGGCGCTCGCCCATGCGCAATCCGCCGACCTCGTGCTGTGCGACCGGCTCGCCGCCGATCCCTCCGATCCGGACAAGCCGGCCGACGTGAAAGGCGTGTCCGAGATCGCGTCGGCGGATATCGCGACCGCGGTCAAGTATTGCGCAGTGGCGGCAAAATCGTCGCGCCGCGCGATGTACGAACTCGGCCGTGCCTATGCCGCCAACCGGCAGACGGCGGAAGCGGCCGCCGCCTGGCGCAAGGCGGCCGACAAGGGCTCGACGTCGGCGATGGTCGAGCTCGGCGTGCTCTACGGCAACGGCACCGGCGTCGCCAAGGACGAGGCGCAGGCGCGCAAATTGTTCGAGCGCGCGGCGCAGGCCGGCAATGCGCGCGGCGTCAGCAATCTCGCGGCGCTCGGCGGCAGCGCGGCTGCGGATCCGGCACGTGCGCGCGAGTTGCTCGCCAAGTCTGCCGAGACCAATGCGGAAGCGCAGTACCAGCTCGGCATGATGCTCGCCGAAGGCAAGGGCGGCGCGCAAGATGATGCCGGCGCGCGGGCATTGTTCGAGAAGGCCGCTGCGCAGAACCATCCGGGCGCACTCGAGCGGATGGGCGCCTTCGCGCAGGCCGGCCGCGGAGGGCCGAAGGATAGCGATGCGGCAAAAGCCTATTACGAGCGCGCCGCCGCGCTCGGCGATGAGGATGCCAAGAAGGCGCTGGAGCGCGCCCGCTGTCCCTATGTCATCAAGGACAAGCGCGGCAATGCCGTGACCAATCTTTGCTTCTGATCAAACAGGAACGCTCACGCCCGCGTATCGTTGACCTGCGAAAGGCATTGGCGAGGCGACGTCATGATCCGCAAGCTGCGTTCCGGCGAATACCGGCTGTACTCCCGCAAGGTCAATCCGAAGACCGGCAAGCGCCGCAATCTCGGCACCTTCAAGTCACGCGCCGCCGCAGAGAAGCACGAGCGTGACGTGCAGTACTTCAAGCGCCACTAGGACCGCGTGCTCTTTGTGGACGCATGATCTTTTCGGAAAACCGCTGCGCACTTTTCCAGATCATGCGTCACGGCGTGGGGCAGGCCGCGCCGGTCTTCACCCAGGCCTCGACCAGCGCGCCGGCCTGTGCCTGCGTGCCGGGTGCCGGTGAGCGACCGAAACCGGGATGCCAGGCCCAGCCGACCAGCGTGTCCTTGCCGATATGCTCGATCAGCTCCTCGACCTTGCGGCCGCCATTGCGTGCGGGATCGCGGATCTGCGCGCAGATTTCGCCGACGGTCTTGCCGGCCCATGCCATCTCGCGCGGCGCGAGATGCCATTCCGGGTGCCCCGGCACGCGGCCGGGATCGAAATTGGCGTGCTGATGACAGATCGAGCAGCGCATCGCGCTGGTGCCGTGACCATCGGCTCCGCGCGAGACCGGTGGCTGGTGCATGCGGCTGATGTCGCCCTGCCACGGGCTGTCACCGGCGGGATGGCAATTGGTGCAGCGCGGATGCGTCAGCACCTTGCCGAGCTCGGTGAAGATCGCCGCGGAGCGCTGCTCGACATTCTCGATTCCGGCAAAGCTCTCCGGCGAGGCGAGGGCGTGGCTTGCGCTCTCCGATGCTGCGTAGCCGGCGCACAGGCTGGTCGCGAGCGCCGTCAGCACCGCAATGATCCGAAACCGCGTGTCCGATGTCATCGCGGGCTCACTTGTTGGCGGTCAGATAGCGGTTGGAATCGGCGAGGATCACGTCGCGCACTGCCTGGTGATACTTGATGTAGCCGGTGCAGCGGCACAGATGGCCGTCGAGCGCCTTCGCGATGACGGCCTCGAGCTGGTCACGCGCCACCGGCGCCTTCGCCAGCCGCTCGAGCAGCACCTGGCCCTCATTGAGGAAGCCGGCCGTGCAATAGCCGCACTGGAATGCAAAGTGGTCGATGAAGGCGCGCTGCAACGCCGAGAGCTCGCCGTCCTTGGCGTGGCCCTCGACGGTGCGGATCGCCATGCCGTCGAAATTCGCCGCCGGCACCACGCAGGTCGGCGTGGTGTAGCTCGTACCGTCGGGATTATCGATGATGACGGCGCAGCTCAGGCACTGCGCGGCGCCACAGCCGAACTTGGTGCCGGTCATCCCGAGCATTTCCCGCAGGAAATCGTTCATCGAGAGGTCGTCGCGGACCTCGATCGGGCCATGCTTCTGGCCGTTGATGGTGAGGTTGAGCGTCGTCACGCAAGCGCTCCCTTGAGCAGGCTTGTTGTCACCGGCAACGAGCGGAAGCGGTGGCCGGTGGCATCGTTGATGGCGTTGAGCAGCGCCGGCACGATCGGGATCATGACAACCTCCGCTATGCCCTTGGGCGGCTCGTCCGGCGTCAGCGGCGGCAGCATCTCGATCTCGAGATCATGCAACGGCAGGTCGGAGCCGCGCGCGATCAGATACTGGCCGAGATTCCATTGCCCGTTGCCGGGGCCGCCTTCGAACGGCGCAAGGATTCGAGCAGCGCGTAGCCGACGCCCATGGCAAAACCGCCATGCGACTGGCCGAGCACCACTTCAGGCACCAGCGCCTGACCGCATTCGAACACGCTGTAGGCCTTGGCGATGCGCAAGATGCCGGTCGCGCGCTCGATCTCGACGCGGACCAGCGTGCCGCACATCGAGGTGTATGCGGTGCCGATCCGGTTGTTGTCGGTCGGCGGAAATTTCACGCTGGTTCGGTCGATCCGCTCGAACCGGCCGCGGCCGCGGCGGATCGCCAGCGCATCGATCTCGGCGCGGACCTGCTCGCCGAACAGCGGGAAGCGCGCACGCGACCAGGCCCAGCGCGAGAAACTGTGCGCGATTGCGCCGGTGACGAAGCCGCGCGCATGCGCGGTCGCCGCAAGCCTTGGCAATGGCAGCGGGGCGAGATCATCGAGCACGAGCTGGCCGTCCCGCCAGCGCGCTCTGTCCCATTGCCGGGCGCGGGGATCGGTCTTCGCAATGTGCCAGAGCTCGAGCGCCGCCGGCCACAGGCCGAAGCGGAAGATGATACGGGCGGCCTCGGCCGCGGAGTGCGTGCCGACATGGGCGCCGATCGAGGCGCTGGTGGCCGAGCTGATCGCGGGCACCCAGCGCGGGTTCTTCTCAGCGAGATTCTGGGTCTTCTGGTCCATCGTGTAGGGATCGCCGGAGGTGACGAGCCCGAGCGCCTCGTAGCTGTCGACCCGCGAGACCGCGACTTCGTCGGCCACGGCGCCGAGATGGCCCGCGACCCGGTTGGCGAGCGCGGTGCCGACGCCATTGCCCATCTCGACATGATCGCAGTGGATCGCGATCCGCCCCTCGGGATCGATCTCGACCCGGCCGAGCGAGCAATCCGCGCCCGAGCCGTAATCCTTGGTGACGCAGGCGACGCCGGTGCCGACCAGCCGTCCCTCCGGCGCCTTCTGCTTGAAGTCGGCGCGCTGCTGCCAGATCGGATGCTTCTCGAGCTTGTCGAGGATGTCAGGTGTTCGCACCGACACGATGTAGGGATTGCCGGTCATGGTCCGGCCGTTCTGCTTCAGCGCATTGTTGCGGCGGAACGCGATCGGATCGGCCTTGAGCTCGCTGGCCGCCTCGTCGATCAGCACTTCCAGCGCGGTCATGGTCTGCAGCGTGCCGTAGCCGCGCATCGAACCGGCGGTGACGCCGCGCGAATGCACCGCCACGGTGGTGACGTCGACCTTCGGGATATCGTAGATGCCGATCGCTGCAGTCGCGGCGACGACCGCGACGTTGGCGGAGAAGTTGGCGAGCCCGCCGCCGTCGAGCACATGGTCGGCGGCGAATGCCGTGATCTTGCCGCTGGCGCGATCGATCCCGATCCGCGAGCGCATCTTGATCGGGTGACGTTTGATGCCGCCCTGGAATTGCTGGTAGCGGTCGTGGGCCAGCCGCACCGGCCGTCCCGGGAAGAACATCGCCGCGAGCGCCACGTAGAGCACGAACGGAGTGTGGTCGCGGCCGCCGAAGCCGCCGCCGACATGGGCGAACTGCGCATTGATGTGCGAGGGGCGGAACGAGGACCGGGCCTTGCCGAGCATGAAGGCAATCGACTCGGCCGCCTCATAGGGCGACTGCACGCCGAGCACCAGTTCGAGGTTGCCGGTGCTGTCGCTGTACCAGGCCAGACCGCTTTCCGGTTCGAGGAACATCGGATCGACCGACTGGGTCTCGAACTCGCGGTCGAGCACAAGCTGCGACGGATCGTCTTTGGCGAGCTGGGCGCGGATCGCTTCGCCATGGATTGCGGCCTTGGCGTAGTCGGCCTTGGTCTCCTTGGCGAGCGGCAGCCAGACCGGCAGCGCCGCGTTCTGGATGCGGCTCGGCGAAACCCAGCCGGCCTGGATCGGCGAATAGACGTCGGGCGCATCGGGCGTCGCGCCGGCCACGCGCGTGAAGCGATACGCGCCAAAGTCCGGGAGGATGACCGGCCCGGTCTCGTCACCGAACTTGACGAAGCCGACATCGCGCAGCGCGAGGCGCGCGCGGTCGAAGGCGTCGAACTGCTCGAAGATCAAGAGCGCGACCGGTTGTCCGAGATAGAGCGGCGTCTTGCCGACCGGACAGAGCAGGTCGCCGGCATGGAACTCGGGCACCCTTGTGCCGATCCGGTCGAGGTCGGCTGCGGTCACGACGACCGACGGCTTCGCCGGACCATCGAGGCGGGCGAGGTCCAGGCCGGCATAGACATGGGTGGCGTCGTTGGCGCGGACCAGGATGGCGTGCGAGGTGGTCGCAGGCCAGCCCGGCATGTCAGCGGCGCGAAAGTCGGACGCGTAGAGTTTTGCGCCGGTGACCTTGGCCACGCCGTCGACGCGGCCGGCGCCCTTGGCCGCCGGATTGAAATGGCCGCGCCCGGGCAGCGTCTCGCGGCTCGCGAAAGCCGGCTCCTTGGCAAGCGCCAGATGCGACAGGCTGACCGAGACGCCGCCTGCCGACAACCACTTCACGAATTCGCGTCGCGAGGGCCGCATGGTCCGATCTTTCATCGACACCTCGACGGCATATCGCGCCGGGGTTTAACAAGTTTTGAAATACACGTGGAAGTATTGCGGCAAAGCGAGTGCAACGGCAATGCCGCAATAGGTCGTCTCACCTGCAGCGTTGGCCTCACTTGAGGTCGGCGATGGTGGCCGGTCCTGGGCCCGGCGTGATCAGGGTCGGCCATTGCTTGGAGCCGAACGGCACCAGCGGCGGCAGGAAGGCCGTCATGCCGCGCTTCTTGGTCTCCGCGATGATCGCCTCGCGCGCATCGCCCCCCATCAGTTCGTAATCCATCAAATGGTAGCTGCCGAAGAACAGCGCGCCGACCGAGCGGTCGGCGATGATCCGGGTCAGCGATTCCAGCATGTCCGACGGCGTCGTGGTGAAGGAGATGGTCTCGATCAGCATCAGGCGGCTGTTGATGGCGTCGGGCCCGAAGAACTGCGCCAGCACGCTGAAGATCACGTTGTTCTGCCGAGCCACGTAGATCGTGTTGCTCGCACCATAGGTCTTGTCCCAGTCGGGGCCGAGCTGGGCCTTCCAATCGGCCATGACCGTCATCCAGTGCGCGACTTGGGTCTGCGCTGCCCAGGCGACGTTCTTGGCGAGCAGTGGCGCCTGTTTCTTTCCGAATGCCTCGAGCGTCGCGAACGGGATCGCGCTGGCGGCGAGGCATTCGTCCATGAAGGCGATGTTGTTCTTGAGGATGGCGCGGTTGTTATCGCGCCAGTCCGCCTGCATCGGCGTGGCGTCGAGCCCGTCGAGCGCCGATTGCATCCGGCTGCGATAGGCCTGCATCGACCCGCGCCACGATTTGTCGTCGGGATTGTTGACATAGGGGCCGACCACCTCGGCCAGCGCCATTGTGCTGTGGCCGACCGATTTGAGCAGCTGATAGACGATCGGCACCTGCGGCGCCTCGGTCGGCGGCTTGCCCGGCCGGTACAGGATCAGGCGTCCGCCGGCGCCGGAGAACAGGCCGAGGATCACCGGGTGCTTGTCGAGCACGTTCTTCTGGAAGATCCGTGCCGCATCGCCATAGAGCTCGAACATGCCGGTGTTGAGCGCGAGCACATCCTTGGTCGCGACATCGGCCGGCGTCGAAGAGGTCTTGCCCGAGATCGGTGCCATATAGTCGGGCAGCGACTGGGCCAGCGCAGCACCGCTGTTGCCGAGCAGCAGTGCCAGCGCGGCGGCCGCGCGAAATCGATTGATCATGTGATGCTCCTCGAAGCCTCGCGCCAACGCCGCAGCCGGATGCGGCCGCGCGACCATTAGCGGAATGCGCAAATGCTTGGACGCAAAGAACTGGAGAGTAGTGAACAGGGAGTATAGATCCCGCGCGACGCGGCACGACGCGGGCGGATGCCTACAGCTAAGCGACGAATCGGCCGGTGTCCACACCCTGACATTGCCGGCTTGCCCTGCGCCAAAACACCCAATGGTGCGGCTTTGGGCCCGGTGCTATGTGGCGAACAGAATCAATTTTATTCATTGGATTTTTGCGTGCTCAACGGACTTTACAAGGTCGAGTACGGCATCAATGGCGCATTCGGCCGCAGCATCATGTGCCTGCACGACGGCAAGATGATGGGTGGCAATTCGGCCTTCGCCCATCTCGGCACCTATCAGGTGACGAATGGCGAGATCATCGCCGACGTGATCACCGAACGTCACAACGACGATGTCAACTTCCAGCCGCTGATGGGCGCCGACGTCGCCGTCATCAAGGTGCGCGGCCGAACCGAGGGCTCGACCATTCTGCTCGAGGGCAAGGCGGATGCCATGCCGGACGGCGTGTTCTGGGCGAATTTGGCGCCGCTCGACGATGAGGCATTGCCGCCGCGCGGGAAGGTTGGGCCAGGCGGCATCGCCAACGGGCTCTACGCGATCCAGCTCCGCGCGCTCGATGGTGTTGATGCCGGCCTCACCGGGGTGATGCTGCTGATGGACGGCCGCATCCTCGGCGGCGATGCGTTCTTCTACTATCTCGGCTCGTATTCGTCGGCGGATGGCCGCTGGCGTGGCGAGATCGTCAACCAGGAGCACACGCCGGCGAGGGGCGAGTATCCGGTGTTCGGCGGCTATGAGGTCGGCATCGGCTTCGCCGGCTCGTGCCGCGAGGACGGCGCCGAGCTCGAAGGCATCGCGCTGGCCGGCAAGCGCAGCCTTCGCCTGTCGGCCGAACTGCGGCTGATGCGCCGGGCGTAGAGCATACTCCGGAAAAGTGCGAAGCGGTTTTCCGACAAGAGTATGCTCAAACAGGGCCGTGCGACTGCTTCCTCAATCCTTGATCAGCAGCACGCCGCCGATGATCAGTGCGATACCGGCCAGTCGCGAGATCGACACCGGATGCTGCGCCAGGCCGAACAGGCCGAAATGGTCCATCGCGATGCCCGCGATCATCTGGCCTGCTACCACCAGCGCCAGCAGGGTCGCGGCACCGAGCGACGGCAGCAGCAGGATCATCAGCAGGATGAACACGCCGCCGAGGATGCCCCCGCTCCAGGCCCACCAGGGCACCGCCGCCACCAGCTTCCAGGACGGCACCGGCTCCCGCGTCGCGACCAGCACGACCGCCATCGTGATGAGCCCGCCGAGATAGCTGACGAGACCGGCCCAGGCGGGGGAGTTGAGGGCCGACCGCAAATTGCCGTTCAGGACCTGCTGGGTGGCGACGCTGATGCCGGCGCCGAGCGCGAGGAGATAGAGAAACCAGACTTGCATGTGATGCCCCCAATGCGGATCGCCGTAGGACTCATGTCATATTCCATTGGCAACGATCGTGGCATGCACAGAGCATGGCGGCTGACCTGCGGAATGGGCTTCCACCCGCGTCCCAGATCGAATAAGAGGCCGCAAACCCTCAGTTCCCCAGTATTCGAATGATCCGCCTCGATAACGTCTCCAAGCAAGTCGGCCACCAGATCCTCTTCATCGAAGCGTCCGCGGCGCTCCAGAAGGGCGAGAAGATCGGCCTGGTCGGCCCGAACGGCGCCGGCAAGACCACGCTGTTCCGCATGATTTCGGGCCGCGAAATCCCCGATGAGGGCCAGGTCTCGCTCGATCGCGGCATCTCGATCGGCTATTTCAGCCAGGATGTCGGCGAAATGAGTGGCCGCAGCGCGGTCGCCGAGGTGATGGACGGCGCAGGACCGGTCAGCGTGGTCGCGGCCGAGCTCCGGGAACTCGAGGCCGCGATGGCCGACCCCGACAAGGCCGACGAGATGGACGACATCATCGCGCGCTATGGCGAGGTGCAGCATCAGTTCGAGGAGCTCGACGGCTACGCGCTCGACGGCCGTGCGCGTGAGGCGCTGGCGGGGCTCGGCTTCAGCCAGGAGATGATGGACGGCGACGTCGGCAAACTCTCCGGCGGCTGGAAGATGCGCGTGGCGCTGGCCCGTATCCTCCTGATGCGGCCCGACGTGATGCTGCTCGACGAGCCGAGCAACCACCTCGATCTGGAAAGCCTGATCTGGCTCGAGCAGTTCCTGAAGGGCTATGAGGGCGCGCTGCTGATGACCTCGCATGACCGCGAGTTCATCAACCGCATCATCAACAAGGTGGTCGAGATCGACGCCGGGCAGCTCACCACCTATTCCGGCAATTACGAGTTCTACGAGCAGCAGCGTGCGCTCTCCGATAAGCAGCAGCAGGCGCAGTTCGAGCGGCAGCAGGCGATGCTCGCCAAGGAGATCAAGTTCATCGAGCGCTTCAAGGCGCGCGCCTCGCACGCCGCCCAGGTGCAGAGCCGGGTCAAGAAGCTCGACAAGATCGAGCGGGTCGAGCCGCCGCGGCGACGCCAGACCGTGGCGTTCGAATTTCAGCCGGCGCCGCGCTCGGGCGAGGACGTCGTCAGCCTGAAGAACGTCCACAAGGCCTATGGCAGCAAGCGGATCTATGACGGGCTCGACTTCATGATCCGTCGCCGCGAGCGCTGGTGCGTGATGGGCATCAACGGCGCCGGCAAGTCGACGCTCTTGAAGTTGGTGGCCGGCTCAACGGACCCCGACGATGGCGCGGTCGCGATCGGCGGCAGCGTCAAAATGGGCTATTTCGCCCAGCACGCGATGGACCTGCTCGACGGCGAGCGTACCGTGTTCCAGTCGCTTGAAGATGCGTTTCCGCAGGCCGGGCAGGGCTCGCTGCGCGCACTCGCCGGCTGCTTCGGATTCTCCGGCGACGACGTCGAGAAGAAGTGCCGGGTGCTGTCGGGCGGCGAGAAGGCCCGGCTGGTGATGGCCAAGATGCTGTTCGATCCGCCGAACTTCCTGGTGCTGGACGAGCCGACCAACCATCTCGATCTCGCCACCAAGGAAATGCTGATCAATGCGCTCTCCGAGTTCGAGGGCACCATGCTGTTCGTCTCGCACGACCGTCACTTCCTTGCGGCGCTCTCCAACCGCGTGCTGGAGCTGACGCCCGAGGGCATCCATCAATTTGGTGGCGGCTACACCGAATACGTCGCGCGCACCGGCCATGAAGCGCCCGGGTTGCGGGGCTAGCTCAAGCCCGCCACCGCGCGCAAAATGCTTCGACGTCGCCGGACTGAAACTCCGGCAGGCGCTCCCAGATGGTTTCCGGCGGCCAGTTCCACCAGGCGATCTGCGACAGCTCGGCCGCGATCCTGCGGCTGAAGCGCTCCTTGATCGGCCGCGCCGGCACGCCGCCGACGATGGTGTAGGGCGCGACATCGCGCGAGACCACAGCGCCGGCTGCGAGCACCGCGCCGTCGCCGACGGTGACGCCGGGCAGTACGATCACGCCATGGCCGATCCAGACGTCGTTGCCGATCACGACACGGTCCCCACGCCGCTCGCTGAAGAAGCCGTGATCGCGCTCGGCGGAGGCCGAGTAGTATTCAGGGCAATAGGTGAAGCGATGCTGCGACGGGCGCTCGACCGGATGGTTCGGCGCGCCGATCCGGACCTGCGCCGCGATCGCGCAGAACCGGCCGATCACGGCGTCGGCGACCATGCAGCCGCTGCCGAGATAGGAGTAGTCGCCGAGCTCGGTGTATTCGATCGCCGTGTCGCCGAGCACTTCACAGCAACGCCCGATCTCGACCTCCCGCAGCTTGACCGTCGGCTCGATGACGGTTTCGGCAAGCTTTGGGCGGGAAGGCTTCGGTGCGGTCATGGCATTGTCCTCGATACGGCGAGCCGTTTCAGTCGCACGATTTTTGTTACGGCGAGATGACAGAAGAGGAGAACAGGTACCCGCAGTCTAGTTTTTCAGCGCATCTACCGCGGCGATCGCCCTGACCATCGCGTCCTCCAGGGCCGCGCTGTTGGCGGGATTCGATTGACGCTTGCGGCCGGGATCGTCGAAATCGTGGGTCGCGTCGGGATAGACCACGACGTCGATCTTGCTGCCGGCGGCGATCGAGCGGCGGGCGACGTCCTGGCAGCGTTCGGGCGATACCTCTTCGTCGGCGGTGCCGAGCAACATCGTGATCGGCGCAGCCGACGTCAGTGTCTGTGCCAGCAGGGCGGCCGGTCCGCAGCCCGGGTAGAACGCCAGCGCGGCACGATAGCCCAACGCCGCGCCTTGCCGCTGCATCACATTCAGCGCAGTGCTGCCGCCGTTCGACCATCCCTGCAAGAAGATGCGATTGGTGCTGACATCCTTCTGGCTGCGCAGCCAGTTCAGCGCGCCCTCGGCGTCGAGCGGCCGCACGGTCTTTTCATTGACGTCGGCGCGATCGGAATCGCCATGGGTGAAGCGGCCGAAGCCATGGGCCTTGCCGCGCGGCCCAAAACTGTCCGGCAAGATCGCGATATAGCGTGGTCGGCCCAATACTGTCCCCACATCGCGTGGCGCTTGGACAGGCTGCCGGCATTGCAGGCCGCGGACGGATTGGCCCGCGATACCAGCGCGCAGTCCTTGTTGACGTTGACCGAATAGGGGCCGCCGCGGCCGTGCAGCAGCACGATCGCGGGGTGTGGGCCCGGGGTTTGCGGCCTGAACAGATAGCCGACGATCTCGGTCTTGCCGTCGGCGCTCGGGAAGAAAACCGTATCGGGCGCGGCCCCCGCCGCCGTCGGCAATATCGTCAGCATCAGGAGAGCAATCTGAATCGCGCGGTGGGTCATCGGCGCAGCATGGACAACATTTCGGATGAATTGGGGCATCGCCGTTTCCCACCAGCAATGCAAAGCGGCATGGCACGCTGCGTGCTGCCCGGCTTGTGAGGCCAGGTGCCGCCCGTTACGCTTCAGCAAAAAAGCGGGAGCGAAACGGCATGAGACAGATCAGGATCGGCGACATCACGATCGACGCGGTGATCGAGCGCGAAGGGCCGTGGCGGCGGCCGCAGGATTTCTTCCCGACCTATGACGACGCGGTGTTCAAGCATCACCTCAAGACGATGGAGCCTGAGGTCTTCGATGCCGCGCGCGGCTTGATGATGATCACCTACCAGACCTTCGTGGTGCGGACGCCGCACTACACCATCCTGGTCGACACCTGCACCGGCGAGGACAAGGGGCATGCGCCGCCGTTCGATTTCCCGGGCAAGGAGCGCTGGCGCAACGAGCTGTTCGCACTCGGCATCTCCTATGAGCAGATCGACTACGTGTTCTGCACCCATCTGCACATCGATCACACCGGCTGGAACACCACGCTGCGCGACGGGCGCTGGGTGCCGACCTTTCCGAATGCGAAATACGTCTTCCACAAGCGTGAGTATGCGGCCTGGGAGGCGGAGAACGCCAAGGGCGCCAATCCGCCCGGCACGGTGTTTCGCGACAATTGCCTGCCGATCGTCGAGGCCGGGCAGGCGCTCCTGGTCGACGACGACTATGCGCTCGACGACACCGTCACGCTGACGCCGACGCCGGGCCATTCGCCCTGCCATTGCTGCGTCAACATCTTCTCGAAGGGACAGCGCGCGGTGGTCGCCGGCGATCTGATGCACCATGCGATCCAGTGCCGCGAGCCGGAGTGGTCGGCAAGGCCCGATTGGGATCCGAAGCAGTCGGCGGTGTCGCGGCGAAAATTCTTTGCCTCTGTTGCCGGGACCGACACGCTGATCCTGCCGGTCCATTTTCCAGCCCCGACCGTCGGCCTGATCACGGCGGACGGCGACCGCTTCGACTACCGCTTCAAGCGCGAGTAGCGGCGCCGGCGTTCGGCGGCCAGGTCACCCGGATCGCGCCGTGCCAGTTCGGCGCGGGACCTGGGTCAGGAAGCGTTCGAGATCGGCGCAGAGGCGGTGGGCGAGTTCCTCATCGATCTCGAACGCGGCGACGGTGCCCGCGCAATCGATTTCGATGGTCCCGCGAAGGGGCCCGGCGGACGCGGTCGATACCGCGATGTTGGTCACTCTCTGCACGGTCATGTCGTCAACTTCCCCTCAGGCCGGTCGCCGCCAATTTTCATCTCGGCAAATCTCATCTTGGAATGACGGGGTGTCCCTTTCGCTTGCGTTCTTCGATGAATCTGACGCCGATTTCGGTGCCGTCGACGCGAACCAGCTCGCAGCGCCGGAACGCCAGTCCCCGCGAGGACAACACCAGGAAGAACTCCTGGGCCTTCAGCACATCCAGCGTTCCGTCGACCTCGAGCCGGGCGCCGCTCTGCGAGACGTCGAGCAGGATGCAGCTTCGCCGCCACGTGCCATCGACGCCCATCAGATTGACGGGGTGGCGCGTCTCGAGCTTGACGCGCTCCGCCCTGCGGTCACCATACGTCATGACGCTACTCACACTGAAAATGGCTTGGTCATCGCCTTGGCCCGCGCCTTCGCATCGTCGATCGTGGCTGGTGGGTTCGCGAAGGCGCGGGCGGCGCAGGCATCAATGGCGGCGCGGATTGCGTCCTGGATGTCGGGACGTGCGATCTTGAGCAGCCGGGCCTGCTGGCGGGGCGTGGATCGCCTCACAAGGTCGGCGAGAACGCGCCGAGGCAGGTCCTTGCGCGCGATCAACGCGCCCGCGATCTCCTCGTCGCATTCGGCGGCGTCGACCATCATGGCGAGGCCTGCGCTGGTGATATCGGCGCCGGGGTTGCCCGCGAGCACGCGAAGCACGCTGCCGTCGCCGCGCATCAGCAGAATATCCGTGAGCTCCTGGCTGACGGCCTTGCGCCCTGCGATCGCGCTGAGGTGTCCCTCGGCCCGCATCCAGGCAATATCGATCAGATCGGTCTCCGGGATACAGTCGCAGGCCCGCAGGATTGGTGCGGCGACGTCGGCGTCGTCATGGTTGGCCAGGCGACGCGCGAGCTCCCTCGGCACCAGATGGAGGTCGGCGAGCGAGCGGCTCAGCGTGGTCAGGGTCCGCAGCTCGACGCTCTCGCTCAGGCGGATCAGGATGTCGTCGAACACCTCGACGTGGCGCGCGCTGAGGCGATGCGCGTCCTCGAGAAACAGCCCGGCCACCTCCTGCAGCATGCGCGTGCAGAGGTCGGGGGAGCCGGCTTTCAAGACGTGGTCGAGCTTGGCAATGAGATCGGGCGAGGCAATAGCTGTCATTGCGGTCCTTAAAATGTTCCGCGACGGGGAACATCATCGTTCCCAATGCCAATCTGCTCCCCGAATCTTTAATAGGGGTATAGAATTTGATGGGATGGCCGGTCTCGACGGTGGATATCCCGGCTAACACTATCGAAATTCGGCAGCAGGGATCGTTTGCCTGATTGTCCGGTTCGACGAACGGCCCGCATTTTTCCCGATTGTATTCGTCTGACGATTCGCATTTGGTGCATGGACATTATCGATGAGGCCGGCGCGCCAGGCGCGGCGCCGCGCAAGAAATTTCAAGAACATTTCATAGGAGCGGTCATTTGACGGCGCCATTGCTGGTGCCGAGAGTCTTTCGTTTTGACGACGTTGATGCATTCCGGAGTTCGATCCGAAACCTGGATGTTGATTTCACGCCACTTGCGCGGAAGATTTCGGCCGAGCAGGTCATCCTGAGCTTGCCGGGATGCGAGCTCAACTACACGCAGTCGTTTCCACGGATCGTCGACGCCCAGCTTGCGCCGCATACGACCGCGGTCGGCTTCACGATGGACGACGGCGTGCCGATGCGCTTCAACGGCGTCGAGCGCGACCGCGCGGTGATCGTGCTCGGCGGCGGCGGCGCGTTCTACACGTCCGTCGAGGAGACGCCCCGCCAGTACGTCTCGGTGATGTTCACGCCCGAGATCCTTGACCGCGGTTGGCCGAACCCCGGTCTCCATTTCAGCATTCACGAAATTTCACAACGCGCGCAGGATCTGCTGCGTGAACTTGTGAGACAGGTGCTGCTCGTGACGTCTGACCAGGTGACGATAGCCGAGTTCGCGACCGGCGCATCGATCAAGGAGACGCTGCTTGCGGCGATCGACAACGCGTTCGCCGAAGTCGTTCCGGCCAAGTGGACGACGCGGGCCAACACGACGCGCCAGTTCAAGGTGTTCAACGACGCGCGTGCCATTCTCGCCGGCGACGTCGCTCATCCGATCTATAGCGGCGAACTCGCCAGGCAGATCGGGGTGTCCGTGCGCACGCTGCACGATGCGATCCAGCGCTACCGGGGCGTGAGCCTGCATCGCTATTTGCGTTTGCGCCGGCTCTGGCTGGTGCGCCAGCAGCTGCTCGCCGGTGCGCCCAGCGTCAAGGCCTGTGCGCTGGCCTACGGGTTTTGGCACCTCAGCGATTTCTCGCGGAGCTACCGTTCGCAGTTCGGGGAAGCGCCGTCGGAGACGCTGGCAGCCTCGCGTCGTCCCGGCGTCGTGACCGACGCCAGACATGATTCGTAACATTCGGTCTGAACGGAATCTTAACGGCCGGTGGGGAATCTGTTGGTACAATTCCACCAGAGGCGGCCTGATGCATCCCCGACGATTTGCGCGTGTTCGTCCGTCAGGATGCGTGTCCAGCGTGGTCAAACTTCAGCTCGAGCCGAAGGCGCCGCTGATTGAGTGCCGGCTGGTGGATTATTCCGCCGGCGGAGCCTGCCTGGAATTCGCAAAGCCGGTTCAGCTGCCCGAGCGCTTCGAGATGTTTCACGGCAACACGCGGAAGCGTTGCCGGCGGGTCTGGAGCAAGGGCGTCCGGGTCGGCGTCTCGTTCTGAGCGGTCCATCCATTCGTCAATAGTCAACGGGCCGCGGCCGCGCGACGCGTCAATAATCAACGGGCCGCGCGCCGCGCGACCCGATGGTCGATCCCGATTGAGGGGGTGAATAGGCGCCGACGAGGGGCCTCAGGCGCCGCTCTGGCACTTCTTCATGAACGAGGTCTTGGCTGCACCGGCGAGCTTCTTGCCGTCCGAGCCGACCGCCTTGGTCTCGCAGGTATCGGTCGTGCACTTCTTCATGAACGAGGTCTTGGCCGCGCCGGCCAGCGGCTTGCCGTCCTTGCCGACGGCCTTCGTCTCGCAGGAGGCGTCCTGAGCAAATGCCGAACCGGCGGCAAAGGTCGCGATCACGGCCGCCAAGAAAATCCGCTTCATCTGGGTTCTCCCTAAACCAAACCAGTGACCGGATTGGATATCGGATTCTTGGCCCGATCAAGTTCCCACGGCCGATTTTGTCTATAAAATACCGGGTTAGCCGTGAGAAAATTCCGTGTGCGGCGCGGAACAAAATGGGGAAACGCGGAATGGAATTCGAGACGCTGGTACAGACACGCAAAAGCGTGCGCGGGTTCAAGCAGCAGCCGGTGTCGCGGGCGACCGTCGAGGAGATCATCGAGGTGGCCAAGCGCGCGCCGTCCTCGATGAACACCCAGCCCTGGCACGTCCACGTCCTGACCGGGGAGCCGCTGGAGGAAGTGCGCCGCCGCAACATGGAAGAGATGATCGCGGGCGCCAAGGCCAAGCGCGATATCGTCAGCCATGGCGAGTATCAAGGCGTGCACCGCGGCCGGCAGGTCGACATCGCCAAGAAGCTGTTCGGCGCGATGGGGATCGCCCGCGACGACAAGCCGATGCGGCAGGATTGGGTGCTGCGCGGCTTCCGCCAGTTCGACGCCCCGGTCTCGCTGGTGCTGGCCTACGACCGGATCCTCGATCCCGGCGCGGTCTGTCACTTCGATCTCGGTGCGCTCTGCTACGGCATCGTGCTGGCCGCCTGGGATCGCGGCCTTGGCAGCGTGATCAACGGCCAGGGCATCATGCGCTCGGACATCGTGCGCGAGGTCGCCAACATCCCGGAAGACCAGGTGATCATGACCTGCGTCGCGATGGGCTATCCCGACGACAGCTTTGCCGCCAATGCGGTGCGCTCGGACCGCGAGGCCAACAGCGACTTCGTCCGCTATGTCGGCTTCGCCGATTAGACCATGAACCGACCGGTGTGGACCCGCGGCAGGATCGGCGCGGTCGCTCGCGCCCTCGTCGTCTGCATCCTGGCGCTCGGCCCGGTGCAGGCGGAGGGCATACGTCTCGACGCCCTCAAGATCCCGGTGCCGAATCCGGGCGGGGCAGGACCGTCGACCGCGCTGCTCGACGCGATCGTGCTGCGGCCGGATGACGGCCTGCCGCATCCGCTCGTCCTGCTCAATCACGGCTCGCCGCGTTCGGCGAGCGACCGTCCATCGATGAGCCCTTACGGGATGTGGGCGCAGGCGACCGAGTTCGCGCGGCGTGGCTGGGTCGCGGTGGCGTTCCTGCGCCGCGGCTACGGCGTCTCGCAGGGCGGCTGGGCCGAGACCTACGGTCAATGCTCCGACCCGGATTATGCGAAAGCCGGCCGCGCCGGTGCCACCGACATCGCCGCCGCGGCCAAATTCATGACCGGCCAGGCCTATGTCAGCAAAGGCAAATGGATCAGCGTCGGCCGCTCGGCGGGTGGCTTTGCCACGGTCGCATTGACGTCCACGGCGCCGTCAGGCCTCGCCGCCGCGATCGTGTTCGCACCGGGCCGCGGATCGACCGGCCCCGACACCGTCTGCGAGGAGGGCGAGCTCGTCGACGCGTTCGCGCAGTTCGGCAAATCCTCGCGCATTCCGCTGCTGTGGGTCTCCGCCGACAACGATCACTTCTTCGGCCCGCAACTCGTGACGCGGTTGTCGGATGCGTTCGCGAAATCAGGCGGCAAGCTTTCGCTGGTTCGAACGCCTGCATTCGGCAGCGACGGTCACGCACTGTTCAATGAAAGCGGAACGGCGATCTGGGCGCCGATCGTCGATCGCTTTCTTCGCGACAACAACCTCGTGCTGCGCGATCGATTGCTCGATGCGCCGCCGCGTCCGGCGCAATTGCGCAGCCGCTGACCGCGCCGCGGGATATTGAATTCCGCCGAGTGAAACCATCGCGCGACAGTGAGCGCGCGTGCGCGTTTCCGCTATTCCAGCCGACAAAAAATACGCTACTGGTTTTGTGAAGCGAAACAGCACAGGCGAGGAATCCCAGATGAGCGATGATGAACAGACAGCCATGATCCGCGAGACCGTCGCGAAATTCGTCGATCGCGAACTGATCCCGCTCGAGCCGCAGTATCTGAAATCGCGGCTGCCCGGCAGCGATCATCCCGAGCTCACGTCGGAGCATCGCAAGCGGCTGCGCGACGTCTCCAAGGAGCTCGGCCTCTGGGGCCTCGATGCGCCCGAAGATCTCGGCGGCCACGATCTGCCGACGCGCACGATGGCTGCGGTGCATGAAGAGCTCGGCCGCAGCTGCGTGCCCTTCGTGTTGCCGCCGGACTCGCCGAACCTGCGCATGCTGCAGGCGGTCGGCACCGACGCACAGAAGAAGAAATACATGCAGCCCTATATCGAGGGCCGGATGGCATCGGCGATCGCGATCTCCAGCCCGGCGCCGGCGGCGATCCCGCGGGCATGAAGACGCGCGCGGTGCTCGAAGGCGAGCAATGGGTGCTGAACGGCCGCAAGATATGGATCAGCAATGCCCGCGCCGCCGACTTCGTCATCGTGATGGCGCGCGTCGGCAACGACCAGCGCCAGGGCGGCATCACCTCCTTCATCGTCGAGAAGGGCACGCCCGGCTTCATCATCGAGCGCGAGATCCCGATGGTTGGCGGCGGCTCGACCTACGAGATCGTGTTCGAGGACTGCCGCATCCCGAAGGACTCCGTGCTCGGCGAAGTCGGCAAGGGCTACGCGCCGATGCAGCTGCGCCTGCGCACGCGGCGGCTCGAGATGGGATCGACCTGCGTCGGCATCACCAAGCGCGCGCTCGACATGATGTGCGAGCACGCCAAGCAGCGCGAGACCTTCGGCGTCAGGCTCGCCGAGCGCCAGGCGATCCAGTGGTGGATCGCGGATATCGCCACGCGCATGCATGCCTGCCGGCTGATGGTGCGCGAGGCTGCCGACAAGACCGATCGCGGCGAGGACATCCGCCACGAGGCGTCAATGATCAAGGTGTTCGCGACCGAGATGGCCTATGACGCCTGCGACCACGCCATGCAGACGCTCGGCGCGCTTGGCGTGACGCTGGAATTGCCGCTCAACGCGCTCTGGCAGAAGGCCCGCCTGATGCGGGTCTACGAAGGCCCGAGCGAAGTGCATCGCCAGGCGATCGCCCGTCGCGTGCTCGGCCTGCGCGGAGGCTAGGCTTCGGGGCGCGACGGCCTAGACTAGACCGCGACATCCACCACCACCTTGCCGGTCGCGGTCCGGTCCCGGATCGCGGCGTGCGCGTCGGCGATCGTCGCAAGCGTGAAGTGACGCGGATCGAGGCGGGGCACGATCTTGCCGTTTTCGACCAGCCGCGTCGCCTCGCGCAGAATCTCGCCGTGATGCACGCGGCCCTCGCCGGTCAGCAACGGTAGCAGCGTGAACACACCCGAATAGCTTGCGGCGCGAAACGACAGCGGTGCCAGTGCGTGCGTACCCCAGCCGAGCGCGCTGACGACGTGGCCGAAGCGGCGCACCGCGTTGAAGGAAGCGTCGAGTGTCGCGCCGCCGACCGTGTCGAACACGATGTCGAAGCCGCGGCCGTCCGTGTGGCGGGCGACGTATTCCTCGACGGTCGCGCTGGTGTAGTCGATCGGCGTTGCACCGAGACGTTCGATGAGCGGCAGGCTGTTTGCCGAGCCGGTGGCATAGGCGTCGGCACCGAAGGCGCGCGCGATCTGGATGGCGATATGGCCGACACCGCCGGCTCCGCCATGGATCAGAACTTTCTGGCCAGCGGCGACTTGCGCGCGATCGACCAGACCTTCCCACGCGGTGATGAAGATCAGCGGCAGTGCCGCGGCTTCGCGCATAGAGAGATTGGAAGGCTTCGGCGCCAGCAGGTCGGCATCGACGGCCGCATAATCGGCAAGCGAACCCTGGAGCCCGCCGATGCCGCCGGTCATGCCGTAGACCTCGTCACCCCTGTGGAATCCTGTCACGCCGGGGCCGACAGCCTCGACCACGCCGCTGAGATCGATCCCGAGGATGGCAGGCAGCGGCTGCCGGGCATGCGCGGCCTGACCTGCCGCAATCTTGAGATCGAGCGGATTCACACCACTCGCGTTGATGCGGACCAGCACCTGGCCGGGTCCCGCCTGCGGCCGCGCAATGTTGGTCGGACGAAAGGGCGTGTTGGGGGCGTCGAGTATCGCGGCGCGCATCGAAGATTGGTCGGTCATCTCGAACTCCTTGGTTGCGCTCAGATCTGACGGCATCATGATTGTTTGAAAATAGACGATATTGTAGTCTGTCCATTCATTCTTGAATGAGATGGCCGATGGAATGGAGCGATCTCAAAATATTCCTCGCTGTCGCGCGCGAAGGGACCCTTGGGTCGGCGGCGCGCAAGCTCGGGCAGAGTCAGCCGACGATGGGGCGGCGGCTCCGCGCGCTTGAGCACGCGCTCGGACAGACGCTATTTCAGCGCACCGCGGGCGGCTTCGTACTGACCGACGAAGGCACCAGCGTGCTCGTCCATGCCGAACGTATGGAGGAGGAAGCCGACGCGCTGGCGCGCGAGGTCGCCGGACAGGATCGACAGCTCGATGGTCTGTTACGGATTTCATCGTCGGACTGGTTCGGCGCCCATCTCTTGACGCCGGTACTCGCCGAATTCGCCAGGCTTCAGCCACGCGTGGTGGTCGAGCTACTAACGGATGCGCGGCTGTACAGCCTGCCGCGCCGCGAGGCCGACATCGCATTCCGCATTACACCGTTCGACGAGGCGGAGGTGATCTCGCGGCGGCTGATGCACATCGAATATGGCGTCTACGTGCGAGCCGACCGTTCATTCGCGCCGAAGCCGGGTGATGGGCGCGGCACGCCGCTGATCACGATGGATACGGCGTTCGGCGGCATGCCCGATGCAGTGTGGCTGAAGAAGATGATGCCGAATGCTCACATCGTCTCACGCAGCAACAATCGGGAGGTGCAGGCACGGATGTGTGCAGAGGGCGCCGGCATCGCCGTCTTGCCACGGCCGCTTGCGGATTCAATGATCGGATTGCGCCTGATCGATCTCGGCGCACCACCTCCGGGGCGCGACACCTTTGTCGGCTATCATCGCGACCTGAAGCGGCTCGCACGCCTGCGTGCGTTGCTCGATCTCCTGATCGAGCGGCTTGCGAACTGACGGGAGCATGATCCGGAAAAGTGCGAAGCGGTATCCGACAAGGTGATGCCGAAACAGGAATCCAAAGCGCGATGACCGATCGCGCTTACGCCGCCCGCACGTCTGACAGGAAGCGGTTGACCTGGCCGGCGAGGTCCTTCGACTGCGTCGAGAGCTGTTCGGCGGCACCCAGCACCTGGGTTGCCGCCGCGCCGGTATCGTCGGCGGCGCGCTGCACGCCGGAGATATTGGAGTTGACCTCCTGGGTGCCGCGTGCGGCTTCCTGCACGCTGCGCGAGATCTCCTTGGTCGCCGAGCCCTGTTCCTCGATCGCGGCGGCAATCGCGGTGCCGATCTGGTCGATCTCGGTGATGACGTCGACGACGCTCCTGATCGCGGTCACGGTCTCGTCGCTCGCGGTCTGGATCGCGGTGATCTGTTCGGAAATCTCGGTGGTGGCCTTGGCGGTCTGGCCGGCCAGCGATTTCACCTCCGAGGCGACCACGGCAAAGCCGCGGCCGGCCTCGCCGGCGCGAGCTGCCTCGATGGTGGCGTTGAGCGCGAGCAGATTGGTCTGCGCCGCGATGCTTTGGATCAGCGTCACGACGTCGCCGATCTTCTGCGCGCCCTCGGCCAGCGAGCGCGCGGTGTCGCCGGTGCGGCGGGCATGGTCGACTGCACGCGCGGCGATCTCGGTCGAGGTCGCGACCTGCCGGGCGATCTCCGAGATCGACGAGGTCAGTTCCTCGGTCGCACTCGCCACCGTCTGCACGTTGGTCGAAGTCTGATCCGAAGCAGCCGCGACGACCGAGGCCTGGCGGTTGGTGGCCGCGGCGGTCGCCGACATCGATTGCGCGGTGTCTTCCATGACCGATGAGGCCGCGGACAATCCGCCGACCAGTTCGGTGACCTTGGCTTCGAAGGCACGGGTGAGATCGTCGAGCACCCGGGCGCGCCGCATCTTGACGTCGTTCTCCGCTTCCTTCTCGGTCGCGAGGCGGTCGGCCTCGATCCGGTTGTCCTTGAACACCTGCACGGCGGCGGCCATCGCGCCGATCTCGTCGTTGCGCGCGGCGCCCGGGATCGTTTCGGCGACCTCGCCCGCGGCGAGCCGCGACATCCGGCCGGTGAGGGCGGCGATCGGGTTGAGGATGCGGCGGCGGACCACGACGATGAGGCCGGCGCTGACGGCGCTGACGGCGAGCAGGCCGATCAACGCAATCACGAAGCTGAAGCGCGCCGCCGAATAGGCGCTGGCGAGCACCTGCTCGGCGTTCTCGTAGAACGCGTCGCGCACGGTGATGATGGCGGCGAGGCCGATCTGCGATTCCGGATAGTAGGTGTCGAGATCCTGCTCGTACTTGCCGGTCACGGCGCCTTCCTTGGCGAGCTTCAGCGCCTTGCCGAAGCGCTCGACATAGTCGGCCTGCATCTTGCCGAGCGCAGTCATGACGTTCGCGGGCGTCGCCGGATTGTTGCGGAGCTCCTGCAAGGTCGAAAGGATCTGCTCGGTGCGGCCGGTCGAGCGATAGAGTTCCATCTTCTCCGGTTCGGTCGCGACGCGCTTGGCGCCGACCAGCGCCTTATGCAGGCTGGCGTTGAGGCCGCCGGTGTCGCGCAGCATCCAGGCAACGTTGGCGTAGCTGGCCTGGCGGTAGGCGTTGCCGTCGAGGCCGGCGAGGCGGCGCACCTGCTCGTCGAGCAGCGTGGTGACGCCGGCATTGAACACTGAATTGTCGGCGACGATCTTGCCGGCGGCGGCGCGGCGGACATCAGCCGGTCCGGCAATTGCAGCGGCGATGGCGTCGCGCAGCCCGGCAAACTTCACCTTCAGCGCGTCGATCTCCCGCGCGACGGCCTCGCCATCGTCGAGTGATCCCGGCAGGGTGGCGCGCACCTGGTTGACCTTGGCGAGCGCGCCGTCAGTCAGCTGACGCTGACGGTCGAGCTCGGCGATCTGCTTCGGATCGATCGTGGCGCCCCCAAGCAGCAGGTTGGTGGCGTAGCCACGCTCGGGGTTCATGTAGCGCGGGATATCGCCGACGGCGCGGACGATCTCGAGCCGGCTCTGCGCGGTCGAGACCTTGTCCATGGTCTGATACTTGGTGACCGCGACGTATGCCGCGAGGCCGCCGCCGACCGCGGACAACGAGACGATCGCGGCGGTCAGGAGAGTACCGATTTTCATGGGATGCGCGCCATTTCTTGACGGGGAGAGGAGAGGCCTCAACCGTACCGGGTGCGCATTAACCCAGGGTTTATGATACGGGACCCGTGGGGGTCCCGCTCATTCGTATGATCCGAAAGTCGAAGGCGCCGCGTCGCTCAGCAGCGCGGCGTGACGATCAGTGCTCGTCGCCGTCAGCGCCCTTGGTCGCGGCGCGGTGCTGCGTGGCGCCGCCCGCGCCCGCTTCGCCGCAGGGAAGCTGGTTCCAGGTCCCGTCGGCGGCCTGCTGGTAGGCCTGGCAGCCGACCGAAGTGGTGGCGGTGGATTTCTCTTCGGCTTTCTGCCGCTCAGCACTCTTCGCCAGCGCCGGCGTAGCCACGGCGGCGATGGCCGCGAGCGAACCTGCGAAAACCAGCTTTGCGATCCGCATGTCGGGTTCTCCTTCTCGAAGCAAATCCATATCGAGAAAAGAAATCTGGCGATTTTTGGCCGGGGCGGGGGACCTGCGACGAATTGCTTAATGCCGGGAAAAGCCGGCCGGATCGGCGTTAACTTCTGCCTGGCGGCGCGCCGCAATGGAGCGGGGCGATTGATGCGGGCAGCGCGACGGTGTCGCGGCTGCGTGCTACGATGATCGCATCATGACCCATCGCATTCTCGTTCTCTACGGCTCCTATCGCTCGGATCGCATGGGCATCCGGCTGGCCCACTTCGTCATCGACGGCCTTCGCGGGCGCGGCGACGACGTCGAGCTGATCGACGCCAAGGAGGTCGGCCTGCCGATGCTCGACCGCATGTACAAGGAGCATCCCAAGGGGCAGGCGCCGGCCGTGCTGGAAACGCTCGCCGGCAAGATCCGCGACGCCGACGGCTTCCTGTTCGTTACCGGTGAGTACAATTGGGGCATGCAGCCCGGGCTGAAGAACCTGACCGATCATTTCCTTGAGGAATGGTTCTGGCGTCCGGCGGCGATCGCAAGCTATTCGGCCGGGCGGTTCGCCGGGGCGCGCGCCGCCACCGCCTGGCACGGCACGCTCTCGGAGATGGGCATGGTGGTGGTGTCGAGCACGATCAGCGCGGGGCCGATCGCGCAGACGCTGTCGGCCGAAGGCAAGCCGATCGGCGAGGGCGGCAAGGCGCTCGAGCGCGCCTTTCCACGCTTCGCCGACGACTTCACCTGGTGGATCGAAGCCGCCAAGGCACAGCGCGCGCGCAAGGCACCGCCATACTGAGGCAGGTCTGCAAGTCCGGGAGCTGAGGAACCATGAGCCTCTTCACATCGCCGTTCGATCCCGCGCGCGAGGCAGCTTTGGTGACCGGCGCAGGCAATGGCATCGGCCGCGCCATCGCGCAGGCCCTGGTCGGCGAGGGTGTGCGCACCGTGTTCGCCGATCTGCATGAGGACAGGGTTCTGGCCGCGATCAAGGCCGCCCCACGTCCGGAGCTGGCGCTGCCCTGGGTCGGCGATCTTGCGCAGCGTAAGGCGTGCGATGCCCTGCTGGCACATGCGCAAGCTTCACTCGGGCAGGTGACGCACTTCGTCCATAGCGCCTCGCCGCCGCGCCGCGAGGCCGATCATGCGATGGCGGTCGACGACGAGACCTGGCGGCAGATGCACGCGGTCAATCTCGATGCGGGCTTTCATCTGTCGCGCGAACTGGCGCGCAGACTGATCGCGGCGAAGACGCCGGGCTCGTTCCTGTTGCTCACCTCGCTGCATGCCGGCACGCCGCGCAACTTGCCGCATTACTCGACGGCGAAGGCCGGCATGGCGATGCTGGTGAAGGAGCTCGCCAAGAGCTGGGGCCGCCACGGCATCCGCGTCAATGCGCTGGTGCCCGGGGCGATCGCGGCCGGCGGCTTCGTCGCCGATCCCGCGCTGGCAAAGCACATCCCGCTTGGCCGGCTCGGCCAGGCGGAGGATCTTGCGCCGCTGGCGGTCGCCGTGCTGTCGCACAAGATCTCCGGCTATGTCACCGGCGCATCGATCGTGGTCGACGGCGGATTGTCGTTGACCAACTGGTTCGCGCCGCCGGAGCTCGATTGAGGATTCTTGTTTGACGCGTTTTCTTCACGCGAACCGGTGCCCACTTCGCTCGAAAACGCTTTCTATTACTTGGTCCTGATGTAGCCTGCGAGCCGCGTCTTCTGGTCCTGGCACCAGGTCGTCATGCTGCCGGCGCGGCGCTGATCGAGATCGGTGGTCTGGGTTGCGATCGCAACTTCGGTCA
>NZ_LGTB01000013.1 GCF_001238275.1 Bradyrhizobium viridifuturi
GGGTGAGGGGGACTCACCGCATATCTCACGCTCACCGTCATCGCGGCACGACCCCTCACCCCGACCCTCTCCCCGCAAAAGCGGGGCGAGGGAGACAAGACATCACCACATCGTCTGCCGCGCGCGCTCCGGCCATTCCCGATCGTACTTCTCGCCGCCGACCGTGTGCTCGCTCATCTCGGCAAGGATCTGGCCCGGCGTCGGCAGGGTTGCCGGATCGATTCGCTTGTCCGGATTCCAGAGGTCGGAGCGCACGATCGCGCGGGCGCACTGGAAGTAGATCTCCTCCACATTCATCACGATGACAGTGCGCGGCGCCTTGCCTTCCATCATGAAGGAGGCCAGCAGCTCCGGCTCGGCCATAATGAAGGCGCGGCCGTTGACGCGCAACGTGCTGCCCGATCCCGGGATCAGGAACAGCAGCCCGACGCGGGGATCGCGCACGATGTTGCGCAGCGAATCGCAGCGATTATTGCCGCGGCGATCCGGCATCATCAGCGTCTTCGCATCATGGATGCGCACGAAGCCCGGCAGGTCACCGCGCGGCGAGCAATCGAGCCCTTCGGGGCCGGAGGTCGCCAGCGACACGAACGGTGATTTCTCGATGAGCACACGATAGAGCGGCGTCACGTGATCGGCGACCTTCACGGTCGACGCGTCGTTCGGGAAACCGTAGATCGCCTCAAGCTGCTCGATCGTAGAGATCACCGACATCAGTGCTGTTCTCCTTTGTGGCCACTCGTGTGCTGTCACTCGTCCCAGCGTTCGCCCTTGATGATGCGGACGAGCTGTCGCGCGTGATACTCGGCGGTGCCGGAATTGACGATGGTGAAATCGGGCGTCGAGGTGCTCTCGTCGACGGTGCGGGCCAGCCGCTGCGCGAGCAGGCCGTCGCTGCTGCGCGCCCGCATCGAGAGCCGGGCGGCCAGCACATCCGGCGGCGCCGTGACCAGCACCACAACGGCACTGGCATAGTTGCGGCGGGCGGCCGCGATCACCATGCGCGAGACGTTGGCGATCACGGTACGTCCGGCGCGGATCTCGTCGTTGATGGCCCGCGACAGCGCATAGCGATGGCCATGCGCTTCCCAGTGCATGGCGTATTCGCCGGCCGCGGCCGCTTGCTGGAAAGCCTCCGCGCCGATCTCCTCATTGTCTTCCGACGCCGAGGCCTGGCGGGTGATCAAACGGCGCGGAAACACGACGTCGCGATCATCGGCGCAGGCCGCTTTCGCCAGCCCAAGCAGCGTATCCTTGCCGGCGCCGCTCGGTCCGACCACCAGGATCAACCGGCCCGGCCCGATCGCAGCGCGCTGCTCGGCGATCACGGACGCTTCGGTCACGCGACCCTCCCCCCTTCGCGCCAGACGCTGCGCACCACCGGCAGGTCACGCGCGACGTGCACGCGGATCAAATCGGCGCGCCGGCCGACCGCGATCTCGCCACGATCGGACAGGCCGACCGCTTCGGCCGGCGTCTTGGTCACGGTGCGCACGGCGGAGGCAAGGTCGATCGCCGGCACATGCCGCGGCAGTTGCAGCGCCGCCATCAACAGGCTCGACGGAATGTAGTCCGACGACAGGATATCGAGCATGCCCTCATTGGCGAGATCGACGGCGGCGATGTTGCCGGAATGCGAGCCGCCGCGCACCACGTTCGGCGCACCCATCAGGATGTCGATGCCGGCGGCGTGCAAGCCCCGCGCGGCTTCCATCGTGGTCGGGAATTCCGCGACCGCGACCCTGTCGTTGACGGCGTCGACCACGTTCTCGTCGGTGGTGTCGTCGTGGCTTGCCAGCGGGATCTTGTACTCATGGGCCAACGCGACGATCGCGCGGGTGTTCGCAACGGCATATTCCTTCTGATAGGCGAAGCGCCGCGCGAACAGCACATCGAGCTGGGCGTCGGTCATGCCGCCGCCCTTGCCACGGTAGTAATCGCGCAGCTTGACCTCGTCGCGGAACTGGCGTTGGCCCGGCGTGTGGTCCATCAGCGACATCAGCCGCACGTCCGGCCGGTCGATCAGCTCCTTGGCCTCGGCGACGACGTCAGGCATCGGCACCTCGCAGCGCAGATGTAGGAAGTGATCGGCGCGCAGCAGGTTCTCCTCGCGCGCCGCCGAGATCGCCGCCGCCAGCACGCCGGCGCGGCCATCGACGTCCTCGGCGCCGTCCTCGCGCCAGACCCGCAGCGAGTCCAGCACCGTGGTGATGCCCGAGGTCGCGAGCTGCCCGTCATAGGAGATCACGGCGGCGACCGGATTCCAGAACACCTTGGGCCGCGGCACGTAGTGCATCTCGAGATGGTCGGTGTGCAGCTCGATCAGCCCGGGCATCACGAGGTCGCCGCCGGCATCTTCGGCGGCCTCGGGCGCCCTGCCCTCGCCGAACTCCGCGATCTTGCCGTCAACGATAGCCACCCAGCCCTGCTCGATCACGCGATCGGCGAGGACCAGCCGAGCGTTGCCGATGATGGTGTCTTGCTTGGCAGTCATTTCAAACGGTCCTTCAGGCAGCAGCAGCGAACGAGGTCACATCGACGATGCGATCGGCAATCAGATGACGGATTTCGTCGTCATGGACAATCGCGACCATCGCGACGCCCCTGGTCTTTTTCTCCGCAATCAGCTCGACCACCACTGCGCGATTCGCCGCATCGAGCGAAGCGGTCGGCTCGTCCAGCAGCAGGATCGGCAGGTCCGAGATGAAGCCGCGCGCGATGTTGACGCGCTGCTGCTCGCCGCCGGAGAAGGTCGAGGGCGGCAGGGACCAGAGCCGCTCCGGAATGTTGAGCCGGCGCAGCAGCTTCCCTGCGCGCTCGCGGGCTTCCTCGCGCGCCACGCCATTGACGATCAGGGGTTCGGCGACGACGTCGATGGTCGCCACCCGGGGCACGGCGCGCAGGAACTGGCTGACATAGCCGATGGTCGAGCGGCGGATGCTCAGCACCTGGCGCGGCTCGGCGGTCGCAAGGTCGATCACCTTGCCGTGGTGGCGGATGCCGATTCGGCCGCTGTCGCAGCGATAATTGCCGAAGATCATCTTCAGGATCGAGGATTTGCCGGCGCCCGACGGGCCCGACAGCACCACGCATTCGCCGGGATCGGCGTGGAACGAGACGCCGCGCACCACGGGCAGCTCGACGCCGCCCTGCAGATGCATGGTGAAAGTCTTCTCGGCGTTGGCAAGTTCGATCATCGCGGTCATTGGCAAGCTCATGGCGGCAGAATCGAGGAAACGAGCAGCTGGGTATAGGGCTCGCGCGGATCGTCGAGCACCTGGTCGGTGAGGCCGGTCTCGATGACGCGACCGCCCTTCATCACCATCACGCGATGCGACAGCAGGCGCGCGACGGCAAGGTCGTGGGTCACGACGATCGCGGCAAGGCCGAGCTCGCTGACGAGGTTGCGCATCAAGTCGAGCAGGCGCGCCTGCACCGAGACGTCGAGGCCGCCGGTCGGCTCGTCCATGAACACCAGCCGCGGCTCGGTGACGAGGTTGCGCGCGATCTGAAGCCGCTGTCGCATGCCGCCGGAATAGGTCTTCGGCGCATCGTCGATGCGGCCGACATCGATCTCGACCCGATCCAGCCAGGTCGACGCGGTGTCTCTGATACGACCGTAGTGATTCCAGCCGACCGCCATCAGCCGTTCGCTGACATTGGCGCCGGCCGAGACGCCCATGCGCAATCCCTGCGCCGGGTCCTGATGCACAAAACCCCAGTCGGTACGGAACAAGAAGCGCCGCTCCGCCTCGCCGAGCTCGGCGAGATCGCGCAGCACGCCGTCGCGCATCCGGTAGGAGACGCGGCCCGCGCTCGGCGCGAGCTGCGCGGAGAGCAGCTGCAGCAGCGTCGACTTGCCCGAACCGGATTCGCCGACGATCGCCAACACCTCGCCGGGATAGAGCGCGAACGAGACATCGCGGCAGGCCGGCAGCCGGCCGTAATTCTTGGCAAGTCCTTCGGCCACCAGCAGCGGCTGGTCGTTGTCGGGGCTCGAAAGCTCAGACATGCGCCTTCTCCTTGTGCGGTGCCGCGCTCTCGGTGCCATGATGCCCGGCGGCCTGGCGCTGCTCGCAGAAGTCGGTATCGGAGCAGACGAACATCCGGCCGCCCTTGTCGTCGGTGACAATCTCGTCGAGATAGGAATTGTCGGCGCCGCACAGCGCGCAGGGCGCGTTGAAGCGGTAGCGCGTGAACGGATGATCCTCGAAGTCCAGCGAGACCACCGTGGTGTAAGGCGGGATCGCGTAGATGCGCTTCTCGCGTCCGGCGCCGAACAACTGCAGCGCCGCGCAATTGTCCATCTTCGGGTTGTCGAATTTCGGCGTCGGCGACGGGTCCATCACATAGCGCGCATTCACCTTCACCGGATAGGCGTAGGCGGTCGCGATGTGGCCGAAGCGCGCGATGTCCTCGTACAGCTTGACATGCATCAAGCCGTATTCAGCGAGCGCATGCATGCGCCGCGTCTCGGTCTCGCGCGGCTCGAGGAAGCGCAGCGGCTCGGGGATCGGCACCTGATAGACCATCACCTGCCCCGCATGCAGCGTCGCCTCGGGAATGCGGTGCCGGGTCTGGATCACGGTCGCATCGGTCGTCGAGGTCGTGGTCGCGACTCCCGCGGTCTTGCCGAAGAACTTGCGGATCGAGATCGCGTTGGTGGTGTCGTCGGAGCCCTGGTCGATCACCTTCAGCACGTCGTCGGGACCGAGGATCGCCGCCGTCACCTGCACGCCGCCGGTGCCCCAGCCATAGGGCATCGGCATCTCGCGGCTCGCGAACGGCACCTGATAGCCGGGGATCGCGATCGCCTTCAGAATCGCGCGGCGGATCATCCGCTTGGTCTGCTCGTCGAGATAGGCGAAATTGTATGCCGGCGCGTTCATTCCGCGGCCTCCTGCAGTTCGACCGCCTGATTGGCCTCCGCGAACTCCTGCCGCAGCTTGCGCAGCAGGCCGAGTTCGGACTGGAAGTCGACGTAATGCGGCAGCTTGAGATGTTCGACGAAGCCGGTCGACTGAACATTGTCGGAGTGCGACATCACGAATTCCTCGTCCTGCGCCGGCGCCCCCGCCTCCTCGCCGAGCTCGCGCGCACGGAGCGCACGGTCGACCAGCGCCATCGACATGGTCTTGCGCTCGCTCTGCCCGAAGGCGAGACCATAGCCGCGGGTGAAGCACGGCGCCTCGGTGGTCGAGCCCTTGAACTGGTTGACCATCTGGCACTCGGTCAGCTCGATCGAGCCGAGCGGCACGGCGAAGCCTGCATCCTCGGCGAAGAACTCGACCTCGACCTCGCCGAAGCGGATCTCGCCGGCGAACGGATGATTGCGGCCGTAGCCGCGCTGCGTCGAATAGCCGAGAGCAAGCAGGAAGCCTTCGTCGCCGCGCGCCAGGTTCTGCAGCCGCAGGTCGCGATCGGCCGGGAAGCTCAGCGGCTCGCGCGTGAGGTCGCCGACCGGCGCGTCGCTTTCTGCCTGCGGCGACGTCTCGATCAGGCCGTCGCGGCCGAGAATGTCGGTGACCCGCGGCGTGGCCGCCTGCGAGGCCTCCGCCGTCATCGGCTGCTCCGGCACGAAGCCTTCCGCGAGCTGCGGATCGAGCAGGCGATGGGTGTAGTCGAAGGTCGGCCCCAGGATCTGGCCGCCCGGAACGTCCTTGAAGGTCGAGGAGATGCGCCGCCACACCTGCATGTCGCCGGTGTTGACCGGCTCGGTGGCGCCGAACCGCGGCAACGTGGCGCGGAAGGCGCGCACCAGGAAGATCGCCTCGATCAAGTCGCCGCGCGCCTGCTTGATCGCGAGCGCCGCAAGCTCGCGGTCGTACAGCGAGCCTTCGGTCATCACGCGATCGACCCCGAGCGCGAGCTGCTCGGAGATCTGCGCCAGCGTCACCTCGGGCACATCGCGATCGCCGCGCCGTTCATGCGCCAGCAGCCGATGAGCGTTCTCGATGGCGCGCTCGCCTCCCTTGACGGCTACATACATCGCTCACACTCCGCTTGCGATCAGCCGCGTGGTGCGCGGAATCGCGACAATCTTGTCGTCATGGACCAGCACGACATCGATGCCGCGCGGGAACAGGGCTTCGTTGATCGACAGCCGCTGGAACAGGTCGCGCGGCTTGATCATCGCCTGCAGCACCGCGCTGCCGTCGATGCCCGGTCCCTTCAGCTCGAAGGCCGGCCCCTGGGTCAGGCTGTCGACCTGCAGGATCAGCGTGGTCGACCGGTCCGGATATTCGCTGCTGCCGAACGCGAAGCGCTCCAGCGCCGGCAGGTTCGCGGCATCGCCGATCAGCGCGAAGCTCGCGATCGAGGAATCCGCGATCACCGGCGCGCTGGCGTGAAATTTCAGCCATCGCGCGACGTCCGGCGTCGCCGACATCGCGGCGTCGAGCCAGATCGGCGTGTCGTGATCGAACAGCGTCAGCGCAATCGCGGCCGAACCGCGCATCATGCCGGCCGGCGTTCCGACATCAGCGGCGACGCGCTGCACGCTGCCCGGGCGCGCCATCGCATCCATCACGGAGCGGAACGTTGATTGCGCCGACAGCACCTTGTCGGCAAAGCCTGCGGGCATTTCGGCAATCGTCGTCATTGCATCATCCCTCACCGCGCACCATCGTGTAGAAATCGACCCTCGTCGCCGCGGTCTCAGCCGCCTTGCGGCTGCGCTCGGCATCCACAGCGGCACGCAGCGGCGCGATCACCTTGGCCTCCACCTCGCCGGACAATTCCGCCGACTGCACCATGGCGTCGCACAGCGCGATCATCCGCGCCTTCTCGGCGTCACGGCCGAGCGTGTAGCCGAAGCCGACCTCGCCGCTCGCAAGCCGCACCGCCGCGCGCGACACCGTCGCTTCGCCGAGATTGAACGGCGCGCCGTCGCCGCCGACCCGGCCGCGCAGCATCACGAGGCCGTTCTCCGGCTCGCGCAGGTTCTCGTGCTTCGGGATCGCGATCGCCGCCAGCCGGCCTGCGATGTCGGCAGCGGCCGAGTGCGCGAGCACCGTCATCGCAGCCTTGCGCTGGGCCTGCTTGCTGTTTGGTCCGGTCGAACTGGTCGAACTCATGTGCAACCTTGCGTGCATCAAGTTGTCTATGTTAATAGACAACTTGATAGCCGAGCGCCATGACTGTTTCGTGACAAGCCGAAGATTTCTGGTATCACCGCGCGATGAGCATGCAGGAAAGTTCCGGCGTCGCCTTGTGGCGGCAAGTTGCCGACGGCATCGAGCGCGGCATCGCTGACGGCCGCTTTGCCGCCGGCGAAAAGCTGCCGGGCGAGATGGAGATCGCGGAGACGTACCGGGTCAACCGCCACACGGTGCGGCGCGCGCTCGCCGCACTGGCCGAGCGCGGCCTGGTGCGCGCCGAGCGCGGCAGCGGCACCTATGTCGAAGCTCAGCGCCTGGCCTATCCCTTGCGCTCACGCACGCGATTTTCCGAAATCGTCGGCGCCGGTGGTCACGAGCCGCGCGGCCAGTTGATCGATGCCGGCGAGGATATTGCCAACCGCGAGATCGCGCGCGAACTCGGCCTGAAGATCGGCGCCCCGCTGATCCGGATCGAAGCGGTGCGGCTCGCCGACCGGACGCCGATCTGCGTTTCCACCACCTGGCTGTCGGCCGAGCGGTTTCCCGATGCCGGCAGCGTGTTCGCCAACGTCCACTCGATGACCAAGCTGCTCGCGCATTACGGCGTGAAGGATTACCACCGCGCGTCGACCCGGATCACCGCGGCGATTGTCGATGCGACCGACGCCGCCCGGCTTGATTTGCCGCTGGGACGGCCGGTGCTGGTGGTCGACGCGACCGACGTCGATATGCTGGACCAGCCGCTGGTGACCAAGCGCTCGCGCTTCGCCGCCGAGCGCATGGAGTTCCTGGTCGAGAACGGTTGACGGCATACGCGCTCGCTCCGCACGATTTCGGAATACTGGAAATCTATCCCTGAGTTGCCCGACGCGTCAAGTTGCCTTGTCGAATGCCGGCGACCGCCGGCTCCTTTGCATGGGGTTGTTTTCGTTATTTTGGCTGCGCGCAATGGCGGCAGCCGCACGCGGGGAGAGGCGAAAGGAGAAGCTATGCTACCGCCCGCTGGCCGATGATGGCAAAGCGCAGCTTGCTGGAGATGAAGTCGATCGCGGCGACCGCGATCAGGATCATCTGGATCAGGAACGACACCTTCTGCCATTCCAGCACGCGGATCTGCTCGGCGAGCTGCAAGCCGATGCCGCCGGCGCCGACGATGCCGATGATGGTGGCGGAACGGGTGTTCGATTCGATGAAGTAGAGCACCTGGCCTGCGATGACCGGCAGCACCTGCGGCAGCAGTCCGAACCGGATCTCATGCAGCGCATTGCCGCCAGAGGCACGGATACCCTCGACCTGCTTGCGGTCCGCCGCCTCGATTGCCTCCGAGAACAGCTTTCCGAACGCGCCGAAGTCGGAGACCATGATCGCCAGCACGCCGGCGAACGGGCCGAGGCCGACGACGTTGATCCAGACCAGCGCCCAGATCAGCGTATCGACGCCGCGGATCGAGTCCAGGAAACGGCGCACCGGAAAGCGGATCAGGTTGGACGGGATGATGTTGCGCGCCGCCAGCAGGCTGACCGGCAGCGCGAACAGCGCTGCGAGCGTGGTGCCGAGCAGCGCGATCGACAGCGTCTCGCCGAGCGCCTGCATGTAGAGCGGGAACGATGAGCCGGGGTTCGGCGGGATCATCATCATGGTGATCCAGCCGAGCTGGCTCATCCCGGTGATCAGCTTGGTCGGCGAGAAGTCGAGATCGACCAGGCCGTAGACGAAGATCGCGAGCGCTGCGGCGATCATGGCCGGCATTGCCAGCCGCGCCGACGCCGGACGTTCGAACACGCCGGGATATTTTCCGCGCAACTCAGCGGTGTCCGGTTTCGGCATCTGGCTCATCGGCGGGTCTCCTTGCCGAACAGCCGGCCGCGCAGCCAGCCGGTCGAGATGTCGATGATGAAGACGGTGACGATGATGGTGACGAGGATGGCGCTGACGTCGGAATAGTAGAACTTGCGGATCGCGACCACGAGCTCCTGCCCGATGCCGCCGGCGCCGACGAAGCCCATCACCGACGCTTCGCGGACGTTGATCTCGAAGCGCAGCAGCGCGTAGCTGGCATAGCCCGCCGAGACCTGCGGCAGGATGGCAAAGCGCATGCAGGACAGCCAGCTGGCGCCGGTGGAGCGGATGCCCTCGACCGGCTTCATGTCGGCATTCTCGACGATCTCGGCGAACAGTTTTCCGAGCGCGCCGGTGGTGTGGATCGCGATCGCCAGCACGCCGGCCATCGGCCCGAGGCCGAACGCGATCACGAAGATCAGCGCGAACACGATGCCGGGCACTGTGCGGGCGAATTCGAGCAGCCGGCGGATGATGAAGCGCACCCACGGTCCCGGCGAAGTGTTCTGGGCGGCAAAGAAATTCAGCATGAAGGCGAACACCGCACCGGTCAGGGTGCCGACGTAACTGATCAGCAGCGTCTCGCCGAGCAGGCGCAGCCACTTCTTCAGCCCCCAGAACCATTCCAGCGGGTCGGTCCAGACCCGCGCACCGGAGTCCAGCGTCAGGATGCGGTCGAAATAACTGAGGAAGTTGCCGAAATAGGTGAAGAACGTGTGCAGGTTCACTTCGGCGCCGAGCGCGGCGATGAACAGTGCCGCGCAGAACACCGCGGTCGCCACCGTCGCCTTCAGCCGCTTGCGCGCAACCGCCTCGCGATAGGCATCGTTCAGCGTCGCCAGTTGCTGCGATGGAAGGATGGATATGGCGGTCGCCATCGATGCGGGCCAGTCTGCTGGATGGATGAACGAAAAGGGCCGGGTTGTCGAAACCCGGCCCAAGTCAGCGACGATGTGTGATCAGGAGCCCTTCTTGCGCAGGGCGTCGACGAACTTGATCAGCTCGATGGTCTTGTCGTAGTCGGCGTTGGTGACCGTCTGCCACGGCAGGTTCTTGCCGTCGGACAGCTTCTTGAAGGCTTCCGGATCCTTCTTCGGCATGTCGAGGAAGGCCTGCTTGATCTTCGCCTTCATGTCGTCGGGAAGGCTCTCGAGGTAAGCGTAGGGCGAGTTGATGATCAGGTCGGACTTCACGATGATCCGGAAGTCTTCCTTCTTCAGCGGCGTGCCGTCGCTCGACTTCACCATGTTCTTGGCGAGCATGCGGGTCAGGTTGGAATCGTCGTCGGCATTCCACCAGTTGGCGGCAACGTCGACGGTGCCCTGCGCCAGCGCCAGCACCGCGTTCTCGTGGCTGCCGGTGAACACCACCTTGGAGAAATAGGTCTCCGGATCGATGCCCGTCGCGTTCAGCTTGAAACGCGGCATGTTGTTGCCCGAGGTCGAGTTCGGATCGACCAGGCCGAGGTTCTTGCCCTTGAGGTCCTCGACCTTCTGGTACGGGCTCTTGGCGAGCACGTAAAACACCGAATAGTAGCCCTTCGAACCATCGGCATTGACGTCGATCACGAACGCATCGGTCTTGACGCCGGTGAGACGGGCGCGGGCAAACGACGCCGGGCCGTAATAGCCGATGTGGATGTTGCCGGCGCGCTGGCCCTCGATGACGGCCGCGTAGTCGTTGGCGACGCGCAGGTTCACCTTGATGCCGAGTTCCTTGGTCAGATACTCCGTGAGCGGACCGTAGCGCTCGGTGACGCCGGAGCCGTTTTCGGCCGGGATCACGGCAAAGGTGATCTCCGGATATTTGGCCTTCCAGTCCTCGGCCGAAGCCGAGCCGGCGAATGCCAGTGCGGCTGCGCCGGCCAGAATGATGCGACGAGTGATCATGTTACCCCTCTTTGGTAGTTACGCCTGTTGGCCGGGCGAAATGCCCGGTCGTCCAGATTTTCGGTGATGCGACGCTCAGGCCGCGGCTGCGGTGCCGAGCGCCGGAGCAGTTGCGCCGTCGGGCGCCGGCAGCGGTGCTGCGCCGATGACGTCATTGGCCTCGAGGTCATAGAGCTCGCGGGCGATATGGTCGGTGAGCGCCGCCGGCGCTCCGTCGAACACCACGCGGCCGGCCGCCATGCCGACCAGGCGGTCGCAGTAAGTGCGCGCGAGGTCGAGCGAGTGCAGATTGCAGAGCACGGTGATGCCGAAATGCTTGTTGATGCGCAGCAGTGCATCCATCACGATCTTGGTGTTGCGCGGATCGAGCGAGGCGATCGGCTCGTCGGCGAGAATGATGTCGGGCTCCTGCACCAGCGCGCGGGCGATCGCGACGCGCTGCTGCTGACCGCCCGAGAGCTGGTCGGCGCGCTGCGCCGCAAGCTGGGCGATGTCGAACTGCTCGAGCGCAGACAGCGCCAGCGCCCTGTCCTGCTCCGGCCAGACCTGCGCCAGCGAGCGCCATGACGGGATCTGGGCGAGCCGGCCCATCAGCACATTGGTCAGCACGTCGAGACGGCCGACCAGATTGAACTGCTGGAAGATCATCGCCGAGCGCGCCCGCCACTGGCGCAGCGCCTTGCCGCGCAGCGCGGTGACATCGGTGCCTTCGAACAGGATACGGCCGGAGGTCGGATCGGCGAGACGGTTGATCATCCGCAGCAGCGTCGACTTGCCGGCACCGGAGCGACCGATCACGCCGACAAAGCTGCCCGGCGCAATCGAAAAGGAAGCGTTGTCGACTGCGGCTTTTGCGCCGAAACGGCACGTCAACCCTTCCACCACCAGCATGTAATGCTCCAACCGCGTCGCGTTGGGCCATCGCTATCCCCGGCGTTTTACAGTTATGTGACGGCTGCGCCGCGGTGCGGCGATCGTACACACCCTCGCGCGTCGCTCCCTTGCCGTCATCGCAACGTCATGATGTTGTCATCAAGCATCCCGATGACGAGCGCGCATCCCACGGAAGCCCAAGATTCTTCGAGATTTGCGGAGGCCCTGATGGCCGGAAAAACACTCTCGGTTGTGCCGACTGTCGACCCGACTGCGTCGGTGCGCGAGAGCAAGCTCGGCAAATACACCGAGGTCGGCGCGCGCACGATCCTGCTTGAAGTCAGCATGGATGACTATTCCTACGTCGTGAACGACAGCCAGATCACCTACACCTCGGTCGGCAAGTTCTGCTCGATCGCGGCAATGACGCGGATCAATCCCGGCAACCACCCGATGCATCGCGCGACTCAGGCACATTTCACCTACCGCGCCAGCGCTTATTTTCCCGGAGAGAGCGACGACACCGACTTCTTCGACTGGCGACGTGCGCATCACGTGCATATCGGCCATGACGTGTGGATCGGTCACGGCGCGATTTTACTGCCGGGACGGAACGTCGGAACCGGCGCGGTCGTCGCCGCCGGCGCGATCGTGACCAAGGATGTCCCTGCCTATACCATCGTTGCCGGTAATCCGGCGCGTCCGGTGAAGCGGCGCTTCTCCGAGGCAACAGCGGATCGCCTCACTGCGCTCGCGTGGTGGGATTGGGATCACGAAACACTTCGTCGTGTCCTGCCCGACTTTCGCAGGCTGGCGGTCGAGGAATTCCTCGACAAGTATGAGGCCGAGGCCGTATCCCAATCACAGGACAAGCAACGGAGCGCCGCATCGTGACGGACATTTTCATCGAGGGCGGACGCACGCTGGTTGACGGTGCCCTGGTCGAGACCTCGCTGCGGACCTCGGGCCGCGACATCGGCGCGCTCGACGCCGAGCAAGGCCGCGCCGCGCTCCACATCGATGCCCGCGGCCTGCTGGTGCTGCCCGGCATCATCGATCTGCACGGCGATGCGTTCGAGCGGCAGATGATGCCGCGGCCAAGCGTCGACTTCCCGACCGACGTGGCGTTGATCGACAGCGACCGGCAGGCGATCGCCAACGGCATCACCACCGTCTTCCATGGCACGACGTGGTCGTGGGAGCCCGGCCTGCGCAGCGCGGAAAATGCGCGCAAGCTACTCGATGCGATCGAGGCGCTGCGGCCGCAGCTTGCCGCCGACACGCGCTTCCATCTGCGCCACGAGACCCACAATCTCGAAGCCGAGGCCGAGATCATTCAATGGCTCACCGAAGGCCGCATCGACCTGTTCGCCTTCAACGACCACAGCAATGTCAAGCCGAAGAAGCGCAACCAGCTGGCTGAGCGCACCGGGCTCTCGCTCGAGGCCGTCAACGACATGCTCGATCGGATCGTGTCGCGCCGTGCCGAGGTGCCCGCCTCGATCGCGCGGCTTGCGGCGGCCGCACGCGCGGCTGATATCCGGATGCTCTCGCATGACGACAACAGCCCGGCGATGCGCCAGGAGTTTCGCGCGCTGGGCGCCACGATCGCCGAATTCCCCGTCAATGAAGAGACCGCGCGCGACGCCGCCGCGGCCGGCGACTTCATCGTGTTCGGCGCACCCAACGTGGTGCGCGGCGGCAGCCACACCGGCTGGACCAAGGCATCCGACATGATCGCGCAGGGCCTCTGCTCGGTGCTGGCCTCGGACTACTATTATCCGGCGCAGCTGCTCGCAGCGTTCCGGCTCGCCGCCGACGGCATCCTGCCAATGACCAAGGCCTGGGACCTGATCTCCTCGGCGCCGGCGCGCGCGGCGGGACTCGCCGATCGCGGCGTGCTCGCCGCCGGCCGCCGCGCCGACATCATCGTCGTCGACGACAAGGTGCCGCTGCGCCCGCGTATCGTCGCGGTGATCGTGGCGGGACACCTGGTACATCTGGCGGATGCGAGCTGCCTCGTTCATTCGCTCGCGCCGCGCAAGACGGTTGCGGCGGCGTAGCTCAGCCCCATGGCCAACACTCCACGCTACGCGATCTATTATGCGCCGTCACGCGACAGCGCCCTGCACCGCTTTGGCTCAACGCTGCTCGGCTACGACGCCGTTGACGGCCGCGACCTGCCGTTTCCCGACGGCGTTGCACCCGACTGGCGCGAGGTCACCGAGGACCCGCGCAAATACGGCTTCCACGCCACGCTGAAGGCGCCAACCGCGCTCGCCGATGGCAGGACTGAGGCCGAACTGCTCGATGCCTGCGCCGCCTTCGCCGGCCAGGCCCGGCGGATTCCCGTGATCGAACCGGTGGTCGACGCCATCAGCGGCTTCATTGCCGTGATCCCGGCGAGCCGCTCCGACGATCTGCAGCAGCTTGCCGCCGACTGCGTCGCGGAATTCGACACCTTTCGTGCGCCTCTGACGCCGGAAGATCGCGCGCGGCGCAAACCCGAACGTCTCACCGAGCGGCAGCGCGATTATCTCGACCGCTGGGGCTATCCCTACGTCATGGAGGAATTCCGCTTCCACATGACGCTGACGGGACGGCTGAGCGACGAGCGGCGCGGCCCGATCGTGGCACGGTTGCGCGAGCGATTCGCGGCGATCGAGCTTGCGACGCTCGCAATCGACCGCATCGCGCTATTCAAGCAGACGGACAGCGCATCACGCTTCCGCATCATCGGAAGCTGGCCACTGCAGGCGAACTAGTCCGGCTTGGCGATCTCGGCGAGCAGCCACTTCTTGAAGGTCTGCAGCGCGCGATTGCGCTGCGCGCCCGGCGGATGAACCAGCCAGTAGCTGCCGGTGACGTGGCCGACCGGCAGGAGCCGGCGGATCGTGCCGCGCCGTTCGCTTTCGGCGATGAAGGGCTCGAGCGCGAGCGCAACGCCCGCACCGCGTTCGGCGGCCTGCAGCGCGGCGACAAAGCTGTCGACCGAGATCGCGCGCGCCGCGGCCGGCGCCGGCTCGCCGGCATGCTTGAACCACAGCGGCCAGGCTGCCGGAAATGTCGTGACGTGGATCAGCACGGCGCGACCGAGGTCGGCGGCGGTGCGCAGCTTCAACCGCCGCGCCAGCGCCGGTGCGCCGACCGGAACGGTTCTTACCTCCATCAGGCGATGCGCGACGACGCCTTCGGGCTTGTCAGGCCCGAAACTGATGCCCGCGTCGAACGTCTCGGTGTCGAAATCGACATTGCGGTTGGAGGTCTCGATCGCGAGATCGATTTCGGAATGCCGGGTGAGGAACGCGGATAGCCGCGGGATCAGCCAGGCCGACGCGAATTGCGGCAGCACCTTGAGCCGCAGCCGGCGTTGACCGGCCGCCTCGACCGCCGACTCCGCCTGCGCCAGCAACGCGAACGCGCGGCCGGTCGCAGCAGCCAGCTTCTCGCCGGCATGGGTCGGCCTGGTAACGCGATGGGCGCGATGAAACAGCGCGACGCCGAGATGGACCTCGAGATTGCGGATGCGATGGCTGATCGCCGAGGCGCTGACGTTCAGCACGCCGGCGGCCTCCTTGAAGCTGCCGAGCCTGACCGCGACGTCGAACGCCTGCAGCGCCAGCAGATGCGCCGGCCTGAGGCTCGCGGCAGCGAGGTCGTCCCGCTCCTGCGCTGCGGGCCGGCGGCCCGGCCTTGGGTTGTTCCTGCTCATCGGCCGATCCTAACGGCCGGCCGCCGCCGATGTCGCGTGGAAAATCCACTTCAGATGAATGTCATTCATGCGAGCCGGGCTCCTTTCGCTTGTCGCATGCGGGACAATGGGAGAGTCTGTCCCTGAAGCGGGACCGGGCGGCAAGTCCGGCCAATGTAGGGAGAACGGCGATGACGACACAGCTCGCGGACGAAGCCGCCATCGTTGAGCGCATCCTCAGGCATATCGATGCGAAATCGACCGATCTCAGCGACGGCGTCTGGCACGAGCCCGTCGCGCATTATCAGTCGCAGGATCGCTTCGCGGCCGAGATCGAACAGGTGTTCCGCCGCACGCTGACACCGTTCTGCCCGTCCGCCGCGCTCGCCGAGACCGGCGCCTATGTTGCGCGCGACGCGGCGCTGACGCCCGTTGTCGCAATCCGCGGCGCCGACGGCATTGCGCGTGCGTTCCGCAATGCATGCCGGCACCGCGGCGTGCAGCTTGTCGACGGCGCGGGCTGCAAGAAGGCGCTGACTTGCCGCTATCACGGCTGGACCTACGGCCTCGACGGCCGGCTGCGCGGTGTCCCCGACGACCATGGTTTTCCCGGGCTCGACAAGAACACGCACGGCCTTGTGCCTGTCACCTGCATCGAACGCGATGGCCTGGTGTTCGTCGCGCAGGACAATCCCGCCGCAACCTCGGACGCGACCGGCATGCCGGCGTTGTTCGGTGACGACTGGAAGCTTTACTCGACCGCATCGCAGGAGGTTGAGGCCAATTGGAAGATCGTCGCCGAAGGCTTCCTCGAAGGCTATCACATCCGGTCGACGCATCAGGATACGTTCTATCCGCTGCAATACGACAATCTCAACGTGATCGAGGCCTTCGGGCGCAACAGCCGGATCAGCTTCCCCTATCGGCGCATCGAGAAGCTGCGCAACGTGCCGCCACGCGAGCGCAGAACGGCCGGCATGCTGACGCATGTCTATCACCTGTTCCCGAACGTGATGCTGTCGACCTTCCCGACCAACCGGTTGATGACGGTGCTCGAGCCGCTCGCGGTGGACCGCACCCGGCTCGTTACCTACACGCTGTCGAACCAGATCGCCGCGGAAGATGGCCGCGCCGCGGTCGCCCAGGGACGCGACTTCGTCACCGCGGGCGCGGCTGAGGATCGCGAGATGGCTTGCGCCGCGCAGCACGGGCTCGCAACGCGGGCCAACGAGCACTTCACCTTCGGCCTGTTCGAAGGCGCGATCAGGCATTTTCACCAGAACCTGGCCGCGATCATCGACAGCCGCACCGGCGCGCGTTGACCCGTTGCACCACTGCCCAGAGGACCGAGCATGCAGGACCACCCGACCGTCAAATACCGAACCGAGCAGGCCATCGCGATCGTGACCATCGATCGCTATGACGAGGCGCGCAACGCGGTCAATCCGGAGACCGCGCAGGGCCTGGCCCAGGCCTTTCGCAGCTTCGATCGCGATCCGTCGCTGTCGGTCGCGATCCTGACCGGCGCGGGCGGCGCGTTCTGCGCCGGCTTCGACCTCAAGCGCACCGCGGCCGGGCATCGCGGCCACCGCGTCGAGAGCGGCGACGGTCCGATGGGCCCGACGCGGATGAAGCTGTCGAAGCCGGTGATCGCCGCGGTCGAGGGACCGGCGGTGGCAGGCGGACTCGAGCTTGCAATCTGGTGCGATCTCCGCGTCGCGGCGCGTGACGCCACCTTCGGCGTCTATTGCCGGCGCTTCGGCGTGCCGTTGATGGATCTCGGCACCGTGCGCCTGCCGCGGCTGATCGGGCACAGCCGCGCGATGGACATGATCCTTACCGGCCGCGGCGTCTCCGGCGAGGAGGCCGTAAGGATCGGCCTCGCCAACCGCGTGGTCGCACCGGGCACCGCGCTCATGGAGGCACGCAGCCTCGCCCACGATCTGTGCCGCCTGCCGCAGGCGGCGCTGCGCAGCGACCGGCTCTCCGCGATCGAGCAATGGGAGCTCGGCTGGGAGCAGGCCACGCTGAACGAATTCCGCCTCGGGCTTGCGACGGTCGCGAGCGGCGAGACCGAGGCCGGCGCCCGCCGCTTCGCCAGCGGCAAGGGCCGGCACGGCGATTTCGCCGACATCGCCTGAGCAGCACGCTACTCGTCTGGCCGGGTCCGGGCGATGATCTCGGCGGCGCCCTTCTCCAGGAGCTCCATGCCGACGGCGCGACCGAGCTCCCGCGGCCGATCGGCGGGCCCACTCCGCGTCACCTCGATGAAGCCGGCACCGGCTTCATCCAGCACCGAGGCGCGCAGCGTCATCTCAGCTCCCGCGAGCGTCGCGTGGCCGGCGATCGGCGAGTTGCAATGGCCGTTGAGCACCCAGAGCACCTCGCGCTCGGCCTCGGCGGCCAGCCGTGACGCTGTGTTGTCGATCGCAGCGAGCCGCGCCCGCGTCGCCCAGTCGGTCTCGACGCATTCGACCGCGACGATGCCCTGGCCGACCGCGGGCAGCATCTCGCCGACCGAGAAATCGTGGGCGATGCGCGCGGTCATGCCGATGCGCTCGAGGCCGGAGCGCGCCATAACAAGCGCATCGGCCGGCCCCACCTCGCCGCCATCGGGCAGCCGCTGCTTGTCGCCACGATCGAGTTTTGCAACACGCGTGTCGGCGGCGCCGCGATAATGGATCACGGTCGCTTCCGGAAACAGCCGGCGCAGATAGGCGGCACGGCGCACGGCGTTGGTGCCGATCATGAAGCCCTTGCCGCGCGCGGCGCGCAGGGTGTCCAGCGACAGGCCGGGCCGCAGCACGAGACTGTCATTGGCGGCATCGCGCGCCAGCATGGCCGCGAGGACGAGGCCCGGCGTCTCTTCATTGCCCGGCACGTCTTTCAAGGAATGCATCGCGGCCTGCAGCGTGCCTGATCGCATGGCCTCGCGGATCTCGGCGACGAAGGCGCCGCCCTTGCCGCCATGGCGCAACAGCTTGCTGGTTTGGTCTTGATCGCCGCGGGTCTCGAACTTGACGATCTCGACGGCAAGGTCGGCCGCCGAGGCACGCAACAGCCGCGCGACCTCGTCCGTCTGCGCGAGCGCCATCGCGCTCTTGCGCGTCCCGATCCGCAAAACCTGTCCCGACACGAAAGCTCCGCTGCGTGGTCATCAACGGCTGGGGAATAGAACAAAAGGCCAGTTAAAACAATGGTTTTCGCCCCCATTTGGCGATGCTCAGGCAATCTCCTCAACAAGCGCGACGCCGGCCTCGCGCATCGCGGCGGTGGCAACAGCAAGCGAACCGCCGAGATCGATGGCACGGCAGGCGGACAGCACGACCGTGGTCTCAAAGCCGAGCCGCCGCGCATCGAGCGCCGAATATTGCACGCAAAAGTCCGTCGCCAGCCCGGCCATCACGATGCGCCTCAGGCCGCGCTCGCGCAGATAGCCGGCGAGCCCGGTCGGCGTGGTGCGGTCGTTCTCGAAGAACGCCGAATAGGAGTCGATCGCGGGCCGGAATCCCTTGCGGATCACGAGCTCGGCCCGGTCGGCCGCAAGCCCGCGGTGAAGCGCGGCGCCCGTTGTGCCCTGGATGCAATGATCCGGCCACAGCGTCTGCGGCCCATAGGGCATGGCGATCGAGGAGAACGGCGCCGCCCCCGGATGCGAGCTCGCGAACGAGCTGTGACCCGCCGGGTGCCAGTCCTGGCTCAGCACGACATGGTCGAAGCGCGCCGCGAGCCGGTTGACCACCGGCACAACGGCATCGCCGTCCGCGACCGCCAGCGCGCCGCCCGGGCAGAAATCGTTCTGCACGTCGATGATCAGCAGCAGGTCGTCGGGCCCGATCTTCATCATGTGCCGATCCGCAAGGAGGCGCGCAGCTTGCGCAGGCAGGCGATCACCGACAGCGCGGTGATGCGGCCGGTCTTCGGATTCTCCGAGGGAATGTTCTCGATCATCATCGAGAACCGCGCGGAATCGGAATCGACCTCGATGCGGTGGGTGTTGCGCGTCACCGTCGGATCCGCCCAGATCTCGACCCTGGTGCGGTCAGGGCCGATGCCGGCGAGCGACAGCGCCACCGCGACGTTGAGATTGGCGGGAAAGCCCTTGGCGGCATCGCGCGCGCTGCCTTCGAAGATGCGCAGCGGCTCGGTGATCCCTTCGATCTTGATGTTGTTCTCGACCAGATGCGGCGCGCCGAGCAGGCCCGCGACCGGCTTCCGCGTCACCAGCTTGGCCGAATGAATGGTCCCGATCGCCGCTGCGGTCACGGCGTCGAGCCCGATCAGCGCACCGGTCGGCACGATGATCTGGCCGCCATGAGCCCTGGCGAGATCGACGAGATCCTCATTCTGCAACAGTGCGCCGACGCTGAGCACAACAGCGGTCTTGCCGCGCTCGACCACCGGCGCCACGATCGAGCGGACCACCTTGCTCGGGGCGCACTCGACCACGATGTCGGCGACATCAGCCAGCTGCTCGATCGTCACCAGCTTCGGCGCGGACTTGAGCTCCGCAACCCAACCGCGGTGCTTGTCCGGGTTGTTCGCGGACACGGCGACCAGCGTCAGGCCTTCGATGCCCTGATCGAGCGCCTTGACGACATCAGTGCCGATCGCACCGAGACCTGCGACCGCTACCCGCAACTTTGTCTGGTTGTCAGCCATCATTTCCCGCCGGCGAGCATCTTGACCAGGCGATAGAGATACTCCTGCCCTTCATAGAACGATTTGACGAGCACGCGCTCGTCCTTGCCATGGTTCCGGTTGTCATCGACATCGGCGCCGAGCCCGGAATGACCGTAGGTCGGAATTCCCGCGTTGCGCAGGTAGCTGCCGTCGGTGGCGCCGGTGCTCATGACCGGAACGATCGCGGCATCCGGCCAAAACTCCTTCGACAGCTTCTCGATCGAGCCCATGATCTCTTCGTTCAGGGGCGACGGCGGGCTCAGCACGGCCTTGCCGGTCGGGGTCACCGCAATCTGCTTGTCGTCGAGCACGCGCTCGATCGCCGCCTGAACACCTTCGACCGGTTCGCCGGGCAGGATCCGGCAGTTCACCTTGGCGGTTGCCAGCTGCGGCAACGCGTTGATGGCGTGGCCACCCTCCAGCATGGTGGCGACGCAGGTGGTGCGGAGCTGCGCATTGTAGCCGGGATTCTCCGACAGCCGCGCCAGCGCCGCCGCGTCGGGTTGCGGCGCCAGGATGGCCTTGATGTCGTCGGCATGCGACTTGTCGACCTCAGCGGTCTTGGTGAAATAGATCCGCGTCGTCTCGTTGAAATTCATCGGGAAGTCGTATTTGGAAAGCCGGACGAGGCCTTCCGCGAGGCGGTAGATCGCATTGTCCTTGCGCGGCAGCGACGAGTGCCCGCCGCGATCCTTCACGGTGAGCTGATAGCCGATCGAGACCTTCTCGCTGGTCTGCACGGTGTTGCGGATCGCCTTGCCGTTCTTCAGGCCGACGCCGCCGCCTTCGTTGAGCGCGAACTCGGCATCGATTAGGTCGCGGTGGTTCTTGATCAGCCATTGCATGCCGAGACCGTTGGCATCGAGGATCTCCTCGTCAGTCTCGAGGGCGACGATGATGTCGCGGTCGGGCTTGTAGCCTTCCTTCTTGTAGCGGATCAGGTTGGTGATGAAGGAGGCGGCCATGTACTTGTCGTCGCTCGAACCGCGGCCGTAGAAATAGCCGTCCTGCTCGGTGAGCTTGAACGGATCGACCGTCCAATCCTCGCGCAGCGCAGGCACGACGTCGATATGGGCGACCAGGAGGATCGGCTTGCGGGCGCCGGAGCCGTGCAGCCGCGCCACAAGATTACCCTTGTGCGGCGCGGGCGAGAACACATGCACGTCGGCCTCGGGGAAGCCGGCCGCACGGAGCCGCGCGCCCATCGCCTCGGCCGCCTTCTGGGTGTCGCCGGTCGCGGTGGTGGTGTTGATCTCGACCAGCTCCTGATAGAGGCCGCGGGCAAATTGCTGCTGCTCGGTCAGCCCTTCCGCACTGGCGCCAGACGCGAGCAGCATCGGAGCGAGCGCTGCCGCAAATTGCAGCGATCGAACCATGTTTCGGGCGTTGTGCGACATCGTGCTCTCCCAGAATTCCACCACCTGATCGGCGACGAATTCAGACAGGCGGCACACGCTTTGGCAAGACGGCTAGCCCTTCAATTTCCGCGCGCATGCTCCGCAGTTTCGCGCATGCTATTTGGAGCCCTTATTTGGCTTCCCTATTAGTATCCTTGGCCGCGATCACCTCGATCTCGACCAGGAAGCCGGGATTGGCGAGGGCTGCGACGCCGACCACCGAGCGCGCCGGCAAGTTCGGCTGGCTGCCGCCGAAGAACTGGGTGTAGCCCTCCATGAAGGCCTTGAAGTCCATCGGCGCGGAGGCGTTGTGGACCAGGAACACCTGCATCTTGACCACGTCACCCATGCCGAGCCCCTGGCCTTCCAGAATAGCCTTGATGCGGTTGAGCACACCGACGGTCTGGGTCTTGGTGTCGCCATAGGCCTGCGGGCTCGACGGGTCGGCGTCCTTGTTGACGACAGGGGGCACCTGGCCGCTGACATAGACCGTCGTGGTGTTGCCGGTGACCGTCACGGCCTGCGCAATCGGGAATGTCGAGTTCGGAATCGGATGCCTGACCACGTCAGCCGAGGCCGCGGTTGCCATCGCCGACAGCGCGGCGCCCAGCACAATACCGATCAATTTCATCAAACTCTCCCCATGAGTTGCGTGGTCAGCGGCGGGCGTCCTGAACGTCCTTGGTCGTCACCGCGTCCTGATAGCTGTTGCCGAAGTGTGTCCGCAGATAATTCACAACGGCGGCCACCTGACCATCGGTCATCATGTCGCCGAACGCCGGCATGCCGCGGCGGCCGTTGATGACGAGGTAGATCGGATAGCTGCCGGATTCGAGAGCCTTGTTGCCGGCGAGCGAAGGATAGGTGCCGGCGCCGCTGGCGCCCGTGGCATCCGGCATGTGACAGCCCTGGCAGACATTGGCGAACAACTCCTCACCGGTCATCTCGACGAAACGGTAGCCCGACGAGAAGGTGCGCTTGCCCGCCCCGCTGTCCTGCCCGAGGGCCGCGGACGCCGACAGCAGCGCCAGCGTAGCGATCACAGATGTTGCGGTCCGCATCATCATGTCTTCACCACGCGTTCGTGCAATCGGGTAATCGCGTCGAGTGCGGACAGGATTGCGCCCTCCTGCCAGGCCGGCAGCTGCGAGGCGTGCTCGCCCGCCAGCACGATGCGGCCGTCGATCTGGCAGAGATTGCGGTAATGCTGCGCCCGTCCGGCCTCGGTCCATTCGCCGGCGCAGCCGAGCGTGAACGGCACGCGATGCCAGGCCACCGCGACGCCATTCTCGAATTCGCTCTTGTATTGCGGATGGATCTTGGAGCCGAACTCGACCGCGCTGGCGACGCGCTCGGCCGGCGTCATCGCGGTGAACTCGAAGGAATTGGCGCCCTCATAGAGATAGGCGCCGAGCAGCACGCCGCGGCCGCCGCGGTTGAAGTCATAGTTCGGATAGCCGATATTCCGGATCGGCAGGTCGGTGTAGCTGATGCCGCCATAGATCGCCTCGTCCTCCTCCCAGAACCGCCGCTTGAACTGCAGCCCGACCTTTACCGAGGCGGCATAGGGCAAGGAATCGATCGCATTTTTCATTGGCCCACCGACGTCGACCGGCAGCTGGCTCAGGATCGGCAGCGGGATGGTGCAGATGCACCAGTCGGCGGTCGCCTGCTGCACCGCGGATGGACTGGCGGTGTCGACATAGCTCACGGTGACACCCGAGCCGTTCTGCTGGATCTGCGTCACCTTGGAATTGTAGCGGATGAGATCGCCGACCTCGCGCGCGAACGCCTTGCCGATCATGTCCATGCCGCCGACCGGCTGGAACATCGTCATCTGGAAATCGTAGCGTGCAAAGCTTTGCAGATAGCGCCACATCCGCGACCGCAGGAGCTCCTGGAGCGGGATCGGATCGCTCGGCAGCGGATCGCCCATCAAACCGCCGCCGGGATCGCGCGCATAACCGCGGAACTCGGCGGAGCCGAGGTTGGCATTGTACTTGTAATCGCGATCCAGCGCGCCCCAGTCGCGCAGCGCCTGGAGCAGGATCTCCTGATCTTCCTTGGTGACGAACTCGTCGAGCCTGCCTTGCTGGCTGACCTTCGCCAGCAGCTCCGCCACCCCGCCCTGGAAATCGGCCTTGATGCTGCGAAAGCGCTGCGGCTTGCCGCTGAATGCACGCGTCGCGTGCAGATAGGCGTTGTGATTGAGCTGGATGAAGGGTTCCAGCGTCACGTTGAGCCGGCGGCAGTAATCGAGCAGCGCACGGTGATGATAGGGAATCCGCCACGGACCTGGATTGAGATAGAGCCCCTGCTCGAACTGGCAGGTCTGCTTGAAGCCACCGAGCTCGGTGAAGCTGTCGCCGCCGCGGATTGACCAGTTGCGGCCGCCTGGACGGCTGTTGAATTCGAGGATCTGGACCTTGTAGCCGGCCTTGCGCAGCTCCAGCGCCGCCGTCATGCCGGCAAGTCCCGCGCCGAGGATCAGCACCGAAGCGCCCTTCACGTCGCCCGCGAGCTTGAGCGGTCCCTTATAGGCGGACTCGGATGCGAAGCCGAGGCTCGTCATCGCGTGATACATCGCCGAACTGCCGGCGATGGTCCCGATCAGCGCCAGCAAATCCCGCCGCCTGATCACAGATTCGTTCTGCACCCGCGTTCACCCAGCCACTGACGTCGATGCAGAAGGGAAACGGTTGACGCGATCCGTGTCAAGAAAGGGCACACGCTTCCACATGCACCCACACGCGCTTTTGATGCGTGACGCGACCGATACATCACACCACACGCTCGAGATGCACGCGCCGGCAGTCCATTTCGAAATCGAGCCCGACCACCGGCGGCCGGTCGAAATGCCAGGTCAAGCCATTGCGCAGCACGCCGCGACGGCCGAGCTCGCTTTCGAGCACCGGATAGACGTCATGCACGGTGTAGAGCTGCACCGAGGTGGTGTCCCGCCAGGAACCACCGAAAGCGCTCATCCGGCGTTCCATCTCGTTAGCCACGAATGTCGCCTTCGCCAGAATGCCGGCGGGGCTGGTGTCGCCGGGCGCCACGGTATGATCGCGGTAATTGGCCTTGCCCTCGACCGACTCGCCGCTGCCGGCCACGACAAAACTCGTCGGCGCATCCTTCGCAGCCGGCACCGTGTAGCAGAAGGCGTGGAAGCTCGGCTCGCCAGGCGGATCGAGCTTTGGACAGACATTGCTGCGCGCCACCGGATTGACGCCATCGCGCATCACGCCCCAGGTGATCAACGTCTCGATGTAGATCTCGTTGAAGGCCTTGAACCCATCCTCGGTGAACGGCGCCGGCGAGCGCAGTTCACAGGCCCCGAATGCCGTCAGCGGACGACCCGCCGCCTTGATGATGTCGGCAATCCGCTCGAAACCCGCGCTCAGCGGCACCGGCTCGGAGAACCTGACCCGCTCGATGGCAAAGCCGGGCAGCGCGCCGATGCCGCAGGAATACTGACTGACGCCGGGCATGAAGCGATAGCCGCCGTCGGGGGTGTCGATGGTGCTGGTCATGGTTCCTCGCGATGTGGAGTGATGCGGCCGTCACGATGACGTCGCACGATGCAAGATACACGCGAACGGCCCGATTTCATCACCGCTGTCGTCCCTGCGAAAGCAGGGACCCATACTCGGCGGCGGATGTTGTGAACCGGACTCGTCGTTCCAGCGTCGGACGGCAATGACCAATGGCGGTTATGGGTCCCTGCTTTCGCAGGGACGACACTGAGTTTGTTGCACCGCCTGCGTGTCACGCTTCCGCGTTCTCGCCGCACGTTTTGGCCGAGCTTTGCTGTTCGTTTTGCCCTCTATCGAACAGAGGGCGCAGGGAAAGCCGGGTGCCGATCGCACCCATGGGTGAAAGGCTTGACGCATTTTGCTGAGTTGCCCGTCGGGCAACTCAGCGCGTCGTCATTGTGAGGGAGCCACCGGCGGCAGGGTTCCCTCTCCCCTTGCGTGAGAGGGAGCCTGAGAGGCGTGCTCACCTCACCGCGTTCCGGGCAGCGCGCCGCATGCGTTACTGCGCCTTCGCGATGTACGGGCAACCGCCTTCAGCGAGCGGACGGAAGGCCTGGTCGCCCGGCACGGTGGCGAGGTACTCGTAGAGGTCCCACTTGTTCTTGGACTCTTCCGGCTTCTTGATCCGCATCAGATACATGTCGTGCACCATGCGGCCGTCCTCGCGCACGACGCCGTTCTGGGCAAAGAAATCATTCACCGGGGTCTTCCGCATCTGTGCAATCACGGTCTCGGAATCGACCGAGTTGGTGGCGGCGACCGCCTTGAAATAGTGCCGCAGCGCCGAGTTGACGCCGGCCTGGTAGGCCGTCGGCATCGCGCCGTGGCGCTTGAAGAACTCCTGGGCGAAGACGCGGGTCTCGGGCGTACGATCCCAGTAGAAGGAATCGGTGAACAGCAGATCGTGCGCATGCGCGAGGCCGAGCGCCGGCACGTCGGTAAGCGTCACTTGCAGCGCGACGAGCTGCATGCCGGCGCGGATGTTGAACTCGTCGGCCTGCGACACCGCATTGCGGAAGTCGGAGCCGGCATTGGCCAGCGCCAGGATTTTTGCGCCGGAAGATTGCGCCTGCAGCAGGAACGACGAGAAGTCGGCGGTATCGAAGGGATGGCGCACCGCGCCCAGCACCTTGCCGCCGGCCGATGTCACGGCCTTGCTGGCGTCGCGCTCCAGCGCCTGGCCGAACGCATAGTCCGCCGTGAGGAAGAACCAGGGCGTGCCGCCGCGTGCCACCACGGCCTTCGCCGTCGCGTTCGAGGAAGCGTAGGTGTCATAGGTCCACTGCACGCTGGTCGGCGAGCATGGCTTGCCGGTGAGATCGGATGAACCGGACCCCGAGATCAGGAACAGCTTCTTGCGTTCGCGCGACACGGTCTGGATCGCAAGCGCCACCGCGGAATTGACGCCTTCGGCGATCACGTCGACACCCTTGTTGTCGATCCAGTTGCGCACGATGCCGGTCGCGACGTCGGGCTTGTTCTGGTGATCGGCCGAGATGATCTCGATCTTGCGCCCGGCGACCGTGCCGCCGATCTCCTCCGCGGCCATCTGCGCCGCGATCACCGACCCCGGGCCGTTGCCGTCGGAATATTGCCCGCTCATGTCGGTGATGATGCCGACCCGCAGCACACCATCCTCGGCCCGGGCAGCGCCGGCTGCAAAGGAGAGACAGACGGCGGCAATTGCGACCAGGAGATGCGAGCGTTTGGTGATGGACATTTCGTTCCCAGGGGTTCGGATGGTTCGGGCGATCTCCTGAAGGAATCAGGCATCGCCGACAACCCCGTGGCCGGCATGGCGCTCTGCAATTCCGCGCAAGAATTCCGGGAGGAGGAACGCGGCCGGCGACGCGGCTCGCGCGCCACGCTCATCACGCAAACGCCGCGACGAGATTTCGCGGCGCGCGCCCTGGATGATACCAATGGACTATGTGAGATGGCGTCGAGATCGCCTCAGCACCGTTCCCACAATTGCCTGGTCAAAATGCCGGCCTTGCGCTCGATCGCCTCGGCGGCGTCGAGGCACATGTCCTCGCGATAGCGCGAGCCGACGATCTGGACGCCGACCGGCAATCCCTCATGCAGGCCGACCGGCACCACGGCCGCCGGCAGCCCCAGCACGTTCATCGACGAAATGAAGCGCAGGTCGTTCCAGAACAGCTCCTTGACGCGCTGATCGCCACCGAGATCGGCGTTGACCTCCGGCGTCTTGCGCACCGAGGTCGGCATCAGCACCAGCGGATACTGCTCGAGGAAGGTCATCCAGTTCCTGATGTGGCCCGACCGCGCGGCGATCGCCTTCATGTAGCCGGCCTGGTCCAACTGATTTGCCAGCGCGATGAAGCCGTGGAACGTCTTCTGGAAGTCGGCGCTGCTCACCGCCAGCATCTGGTCCTGCTGCAACACGCGGGTCTCGGTCATGATCAGGTCGCACCAGAGCTGCCAGACCTTGTTCAGATCAGGGACCTCGACCTCGCTCACCGCATAGCCGGCATCGGCGAGATGATCGGCCGCCTTGCGCTGAAGCGCGATCACGCCGCGATCGGTCACCATGTCTTCGGGAATCTTCGCGAGCGCGACCTTGACCGGCGCGGCAGGCTTCGGACCCTGTAACGGCGCCGGCACGTACCAGGGATCGCGCGGATCGCGCTGCGCCATCACCTCGAGGCCGAGGCGCACGTCGGCGACATGGCGCGCCAGCGGTCCCTGCGACGACATGAACTGCGCCATCAGCGGCCGTTCAGCCGTGGCTGAGGGATTGAACGCCGGAATGCGGCCCTGGGTCGGCTTGATGGTGGCAATGCCGTTGCAATGCGCCGGCCAGCGCAGCGAGCCGCCGATATCGTTGCCATGCGCGATGGTGCCGATGCCGGCCGCGATCGACGCGCCGGCGCCGCCGGATGATCCGCCGCAGGTCACCTCCGCGTTCCAGGGATTGCGCGTCAGGCCGTGCAGCGGATTGTCGGTGAAGCCGCGCAGCGAGAATTCCGGCGTGTTGGTCAGACCGATGATGACGGCGCCGGCCTTCCTGAGATTGGCCGTCACCGGCGAGTCGCCCGGCGCGATATTGTCCTTGAAGGCGACCACGCCGTTGGAATTGGCCTGACCTTCGACGTCGATATTGATCTTGATCGTCACCGGCACACCGTGCAGCGGGCCGACCTCGCCGCCGTCGCGCTTGCTCGCCGCCAGCGTCTCGTCGGCGGCTTTAGCGGCCTGCATCGCCGACGCGCCGAGGTCGACGACCACGGCGTTGAGCGCCGGGTTGGCGGCATGCATGCGGTCGAGATGGGTGCGGACCACCTCTTCCGACGTTACCTTGTTGTTCCTGATCGCCGCGGCGGTCTCGACGGCGGACCATTGCCAGATCGGTGCATTCGTCACTTGGTGTTCTCCCGTTGTGCTCAGAGCCTTGTTGTTGATTCAGTCGCGCGGATCGATCGGCGTCAGCGTCGAGGCGCGCGCCTCGATCACGGCGGCCACCGCGAGACAGATGTCCTCCCGGAAGCGGCCGGCGATCACCTGCACGCCGACCGGCACGCCACCGGCGGTCCCGGTCGGCACCACGACCGAGGGAAAGCCGAGCGCGGGCACCGCGAGCAGTGGCCGCTGGGCATCGAGCAGCGCGCGGACGACGTCAGCGTCCTCCTGATCCTGGTCGAAACGGAACGGCAGTTGCGCCGAAACCGGCAAGATGATCACGGGGCAACGCTCCTGGAACAACTGCCAGGCCCGCACGATCGAAAGCCGCTGCTCGAAACAGGCCAGCACCTGATCGCCGTCGAGTTCGGGCGCATAGGCGATGTGGCAATCCAGATTGTAGCGAGACCTCGCGTCGCCGAACTTGCGGATCATCGGCGCCAGCACGCGCCGCTCCTCATTGATGACGAGGCGGTGCCAGAGATCGGCAGCCTCCGCGAGCCGCGGCGGCAAGGTCTCCTCCACCGCAAAGCCGGCCTCCGCGAGCCAGCGTCCGGCGGCGCGGACCGCAGCGCTCACCTCCGGCGCCTCGTCGCCGAACGGCGCCGGCGCGATCGCAACCCCGATCGGCCGCTTGAGCTGTGCGCCTTGCAGCGGCACCGACAGCCAGGTGCCGTCGCGCGCGTCCGGCTGCGCCATCGCGGCGAGCGCGACGCCGAGATCGGCAACCGAGCGGGCGAGCGGCCCCTGCACCGACATCATCTGCGCGGTGATCGGCCGATCGCTGGTCGCGGACGGATTGAACGACGGAACCGGCCCGGGGTCGGACGCAACCCGGCGACGCCGCAGGCGTAAGCCGGATAACGGATCGAGCCGCCAAAATCATTGCCATGCGCGATCGCGCCCATGCCGGAAGCGACCGCGGATGCGGCGCCACCGCTGGAGCCACCCGGCGTCAGCCGGCGGCTCCACGGATTGTAGGTCGCGCCGTGCAGGTCGTTGTTGGTGAACCAGCGGTGCGAGAACGCCGGCGTGTTGGTGCGGCCCACGATGACGGCGCCTGCCTTGCGGAAATTCGCGACCACCGGGCTGTCTTCGGCCGCGATCACGTCGCGGAAGGCGACGACGCCGTTGGTGGTGGCATGACCGCGCTGATCGACATTGACCTTGATGGTCACCGGCACGCCATGCAGCACGCCGAGCTCCGCGCCGGATTTCACTGCGGCATCCGCTGCATCCGCGGCCGCCAGCGCTTCGTCCGTCAGCACCTCGACCACGGCGTTCAGCGCCGGATTGACCTGCGTGATGCGATCGAGGCTCGACTGCACCGCTTCGCGGCTCGAGATCGCACGCGTCGCGATCGCACGCGCCAGATCGACCGCCGACCAACTCCACAACTCATTCTCGCGCTGCGTGACCATTGTCGTCGCCTCCTACGCAAATCTTCAGTCGAGCCGCAACGGCTGGTGAAAGACCGGCAGGTCCATGCGGCGGTCTTCCGCGGGGACGACCACGGCCTCGGCGCTCAGCACGTGATCGAGCATGACGCGGCGGGCGCGCGCGGCGTTGCCGGAGCGGAACGCAGCCATCAGTCGCTTGTGAAACTCGATGTTCTCGCAGGTGAAGCTCGATGCGAATTCCTGCACGCCGAGCTTGCCGATCAAATGGCGGATCGCCTCGTTGACGAAGCGGGCGACCAGGCCGAGCAGCGGATTCGGACAGGCCTCGATCAGGATGTCGTGGAAGTCGATCTCGGCGTGGCGGTGATGCTCCCAGTCTTCCGCGCCGCCGGGATGATGCTCCTGAACCGCGATCGCCTTGTCGAGCGCCGCAAAATGCGCCGCCGTGAGGTGGCCGACCACGCTGAAGGCGAGCTCCGGCTCGATCAGGCGGCGGATCTGGTAGATCTGCGCCGTACTGATCGACTGGAAATAGAAGTAGTTGCTGAGCAGGCCGACGATCCGGTTGATCGACACCGGCGCGACCCGCGCGCCGCCGCCGGGCCCAGTGGTGTTCTGCACCAACCCCTGCACTTCCAACGATTTGAGCGCCTCGCGGATGGTCGAGCGGCTGCAGCCGAACATCTCGATCAGCTCGCCCTCCTGCGGTAGCCGGTCGTTGGGCTGCAACCCGGCCTGGAAGATGTGGCCGCGGATCAGGTCCGCGACGGCGTCGGAGCGCTTGCGCTTGATCGAGGCGCGCCGGGACGGGTCCAGGGGTGGCAGAGCTGATTTATCCATTTTATGATCATAAATAGGATCCGGACGGATTGGCAAGGGCGATCGCCCAAAAGGCCCTTGCCCGGAGCTCATCCGGGCATGGCGGCAAACCCAACGTTCAGGAATTGGCGAGCGACGATCGCTCAGCTCGTTCCGCGCTGCGCCTCGAGGCTGCGGCTGTAGCGCGACATCGCGAAGCAAAACATGAAGTAGATCACGCCGACGAAAACGTAGACCTCGACGCTGAACGACTGCCAGGCCGGATCGACGATCGCGGTCTTCGCCGTCGTGAGCAGGTCGAAGATGCCGATGATCAGGACCAGGCTGGTGTCCTTGAAGAAGGCGATGAAGGTGTTGACCAGCGGTGGGATGACGTGGCGGATCGCCTGTGGCAGCACGATCAGCGCGTGCTTCTCCCAATAGGACAGGCCGAGTGCATCGCCCGCTTCATATTGTCCACGCGGCACCGCCTGCAGGCCACCGCGCACGACTTCGGCGAGATAAGCGCCGGCATAGAGGATAAAGGCGATCTGCGCGCGCAACAGTTTGTCGATGTTGACGCCGTCGGGCATGAACAGCGGAAACATCACGCTCGCCATGAACAACAGGCTGATCAGCGGCACGCCGCGGATCAGTTCGACATAGAGCACGCAGAGCGAGCGGATCGCCGGCAATTTCGAGCGGCGGCCGAGCGCGACCAGGATGCCGAGCGGGAAGCCGAACGCCAATCCGAACGTCGCCAGGATCAACGTCACCGGCAGCCCGCCCCAGCGGTCCTGGGTGACGAAGCTGAGGCCAAGGAAGCCACCCCACATCAGGCAGCCGATCACGATCAACGCGGCGGCCCACAGCAGGAACAGCTCCTTGCGCCAGAAGCTGCGGCGGCTCGAGACCGCGAACAATGCGATGAAGATCAGCACCGCGAGCGCCGGCCTCCACTGCTCGTCGAACGGATAGGTGCCGAACAGGATGAAGCGGTACTTCTCGGGGACGACGGCCCAGCAGGCGCCGACGCCGCGCAGCGCGCGGCAGGCGCTGGTGTCGTTGCCGGAGACGAGCCAGACCGCGTTGGCGATGCCCCATTGCCAGAGCCCGATGCAGGCCTTGCCGAGCACGAACAGCAACAGCAAGGTCATGATGCTCGACGGGATCGAGGCGAACAAATTGGCGCGCAGCCAGCCGATGGGACCGCCGAGCGCGCGCGGGGCGGGGCGCGGGCCGATCGGCAGCGGATCCTGCGGGACGTGGGCGACCGAGCTCATGTCAGCGCTCCACCAGCGCGATCCGCGCGTTGTACCAGTTCATGAACAGGCTGATGCCGAGGCTGATGGTGAGGAACACCATCATGATCAGCGCGATCGACTCGATCGCCTGCCCGGTCTGGTTCAGCGTGGTGTTGGCGACCGACACGATGTCCTGGTAGCCGACCGCGACCGCGAGCGAGGAGTTCTTGGTCAGGTTCAGATACTGGCTGGTCATCGGCGGGATGATGACGCGCAGCGCCTGCGGCAGCACGATGTGTTGCAGCACGAAGCCGCGCTTCAGCCCGAGCGCCTTGGCCGCCTCCGACTGGCCGCGCGGCACCGCCTGGATGCCGCTGCGCACGATCTCGGCGATGAAGGCCGAGGTGTAGGTGACGAGCGCGATCAGCAGCGCGAAATATTCCGGCGCCAAGGTCAGACCGCCGACGAAGTTGAAGCCGCGCAGCTCGGGCAGCGTGATGCTCCAGCTCGCGCCCGAGAGGAACGACACCAACGCGGGCAGCGCGACGATGAGGCCGAGCGCGTAAGGCCAGGCGGGACGCGCCCGGCCGTCGCGCATCTGCTGCGCGATCAGGCGGCGCCTCACGATCATGAAGGCGACGACGCCGGCGACCAGCGCGAGCACCGTCCACCAATTGGCCTCATGCAGCGGGACCGACGGCAGGATCAGGCCGCGATTGGACAGGAATACGCCCCCGATCGGCTTCCACGCCTGGCGCGCCGCCGGCAGGCCTTGCATCAGCACGTACCAGAACAAGAGCTGAAGCAGCAGCGGCAGGTCGCGCAGCACCTCGACATAAACGGCGGCAAGTCGCGCCAGCAGCCAGTTCGACGACAGCCGCGCGATGCCGACCAGCGTGCCGATCACGGTCGCCAACACGATGCCGATCACGGCGACACGCAGCGTGTTGACGACGCCGACGATGAAGGCGCGGAGATAGGTGTCCTTCGGCGTGTAGTCGATCCAGCTGTCGGCGATCGGCATGCCGGCCTCGCGGCCGAGGAAGGCGAAGCCGGTCGAGATGCGCCGTACCGAGAGATTATGGACCGCGTTCGACCACAGGAACGCGACGACGGCGACTGCAATGGCGACCACCAGGACCTGCCAGAACAGGCCGGCGACGCGGGGATCGCTGAGCGAAAGCCGCCAGGGCCGAGCGGGTGGGCGTTTCGGCGTCGATGTCGTCACAGCACAAGGATCCCGGTGAGAAGCGATCTTCTGCCATGCGCTATGTGCGCGCGTCATATGTTGCACCAAATTGATAACTGTGCAACATATGTTTCATGGCCCAGGCTCAGCCGAAACCATCGCCCCTGACCGAATTGTGCAGCGCATTGCCGTCGCTGCCAATGCGCTTGCAGGAGGTTGGTCGGTTTGTCGCAGCCAACGATTACGACGCCACCACCCGCTCGATGCGCGAGCTCGCATCCGTCGCCGGCGCCGATCCCGCCTCCTTTACCCGTCTGGCAAAAGCACTCGGCTATTCCGGCTGGGACGAATTGCGCGCCGCACTCACCGAGGCGCGACGGCCGGCGCAGGGCTCGCCGTTCTCCGGCCGCGCGAAGAGCCGCCGCGGCGGACCGAATGCCGACGTCAAACTGGTTCACGACAAGCTCGAAGCCGAAGCCGCCGGGCTTGCACGCATTTCCGCGAACGCAATAGCGGACGCCGCGCGTGCGCTGCACACGGCAAGCCGGATCTGGATCACGGGCTTTCGCAGCTGCCGCAGCGTGGCGGAACTGCTGACCTATCAGCTCCGCCTGTTCCGTCCCGACGCCGTGCAGCTGGTCGGCGGTTCCGGTCCGTTCGATCTCGACCATGGCGCCTTTCGCGCCGAGGATGCCGTGGTCGTGATCGGCTTTGCGCCCTACACTTGGGTCAGCGTCGAGACGGCGCGTGCGGCGCATCAGGCGCGCGCCACGCTGATCGCGATCGCCGACACGATCAGTGCGCCGATGGCCGAGGGCGCCGATCATCTCTTGCTGTTCGAGGCCGCCTCCTCGCCCGGCTTCTTCCCGAGCCTCACCGGCGCGATCGCGGTGGCGCAGTCGCTCGCCGCCGTCGCCTTCACGCTCGGCGGCGCCGGAGCGAAACGCAAGCTGGAAGAAGCCGAAGGCCGGCTTGCCAGGATGTCGCAATATACTGTCGAGAAAGGATGAGTGTCATGGCAGCCAACAAGAGCCGCGTGATGCATCGCAGCCTGCGCGAAACCCCGCCGAAAGCGATCGGCGGCGACGGCGTCTGGCTGATCGCGGAGGATGGCCACCGCATTCTCGACTCCTCGGGCGGCGCGGCGGTGTCGTGCCTCGGCCATCAGCACCCGCGCATTCTCGCCGCGATCGCCAAGCAAGCGTCGAAGATCGCCTATGCACACACCGGCTTCTTCTCCTCCGAGCCCGCCGAAGAGCTCGCCGAACGGCTGGTCGGCCACGAGCCCGGCGGCCTCGGCTATGTCTACTTCGTCAGCGGCGGATCGGAGGCGATCGAGGCTTCGATCAAGCTGGCGCGGCAATATTTCATCGAGCGCGGCGAGCCGAAGCGCGCGCGCTTCATCGCTCGCCGCCAGAGCTATCACGGCAACACACTCGGCGCGCTGTCGGCCGGCGGCAATGCCTGGCGCCGTGAGCCCTATGCACCGCTGCTGTCGCCGTCGTTCAGCCATGTCACCCCAGCTTTTGCCTATCACGAGAAGCCCGACGATGAATCGGAGGCCGCGTTCGTGGCGCGCCTTGCCGCTGAACTCGAGGCCGAATTCCAGCGGCTCGGCCCCGAGAATGTCGCCGCCTTCATCGCCGAGCCGGTGGTCGGCGCCACCGCCGGCTGCGTGCCGGCGCCGGAGGGCTACTTCAAGGCGGTGCGCGAGATCTGCAGCCGGCACGGCGCGCTCCTGATCCTCGACGAGGTGATGTGCGGCATGGGCCGCACCGGCACGCTACATGCGTGGGAGCAGGAAGGCATCTCGCCCGACATCCAGGCGATCGCCAAGGGCCTCGGCGGCGGCTATCAGCCGATCGGCGCGATGCTTGCGAGCGGCAGCATCGTCGACACCGTGCGCAACGGCTCCGGCGCGTTTCAACACGGCCATACCTACCTGGCGCATCCGCTCGCCTGCGCCGCCGCGCTCGAGGTGCAGAAGACGATCGCCGAGGAGAAGCTGCTCGATCAGGTCAAGGAGCGCGGCCGCCAGCTCGAGCAGCGGTTGATCGAACGCTTCGGCAATCACCGCCATGTCGGCGACATCAGGGGCCGCGGCCTGTTCTGGGGCATCGAGCTGGTCGCCGATCGCGGCACGCGGCAGTCGTTCGATCCCAAGCTGAAGCTGCATCAGCGGATCAAGTCCGCGGCGTTCGCCGGCGGGCTCGGCTGCTATCCGTCGGGCGGCACCGCCGACGGCCAGCGCGGCGACCACGTGCTGCTCGCCCCGCCCTATATCGCAACTTCCGGCGACATCGACATGATCGTCGAAAGGCTCGGCGCTGCAGTAGACAGCGCATTGAAAGATGTCGGTCATTAGGAGGAGGACAGAATGAGGAACGTACTGATCGCGGCGAGCCTGCTCGTCGCAAGTGTCTCAACCGCAGGCGCGGCGACGCTCGACACCATCAAGCAGCGCGGCACGCTGGTGTGCGGCGTCTCGACCGGCTTTGCCGGCTTCTCGGCGCCGGACTCGCAAGGCAATTTCAAGGGCCTCGACGTCGATTATTGCCGCGCGCTCGCCGCCGGCATCCTCGGCGATCCCGCCAAGGTGCGCTACGTCGCGCTGACCGCGCAGAACCGCTTCACCGCGCTGCAGTCCGGCGAGATCGACGTGCTCTACCGCAACTCGACGCAGACCTATCTGCGCGGCACCACGCTCGGGCTGCGCCAGGGTCCGGTCAATTTCTACGACGGCCAGGGCTTTGTGGTGAAGAAGGACCTCGGCGTGAAGGAGCTGAAGGATCTCAAGGGCGCCACCGTCTGCGTCGCGCAGGGCACCACGCATGAGGTGACGCTCGGCGATTACGGCCGCGCCAACGGCATCGACTGGAAGCCTTTGGTGTTCGATCGTCCCGACACCATGTACCAGACCTTCTTCGGCGGCCGCTGCGATGCCATGACCCAGGACGCCTCCGCGCTCGCCGGCGCGGTCGCGACCGCAGCGCCAAAGGCCGACGACTACGTCGTGCTGCCGCAGACCATCAGCAAGGAGCCGCTCGGCCCGTTCACCCGCAACGGCGACGAGGTGTGGAGCGACATCATCACCTGGCTGCATTACGGCCTGGTCGAGGCCGAGGAGCTCGGTGTCACGCAGGCCAATGTCGACGAGATGACGAAGTCGCAGGTGCCGGCGATCCAGCGCCTGCTCGGCGCGTCCGGCGATCTCGGCTCCCGGCTCGGCCTCGACAACAAATGGCTGGTGGCGGCGATCAAGGCCGGCGGCAATTACGGCGAGATCTTCGAGCGCAATGTCGGCAAGGCGAGCCCGCTGAAGCTCGAGCGCGGCCTCAACGCCACCTGGAGCAAGGGCGGCTTGATGTACGCGATCCCGTTCAAGTGATGGCCTGAAAAGCCTTGAACCTGTTGCTCCCGTCATTGCGAGCGAAGCGAAGCAATCCATCGCGCCACAAGTACGGCGATGGATTGCTTCGTCGCTATCGCTCCTCGCAATGACGAGTTGATGGATCAGCCTCCAACCTCCCCGACTTGCGGAGAGAGGGAGAAGAAAATCATGCGCATCACCCTCATTCATGCCCTGAAGCACTCGATCGTGCCGATCGAGGCCTCGTTCGCACGGCATTGGCCGGAGGCGCGGCTGATGAACCTGCTCGACGACAGTCTTTCGGCCGATCTCGCGCGCGATGGCAGGCTGACCGAGCGCATGACCGAACGCTTCCTCACGATGGGCCGCTATGCGGCCGGCACCGGCGCCAACGGCATTCTGTTCACCTGCTCGGCATTCGGGCCCTGCATCGAGGCGGTGGCACGCGCGCACGCGCCGATGCCGGTGCTGAAGCCGAACGAGGCGATGATCGAACAGGCGATCGCACGGGGAAAGCGGATCGGCCTGCTCTCGACCTTCCCGCCGACGCTGGTGTCGATGCCGCCGGAATTTCCGTCGTCCGTAACGCTGGTGCCGAAGCTCGCCGAGGGCGCGCTGGCCGCGCTCGATCGCGGCGACCGTGCCGAGCACGACCGCATCGTGGTCGAGGCCAGCAAGGACTTGCGCGACTGCGATTTGATCGCGCTCGCCCAGTACAGCATGGCGCCCGCCGCCGAGCGCGTCGCTGAAGCCACCGGCCGCGAGGTGCTGACAACGCCCGACAGCGCGGTGCTCAAGCTGAAGGCGATGCTCGGAATCAACTAAGCGCGCTTTTACGCGCCGAGTTCCAGCGATCAATCGACGGCGATTGCCCCGTAGCCGACCAACAAGTCTAACGATAATGTGCCGCACGGCCTCGGCGGAGGCTTCGTGACGTCACCTTCTGCCGTCACATAATCTTCCTAGACTTGCGCGGCCGACTTCCGGCTGAGATGAGGGCAAACTCCTGATGCGAAATGCGACTTTCCTTGTGATTGCGGCTGTCATTGCCCTTCTCGAGCCGGCCGCCGCCCAGCAGGCCCCGCCCGCGTCGCCAGCGAATGCGCAACTGACGCAAAAGATGAACGCCTATGTCGGGTGCATCAACCGTCTCTCGGCACGATCGTACGAATCCCGCGACCGCTATTTTTCCTGGGCCGCCAAGAACGGTCCCACCGGCAAGGAGCGGATCATCTACGGCACCTACACGATCTACGACACAACCGACTGCAAGACGAATGTCGCGGCCGCCAATGCGGCGGAGCCGCACGACGCCGGGCTTGAAGCCGCTGCGAATGCCTATGTGGCCGCCGTCACCACGCTCGAGCCGCTGTTGAAGGAGGCGGACGACTACTACACCCAGGAGAACTACAAGGACGACAAGATGGCCAAGGGCAAGGCGCTGCATCCGCGCCTGGTCGCGGCCTGGGATGCGTTCGCCGGCGCCGACAAGGCGTTGCGCGCCGGCGTCGAGGCGATCAATGACAAGCGCGCCGCCGAGCAGCTGGCCGCGATCGAGGCGAGCGAAGGCCGCAAGACGCACTACTATGTCGAGGCCCTGATGATCCAGGCCAAACGCGTGCTTCGCGCGCAGCAGGCCGACAAACCCGACATCGACGCGATAACCCAGGCGCTCAACGAGTATGAGGCCACGGTGAAGGCAACCGAGGACGCCTCCGGCAAGGACGGCGACGCCAAGCTCGGCTCGATGTTCATCGGCAGCGCCAAATCATTCCTCACCACGGCGAAGCAACTGATGCGCCGGGTTCGCGACAAGGTGCCTTACAGCTCGGGTGAGAAGATGATGCTGAGCAACGCCGGCGCCGGCTGGATGGTGGAAGGATCGCCGCCCCGGCTGATGCGCGACTACAATCAGCTGGTCGACGGCTACAACCGCGGCGCCCGCATTTGAGTGGCCGTGCCCGACATTGCGGCGCTGCCTGGGGCATGATCTCCGTCATTGCGAGCCAACGGGTCGCGCGAACGCGCGCCCGATGACAGGCTCAGCGAAGCAATCCGTCGCGCGGCATACGCGGAGCCGTGAATTGCTTCGTCGCTATCGCTCCTCGCAATGACGGGAGACACCCCTCATAGCCTACGTACCCGCGTCATTCACGTTCAGATCGACGCCCTGCGGGTCCTTGATGGTCGACACCGTGATCAGCGAGATCAGCGCCAGCACCGCGATGTAGACGCCGACGCGCCACGACTCGCCGTAGGTGCCGATGATCCATTGCGCGATCATCGGCGCGAACGCGCCGCCGAAGATGGCGCCGAGCGCGTAGCCGATCGACACGCCGGAATAGCGCACCTTGGCCGGAAACAGCTCGGCATAGAGCGCCGCCTGCGGCCCATAGGACAAACCAAGCGCGATGGTGAGGCCGACGGCGCTGACGAAGAACAGCAACAGGTTCTTGCTGTCGATCAGGAACCACATCGGCACCGCCCACAGCACCATCAGCCCGTAGCCGATCTGGAAGCAGCGGACGCGGCCGATCTTGTCACCGAGGATGCCGCCCAGTAGCGTGAAGACGAACCAGCTCACCGCCGCCAGCGTGCCGACCAGCAACAACTGGTCGGACGGCATCTTCAGCGTGTTGGCGCCGTAGCTGATCAGGAACGCGATCAGGATATAGCCGGCCGCATTGTTGGCCATGAAGATCAGCGCCGTGCGGAAAATCTCCTTGGCATGATTGCGCATCAGCTCGCGCAGCGGCGCGGAGGATTCCTTGTGCCGGCGCTGCATCGCCTTGAATACCGGGGATTCCTCCACGGTGCGGCGGATCACGATGCCGACGACGATCAAAAGGATCGACAGCAGGAACGGAATGCGCCAGCCCCACTCGATCATCGCCTGCTTGCCGAGCGTCGTGGTGAGCACCCACAACACGCCGGTTGCCAGGATCATGCCGAGCGGCGTGCCGATCTGCGGGAACGAGCCGAAGAAGCTGCGCTTGTCGCGAGGTGCCGATTCCACCGCCATCAGCGCCGCGCCGCCCCACTCGCCGCCGGCCGAGAAGCCTTGCAGGATGCGAAGCAGAATAAGGAGTGCTGGCGCCCAGGCGCCGATCTGCGCATAGGTCGGCAGCAGGCCGACCAGCGCGGTCGCAGCGCCCATCAACAGCAGCGTGACCACCAGCATGTTCTTGCGCCCGAAGCGGTCGCCGAGATGGCCGCAGACGATGGCCCCGAGCGGACGGAACAGGAAGGACAGGCCGAGCGTCGCGAACGAGACGATCTGTGCCAGCAGCGGATTGTTTGCGTTCATCGGCGCGAAGAACAGCGCGCCGAACACCAGGCCCGCCGCCTGGGCGTAGACGAAGAAGTCGTACCACTCGATGGTGGTGCCGACGAGCGTCGCGGTAAGGACCTTGCGCTCCTCATCCGACAGTTCAGCGCTGCGCGAGCGCGCGGACATTTCGATGGACATATGGCCTCCCCAAACCCGTTCTTGGCCGCGCGGCGTGATCGGCGCGATGCGCCAGCCCCGTGCGGATGCTGGTACGGGGGATAGCAGAGGTTTTCGCGCGGCACGAGCTAAATAGTTGCAGCAGCAACGATATCTCCCCAGCCGAGGCCCGCGGTCCGGTTCCATGAACGGATTACCTCAGCCCTCGCCGACGGTCTCCCATCTGGAAATGCCGATTGTGCAACGCAGCAAGGCAACTATGATCCGAGGCTCTCCACGAGGTCGTAAGTGTCTGACATCAATGCCGACGCCTGGGTTTCCTCAGGCCACCGCCCGATGGGCTTTCCCGAATTCGTCGTCGTCATCGCCTCGATCATGGCGCTGAACCCGCTGGCGATGGACATGATGCTGCCGGCGCTGCCTAACATCCGCTCCGCGTTTGAGATCGCCGACGCCAACCGGCCGCAGATGGTGCTGTCGATCTTCCTGGTCGGCTTCGGCGTCGGCCAGTTCGTGATGGGCCCGCTGTCGGACCGCTTCGGCCGCCGCCCGGTGCTGCTCGGCGGCATGACCGTCTACACCATCGCCGGCCTGCTCGCGATCATGGCGCCTTCGTTCGAGACGCTGCTGCTGGCGCGCGCGCTGCAAGGGCTCGGCACCGCAGCCACCCGCGTGATCGCGACCTCGATCGTGCGCGACTGCTACGCCGGACGGCGGATGGCGAGCGTGATGTCGCTCGCGATGATGGTGTTCATCGCAGTCCCGGTGATCGCGCCGTCATTCGGCCAGGCCGTGATGCTGCTGACGCATTGGCGCGGCATCTTCGTGCTCTTGATGATCTACGGCGTGATCGCACTGGCCTGGAGCGCGATGCGGATGCCGGAGACGCTGCCGATGGAATTGCGCAAGTCGCTGGCGATCCCGGACGTACTGTCCGCGTTCCGCCAGACCGTCACCAACCGCCAGACGCTCGGTTATGCGCTCGCCGCCGGCGGCGTGCAGGGCTCGCTGTTCGCCTTCGTGTTCTCGTCGCAGCAGATCTTCACCGAGATCTTCAAGCTCGGGCATTACTTCCCGGTCGCCTTCGCGGCCTGCGCGGTCGGCGTCGCGATCGCCGGCTTCCTCAATTCACGCATCGTCGGCCGCATCGGCATGCGGGTGATCTCGCACGCCGCGCTGACCGGCTTTGCCGTGGTCGCCGGAGTGCTGTTCCTCACCGTGAAGACCGGCACGCTGTCGCTGCCGCTGTTCATGGTGCTATCAGGCCTGATGATGTTCGCGTTCGGCCTGATGATGGCGAACTTCACCGCATTGGCGATGGAGCCGCAGGGCAAGATCGCCGGCACCGCCTCCTCGCTGTACGGCACCATCACCACCTTGCTCGGAATCGGTGTCGGCACTACGATCGGCCAGGATTACGACGGCACGCTGCTGCCGTTCGCGACCGGCTTCTTCCTCTGCACGCTGGCCGCGCTAGCAGTGGTGCTGGTGACCGAGAAGGGCCGGATGTTCCGGCCGCATCATCATCCGATTTGACGAACCCGTAGCCCGCGTCAGGCTTCCCTGGTCCGAGCAACGTTAGCCCGAACCGGAGCCGCTGCACGCCGCGTCGCCGCAAATCCCTCCATCCCGAGTTGCCATTGCAGGCCGACGATCGCGCCCTTGGTCGGCTGCAGCAGCGCGAGTGCGCTGAACAGCGTCACCGGCAGCCAGATCGCGAGTTGCAGCCACGCGGGCGGCGCGTAGGTCATCTCCATCCAGAGCAGCGCCGGCACCACGACGTGGCCGACCACGACGATGACGAGATAGGCCGGGAAATCGTCGGCGCGCTGCGGGGTGAAGTCCTCGCTGCACACCTCGCAATGATCCGCCACCTTGAGGAAGCGCCCGAACAGATGGCCGCGCCCGCAGTTCGGGCACTTCATCGTGAAGCCGCGCCACATCGCCTTTTGCAGGGAAACCGTCTCGGTCATTGCCGTCGTCCTTTGACTGTTGTCCTTGACCTGATCTGATGATCCATACAATATGCCTCGTAGAGCATACAATCAAAGACAAAGCGCCGGATTGCATGGATTGGATCCCTACAGTTTCGGAATGGCAAGGCCCGATGTTCCTGCGCATCGTCGACGCGCTCGCCGCCGACATCGCCAGCGGCCGGCTGGTCCGCGGCCAGCGGCTGCCGACCCATCGCGCGCTGGCGACCGCGCTCGACATCGATCTCACCACGGTGACGCGCGCCTATGGCGAGGCGCGGCGGCGCGGGCTGCTCGACGCCCGCGTCGGCCAGGGCACCTTCGTGTCGGAGACCACCGCGCGCGCAGCGTCCGAGCTATCAGCCCCCGTCAACATCGACCTGTCGATGAACCTGCCGCCGCAGCCGGTCGAGGCCAATCTCGACCTGCGGATCGCACAGGGACTTGCGACCATCCGCTCCGAGGCCGGGTTCTCCGCCTATCTCGGCTATGCCCGGCCCGGCGGCACCGCAGACGAGCGCGAGGTCGGCGCGGCGTGGCTCGCACCGCGCGTGCCGCAGGCAACCGCCGACCGCATCGTGATCTATCCGGGATCGCAGGCGATCATCTTCAACGCGCTGCTGGCGCTGACATCGCCCGGTGATGTGGTGGTGACGGAGGCGTTGACGTTTCCCGGCATCAAGGCTGCGGCCGCGCGGCTCGACGTCCGCCTCGTCGGCGTTGCGATGGACGCCGAGGGCGCCAGACCCGACGCGCTCGACGAGGCCTGCCGCAAGCACAAGCCGAAGGCGGTCTATCTGGTGCCGACGCAGCAGAACCCGACCACGGCGACGATGGGTGCTATCAGGCGCAAGGCAGTCGCCGACATCATCAGGAAGCGCGGCTGCGTTCTGATCGAGGACGATGTCTACGGCCCGCTGGAACCGCAGGTGGCGCCGATTGCCACCCTGATTCCAGAACGCACCTACCTTGCCGCGAGCATCGCGAAATGCATCGCGCCCGCGCTGCGCGTCGCCTATCTGCTGGCGCCCGATGCGAGCGCCGAGCAGCGCATGCGCGCGGGCATGCAGGCCACCATGCAGATGCCGCCATCGCTGATGGTGGCGCTGGTCACGCAATGGCTGCGCTCCGGCGTCGCCGGCGACATCATCCGCGCCATCCGCAACGAGGCGGCCGCCCGCCAGCAGCTCGCGGCCCGCTTCCTCAAGGGCGTGACCTACGCGGCGCGGCCGGCCAGCCACCATCTCTGGATGCCGCTGCCAAAGCATTTCGACGGCACCGACCTGCTGTCGCATCTGATGCGCAATGGTCTCGCCGTGGTCGGCGAAGATGCCTTTGCGGCTGGAGACGCCGCGCCGCGCGGCCTACGGGTGTCGCTCGGCGCCGCGCGCAACCGCGCCGAACTGAGCCAGGCGCTGCAGGTGCTGTCGAATGCCGTGCGGACGCCGGTCGGCGCCACGCAAATTGTCTGAATTTCGACCATCGTTAGGGAATAATGTCGCCTGAAAATGATTATGGTGCGGGGGCGCCTGCGCTAAGGCTGCGGCGTTCAAGGCATCAGGCAGGGGCGGCTTTTTTCAATGTCATGCGGATATGATCGGGCGACGATCCACCTCGCCGTGCGGACGCTTCGCGGAGCATTGACCGCAGTCGCCTGTCTTGCGCTTTTGACATCGGGCGTCGCGCGCGCCACCGGCGCCCCCGCCCCGTCGCCGGAGAAACTCGAACGGATCACCGAATTCTTCAACAACGAGGTCGCGAGCGGCAAGCTGCCCGGCGCCGTCATCCTGATCCAGCAGCACGGCAAGCCGATCTATCTCAAGACCTTCGGCTATCGTGACGTCACGACCAAGTCGCCGATGCGGCCGGACACGATGTTCGCGCTGCATTCGATGACCAAGCCGATCACCAACACCGCCGCCATGATGCTGGTTGACGAGGGCAAGCTGTCGCCGCAGGACCCGCTGTCGAAATACATTCCGGCATTCGCCGACGTGAAGGTCGCGATCGAACCGGACGGCGGCAACGATCCGGCCAAGGTGGAACTGGTGCCGCCGATCCGCCCGGTCACCATCGAGGACCTGATGCGGCACACCTCGGGCATCACCTACGAATATATCGGCGCCGACTGGATCCAGAAGATCTATCGCGCAGGGCATCTGTTCGACGGCAAATTCGACAACAAGGAGTTCACCGCGCGGCTGGCCAAGCTGCCGCTGTCGCGGCAGCCCGGCACGCTGTGGCGCTATGGTCATTCGACCGACGTGCTCGGCCGGGTGATCGAGATCGTCTCGGGCAAGTCGCTCTACCAGTTCGAGAAGGAGCGCATCTTCGATCCCCTGAAGATGAACGACACCCGATTTGTGCTCGATGCAGAGACCGAACGGACGCGGCTGGCGGAGCCGCTGCCCTCGGACACGATCCTGATCGACGGGGAGAACGACCGGCGCGCGCATCCGGAGTGGGAGTCCGGCGGCGGCGGCCTGGTGTCGACCATTCTCGATTACGCGCGCTTTGCGCAGATGCTGCTCAACGGCGGCGAGCTCGACGGCAAGCGCTATCTGAGCCCGGCCGCGTTCAAGGACATGACGAGGGACCATATCGGTCCGGGTTCCGGCGTCGGCCGCGACTATTGGTACTTCCCCGGCGACGGCTTTGGCTATGGTTACGGCATCGCCGTGCGCACCGATCCCGGCATCGCCAAGCCGCCGCCGCCCGGCTCGATCGGCGAGCTGAAATGGGACAGCGGCAGCGGAACCTATTTCGGCGTCGATCCGAAGCTCGACATGATCTACATCATGCTGGAGCAGACCCAGAACGAACGCCAGCGCATCACGCCGATCTTCCGCAAGCTGGTGTACGACGCGTTCAGCCCGGACTGAGTCGCGTCGGCTATTGTTTCGCGTCGCGCGCAGCGACGCGACACTCAGTGGTGTGATACCGATTCCCGTTCCATGACGCGCCTTCCGCCGTCGCAGCTTCCCGCTTCAGCTTCCCTTTCGCTATATACTATCGTATATATCGAGACGACAAGGCAGGCGGTGACGATCCGGTCGGGAACCCTGCGCACAACAACCATCGACCGGAGACGATCGCCTCACAATCCTGCCTGGTCCAACCAGGTCCATTGAGGAAACGCGATCATGATAAAGAACAATGGCGACGCGGGACGTCCGCGCGCAACGGGAGAAACGCTGGAGATCCGCCGCGCAACACTCAACAGCGCTGCGGCCGTCATCCTTGCGCTCGGCATGGCCGGCGCGGCTCGCGCCGAAACCGCTCCGGTCGGCGTTCCCGACAAAAGTTTTCCGGAGAGCGTAACCTCGACCTCCGACGGCACGCTTTATGTCGGCAGCTTCAATCATGGCGGGGTGACCAAGGTCTCGGGCGGCAAGGCCGAGCAATTGGTCAGGCCTGGCGCCGGCGACAGCCGCTCGACGCTGGGCGTGCTCGCCGACGAGAAGAGCGGCACGCTGTATGTCTGCTCCAACGACATCAGCGCGATGGGCGTCGCGGGGCCGAGCGACACCAAGGGCGCATGGCTGAAGACCTTCGACCTCAAGAGCGGCGCGCCGAAGGGCAGCTTCGCCCTGAGCGATCCGAAATCGTTCTGCAACGACATCGTGGTCGGCGCCGACGGCACGGCTTATGTCAGCGATTCCTTCGCGCCGTTCGTCTACAGCCTGAAGCCCGGCGGCACCGCGCTTTCGACCTTCGCGACCGATCCGCAGCTCGCGCCCGCCAAGGACGGGGTCGGGCTCGACGGCATTGCGATCGGCGCCGACGGCAATCTCTATGTCACGACCTTCATTCCAGCCAAGCTGTTCAAGATCGAGATGAAGGACGGCAAGGCCGGTGCCGTGACCGAGCTGAAGCCGTCGCGGCCACTCGACCACGCCGACGCGCTGCGCGCCCATGGCAGCGGTCTCCTGCTGATCGAGGGCAATGGCAAGCTCGACAAGGTCACGGTGAAGGGCAGCGAGGCCACGATCGACACCATCAAGGATGGTCTGGCCGAGCCGGTCTCGGTGACCCAGGTCGGTGATGTCGGCTGGGTCGCCGAGGGCAAACTGTCCTACGTGATCGGCGATAACAAAGGCAAGGATCCGGGCCCGTTCAAGCTGACGCCGGTCGCGCTGCCGAAGTAGGGAGCCGGATACATCCAGCCTCGTCATTGCGAGGAGCGATAGCGACGAAGCAACCCATCTCGCCGCATATGCGGTAGCGATGGATTGCTTCACGGAGCCTGTCATCGGGCGCGCATTCGCGCGACCCGTTGGCTCGCAATGACGGGGATAGGCCGCGGCGCATGAGCCGGGCCACACGGTTGCTCAGATCACGTAAAACCCGTGCGTGCCGTCGTGGCGAAGCTGGTCGACGAGGCCGTACTCCCAATCGAGATAGGCCTGCATCGCCCGTTCCGCGACATCGGTGCCCTCATAGGGACGCCGGTAGCGGTGCGCGGGGTCGGGCCTCGGCACGACGCGCGGCGGTCCGACTTCCAGCGGTCCATCATAGCCGCCTTCGAGCACGTACACCTCCCAGCCCATCTGCGCGAGCCAGGACGCCGTCATGTCGGCGCGGATGCGTCTGTCGTCGGTCAGCACGATACGCGCGCCGCGCACCGGCGCGGCCATGTCGATCTCCTGCACCAGTTGGCCGCCGGCATAACGCCGGAAGCCGGCGAGGTGACCGGCGGTATATTCCTCGGCATCGCGCACGTCGAAGCGATACAGCGTACGCCGTGCGTCGCCTTCCAGTGCGGCGAGATCGGCCGCGCCGATGTGACGGACGCCGGCCCGATAGGCGACGTCGCGCGCATTGTCGGCGGCGCCTTCGAACGGCCCGACATCGCCGCGCTTGCCGGCTCCGTGCTCAAGATCGTGTTTCGCCAGCGTCCAGCCGATCGTGCCGTTGCGCAGCGCCCTCACCTTGTTCGGCAGCCCGGCATTGATCAGCGACTGCGTGCCGATGATCGAACGGGTCCGGCCCGCGCAGTTGACGATGATCGTGGTGCCGGGATCGGGCGCCGCGCCGCCGGCGCGCAGCACCAGCTCGGCGCCGGGCACGCTGACCGAGCCCGGGATGTTCATGGTGGCATACTCGTCGAAGCGGCGGACATCGAGGATCGCGATGTTGGCCTTGTCCAAGATCAGCGCGGCGACTTCGTCGGCGCTGAGCGAAGGCGTATGGCGCCGCGCCTCGACCAACTCGCCGAACGCCTTGGCGTAGGAATTGACGTCCTCGAAGACCTCGTAGCCGGCTGCCTTCCAGGCCTCGAGGCCGCCGGCGAGCGAGGCGATGTTGTCATAACCCAGCGCCCGCAACTGGTCGGCCACGGCGGCGACCAGTCCCTCGCCATTGTCATAGAGCACGATCGGCGCGTCCTTGCGCGGCAGGCGCAACTCGGCTTCGAGCACGATCCGCCCGGCCGCCATGTTGGCGGCGAACAGCGGATGCCCGGTGGCGAATTCCGCCTCGTGTCTGACGTCGAGCAGCGCGATCTCCCGGCGCAGCAAAAGCGCTGCACGGACGTCCTGGGGGGTGACGGAAGAAACTGTCATGAGGGGGCTGGCCTGGGCGGGAAAATGCGCAGGCCTGCTCTAGGCCGAAATCGCGCGACGTCAATAGGCTTAACCAGCCCGCAACCCCGATCTTCACGAGAGAGGGGTACGGGAACGAAAACCCGCCATCCCGCTTTGCCCAACCGGGACGCGCTTGCTACGTTCCAATCGGCCCCGTTGGCGCCCGATCAGGCCTTCCGGACAAGAGAAGGTAGCGGGGCCGGCCTGAAGTTCTGGGAGGATGACCATGAGATCAGTCGGAAATGAACCATTGTCGCGTCACGCCCTCGCTTTCGTGCTGGCCGGCGGACGCGGCAGCAGACTTCAGGAGCTCACCGACAAGCGCGCCAAGCCTGCGGTGTATTTCGGCGGCAAGTCACGCATCATCGATTTCGCGCTCTCCAATGCGGTGAATTCCGGCATCCGCCGCATCGCGGTGGCGACCCAGTACAAGGCGCACAGCCTGATCCGGCATCTGCAAGGCGGCTGGAACTTCTTCCGTCCGGAACGAAACGAGAGTTTCGACATCCTGCCAGCCAGCCAGCGCGTGTCTGAGACGATGTGGTATGTCGGCACGGCGGATGCGGTCTACCAGAACATCGACATCCTCGAGGCTCACGGCACCAAGTACATCCTGGTGCTCGCCGGCGACCACGTCTACAAGATGGACTATGAGATCATGCTGAAGCAGCATGTCGAAAGCGGCGCCGACGTTACCGTCGGCTGCCTCGAGATGCCGCGGGCGGAATCGAGCGGCTTCGGTGTCATGCATATCGACGAGCACGGCGTGATCCAGTCTTTCCTGGAGAAGCCCGCCGATCCGCCACCGATGCCGGGCAAGCCCGACAAGTCGCTGGCCAGCATGGGCATCTATGTCTTCAATTCGGAATTCCTGTACGACGAATTGCGCCGCGATGCCGCCGACTCGAACTCGGCCCACGATTTCGGCAAGGACATCATCCCCTATATCGTCAAGCACGGCCGCGCAGTGGCGCATCAATTCAACGATTCCTGCGTCCGCTCCGGCGACGATCCCCGTTCCTACTGGCGCGATGCCGGCACCGTCGATGCCTATTGGGGCGCCAACATCGACCTGACCGACGTGGTGCCCGAGCTCGACCTCTACGATCGGTCATGGCCGATCTGGACCTATGCCGAGATCACGCCGCCGGCGAAGTTCGTCCATGACGAGGATGGACGACGCGGCCAGGCGGTAACCTCGCTGGTCTCGGGTGCCTGCATCATCTCGGGTGCATCGCTGCGGCGGTCGCTGCTGTTCACCGGCGTACACGTCAATTCCTACGCCAATGTCGAGAACGCGGTGATCATGCCCTATGTCAATGTCGGCCGCGGCGCACGGCTCAGGAACGTGGTGATCGATCGCGGCGTGCGGATACCGGAAGGGCTCGTGGTCGGCGAGGATCCCGAATTCGACGGCAAGCGCTTCCGTACCACCGAGAACGGGATCACGCTAATCACGCAATCGATGATCGACAGGCTCGGGACATGACGCCCATCCGCGTCCTCGCGGTCGCCTCGGAAGTCTACCCGATCGTCAAGACCGGCGGCCTCGCCGATGTGGTCGGCGCGCTGCCGGCCGCGCTGCAACAGCACGGCGTCACGACGCGGACGCTGGTACCCGGATATCCTGCCGTGCTCAACGCGCTGGCCTCGGCGGAAACGCTGCTGCACTGGGGCGAGTTCTATGGCGGGCCGGTCCGCGTGCTCGGCGGCACCCATGACGGCCTCGATCTCTATGCGCTCGACGCGCCGCATCTCTATACGCGGCCCGGCAATCCCTATGTGGGCCCCGAGGGACGCGACTGGCCCGACAACGGCATCCGCTTTGCGGCGCTGTCACGGATGGCGGCCGAAATTGGCCGCGGTGCAATCGCCTCCTTCGTCCCCGACGTCGTGCATGCGCATGACTGGCAGGCTGGCCTCGCGCCGGCCTACCTGCACTATGGCGGGCAGCCGCGGCCGGGCACGGTGATGACCGTGCACAACCTCGCCTATCAGGGCCAGTTCTCGCCGGACATGCTCGCGACCTTCGGTCTGCCCGGCGAGGCCTACTCGCTTAACGGCGTCGAATATTACGGCACCATCAGCTTGCTCAAGGCCGGCTTGCAATTCGCCGACCGTATCACCACGGTGTCGCCGACCTATGCGCAGGAGATCCAGAGCGACGAAGGCGGCATGGGGCTCGGCGGCCTGCTGCGCGAACGCGCCGACGTGCTGAGCGGCATCCTCAACGGCATCGACATCGAGGTGTGGAATCCCGCCACAGATCCCGCGATCGCCGCGCGCTTCAGCGCCGAGCAGATCGCGGCGCGCGCCGCCAACAAAGCGGCGTTGCAGCGGCGCTTCGGGCTCGATCCCGCATCGGACGCGATGCTGCTCGGCGTCATCAGCCGGCTGTCATGGCAGAAGGGCCTCGACCTGCTGCTCGAGAGCATTCCGACCTTGCTTGGCGAAGGCATCCAGCTTGCGCTGCTCGGCAGTGGCGATCACGATCTGCAGGATCGCTACGCCGCGCTGGCGCGCGACAATCCCGGACGGATCGCAGTCGTGATCGGCTACGACGAGGCGCTGGCGCACCTGATCCAGGCCGGCTCCGATGCGCTCGCGGTGCCGTCGCGGTTCGAGCCATGCGGCCTCACCCAGCTCTGCGCGCTGCGTTACGGCGCGGTCCCTGTTGTCGCCAATGTCGGTGGCCTTGCCGACACCGTACTCGGCTTCGACGAAGCCGCGGTCACCGGCAGTGCCGCAACCGGCATCAAGTTCGCGCCCGTCACCGCGGAGGCGCTCGCCCATGGCTTGCGCACAGCGAACTTGCTGTTCAACGACAAGGTGACCTGGCGCCGGCTGCAGCTCGCCGGCATGGCCACCGACGTCTCCTGGCACAATCGCGCCGGCCGCTACGCTGCGCTCTATCGCGAGCTCGCCGCCAGAGCATGATCCGGAAAAGTGCGAAGCGGTTTTCCCTCGCGACAAAGCGTTTGCGCGGAGATCATGCTCACAAGGTGAGCAGGTAAAGCCTGCTCAGTTCAACAGATCGCAGGACGCGATGCGGTTGATATCGGCGAGGCGTCGATCGGGATTGCCCTTGAGATCAAGGCTCGCGACGAGATCGAGCAGCCGGCCATAGGCGCGGTCGGCGACCGCAACGGGCAGCGGCTCCTCGTCAAAGGTTTCGACGTAATTGCCGACGAGACCGCTGAGCAGCCGGCAAACGCCGCGTTGCTCGGGGTCGTCCTTGCTCAAGGTCTCGAGTTTTTGCTGGAAGGTCCTGAAGGTCCGCAAGCCGTGCGGCTGCTGCGAAAGCCAAGTATGTAAGTCAGGATTTTGCAAATCGGTCATATCAGCCTCTTCAACATGGAGAAGAAGCTACCGGCTTATACAGCCGATCATGGTTCCGCGCCATCGCGATTTTTGCATGCATCCCCTGCCGGGCCGCGTCATCGGATTGGCACGCAGCATCGCTAGGGTATGTCGGTTTGATCAGAGCCGCGCGAGTGCCGGCAGAATCCTGTAGCGCGCGATCTCGTGCGGATAGTCACCGCGATTGGCGAGTAACACGATGCCGAACCTGCGCGCAGGCACCAGGCCGATATAGGCCGAGGCATTGTTGAGGCCGCCGGGCTTGTCGATGACGGTGACGCCGTCGAGCCGCACATGCTCCCATGCCATCCCCTGCCCGAACTTCGCGTCGACGCGAAAGCTCTCGCGCATGGTCATCTGCAATGCCGCGCGCAATTGCGGATCGATCACCCCGCCGTCGAGACAGGCACGCAGCAGGATGCCGAGATCGCGCGCCGACGAGAACATCTGGCCGGTGCCCGGAAAATCGTAATAGCTCTGCTGATTGCCAGGCGGACCGATCGGGATGCCTGATGGGAGTAACCCTGGACCATGCGTTGCATGATCTCCGGCAGCATCGCCGCGCGATTGTCCTCGCCGCGATCCGGAATGAACGTCGACGTCATGCCCAGCGGCTTGAGGATGCGGCTCTCGATCAAGGTCGCGATCGGCATGCGATAGCGCCGTTCCAGCACCAGCTGCAGCAAGACATAGCCGGCATGGCTGTAGATGCGTTGCCTGCCCGGCTGCACGTCTGCCGGCGGCGTCCACGCATTGAGCATCGCGATGAACTGATCGCGGCTGAAGGTCTCGTTCGGCCAGGGCGGATGATCGGTCGGCAGCAGCAGCCCGGATGTATGGTTGACGAGCTCGCCGACGGTGACGTGGCTGATATAGTCGCCGTGCAACTCGGGCAGAACCTTGCCGACGGGATCGTCGAGCCGCAATTCACCGCGCTCGGTGCCGAGCGCCACCAGCGCCGCCTCGAACAGCTTGCGCAACGAGGCGAGGTTGAACAGCGTGTCCGAGGTGATCGGGCGCTTCGCCGCGGCGTCGGCGAAACCGTAGTTGAACAAGGTGACCCGGCCGCCGGCATAGACCGCGGCGGCGAGGCCGCCCGGATCTGCTGCGGTTGCGGTCGGCGCGAGCTCCGCCTCGACGATGTCCCTGATCTGCGCATCCATGTCGGAATCCGCGCGCGCGCCTGGAAGTGCATTTGCTGCGACGGCAAGCACGATGGCCGCGATCCGGACGGGGAGCCACTGTTTCATCAAGGGCGAAATCGGAACGATGTTGCGACGGCAGGCTGATCTGTTCAGCCACCGCGAGATGGCGACATCGCGATCTTAAGCGACGGAACCTAGTCGTCCGCGTTCACGATTGCGCGCATTTCACCGTTACCTGTCCAGGCTGGGAAGGGGCGGCCCGATCGCTGTTCCGGCGGTCACTGCCGGAAACCGCGATCGCGACCGCCCTCCCACTCCAGCCACGGTGCGGGAACTGCAATGGAACTAAAAAAAGCGGGATCTTTAAAAATGCAGGGAATGTGCTTGGACGGAAAGGCGATACCGGCGTCTGCCGGGCCGGCCGCCGATATGTCTGACTTCATCACATTCCGCTCCCAACTGGGGACCGTTTCCTAGTAGCAACAATTCGTCAATCAACGGTTGCATAAGCCGATGGGATTCGATTGACAAGACACGGTTGCCTGCGACGAATTGTCCGGTTCCAGGTTCCGAGTTCCAGGTTCTCGATGCCACCTGCGCGAGCGCGCGTCCCTGGATGCCGCTGCTAGTCCAGACCGAGATAGTAGCGCCACTCCGTTCCCATGTTGTCGTCGGTAACGAGAACCTGATCGGTTGTCCGCGACAGCAGGGTCGGACACTGCTCGATCATCTCGCCGTCGATGCGGAACTCGTTCATCAGCTCGTCGAGGAAATCACGGTCGGTCTTGTCGGCCGGATTGAACTGGCGCTTTCCGTCGATCGTGTAGGCCTCCAGGACCGCCCGCCAGCGTGCATAGTTCCAGTCAAGCGGAGCATTCGACGCCACCATGTGGTTGGTGAACCGCGCTCCATGGGCAAACACGGTGCATGCCGTCTTCTGCATCCGTCGCGACGACGTCGTGTTGTAGAACACGATGCCGCCGGGTTTGAGATGGCCGCTGACCAGTTCGAGAAACTCGACCGAGAGCAGATTCGTGGCATTGGCGCGGAAATTCCAGGTGGTATTGGAGATGACCGCATCGAACTGCCGTCCCGGGTGGCGACGCGACCAGCGGCGTCCGTCATCCGCGATGATAGTGACTTTGGGATGATGCAACAGCGATTGCACCTCGGGCCGCTCTGCGATCAATTCGGTGTAGCCCGGATTGATCTCGACGATGGTGAGCGATTCGACCGCCGGATTGTTCGCGATGACCTGTGCCCACGACCCGGATGCAAGCCCGATCATCAGCACGTCGCGCGGCGCCGGGTGAAACAGGCTGAGCGCATAAGCGCGGATGACACCGTTACGATCGGATTTCAGGCTGGTGTTGAAGCGTCCGTCATACATGCCGTTGCCGTAGACGACGCCGTCGGCGTCGACGGTAATCACGCCGCTCCGGTTCTCGACCACCCGGGCGAAGGCCTGACCGGAAGTCGTATGGGTCTGGAGGTTTTCGAACAGGTGTCGCGACAGCGGCGGCGCAATGAGCGTTCCGGCGCATAGAACGGCAACTGCGGTTGCCGCCGCCCTGGCCCGCGCGCCCGCCACGCTGGGGGACTTGTAGATCAGGAGCAGCGAGCACAGGGTGCCAATCCCGAGCAGCAACATGCTGATCTGCTGCAGACCGAGGTAATTCGTCAGGACGAAGCCGGTGACGACGGCGCCGGTGGCGCATCCGGCGATGTTCGCGCTGTAGAGCAGCGCGGTCTGCATGCCGGCGCGATCGTCCGCCGCGATGCCGAAATGCGAGAGGAACGGCAGCAGTGCGCCCCATTGCCGCGCGATCAGGTAGATCCCCGCGAGCACGATCAGGATGAATCCGATTCCCATTCCCGCGGACTGGTTCGCCAGCGGCAGAAAGGCAGCGCCCGCAGCGTTGGCCAAGATCAAGCCCCTGGCGGCCTCCCCCATCGCATCCGCAGGCGAAAGCCGCGCGCAGACTTGCGCCGTGTTGTACGCACCGCCGGCAACGCCGGCCAAGAAGCCGCAGAGCACGAAGGCGAACGCCATCGAGCTCGACCCGGAGGCAAACGACACGGTCCGAAACAGAAAGATCTCGAAGGACAGCGAGACGAAACCGCCGACGGCGGCAAGCAGCATCACGAACGGCATTGAAAGGATCGGCGGCGCCGTTCGCGGGCGCTGCGCAACGATGCTCGCGTCGTTCGACTCCTTGCGGCGATAATGGGCGATGAACGCACCGGCAGCGACCGCGACATTGATCCCCGCCGCGATGTACACCGCCGCGTGCATCCCGAGATGAGGGAAGATCACGATCGCACAAAGCAGGCAGGCCGCCGAGGCCCCCAACGTGTTGACATAATAGAGAAGGCCGACCGAATGGGCCGTCTGCCCCGACGTTCTCACGAGGTGCGAGACCAGGATCGGCAGCGTCGCGCCCATCAGAAGCGTCGGGATCAGCACCAGCAACAAATTTATGGCGCCGATGGCCGGCAACGACCAGTCGAGCGCAAGGTCGCCGATCCATTCGAAGATCGCAAGCGACACGACGCCGAACGCCGCGGTGAGCAATTCAATGATACCGAGCAGCAGCAAGGGCTGCACGGCGCGCCGCCGCGTGCTCCATCCGCCGGCAAGGCTGCCGAGCCCGAGGCCCAGCATGAACGCGGTCACGACGATAGTGACGGATTCCGTATTGACCCCGAAGATGCGGAACAGGCTTCGCTGCCAGGTGAGCTGGTAAACGAGCGCGGGAATTCCGGAGAAGAAGAACAGGATCGGCAGGATCCGATGGCGCACAGCTGATGAGACCGAGCTTGCCGTCGACAGTTCAAGGGCAGTCACGTTTATCCCCCCAATTTCGGGAGATTTCTCATAGCAACAATATGTCAATCGACGGTTGCAGCGCTCCCTCGGATTCGAGCAACGGGAGCGGCGTTTCGGCCGAACGCTTCAACGCGGACACGTTTTGGTCGCCGCGAGATACCATTGATTCAGCGATCGTTAACCAAGGCGACAACTACCCGGTTCGCGACCGGACGATCGACCGCGGCAACGACGCCAGCAACAGCACGAGGCAGACGCACAGCAGCACGATGTCCTTGAACAGGAACTCGCCGGCCAGGTTCCAGGCCATCGGGTCGGTCGACAGGCTCCATTTCACCACCCCTGGTGTCGTGAAGAAGAACGACCAGGTCACGGCAAAGGTGATCACGCCCATCAGCGCGCCGATCGCCGACAGGAGCGGGCTGAAAGCGCCGGCGGCCAGCAGCACCGCGATGCCGAACTCGGTGACGCCAAGCACATAGGCCTCGCCGCGGAGACCGAACACCGACAGCCACGAGACGAACGGGCTGTTGCTGATGAACTGCGCGATGCCTTGCGCCGATTGCAACGTGAATTTCTGCATCCCGAACGACACGAAGATCACCACCATGACCCAGCGCAGGATCGCGAGGGGACGAAACGAGCCCTCGCCCTGTTCGGCGATGTTGAACGACAGATTCATGCGGATGTTTCTTCCCTTGCTGCGATGCCGCTATCGGCCGCCGTTGCGGCGTTCGTGACATGACTACGCAGCGCGCCGCGCGCGTGTTACGCGCGGCGTCCGTCCCATCCATCACAAGGATGTGCAGGCGATGTGATCAGTCAGGCTGCAGTGAGCAGCTCGCCGACCTTCTCATAGGCCTCGCCCTTGAACCGCATCAGCTGAAACTGCTTGACCGGCACATAGTCGCTCGGCGTGGTGTTGAGGGTGATGCCGGGAATCAGCAGCGGCGCGGCGAAGTTCTTCAGGTTGGTCGCCTGGTGCAGGATGTTGGCGCGGGTCAGCTGGTCGCCGCATTGGCTGACGACGTGGGCGGCGGTTGCCGCCGCGGTGTAGCCGATCGCATAGAGATCGTCGGCGCGATCGGCATTCGGGACGTAACGGTCGAGGAACGCCATATACTGCTTCATGTCCGGCGTATCGGCCCAGAGCGGATTGCCGGGGTCCATCCGGGTCGCAAAGGCGAGGATGCCCTGCGCGGTCTCGAACCCCGCCGGCTTCAGCGTCGCGCGCACCGAGGCATTGCCGGCGCCGAGGAACACCTGCGGCCGCCACTCGAGCGCGGCCATCTTGCGCAGCGCCTGGCTCGCCATCTTCGGGATGGTGATGAGGAACACCACGTCGGCGCCGGATAGTTTCATCTGGACGATCTGGGAATCGACGGTGGGATCGCCGACCGAATAGTTCAGCTCGGAGACGATCTGCGCGGTCTTAGCGCCCAATCCCGCCTTCAGGCCCGACAGCGTCGCCTTGCCGGCATCGTCGTTCTGATACAGCACGCCGATCTTCGCATTGGGCGTTGAGTGGGCGATGTAGCGGCCGACGACGCCTCCTTCGATCTCGTAGGTCGATCCGCCGACCATGGTCCACGGATTGGTCGCCGGATCCGACAGCTTGCTGGCGGCTGCCGCCAGGAACAGCTGCGGGACCTTTCGCGCGTTCAGATATTTCTGCACGGCGATGTTGCCCGGCGTTCCCATCGCGCCGGCGATGAACAGCACCTCGTCGCCTTCGACCAGACGCCGCGCCGCCTCGACCGATTTCGGCGGGCTGTAGGCGTCGTCATAGTTGATGAACTTGATCTTGCGGCCGTTGATGCCGCCGGCGTCGTTCAGCATGCGGAAATAGGCATCCATCGCGTTGGCGAGCACGCCGAACGACGACACCGGGCCGCTGAGTGGTCCGAACTGCCCGATGCGGATTTCCTGGTCGCTGGCGCCGGGATCGTATGAGGCACCGGCAGACGCCTTGCCGCCAATCGACGCCGCGAGACCGGCCGCCATCGTCCCGAGCAGCGTTCTACGGCTGACCGTCATCATGGGTTTCCTCCGTTGGATTGGGCGCCTTAGGCGGCGCCTCCTTCGAATGCCAATTGATATTGCGCGGCGATCTCGTCGACGATGTCGGCCGCCGCCGTCACCGCATGGACGCCGGAGACTGAATGCCCGGCGCTCCAGACTTCGATCCAGCGCCGTGGTCCTCCGGCATCGCTCTTGCCGCCGAACTTTTCGCGCGCCCGCGCCTCCGACACGGACTCGTCTAGATTTGCGGGATCGAGGCCTGCGGCGACGATCGATGGCCGCAGCATGCTGGCGTCGAGCCCGGTGAAGGCCTTGGTCAACATGATATCGTCGAGCGTGCTGTCGACCAGCATTCTCCGATAGGCATCGCTCGCCATGCTCTCGCGGGCCGCGATGAAACGCGTTCCCATATAAGCGAGATCGCAACCGAGCAGCTGCGCCGCGGCGAGCGCGGTGCCGTCGGTCACGCCGCCCGCGAGCACGACCGGACCGTCGAACATGGCGCGCACCGCGCGCACGAAGGCGAACGGATTGGCCCAGCCGGTCTGCCCGCCGGCCCCCGCGGTCAGCAGGATCAGGCCATCGCGCCCGCCTCGATCGCCTTCTCGGCATGCCGCAGCGAGGCGATGTCAGCGAACACGAGGCAGCCGACATCGTGCAGCGGCTGCACCGCCGCGGCCGGCGAGCCGACGCTGGTGATGACCATCTCGACCTTATGCCTGACGAGGCAGGCGAGATCATCCTTGAAGCGCGGCTGACGGATGATGAGGTTCGGACAATGCGGTGCGGCCGGGCGGCCGCGCTCCGCGACATTGTGCTCGATCTGGGTGAGCCAGGCATCGAGCTCCTCGACCGAGCCGGCGTTCGCGGTCGGAAATGCGCCGATCGCGCCGGTGCGGCAGACCGCGGTCACGAGATCGACACCGGATACACGCAGCATCGGCGCTGCGATCAGCGGCAGGCGAAGCCGCTGCACGATCGCGGCCGGAAGCGCGCTCCGGCGGGCAGAGGCCTGCATGATCAGCGCCCCTTCCACACCGGCTTTCGCTTCTCGGCGAACGCCTTCAACCCTTCGACGCGGTCCTCGGAGTTCAAGGCGCGTTCCGCGATCGGGCCCTGCGCGGTCCATCCCGCCTCATCGGTCCAGTTCGCGGCCTGGAAGATGATCTCCTTCGACGCAGCGAGCGCGGTCGGGCCATTGACCAGGATCTCGTTGCCGAAGGCGATCGCCGCCTCGAGCGCGTGTCCGGGTTCGACGAGCCGGTTCACGAGGCCCAGGCGCTCGAAATACTCCGCGCCCTTGAACTGCCCGGTCAGCGCCAGCTCCATCGCGATATGATAGGGAATCCGCTTCGGCAGCCGGAACAGGCCGCCACCGATCGCAACGACGTTATGCCTGACCTCCGGCAGTCCCATCTTGGCGTCGCGCGCGGCGACGATGAGATCGCAGGACAGGCAAAGCTCGAGCCCGCCGCCGACCGCATAGCCCTCGACTGCCGCGATCAGCGGCTTGCGCGGCGGCCGGCGAAACAATCCGAAGCCACCGCGTTCGGTGACACCCCGCTCGCCGCGCGCCACCGCCTTGAGGTCGGCACCGGCCGAGAAGTTGCCGCCCGCACCGGTGATGACGCCCGCGAACAGCGCGTCCTCCGCGTCAAGCAAGTCCATCGCATCGGAGATGCCGCGCGCGAGCGCCGCGTTGCAGGCGTTGCGCGCCTCGGGACGGTTCAGGGTGACGACGAGGATGTGGCCGCGCCGCTCGGTCAGAACGACCTGTTCGTTCTCGGTGCTCATCGATGCGCCTCACAATGCGAAGGTAAAGCCGCCATTGACCGGATAGGTCTGGCCGGTGATCCATGCGCTCGCATCGGAGGCGAGAAACAGCACCATGTTGGCGACGTCGGACGGCAGGCCCGGGCGGCGGATGACGTACTTCTCCATCATCTTCTTCTGCATCTCGGGATTGGCCTTCAGCCGCGCCTCGATCGCCGGCGTCAGGGTCGCGGCAATCGCCACGCAATTCGCCGTGATGTTGTGGCGGCCGAGCGATCGCGCGACTGCGCGCGTGAAGCCCGCGGCGCCCGCCTTCGCACCTGAATAGACTTCGAGGCCCGCTTCGCCGGCGCGGCCGGCATCCGAAATGATCGTGACGATGCGGCCGCCCTTGCGCGCGATCATCTGCGGAATGCAGGCCGAGGCGCAGTTGATGACCCCGTAGAGATTGACGCCGATGAAGCTGTTCCAGACCTCCGGGCCGGTCTCCCAGAACGGCTTGCGCGCATCGGGATCGGGCGTCGCACCGGCGTTGCCGGCATTGTTGACGAGCACGTCGATCGTGCCGAAGGCCTGCTCGGCCTTTCCGATCATCGCCTTCACCGAGGCGAGATCGGTGACGTCGGCCTGCGCCGCGATCGCCTTGCCGCCGGTGGCGTTGATTTCGCGCGCGACCTGCTCGGCGCGTTCAAGGAAGTAATCGTTGACGACAATGCCCGCCGCGTTGTGCGCGGCGAAATGCAGCGCGATCTGGCGCCCGACGCCCTGGCCGGCGCCGGTGATCAGCGTCACCTTGCCGTTCAAATCAAGGATGTCACTCATACGTTTCTCTCCCGTCCCTTCCAGTAGGGCTCGCGCAATTCGCGCTTGAGCAGCTTGCCCATGGTGTTGCGTGGCAGTTCGTCGACGATCGACAGCGTCCTGGGCCGCTTGTACGAAGCAAGGTGGTCACGGCAGAATGCTAGGATCGCGGCCTCGTCGGTTTCGTGGCCCGGCTTCAGCTCGCAGAATGCCTTGACCTGCTCGCCGAACTCGTCGTCGGGGATGCCGATGACAGCGACGTCCTGGACGTCGGGATGCCTGAGGATCGCCGCCTCGATTTCGGCCGGGTAGATGTTGACGCCGCCGGCAATGATCATGTCCTTGGCGCGATCGGTGATGAACAGATAGCCGTCGTGGTCGAGCATCCCGACGTCGCCGACCCGGAAATATCCGGCGTCGTCCCGCGTATCAGGTCCAAGCGGCTTGCCGTTCAGATAGGAGCGGATCGTCACCGGCGTCCTGATCCAGATCTCGCCAGACTGGTTGCTCGGCAGCTCGCGCCCGTCGGCATCGCGAATCGAGATGTCGACATGCTTGTGCGGCCGACCGCTCGAGCCGGGCTTGCGCTCCTGCATCTCCGGCGGCAGGAAGCTGATCATGCCGACCTCGGTGGCGCCGTAGCCTTCGCCGAGGACGCCGCCGCCGAAGGTGCGGATGATCCAGCGCTTGAGCTCATAGGGCACCGGGGCCGCGCCGACCGACAGCGCACGGATCGACGACACGTCGTAGGTATCGAGCACGTCCTTCGGCAGCGCCGCGAGGCGCTTGTACATGGTGGGGACGCCGGTCCAGTTGGTGACGCGATGCTGCGCGATCAGGCGAAGCGCGGCCTCGGGATCGAAACGGCGCATCATGACAGTCGGATTGCCGAGCTGGATCGCGCCCCAGACTTGGGACGGGCCAGCGCCGTGATGCAGCGGCAGCGTCAGCAGCGACACGCCGCCGGGCTGGCCGCGCCGGGTCGATGCAACGTCAGAGAGATATTCGCTGGTGCGCGCATCCATCTGCACGCCCGGCTGCAACACCGAGACCACGCCCTTGGGCAGGCCGGTGGTGCCCGAGGTGTAGAGGATCAGCGGCGGCCGTCCGGTTGAATGCAGCGCCGGCTCTGCGGAGGCGTCGAGAAGATCGGAGAATGCGACGAACCCGGGCGACGCGGCACCGATCGAGACCGCGAGCTTGATCGGCAAACCTTCGAATGCGGCTTCAACGCCGAAGGATCCTCATCGTCGCAGACGACGACCTGGGCGCCGCTGTTGGACAGCACATACTGCGTCTCCGACGGCGTCAGCCGCCAGTTCAGGCCGAGCAGCGAGCAGCGCAGCTTGCCGATCGCCTCGCTCAGAACAGGCCACTCGATCCGGATCTGGGTCCGCAGCACCACGATGTCGCCGGCGACGACGCCCCGGGCCGCGAGGCCATGGGCAACGCGGTTCGCGGCGTCGTTGAGCTGCGACCAGGTCAGCTGGCGATCGCCCTCGATGAAGGCGACATCATCGGGACGGTTGGCGGCCCAATACTCGACGCTGTTCGGCAGAATGCTCATTTCGCCAGCCTTCCCTCGACCGTGGCAATGAAGCAGGCGCTGATGGCCTCAAGATCGACGCCCTGCGGATCGACCAGCCACTGCGCGACTGATCCGCGCAGACCGGCGAGGATCAACGCGCTCTCGGTTTCCAGATCGATGTCGGGGCGCAACCGGCCCGCGGCGATCCCTGCCCTGAGACCCGCGGCGATCTCGCCCCGCGTTTCGCGATTGAGCTTGGCGACGGTGGCGGTGATCGGCGGTACGGTGAGCGCGCCGGCCAGCACGGCGTGAAACGCGCGCGCCATGACAGGCGTTCGGGCCGGCATCACGAAGTAGTATTTGAACGACGCGATCAGGCCGTCATATCCGGTCAGCTCTGGCGAAGCGGCGCGGCGGTCGTTGATGAATGAATCGATGATGTACGCGCCGAGCGCCGACAGCAGGTCCGCTTTGGTCTTGAAATAGTGCGACGGCAATCCGCGGCTGTAGCCGGCGCGCGCACCTGCCTCCGCCAGCGTGATCGCCTCGAGTCCGTTCTCAGCGACGATCAGCGCGGCGGCTTCAAGGATCCGCCGCTCCGCTTCGTCGCGTCGCTCGACCTGCGTCCGCCGAGACACGGGCGCCTCGTCTCGCGATTCCTGCGCGCGTCGAACTGCTCGTGCCATTCAGCTTCGCTCCCTTTGCCGTGCGGCGACTTCTTGCTTGCATTCAAGCTAGAATAATGTTTGTTGGTCAGTCAACAAGTTTCTTTGGAGGAAACGCATGCAACCGAACAAGCTATTGAAACCAAGCCTGTATTCCGAAGGATCGAGCAATCGGGATGGCACGACTGTTCGCCTTAAGGGCGGCCGATGCCGCTGCGGCTACGTCTTCTTCCCGATGCAGACCTATGGCTGCGAGCGCTGCGGCAGCTACGGCGATGCGCTGACGCCCTACGAATTGTCGGCCGAGGGCACGCTGCTTGCGGAAGCGAGCGTTCATCTGCACGCCGACAAGAACCGCCTGGCCCCCTTCACCATCGTCAAGGTCGCGCTCGATGACGGCCCCGTCATCCGCACCCTGCTGGCCGACGACAGCCCACCGGTTACGCCGGGACAGCGCGTAACGGGCAGACTCGTTCCGACGACGCAGAGCGAGAGCGGCGAGACCGTGCTCGATCTTCGTTTCAGCATCGCATCCTGATCGATCCGGAGGTTCGCCATGGCACGATCACTCAACGAACTGCGGCCGGTCTACGTCGTCGGCATCGGCTGGCATCGCTATCAGAACCCGAGCGAGACACCATATGTGGAGCTCGGCCTCACCGCGATCCGCTCAGCGCTTGCAGATGCGCGGATCGAATGGCCCACGGTGGAATCGAGCTATGTCGCGACCGCGCTGCTCGGCATGGCGTCGGGGCGGCCGATGCTGCGCCATCTCGGCGCGACCGGTGCGCCATTGATGCATGTCGAGAACGCTTCGGCCTCCGGATCGACCGCGTTCCGCCACGCCTGCATCGAGGTCGCAAGCGGCATCTCCGACGTCGCGCTGGCGGTCGGCGTCGACAAGCGCAATCCGGTGCGGCGCTCGGACACCGGCATCGGAAACCTTGCCGAAGACGCGATCGTTCCCTTCACGCATTTTGCGCTGTTGACCAATGAATACGCGGTCCGGCACAACGCATCGACTGAGGACATCGCACAGGTCGCGGTGAAGAACCATCGCAACGGGGCGAAGAATCCCAATGCGCAGCGGCAGCAGGAGCGCACGCTCGACGAGGTGCTCGGCGGCAAGCGGGTGTCGGGATCGCTGACGGCACTGCAATGCACGCCGATCGGCGAAGGCGCTGCGGCCGTGATCGTCGCATCCGAGGACGGCATTCGCAGGCTGGGCATCGACGCCGGCCGCGCTATTCGCACCACGGCGTCCGTCGGCCGCAGCGAGCGGGTCTATCCGCCCGGCGCCGGCTTCGACGCGGCGCTCACCAAGGAGACCGCAGACCTCGCCTTGGCGCAGGCCAAGCTGACGCCTGGGGATCTCGACATCATCGAGCTGCACGACGCCTTCACGGTGGAGGAACTGCACTACATCGAGAGCATCGGCCTCTGTCCCGAAGGGCACGGCGTTCGCATGCTCAAGGAGGGCGCGCTCGATATCGGCGGGCAATGCGCGATCAACCCTTCCGGCGGCCTGATCGCGATGGGGCATCCGATCGGGCCGACCGGCATCGGCCAGATCGGCGAGATCGTCATGCAGCTGCGCGGTGAAGCGGGCCCGCGCCAGCATGGCGGCGCGCGAACCGGGCTGGCGCATATGGTTGGCGTGGGCGCGGTCTGTTACGTGCACATCCTGCAGAAGTGACGCTTCGCCGCGATGGCCCTACGCGCGCTGGCGCAGCGGCCGCGCGGCATCCTTCGCCGGCACCGGCATGGTGAAACCGTACAGGAACAGGTCCACCACCATGTCGGCGAACTCGCTGGGGTCGATCCCACCTTTGGGGTCGTACCAGGTGTGGCTGAAGTTCAGGATGCCGAACAGCATCATGCTGTAGATCTTCTTGGTCCGCTTGACGATCTTGCCCTCCTTGTCGAGCTTGACCAGGAGATCGGAGACCGTGTCGACGAGCTGGCGCTCCAGCGCCTTGATCGTGTCCTGCTCGGTCTCACCGAGGAACGAGAGGTCGTTGAGAATCACGCGCTGCTCGTCGCTCGAGCGCGCATTGAGCGCGACGATGGCCTGAATCGCGGCGCGGAACTGCTCCAGCGTCGTCGTTTTGCCGGCCATCGCGGCCTCGACGTCGGCGATCATCTCGCGGATATGCGCATCGAGGATCGCAAACAGGATCGCTTCCTTGGAGTCGAAATAGTGATACAGCGCGCCGCGCGACAGCTTGCAGGCGTCAGCAAGGTCGGCGATCGAGGCACGCATATAGCCCTGCCGCGCGAACAGGCCGCAGGCGGTGGTGAGAATGCCCTGCTGGATCTCGTCGTAATTCTCTGAGCGCGTCCGCGCCATTACAGTCTCTCTCGTCCACCGCTGACGCCGCCGGAATCGGGCGGCTTCCGTCTCTCTATACTATTGCCGCCGCGCGCTCCTCCCCTTTGCGGGCACCATCCACCACAACTCATCTATCTGGCGCGGCGGGATCATTGACCTGCGTCAAAAAATAATTTGAACGACCGGTCGGATTATATTAGGCTGCTCGTCATCAAGCAAGCGGATTGCGCACGCCGGAACCAACCCGGCGGCACGGAGGGAGGCTGCGCGTGGATGCTCAGAGGATCGATGCTGTCGTGATCGGAGCCGGCGCCGGCGGGCTGTGCGCCGCGGCGCGTCTCGCCCATGGCGGGCTGCATACGCTCGTCGTCGACGACAAGGACCGGCTCGGCGGCCGCGCCTCGACCGAGGAGATCGACGGCTTCAAGGTCAATATCGGCGCGATCGCGATCGAGTTGGGCGGGGTGTTCGAGGAGACCTTCCACACCGTCGGCGCGCCGCTCGATATCCGCGCGCCGGAGCCTGCGAGCTCGTTCTTCATCGACGGCAAGGTGATTGATGTCGGCCGCGGCGGCTGGTCGCTGCTGCTGGGGCAACTCACCAAGCAGGCCTCGCGCATCCTGGAGAAGTTCGCCGATGCCCGCTCCGGCAATCTGCCCGACGGACGGCAATCGACCGAGGACTGGCTGAAAGGCTACACCAGCAACGCCACGGTGCACGCGCTGTTCCGCAATCTCTGCGCAGCGATCTTCGCCTGCAACGCCGCCGAGCTGCCGGCCCGCGCCTTCCTCACCTATTTCACCAGCAAGGGCGCCTTCAAGAAATTCGGCTTCTGCCCGCAAGGCACGATCGGTGTCTGGAACAGCCTCGGCAGCGCGATCAGGCGCAATGGCGATATCTGGCTCGGCACGCCGGCGACGACGATCCATACCTCGAACGGCAAGGTCGAAGGCGTCACCGTGCTGCGCAACGGCGAGAAGGTGCGGATCGACACCGACCTCGTCATCAGCAATGCCGGCCCGAAAGCCACTGTCGCGCTCGCGGGCAGCGATGCGTTCCCGCCCGATTATATCGCCAAGGTGAAGAACGATCTGCGCCCGGCCGCCAATATCGTCATCAACGTCGCCAGCCGCGAGCCGCTGATCAACCATCCCGGCATCGTCACCTTCGGCAAGACGCGCCGGCTCTGCAACATGGCCAATCTGTCCGCGACCTGTCCGGAGCTGGCGCCGCCTGGCTGGCATCTCTACGTCGCCTATGCCGTGCCGGTACCCGCGCTCGGCGATTTCGATGGCGATGCCGAGGTCGCGCTCGCGCTGGAAGACCTGCGCGAGCAGTTCGCCAATTTCGACCAGGCAAAAATCCTGTCGATCCGGGTGATGCGGGACGACTGGCCGGCGCAACGTAGCTGCGCCGGTTACGATCTGCCGCGCGAAACCGGCATCGAGGGCCTGTGGTGCGTCGGCGACGCGGTGAAGCAGTATGGCAATGGCGGCACCCAGGCCTGCGCCGAGACCGCCAAGATCGTCACCGACGCGATCCTCGCCGCACGCCCGCGTCGTTCGGCCGGCCGGGTCTGAGCGCGATGCCGACGACTGTCCCGCATCCGACGCCGCAGGCAGCGCCACAGGCGACGCCGGCGCCGGATACTCTGCTCGAATTCCGCAACAACCGGATCGTCTACGACAACGCGATCGAGGCGATCCGCGATGTCTCGATCGCCGTGCCTGAAGGCAACATCGTCGCCTTGCTCGGTTCCAACGGCGCCGGCAAGTCGACGTTGCTGAAGGCGATGTCCGGCATCCTCTACACCGAGGAAGGCGTGATCGAGAACGGCAGCATCCGCTTCCGCAACGAAGAGGTGCATCGCCTCGCGCCGGACGAGCTGGTCCGCCGCGGCATCGTGCAGGTGCCGGAGGGACGCCGCGTGTTCGCGGCGCTGACCATCGACGAGAATTTGCAAATGGGCGGCTACACCAGCACCGGCGCCGAGGCGCGCGAGCGCCGTGACAAGGTGTTCACGCTGTTTCCACGCCTATATGAGAGGCGCGACCAGATCGCCGGCTACATGTCCGGCGGCGAGCAGCAGATGCTCGCCATCGGCCGCGCGCTGATGACCGATCCGGTGCTGCTGGCGCTCGACGAGCCGTCGCTCGGCCTCGCGCCGCTGATCATTGATCGCATCTACGAGGTGATCGTCCGCCTGCGCGACGAACTGAAGATGACCGTGCTGCTGGTCGAGCAGAACGCGCAGCGCGCGCTCGATATCGCCGACTACGGCTACATCCTGGAGACCGGCCGCGTCGTGCTCGACGGCACAGCCAAAAAGCTCACCGCCAACGAGGACGTCCAGGAATTCTATCTCGGCGTCTCCTCGTCCGGCCGCAAGAGCCTGCGCGACGTCAAGCATTACAAGCGGCGCAAGCGGTGGCTGTCGTGACCGCGTTGCTCGCGATCGAGAACCTGTCGAAGCGCTTCGGCGGCCTGCACGCGGTCGCCGATGTCAGCCTGCAGGTGAACTCTGGCGAGATCTGCAGCGTGATCGGGCCGAACGGCGCCGGCAAGACCACACTATTCAACATGATCTCGGGCGTGCTGCGGCCGAGCGGCGGCCGCATCAGCTTCGACGGCATCGACCTTGCGACCATTTCACCGTGGAAGTTCGCAGCAGTCGGCATCGGTCGGACCTTCCAGAATCTCGCACTGTTCAAGCACGGCACCGTGGTCGAGAACATCCTGACCGGCCGCCACACCCACCTGCGCTCGACCGTGCTCGATGCCGTGGTGTTCTTCGGCCGCACCCGCAAGGAAGAGATCGCGGCCCGGCAGCGCGTCGAGCACATCATCGAGTTCCTCGAGATCGAGCACATCAGGGATGCCGTGGTCGGCACCCTGTCCTACGGCCAGCAGAAACGCGTCGAACTCGCCCGGGGGCTCGCCTGCGAGCCGAAACTGCTGCTGCTCGACGAGATGGTCTCCGGCATGAACCAGGAGGAGACCGAGGACATCGCGCGCTTCGTGCTCGATATCCGTGACGAACTCGGCATCACCGTCGTGATGATCGAGCACGAGATGCGCATCGTGATGGACATCTCCGACCGCATCCATGTGCTGAATTTCGGCCGCAAGATCGCCGAGGGCACACCCGACGAGATCAGGCGCGATCCCGCGGTCGCGGAGGCCTATCTCGGCGGCCAGCGCGCCGGGGCGATGAAGGTGGGCGCGTGATGTCGACGCTGGATAGCTTCCGCACAGCCCATCCGCCGTTGCAGGCCAGCGCGGAGCGCAGCGCGCCGCTGGCAAGTATCGATGCGTTCCAGACAGCGCTCGAGGAAACCGCCATCACCATCCCGCAATTGCTGCGACAGCGCGCCGCCCTGCATGGCGAGGCGTTAGCGCTGCGCGAGAAAGACTACGGCATCTGGAACCCGTATTCTTGGCGGCACTATTACGAGACCGCACGTGCGGTCGCGTTGGGCCTGCTGTCGCTCGGCATCAAGCCGGGCGATCGCATCGCCATCGCCGGCGAGAACACGCCGGAATGGTTCTATGCCGATCTCGGCGCCCAGATGATCGGCGCGGTCGCGGTCGGCATCTATCCGACCAATCCCTGGGTCGAGCTGCAGTATATCGTCAAGCATTCCGGTGCCCGCATCGTCGTCACCGGCGACCAGGAGCAGACCGACAAGGTGCTCGACGCAATGGCCAACAATGGCGGCCTGCCGGATCTCGAGGCCATCGTCTGCATCGACATGAAGGGGCTGCGGCACTACCGCCAGTCGGAGCTGATGTCGTTCGAAGCCCTATGCGAGCGCGGTAACGCCCATGCGCAGCAGAACCCGGACGCCGATGCCACGCTCGACCGCCTGATCGGCCAGGGCGCGCCCGACGATGTCTGCATTCTCGTCTACACCTCGGGCACGACGGGTCCGCCCAAGGGCGCGATGCTGACCCATCGCAACCTCGTCTACGCCGCCTATGCCTATGCCAAGACCGTCGGGATCGCCGACAAGCCGTTCGAGGCCGTGAGCTATCTGCCGCTGTGCCACGTCGCCGAGCGCTGCTACGGCACGGTGACGCATCTGGTGCTCGGCGGCACCGTGTCCTTTGCCGAATCGATCGACACGGTCGCGGTCAACATTCGCGAGATCGCGCCGACCTTCTTCGTCGGCGTGCCTCGCATCTACGAGAAGCTGCAGCAGGGCTTTCTGTTCCGGCTCGGCGAGAGCGGCAGGCTGCGGCAAGGCTTTACAAGAGCCTGCCTCGCCTGGGGCCGCAGGCTGTCCGACCGACGGCAGGCCGGCAAGGCCAACCTGCTCGATCGCGCCGCATTCGGCCTGCTCTACCTGCTGATGTTCCGCAATCTGCAGCGCCATCTCGGTTTCGCCTACAGCCGGCACCGGCTGTGCGCCGGCGCTTCGATCTCGCCGGAGACGCTGCGCTTCTTCGACATCGTCGGTCGCCCGGTGTCGCAAGGCTATGGCCTCACCGAGAGCGGCGGCGTTGCCTTCATCCAGACCGAGAGCCATCATCGGATCGGTGGCTGCGGCATCCCGCTGCCGCAGACCGAATGGAAACTCGACAGCGACGGCGAGATCCTGCTGCGCAACCCCGGCGTCTTCAAGGGTTACTTCCTCGACGAGAAGGCCTCGACGGCATCGCTGGAACAAGGCGGCTGGCTGCGCACCGGCGACATCATCGACATCCTTGATAACGGCGAAATCGCCGTGGTCGACCGCAAGAAGGCGATCATCATCACCGCGGGCGGCAAGAACATCGCGCCATCGGAGATCGAGAACGCGCTGAAGGATTCCGAGTTCATCAAGGAAGCGATCGTGGTCGGCGAGGCCCGGAAGTACCTCGGCGCCATCATCCAGGTCGATTACGACAATGTCGGCCGCTGGGCACGCGACCGCGCGCTGGCCTACACCAACTACAAATCGCTGTCGCAGCTGCCTGACGTGCACGAGCTGGTCGAGCGCATCGTGGGCGAGACCAACAAGCGGTTCGCCCGGGTCGAGAACATCAGGCGCTTCGCCATCCTGGAGAAGGAGCTCGACCATGACGACGGCGAGCTGACCGCGACGCAGAAAGTGCGCCGCGCCATGATCGAGAAGAAGTTCGCGCGCGAGCTCGCCATCATCTACCAGGCGGAGGGCTGAATGCAGTATCTGATCCAGCTGCTGATCTCGGGGCTCGCGATCGGCGCGATCTACGGCCTGATCGCGATGGGATTTGCGGTGATCTACAAATCGACCGGGCTGGTCAATTTCGCGCAGGGCGAGATGACCATGATCACTGCCTATATCGCCTGGACGATCTCGACCACGGTGAGCGGCAATGTGTTCGTCGTCGCAATCGGCGCCATCCTGGCGGCGGTCGTGCTCGGCCTCGTCATCGAGCGGCTGGTGATGCGGCCGATGCTGGGCGAGCCGGTGTTCGCGACCGTGATGGTGACGATCGGGCTCGCAGTGATCCTGCGCTCGGCGATCAACTTCATCTGGGACGCCTACCCGCACGGTCTCGATATCGGCATGGGCCGCAGCGTCGTACATCTCGGCGGCATCGGCGTGCGCACCGGCCAGCTTGCCGTGATCGCGACGCTGCTTCTGCTGCTCGCGGCGATCTGGGCGTTCTTCCGCTACAGCAAGGTCGGTGTCGCGATGCGCGCGGTCGCGGCCGACGACCGCACCGCGCTCCTGATGGGCATCAGCGCGACGAAGGTCCATGCGCTGGCCTGGGCCGCGTCCTCCCTGATCGCCGGCATCGGCGGCGTGTTCTTCGCACTGTCCTACGATCTGTCGCCGGCCATGTTCCAGCTCGGGCTGAAGGCGTTTCCGGCCACGATCCTGGGAGGTCTCGATGCCGTGCTGGGGTCCGGCCTCGGCGGCCTGCTGATCGGCATCACGGAAAATCTGGCCGGCGGCTATCTCGGCTCAGGGATGAAGGAGGTCGCGGGCTTTGCCATGATCATCGTGGTGCTGATGGTCCGCCCGTTCGGCATCTTCGGCGAACGCGATATCGAGAGGGTGTGATGCGGACCGGCGATTACAAGCAGAGCTACGGCGAGCTGGTTGCACTGATCGATTCCCCGCCGGTCTGGCTATGGTCGGCGGTGCTGCTGTTGGGACTGATCGCCGCGCCCTATCTGCTGAACTCCTACGCGCTGTCGTTCCTGATGATCATCCTGATCACGGTGACCGGCGCGCTCGGGCTCAACATCCTGACCGGCTACACCGGCTTGATCTCGCTCGGCCATGTCGGCTTTCTCGTCACCGGCGCCTATGCCTATGCGGTGCTGGTGTCGAAATATCAGATGCCGCCGCTGGTCGGCTTCCTCGGCGCCGGCGTGGTGCCGGCGCTGGCGAGCCTGATCGTCGGTGCGCCGTCGCTGCGGCTGAAGGGGCTCTATCTCGCCATCACCACACTCGCCTTCTCCTTCATCATCAATACGGTGATCCTGGAGATGCGCTGGCTCACCAACGGCGCCCGCGGCATCCAGGTGCAGCGGCCCGAGATCTTCGGCATCAGTTTCGACGGCGATGCCGCCTTTACCTATCTCTGTCTTGCGATCGCGGCGCTGACGCTTCTCGCCACCCTCAACATCCGCCGCAGCCGGGTCGGCCGCGCCTTCGTCGCGATCAGGGACAACGACACCGCCGCCCGCGTCATGGGTATCAATCTGCACGCCTACAAGCTGTTCGCCTTCGTCACCTCGGCCTTCATCACCGGTATCGCCGGCGCGCTCTACGGCATCTATCTGTCGTTCGTCAGTGTCGAGGGCTTTCCGTTCCTGCTCTCGATCGAGGCGCTGGCGATCCTGATCGTCGGCGGGCTGGGCTCGGCGCTCGGCGCGGTGCTCGGCACCATCCTGATCGTGCTGCTGCCGGAGGCGACACGGCTCGTCTTCAGCCTGTTCAGCGCGCAGATGGACGCGACCTTCACGACCGGCGCGCAGGAGCTGAAGAGCATGCTCTACGGTCTCGTCATCATCCTGTTCCTGCGCTTCCAGCCTCGCGGGCTGGTCGGCGCCTGGCACGACATCAAGCGGGCCTGGGTGCACTGGCCGCTGCGCTACTAACCAAGAAAAACGACACAACACCATGAGGAGGAGACAATGATCAAACATCTGGCGGCAGCCTCGCTGCTGCTCACCACCGCCTGTCTTGTCGCCGGCCCGGCTCGCGCCGCCGATCCCGGGATCACGGACACCGAGATCCTGATCGGCGACGTCGAGCCGCTGACCGGCCCACCGGCGTTGCTCGGCGTCGCGGCCTCGCTCGGCCACAAGATCGCGATCGCGGAGGCCAACGCCGCCGGCGGCATCAACGGCCGCAAGATCAAATATGTGCTGGAAGACGACGGCTACGTCACCGCGCGCACCATCCAGGGTGTCAAGAAGGTGATCGACGTCGACAAGGTCTTCGCGATGATCGGCATCTCCGGTTCGGGCCAGTCGATCGCCGTTATGCCCGTGCTGGAGAAGTCGGGCATCCCGACCGTGATCGACGTCGCGCCGGTCAAGCACCTCTGGGAGCCGCCGCGCAAGAACGTGTTCGTGGTCGGACAATCCTATGAGGAGGGCATCGTCCACCTCGTCAACTTCCTGGCCGACAAGAACCCGGGCAAGAAGTGGGGCCTGATCACCCAGGACGACGATTACGGCATCACGGTGCGCGACGGCTTCGATAGCGTGGTCAAGGCCAAGAAGCTGAACGTCGTCTACAGCGGCAATTACAAGAAAGGCCAGCAGGACTTCTCGTCCGACATGCTGCAGCTGAAGGACTCCGGCGCCGAGGTGTTCCTGGCCGGCGGCATCATCGCCGAGAACATCGCGATGATGAAGGAGATCGAGAAGCTCGGCATCAAGCCGGTGACCGGCATCTTCTGGCCCGGCCGGATCGAGCCGGTGCTGAAGCTGATGGGCCCGGCCGGCGACGGCATCTACGCGGTCGACTATGTCGAGCCGTTCGCCGGTGCCGCCGGCAGGGCGTTCCTGGAAAAAGCGAAGCCACTCGTATCGGAGGCCGAGTTCAAGGGCATCAACCGCTACACCATGACGGGCTACGCCGCCGCGAAGGTGCTGATCGCGGCGATCGAGCGCTGCGGCAAGCAGCCGACCTGGGCCTGCACCATCTCGGAGCTGGAGAAGACCAAGAATGTCGAGACCGGCGTGATGGCGCCGATCAGCTTCGGCCCTGGCGTCCGCTTCTCCAACCAGAAGCTGCAGATCATGCAGGCCGATACGGCCACGCTCAGCTTCAAGCCGGTGAACTAGATCAATGAAGGTCCTGATCGTCTTTGCCCATCAGGAGGCGCAGTCATTCAACACCGCACTGCTGGCGCGGTCGGTGGCGGAGCTCACCGCGCTCGGGCATACGGTCAGGATCTCCGACCTCTACGCAATGGGCTTCAATCCGGTGGCGACCGCGGACGACTTCGGCGAGCGACGGTTTCCCGACCGCCTGCAATATGACCGCGAGCAGAAGTACAATCTGCAACAGGGAACACTCAGCGGCGACATCGCCGCCGAGATCGAGAAGCTATTGTGGTGCGACGTCCTGATCCTGCAATTTCCGCTGTGGTGGTTCTCCGTCCCCGCCATCATGAAGGGCTGGATCGACCGCGTCTTCGTCAATGGCGCGGTCTATGGCAGTGGCCGCCGCTACGACACCGGCGGCCTCGCCGGCCGCCGCGCCATGGTCGTGACCTCGACCGCCGCCTATCCCGGCATGTGCGCGCCCGACGGGCTGGTCGGCGCGCTCGACGTGGTGTTATGGCCGATCCAGAACGGCATGCTGGCCTATGCCGGCTGCAAGGTACTGCCGCCTTTCGTGTCCTATTCGGTGAACTTCGTCGACGAGACGACGCGGCATCGCTATCTCGACGACTACGCCGAGCGGCTGCGGCAGCTCGAGACCACCGAGCCGCTGTTCTTCCATCCGCTGGCGGATTTCGGCGAGGACTGGCGGCTGAAGCCCGGGATCGCCGCGCAGGCGGTCGGCCAGGGTAAGCATACCAGTTGATCGTTCCGTCGCGGTGCCACGTGCGACTTGAGTAACCGCCAAGCGCACCGCCCGGCGAACCCGCTTCACCCGTCCACAACTCAACGCTGCACGTATTGCATACATTTATCAACGCGCGACGGCGCGTTTGTTAACATTTGGACGGCATTCCTTTTCCCGCATCGGGTCGGGGAAATTGGAGAGTTCGATGAACGGCGATTGGATGTCGGTTTTGCTCTCGTGGTGGCCGTTCGTCATGCTTATCGGCGCGTGGATTCTGATCGTTCGCCTGAACCGCCAACGCACAGCGTCCGGGCTCTCCGTCGTGGAGCTTTATGAGCAACAAATCGCCGAGACCCGGCGTACGAATGCCATCCTGGAGAAGATCGCGGACGCACTCCACAAGGGCTCCGCGAACTGAATATCCGAGTGGTGGAGGCCGCGGTCGCAACGCCCGGTTCACATCCGCTTGGCTACTTCTTCCAGCATCACCTCGGTGGCGCCGCCGCCGATCGTCAGCACCCGGGCGTCGCGCACCATGCGCTCGATCGCTGTGCCGCGCATGAAGCCTGAGCCGCCATGCAGCTGCAGGCAGCCATGCACGACCTCGTGCAGTACCTCGGGCGACAACGCCTTGACCATCGACACCTCGCGGAGACATTCCTTCCCGGCCGCCGCGAGCTCGGCGGCCTGATAGGCCAGCGCCCGCGCGGCCGCCGCCTTCGCGGCGAGCTGGGCGAGCTTCATCCGCACGCCCTGCTGGTTCCAGAGCGGGCCGCCGAACGCCTGCCGCGTCTTCACATAATTCGTCGTCAGCTCGATCGCCTTGGCCGATTCGCCGGCGCAGATGCCGCCGATGCAGATCCGCTCGTTCTGGAAGGTCTCCATGATGCCATAGAAGCCCTTGTTCTCCTCGCCAAGCAGATTCTCCGCCGGCACGCGGACGTCCTGGAAGCCGAGCTCGGCAGTGTCCGAGCAGAGCCAGCCATGCTTGTCGAGCTTGGTCGCCGTGATGCCCGGCGTGTTGCGTTCAACGATGAACAGCGAAATTCCGCGACTGCCCTTGGCATGCGGATCGGTGCGCGCGGCGACGATCAGGATATCGCCATAGACCGCGTTGGTGATGAACATTTTCGCGCCGTTGATCACCCAATGATCGCCGTCACGGCGCGCGCGGGTCTTGAGGCCTGCGACGTCGGAGCCGGCATCGGGCTCGGTCACCGCGATCGAGCAGACCGTCTCGCCGCGAATGATCGCCGGGAGATACTTCCGCTTCTGCTCAGGCGTGCCGCGCAAGGAGATGTGCACCGCAGACATGTCGGTGTGTACGAGGATCGACGAGGTGAAGCCGCCGAAGCTCGAACGGCCGAGCTCCTCGGCGAACACCATCGAGGCCAGCGGCCCCATGTCGGTGCCGCCATATTCGGTCGCGTGGCGCATGCCGAGGAAGCCGAGCGCGCCCATGCGGCGATAGATTTCGCGCGGGATCTTGCCGTCGCGCTCCCACGCATCGGCATGCGGCACCACCTCCTTCTCGACGAAGCGGCGGACCTGCTCGCGCAGCATGCGCAGTTCTTCGGGCGGGTTGGGCGGCTCCGGGAAATGGAATTCGGTCTCAGCGAGCTGGCGCGAGTCCGACGTCATGACGTTCATTGTGGCGCCCTCTCTGGGGTAATGTGAAGATGGTTGCGCAAGAATTTTGCCAGCGATGCGATCGCCTCGCGCGCCTGCGCAATCTCCGGGAACATCTGGAAGACGTGGATCATGCCGTCCCAGACCTGGAGTTCGACGTCGACGCCGGCCGCCTTGGCGCGCGCAGCGAGTTCCACTGAATCGTCGCGGACGGTTTCGCGGTCGCCGACCTGCACCAACAGCGGCGGCAGGCCGGCGAGATCGGCATAGAGCGGCGAGGCCAATGGATCGCTGACATCGCCGTCCTTGCCGAGATAGTTCTTCGCCAGCGCCAGGATCATGGCACGCTGGTGGATCGGATCGGCCTCCGCCCTGCTCTCATAGCTGGCGCCGGTCGCGGCGAGATCGGTCCAGGGTGACATCAGCATGCCAGCGGCCGGGAGCGGCAGGCTGCGATCACGCGCGGCGAGCATCGCAGCGAGCACGAGATTGCCACCGGCGGAGTCACCGGCGAAGGCGATATCCGCCGCATGCAATCCCTGATCGCGCAGATATCGATAGGCCGTCAACGCATCATCCAGCGCTGCCGGAAAGCGGTGCTCCGGCGCAAGCCGATAATCGATCGCGAGCACGCGACAGCCGGATGCATCGGCGATCCGCGCGATCAGATCGCGATGCGAGGCGACCGAGCCGATGCGGAAGGCGCCGCCGTGAAAATAGAGGATCGCCTTGTCACGCGATGCGTTGGCGGGCACGATCCATTCGCCATCGACGCCGCCGGCAGAGACCGGCCGGCACGTCACCGGCACCGAGCAGCCGGCAAAGGCAGCATCCCAATCGCTCCGCATCTGCGCCACGGTCGTTTCGCGGGTCCAGTTCCGATAGATTGCGCGCAGGCGCTCGATCGCACGTTCGACCGGATCGATTGCGATATCGTCGCCCGCGCTCGCCATCTCAGCCGCCGATGCCCATGCCGCCGGACACGCCGAGCGTCTCGCCGGTGATATAGGCCGCCTGGTCGGAAGCCAGGAACAGCGCAGCGGCCGCGACCTCCTCCGGCTCGCCGAGGCGGCCGAGCAGCGTCGCGCCGGTCATCGCCTGCAGGATCTTGTCGCCGCCCTTGGCGACCGCCTGCTCGAGCATCGGCGTGCGGATCGGCCCCGGCGCGATCGCGTTGGCGGTGATGCGAAACCGCGCATTCTCCCGCGCGATGCTCCGGGTGAAGGAGATCACGCCGCCCTTGGCTGCGGAATAAACCGCGCCGCCCTTGGAGCCGAGCCGCGCCGCTTCCGATGTGACGTTGATGATGCGACCGAAACGCGCCGCCTGCATTGCCGGCAGGGCGGCATGCGTGCAAGCCAACACCGAGATGAGGTTGACCGCGATCAGCCGGGCCCAATCCTCCGCACTGGTGTCGGTGAAGAAGGCGTGCTGATCGATGCCGGCATTGTTGACGACGATGTCGAACGGGCCGTCCTGCGTCATCACGGCCTGTACCGCCCTGGCGTCGCTGACGTCGAGCCCCGCGACCCCGGCATCGATCTCGCGCGCAAGTTCAGAGGCCGCGGCGACATCGAGATCGGCGACCACGACCCTGGCGCCGGCGCCGACAAAGCTGCGCGCGATCGCAGCACCAATGCCGCGCGCGCCGCCGGAGACGAAGGCACGGCGTCCGTCGAGGCGTCCGAATGGCAAGGTCGCCACCTCAGCGCCCCGTGAACACTGGTTTGCGCCGCTCGATCACGGCGGCGAGCCCTTCGCGAGCATCGGCCATGCCCGAGAGCTCGGCAACGGTGCGGGCCTCTTCCGACAGGCACTGCTCGATGCTGGTGCCGGTGCCGGCCCAGACCAGCCGCTTGGTCGCCGCCAACGCTTTCGGCGCACCGTCAGCAAGCTCGCGCGCCAGCGCGAGCGATGCATCGGCGAGCTCGGCGTCGGGCACGACCTTGGTGACGATGCCCATCTGCAAGGCTTCGGCTGCCGGGATCACCGGATTGGTCAGCAGGATCGACATCGCCCGCCGCAACCCGACCAGCCGCGACAACGTGACCGAGACGCCGGCATCTGGCGCCATCGCCACCCGCGTCGCACCCGCAAGGAATTTGGCGGACTCTCCCGCAATCACTATGTCGGAGGCGCATACCAGGCCGAAGCCGCCGCCGCCCGCGGCAAAGCCCTGCACCGATGCGATCACCGGCGCTTGGAGCCGCAGCAATCCGGTCACCGCATTCTGCAGATAGGCGGTGGCTTGCCGGATATAGTCCGGCAGCTTCTCGCCCTTGGAGGCAAAGGCGCGGACATCGCCGCCGGCGCAGAAATTGGCGCCCTCGCCGGTCAGCAGCACCACGCGCAAATCCGGATGGCCGTGGCACAGCATGATGGCTTCGCACAGCGCGCTCAGGAGCTCGGCGCTCATGCCGTTGGCGGCATCGGGCCGGTTGAGCCGCAGCCGCGCGATGCCGTCGGTGATGTCGAGCAGGACGGGGCCCTTGTCGATCATGGCGAGACCTTCCCTAGACCAGAAACGAGAGCGTGTAGATCGCCTTGTCATTGTTGACGAGAATGACCTTCTTGTGGGCCATCCGCAATTCACCATCGACATGACGCAGCCGGTATTCGTTGCGCGCCGCCCACAACGTATCGTCGCGCAGGCTCGACTCGAAAATCAGGCTGTTGCTGGCGACCGCGATGTCGCCATTATCAGGCTGCTCGTCCATCAATTCGATGTTGGAGATCAGTCGGCGCAAATTCGACTGCGGCGTCTGGGTGAAATGCTTGCCGGTCATCAGCTGCCGGACGCGTAGCGCGATCCGCGAGCGGTTGTCGTAGATGATCGACATCTGCCGCTCCGGGTCGATGTCGGCGCCGTTGGCCGGCACCCAGTAGACGCCGTCGTCGGTCCAGAGCTTTTCCCAGGCCTCGTATTGATGCTCGTCCTGAAGCCGCGCCTCGCGATAGAGGAAGGCGGTGATGGCGCTCATCAACGTGGCGCTGCTTTCGCGCGACAGCATCAAACCGGCTCCATCAGCTTGCGATAATGGGTCCAGATGCCGCGCGACGGCACCTCGTCGGTGACGTGCCCGACGGTGAAGCCGAGTTCGTCCCGCCGCTCGCGCTTCTCGCCGCGACCGAGGAAGATCCATTCCGGATTGCGCGCCAGCACGCCGCGATGGCAGCGCTCATACATCTCGGAATCATCCGCGAGCAGGAAACCGGCCGGGCCGACCGAGCCCATGGTCTGCTGGCGCAGCCTCCGGTTCAGATCGGGCGCGCCCTTGAATTGCAGTGCGGTGACGTGCTGCACGCTGTCGTCGACGCCGAGCGGCTGGATCACGAACATCTGGATCTCGGCGATGAACAGGTTCGGGAAGATCATCACATGCGGCGTGCCGTCGATCATGATCTCGCGCGCCGCGGTGTCGCCATACGCCATCTTCATCCGTGCCGTATAGTCCGGCAGCCGTTCTTCGCTTGTCCCGAACCAGCTCATCGGCGCATCGCGCTTGCGGAACTCGGGCCGCAGGTCGATCTCGGTATGGCCGTTGCCGTAATCGCGGGTCAGCGCGGTCGAGGCGCCACCATAGAGCTTGCCGATCATGCTGTCGGCGACACCGAAGATCGAGGTGTGCACGAAGGCGGGATGATAACCGTCGCACTCGTTCTCCAGGATGAACTTCCAGTTCGCCTTGACGCGGTGCTTGAGGAAGCCCGCCGTGATCTCGACCTCGCCCTCCGGCGAGGTGCGCACCAGTCGATCGATGGTCTCCGCGGCACCGCCGAGATGCTCCTTCAGCGTCGGACCATCGGCCGCGAACGAGCCAAACACGAAGCCGCGGTAGGACTCGACGCGCGTCACCCGCCCGAGCGCGAGCTGCGCCTTGTCCTGCCCCTCGTAGCCGTCAGGGAAGGCATAGCCGACCAGCCGGCCATCATTGGCAAAGGTCCAGGAATGGAACGGGCAGGTGAACGAACGCGCATTGCCGCGCTCAAAGGAGCAGACCTGGTTGCCGCGGTGCGAGCAGCGGTTGAGCAGCAGATTGACCTTGCCCTGCTCGTCGCGCGTCATGATCACGGATTGCGGGCCGATCGACTTGACCACGTAGTCGTTGGCGTTCGGCACCTCGCTCTCGTGGCCGACATAGACCCAGGTGCGGTACCAGATGTGCTTGAGCTCGGCCTCGAAGATCTCGGGATCGGTGTAGAGCGATCCGTGCACCCGGTCGGGCCGGATCAGCCGCTCCCATGGCGAGACGCCGGTCATCATGTTCATCACTCCGTCTCCCTCGCCCGCCACCTGCCTGCGGATGTCCTGCCGGTCGCCAATAATAATCCGAACGACCGTTCGATCAATGAAATAACACGCGTGCGGCGGACCGGCAAGCTTCTTGTGATCTCCGCTGCTGTTCCGGAGCAACGCGCAAAGATGCAATTCCCGGTGGTCGCGGGCGCGCCTCAGCCCTGTGCCGCGCCACCGTCACCGCCCGCGATCTGCTGCAACATCGATTTCGGCGTCGTCGCAAGCTCGATCTTGAGCTGGTCGCAGATCGCACGCCGCAGCAGGCGTTCGATCTCGTTCGCGGCAACGCGGTCCGCCGCACGCGCGCCCTCACCGCTGGCCCAGAGCAGGAGTTGCCCGAGCCGCCGGTCGCCGTCGTCGCGCAACGCCTCGATCGCGGCGGCATCAGAGTTGTCGCCATGAATGCGGGGCGTCGCGGGAATCTCCGGATGCGCCATGCCATTGGCCAATCGCCTGATCGCGGCGAAGGTGTCGTCTTGCAGGCTCACTTGCTCCAGCAGCGGCCCGGCCTTCCAGTCGGCGGCGAGCTTCAGCCCGTTCAGCGCGTAGATCGCGGAGAACACCTGACCGCGGACGAAATCGTCGCCGCTGTTCGGCACGACATGGCTCTGCAAGGCATCGATGATGCCGTCGATCAACCGCTCGAAAGATGCACTCATGCCGCGGCCTCCAATGCGCGCTCGAAGGCCCGCACGATCGAGGGCATCTGGCTTGCCATCACCGCAAGCCGCATGTCATTGAAACGGTCTACCTCGAAGGCGCGCACCGCGCACATCTGGATCGCGGCGGCCTGATAGAGCGCATAGGCCTCGTAGAATGCGAGGCTGCGGTCGGAAACCGCGATGCCCGAGGCGCCCTGATAGAGATCGATCACCTCGGCGCGCTCGAGCACGCCGTAGAGCTTGCGGCTTCGGGCATTGAACGTCGGCATCAGCGCCCAGGCCAGGTCCTCATGGGGATCGCCGAGATGGGTCAGCTCCCAATCGAGGATCGCCGTGATCCGCCCCTCGTGCTCGATGAAGTTTCCGATCCGGTAGTCGCCGTGCACAATGGTACGGCGCGGCGGCTGTGGGCAATTGTCGTGAAGCCAGCGGCCGCCCCAATCGAGTAGCGGATAGTATCGCGCCGTCGGGCGCGCGAGCGAGGCGCGCCAGCCGCCGATCGCGCGCAGCTCGGCGCGCTCTTCGCCCTGCTGCAGCGACGCAAATGGCGTCGTGCCGGCGTCGATCCGGTGCAGCGACGCGAGGATCTCGACGAACAGCCGCGCGATCGCGCGCTTGTGCTGCGGATCGAGTCCGCTCGCCGCCCAGGGCGCCGGAACATCGCCCTCGACGTGCTGGCAGATGAAGAAGGGAAAGCCGATCTCGGCGCCATCCTGTTCGAACGATACCAGCGCCGGAACGGGAACGCCGGTGCCGGCCAGCGCTTGCAGCGCATAGACCTGCGGCAGCACGGTGTATGGCGCGAACAGCCCGTTCGGCGGACCGACGCGGAGGATCAACTTGCGGTCCCCATCGGCCGAGCGCGCCACGAAAGCGTAGGTAATCCAGGAGAAGCCCGACGATTTGCGGCCGAAGCTTATGATCTCCGTCCGGCCCCCGGATATCCGCGACATATGTCGTGCGAGCGCACTGCGCACCGCGTCGTCATTCACGACCGCCGGGCGCGCCGGCGCCTGCGCAGCATCGGCCAGATCGTCCGATCGTTTCGCAGCTTCCTGCATCAATTGACCGACCTCGTATAGCCTTGCCACTTCTCCTCGCGCAGCGCCGACTTCATGATCTTGCCGGAACCGGTCAGCGGCAGCGGCTCAAGCCGGATGTCGACCGAGCGTGGGCATTTGTAGCCCGCGATCAGCGTGCGGCAATGCGCGATCACAGTCTCGGAATCGAGCCGCGCGCCATCCTTCGGGACCACGATCGCGTGCACCGCCTCACCCCATTGCGGATCAGGCACCGCGATAACGGCGCATTCCTTGACCTGCTCATGCTGGAAGATCGCGTTCTCCACCTCACCGGAATAGACGTTCTCGCCGCCGGAGACGATCATGTCCTTCAGGCGATCGACGATATAGACAAAGCCGTCCTCGTCCATCCACGCGCCGTCACCGGTGTGCAGCCAGCCATTGCGCAGCACGCGGGCGCTTTCCTCCGGCTTGCGCCAATAGCCGAGCATCACGCCGGCGCCGCGGATTGCGATCTCGCCGACCGTGCCGCGAGGAAGCTCGTTGCCCGCGGGATCGACGATGCGGATCTCGACACCAGGAGCCGCCCGGCCCGCCGACTTGCGCTTGCCTGCCAGCGGGCCTTCCAGCGCGTGGTATTCCCAGGGCAGGATCGTCGCGAGCGCCGCGCTCTCGGTCATGCCGTAGCCCTGGTGGAAGCGCCAGCTCGGCAATACCCGCATCAGCTTGACCAGCAGCGCGTCCGGCATCGGCGAGGCGCCATACTCGCAATCCCTGACGCTGCTCAGATCATATGTGCCGAACGACGGATGATTGAGCATCATGTTGAGCATGGTCGGCACGAACAGACAGTAGTCCACCCTGTGCTCCGCGATCGTCTGCATCGCGAGTTCAGGGTCGAATTTAGGGATGGTGACATGCGTGCCGCCGACCAAAGTGAGCGCGATCATCGGCGAGGTGCCGGCGAGATGGAACATGCCGGCCGAATGCAGATATCTGGTGTCCTCGCGGAAGCGGAGCGCATAGATCCAGACCAGCGATTCATAGATGATGTTGGCGTGCGACAGCATCACACCCTTGGGGAAGCCCGTGGTGCCGCCGGTGTAGAAGATGCCGGCAAGATCGTTGTAGGCGCCGGAGGCATCCTCGATCGGCGCCTGCGCAACGAGCTCGTCATAGCTCTGCATGCCCACCGGGACCTCGCCCTCGTCCAGATAGATCGTCGCGGTGAGTGACTTCGCCCCCTTCAGCGCCGATGCAATTTCGGCAAAGGCCTTGTCGACCAGCAACAGCCTTGGCGTGGAATCATCGATCGCATAGGCATTCTCGGCAACCGCCCAGCGCGTGTTGAGCGGCACCGCGACCGCACCCGCCCAGGCGATGGCATAAAGCGCCTCGATATAGAGATCGCTGTTGTGCGCCAGGATGGCGACCCGATCCCCGGCCTCGATGCCGAGCCGCCGCAGGCCGCCCGCGGCACATGCGACGCGCCGGCCGATCTCCTTCCAGCTCCGCGATCGTCCGGCATGGATGGTGCCGGGTGCATCCTTGCGCAACTGCACCGCCGAGATGAGCGCCTGCGTCAGCTTCATGTTTCCTCCTCATCGCCAGGCAGCCGCGCACGCGCGGATGTTTCCGTCACGCGCGAGGCCGATATCGCCGCCCGGAGATTTCAGTTGATAATCCGGACAGACGGTCTATTATTGCATAGCCGACGCGACGGGTAAAGCCTTTGAAGGCCCCGCCGCAGGGATCAACGAGCCCCGCAAAGAGGGCCGTCATGGGAGGGGATGATGCGGAAGCCAATCGTCACGTTTGCCGTGTGGGCGTTCGCGCTTGCCGGCGCGCTCGGAGCAGCGAACGCAGAGAAGGCCTATGGTCCCGGGGTGAGCGACACCGAGATCCTGCTCGGCGCCAATGCGCCCTACAGCGGACCGGCATCGATCTATGCGAGCTTCCCGAAAACCATGCTCGCCTATTTCGCGATGCTGAACGAGAAAGGCGGCATCAACGGCCGCCACATCAACTTGCTGACCCGCGACGATGGTTATAGCCCGCCCAAGACTGTCGAAGTGACCCGCGCGCTGGTCGAGAACGACAAGGTGCTCGCGATCATGGCGCCGTTCGGCACGCCGACCAACGCTGCGATCCAGAAATATCTCAACAGCAACGGCGTCCCGCAACTGCTCGTGCAAAGCGGTGGCACCCGCTGGAACGATCCGAAGCAGTTTCCGTGGACGACGCCCTACTCACCGACCTATGTCAACGAATCCCGGATCATCGCGCGCTACGTCCTGCGCGAGAAGCCGGATGCAAAGATTGGCGTGCTGTTGCAGGGCGACGATATCGGCAAGGACTTTGTCCTTGGCCTGAAGGAGGGACTCGGCGCGAAGGCCGACACGATGATCGTCAAGGAGGCGATGTATCAATCGACCGAACCGACGATCGATTCCCAGATCGTGAACCTGAAGGCCTCGGGCGCGGATACCATCCTGATCGCCGCGCAAAACAAATTTGCCTCGATGGCCATCCGCAAGATCCACGAACTCGGATGGAAGCCGCTGATCTTCCTCGGCTCGACCGCGAATTCGATCGCCGGCGTGCTGGTGCCGGCGGGGCTCGAGGCATCGACCGGCATCCTGACCACGACCTCCTACAAGACGCCGAACGATCCGGCCTGGGCCAATGACAAGGGCATGACCGACTATCTCGCCTTCGTCGCGAAGTACATGCCGGGCATGGACCCGAACGACGTGATCGCGGTGACCGGCTACACCACCGCACAGCTCGGCGCGATCATCCTGCAACGCTGCGGCGACAATCTCACGCGGGAGAACGTGCTGAAGCAGGCCACCAACCTCAGCGGCATCGAGCTGCCGATGCTGCTGCCGGGTATCACGATCCAGACCACGCCGCAGGATTACGCGGCGATCACCGAACGCCGCTTCGCCCGTTTCGACGGCAAGACCTGGGTGTTGTTCGGCGACATCGTCGGCGCGGGACCGGCCAAGCAGGCGGCCAAGGACTGACCGCAGCTCGCATCGAACGACCGAGGCTCAAACACAAGGACAAGAACAATGCTGACAGCCCAGGATGATCTGATCGGCCACCAGACACCGCGGCCATTTGCCAAGGCAGGTGGCGGCGATATCAGGTTCACGGAGCGCTACTGGTACACCGCGCATCCGATCGACGGCAGCGAGCTTTTGATCGATATCGGGCTCGGTTACTATCCGAACCGCAACGTGATGGACGGCTTTGCCGGCATCACCATCGGCCGCCGGCAGCACAATTTCCGCGCCTCGCGCCGGCTCGGGAGCCGGCCGTTGGAGACGGAAGTCGGCGGGCTCAGAATCGAGATCGTCGAGGGCAACAGCCTGCACCGGGTCTCGCTCGCCGAGAACCCGTCCGGCATCAGTTTCGCGCTCGAATTCAAGGCGAGCTTTCCGGCCGCGCAGGAGAAGCAGAATTTCCGCGAGCGCAACGGCGTCGTCGAAGAAGACCTCGCCCGCGTCTCGCAGTTCGGCCGCTGGCGTGGCTGGATCGTCGCCGACGGCAAGCGCTACGAGATCGAGCCCGAACTGTGGTGGGGACAGCGCGACCGCTCCTGGGGATTGCGCTCCGAGATGCGCACCGACGAGGCGAGACTGCCGGTTGCGACCCATCGCAATTTCTTCTGGACCTGGTCGATGTTCCAGTTTCCGCAGTCGGCGCTGTCGATCTTCATCAAGGAGCGAACACCCGGCAAGCCGCATTACCTCTCCGGCACCGAGTTCCGCCGCGAAGCCGACGGATCGGTGTCGCATCGCGAGGTCACCGCGGTCGAGCACAGGATCGAGTGGGCCGACGATCCGCTTGGCCAGACCATCGCGACGGCCGATTTTACCTTCGCTTTCGATCGCGGCGAGCCGCGCCAGGTCAGGATGCTGGGATTGCCGATCCGGTTCTATCTCAAGGCCGGCATGTATGGCGGGTTGCAGGGCTGGACCCATGGCGACGACCGCGGCGAGCACGATGCCGCGCACGATGTCTGGAACCTCGACGATGCCGCGACGCGCGCCGTCGCACGCACGCTCTCGGACCATGTCGTGCGGCTCGAGAGCGGCAACGAGACCGGATTCGGCATCAGCGAATATGGCGTCGCTGCCGGCTACCCGCTCTATCCGGGACCGCAGAAATTCCCGGCGATGTGATCGGGATGGACGGGCAAGGCATCCGCGTCGCGGACGGTGACGAAGCCGCCTGCGATCGATGGGACAACCAGGCGGCCGAGTCGCTGGTCTCGCTCGAAACCATAACCCCGCTCCGCTATCGCAGCCGCTTCGGCGACGGCAATCTCAACGGACGGTCCTATGGCGGCCAGATCCTCGGCCAGGCGATGATGGCGGCGACGCTCAGTGCGCCCGACGATCGCCCGGCGGCAATGTTGCAGCTCCTGTTCCTGCGCGGCGCCGATCCTGCCCGGCGCATCACGTTCGACGCGCAAGTTCTCCAGGACGGCAAGCGGTTCTCCTCCCGCCATGTCGTCGGCCACCAGGGCGATGGGCGAACGGTGCTGAGCGCACAGGCCACGTTCTGCGCAGCACAGCCGGGTCCGCGCCACGCCGCGCCGTTCGCAGCTTCGGAAGATCCCGACAGCCTGCCCGGCCTGGCAATGATCCCCGACGCGCTGATGGCGCAGCTGCGGCCGCTCGGCCCCTACTCGCAGTACATCAAGCCGAGCATGGATTTTCGTATCCCCGAGATCGATCGGCAACTCTCGGCCGCGTCAGCGGAACCGCGCCTGCGCTTCTGGATCAGGAGCAGGCAGCCACTCGCCCCTGGTTCCCGCGCCCAGGCGGCGGTGTTCGCCTATCTCTCGGATTGGTGGCTCAACTTCTCCAGCGTCGGCGGCCATCTCCGCGACCTGCAGTCACGCGCACCGCTCTATCTGTCGAGCCTCAACCATTGCATCTGGTTTCACCGCGCATTTTCACCCGACGCGTGGATGCACGTCGAAACCGAGAGCCCCTGCGCCGATGGCGGCCGCGGGCTGTCGATCGCCCGTGTCCATGACCGCAATGGGTCGATGCTCGCGACCTCGATCCAGGAAACCCTGATGGTGCATCCGGAGGGCGATGCTTAGGCCACACCGCGGTTGAGGTACGCCGCGATCGCTGCTCGAGTGCGGTCGATGCGCGGTGCCGGTTCCATCGCCTGTTGAATCCCGGCAACACTGTCAGACAAAAACGCGCAATTGCGTAGATTGCGCGTCTTGAATCACGAAGGTGCCGCATCCCTGTCAAATCCTGTACCCCGGTGGCGCAACAAGAACACTATTGGGGAAAACCTACATGCAGCAGCAGGCACCGTTGGGCGCGCGGAACGCGGAATCGTCTGGCTATGTCCTCTACTTCCAGCTTGCCAGCAACGGCACGAGACGCGCGTGCAGTTTGACGATCCAGGCGGAAAGCGCCAACGAGGCGGCGCGAATCTTTCGCGAGAACTGGGGCGAGATCGAATCGATGGCGCGCGACGGCGTGAGCACGGGAATGGTCGGCAAGGCGCCGGTCAGCCTGACGATGTCGTGAGCCGCATCGCGCGACACGGCGTACATCTACGCGTGAGGCGTGACATGACAAACGACCTCCGGGATCGCGCGACCAATTGACGCGCTGACGCAACGATCAAGTCATGAGGTGCAAGGCTTGCGCGCGTGCGCGAGCCTTGCTGCGTCTTAGAACGATTCAAATCCAATCCGGTTAGAGGGATTCAAGTCTGCTCCGGTTCTTTTCGCGCGCGCCGACTGCTAGAGGCGCGGCGTGAATGCGTTCGTGTGAATCGGAAGTCCAAGCGTGCCTGTGAATGCTGATTGCCGGATTGTCGGCGACCGTCGAATTGCCGCCGACAAGGGCCACACCCACCTGCTGATCGGCGCAGCATTCCTGCTCGCCGATGTCTCCACCGCGGTGACACCGGCAAGTGCCCAGTCGAGCGTCCCGTTGCCGCCGGTCACGGTCGAGCAACCAACGCAGAAGCGTAAGCCGGCAAGCAGTTCGGTGAAGCCGGCGCAGCGAACGCAGGCGGCAGCCGCGGCACGACAGCGCAGCCGGAATGCTCAGTCGACGCCACCGACGGCGTCGGAGCGCGCGGCAGCTGGCGCCGCCGCGCTGAATGAAGCCAAGCTAGGCTATCGCGCGATGCCGAGCTCCACCACGCTGCGCAGCGGCGCCTCGCCGCTCGACACCTCGCAGACCGTCAATGTCGTGCCGGAGCAGGTATTGAAGGACCAGCTGCCGCGCAATCTCGACGACGCGCTGTCCAACGTCAGCGGCGTCACCCAGGGCAACACGCTGGCGGGCACCCAGGATGCCGTGATGCGCCGCGGCTTCGGCGACAACCGTGACGGCTCGATCATGCGCAACGGCATGCCGCTGGTGCAGGGCCGCAGCCTCAACGCCACGGTCGAGAGCGTCGAGGTGCTCAAGGGCCCGGCCTCGCTGCTCTACGGCATCATGGACCCCGGCGGCATCGTCAACACCATCAGTAAGCGCCCCGAGCTCTATCAGCACGGCTCGATGACCCTGCTCGGCTCGACCTACGCCAACAACAAGAGCGGCGCCGACGGCACCATCGATATCACAGGCCCGATCGGCAATGGCGGTCTTGCCTATCGCTTCATCGGCTATGGCGTGAGCGAGGACTACTGGCGCAATTTCGGACGCCATCGCGAGATGCTGATCGCCCCGTCACTGGCCTGGTACGGCGACAACACCACCGTGCAGCTCAACTACGAGCACCGCGAATTCATCACGCCGTTCGACCGCGGCACCGCGTTCGATTCCGTGACAAAGGCGCCGCTTGCGATCCCCGCGACACGCCGGCTCGACGAGCCCTTCAACAACATGTGGGGAACCTCCGACCTGATGCAGGCCTCGGTCGAACACCGCCTGAACCAGGACTGGAAGCTGTTCGCGGCCTACAGCTACAACACCGAGAGCTTCAGCGCCAACCAGCTTCGCATCACCGGCATCAACAGCAAGACCGGCGTCGAGACCCGCAGCAATGACGGCACGCAGGGTTCGCTCAGCAATGCCAGCTACGGCACCTCCTATCTGCAGGGCAATGTCTGGCTCGGCGGATTCCGCCACGAAGTGCTGTTCGGCGGCGACGGCCAGTACCGCACGATCTACCGTGACAACCTGATCCGGCAGGCGACGCCGAGCTTCAACTTCTACAATCCGGTCTATGGGCTGATCACGCCGGGCACCACGGTATCGGCCAGCGACAGCGCCCAGACCGACAAGCTCGGCCAATGGTCGCTGTTCTTCCAGGATACGCTGCATCTGGCCGAGCGCTTCGCGCTGGTCGGCGGCGTGCGCTACATGGATTACGACCAGATCGCCGGCAGGGGCCGGCCGTTCATCACCAACACCAACGTGTCGGCCGATAAGGTGCTTCCGCTCGGCGGCGCCATTGTCAATCTCACCGACCAGGTCTCGCTCTATGCGAGCTACACGCAGTCGCTGAAGCCGACCTCGACCATCGCACCGCTTACCGGAGGCGTCGTGATCGATTCCAACATCGCCCCCGAGGAAGGCACCCAGTGGGAGACCGGCGTCAAGTTCGACTTCAACAAACGCTTGTCCGGCACGCTCGCGCTCTACGACATCGACAAGAAGAACGTGCTGGTTTCGCAGCTCAACTCCGCGACGGGAATCGTCGAGTACCGCACCGCCGGCAAGGCGCGCTCTCGCGGCGTCGAATTCGACGTCACTGGCAGGCTGACTGATAGCTGGAGCATGATCGGAAGCTACGGCTATACCGATGCGCGCGTCACCGAAGATCCAGTGCTCGTCGGCAAGGCGCTGCAGAACGTCGCGCTCAACACCGCCTCGCTCTATCTGGTCTACGATTTCGGCACCACCTTGCCCGGCTGCCTGCGTCTCGGCGGCGGCGCGCGCTATGTCGGCGACCGGCCCGGCGACGCGGCGAACAGCTTCGTGCTGCCGGCCTACACCGTAGCGGATGCATTTGCGACCTACGAGACCAAGGTCCAGACCTTCCCGGTGATCTACCAGTTCAACGTCAAGAACCTGTTCGATACCGTCTACTATCCATCCGCCAACAACATCCTGACGGTGGCGATGGGCGATGCGCGCCGCTTCTCGCTTTCGGCGACGGTGAAATTCTAGCATGGCGACGGTGCGGACAGCGATCGGACTGCTGGCCGCGACCGCGTTGGCCTGCGCCGCGGTCCGGGCCGACGAGCTCACGCTCTACTCGACCCGCGAATCCAACCTGGTCGCGCCTGTCATCGCAGCGTTCACGGCCGCGAGCGGCACCGGCGTCAAGACCGTCTTCGTCGAAGACAGCCTGGTCAAGCGCCTGACGTCGGAGGGCGACAATTCGCCCGCGGATGTCCTGCTGACCATCGGGCTCGACAAGACCACGCAGCTCGTCACGCGCGGGTTGACGCAGCGGCTCGCGTCTGCCGTGCTCGACCAAACGATACCGGCAAGCCTGCGCGGTGGCGGCGGCCAGTGGATCGCGCTCGCGGTCCGACCGCGTGTGGTGTTCGCACGCAAGGACAGCCCCCTCGCGGCGATCACCTATGAAGAGCTCGCCGATCCGAAATGGCGCGGCAAGTTGTGTATGCGGCCGGCCACGCACCAGAACAATGTCGCGCTGATCGCGACCTATCTCGCACATCACGGGGCTGACGCGACGGCGAGCTGGCTCACCGGGCTGAAGGACAATCTTGCCCACAAGCCGGCCGGCAAGGACAATGATGTGGTCCGCGAGATCGCGGAGGGACGCTGCGACATCGGCATCGGCAACACGGTCGCGCTCGCGCAGCTCCGCGACGGCCGCGAGGGCAATGACTGGCGCGCCTGGGCGGACGTCGTGAAGGCGGTGCCCGCCGCGTTCTCGGGCGGCGGCAGTCACGTCAATCTGACTGGAGCTGCGATTGCGCGGCACGCCCCGCATCCGGCCGCCGCGCGCGCGTTCCTCGAATTCCTCGTCACGCCCGAGGCTCAGACGATCTTTGCCGCATCCGAGCTGGAATATCCCGTGCTGGCGACCGCACCGCGGCCTTCGATTGTCGATGCGATCGGATCGTTCACCATCGATGCGCTGCCTGTCGACGAGATCGCCGCGCATCAAGCGGCGGCAATCGCCCTGATCCGAAAGGCCGGCTTCGATGAGTGACGTCCGGCGCCCGATCAAGGCCGCGCTGTTGCAGATCCATTCCATTGCGGGTCTTGCGCTGGCACTGCTGTGGGCCGTGGTCGGCCTCACCGGCGCGACGATGGCCTTCGAGGACGAGATCGAGGCCAGCCTGAACAGCAAGATGATGCGTGTCGACGCCAGCGCGACCGGGCGGCTCACGCCGGACGAACTGGTCGTGCGGCTTCAGGCGGCGGGCGATTTCGGCAAGGTCTCGGCCGTAGCGATGGCCAGCGATCCCTCGACTGCGGCGCGCATCCGCTTCGCCCGCAGCGAAGGCGGCACGCGGCCGTCCTCGGTCTATGTCGATCCCTATGACGGACACGTGCTCGGCTCGCCGCGCGGCGAGGACTTCTTCGCCACCGTGCGCAAGCTGCATCGCTGGCTGCTGTTGCCGGGCGACGGCAACGGCATCGGCCGCAAGATCACGGGGTCAGCCGCGGTCTGCCTGATCGTGATGCTGATCACCGGCCTCGTGCTGCGCTGGCCGCACCGCGCGCGCAGCGTGAAGATGTGGCTGAAGCCAAACCTGGGGCTGCGCGGGCGCGGCCTACACCGCTCGCTGCACGCCGTGATCGGCACCTGGGTGCTGCCGGTTTATCTGGTGATGACGATGACTGGCCTGTGGTATTCCTTCGAATGGTACAAGGCTGGAGCGAACTGGCTGTTGGCGCGCCCGCAGACCACCGTCGCGGCAATGCAACCCAAGGCACCGCGCAGCGGCGCAGCCGCCGAGGGCAAAGGGCAAGACAAGACCGAAGCAAGGGGCGAGGCAAAGCCGCTCGCCTTCGACCGTGTCTGGACTGCATATCTGCAACAGGAAAATGGCAGTTACGGAAGGGCGCTGCTGACCCTGCCGGCGAGCGCGGGCACGGCGGTGCGCGTGCGGTCATGGCCGCAGGATTCGACGCTCGAGAGCGTGCGCGACGAATTCCGCATCGATGCCGTCACCGGACGGGTCATCTCGTCGGACCGCTACGTGGACAAGACGCTCGGCGAGCGCGTCCTTGCCGGCGTGCTCGACATTCACCGCGGCGCAATCCTAGGATGGCCCGGCAAGCTCGCCTTCATGCTCGCCGCCGCCCTGATGCCGCTGTTCACGGTGACCGGCCTGCTGCTCTATCTGTCCCGCCGCAGGCACCGACGCCTCGCGCGGCCGCCGGTCGCGAGCCTGGTTCCAGGCGAATAGCTTGATCCGCCTGGAACAAGCGCTGTCGGCGATCAGGGCTGCAGCTTCGCCGCCACCAGCTTGGCCAGCGCGTTGACACGCCGAGTGGCGTCGTCATAGAGCTGACGATCGCGGTCACCGCCGCTGACCCGCACCTCGACGACGAGCCGTCCTTTCCGGATCACAACCGAGTTCATCTTGCCGATGCTGGCTTCATCGCCGAGTCCGGGGACATCGGTATCGGCATCGCTGGTCTTGCGCGCGATCTGATAGAATTTCTTCGACAGCTCGTCGTTCGCTGCCATGTTGTCGATGATCAGGCTGGCGTCGTAGACCGCAAAGCGCTTCTCGCCATTGACGATATCCGTACGGCTCGTCGAGTAGACGCAGCGGATCGGCTTCGGCAGGGCTTCGACCTTGTCGATGCGGGATTCCAGCTTGAGCTGCGCCATCGTCTTGCGCGGCGGATCGATCTTCATGTCGCTGAAATTCGCGCTGATATCCTCAGGCGACAACAGCGCGCAGGCATCGGGCCACTGGTCTGCGGGTGCTGCCGACGAGGTCCGGGTGTCCTCGGGGATATCGACGCTGCCGTTCGCGGCAATCGGCGTATCGGCCTCGACCACGCCTGTGCCCGGCTTCCAACGCTTGGCGGCCTGCGTCGCGAGCGCGACGACATTCGGCTGGGTCTGCGGCGAGTAGATGTCGAGGTTGACGACATAGATCAAATCCGCCTTGCGCACCCGAACCGTGACGGTTGACGGCGACGTCTCCACGAAAGCCTCGTCACCGATCCCGGACAGCGGCTCCAGCTTCAGGTTCAGCTTCGGATCCTGCTGCAGCTTCTCGCGCATCGAGCGCATGTTCGCGAACGTCGCCGTCGAGCCCCGCAGGCCGTCGATCGGCTCGCCCGATTGCACGATGGTGATGGTGGCGAATTTGGTCAGCTCGGACTTCGATGTCGGGCTTGGCACCTTGACCGTGTACATGCAGCTCTGATTGTACTGCGGACCCTTGTAGACCGGGCTCAGGGTCCCGCCCTTGCTCGCAACCGGGCGGCCGGGGAACAAGGCTTCAAGGTCGCCTTGCGTGAGCAGCTTGCAGGCGTCCGGCATATTGGCGCCGGCCTGCGCCGACGGCGCATCGGGCCTCGGAGTAACCGTGGTCTGCGCCAGCAGTGGCGACGCACCGAGACAAATCATGACGGGAACAGACCAGGTTGCACATTGCTTGAAAAACATGGAGAGACGACTCCTCGATTTTCTTGCGACGCGCACGATATCGAGAATGGGGAATTCCCGATCGACAAGTTTGCGCGCGTCAATTTCTTCGTTGGCTCGCCGCCATTTGGACGAGACGCGGACTATTCAGCGACGCCAAGGAAAAAATGAGGCGAAGTGCGTCTTGCTTGAGTCACAATCGCTCATTTCGTGTGACGCATTTTCGTCACATCGCATGGAACTCGCGGCGCGAGTCCACATTCGGAACTAGTGTCGGCCATCAGCCGAGATCGCACGTCGCGATCCGCTCGCGCAACGCGGCGTCGGTCTCGGCCGCAAGCGCGAGCAATCCGCGGTAGGGATCGCCCGCTATGCCGAGCACGGCGGCAAACGCAGGCTCGGTCTTGAGGCCGCCTGCCCTCAACTTGCTGACGGCTCGTCGCAGCCTCCCGTCGTCAAGCGCGAGCAGCCGCCGTTCGACCTCGAAATGGATCCAACCCTGCTGCCGGTCCACCGGACGCTGGTCACCGAACAATTCGAACAGCCAACCGTCCCACACGAAGCGAGCAATCACCGGCCGCGTGTCCGAGGTCCATCGGTAGATGGCGAAATCAGCGGCCGATCGATAGTGGGTCCAGATGATCTCGGCAAAAGCGTCCGGATCGAACGCATGACAGACGATATCGATATCGCTGCCGGCCACGGCAAGGTCCAGCGGCAGCGTTCCGACGACGCGTGGATCGAACGGCTTGAGCCGCTCCATCACGGCAGAGCTGGTGACGGCGGATGCGTAGTGCCCGACATTCATCGCGTGGCGTACCCTCGAATTCGCAGGGTATCACGCGCGCATCGGATGCGTGAACCTCCACACACGCGCGGCGCCTTGAAAAGGGTTTGCAAATGGAACGAGGCGATCCCAACCACTTCAGCATGGTCGAAACCGCCCCGGGCAAAAAGAGAACAGGCGGGACTGCCTCGCAATCCCGCCTGTCCGCCGATACCTTGATCCGTTCGAGCGATTAGCCGAACTGGTTCATCGTGTTGTGGGCGCCACCCGCCTTCAGCGCGGCCTCACCGGCGAAGTACTCCTTGTGATCGTCGCCGATGTCGGAGCCCGCCATGTTCTGATGCTTGGCGCAGGCGATGCCCTGACGGATCTCCGCGCGCTGCACGTTCTTGACGTAGCCCAGCATGCCCTGCTCGCCGAAATACTCCTTCGCGAGATTGTCGGTCGACAGCGCCGCCGTGTGATAGGTCGGCAGCGTGATCAGGTGGTGGAAGATGCCGGCGCGCTTGGCCGAATCCGCCTGGAAGGTACGGATGCGCTCGTCGGCCTCGATCGCCAGCGGCGTCTCGTCGTATTCCGGCTTCATCAGCTCGGCACGGTTGTACTTGCTGACGTCCTTGCCGGCTTCCTTCATCGCGTCGTAGACCTGCCAACGGAAGTTGATGGTCCAGTTGAACGACGGCGAGTTGTTGTACGCCAGCTTCGCGTTCGGAATGACCTTGCGGATGCGGTCGACCATCGAAGCGATCTGTTCGATATGCGGCTTCTCGGTCTCGATCCACAGGAGATCAGCGCCGTTCTGCAGCGACGTGATGCAGTCGAGCACGCAGCGATCCGCACCGGTGCCGGGACGGAACTGGTAGAGGTTGCTGGGCAGACGCTTCGGACGCATCATCTTGCCGTTCTGGTTGATGATGACGTCGCCGTTGCGCGCATTGGCAGCCGTCACTTCCTCGCAATCGAGGAAGCTGTTGTACTGGTCGCCGAGGTCGCCGGGCTTGTGGCTCACGGCGATCTGCTGGGTCAGGCCGGCGCCGAGCGAGTCGGTGCGGGTCACGATGACGCCGTCTTCGACGCCCAGCTCGAGGAACGCATGGCGGCAGGCGCGGATCTTCGCGATGAACACCTCGTGGGGCACGGTGACCTTGCCGTCCTGGTGGCCGCACTGCTTCTCGTCGGAGACCTGGTTCTCGATCTGCAGGGCGCAGGCGCCCGCCTCGATCATCTTCTTGGCGAGCAGGTAGGTCGCCTCGGCATTGCCGAAGCCGGCGTCGATGTCGGCGATGACGGGCACGACGTGGGTCTGGAAGTTGTCGATCTTCTCGATCAGCGCCTTTTCCTTCGCCTTGTCGCCTTCCTTGCGCGCGGCATCGAGCGCGCGGAAAATGTCGTTGAGCTCACGGGAATCCGCCTGACGCAGGAAGGTGTAGAGCTCCTCGATCAGCGCCGGCACCGAGGTCTTCTCGTGCATCGACTGGTCGGGCAGCGGGCCGAACTCGGAACGCAGCGCCGCAATCATCCAGCCGGAGAGATAGAGGTAGCGGCGGTCGGTATTGCCGAAGTGCTTCTTGACCGAGATCAGCTTCTGCTGGGCGATGAAGCCGTGCCAGCAGCCGAGCGACTGGGTGTACTTGGTGCTGTCGGCGTCATAAGCGGCCATGTCGGCGCGCATCAGCGCAGCCGTGTAGCGGGCAACATCCAGACCGGTCTTGAAACGGTTCTGCAGGCGCATGCGCGCCACGGCCTCGGCGGTGACGCCGTTCCAGGTGTCCTTGGTCTTGAGCAGCGCTTCGGCCGCCTCGATCTCGCTCTGATAGGAAGCCGGTCCCTGGATGGCCCGGTCGCTGATCCCGCGCGGTTGGAAGTTCATGTCCGTGATCCCTTCGGTGACGAAATAACTGGTTCTTTTGTAAGCCCAGTCTCACCGGGAGCTAGACCTGGCGCGGAAAACTTGTCATAACTTACAAGAAACCAATGTATTGTTGTAAGAAAATTACAACCCACCTGGATTAGGCTATGGCAACCTCAAGCGCCCGTTCCGTTTTCATGGGCCCCCGGCTGCGCCGGCTGCGGCGCGATCTCGGGCTGACCCAGGCCGACATGGCGGCCGACCTGGAAATCTCCGCCCCCTATGTGGCGCTGCTGGAACGCAATCAGCGGCCGGTGACGGCCGACATGCTGCTTCGCCTCGCCCGCACCTACAAGATCGATCTGGCCGATCTCGCCGGCGACGGCGGTGCCGATCACACCGCACGCATGCAGTCGATCCTGAAGGAACCGATGTTCGCCGACATCGACATCCCCGCGCTGGAGGTCAGCGACCTCGCGGTCAGCTACCCCGGCATGACCGAGGCGTTCCTGCGGCTCTACACCGCCTATCGCGAGGAACAGCTGGCGCTGGCCGAGCGGAGCGCCCCGGACCTGGCAGGGGGCGCATCCTTTCCCGGGCAGGAGAATTTCGACGCCAACGATCCGGTCGCCGAGGTCAGGCGGTTCCTCGCCGCGCGACGCAACAACTTCGCCAATCTCGACGACGCGGCCGAGCGCCTCGTCCACGAGCCCGCCGGGCCGGCCGGATTTATCGAGCGGCTGCGCGAGCGTCACAAACTCCAGGTCCGCTATCTGCCGCCCAACGTCATGCTCGGCTCGATCCGGCGGCTGGACATGCATCGCAGGCAATTGCTGCTCGAGGACTCGCTCGATACCGCGGGCCTCAATTTTCAACTGGCCAAGCAGCTCGCCTATCTCGAACTGGAAGACGAGATCGGCGCGGCGGTCGAGGACGGCAAGTTCACCAGCAAGAGCGCCGAGTTGCTGGCCCGCCGCGCGCTTGGCGCCTACGCGGCGGCCGCGCTCATCATGCCGTACTCGGTGTTCGCGAAGGCGGTCGAGACGCGTCGCTACGACCTCGAGGCACTGGCGCGTCAATTCGGCACCAGCTTCGAGCAGACGGCGCACCGCGTCACGACCTTGCAGCGGCCGGGTCTCGAGAAAGTCCCGTTCTTCCTGATCCGCGTCGATCCGGCCGGCAACATTTCCAAGCTGCTGGACGGCGCCGGATTTCCGTTTGCGAAGCACGGCGGCGCGTGTCCGCTCTGGTCGGTCCACGGCATCTTCAAGACTCCACGTCAGATCGTGACGCAATGGCTGGAGTTGCCCGACGGACAGCGGTTCTTTTCGATCGCCCGCACCGTGACCGCCGGCGGCGGCGCATTCGGTGCTATCCGCGTCGAGCGGGCGATCGCGATCGGCTGTGCCGCCGAGCATGCGGGCCAGCTGATCTACACACGCGACGGACAGGGGCCGAACGCGGACGAGCCGACGCCGATCGGCGTCGCATGCCGCGTCTGCCATCGTCCGCGATGCGCCGCCCGATCGGCGCCACCGATCGGACGCGAGATTCTTCCCGATGATTTCAGAACCTCGAGCGTCCCGTTCGGCTTCTCCGCGGACTGACGCGATCGATCACGCCTGCGGCCGGTTCTGGTCGTACAGCACCGCGCGCGGATGGTGCCATCGATGGCTCTCAGATCGGCGAGCAGTGCCTCACCCTCGCCGCCGACCACGTCGGTCTCGAGCACGACATAGCCGACTTCCGGATCGGTCTGCAGATACTGCGCCAGGATGTTAATGCCGTGCCGGGAGAGCGCGTCGTTGACCTGGCGCATGACGCCGGGAACGTTGCGATGAACATGGATGAAGCGGGTGCCGGTCGGTCGCGCCGGCAATTGCACCTGCGGAAAATTGACCGCGCCGAAGGTCGACCCGACATCGGAATAGTCGATCAGCTTGCGTGCGACCTCGCCGCCGATGCGATCCTGAGCTTCTTCGGTCGAACCGCCGACATGCGGCGTCAGGATGACATTGGGTAGGCCCTGCAGCGGCGAGACTAAGCGCGCCTCGTTCGACACCGGCTCGACCGGAAACACGTCGACTGCGGCGCCCGCGAGCCGCCCCTCGCGCAGGGCGCTCGCCAGCGCATCGAGATCGACCACGGTGCCGCGCGAATTGTTGATCAGATGGGCCTCAGGCTTCATCAGCTGGATCTGGGCTGCGCCGATCATATTGGCGGTGGCCGGCGTCTCCGGCACGTGCAACGAGACGACGTCACTGGCCGCGAGCAGCTCGTCGAGCGTGTCGACCGGCTCGGTGTTGCCGTGGCGCAGCTTGTCGGTGTGATCAAAATAGATCACGCGCATGCCCATCGCTTCCGCGAGGTTCGACAGCTGCGAGCCGATATTGCCGTAGCCGACGATGCCGAGCGTCTTGCCGCGCACCTCGCGGCTGCCTTCGGCGGACTTGTCCCAGCCGCCGGCATGCGCGGAGACCGACCGTGGAAAGATCCGGCGGAACAGCATCACGATCTCGGCGATGGTCAGCTCGGCCACACTGCGGGTGTTGGAATATGGGGCGTTGAAGACGGGGATTCCGAGTTTTCGCGCGGCGTCGAGATCCACCTGGTTGGTGCCGACCGAAAAGCAGCCGACGACCAGCAGCCGGTCGGCGACCTCGAGGATTTCCGCGGTCAACTGGGTCCGCGACCGAATTCCCAGCATGTGGATGCCCGACAGCGCCTGCCTGAGTTCTTTCGGTCCCAGCGCCTTGGGCAGACGTTGCAGCTCGGTATAGCCGTTCGCTTCGAACATCCGGACCGCGGAATCGTTCACGCCCTCCAGCAGCAGCACGCGTATTTTTGTCTTGGGAAGCGACAACATCATCAAGATCCAGGCTCGTAGGTTCGGCAGGTCAAGCGCGAACGCAGTTTCGACGGATCAGGTGATAACATAGAAAGCAATCGCGTCAGAAGCGGCCGTCAGCGGCCTGCCCCGCGATTTCTGGTCAAGCCCCCTCGATCCGTACATCCAGACGCGGGGCGGGAACCGATTCAGCCAAATATCTCGCTCGATTCGCGGGCAACGGCTCCGTTCTGCCCCGGCGCGGTCGAACGCCTGCTCCGGCTTACCGGAGCAGGCGCAGCTGCGTCTCACCGCTTACTGGCAAGGATAGCGCCGACCGTCCTTGGCCTGGAACATATTCGACGCCGGATCGTACGAGCGATAGCGCTGGGCGCAGGACGTCGCGTGCTGCTGGGCGGCCGCAGCTTCCTGCTGCGCGGCGGCGTTGGCCGCACCGGCCGCGATGACGCCGCCGATGAGGCCGCCGACCAGTCCGCCGACGGCCGCGCCGCCATCGCAGTTCCCGTAGCGGCACCAGACCTTCTCGGTCACGGCCGGCGCTGCGGCCGCAACACCGGTAGCATGCTGCAGCGGAGCAGAGATTGCGGAGGCGGAAAACATCATAACGCCGGTGGTGGCCGTCAAAACGACTTTCAGAAAGCGAGCCCTACGCATCATATCTCCTGCTTCATTGCTGTGGGCGCAGGCCGGTACCTGCGTCCCGATTCCCTCGACATAAATGGGCTCGTCTGGTCCCGGACCGGACGACACCCGGACACGCGCGGCCGGTTACAATTCGCGCGTCAGCCTGCTTCACGGATGGGCGGAGTTCATTGGCCGGCTGCGTTCACGACGCGGCAGAGATTATCGCCGACACCCGGAGCCAACTGTCCCGGCGGCAAGATGAAGGTCGCATCGACGCGGCTGCCCTTGACGTCCTTGCGGACGACGACCTGCAACGTTTGTGGCCGGCCGGATCCGGTGGTCTCCTGCTGAACGGTCAGCGTGCCGAGCTTCTTGTCCACGTTCACACCGACAAAACCCTCGGCCAGGACTGCGCGGGACACCTTGTCGAGGGCAGCAGCGGGATTGACCGACGGGAAGATCATCCAGGTCTTGTGCGTCATGCCCGTGACCATCGGAACGCCGGTGCTCTGGACGTGATCTGCGCAGCTATCGGCCAGCGCAGGTATGGACGAAAGAACCGTGAGCGCGAGTACGCAAGTTATCCTTGTAAGCATGCTTTCATAACCCGTTTGAGTAGGCCCGCAGCATTTAGGCCAAATGGGCTATGAGTCCATGGACGCCATCGCATTCTGGATGGATGCGTTCGGATTTTGGCTAGCATGAACGGTTGCGTGCGCCGCCACGCTCGCTGGTATTCTGAAACGCCAGCACTGCAGCAGGCGTGACCGCAACGAGCACGCTCCGGAGGCGAGCGAATTGGATCAAATCTTACATTTCGCCGCTCGATTTCGCGATCCGGATATCCTGTTCGGCAATTGGATATCGAGCGGGACGAAAATGAGAACGCGACCTGAATTCCCCAAGGCTGTGTTAGTGTGACCGTGCGGTTTGTGCGTGTGGCAGACGTCTCAGGGGATGGATACCCCCGGTCTGATGGATCGGGTCACTTCGCACACAGCAATTGGTTAGGATTTGATGATCGAAGACGTACTCGCTGCACCTCCCACACGATCGGGCTCTTCGTTTGAAGAACTCCTTGAAATGCTCAGACCGCACGGGATCAGTACCAACTCCCCGCTGCAGCCCGACCAATCGTTTCGTTGGCATGCGGATATTGCAATTGGCGCGGAGATTGATGTTGTACGGGCGGATCTCTCTGCAGGGTGGGATTGGCGTTACTCGTACGAGGACTCTGCCGGAGAACTCGCAATAAGCCTGCTGAATGCCGGCAAGGCCGAGACGCGCATTGCGGGAAAGAACGTCGAGCGAACCCCGTCCGAGATCGCTATCGTCCCCCTCCCGACGATGCAGGCACAGCGTGTCGAAGCGGTCGATGGACGATACTCGAGCGTCACCCTTACCCTGCATACGGGCGTCGTTTCGAAGGTGCTGTCCGCGACATTCGGGAGCGCGGCGCTCGAAGATCTCAATTTGACACCCATCGTCGACTTGTCGACCGGCGCCGGGCAGACGCTCCTTCAGCTCGTGCGTACGAGCGCGAGCGGCCTGTACGACGGCACCCTGGCGCGCTCTCCAAAAGCCAGCGCGCTGCTGTCTGAGGCCACGATACAGCTCATCCTCGAGAACGTTCCGCATCGGCTGAGCGACCGGTTGAACCGCCACCCGCTGGATGCGCCGCCGCGTTACATCAGGCGGGCTGTCGATTATATGCGCGCAAACCCTCATCTGCCGCTGACGATATCGGACATTGCCGCGACAGTCGGTGTCAGCAGCCGGCTGCTGCAATTGGGCTTCCGCAAAATTCACGGCACGACGCCGGTCGCCTATTTGCGACAAGTTCGGCTCGAGGCGATCCACGATGAGCTATCGCGACCCGAGAACCTGCTTCCGGTCAGCGAAGTTGCGCTGAAGTGGGGCTTTACGCATATGGGCCGGTTTGCGGCGGTGTACCGCTCTGCGTTCGGCCTTTATCCATCCGATACAGTGCGGCGAGCACGCGGCTTCTGCGGCTGAGCGCGCGGTTGTCGAGCACTCCGGCAGATCAGCAAATCGCCATCCCTGACGCCTTGTCGAATAGATGCGTGCGCTCGAGGTCGAGCGCGACGTCAATGAATTGATCCGGCTCGGCGGCGACGCGACCGGCATTTGCGCGGTGAACGCGAATGCGCCGACGGTCCCGATCACGAGCGTATGCGGCCCGAGCGGCTCCACGTCCTTCACAAATATGCGGATGGAAGAGCCCGCCGGCGCGCCTTCGCGCAGCACATGATCGGGTCGCACACCGAGCACCACGGGCTTGCCGACGCTGCCCGCATAAGCAGCCTCACGCGACTTCGGCACCTTCAATGCCGTGCCGGACGGCTCGGTGAAGGTGAGCGCGCCGTCGCGAGCCGTGAGCACGCCATGGATGAAGTTCATGCTGGGTGCGCCCATGAAGCCCGCGACAAAGAGGTTGCTGGGCTTCTCGTAGATCGTGATCGGATCGGCTGCCTGTTCGATCCGGCCCTTGTTCATCACCACGACGCGGTCGGCCATCGTCATGGCTTCGACCTGGTCGTGCGTGACATAGACGATCGTCTTGGCGAGGCGGCGGTGCAGCGCCTTGATCTCGGTCCGCATCTCGATGCGGAGCTTGGCGTCGAGGTTGGACAACGGCTCGTCGAACAGGAATACGTCCGGGCTGCGCACGATGGCGCGGCCGATCGCGACGCGCTGGCGCTGCCCGCCGGAAAGCTGCTTCGGCCGACGCTGCAAATATTGCTCGAGGTCGAGGACCCGCGCCACGTCACCCACGGCCTTGTCGATGCTGGCGCGCTGCTCGCCGCGCACCTTCATGCCGTAACCGATGTTCTCGGCGACCGTCATGTGCGGATAGAGCGCGTAGTTCTGGAACACCATCGCGCAGTTGCGCAAGCCGGGGCGCAGCTGCGTCACGTCGCGGTTGCCGATGCGGATGGTTCCGCTGGTGACCGCCTCCAGTCCCGCGATCATGCGCAGCGTCGTCGTCTTGCCGCAGCCGGACGGGCCGACCAGCACGACAAACTCCTCGTCGGCCACCTTGAGGTCGAGCCCTTCGATGATCTTGTAGGGCCCGTATGCCTTGCTGACGTTCTCGATCTCGACGTGCGCCATGGAATCCTTTTCCGTCCCTTCGTCGACGGTTCGTCAAAATCCCGGATGACGCTCGCGCATCATCCGGGATGCCTCGGTTGAAAGCTAGTTCTTCGGCGGCAGGCCCATCGCCGCGCGATAGGCCGCGAGCTGCTTGGCCCGGCCGAACTCGTCGGTCAGCCTGTTCCACTCCTTCGCCATCGCGTCGAGCGCTGCCTGCGGCGTGGTCTGGCCGGCCAACGCCTTGCCGAGCTCGATCTCCACGACCTCGGTATAGGAGAAATAGCCGGGCAGACGCATGTCGAGCGCGACGTTCTTGGCATTGATGGAGTCCGATTGCGCGCCGAGATATTCCTTGGCCTCTTCCGGCGAGAAGATCTTGCTCCACAGTTGCAGATTGGCGGTGTGCGATTTGCGATAAGGATTGACGCCGCTGCCGCCGGTGATCGCCGCCTGGCCCGACACCTCGGGACTGGTTAGCGTCTTGACGAAGTCCCACGCCGCCTTCTGGTTCTTGCCGGCCTTCGGCACCGCGATCTGCCAGCCGCCGAATGCCATGAACGGGCCCGGCAGCACGCTCGGGAACTTATCCCACTTCTTGGTCTTGGCGTTCCAGATCTCATCTGAACCCGGCAGCATCGCCGAGCCGACCTTGCCCGAGATCTTCGACTGCTTCGGGTCGGCGGCGATGACGCCGGTATCGCCCCAGCCGATCGATTCCGCGACCTGACCGCCGGCGACCGCCGCGTTAACCTCGCCGAACGAGAAGTTCAGCGCGTTGGGCGGCCCGAGCTTCGATGCCTTGATGTATTCCTCGAGCCCCTTCACCCAGCCCGGATTGTTGATCTGGGCGTCCATCGTCTCGGGGTCGAAGAACATCGCGCCGGGATAGTTCGGATTGTTGGTGTAGGCTGCCGCGTGGCTGAAGAAGAACCAGAACTGCTGACCGCCGCGACGGAAGGCTTCCGCCGTTCCCCACAGCCCCTTGTCCGGCCGCTGGAAGAACTCCGCGATGTCGAGATACTGCTTCCAGGTCTTCGGCGGCGCGAGATCGTAGCCGTACTTGGCCTTGAAGGCGTCCTTCTCCTTGGGATCGCTGAACAGGTCGGTGCGATACGTATAGGTATGGACGTCGCCGTCCATCGATTGCGAGTAAATCTTGCCTTCCCACACCATCAGCCGTTCGCGATAGGCCGGCTCGATATCGTCCCAGTCCTTGCCGGACTGCATCTCCTTCGGCATCTCGCTGAGATAGGGCACGAAGTCCGGCAGCCAGGCCGGCGCGAAGCTGACGAGGTCGAACGTCGCGTCCGACGCGGTCAGCGATGTCGCGATCTTCGGATAGAGCTCGGACCATGGAAACTCGACGACGTTGACCTTGCCGCAGGTCTTCTTGGCCCATTCATCGGCGCCGAGCTTGAGCGCGGAGGCGATATACGGTCCGGTCTGCGACGCCACCGTCAAGGTGACGCCGGTGTAATCCGGGCTGCAGGCAGCATTCGCCTGGCCCGCGGCGCAGGCCATCGCGAGCGAGGTGGTCAGCATCAGGAACGTCCGTCGTAACATCGTCTAGTCCTCCCTACAAAGTTTTTGCTATTTGATGGCCCCAAGCAGCAGGCCCGACCGCATCATCCGGCTGAGCAGGCCCGCCATGATCATCATGGGAACGATGGCCACGAGCGCCGCAGCCGAGATCGCCCACCATTCGTCGCCGCGTTGGCTGTTCTGTCCCGCCACCAGGATGGGCAGCGTCTGCCATCTGGAATTGGTCAGGAACAGCGCGAACAGGAACTCGTTCCACACAAAGGCCAGCGTGATCATGAACGTCGCCAGCAGCCCGTTCATCGACATCGGCACCACGATGCCGATGAAGATGCGACAGCTCGGCACGTTATCGACCATCGCGGCTTCCTCGACCTCGATCGGGATCGCCTCGAAGAAGTCGCGCATCAGCCAGACCACGATCGGCAGCGAGAACGCGACGTAGCACAGCGTCAGGCCGACATAGCTGTCGATCAGTTGGAAACCGAGCCGGCCGATCTCGCTGTAGAGCAGATACAGCGCGAAGGCCGTGACGATCGGCGGAAACATGCGCTGGCTCACGAACCAGAACAGGATGTCTTCATTGCCGAGGATCGGTCCGGGCAGCGGCAGGCGATTGGCGATGACGGCTGCGACCAGCGCGATCGGAAAGGCGAGCAGAAGTGCCTGCGGGCGGGTCAATCCGAACGTCGCGTTGAAGAAGAGGTAGCCGGCGAGCGCAAGCAGGAAGAACACGAGGCCCGCGCCGAACCGGACCTTGAACTCGAACCGCACCAGCGCATAGGCCGCCATCGCACCGATCGCGGTGGCGATCGCCGCCGCCGACAGGCCTACGATGGTCGAGTTAAGGAAGGTCCGGAAGAACTCGCCGCGAATCCCCTGATAGAGATCGATAAACGGCTGCAGGGTCGGCGTGAAGTCGACAAACGGAATGTAAGTCGGCCCGCCGACGACGCCCGGCGGCGTCTTGAACGCGGTCACGACCACCCAATAGAGCGGAAACACCGTGATCAGGCACCAGGCGAGAACGCCGACCGCGACCAGCCGGCGGCTCCATGGCGACAGTCCCGTCAAGCCCTGCCCGCTCATCGGCGCTTCTCCAGATGCGGCCGCAGCAGCGCCAGATAGGTGACGCCGATGATCGTGATCGCGATCAGGAACAGGAAGCTGAGTGCCGACGTGTAGCCGAGATTGAACTTCTTGAAGCCTTCCTGATAGGCGAACAAGGTCAGCGTCTCGGTGTCGACGCCCGGCCCGCCGCCCGTCATCACGAACACCGTATCCATGATCTTGTAGCTCTCGATCAGGCGGATGAAGACGACTGCGGCCGAGATCGGCAGCATCATCGGAAAGGTGATCCCCCAGAACTGCTGCCAGGCGCTGGCATTCTCCAGCTCGGCGGCCTCATAGACGTCTTCGGGAAGCGTTTGCAGGCCGGCCAGCATCATCAGGATGACGAACGGCGTCCATTGCCAGACCTCGACCGCGATGATGCAGGCGAGTGCCCAATGTCCATTGGTGAGGAAGGGCAGATTGACCAGCCCGAACTTCGACAGGAACTGGTTGAGCGGTCCCATGGTCGGGTTGAACATCATGCGCGCCACCAGCGCGACCGCCACCGGCGCAAGCAGCATCGGCAGCAGCAAGGCGACGCGAAACAGCCGCTCGCCCGGCACCCGCGCGTTCAGTGCCAGCGCGACGCCGAAACCGATCGCGTATTGCAGGCCGACCGCGATGAAGGCGATCAGCGTCGTCGTGAAGAGCGCACTCCAGAACCGCGGCTCCTGCAACAGCGTCGCATAATTGCCGAGCCAGACCACGCGCGGCGGGATCGGCGGGATCAGGCGATAGCTGAGGAAGCTCGTGGTCAGCGAATAGATCAGCGGAAAGATCGAGATCGCCAGCACGACGAGCACCGCCGGCCAGATGAAGACATGCTTGATCGGATCGTTCCGCATCATCGCGCGATCATCCCTTCAGCAGCGCTTCGATCTCGGCACGCTGCGGCATTGCGGGCGCGGTCCCGGGACGCGTGACCGAAATTCCGGCCGTGGCTGAACCGAACCGCGCAGCCTCGAGCGGATCGACGCCATCGGCGAGCGCCGCAGCGAAGCCGCCGACGAAGGCATCGCCCGCGCCGGTGGTCTCGACCACCTTGCCGGCGGCAAACGGCGGCACGTGCAGCGAGCGGTCCCGCGCATGGAACAGCGCGCCACGCTCGCCGAGCGTGATCAGCGCCGTGCCGGCGCCCTTCGCCAGCAACGCGTCGCCGGCACGTCGGGCGCCGGCGAGATCGCCGACCGCGATCCCGGTCAACGCTTCGGCCTCGGTCTCGTTCGGAACAACATAATCGCACAGCGCAAACAGGCTATCGTCGAACTTGATCGCCGGCGCCGGATTGAACACCGTGATGCTGCCGGCGGCACGCGCGACCTCGAGCCCCCGGAATGCCGCATCGACCGGCTGCTCGAGCTGCGTCACGAACACCCTGGAGTCTCTGATAGCGTCCGCGACCGCGTCGACATCGGCCGGGCTGATGCCGCCCGCCGCACCCGGCACCACGATGATCGCGTTGTCGCCGCGCGTCTCATGGACGTAGATGAACGCAGCGCCGGTCGGCGCGTCCGCAGTCCTCGCCACCCGCGGCCGAATTCCCTCGGCCTCCCAGGTCTTGACCGCCAGCTCGCCGAAGGCGTCGCTGCCGATCCGCGAGATGAAGCTCACGCTGGCACCGGCCCTTGCTGCCGCGACAGCCTGATTGGATCCCTTGCCGCCGGGCCCCATGGCAAATCCCGATCCGGCGATCGTCTCGCCGATCGCTGGCATGTTGCCGGCGCGGAACGCCAGATCGACGACGAACACGCCGAGGACGGCGACGCCATTCTTGCTCATGTCGTTACTCCCCGTCCGGCGCGATGACGCCCTTGGTGAGCAGGAAGCAGCCGTAGAAGCGCCGCTCACCGGTCGCGATCACACAGTAGGCCGCCTTCGCCTTCTCATAGAACGCGTGGCGCTCGACGCCGACCAGAGGCCAGGACCGTCCCTCGGCACGATCGATCGCGGTCTGCACCTCGTGCTGCACGGGGGGCACCTCCTGCGGTTGGCCGACAATCTCCATGCGGATCGCGGCATCGTCGACGAAGGTATCGAGCGGCATCACCGAGAGCACGGCTTCGACCGCCTTGGCGGCGCTCACATTGTCGATGCGCAGCAACTCGCCCAGCACGCTCTGGCGCGCGATCGAGTCGGCCGGAAAATTGGTGTCGCACACCACCAAGCGATCGCCGTGCCCCATCGCCCGTAGGGCATAGAGCACGTCGGCATTGAGCAGTGGATTGATGCCCTTGAGCATGTAGCGTCCCTCCCTCGTCTTCAGCATCGCCGGACTCTGACGGTCCGGACCCCATCCATATCACCGCAAGGTGACGTCCCTAGATTCCAGTCTTGACGCGTCGTCTTCACGCGAACCGGTACCCACCTCGCTTGAGAACGCTCTAGTCGCCGTACGGAATCCAGATGTTCTTCACCTGCACGGCATGGCGGAGCAGGATCGGGCCCTCGCTCGCGGCCTTGTCGTACCAGTCGAGCGCGAGGCCATGATCGACCAGCGTCCGCTTGAGGTTGCCGATCGACAGCCGTTCCGCGGCCGCCGACGCGTCTTGCGATCCGAACGCCCAGAGCGCGTCGACATCGTCATGCTCGGCAAGCACCTTGACCAGTTCGTTGCGCTCACCGGTGACGATGTTGACCACGCCGCCCGGCACATCAGACGTCTCGAGCACCTGGTAGAAATCCGTCGCGGCGAGCGGATGCCGCTCGCTCGGTACCGCGACGACGCGGTTGCCCATCGCAACCAACGGCGCGACCAGGCTGATGAAGCCGAGCAGCGGCGCCTCGTCCGGACAGGCGACACCGACCACGCCGATCGGCTCATGCATTGCAAGCGCCACGCCGCGCAGCGGCGGCGCGTGGATGGATCCCTCGAACTTGTCGGCCCAGGCGCCATAGCTGAACAGCCGCTCGATGCTCGCATCGACTTCCGTGCGCGCCTTTGCCGACGACACGCCGGTCATGTCGGCGATGCGCCGGACAAACTCGTCGCTGCGCGCGGAGAGATTTTCGGCAAGGTAGTAGAGGATCTGGGCGCGATTATGCGCTGTCGCCCGCGCCCACGATTCGGCTGAGCGCGCCGCGGCCACCGCATTGCGGATATCCTTGCGATTGCCCTCGCCCACCTCGCCGAGGCGCCGGCCCTTTGGCGACAGCACCGCGCGCGAATAATTGCCGTCCGGGCGGACTTGCTTGCCGCCGACGAACAGTTTTGCCGTCCGATCGATCGGCGGCACGTCGAATCCAGCACTTGCGGCGGCCGCAATCGGCAGCGGCGATACCTTGGGCCGCGCCTTGCGCCCGCTCCAGGCCTTGGGCTTGAGATATTCGACCATGCCTTCACGGCCACCCTCGCGGCCGAAGCCGGACTCACGATAGCCGCCGAACCCGACGCTGGCGTCGAACAGGTTGGTGGCGTTGACCCAGACGACGCCGGCCAGCAACTTCGGCGCGATGTCGAGCGCAAGACCAATCGTCTCGCTCCACACGCTCGCGGCAAGGCCATAGCGCGTGTTGTTGGCGAGCATGACAGCCTCGTCGGGCGTGCGGAATGTCATCGCAACCAGGACAGGACCGAAGATCTCTTCAGTCGCAACCGTCGAGGATGGATGCACGTTCCAAAGCAGCGTCGGCGGATAGAAGCATCCCTCCGCGGGCATCGCGCCGGGCGTCTGATATTTCTCGGCGCCTTCCTTCACGCCGGTCTCGACCAGCGACTTGATCCGCTCGAGCTGCACCGGGGCGACCACCGCGCCCATGTCGATCGCCTTGTCGAGCGGCATGCCGACGCGCAGCGTCGACATGCGGCGGATCAGCCGCCTGCGGAAGGTGTCAGCAATGCCTTCCTGCAGCAGCAGCCTCGAGCCGGCACAGCAGACCTGGCCCTGGTTGAACCAGATCGCATCGACCACGCCTTCCACCGCGCCATCGATGTCGGCATCGTCGAATACGATGAACGGCGACTTGCCGCCGAGTTCGAGCGTCAGCGATTTGCCGGTGCCTGCCGTCGTCTGACGGATCAGCCGCCCGACCTCGGTCGAGCCGGTGAAGGCAATCTTGTCGACGGGACTTTCGACCAGCAGCGCGCCGGTCGCACCATCGCCGGTCACGACGTTCAACACGCCCGGCGGCAGGCCGGCCTCGGCCGAGAGTTCGGCAAATAGCAGCGCGGTCAGCGAGGTGAACTCCGCGGGCTTCAGCACCACCGTGTTGCCGGCGGCAAGTGCCGGCGCGATCTTCCAGGCCAGCATCAGCAGCGGGAAATTCCACGGGATGATCTGCCCGATCACGCCGATCGGCGCCTGATCGGCGAATTCCCGCTCCTGCAACTGCGCCCAGCCGGCGTGATAGTAGAAATGGCGGGCGGCGAGCGGCACGTCGAGATCGCGGGTCTCGCGGATCGGCTTGCCGTTGTCGATCGCCTCCAGCACGGCGAGCAGCCGGGCGTGACGCTGCAGCATGCGCGCCAGTGCATAGAGATGACGCGCGCGGCCGTGACCGCCAAGCTTCGCCCATGCCGTCTGCGCCGTGCGCGCGGCGTTGACCGCCGCCTCGACGTCGGACGCCGCGCCCTGCGCGATGCGCGCCAGCGGCTTGCCGGTGGCGGGCTCGAACGTGGTGAGGTGCTTGCCGGCATGCGGCGTTGTGAACTTGCCGGCGATGAAATGCCCGAACGTGGCGTCATGCCGCGCCAGCCAGACGCGCGCTTCGCCGTCCGCCTCGGGCGCGGGGCCATACTCCATGGTTTCGAAATAGTTTGCGACGCTCATCGCTGGAGTCTCATCCCACGGGGTGGCGGTTGAAAGCCGAATAGTGGCCGGTCACGTGATGCTCGAGCTGCCGCTCGATATCGGCAAGCAGGCTGGAGGCGCCGATGCGGAACAGATCCGGCTCGAGCCAGTCGCGCCCCAATTCCTCCTTCATCAGGAACTGATAGTTGAGCACGTCCTTTGCGGTCGAGATTCCGCCGGCCGGCTTGAAGCCGATCTTGAAGCCGGTGCGCTCCTGGTAGACGCGGATCATCCGCAGCATCGCCAGCGTCACCGGCAGCGTGGCGTTGACGCCCTCCTTGCCGGTCGAGGTCTTGATGAAATCGGCACCGGCCATCATGCAGACCATCGATGCCTTGGCGACATTGCGCAGCGTCTTGAGGTCGCCGGTGGCCAGGATCGTCTTCAGATGCGCGTTGTCGCAGACGGCGCGGAAGTCCTGGACCTCGGCGTAAAGCGCCCGCCAGTCGCCAGTCAGCACGTGCTCGCGCGTGATGACGACGTCGATCTCCTGCGCGCCGTCGCGCACCGACGCCTCGATCTCCTTCAGCTTCAGTTCGTGGGGGATCAGCCCCGCCGGGAATCCGGTCGAGACCGCAGCGACCGGGATGCCGGATCCAGCGAGCGCTTCGACGGCCGTGCCGACGAACCGATGGTAGACACAGACCGCGCCGGTATGCAGCTCGCGCCCGGCAAAGCCGAGCCGCTCGAGAACGTCGCCACGCACGGGCGCCTTGGCCTTGGCGCAGAGGCGCTTCACCCGTTCGGTGGTATCGTCGCCGTTGAGCGTCGTCAGGTCGATGCAGGTGATCGCCTTGAGCAGCCACGCCGCCTGCGCATCCTTCTTGACCGTACGACGGCCCGGCAGGCTCGCGACCCGCCGTTCGGCGGCCGACAGGTTGATCCTGATTTCGTCGACCCAATCCATGTCGAGCGCGCGGCCGCTGTTGCGCAGCGCCGAATGAGGATGCCCACCGCCCGGGGAAGGCGGCAGCGTGGTCAGTGCGATCGGATTCTGCATGGGGACGCTCTGCGTCATGGAAGCGCCGTGCGGTCCTAGCGAATCGACGAGATCGCCAGATAAACTGAATGTGTCGATCGCAACATGTGATCCTCCCCTGACCTTGCCGCTGGGTTTGCCACCTGCCGAGGAACGACATCGCCCCGACGCCAGATGAGCCGCCAAACTGGATGTTATTATTGTAACAAATCGACGTTGCTAAACTCACAACATTGTAAGATCATTGTCAATCAGATAAGCAAGCTCGGCGACAAAAATGGCTGAAACCCCGAACGCACGACCAAGCGAGACACGCGTCCAGCGCCTGCAGAGGCTGCGCCGCGCCGTCGAATCGAGTGGCGCGCTGCACCTGAAGGATGCCGCCGAGCTCCTGAAGGTCTCCGAAATGACGGTGCGGCGTGACCTTGCCGGCCCGGAGGCCGCCCTTGCTTTGCTCGGCGGCTACGTCGTCAACGCCGCATCGCCGACCGCGATCAAGTACACGTTCGAGCAGGAGATCGACCAGCACACCCAGGACAAGCGTCTCGCCTGCCGGGCTGCGGCCGCCTCGATCAAGGAAGGCGATACGATCTTCATCGATTGCGGCACCACGATGCAGTCGCTGGCGGATTGCCTGCCCGAGGATCTGCCGCTCTCGGTGATCTGCTATTCGATGAACGTGGCGTCGATCGTGACGCATAGGCCCGGCACGCAGGTGATGCTGATGGGCGGGCTCTATCATCCCTCATCGCAGTCCTTTGCATCGGACGATGGCCTGTCCTATCTGCGGCGGCTCGGCATCAACAAGGCCTTCATTTCCGCCGGCGGCGTGCACTGGACCCGCGGCGCGAGCTGCTCGAATTTTCACGAGGTCGCCGTCAAGCGGGCCGTCATCGAAACCGCGATGGAGAGCATCCTGGTGATCGACGCGAGCAAGCTCGGCAGCCTCAAGTCCGCATTCTTTTCCGATATCGGCGCGTTCTCGCGGATCATCGTCGGCGGCGCGGCGTCGCCGGACATGCGCAAGCACTTCCGCAGCCTTCCGGTCGAGTATGTGACCACCGCAATCTGACCCGGGCGGGGGCTGGCTCGCCCGGGTCAGCTTTGTCCACGATGCGCGCCGTTGCGACACCGCGCATCACGGGCCAAAGATCAGTTGCAGGCCGGCTTCGCCTTGTTGCAGGCGTCAGTCAGCTCAGACGGCGGCTCCTTCTTGAACACCGTCTTGTAGGATTCCAGCACGTTCGACTGCGTCACCGGCAGCGACTGCACGCCAACCCAGGCCGGCGTCTCCTTGCCAAGCAGCGCGTTCATCATGGCCATCGCCTCCGCGACGCCTGATCATAGGGGCGCTGCGAGCCGGTCGCCTTCAAGGGACCGCCCTTGGCGATCTCGATCGCCGATTGCAGGCCGAGATCGACGGTCGTGACCGGAATGTCGATGCCCTGCGCGCGCATCGAGCTCAGCGTATCGAGTGCCGGCTGATCCCAGACCGCGAACACGCCCTTGACGTCGGGATTGCCGGTGAGGAAGTCGCCCGCGATCTGCGATACTTTCGGCGGATCCGTGAAGTCGACCTGCTTCATCTTGATGTCAGGCCGGTTCTTCTGCATCCACTCGCGAACGCCCTTGGTGCGCTCGTTGGTGCTGAAATAGTCGACGCCGAAATTGACCAAGCCGATGGTGGCGCCCTGCGCCATGCAGGAGGCCAGGATCTGCGCCGCGATCTGCCCGTTACCCAGATTGTCCGCCGAAATCATCGAGGCATATTCCTCGGGATGCTTGAGACCGGTCGGGATGCTGTCCATCAGCACCAGCTTGATGCCGGCCTTGGCGACTTTCTTGTAGGTCGGCGCAGTCGCGGTGAAATCGACCGGGATCGAGATGATGCCGTCCGGATGCTGCTGGATGGTGTTCTCGATGTCGGCGATCTGCTTGTCGACCTGATATTCAGCCGAGGCGACGCCCGTCACCGTCACGCCGTACTTCTTCAGCGTGTCGGTGATGCCCTGGATCTGCAGCTGCGCCCAGTCGAGGTTGACGGTCTGCATCGAGATGCCGACCTTGAAATGCTTCTCCTTGACCTTGGCGGCATCGGCATCCGACAGCGCAAGCACTTCGGGCGAAGCGGCCTTCTCGCCATGGGGGCCTTGGCCGACGATCGATTTCGGTCCGAGTGTCGCGAGATCAACGCCCTTGACGCAGGTTGCCGGCACTTCGGCGCGGGCCGAGGGGGCGATCGAAATCGCCGTCGCCGCGATCAGCGCGGTCAGCGGCAGGGTTTGTCGCAAGATTGGCTTCATTGTTTCCTCCCTTTTTTGGTCGCCGATTGACCGGAGGCCGGCGACCTTGCCCCTACTGCCGCAACGCGGGCCTTACGGCCCCGACGCGCATCCTGACTAGCGTTTCGTGAAAGCGACCGCGGCCACGATGATCGCTCCCTTGATGACGAGTTGCATCGGCGAGCTGACGCCGAGCAGCACGAGGCCGTTGTTGAGCGTGCCGATGATCAGGCTGCCGAACAGCGTCCCCAGGATGTAGCCGCGGCCGCCGAACAGGCTGCAGCCGCCGAGGATCACGGCGGCGATGACGTCGAGCTCCATGCCCTGTACGACGTCGGGCCGCGCGGCATGCGAGCGCGCCGACAGCACCAGCGCCGCAAGTCCGGCCAGCGCACCGGTCAGCACGAAGGCCGCGGTCGTCACCCATTTGGTGTTGATGCCGGAATAGAGCGCCGCAGTCGGATTGCCGCCGACCGCATAGATGCGGCGGCCGAACACGTTATAGTGCAGCAGCAGGATGCCGACGATCATCGCCACCAGCGTCCAGGCGATCGGGACGGGGATGCCCAGGAACGTGCCTTCGCCGAAGATCGCGAAATAGGTCTCGTTGGTGATGATGACCGGCTTGGTGTTGGTCACCATCATCGCGAGGCCCCGCGCCATGCTCAGCGAGCCCAGCGTGACCAGGAAGGACGGGATCGAAAGCTGCGTGGTCAGGATGCCGTTGAGCAAGCCGACCAGCGCGCCGGTGCCGAGGCCTGCGACGGCGCCGACGATCCAGCTGTTGTTGATCTGGCTCATGGCGAGCGCCGCGGCCATGCCTGACAGCGCCAATGTCGATGCGACCGACAGATCGATCTGGCGCGCGATGATCACGAAGGTCATGCCGACCGCGATGATCGAGACCAGCGTGGTCTGGCGTCCGATGTTCAGGAAATTGTCGACCGACAGGAACCAGGGCGAGGACAGGCTGAACACCACCAGCAGCACCACGAAGGCGATGTACAGCATGTAGGGCCGCTCGCCCCGCAGCAGGTTCTGCAGCAGCTTGCGGCGCCGGTCGGACCGGGTCGGCGCGGCGGCGACGTTGGGCGCGGTCAGTTCAGTCATGCGGGCAGCTCTTGCAATACACCTTGTCCGGAAGCCTGGTAGATCTGCAGCAGATGATGCAGCTCTTCGGCATCAACGATCTCTCCGCGCTTCAGTGTTCGCGCCACGCGTCCTTCGACGATCACGGAGATGCGGTCGCAGAGCTCGATCAGTTCGACGAGATCGGACGAGACGACCAGCACGCCACTGCCGTCGCGAGCGGCGTTGCGGATGACGCCATAGATTTCCTCGCGTGCGCCGACGTCAACGCCGACGGTCGGCTCGTCGAGCAGCAGCACGCGCGGCCGCGGATCATTCCATTTCCCGAACACGACCTTCTGCTGGTTGCCGCCGGACAATGTCCTGACCAGGCTGGAGGCGCCCTGCGCCTTCACCGATAGCCGCGCGACCGCAGTCTCCGCGCGCCTGATGGCAGCGCGCTGCTGCATGAAGCCCCAGCGCGAGAAATGCGGAATCCGCGGTAGCGTGATGTTGCGCTCGATCGAATGGTCCAGCACCAGACCCTGCACGTGCCGATCTTCCGGCACCAGCGCGACGCCGTGCTCGATCGCATCGGCCGGGCCGTTCGGCAGCCATGGCCGACCCTCGATCTCGAATGCGCCGCGCTCGACCGGCCGAAGTCCGAAGATCGTCTCGAGAACCTCCGTGCGCCCGCTGCCGATCAATCCGGCAAGGCCGTGGATCTCACCCTTCATCACGGTCAGGTCGACGGCCGACAGCCGGTCGTTGGACACATCAGACAGCGACAGCACCGGCGACGGATCGAGCGCGCGCGCTACCGCGGGCGCGGCGCGCGACGCCGCGGGCGCCGAGCGATCGGTGCCGATGATGGCGTTCACCAGCCGCTTCATGTCGGTCTCGGCGGTGACGAAGGTGCCGGCGTTGGCACCATCGCGCAGCACGGTGACCCGCTGCGAGATTTCGAAAACCTCGTTGAGCCGGTGCGTCACGTAGATCACGCCGACGCCGCGGCGCGTCGCCTTACCGATCGCGTCAAACAGGATGCGGACCTCATCCGAGGTCAGCGAGGATGTCGGCTCATCGAGGATCAACAGCCGCACCTCGCCCATCAACGCCTTGGCGATCTCCGTCATCTGGCGGTAGGCGAACGGCAGCGAACCGACCGCAGCTTTGGTATCCAGGGGAATGCCGAGTTCGCCCAGGAACGCTTCGGCCCTCGCCATCAATTCGCGCTTGCGGACAAAGCCGAACCGCGCGCGGGGCTCGCGGCCGAGCAGCAGGTTGTCGGCGACGCTCAACGATTCGACGAGGCTGAGGTCCTGATAGACGACGGCGATCCCGGCCTCACGCGACCGTGCCGGGCTGTCGAACGTCACGGGTTTCCCGGCGATCTCGATGGTGCCGCTGTCGGCGGCATGAACGCCGCTGAGGATCTTGATCAGCGTGGATTTTCCGGCCCCGTTCTCGCCCAATAGGGCATGCACCTCGCCGGCACGGACCTCGAGGTTGACGTCGCGCAGCGCCCGCACGCCGCCAAAGCGCTTGTTGATGCCGCCGACCATCAAGAGCGACGTCGACGGCCGAGGCTCTGCCGCGATCGAACCGGACAATTCCATTTTCCTCCCGCCGCCCGCGCGAAACGCTGATGCGATGATGACATCTTGTTATTTTTGCAACTTATTGTGTTATAATTCTATCACAACAGGCGACCTGTCAATGGGAGATCGCGCCCGTCGGCGTCGGAATCGAGGGCGGCCGATCGAGCTCCGGCACCGTCGGATACGCACCGCCGGCCTCCGCGGGGCACGCCGACATCCATCAGGGTTGTGCTACGCTGTGATCGCTCATCTCATCGAAGCCAATGCCGGTGAACCCAGATGAAACTGAGTGCTGCGATTGCCGTCGCCCTGATCGGGTCTTGCCTGCCTGCGACAGCGCAGCAAGGCGGTGCCGCCCTCTACGCGCAACGCTGTGCGCAGTGTCACGACAGCACCGACGCGAATATTCGAGCGCCGAGCCGCGGCGCGCTGCAATCAAGGTCGTTCGATGAGGTTCTGGGCGCGATCACCACGGGCCCGATGGCATCCTTCGCGCAGGGACTGAGTAATGACGAGCGGGCGGCCATCGCCTCGCTGGTCACAGGAAAGGCCGCCTCGCATGCGGCGGCCGGAAGCGCCGGCCAATGTGCGCAGAGCGAGGCCGGCTTTCCCCGGGCGATCGATGGGCCACGGTGGAACGGCTGGGGCGCGGATCTCAACAACAGCCGGTTTCAGCCGGCAGCCATGGCCGGCCTCACACAGGACCAGGTCTCCCGGCTGCGCCTGAAATGGGCCTTCGGGTTTCCCGGCGCCTCGATCGCCTTCGCTCAGCCGACCGTCATCGGCGGCCTGCTGTTCGTCGGCGGCACCGACCGCAAGGTCCACGCCCTCGATGCCAGGACCGGATGCACCCGCTGGGTGTTTCCGACCGATGCGCCGGTCCGGGCGGCGATCAATTTCGCCACGATGGACGGCCAGCCGGTCGTCTTCTTCGGCGACCTGCTCGCCAACATCTACGCCGTGAATGCGACAACCGGCACGCTGATCTGGAAGACCAGGATCGAGGAACATCTGGCCGCCCGGATCACCGGCGCACCCGTGTTCTACTCCGGCGCCGTCTATGTCGGCGTGTCATCGATCGAGGAAGCGACGGGGTCTCGCCCCACCTACCAATGCTGCACGTTTCGCGGCAGCGTCGTGGCGCTGAAGGCCGATACTGGCGCGCAGATCTGGAAGACCTACACCATCGCTGAAGCGCCGCATCCGACCAGGACGAACGCGATCGGGACCCAGCTGTTCGGCCCGGCCGGCGCGTCGGTCTGGTCCGCTCCCACCATCGACGTTCAGCGCAAGGCGCTCTATGTCGCGACGTCGAACAGCTATGCAGACCCGGCAACCGACACCAGCGACGCCATCCTCGCGTTCGATCTTTCGACCGGCAAGATGCTTTGGCATCAGCAGGCGACGCCCAAGGACAGCTTCGTCGTCGCGTGCTTCGGCACCGACCAGAGCAACTGTCCGCAAGATCGCGGTCCCGATCACGACTTCGGGCAATCGCCGATCCTGGTGAGCTTGCGTGATGGACATCGCGTGCTCGTCATCGGCCAGAAGTCCGGCGTGGTCCACGCGCTGGATCCCGACCATGAAGGCAAGATCCTGTGGCAGACGCGGATCGGCCAAGGTGGACCGCTGGGCGGGACCGAGTGGGGCTCTGCCGCCGACCAGGACCGAATCTATGTCGCCAACTCGGATGTGCGGTTTCTTCGTGACGGTTCGCGGCGCCTGAATTCAAGCGAAGGCGGCGGCCTGTTCGGACTCGATCTGGCGACCGGGAAGATCGCGATGCAGGTCGCGCCGGTCGCCTGCGGCGACCGCCCCCAATGTAGTCCTGCCCTCTCCGCAGCGGTCACCGCGATTCCCGGCGCCGTGTTCTCGGGCGGCGTGAGCGGCTTCCTGCGTGCCTACGCGACCGATGACGCAAAGCTGCTCTGGGAATTCGACACCGCGCGCGACTACACCACGGTCAACGACGTTCCAGGCCATGGCGGCGCCATGGACGGACCCGGGCCGATCGTCGTGGACGGCATGCTGTACGTCAATTCCGGCTACGCGCAATGGGGCGGCCTGCCCGGCAACGTTCTGTTGGCCTTCGAGGTCGGCACCCCCTGACACAATGTCAGCAATGCGCCGGCACTGCTGCAGCTCATATCGGGCATTCGCCGTAGCTAAGCGGCGGTCTCCTTGCCCAGGATGAAACGCGCGGCGCGCTCGCCGATCATCATCGTCGGCGCATTGGTGTTGCCAGAGACGAGACGAGGCATGATCGAAGCGTCGGCGACACGAAGCCCTTCCACGCCGCGCACGCGCAAGTCTTCCGACACGACCGCCATGGGATCATCGGCAGCTCCCATCTTCGCGGTGCCCGACGGATGGAACACGGTCTTGGATATCGCACGAACATAGTCGCGGAGCGCGTCCGGGTCCGTTTCAAGCCCCGGCTTCGGAAGAACACGCCGCTTGACCAAACGGGCCAGCGAGGGGGCCTCAGAGATCCGGATGGCGATCTGAACACCGCGAACGAGCGTCTCGACATCGGCCTGCTCGGCGAGCGAGTTGGCAACAAACAGAGCGGCGTCGCTCGGGTTTGTTGAGCGCAACCGGACCGAGCCGCGCGATTGCGGCCGCAGGACACAGGGACCGATCGAGATGCCATGGCCCGCATGAGCTGACCGATCGGCAAAGCCATTGAATGCCGGCAGTACATGAAACTGGATGTCGGGTTCGCCTGTACCTGCCGTGTCGACGAACCCGCCGGATTCGACGACCGTCGACGTCAGCAGGCCCGTCTTGGTCAGAAGATACTGCATCATGTGCGATGCGGCGCGGAGACCCTTGTCTTCGCCGAAGATCGAAATCGGATCCTTGGTCTCGCACTGAACGGTCGCCTCGAGATGATCCTGGTAGTTCTCGCCGACCCCGGGCAGGTCGAGCACGACGTCGATGCCGTGCTCGCGCAGATGGGCCGCCGGCCCGATCCCCGACAGTTGCAGGATTTTCGGCGTCGCCAGCGCGCCGGCGGTCAGAATCACTTCGCGCCGCGCCGTGACGGTCGATCCGTCATCGAGCAGCACTCCGGTCGCTCTCTTGCGATCAAAGAGGACTTTGTGGACACGGCTTCCTGTCTTGACGGTCAGGTTGGCACGCCCCTCCGCCTGCCGCAGATAAGCCTCCGCCGCACTGCGACGCGCCCGCGACTTGTGGTCGTCTGATAGAAGCCGACGCCCTCCTGGCGGGCTCCATTGAAGTCCTCATTGTAGGGGATGCCGACTTCCTGCGCGGCGCGGATGAAGGCCCACGAGAGCGGATGACCGTAGGCGCGGTCCGACACGGTGAGCTCGCCAGTGGCCCCGTGATACTCACCGGAAAGCCGCTGGTTGTTTTCGAGGTCGCGGAAGACAGGAAGCACCTTGTCGTAGCCCCAGCTACGACAGCCGAGCTGCGCCCACGTATCGTAATCCTGCCGCGAACCACGGATGTAGACCATCGCGTTCACCGAACTGCCGCCGCCCAGCACATGACCCTGCGGCACGATCGACGGCCGTCCGTTGAGGCCCTGCTCCGGCTCGGATGCGTAGAAAAGCGCGTCGCGGCCCTTCTCCAGAACCTTGAAGAAAGTTGCCGGAATGTGAATGTACTTGTCGGTGTCGCGCTGGCCGCTTTCGATGAGGAGTACGCGATTGCGGGAATCCTCCGAGAGGCGCGACGCGAGGACGCATCCCGCAGAGCCGCCGCCCGCGACGATGTAATCATAGTCCTGCATCTGCCCTCCCCGACGCGCCGCGTTCAGCGTTCCACTTCAACAGAACACGGTCTGTACGGTGGTGAACTCCTTCAGCCCCTCGACGCCAAACTCGACCCCGAATCCCGATTGCTTGACGCCGCCAAACGGCGCGTTGGGTTGAATGGCACCGTGCTTGTTGATCCAGACCGAACCGGCCTCGATCCGCCCTGCCACACGTTTTGCCTGCGCAAGGTCCGTACCCCAGACCGAGCCGCCAAGCCCCATCGAGCTCGCATTGGCCTTGGCGACGGCATCATCGATGTCGTGATACCGGATGATCGGAAGAGCAGGACCGAATTGCTCTTCGTCCACGAGCCGGCAACCGTGGTCCACGTCGGCAACCAGCGTGACTGGATAGAAGAAGCCGGGCCCTTCCGAGGGATTGCCGCCGATCAGCACACGGCCGCCCTTTTCGCGAGCCTCATTCACGAACGTTGAAACGATGTCGAACTGACGGCGATTCTGCACCGGACCGAGCGTCGACTTTTCCGACAAGCCATCGCCGACGACGACCTGGCCGGCATACCCGACGAGCTCGTTGCAGACCTGCTTGTAGAGGCTGTCGTGAACATAGAGCCGCTTCAGCGCGGCACAGGTCTGGCCGCCGTTGATGAAGGCACCCCAGAACAGGCTCTCGACGATCTGCTTCGGGTTAGCGTCAGGCAGCACGATTCCCGCGTCATTGCCGCCGAGCTCGAGAGTCAGCCGCTTGAGCGTGGTCGCTGCGCTCTGCATGATCTTGCGGCCCGTCGCCGTCGAGCCCGTGAACGTCACCTTGGCAATGCGGGGTGCGAGGACATCAGGCTGCCGATCTCGTTCTCGCCGGTGACGACGTTCACCACGCCCGGCGGCAACGTCTCGTTCATCAGCTCCACGAGCCGGATGGTGCTGAGCGGGGTCAGCGGCGAAGGCTTGATGACCACCGTGTTACCCGCCCGGATTGCCGGAATGATGTGCCAGCATGCAATCATGACCGGCCAGTTCCACGGCGTGATGGAGCCGACCACGCCGATCGGCTTGCGGTGCAGCTCGACGCGCCCCTCGGCTCCGTCCTGCAGGACCTCCACCGGGAGCGACAGATCGCTCGTGAAGCGCGTCCAGGCAACCGCGCCACCGATCTCGAATCGCGATCCCAGACCGTTCAGCGGCTTGCCTTGCTCGAGCGTGAGCAGGCGGGCAAGCTCTTCGGAATGCGCCTCGATCGTTTGCGCAACGGCACGACACGCTTCGGCCCGTTCAATTTCGGAGGTTTCCTTCCAGATCGCAAACGCCTTGGTGGCTGCGGATATCGCGGAATCCAGATCCTCCGCCGTCGCGAGCGGCATCGCGCCGACGACGGCGCCAGTCGCCGGATTGATGACGTCCAGGACGCCGGCTGTCTCGACCTTGCGACCGTCAATGACCAGGCTCGAGCGCTGCATGCAAAGATCTCCCAAGCGCAAGTGATGCGGCCGAGGAAAGACGATGATGCGTCTGCTGTCTTGGAAAAGAGCGCGGCGTTGATTGGACGGGAGCGCGGCTATCGGCGCACCACATCCGTGGGAGAGCAGTCGAAGGCCTTCTTGAAGCAGCGGTTGAAATAGGAGATATCGTTGAACCCCGATGAAAATGCGATCTCGGCGATGGTCCCGCCTTCGGCGCCGCGTTGCTTCTCGATCAACCGGTCCCTCGCAAGTCGCAGACGGCGATCACGAATGAAGCTCGTGATGGTGGTCCCGACCGTGCTGAAATCCTCTTGCAGGGTCCGCATCGACACACCGAGACGGCCGGCCAGCCATTGCGGCGTCAGGCACTCCGCGGTGAGATGACGGTCGACCAGCGCGCGGGCGAATTCGAGCCGGCCCGAGGCACGCTCCTTCGGACACAAAGGTGCAACGGCGGTATCCGTGGCGAACGCCTGCCGCGTCGCGTGGAGCAGGAGTTGCCGCAATTCGCCCGATCGCTGGTGATTGGCCGGCGTCTGCAACATCTTGGCGACGAGCGCCCGCAGCATGGTCGACATCGGGTCCTCGGCGCCCAGGCGTCGCGATACCTCGAAATCGTTGGGCCTCTCTGCCAGCAGCAATTGCCGCGGCAGATGCACGGAGAGGTGATTGATGAATTGACCGTTGAAATAGAAGTTCGACGGCAGCGAGGAATCGACCAGGATACAGTCACCCGGGGAAATAATGCTCTGTTGCCCCTGCTGCTCGACCCCGCACGTCCCCTCCAACTGGACAAGCAGAAAGAAGAATTCGCCATAGTCGAGGCGGATGTCGCGCTCGTCGCGACGAACGACGCCGATGTCGCCGGCAACCTGGGCGATGTCCATGCCCGCAGCATCGCGAACCAGCACGCCGCCGTTGACGAGGTCGCGTTCTTCCCATCCGAATGGATTGAATCGTCCGCAGACGGACTGGAGCTTGTGCCTCCACTCCTCCAACGGAGCTTGACTCCAGACTTGCGGAGTCCAGTTGCTAAACTCCTGGAGCTGCACGTGCTCCTCCCCTGGAAGGGCCGTCTGGCGGCTTTTATCTAACATGTTAAGCAGCTCTTCCGAGCTGTCAATGGGCGGTATCCTGCAGGGAACCGCATCAGCGTGCGCCGATGTTGATGCTGATGTCACGCGAGATAGGCGCTGTGCAGGATCTCGGGCCTGTCGATCAGCTCCTGTGGCTCGCCGGCAAAGCAGATTTTTCCACGCTCCATGACATAGGCTGCATGCGCGATCTTGAGCGCGATGTGCGTGAACTGCTCGATCAGAAGGACGCCGACACCCTGCGCGGCGAGGCCCTGCAGGACCGGGACCAAACGCGCGACCACGACCGGCGCGAGGCCGAACGACAACTCGTCGGCGAGCAGATAACGTGGTCGCGCAATGATCGCCTGCGCGAGGGCAACCATCTGCTGTTGTCCACCCGAGAGCGTGCCCGACCTCGCCTGCAGACGGTCGCGCAACTCCGGAAACGTGCCGAGCGCGACCTCGAGGGCCGCCTTGAGCTGCGGACGCGCAAGGTGGCTGCCCGCGACCTTGAGGTTATCCTCGACACTCAAATCGTTCAGCACCTGGTGCCCTTCGGGCACCGCAGCAACGCCGCCGGCGCGAATGGTCTCCGGCCTGAGGCCGACAATGGACTGGCCGTCCATTGCGATCGAACCGCTGGTCGCCGGCAACACGCCGGCGATGGAAAGAACGAGGCTGCTCTTGCCGGCGCCGTTGGCGCCAAGCAGGGCGGTGATCCTCCCCGGCGAGATCGTGAGATCGATGCGTGAAGAACGGCCTTGCCGTTGCGCGCGATGTTGAGGTTCTGCACGGCCAGCCCGGCGCTCACGTCGCATCCTCCTCCAGGACCCCGAGATAGGCCGCCCTGACCTTTGGATCCGCAAGCACGTTCGGCGTTGGCCCATAGGCAATTGGTGAGCCAAAATCGAGCACCAGTGTCGCCGTGCAGGTTGCCGAGATCAGATCGACATCGTGGTCGACCAGCAGCACCTGCGCACCGCAATAACCGTGGATCGCCTTGATGACATCGCGCAGGTGCTCGCTCTCATGTTGAGCAAGCCCTGCTCCGGGCTCGTCCATCATGATCAACCGGGGCAGCCCTGCGGTTGCCCGCGCGATCTCCAGCATGCGGCGCTGATAGGCGTTCAGGTCGCGTCCGGGCGTATCGCGCCTGGCGAGAAGACCGACGAAGTCCAACGCCTTGTCGATCAACAGCCGCCGGGGCTGGCCGTCCGTCGGCACGTTGTCGAGCACCGCGGCGACATTGTCGCCGGCAGTCAGATTCTCGACGATCTGCTCGTTCTGAAACGTTCGGCGGAGGCCAAACGCGGCACGCTTGCGAATGGGAATATCCTTCAGGTCCCGCCCATCCACCCGCACACGGCCCTTCGTAGGCTGCACGAATCCGGAAAGCACATTAATCAATGTGGTCTTGCCGGCGCCGTTCGGGCCGACCAGACCGGTGACCGGCTCCGCAAGATTGGCGGTCAAGGCGTTCAAGCCGAGCACACCTCCGAACTGCACCGTCACGTCGTCGATCTCGATCATGACTCGGCCTTCCGCTTGCCACCCACGAGCCGGCGAACTGTTCGGACCAGATCCGCCAATTGGCCGGCCACGCCGCGCGGAGCCGTGATCAAGGCGTGCAGCAGGCCGAGACCGAAGATCATTGTCGCGATATTGCCGTCGATCCTGAAGTCGTTCAGTAGCGCCGGAAATGCCCGAAGCAGCAGCCCGGCCACGATCGGACCGAGCCAGGAATAAGCGCCGCCGACGATGGTCAGCGCGAACAACATGATCGACTGACTGGCCGGGAACGCGCTTGCATCAAGCTGTCCCACGCCCCCTGCAAGCAGGCCTCCGGCGATCCCTGCAAGGAAGCCGGACAACGCAAAGGCCCGTACCTTGTAAGCAGTGATGTCGACGCCCCCGGCGAGGGCGCAAACTTCGCTGCGGCGGATCATCGCCCATGCGCGCCCTGGGCGGCCACGGACATGCGCAAGCACGAGCAGGTAGCAAAGCCCGGCGATGACGATGGCGTAGCGCAGATAGGCTTCGTCGTTCTGCGCGAGCAAAGGACGCGCCATCATCATCCGCGTCCCCGTACTCTTGCCGAGGATGCCCGAGCCTCCATCCGGAAAGCCGAACGCGCTGATCAGTACCTGGATTGCACCGGCCATCATCAAGGTAACGATCGCAAGATAAAGACCCCGCATCCGCAGCGCGGGCAGGCCGATGACGAGCCCGACGAGCGCCGCGGCGATCCCGCCCGTCAGCAGCGCGAGCTCGAACGGCACGCCGAGGCCATGCGATATCCTGAGCGCAAACCAGCCGCCGACGCCGAGCAGGCCGTATTGCGCCAGCGAGACCATGCCGAGCTGCGCGAACAGCAGGCTGACGCTCAGGCTGGCAACGGTCAACGCGGTGACCGAAATCAGCGCGCGCAGCCAGTAATCGCTCAGCGCGGCGGGCAGGAAATAAAGCGCCAGGAGCGCGCCGGCACAGACGGCAATCGCGCGGAGCGGCAATCGTGCAGTAGAGATCGGCATGGCTGCCTGCAGGCTTCGGTCGGTCACGTCGGATCACCTGTAGACGAAGGTCACTCGACGCTGCATCCACAACATGGCGCCGACCGCAAACAGAAACGGGACTGCGGTGCGGAACGGGCCGATCACGGGAATCGGGGTCAGCAGCGCCTCACAAACTCCGATCGCCAAACCACCCGCGACTGTCGCGGGGAGCGAGACGAAGCGCCCGAACACCGCGGCGGCGATCGCCGGAATGACCGCGAAGGTGAGCGCTTGTCCGCTCAAGCGCTGCAGATCGGCCAGCAACACGCCGCTGACGCCCGCCAGCAGGCCGGAGATCACCCACGCCCAACTGTCGACGCGGAGCACGCGAACCCCGAGCATCGCGCTGAGATCGCGGTTGCTGGCGAGCGCGCGCATCTGCAGGCCCACCCGGCTATAGGCGAGAAACAGCATCACGGCAGTGGTCGCCAGTACGCCAAGGCCGAATGCGATTGCCCGCGTCATCGTGATCCGGACGCCCAGGAGCTCAAAGCTCATCGTATCCGTGGGCAGACGAAGCCGGCGCGGCGCCTCACCCCAGACGTAGCCCATGAAGCCAAGCAGGATGAGCGCAAAGCTGAGCGTGGCCACCGCACGCATGATTGGATCACCGTAGGCCAGCCGGGGCGCGATGACGCGACCATAGAGGAACGAGACAAGCGCTGCTGCCGCGACACCCGCGATCCACGACCAGCCGGGAGGACCTCCGCACTCGACAATCGACCAGGAGACAAAGGCGGCCAGGGCACCGACGGCGCCCTGGGCGAAATTGACCACGCCCGCCGCCCGATAGAGCACCACGATGCCGACGCCGGAGAGCACGTAGGTTGCCGCCGTCGCGAGGCCCGAGACGAGAAAGGGCGTAAAATCAGGCATGACGGCTTACTTCGCGATGCCGATCGTCTTCTCGTAGGTATGCACATCGTCGAGTTCAGGATCTTCCGACTCGACGCACACCTGCTTTGCCACGAGCTTGCCGTCCTTGACGAACGACACCGGGCCCGCGTGATTGGCGTTGTGACGAGGACCTTCGCCGACGTACCAAGGCGAACACCACATGTCGCTTTCGAACCGCTTGATGCTCCGCAAGGCCCTGCGTGACCGATTTCCGGTCGATCTTGGCAGCGTCCATCTTCAGCAGGGTTTCGGCGGTGACGCGCGCCGCCAGATAGCCGGCTTGCGAGAAGGTGTCCCGCGGATCCGAGGCCTGGCCATACTTGTCCATCACGGCAAGCCAGTTCTGCATATCCGGCGTGCCGGCGTCGGCCGCCTTCAGTTCCATGTCGACGGTGACTTTGCCGTCCCAGTATTTTCCGATCGCACGCGGAAAATCCGGATTGTACAGCGAGGCAGGTCCGGTGAAATGCACCTTGTCGGCAAGCCCCTGCTCTTCCGCGGCGGCAAAGATCGGAACGGCCAGGCCCTTGGGCGTACCGACGCTGATGACGTCAGGCTTGAAGGCCATCGCCTCAAGGACGACCGAAGTCGCGTCGAGCGAGCCAGGGTCGAACGTGATGATCTTGCCATCACCGCCTTGCTTCTTGATCCAGGCAACCGCGCCGGAGCAGGACCATTCGCCGAGATTCGGGATGTTCGGTGCGATGCAGACCACGCGCTTGATCTTGCCCGGATAGGTCTGCGCCACATCCATCACGGCCTTGGTATTGCTGACCCGCGGGCCGGCGTTGGTCGGCGCGTAGTTCTTCTGGAAGAAGCAATCGCGAGGGACGCCGACCCCCGCAATCACCATGATGCCTTCCTTTTCATAGATGCCCTGGTTGGCACCGCAATCGACGAAGCTCATGTTGCCGACCAGCGCGACCGCCTTCTGATCACGGATCAGCTTTGCCGCGACCTGCGATGACTGCTCGGGATTCCAGCCGTCATCTTCGAGTTGGTACTTGATCGGACGTCCGTTGACGCCACCATTGGCATTCAGGCATTTGAAATAGGCTGTCGCGGCCAGCCCGGAGGAGCTGAAATTGTCGGGTCCGGTCACGCTGACAATTCCGCCGATCACGATCGGCTCGCCGTTCGCCGCCTTGCCGGTGTTGGCACCGCATTTGGCATCGGCCGCATGGGCCGTGCAGCCGGCACAGCCGAGCAGCGCAGCCATGAAGATTCCCAGGATCGTGTTCCTCAATGTCATGCGTTTCCCCTCATTAGGCCACCCGTCCGACGGCGGCGTTGCACCGGTGCGTCTGTTTGCGATCGCGGCCCCGCCTCAAGGGAGGCCGAGCGATCGTCCGACGCTTGTCCGGCGCGATGACACTAGGCGCTGCCCTTTGCCGGCGTCTTGGACTCCGACGCAGCCGGCCTAGGACGCAAACGAGCGAAGCGCCGTCATGGCAAGAAAAAGCGCGGCCCATGTCATGAGCCGCGCCAAGTGGAGGGACTGCCGATCTAGATCGTCGCGCGGGCAACCAGGCTGGTGTCAGCGAACTGCTCGAAGCGAACGACGCGGCCGTCGTTCATGTCCCAGACGTGCACCACGCGTGCCGTCATGGTCTTCCCCGTCTTCCTGTACCGGCCCGAATAGGTCCCGATGCCGACGATCGTTGTCCCGCCGTCGACCAACCTTTCGAGCGAGAACGTATAGTCGATCCACTCTTCGCCGATGCGCTTGAAGACGCCTTCCACAATGGCACCAGCGCCGACATATGTACCCGCGTACGGAAAGCCCGCCATCTCGGTCCAACGAGTTTCGGAAGTGATGGGCGCCATCATGCCCACAACGTCCTTGCGGTCGGACGCCGCGTAATGCGCCTTGATTGCATCGTAGTTCGAGTTCACGCGCCGCGTCCCCCGTCAAACCGGTTGCTTGTTCTCGTCATAGACAGTCCGGGACTTCATCTGGATGAAGGCCCCGGCGGGCTTGTTTTCGATGATGCCCTGGCTGGTCACGCCGAGAAATTTCCCGGTCGAGCGCATGGCATCCCAATTGTAGAAGAAGATCGACGCCACCGGGATGATGAACTCGCGAAACCCGAACACATACTGGTTGTCATCGAATTTGTATGTGGTGGCCAGATCGACATCACCATGCCCTCGCTGCACGCCGACGATGTTCTGCCAGGCGTAGCGCTGTGAGCTCAGATAGACGTGCTCGTAGACGTGCTGCGGGCTATATTCATAGTGCGCGGTCAATCCGATCAGATCCCTTGTCGGCGCAGGCTCCATGCCTGTGGCCGGAACCGTGGGGCCGCCGACGATGCCGGGCGTATAGTCTTGCCTAACGCGCGGCTCGCCAGGCGCTTCACTCGCCGGCCGCACCCGTTCCCGCACCGACAGGACCCGGCGAGTGCTGAGATTGACGATGAAGGCTTCATCTTCGTCCGGCCGCCCGGACAGCGTCATGTTGACGAAGAGCACGTCCGGCGCCACATCGATCGCCTCGTACCAGTCCTGTCCCGATGCGCTCCCCTCCGCCCATTCAACCCGGTCCGCGGAGGTGAAATTCAGTCTGACCGCACGCCCGTTTTGCAGCGTGATATCGAGCGACCTGCCCGCGAGCCTGTCCGTGACCGGCAGGCGATTGGTGGCGATGCCGGCGGCGAAATCATCGAAATGTTTCCAGTCGGCAGGCCGGCTTGCTTGCTCCATTTCAGACTCCCTCCCTACTCGACGAACGCCAGCGTCGGCAGATCGACCACGGTGGCGCCGCCATCCACCGTCAGGATCGAGCCGTTCATCGCGCTCGCCTCGTCCGAAGCCAGAAAGCAAACGACGTTGGCAACCTCTTCCGGCGTCGCCGGCCGGCCAAGGGGCACATCCTTGGTCACCAGGCGATAGGCTTCTTCGATCGAGGAAAGACCGTGCTTCTCGACAAGGACCTGCATCTGCTCGTCGGCCAAGGCGGTCGCGACCCAGCCTGGGCAGACCGTGTTGGTCCGTACGCCGCTGCGGCCGTAGTCGCGAGCCAGCGACTTGCCGAGGCCGATGCAGGCATGCTTCATGGTCACGTAGCCGGCGGCCTGCGGGCCCGCAAACAGGCCGGCAATCGATGCAACGATTACAATGGCGCCCTGTCGCTCGATCAGGTCCGGAAGGGTCTCGCGCGCGCAAACGAACGCCGTATCAAGGTTGAGGCGCGTCGACAGCGCCCACGTCTCGTCGGTCATTGAAATGGTCGGGCCGACCCCATGGCCGCCCGCATTCGCGACGAGAATATCCGGCTTGCCGAACTTGCCCCGAATTTCGCCTAGCGCGGCGCGGACCGCTGCGCCGTCTGCGGCGTCGGCCTGCACGACGAGACAGCCGGTCTCGTCAGCGAGTTCGCGCAGGGGCTCGCGGCGCCGGCCCATGACCGCGACCTTGGCGCCCTCCGAAGCCAGGCGCCGCGCAACGGCTGCGCCAATTCCCGTTCCACCACCCGTCACCAGGGCGGTTCGCCCAGCAAATCTCATTGGTACCTCGAGCGCGTCCCAGATCGATATTTTTTCGAACGCCGCGTGACGCGGTCCGGGACAGCGATAAGCCAACCGAGCCGGGTCGTCTTGGACTCGCGCGCAACCGGGCTAGGACGCAGGCGAAGCCAAGGCGGTGCCGCGTTCCTATCCTTCGTCGATCAGCTGGTTGAATATGTGGGCGGGATGATGATGCCATGATCGAGACGCCGAACGCTGATGGAATGTCATCTCATCAGCGGCGGCTACGATTATCTTCTCAGATTCGTTCGTCGCAGCATCTCGCACTACCAAGAGCGGATGGAAAATCTGCTTGAACGCAACGTCGGAATTGAAAAGTATTTCTCCTATATCGTTCTCAAGTCGCCGATCGTGAAGCACGCTTTGCCTTTGAAGGCGCTCCTCGACCGCATTCGTAAACCGATCGCCACAGTCGGCCAGCCGAGGGATCGCCTTTTCGTCCAGATTAGCCGAGCCCGATGTCATCGGGCATATCCGCAGGCCGCTTGGTGGCCCGGGAAGCGGACAACAACGACAAGCGAATTCACACTCACCTCAATGAAATCGTGAGCGCGCCAAGATTGGCTGCAAATTCCAGCCCGGCTTTTGGCCCTCTGAGCATGAGCACCACGCCATGTTCGTTTCGCAAGCTTGCTGCGCCCATACCCGCGGCCCATGCGCCGCCTCCCCCAACGAGCGTATAGTTGCCGGCGAAATCGTTGATCTCTCGGATGCCCGATGCGGTACCTTCCAACCAACTCGTGGAAGCACCCGCGCTTACCCCGAGGCTGAAGCCGGACGCGGTGAACCGATAGTGCCGCCCGCGGAACGTAAGGATGCCGCTTCCCCCGCCGCCACCGACGATCAGAGCGGCCTTCACGAATTTGACCTGAACGTGCCCGCTAGCCTGAGCGAAGGACGGGGAAGAGAAAGCACACGTAAGCAACAACAGCGATAGACAACGCACCGAGAATCTGAACATCGCAAGTGCCCTTCCGTCAAGGATTGCTTGGATCGACCTTCCTCCAGGTGTGATCCGGGTCGAAGAGGATCATGCGCTTGCCGACGAAATCGGTGCGTGAACCGAGATCCTTCTGATAGACCGCACCGGCATGGCTCACCAGGAAGGTCATGACGCCGGAGTTGCCGTATTCGGCGGGATAGGCGACCAATGCGAAGCCGCCGATCATCTTGCCTTTCACCACATAATTGAGCGCCCCGCCGGGAGCGTCCGATCCCTGCGCCTTCAGGATCCGATAATAGTAGCCGTGGTAAGGCGCGCTTTGCTCTCCAGCCTTGTAGCCTTCGATAGCAGCCCGGGCTGCAAACTCGCCGAGTGGACTTGGGTTATTGTCGTCGCGCCAAAACAAGCCATCCGTCTTGCCGGGACTGCTGACGATACGCTGAGCATAAGCTCCTATTCCCTGACCGCGATCCCTGTCGGCGTATTCTCTTTGAGCATCGACATAGGCAAGGCAGGTCTGGATCGCGTCAAGTTCATTGCGCCCGATCCGACGATAGAGAACTTCGCGACGGCCTGCCGCAGCGTCGAAGCTCCAGCCATCGCGGCCATTGACGATCGGGATTGGGAACGGGAAGTCGTCCTTGCCGAGGATCAGCGTGGCCTTCTTGTGCTGATCAGCCTTGATCGTATGCGCGGCGTCGTAAGCAGTCAAGAAACGCTGCCGCGCGTCGGCGTCGGCGACGTCGTCGCCGGACTCGATAATATCAGCGGCATCACGCCCCAATACCCTTAACATAGCCCTGCTTGTGCCCAATTTGACGGCCGTCGCCAGAGCCGCCGCCGCTTCCTCCGGGCTCGCGAAGCCTTGTTGGGCTCGCACGGGCGACAACAGGGCGAGTGCCGTTGCCGCCGCAATGCTGACGAAAGCAAGACGGTTCAGTCGGAACTGCGAGCGGCCTGTCATCGCGATGACTCCGAGGGGGATGGAAGCTTTGCGCCGGCAGAAAGCCAGTCGTCATAGCTGCGGAACTTAAGGCCGAGCTTGTCGTAGTAGACCCTCAGATAACCGTCGGCGCCGCGCGTCACAGCCGCCGGCATGATCTGCTCGACCTCCTGCGCCATTACGCCGACATACGCTTTGCTGCTGCCGAGATAACTGAAGCGGTAATAGCCGAGGCCGTTGGCGAGATGCCCAAGCAGTTCGATATCGTGCTTGAGCGCAATGTCCGATCGCCGACCACCCCCGCCGCCGCCACGGAAGCCGCCACCTCCGCCTCCGCCGCGGAAACCACCGCCGCCGTAGCCTCCGCCACCGCGGGCAGCAAAGTTGGCACCGCCGCTCCGTCCAGCGAGGCTCACCTGCCCGCGCGCGGACTGCAGAGCGGCTGCGCGCCCCGAAGAGACGTTACCGAGCGCTCCGTCGCGCCGTCCATTGCCGCCTCCACCGCGCGAGGCATTGCGGCTGCGGTCGCTCGTCCTGGCGCGATCGCCGCCGCCCTTGGCCTTGTTGCCAGCACCCGCGCGGTCGCCACCCTTGCCACGATCGGCGGCCCCTGCACGGTCGCCCCCCTTGGCGCGATCACCCGCACGATCTCCGCCACGATCGCCTGCACGATCCCCCGCCCGATCCGCTGCGCGATCTCCACCTGGACGATCAGTCCCCGGGCGATCGCCGCTGGGCTTGAGAACCTGCTGACCATCGCGACCGCGGTAGTTCATTCGATCGCCGGCACCGGCCCGATCATTGTTGCCGCCGAAGCGCTGCTGGACATTGCTGTTGTTGTATCGGACGCCCTGGCGATGCGCAGGATTGTGTTGCCAGCCATTGCCGGCATTGTTGATCTTGTTGAAATGGTTCACATAGACGTTGCGATTTCCCCAGTTGCAGCCGCCGCCCCAGTAATTGCCCCAGCGTCCGATCGCCCACCCGGTCCCGAAGGCGAGGCCGGCGGCGATCACGCCGGCGCCGATGTAGGACGGATAGCCGAAGTAATAGGGCGGGTAGTCTGCATAGGGCCAAGCGCCATAGACCGTCGCGGGATCATAATACGGCACGTAGACCGTGTTCGGATCGGTCTGCTCGATCACGATCACCTGCTTGCTCTCCTGGGTCTGGACGCTGACCTTCTGCTGCTTGGTAGTCACCAGCTTGTTGTTGGCCTGTGCCTTGCTGCGAAGCCGCTGGATCGCATCCATGACGTCCGCCTGCTGGGCCAGCACCGCATCGCCCAGGCTCTTGGTCCAATCGATCTTATCGCTCATCATCGAGAGCACGTCCGATGTGCTGGTGAGCGCTCTCACGCTTTCGTCCCAGGCCTGCCTGTCGACTTCCGCCTTGAGCGCGTCCCCTTTGAGGTTCTTGCGCGCGTTCAGCCAGCGGTCGGCCTGGACGACCTCGAGCGGATAAGTCGAAGCCGCCAGGACGTTGGCGAGCAAAGTGTCAGGGTAGAGCGCAATCGGAGCGACCAGCGCTTCGAGCTGCTCGGGCTTCAGCAATTGGTCGGCCTGTGACGGCGTCCCCGATTGCGGCTGACTGGATGCGGCTGGAGGGTTACCGCCGGTCTGCGCTGTTGCGGCAACCGCCGTCGTCGCCATGAGGACGATCGCGAGCAGAACCCGGCCCAAATGGATCATCGCATCCTCCATCGACATCAATGCCCGTTAACATCAGTCCTGCCAGTCGAGAATCGTTGATCGAGATCAAGGGAAGCGGCACGCGGCGTGTCCGCTTTGGGCACACTCGATTGCCGACAGTCGCTACCGTCAGATTTGGCAGCGGTGATAAGTCACCTCCATTCCATCGATGCCAGGGAACTGCCTCACGATGGTCGTTTCATCCACGGTCTTGATGAAAAACTGAATATTGGACGTCATGACGCCCGACGCGCAGCCAACGACCATATTGATCGTCTGACCGTCCTCTTTCCGCGACTTGATTGCACAAGTCTCGAACTTTCCCCTCAGGCGACTTGGTTCCGCGATGAAGCCGCCACCATAGATTCCCGAAAAGTTTGCGAACGCGACCTGGCTTGCTCGACCTTTGCGCGCGAATACCTTGCTGCATTGATCAGCGCTCGTGGCCCAAGCACCCGTCAGGTCATATGCTTGCGCGCAATCGCCGGAGGCCACGAGCACGGCAACAATCGCGCATATCCTGCCATACGGCTTCATCCGATGTCTCCTCAATGTCACTGTCTCAGTGACCGCTAAGAACCAGCGTCTTGATCGGGAGCAGCAACGCCTGAATCCGCAGCAGCAAAGCATGCACGAGTCCGACTCCATCGACCACATGCAGCGCAATGGCTCGGCCCGTACTCGTATCTTTCGACGTTATGGTCTCATGGTTGCTGGTATAGGCGTTGACGATACAGCTGCTGCCAGGTGTCACCCCGTCCAGACCGCCCTTGTAAAGCGGCTCCAGGAGCGCGAGAATTGTACCCGGCTTCACAGCATTCTGCGCTTCGAGCAACTGATCTCCGCCGCGAAACTGTCCGGCGGCGATATAGTCCTGAACGGATGTCACCACCATTGGGATGATGACCCATGGCTTTGAGATGCAGGTGGCTTCGGCCACCATGCCGTCCTTGATGACTTGAGCCTCGATCTGGCCAAATCCAGCTTGCAACTTTTCTTGACCGGCTCCTTCCGGAATAAGCACGCCCGCCGGACGCATCAGCTGGTTCACTACGTCGCCCACTCGGAGTACGAACTGCTCGACCCGGCCGTCGACGCCGGCTCGCACAACGGTCTTGTCGAGATCGACCTGCGACTGGTCGAGCGCGGCCTGCGCACTTGCCTTTTCAGCCGGAAGCAACGTTGAAACCCGCAGATCAGCGGATTGCCTTGAGGCGGCCGCGGCATCGACGCCGGCCTGCCGCTGGTTTACCAGCACCTGCAGCTTCTCGATGTCGCGCTGCGGCACGATTCCCGGGTTGCGGCGCTGCAGCTCGCTTTTGACGTCGAGCTCGTCCCTTGCCTGCTGCAGATTGCTCTTCGCTTCCTGGACCTGCGCCTCGGCCTTCACGACGTCCGCCTCGGCCGCGATCAGTGATGCATCGACCTCAGCGATCTTTCGCTTGGCGGTTTCGAGCGCTGCGTGTTGCTTCGAGCTGTCCAGCCTGAACAGCACGTCGCCCTTTTTCACCGGCTGGCTGAAGCCGATATCAACTTCCGCAACTCGGCCAGAGCCTTCCGGAAGGATCGGCACGGTGCGAAAATAGAGCGTCGCATTGGTGGTCGCCGGATGGAAATAGAAGATCAAAGTGATCAGGGAGACGGTCAGCATCAGGCAGCCAGTGATCCCCCACCTGAGCTCATACCAGACGGAGTAGAACGTGATCTCTTTGCCGAATCGCTTGCCCTGCACATAGCGGCGAAAGAGATAGTCGGGCAGGATCGTCACGAGGGAGCAAATGATGATCTCAAGCATTGTGATGCTCCCTCAGCACAGGTTCGGCCTTTGACGGGTCCAAGACCGCCTCACCGTTTACCCGCCCCGTTTCATCGCCGGAATCCCGATCGGCAATCTTTTCTACCGAATCGGCGATGCTTCGCAGCGGCGTGCCAAAATCGGGAATATCGATCAGGGCCAATAGAAGACCTGCCACCCAGAAGGCGTGAATGTGCGTAAACAGCGAGATTAGGCCGAGCACCGCGACGATCTCGAACTGCAGCTTCTGCGACTTGTGCGCCATACGCTCAGGCAGGCTGTGCAGACGCCAGTAGAGGGTACCGACCCAAAACACCGCACCGACCAAAAAGAGGCCCATCACCACCATGAGCGTGTCAACCTCGCTTCCGGAGGCCAGATAGAACGGCAAATGGTGCGGTGCCATCGGGTGAAGCTGTTCGCTCAATGATCTCTCCCAGGACGGGAGGCCCCGCATGCGCAGGACCCCGGCGGCACTGTGAGCAGCCCGGTCGGACCGACGCTTGATTTGAATCAAGGGAATGCGCCCTGTCCGACCTAGCCTTGGCGCGAGCAAGGATATCCCCAGGAGCGACGAGCCATGGCCCAACTTGACGATCTGATCCCGAGTGCAACGCAAATCCGCAAGGAGGCCGCCCTCAAGGAGGCTGAAAAGGTCGACGAATACGCCCGGCTTGCAGCGGCCGCTGAAGCCGAAAAGAGGGCTCTGATCGAGCGTCTCAGCAAGCCGTCCGGCAAGACGGAAGAGGAAAAGATCCAGCTGGCGGCGAACATCATCCAGCGCGCGGTCCGGAACGGGCTGACTGAAGTTGAGGTATATCGCTTTCCCAATTCGCTCTGCACCGACAAGGGACGTGCGATCAATCAACGCGAGGCGGGCTGGGAGAAAACATTGACTGGCATCCCCAAGGAAATTTTTCAGCTCTGGTCCGACTACCTCAAGCCGCGCGGCTATCGCATCGGCTATCAGGTGATCGACTTCTCGAGCGGCGTGCCAGGAGATATCGGTATCACGATTTCCTGGGGCGACTGATCTGCCTATCATCACAACCGGATATGGAAGAGGCCGGCATGGCAAAGGATGGCGCCCGGGCGACGATGAAACGAAAACCTTACGAAAAGGAGCTGGAGAAGCTGCAGGTCGAACTCTGCCAACTTCAGGAATGGGTCAGGGCGAGCGGAGCCCGTGTCATCATCCTGTTTGAAGGTCGGGACGCGGCAGGCAAAGGCGGGACGATCAAGGCAATGACGGAGAAAGTCAGCCCGCGGGTATTTCGCGTAACCGCCCTTCCCGCCCCGTCCGACCGCGAGAAGACGCAGCTATTTCTGCAGCGCTACATGCAGCATTTTCCGGCCGCAGGCGAAATCGTGATCTTCGATCGAAGCTGGTACAATCGCGCCGGCGTCGAGTTTGTAATGGGATTCTGCACGCCAGCGGAGCATCATCGTTTCCTGTCCCTCTGCCCGGAGATCGAGAAGTACATCGTTGAGGGCGGTATCATCCTGATCAAGCTCTGGCTTGAAGTCGGAATGGACGAGCAGGAGCGCCGCTTCAACGCGCGTATCGACGATCCCCTGCGGCAATGGAAGCTGAGCCCGATGGATTTGGAATCCTACCGTCGCTGGTACGACTATTCACGGGCGCGCGACCTCATGTTCAAGGCGACCAATGTAAAACACGCGCCATGGACCATCATTCGTTCCGACGACAAGCGGCGCGCACGATTGAATTGCATCTCCCATATCCTGAAAGCAATTCCCTACAAACGGATCAAGAAGGACAAGGTCAAGCTGCCGAAGCGGTCCGACAAAGGGCGCTACAATGATCAGGCCAGCTTGCGCGGAATGAGCTTTGTAGCTCAGCAATATTGACCAGAAGAGGGCCGCAAATCGGCGGCCCTGCTCCTGAGATTGCTTCCGAACTATTTCAGACGGATCGTCACCCCGCCAACGGCCGCTGACAGCTCGGCGCCGACTTTCGGTCCGCTGAGCTGGAGAATCACACCATTGGCGTTCTGCAGCTGGACACCCCCAGCACCAGCCGCAAGCGCACCACCGGCGCCCGCAGCACCGTAGCTTCCCTCGATCGATCCCGGCCCCCGCAGATTGATGGCTCTGCCCACAAGCTTCGTGGTGGAAGCGCCGATCGTGAAGCCTACGCTCATGCCGGAAACGGTGAAGGGATAATGCTTGCCTCTGAGGGTCAGCACGCCCTCGCCGCCGCCAACTCCGACAATCAGGCCGCCTTTGGTGAAGATCACGGCAACATGACCGGTCTCTGCTCGGGCCGCGGTGCTAAAAGCTGCAAGACCCGTGAGCAGCATCACGAGAACTGTACGTCTGGCAATTTTTCCCATTTCCGTTTCCCTCGATCAATAATCTTGGACTATTGCGCCAATAGCATCGCGAAGTAGCCGAACACAGTGAGCAGGATACCCGAGACGGCGTAGCCGACAGGAAAACCAATCCAGGGCACCGAGCTCTGGATTTCGACCGCAGCCTCCCGGCAAGGGCCGGAATGCGACCGCGCCCCAGCCACGCCGCCCATCAGTACAGCCGGGTTGATCTTGAAGATGTGATAGCCGATCGCCCAGACGATAAACGGCGGCACCGTGCAGGCGATGAAGCCCGCAACAAATATCTTCAGCGCGACCGCGCCCGTGAGTTGCGCGAGCAGCCCGGCACCGGCATTGACGCCGACGATCGCCACAAAGACAACGAGGCCGAGATCCTCCAGCACGTTGCGCGCCGCATTCGGCGTGTTGCCGAAAAAGCGTAGCCTTGACACGATCGAGGAGACGATCACTCCCGATAGCAGCAGGCCGCCGGCATTGCCGAGCCCAACCTTCGCGCCGAAGGCCGGAAATTCGATCATGCCGATCAGGAACCCGACAATCATGCCCACGGCGAGCGTCAGCAGGTCGGTCGACGTATTCGTCCGCGCGATACGTCCCCACATCTCCCCGAGCTCATTGACGGCCGACTTCAGTCCGACCACCGAGACGATATCCATCCGTTGCAACTCGGTCTTCAAACCAGCGGGGATTTGCACGCCTCCCCGCTCAACCTTGGTGACCTGCAATTGACCCGCAATCGCTTCGCCGCGGAAAGACTCGAAGGTCCGTCCGACAACATCCTTGTTGGTAACCAGGATATCGGCCTGGTCCATCGGGATGCCGAGAGCCTTGGGATCCGCGACCTCGGGGCCAATCAGGCCCATCTTTTCCGTGAGATGCTCGGTCGAGCCGCCGAGCGCGATGATGTCACCCTTCTGCAGCACGAAGTCAGGATCGGCGCCCTGTGGCTCACCGCCGCGCGAGACGTTGACGATTCGATATTCTGGATTGCTCTTGCGGAAGCCGGCGATGGTTACGCCAAACTGCGCCGGATTTTCCAGGCGATACGCGCGCAGACCGAACTGGCGAAAGCCGGTGAGACCGCCGCCCTCGAGGTCTTTGACTCCGAATTCCCGCTCGTACTGCTTGGCCGCGGCCCTGGCATCGACGCCCCACCAGCGTGGTAGATATTTGCAGATCAGGATGATTCCGACGGTACCCCAGATGTAGGTGATGCCATAGGACAATGCGATCATGCCCGACGCATCCTCGGGCTTCATGCCCGCGGGCAGCTTGACCACGCCCGAGGTGATAGCCTGTTCGGCTGAACCGATCGCGGCCGACATCGTCTGCGAGCCCGCCAGCATGCCGCCGGCCGCGCCGATCGGAAGCGCGAACAGCTTCGCAAACACGACGACAAGAGCGAGCCCCAGCACGCTCGACACCACGGCGAGGATGCAAAACTTGAGACCATCCCCCTTCAGGCTGTTGATGAAGGAGGGGCCGACGCGCAGACCGACGCCGTACATGAACAGATAGTAGAACAAGCTTTTGGCGAAGTTGTTGAGCTCGAGCTTCACGCCGTAGGTTGAGGCCCACACCGAGAGGCCCGCACCGACCACGATGGCGCCCGCAACCATGCCGAGCCCGTAGCCCTTTATGCTGGCCCTGCCGATCCACACTGCCAGACCGACGACGAAGAACAGCAGCAGATATGGATTCTGCTGCAGAAACGTGAATAGGCCCTGCATGTTCGCCCCCTCTAGGATGCGGCCTTCAGCTTCGGAGCAGCCGCAGGCCTGGGCTTGCCGATCTTTGCCAAGGCTTCGGTGCGAACGAGCTTCAACCCTTCCTTGGCGTCATAGCCGTGGATCTCCTTCACATCGAGCTTGCGCATGAAGTCGATGGTTTCCTGAGTAATCACCTGACCGGGCACCATGATCGGAAAACCCGGTGGATACGGAATGACGAAATTGGCGGAGACGAGCTCAGGACCCGCCTTCAGACGACGATCAATTTCGGGATCGGAGAGGCGGATGAACTCGCAACCCACGGCATCATACGCAGCATAGAAGCCAGTCCGGATGTCACCCTCATTGGTCTTCGACCCGGCGTCGCCTCGGAAGCTTGGATGGAAATGCGAGAAGTTGGGCAGGTTGGGCACATCCTGCATCAGACTCTTCACCCGCGTCTCGGAGGTCTTTTTGGCGTTCGCACCGCCCTGCGCCAGGCCGCGATCGACTTCGCTGGCGATTTCAGACAGCACGCGTATCAAGTGCGCGACGTCGCTGCGGGTGTTGTTGATGTTCGATTGCAGCAGCACGGAGTTGCGCGACGTCTTGTTGACCTGGATGCCGTACTGGCTCGCCAGAATCCCCTTGAACTGCGTCCCGTCAAAGCCTGCGGTACCGCAGACTAGGGTCATCCGGGTCGGATCGAGGCAGAACTCATCATCCTGCAGGCTCTTCAGCGCTAATGCCCAATTGGCGCCGGGCGCGAGATAGTCGACAAACCCAGTTTGCCGATAGGCAACCGGCACCATTGCCGACGCATCAAGTATGCGGAAGTATTTCGAGATCAGCGGGTTGTTGTTAACTGCCTGCCGGATCGCGAGCGCGATCTCCATCGCATTCGCCACGAGGCCATACCCTTCCAACTCCATCTGCCGGCGGGCGACATCGAGGCTGGCGATGAGCTGCTGATTTGGGCTGGTCGAGGCATGCGTGAAGACAGCCTCCTTGAACTGCTGCTCAACCGTGTGAAATTCGACATCCTTGACGAACAGCATCGAACCCTGCCGGATCGCCGACATCGATTTGTGAGTCGAGTTGGTCTGATAGACGCGCAGCCGGATTTGCCTGGGGTCCGGGATCAGGCGGGTCTTGAGCAGCAGGTCATCGGAGGGATTCTTGCCGAGTTCAGCTCGCTGCTTCTCATAGCTCGCAATCGACTTCGGATCGTGTATCCACGCTTCGATGTCGTTAGCGGCGCCCATCGCAGTGCGAGGACGAAGAAATGGCGAGAAGCGTGCAAAGCCGAACCAAGCCTCGTCCCACAGGAAAATCAGATCCGGCTTGATCGCGAGGCATTCCTCCATCACCCGACGAGTGTTGTAGATGTGGCCGTCGAAGGTGCAATTGGTGAGGTCTACCATCTTCACCCGGTCGAGCCGGCCGTCGGCCCTGGCATTCAACAGCGCCTGCTTAATGGTCTTTAGCGGGACTGCGCCATACATCGAGTATTCCGTCATCGGAAACGCCTCGACATAAAGCGGCTGGGCACCGGCCAGAACCATCCCGTAGTGATGCGACTTGTGGCAGTTCCGGTCCACGATCGCGATGTCTCCCGGCGACAACAGCGCCTGGACCGCCATCTTGTTCGAGGTCGACGTACCATTGGTGACAAAGAAGACCCGATCGGCGCCGAACGCCCGCGCCGCCTTGTCTTGGGCGCTCTTGATGTTGCCGGTCGGCTCCAGAAGCTGTCGAGGCCTCCCGTGGTCGCGCTACTCTCCGCCAGGAACAGGTTCGGGCCATAGAATTCGCCCATGTCGCGAATCCAGTCTGACTTGAAGATAGATTTGCCCCGGGCGATCGGCAGTGCATGGAAAGTGCCGATCGGACGCTGCGCGTATTTCTTGAGATTATCGAAAAACGGAGTGTCGTAACGATCCTGAATACCCTCAAGGATCGAAAGATGCAGTTCCAGAATCTCCTCCACCGAATAGAAGATACGACGAGCCACATTGGCTTCCGGATTGCCAGCCATCTCCTCGACGTCGCGATTAGACATGAGGTAGATGTCGAGCTCGGGACGGATCCGCTTGAGGATCTGTGCGAGCTTCAGCGCCGAAACATCGGACGCCTCGTGTTCGCCCATCGCGTTCGTGAAGCTGCGCAGAATCGGCGCATTGTGACGCGATCGCAATGCAAAGCCTTCGTTGATCACGACAGCCGCCAGATCGGCATTGAGCAGCGCCGCGCAGAACGCATCTTCGAGACTACCAACGATGACCGGCTCATAGACAAAGGCATCGATCGGGCGCCGCAGGTTCCGCCATTCTGTCGCAAGCGCCGGCCAGTTATTCGACGGCACGCCGGTGACGATCAGTGTTTCGAAGTAGGGACGATGCGCTTCCTTGTGTCCGAAGGTCGGCGGCAACAAGTCAGGGATATCGCCGTTGCCCTCGTCATGCAGATTCCAGTCCCCGGCATGCTGACGAAAAGATTTCGTCGTCAAGGCCTGTGCAATCCTCGTGGCGAGTGAAACTGAGGTCGCGGCGTCACCGGCCGAAGCCGCTTCCCGCAACGCGGACATCAACTGGAGGCCCGGATAGCCGTGGAATTCCTCTGTCACCGATAATTCGGCGAGCGCCGCATCGTACCCTGTGCGATTCTGATCGCGCGCCCACGCCTTCGCGGCTTCCACCAGGTCACGCCAACTATCCGCTCTTGCTCCAGGGCCGGAGAAGAACTGATCGATGCGCTTTTGTGCAGGAATTGCGTCCTTGGACATGGGTGTCTCCCGATCTTCTGGGCCTTGCCAGCGATGATGGCCGATCCTGAAGTGGCCCCGAAGCCCACCATTGATCCAAATCAACAGTCGTGCAGGAGATACAGGTGAACGAATTTTGTCCCGCCCGCACTTCCATGGCGATGCAAAATGACGACTGGACGTTAGCGAGATGTCTGATCGGAATTAGATTGAACGCTGCCAAGAACGCCGTCGAGCGTGCGCAGCCATTGGCTGCTGTCGATCTTTTCGGCCAAGCCTTCCGCCCGAAGGAGGTCACGCAACTGGGCGTGCGCACCGACAATCGACAACGATATCCGACGAGAGACGAGCTCGTCGTAGAGATCGTGCAACATTCGCGTGCCGGCCAGATCGATGTAGGGTGATGCTGACAGGTCGCAGATCACCAGGCGAATGTCTGGCGAGTTGCGGACTGCGCTCAAGACGGTCTCGAGAACCCCTTCGGCATTGATATAGAGGAGCGACGCTTCGGGACGGACGGCGATAACGCCGGCCAGCGGTTCGACTCCCTCATGCCGGGCGCGATCGGAATAGCGACCGCTTCCGGGCAAGCGGCCGAGGAACGCGACGTTAGGATTCGACGCTCGCGCCAGCAACAGGAAGATCGACGCAATCGACGCCAGTAGGACGCCTTGCAGGATGCCAAGAAGCAAGACCGCAATCAGCGCAATCGATGCGGCATAGAAATCAATCCGGCTGATCCGCCACATCCGCAGCAGCGCACGAATGTCCACCAGTCTATAGACTGCGGCAAAAACAATCGCCGCGAGCACTGCCTTGGGCAAGTTGGTCAGCAGCCCTGCAAAAAACAGCAAGCACAGCGCGAGCGTCAGTGAGCAGACGATGAGCGCCAGTGGAGTTCGCGCGCCCGCGCTATCATTGACGGCGGATTGAGAAAGGCCGCCCGCGACCGGATAGCCATGACCGAAAGCCGTGGTCAGATTTGCGAACCCCAGGCCCAAAAATTCCTGCCGGACGTCAAGGCCATAGCCGTGCTTGGCAGCAAAGCTTCTGGCTGCCGAGACGCCTTCGATATACGCGAGCAGGACGCAGCCCGCCGCGAGCGGAAACAGATCGTCGAACTCGAGAAGGCCAAACGTCGGCCAACCCAATGCAGGCAGTCCTTCCGGAATTCTTCCGGTGACCGGAACTCCAAGCGACGAAAGACCCAAGAGGGTCGCTAGGGCAATGGACAGGGCCACGACGGCGATGCCGACCGGCTTCCCCGGTAAGAGCCGTTCGCCAAGCAAGAGGAGCAACAACGCGACCGCGCCAACCGCCAGCACCGACAGGTTGATGTCACCGAACTGACCGGCGAGCTTCACGATGCGATCGAAGAAATTATGACCGCCACCGGCAACGCCGAGAAGGCCCGGCAGCTGGCTCATCATGATGGTTAGCCCGGCACCGGCCTTGAAGCCGACCAGAATGCTGTCGCTGACGAGCCGGACCAGAACGCTCAATTTGAACAGCCATGCCACGAAGCACAACACAGCCACAGCACAGGCCGAGAGGCTGGCAATTTGCGCGTATAGGACGGCGTCCCCGCCAGCGAGCGCGCCGACTGTCGCGGCGATCATCAAGGAGATCGCGGAAGTCGGACCGACGGCGAGCTGCCGCGACGTGCCAAACGCGGCGTAGCCGAGCCCGCCAAGCATGTAGCCATAGATGCCGACTTGTGGAGCCAGACCAGCCATCGCCGCGTAAGCGAGCGAAACCGGAATTGCATAGGCAGCCAGCGTCACACCGGCGATCGCATCCGACGCGAGCCACTCGCGACGGTAGGCGCCAAGCCAAGTCCCGAACGGAAGAAACCGCGTCCAGTTCGCGCGCGGCTCGGATCGTTCATTCATTTCTGCAACTCGAACGCCTGGCTTCACAACGCAGCAGCACAACCAACAGAGCTGTGACGGGTATCCCCAACGTCAGATCGGGAATCATCCTGGTTGCGAAGGCACCGGCCGCGGCACCTAGACCGAACAGAACGCAGACCGCAGCAAAAATGCCTGAGCGGCGCACAGATGCGGACGGATCTGCTCGCGAGACGACCGCGTAGACGTTCTCGATCGCCTGGCGCAGGTTACCGGTGATCATCACCGTGCTGTAGGACGCTCCTTCGATCTTGGTAAACATGGCTGCCTGGATTGCCGCAACGAAGGAGACGCCCAGGGTGCCGGCGATATCCGGCATACGATTGTGAAGGATGCCAATGGCGATCAGCACGACGAGCTCCATCAACGTAGCGATCGCCCTCGCCCGTCCACTGGACGCCCCCCGAAGCAACGACGCAATTGCGACGCCAGCTGCAAAGGCCAGCATCGGCGGGACAAACTCTATTGCCCTGGTCCATTCGCCTGCGGTCCCATAGACCCAGAGAAAGATCAGGTTCGCCGTCTGTGCATTGGCCATCACACCATGAACCACCCAAGTATAGGCGTCGATATAACCGCCGACAAACGCAAGCAGGAGTGCGACTAGCACCGTTTCTTCGCCTCGTAGCGGTGGGCGAACGGCAATATCGAATGAGCTCATGCCCACGACTTCGCTGACTTGGCTTCGGCTCAGGGAAGATGCTCAGGCCAGGAAAGCGTTGATCTGAATCAAGCCTTGGGCGGACCTTGAAGAATTATATCCTTCAAAGATCACGCCCCGGGGATAGCGATTATGGAGACCGTCAGGTGGATCATCTCCACGGCCCCTGAAATCTTTCTGCTCCTGGCCGTCGCCATCGGCACTGTCCTGGGCCGGATCAAGATACACGGCTTTTCGATCGGGACCACCGCGTGTGTCCTCATCGTGGCGGTTCTGATCGGGCAGCTGGGCAACTTCGCGTTCCCACCAGTATTGCGAACGATCCTGTTCAGCTTGTTCGTGTTCACGATCGGCTACAAGTCGGGACCGGAATTCTTTGCATCGTTGAGTATCCGTACTTTGGCCCAGGTTGCCATGGCGCTCGTACTCGGGGGTACAGGACTCCTGGTCGTACTCGTCTTCGCTTCCGCCTTCGGGCTCGGTCCGGGCACCGCCTCGGGGCTCGCCGCCGGCGCGCTGACCCAATCCTCTGTAATCGGCACGGCGTCAGGCGCGCTCGCGCAGCTCGGGCTGCCGAAGGCCTTGCTTGAGCAGCAGGAGGCGAACATCGCAGCCGGGTATGCCGTGACGTACGTGCTTGGCTATATCCTGACGCTCATCTACGTCCCGTTCATCGCGCCGAAACTGATGGGGATCAACCTCAAGGACGAGGCGAAGAAGCTCGAGATCGAGCTTTCGGGTGGTGAACCGCCAAAGACCGAGAACCTGCACTACCGGAAATTCCAGGCACGCGCTTATCGCGTCTCGGTGTCCACGGGTCGCACGGTCAAGGCGATCGAGGAGGAGATCGGCGGCCGGACCGTGATTGAACGCATCGTCCGTGAGGGACGCGATATTGAGCCTCATCTCGACACCGTTCTCGAAGCTGGCGATGACATCGTGATCGCGGGCCCAACGGCGGCCATCGTTCGCGCGCGCCCGGCGATCGGTACCGAGATTGATGCCGACGAGATCCTGAAGCTATGCCGGGCAACGTGATCGACGTCCTGGTCGATAGCCGAAAGCTGCACGGCCGCTCGGTACAAGACGTTGCGAACCGCGTTGGGACTGACGCGCGCGGCGTATTTTTGCGCGCACTGACACGAATGGGGCGTGACGTTCCATTGAGTGCGGACACCCGCATCTATGTCGGGGACGTCATGACGCTGGTCGGGACGAGCCACAACATCGAACGCGCTGCAGCGCAGGTTGGACAAATTCTCCGCTCCAGCGACCGCACCGACATTTCCTTCCTCGCGGCCGGCATCGCCGTCGGGCTGCTTGCGGGCCTTGTCAGCCTGAAGATCGGGGGAATCGCGCTGACACTGGGTGGCGGCGGCGGCGCGCTGGTCGCCGGGCTCGTTTGCGGATGGCTGCGTTCCCGCCGACCGACCATCGGCGCAATGCCGCCCGCTGCGCAGCAAACACTGAGCGATCTTGGCCTCGGCGGCTTCATCGCTGCTATCGGCCTCGGCAACGGACACGCGGCCTGGCTGGCAATTCAAACGCAGGGTGGACTGCTGGTCGGGATGGGCTTCGTGGTCACCCTGGTGCCGCTCATGGTCGCAACACTGTTCGCTCGCCACGTGCTCCGCATGAACCCGGTCGTTACCTGCGGTGCACTGGCGGGGGCAATGACCGTCGATGCTGCGGTGACGGGTGTCTGCGAGGTCGCCGAGAGCCAGACGCCGGTGCTAGGCGTGGCCGTGCCCTACGCGGTGGGGAACGTGTTGTTGACCGTGCTCGGTCCGATCATCGTCGCGGCTACGTCTGCCGGCTGAGGGAGGCTGGGATGCGGCTCAACTGCTCGATCCAATGGCGAACGGCAGCGGCCCTGCTCTTGCTCAGCTGCTTCATTGTGCCGGCACGAGCCGCGGAAGAATCCCCGCCACGACGCATCCAGGAAGAAATCTGGGCGCTGCCTTTGCCACTCCCGATGTTCGCCTATCTCGTCCGGCCGGTCGGCGAAGGTCCCTTCCCGCTGGCGATCATGAATCACGGCGTGTCGCTCAATCCGGCCGAGCGCAGCTTCTTTCCGCTGGTGGAGTTCCGAGACGCCGCAAAATGGTTCGCCCGGCAAGGCTATCTCGTGGTCGCGCCCGTCGGCACTGGATATGGCGCCTCCGCGATCGACATCCCCGAGCGCGGCCTCTATGGCCCGTTCTTCTCGAAGGTCGGCAAATGCAGCAATCCCAATTTCCACGACGCGGGGCTCGCCGTCGCGCAGGTCGATCTCTGGATCATCGATTACATGGTGGCCGAGAAGCGTGTTCTTCCCCAGAATGTCATCGTTATCGGCCAGTCGGCCGGTGGCTGGGCTTCGATCGCGCTGTCCAGCCTGAACCCTCCGCAGGTGAAGGCTATCATCACCTTCGCCGCGGGTCGTGGAGGCCGCGTCGGCGGCAAGCCAAACAACAATTGCGCGCCGGACAAGCTCGTTGAGGCCACGGCTGATTTCGGTCGAACTTCACGCATTCCAATGCTGTGGATCTACATCGAGAACGACACGTTCTTTGGTCCTGCTCTGTCCAAGCAAATGCATAACGCGTTCACCGCGGCGGGCGGCAAGGCCGAATATCACCTGATGCCGCCGTTCGGCGATGAAGGGCACTTCTTCATCGGCTCGCCGGATTCGATCCCGATCTGGTCGCCACTGGTGAGGAAATTCCTTGATGCGCCCAAGTAGCAGACGCGGGACGTCGGCATTCAGGAGAACTCGCATGACACCATCGGCCTACAAAACAACACCACGTTGGCTTCGGCGGAGCACGGTGGCTGCACTCCTGTCCCTCTTGACGGTTCTCGATTCCACATGTGCTCCGGCCGAGATCAGTCCTCGCGGGCAACGTACGGCAACCGACATCAAATATGGCGCCTGGCAGAAGCTTTGCTTCAAGGCCGCAGGCGCCCCGATGCTTTGCAGGACCTCGATCAAGGGCACATACGAGACGGGGCAAACCGCAGTCCGGATCGATCTGATCAAGCGCGAGGGCGACCGCGCGGCACGGATCCAGGTGTTCGTACCTGTCGGCATGTATTTGCGCATCCCCGCCAAGCTGCAGGTTGACGAGGAAAAGCCCAGCGTGATCCCCTATAGCTGGTGTTTAACTAACGGGTGCATTGCGGCCGACGTCGCAAGCCCGCGATTTGTCAAGGACATGGAGAAGGGAACGACGTTGACGCTGGAGGTCGTCGATCCCAACTTGCTGTCTCTCAGGACGTCACTGCCGCTCGCACAATTCGCCGCCGCCCACAACGGAGCGCCGGCGCGGACGATCGAGCAGGACATAGACGAATAGGCCGATGGCGACTTCAGCTGTCCAGTTCCGCTAGTCGAATCCGGTCCAGCAGCACGACCTCCCGTTGTGTCTGCCCATCAAATCGCAACATGTGCTCATCGCGCAGCGACGAAAGCGCGCGCGATACCGTTTCCAGTGTCAGTCCAAGGTAGTCGGCGATGTCGCGCCGTCCCATCGGCAGAACCATCACGTTCGGATGAGCCAGCCGCTCATCCATCTCCAAAAGGAATGCGGCGACCTTTTCGAGCGCCGTCTTCCTGCCGAGCAGAAGCATGTGATTTTCGGCGTGCTGCAGATTCCGGGTAACAAGGTCGACCAGGTTGGTCTCCGTCTCGCGCCTTTTCATCACGTCGACGAGGCTGTGCCTTCTCGTAATTCGAACTTCAGTTTCAACGACCGCGTCGGCGCTGAAGCGGTGTGCGCGTCCGTTCTCGAGCCCGAAGATGTCGCCCGGCAGATGAAACGAGTTGATCTGCCTGCGGCCATCCGAGAGCAACTTGTAGGTTCGGATTGCACCAGAGATGACTTGGTAGGCGTATTCCGCTGGCTCTCCCTCGCCGAAGACCTCCGCGCCCCTGCGATACCGGAATTCGCTACATGCCACCTGATCCCCGGCAAGGGTGGCCAAGGGGCCGTCAATCGATCTGCGGGTCAGTGCATTGGTTCTTACCAGCATCGTCGCACTCCCTTTAACCTGGGCCGATGCTAAGCGGACGGCGGAGGGGCGCATTTGATTCAGGACAAACGGCTGGAACCGGGTTTGCCGACCCCGTAAAACTACGGAGCCCCCCCTACCTGGCCCGCCGAGGCGGCGGTGGCGGCGGCGGAAGCTCACGCTGCCAAATCGTTCCGTTGTCGAATTGGATCGTGAAGCCATCGGGCGTGTAGACAGCACTCATATTGTAGGCGTCGATCCAAATTCGGCTGCCAGGGTAAAACCAATCCGGCCAGGCGCGCGACGCCACTCCGGCTTCAGTCACCAGGTTGAGTTCCGGCCCGTTCTGCGTGATATGAGCGAACATGCCGCCTCGGCAGGACTGGACGCATTGGTAAGTGCCGGTCAGATCAACGGTTTGGGCGGCCGCGCCCGTCGCCACGAGGGAAGCGACGACGCCAATGATCAATTGCACGCGTTTCATGTCTCAGTACCTTTCAATAGGATCGAACCGGTTCAGCGGACCGCCAACCATCTGCCCTGCATTCGCCGCGCTCTTGATCTGCATCAACCGATTTGAAGCAATGCCGGGCGAGAGGATGACAAACGGTGTCGTCCAATTCTCTCGATCTCCTCAGGCCGGGCATCCATTTGGAAGGACAACAGCACAGCCAGCGCCAAACGCGCGTCATCGGTATCGCATCCATGATTTGGGGCGCCTCCATCCTCCTCAGCCGCGTGATGGGGCTCGTCCGCGAGCAAATCATCGGCCGCACGCTGGGTGCGAGCAGGCAAGCCGATCTCTATTTTGCCAGCTTCACGTTACCCGACTTTCTGAACTACCTGCTGGCTGCGGGCGCGCTATCGATCGTATTCATTCCGATCTTTGTCGCGCACCTTCAGCGTGGAGATAACGCCCGCGCCTGGACTTCCTTCAGCATCATCGCAAACTTCATTGTGCTGATCTGCATGTTTGGGATCGCGGTTTTAATGATATTTGCTCGCCCTCTGGCCGCACTGGTGGCGCCGGGCATTGTCGATCCGAGCGAATTCGATACGCTCGTTCGTCTTACGCGTATCGTCCTGCCGGCCCAGCTTTTCCACATCGTGGGGGGTCTGCTTTCGGCTGCCCTGATGGCTCAGAATCTTCATACGTTGCCGGCTCTGGCGCCGCTTGTCTATTCGGCCGGCATCATCGCCGGAGGACTCGTCGGCATCGTCTATCCCGATCTGGGCGCCGAGGGATTCGCTTGGGGCGTCCTGATCGGCTCGATCGCCGGCCCTTTTGCCATGCCACTCTACGGATGCATCAAGAGCGAAATGCGCTGGCTGCCGCTGCTGCCAGTCAAAGATCCTGATCTCAGACGCTATCTCTGGCTGTCGGTTCCGATCATGATCGGATTTTCGATCGTGATCGTGGACGAATGGATCGTCAAGAACCAAGCCTCATATCTCGCGGCGGGAAACCTTGCCCATCTGCAATATGGACGGACCTTGATGAAGGTCCCGATCGGGATGTTCGGGATGGCGCTCGGCGTCGCTTCGTATCCGACCATCAGCGAGTTGGTTACCACCGGCGCCGTCGTGAGGGCTTATGCATTGCTGTGCCGCGCGATGCGGCTGATGCTGCTGCTGACATTTGCGGCACAGGTGTGCCTGACAGTCGCCGGTTTCGAAGCCGTCTACCTGATCTGGGGACTGGCCGCTCATCGCTTCAGCCTCGCAGATGCGCAGGATACCGCGACAGTGATGGCCTTTCTCTGCATCGGCCTCAGCGGGTGGGCTGCGCAAACGCTGATCAGTCGCGGCTTCTATGCGCTCGGCAGTACGTGGCTGCCGACGCTGGTCGGCACGGCGATCGCGATTTTGATGACACCGGCCTATGTCATGTTACGAGAGCGCGGTGGCGCCATCGGCCTGGCGATCGCGAGTTCGGCGGCCATCGTACTCTACGTCATGGTACTCGGCTGGCTGCAGCGGCGACGTTTCGAAAGGGAGGCGGCGATCCGGGGCACGGCGCTCGATGAATCAGAAGGAATGCTCCGAGTCACGCTCCTCCTGGCGGTAGCAGCCGTCATTGCGATCGGCCTCGGCCTACTCGCCCGCTTCGAATTGCTGCTTTGGCTCCCGGGCGTCGATGCAGGGACCGTGCTGGCCCGCGCGACCATCCTCTGCACAACCAGCTTATGCGTCTACATTGCGACGATATGGCTGTTTCGGGTGCATGAGCTCGAGGAGATTCAGGCGCTGCTTTGGCGGACATTTCGTCCGAAACACACCACCGGCGCTCCTGCAACTGACGAAGATCAAGCTCAGGCCGGTCAGCGTCAAACAAATTGAGACCCCTGTTCCAGTTCGCGCGAGATCCGACCGGTCGAGAGCTCTTGCGTCCTCCGACCAACGGTCGCGGACAAGATCGAGAGGCTTGATGCAAATCAATAGAGTCCGCTTTAACTTCGACAACATCCGCTCACGCATTTGACCGGAGTTGGGGTCATGACGCCGATTTCCCTTGAAGAAGCCGTCGCGATGATCCCGAACGGCGCCAGCATCATGGTCGGCGGCTTTATGGGTGTCGGAACGCCGGCTCGCCTGCTCAACGAAATCGTTCGTCAAGGCAAGCATGAACTGACGATCATCAGCAACGATGCGGCAACACCTGGCACAGGCGTCGGCAAACTATTCGATGCCGCGCTGGTATCTCGCCTGATCGCTACTCACATCGGCTTGAACCCGAGCGCGCAGAAGCAGATGCTCGCCAAGCAGATCACCGCCGATCTCGTTCCACAGGGTACTTTCGCCGAACGTATTCGTGCGGGCGGTTGCGGCCTTGGAGGCGTACTCACGCCGACGGGCGTCGGCACTTTGGTGGCCGAGGGCAAGCGTCTGGTCGAGGTCGACGGCAAGTCATTCTTGCTCGAAGCCGCGTTACGCGCGCAATTTGCGCTCGTCCACGCATTCTTGGCCGACTACCTCGGCAATCTGTCCTATGCGCTAACTGCGCGCAATTTCAATCCGGTCATGGCCATGGCAGCCGACACCGTGATTGTGACCGCCGAGCATATCGTACCGGTCGGCGTGATTGCGCCTGATCATGTCATGACGCCGGCACCGCTGGTCGATTATCTGGTCACGAATCCAAGCGGGTGAAGTCATGGACGCACAGGAGATCATCGCACGTCGCGTGGCACGGGAGCTCCGACCTGGCAATCTGGTAAATCTCGGCATCGGAATTCCGACGCTGGTCGCCAACTATGTTTCGGCTGACCTCAAGGTCTTCTTTCAATCGGAGAACGGGCTGATCGGCACCGGACCGATCCCCGAGCAGGGGTTGGAACATCCCCTGCTCACCGATGCCGGCGGCCGGCCGATCAGTGCGCTTCCGGGCGCCAGTACGTTCGACAGCGCGATGTCCTTCGGCTTGATCCGCGGTGGGCACGTGGATGTCACCGTGCTGGGCGGCCTACAGGTCGACGGGCAAGGTCGCCTCGCGAACTGGATGATTCCCGGGAAGATGGTGCCGGGCATGGGCGGCGCCATGGATCTCGTTGCCGGCGCCAAGCGCGTCATAGTCGCCATGCAGCACGCCGCCAAGGGCAAGTCGAAGATCGTCGTAGAATGCAACCTGCCCGTGACGTCGGCGCGGCCGGTCGACCTTGTTGTGACCGACCTCGCAGTGATCGGCTTCGCCGATGGAAAAGCCACACTGCTGGAGACAGCTCCCGGCGTCAGCGTCGGGGAGATCATGGCTGTAACGGACGCGGAACTCGTCGTCCGCGAAAGCGTGCCCGAAATGAAGATTTGAAACAGGCGAAGCATGCCGATTTTCAACAGCTTCAACGGATGAAATCGGCCGTCGGCACCAGCAACGCTCCAGGCACGCGATGCCCGGCGGCAAGACAAACAACCAGGTCGCATCCTCAATCGATAATGTGATAGCCACCATCAATGTAAAGAACGCCGCCGGTGATCAGCTTGGCGCCGTCAAGCGCCAGGAACGCGGTGGCGTTGCCGACATCATCGATGCTGACGAGGCTGCGCGACGGCGCTTTCGATTGCGCCTTGTCCATCAGTTCATCGAACTCAGGTATTCCCGAAGCGGCGCGCGTGGCGAGCGGCCCGGGCGAGATGGCATGCACCCGAATTCCCTTCGGCCCAAGTTCGGCCGCGGCGTAGCGAACTGCCGATTCCAACGCCGCCTTCGCCACCCCCATGATGTTGTAGTTCTCGACGACCATCTGGCTGCCGTAATAGGTCATTGTGAACAGCGTGCCGCCATTCTTCATCAGCCGCTCGGCCAGATGCGCCATCCGCAGGAACGACCAGCATGAGACTTCCATGGTCTTGAGGAAGCCCTCACGGCCGACATCGACGACACGCCCGTGGAGCGCCTCCTTGGGTGCGAAGGCGATCGAATGCAGCAGGAAGTCGAGTTGCCCCCATTCCTTCGTGATGCGTTCGAAGACCTCCTCGATCTGGCCTTCGGTCATTACGTCCAGCGGCATGCAGATCGGTGCTTCGAGCGCTTGGGCAAGCGGCTCGACATGCTTTCTGGCGCGATCGTTGAGATAAGTGACAGCAAGTTCGGCGCCCAGCGCACGAAACGCCCTCGCACAGCCCCAGGCTATGGATTGATCGTTGGCGATGCCGACGATGAGCCCCTTCTTCCCCTTCAACGCGACCTTGGTCTCCGGATAGACGGGAATCATGACAACCTCGCTGGCTTGACGGTACTCGCTGGCGTGCTCTTGAGCAGCGATAAGGTATGCTGCGCGATCATCAACTCCTCGTCGGTCGGCAGGACGTAGACCGGGATCCGGCTATCAGATCGCGAGATGACCTGCGCGTTGCGGCCGTTTAGGTCTGGGTCCAACGTAGCGCCCAACCAGCCAAGCTGTTCGACCACGCGCCCGCGAATGTTGACGGCGTTCTCGCCGATGCCGGCAGTGAAGACGAAAGCGTCCAGACCCTGCATCGCGGCCGCGAGCATCCCGGCACTGAGGCCGATCCGATAGACAAAATAGTCGATCGCCAGCTTAGCCCTGGGATTCTCGCTTGCTTGCAGTTCGCGCATGTCGTTGCTGATGCCGGAAAGTCCCTTCAATCCGCAATCGCGATAGAGCAATTTCTGCACGTTGGACGCCGACATTCCCTTCTCTGAGATGAGATAAAGCACGACGCCAGGATCCAACTGACCGGGTCGCGTGCCCATCGGCAACCCGTCGAGCGCCGTGAAACCCATCGTGCTTTCGACGCTCCGTCCATCTTTGAGAGCACACATGGATGCGCCGCTGCCGAGATGAGCAACGATCACCCTGCGCGGGGCAATCTCGGGAGCAACCTGCCGGAGCGTCTTCGCAATATACTCATAGGACAAGCCGTGAAAGCCGTAGCGTCGCACACCCTCGGCGTGAAGCTGGTGCGGGATCGCGTAATGGTCGGCCACTGCAGCGTGTGTGCGATGAAAGGCCGTGTCGAAACACGCGACCTGGGGCAATGTGGGGAACTTGACGAGGATGGAGCGGATCGGCGCCAGATTATGCGGCTGATGCAGCGGCGCGAGGCCCATGAACCGCTCCAGCCGCGCGAGCACGCCGTGATCGATCAGCACCGGTCCCTCATATTCGGAGCCGCCGTGCACAACCCGATGTCCGACCGCAATCGGTTGAATCCGATGCTCGTCCCTGAGCCAGTCAGCGGCGATCGCCATGGCGGCGGGAACATCCGGCACCGCTTCTATCGGATAGGCCCGCTCCGCCAGACTTTCGCCAATGGCACCGCTCGCCCGCAACCGCGGACGGCTGCCGATGCCGTCCATCTGTCCCTTGATCTGCCGGCGAAGCCTCCCCTCCCCCTCGACCGAGAAGATCTGGAACTTGACGCTGGAGGAGCCAGCGTTGACCACAAGAATTGTGTCCATCGTGTTCACGCGGCAACGGTGGGAGCATGCTGTCGTCGTGCGTGAGCATAGAGCGATGCCACTGCGCACGAGGCCATGCGCGCCCGCGGCGTGTCCGCCCGCGACGTCAGCACCACCGGTACTCGCGCTCCGAGCACGATGCCCGCGCCGTCGGCCTTGGCGAAATACGCAAGATTCTTCGCAAGCATGTTCCCGGCTTCGAGGTCAGGAACGACCAGGATCTGAGCCTGCCCGGCTACTTCCGATTTGATGCCCTTGATCCGGGCAGCATCCGGATCGACGGCATTGTCGAAGGCAAGCGGCCCGTCAAGGAGACCGCCGGTTATCTGACCACGGTCGGCCATCTTGCAGAGGGCCGCCGCCTCGATCGTCGACGGGATCTTCGACGTCACCGTCTCGACCGCCGATAGGATCGCCACGCGCGGCAGCTTACCGAAGCCGGTTTGGGTGTAGAGGTCAATGGCGTTCTGGATGATATCGCGCTTGGCATCAAGATCAGGGAAGATGTTGATGGCCGCGTCGGTCACAAAGATCGTTTCAGCATAGGCCGGAACATCCATCACAAATACGTGGCTGATACGTCGTTCGGTACGCAGGCCACCGGACTTTGCCGTGATGGCACGCATGAGTTCATCGGTGTGAAGGCTGCCTTTCATCAGCATTTCGCCCTTGGCCGCGTGGATCAGCTCAACGCCCCTGGTGGCCGCGGCTTCGCCATCCTCCGCTTCGGCGATTTCGAATCCCGATATGTCGATATCGAACTTCCGCGCGATATCCGTGATCTTGCCCCGCGGTCCGACCAGGACCGGCTGGATAATGCCAGTTCGAGCACTCTCGAACGCTCCGCGTAGGGAAGTCTCGTCGCAGGGATACACCACAACCGTCGGGACTGGCGGCACGGCCCTCGCTGCCGCGATGAGACGATCGTATTTGCTGGGAGACTCCGCCTGCCTTTTCTCGGTCGACATCTGATGCTCCCGTTCGTTCAGTGACTGCTACGACGCCTTGGCTTTGGACTCGAAGGAAGCGATGACATCTCCCTGCTCCCCGACATCGATGCCGAACAGCGCTGCAACCCGCTGCAAACGTCGTGCACGCTCGCCTGAGATCTCGCCGACGGCGGACAGCACCTCGCGCATAGCGGCAAGCGCCGCGCGGCGCTGGCCGATATCCTCCGGCAGCAACCTGGGGATCGCGGCGAGCGCCCCCTCCTGATCGAGTTGCAGCATGAAAAACTGCTCGCGCACCAGCATCTTGAACTCGGGCAAGGTCAGCCGTGGACCGCTGTAATCCCGACGAACCCGCCGCAGCGCCTCGATGCTGCGTTCATCGATCATTCCGCGCGCCGATCCGATGTACAACAACCCTCGAAGGGCCGCTTCGCGGATTCCGCCCTCGCCGATCCGGGACTTCAGCTCTGCAATCCGTTTCTCAAGCATCGCGCGATGCTCCATCGACATCTCGCGCCGCCGCGATGGTTCGGACCTCGGATCGATACCGAGCGCCGCCTGCAACGCAGGACTGCCATAGAGGTTGAGAAAAAGCGTTTCGCTCAGGGCTTCCTGGGCGTCGCGCCAACTATCCAGCGTGTGGACGATCTGCCGGGATATATGCTCCTGCAGCATCAGGAACGGATTATTCTCGGACGCCGGCCGGCGGTCTTCCGCCACTTTCTCAGCGCCCGATTTCACCGCTGACGAAATCGGACTCTGACTGCTGAGGAGCTCATATTGAAGCCGCAGCGGATGCAGATTGCGCATGATGTCCGCCACTTGCGGCGTCATCACTCCCTTGATCAAGGGTTGAACGAACTTCCGGTAAGCCGCGAGATTGATCTCCGAGACACGCTTGGCGGCCGCAAAGCGCCGTTCGTCTTCGGCCGAATTGCCTCCCATGGCCCGGATATCGTCGAGCGTGCGCGCCTCACAGCGCATGACCCAATTGCCGATCACCAAATCGGAACTCGCGGTCGTATCGGCCCTGGCTTCGAACGTCGCCTCATAGAGCCCCGGTGGCAATACGTCGATCAAGTCGATATTGCTGGAGAGCTCGGCATGCTCCTTCTTTGCGACGCCACCGGAAACAAAAATACCGAGATGGCCGACGCTCTGATGGACCGTGTAGACGATGGTCTGCCCATATGCCCTGATTTCGTCGACGTCGGCATAGCAATCGAGGATCCAGTCCAGAGCCTGCTGCGGCGGTGTGATGTTGTCGCCTTCCGAGCAGAACACCACAATCGGCGACCGGATATTGCGCAGATCCACTCGCTGGCCGTCCGACATCTCGATCTCGCCGGCCGCGAGGTTGTTGCCGATGAACAACTCGTCGACGATGAACTGAATCTCCTCGGCATTCAGATTGACGTGCCCACCCCACCAACGCTCGAATTCGAGGTAGCGATCGGCCTCGGTATCGACCTTGGAATAGACGTTGTACTGCTTGGTCCACAGCGTGTTCGAGGGATTCTGGTTCTCGAAGTTTTGAACCAACCACGCGCCGTCGAATTTGCCAGCGCCAAGGTCGCTGGCGAGCGCGGTCAACCAGCTCCCCCCAGCAGACCGCCCGAGTATCGCATGGGATACCTGCCGTGCACTCCGGCCCAGTAGGCCAGCGGCGCGCCGGCGATGATCAACGGCCCGAATAGCTCCGGCCGCAACGAAGCGAGGATCATGACAGCCCAGCCGGCCTGACAGTTTCCGATCACGCAGGGCTTGCCGTCGGCCTTCGGATGCAGGCTGATGACCTTTTCGATGAAGATCGCTTCAGCCCGCGCGATACGCTCGATCGTTTGTCCGGGCATCGGCTCCGGCAGGAAGCCGACGAAGTAGCAGGGATGGCCTGCTTTCATCGCAACGCCAATTTCGCTGTCCGCCTTGAAACCGCCGATACCGGGACCATGACCGGCACGCGGATCGACGACGATAAACGGCCGCCGCTCGGAATTAATCTGGACGTCCTTGGGCGGAATGATCCGAACGAGCGCGTAGTTGACGGGTTCTGTCAGCGTGCGGCCATCAATGATCAATTCGGCAGCATATTGCAGGACATGCGGCGCAGTTTGCGCGATGTGCTCCTTGTATTGGTCGCCACGTCGACGCATGACATCCAGGAACAGCACGCTCCGTTGACCGGCGTCGACCAGATATTCGACCGCCGACGCGATCAGTCCTGACATCGGGCTATCTGGCAGCTTTGGCAATTCAATCGACATGTGGCGACCTCGCATGCGGCTCCATTGGACGCGGTGTGCGCATCGCCTCAGTTGATCTAGGTCAAGGTTGACCGATCACTTTGACGCCGCCTGTCCCCGATCCAAGCCAACGTCAGCTCCCACGCCACAGACAGGACAATCGGTCCGATGAAGAGGCCGACAACCCCATGAGCGAGCGTACCGCCAATCACACCGATCAGAATCACCAGCGTTGGCGTGCTCAGGCCCCGCCCCATCACCAGCGGCTTCAGGATGTTGTCGAGCACGCTGACGATGCTCAAGAATAGCGTCAGCAACAGCGCCACGGTTGTATCCTTGTCAGTCCAGATCCAGATAATCACGGGCAGGATGACGATTGTCGCGCCGATCTGGACGATAGAAAGTAACAGCACCAGGAACGCCAGAAGGCCGGCGATCGGGATATCCGCCAACTTGAATCCGATGCCGGCCAGCAGCGATTGGATGACTGCCACGCCGATTACACCCTGTGCGACCGCACGGATTGTTGCGCCCGCCAGATCCAGGAAATGCTCGCTTTGTTCCGGCACGATCCGCGACAGGAAGCCTCGGCCCGCCGCCACGAGCTGCTGGCCGTATGGAAACATCAATCCGGCAACCGCGACCGACAGGAGGAACTTGATCGCACCGACACCGGCATCACTGGCGAGGCCGAGCAACGTACCCGCCAATGTCTTCAGGTATGGCGCAAGGTGGCTGAGGAACGGGCGGAGATTGGTCGTCGCCTGATCCCAATACTGGTAGATTTGCGGTCCGATCCATGGCCAGCTCTTGATTGCAGCTGGTGGCGATGGAAGCACGAACTCACCGGCTGTTAGGTGCCCGGCAAAGTCCTTGATTCCTTCCGCGGCGCCGAGGCCGAGCCAACCTGCCGGCCCGAGAACAATCGCGAAATTGATTGCAGTGAGGATAACCGCGGCGGCTTTCGGCCGACCGCCGAGAACCTTGGCAAGTCGGATAAAGACCGGATTCAGCGCGACCGCCAGTACGGCGGCCCAGACCAGAATCGTCGCAAACGGGCGGAGCAAGACAACGCTCCAGATGATCAACAGCGCCAGCAATCCCAGTCGGAGCAGAAGCTGGATGATCTCTTCGCCGGTGAGTGGCTGTCGAACCGTCTTCAAGGTTACGCCTTCCGCTACCGTCAAACACCGTTGGGAAGCGAGGGTAGCCAGCATGCTGGTACCGCGATCTTGATCCAGATCAATCGATCATGTGGGCGATCCGCTCCAGCCGCCCACGAGCCCGGCATCCGTCGCCGAGAAAAAAACGCCGGACGGCTCACCCTGACGCGCGCCGGCTTGTCGGCTTGGTGCCCGGATCGATCCATATGCTGATACTGACCAGAAGGACCCAGATCGGAAACACCACAAGGCTCCAGTCGATGTAATAGCTACCCAGCAAAAGAAGTCCCGCGACAGCGTATCCACCATAGGCAAGCCAGCGCGACGTCAGCCCCGTGTAGAGAGCGATAGTCGAAGTGGTGATCATGAAGACGGACGACGTCTTCACGAGATAGATGTTGACCATTCCGTAGGCCAGTCCGCGACCGAAATGAAAGGTCGCCGAGTTGATCAGGACATCCGGAGCGGCGTGAAATGAAAGAATGATTGCGCCGATCACCGCTGCGGCGGTGAACAGCATTGCGAGCAACAGCACTGCGCTGCCCAGGAAGAGCGTCGCGAAGAACTGGTCCTCTTGCGCGCCGAGACGCTCGCGCAGGAAGCCGACAAACCAAAGGAACGCAACTCCGGCGAACGGCACGAGATTCAGCGCCAGAGCCACGGTTGCCGTTCCGCTCGCAAGCCAAGCCCCCGGCTCGAGCGGGTCAGCCGGCACGGAACGACGCATCAGCCAGAACACGGCAAGCAGCAGCAATGAGAACAGAACGCCGGCGGCTGCGGCGACCCGCGGTGCCCGCAACCGCGAAGACGATGGTTCCAGGGGCTCGACGCTCACGATCCGAGCCATCGTGCGCGCTCAGCCGGACGAGTGGAAGCCTCTGCGTCGCCCTCCAAGCGATGCGATAGACCCAGACCTTGCCGGTCCTCGATACGAGCGGCAGCGCGATCCTCGGGATCAAAGCTGGAGCGTTCAATTCCGGAATCGAGATGCTCCAGGTAGGTGTGCACCCCCTTTGCGCGCTCGCTGCTGATGCACCCGGCAAGCTCGACCAGCGCGGAACGCAGGCGTCGCATCACCTGAATGGAGGTCGACCCGAATTGCCGGATTTCGTCAAAGGCCAGCGCCAGGTAATCTTCCCAGGTCGGCATCTGATAGATCACCCGCAACACGCCGTCACGATCGAATGCGCGGCAAGCGTCCAGATCCTGTTTCGCCAATCGCCGCAACAGATCCTCGATCTGATCGATCGCCTGCACTGCCGTGGTGGGATCGTTGATCGCAGGCGACAGAGCCTTGATCGCGACGTCGACCAATAGCCGAATTGCATATTTTGGATCTTGTTCGAAGGTCCGCTGGTCACCCATATGAATACACGAGACCAGGCGTCGCTTGAACGCGACAGAATTTGCGACGTTTGCGTGCAGGATCGCGGTATCCTCCAGCAACGTGTCGCCGACGGCGCATTCCATGACAACAAGCCCGTTTACCTGTCGAGCATGCTCGACCAGCTTAGCGATATCGATCGCGATCACCGACTGCGGATTTCCAATGTGTTTGACGGTCAGCGCGTATTCTTCGAACTGCTGCTGCCTTGGAGCAGCCTGCTCCGAAGTCGACCATGGCAGCCCGGCATACGTGCTTGCTATGACGCTTCTGCCCGTATCCCCTAGTTCCTGCAGTACCCGCATGATCTGGAGATTGTTCAACCGCTGAACCAGTTGCGCGAGCATCAGAACGCTCGCCACCAGCATTGCCGCTACTATCGCCGCGGACAGAAAAGGTACCCCTTGTCCATCTTGGCGATCGACCCAGGCCAGCGTGGCGAGACTGTACATGAACGTCGCAACGAACATTCCCAGCGAGTGGAACAACAGCCGATCGCGCGCAAACCAAATGACAAGACGCGGCGAGTAGACCACCGCATTGAACTGAACCAGGACGAAGGCGATTGAAAACACAATGCCGGTCAGCGCCATCATTCCCGAAGCTACCGCCGACAAATAGGCCTGGGCAGAGGAAATTGACATTTCAAGGCGAGCGGTCAGCAAATTGATCTCAAGGCGGGGCAGCAGAAACCCCGCCGCAATGCTCGCCACTGCGTAGAATGTGGGTATCAGCCAAAGCGGCATTCCACGATCTTTCCCTATCCGGCTCCTTAATCAGCATCGGCCCGATCAATTGTCGTTGTTTGATCTCGATCAACGATCTCTGTCCCGCGGCATGGACTGATTGCTCACTTTCACAGGACGGAGGAGCAATCATGAAGCGCAGCATGCTGGGTAAGCTGGTTCTGGCGGCAGCAGTATTCGGAATCGGAATGTCGGTGTCACCAGGCTGGCAGCACAGCCAAGGTCCTTCGCTATCCTTCGACAGGGCGGAGGCGCGGGTCGGGCGTCCCTTGACTCCTGTATCAGCCGCCGGCGTCGCGCGGCGAACCACGAGGCGTGCGGTCGTCGGCGGCGCCGCTGTCGGAGCGGCTGCCGGCGCCGCGGCTGCCGGCACGGCGTGCGTTCGCGTGCTGGTCAATGGCACTTATGTGTGCCGCTGAGCATCGTCAGTGCATCCGGCATCAGCGGGACGATAACTTCCCGCTGGTGCTCCATGCCTGTCAGCGCTAACCACCAAGATGCCGCGTGAATCTGGATCATGAACTCCGGCCTCGATCCCTCGCCCTCCTTCGAGACGGCTACCAGCCATTGGATTCATCTCGTCGGCGTCGGCATCGAGATTTTTGGGGTTTTCATCATCGTGATGGGAATCGTCTGGTCGAGCCGGTTCATCTATCGGCGCGGCGCAGCACCCCGCTATGACAGCTACAAGATCAGTATCGGGCGATCGCTGCTGCTCGGTCTGGAAGTGTTGGTCGCAGCCGACATCGTCAAAACGATAGCTATTGAGCTGACGTTTGCGAGTCTGGGCCTGCTTGCCGGATTGGTCGTCGTCCGCACCTTCCTGAGCTGGACGCTTACGCTCGAGATCGAGGGCCGCTGGCCATGGCAACGAGCGCTCACCGATGCATCCGAGAACCAGCCGCGAAATCATGTAGTGTAGGCAATAGGCTTGCTACTTGAGATCGATCACTTCGTGCAAAACTCGATCATCTTCCGTCTAAATCATCAAGGACGGCGACCGACATATCGCCTCCGGACGCATTGCGAGCGCGTCTGAAACAAAGCCACCGCAGAATGCCAGCAAGCGCTAGCAGGCTACGTCGCGCAAAAATATCAACCGGAACGCAGTCGAAGAGATATCGAGGACATCGATTGCGCCGATGTGCGTCGATCTATCTGACTGATATCGGCGAGCCGGGTGATCAGTTTGAAATCGAAGCCGGGATTGACCGCCTCAATGACTAATGGGGTGGCAGGAAGCTGTCGGCGGTCAGCGCGCAAACCTGCGCTGGTTACGCGGCGGCATCGCCATACCCCGAGCTTGGGCACTCGTACGTTGATCTTGAGCGTGGTATCTTCTACCGCAGGCCGATCGGGAAGCGGGCGACCAGGAAGCGTCAGACGCCAGCTCCACTTCCGCGCCGGCTACTTTCTCATTTGCGTCGTTGGAAAGACGGCAAGCTGATCGGCACCTGCTTCGTCGAGTTCAATGGCAAGCCGGTCGCTTCCGTGAAGAAGGGCTTCAAATCTGCCGTGGATTCTGGCCAAGCTGCCCGGGAAAGTCACTCCGCACACGTTGCGCCACACGGCGGCAACCTGGCTGATGCAGCGCGGCGTGCCGATCCGGGAGGCTGCCGGGTTCCTCGGCATGTCGCCGGAGGTCCTGCAGGATACCTATGGCCAGCACCTGACCATCACCATCCCGATCATTTGCACGGGGCGGCGGCAGCCATTGGCCAAAAAGCGCGGTATGTTTCGGTGGTCAAATCGGTGGTTGACTCGGGAACAGCCACCGATGAGAACGAAAAACCTAAGGAAATCTGGTCGGAGTGGCAGGATTCGAACCTGCGACCCCTGCGTCCCGAACGCAGTGCTCTACCGGGCTGAGCCACACTCCGACTGAGAGCCGGGCTTATAGCGTCGGGTTTCGGGGACTGCAAGGGACCACAGGGCACCCAATTGAGGAATCTAGTCACAGTGGATACAGGTCTGAAAACGCACGTTTTGCCCGCCGGCGCCGCCGCCACGGCCACCGCCGCCGGGGTTCTGGCCGAGGGCGGCCTGGTGGCGTTTCCGACCGAGACGGTCTACGGCCTCGGCGCCGATGCCGGCAATGCGGCTGCGATCGCCCGGCTCTACCAGGCCAAGGGCCGGCCGGCCTTCAATCCGCTGATCGCGCATGTCGCCGATCTCGGCGCCGCCCGCCGCATCGCCCTGTTCGACGGCCAGGCCCTGCGGCTCGCGGAGGCGTTCTGGCCCGGCCCACTGACGCTGGTGCTGCCGAAGGCGCTCTCCTGCCCGGTCGCGGAACTCGCGACCGCCGGGCTCGATACGGTCGCGATCCGCATCCCGGCGCACAAGGTCGCGCGCGACATCATCAAGGCGTTCGGCGGTGCTGTGGTAGCGCCGTCAGCCAATCTCTCCGGCCATGTCTCGCCCACCACCGCCGAGCATGTGAACGCCGATCTGGCTGGCCGCATCGACATGATCGTCGACGGCGGCCCGGTCGAGGTCGGGGTCGAATCGACCATCGTCGGCTGCTTCTCCGATCCGGTGCTGCTGCGGCCGGGCGGCCTGACGCGCGCCGAGATCGAGCGCGTGCTCGGTCATCCCCTGCAGTCGCCGCCGCAGGATGCCGAGACCGACAGTCAGCCGATCGCCCCGGGCATGCTCGCCTCGCACTACGCGCCGCGGACACCGGTCCGGCTCAATGCCAGCGACGTCCATGTCGGTGAAGCCTTGCTATCGTTCGGGCCGGCCAAGGTCGCGCGGCGCGAATGCGCCTCGGTGGAGATGAACCTGTCCGAGCGCGGCGATCTCGCCGAGGCCGCCGCCAACCTGTTCGGCTACCTTCGCACGCTCGACAAAAGAAACGCGGATGCTATCGCGGTGATGCCCATTCCCGAGGACGGGCTGGGCGAAGCCATCAATGACCGGCTGCGCCGTGCAGCGGTTGGGCGATAACGAGCATGACCCGGACCAGTGGAAACCGGTTTTCCCTCGCGACAAACGCGACGCGTTTGCGCGGAGGTCATGCGTAGACTAAGAACCCCGGCTGAGTGAAAGACCAAGAAAAAATGAACATCGTCCAATCAGCGGTGCCGCCGCTTCCGCCCGAATTGCTGGAAAAATTCCGCGCCATCGTCGGCGCGAAATATGCGGTAACCGATGCCGCCGACATCGAGCCCTACGTCACCGAGGAGCGCGACCTGTTCCACGGCCGCTCGCCGCTGGTGCTGCGCCCGGGCTCGACCGCCGAGGTCGCCGCGATCTGCAAGCTTGCGACCGAGCACAGGATCGCGCTTGTCCCGCAAGGCGGCAACACCGGCCTGGTCGGCGGGCAGACGCCGCACAATGGCGAGGTCGTGGTGTCGCTGCGGCGCCTCGACAAGATCCGCGACATCGACGTCGAATCCAACACCATGACCTGCGAGGCCGGCGTGGTGCTGCAAATCGCGCAGCAGAAGGCGGCCGACGTCGACCGGCTGTTCCCACTGTCGCTCGGCGCCGAAGGCAGCTGCACCATCGGCGGCAACCTCTCGACCAATGCCGGCGGCACCGGCGCGCTTGCCTACGGCGTGGCGCGCGAAATGGCGATCGGGCTCGAGGTCGTGCTGGCCGACGGCCGCGTGCTGAACGCGCTGTCGAAGCTGAAGAAGGACAACACCGGCTACGATTTGCGCAACCTGTTCATCGGCGCCGAAGGCACGCTCGGCATCATCACCGCGGCGACCTTGAAGCTGTTTCCGCGGCCGCGCGCGGTCGAGACCGCCTATGTCGGCCTGAACTCGCCCGCGGCGGCGCTCAAGCTGCTGTCGATCTCGCGCAATCAGGCGGCCGGCAGCCTGACGAGCTTCGAGCTGCTCGCCGACATCGCGGTCGACTTCTCGATCCGCCACGGCATCGACATCCGCGATCCGCTCGAGAGCAAGCACCCCTGGTACGTGCTGATGGAATTGTCGTCGTCGCGCGACGACGCGCGCGACACGCTGGAGGCGATCCTCGCCCAGGGCATGGAGGACGGCATCGTCGATGACGCCGTCATCGCGGCCAATCTGAGTCAGCGCCAGGCGTTCTGGAAACTGCGCGACGAGATGTCGGCGGCGCAGAAGCCGGAAGGCGGCTCGATCAAGCACGACATCTCGGTGCCGGTCGCAGCCGTGCCCGCCTTCATCGCGGAAGCCAATGCGGCGGTGGTGAAGCTGATCCCGGGCGCGCGGCCGGTGCCGTTCGGTCATCTCGGCGACGGCAACATCCACTACAATGTCAGCCAGCCGGTCGGCGCCAATGCGGCCGACTTCCTGGCGCGCTGGCACGACGTCAACGCCGTGGTATTCGAGATCGTGCTGCGGATGGGCGGCTCGATCTCGGCCGAGCACGGCATCGGCGTGCTCAAGCGCGACGAACTGCCCGACGTCAAGGACAAGGTCGCGATCGAGCTGATGCGGCAGGTCAAGGCGATGCTCGATCCGCTCGGCATCATGAACCCGGGCAAGGTGCTGTGACCGTACAGGCGAAAATGCCCTCCCCCTCCCTCGCAATCGCACCAATCACCGACGCGACGTCGCCGAAGTCGTCGCGCTGTGGCAGGCCTGCGGCCTGACGCGGCCGTGGAACGATCCCGCTTCCGATATTGCGCTGGCGCGGCGCGGACCGAGCTCGGCCGTGCTGATCGGCCGCGACGCCGGCGTGATCGTGGCGACCGCGATGGTCGGTCATGACGGCCATCGCGGCTGGGTCTATTACGTCGCGGTCGACCCCAACCGCCAGGGCAAGGGCCTTGGCCGGACGATGATGGCCGCAGTCGAGGACTGGCTGCGCGCGGCCGGCGTGCCGAAGCTGCAATTGCTGGTGCGGCGGGAGAACGCCAAGGCGAGCGCGTTCTACCAGACGCTCGGCTATGAGGAATCGACCTCGGTGATGCTGGCCAAATGGCTCGACGGCCGTGAACCGACGCGTGACAGATTGAGGATTGACGCATGAGCATCGCCGACCGCGTCCGCGTCAAGCACGTCGAGCTGCTGTCGAAGCGCCGCTACGAGCTGACGAGCGCGACCTTCGACTACCGCCGCAGCAATGGCGAATGGCAGACCCAGGTGCGCGAGGTCTACGACCGCGGCAACGGCGCGGTGCTGCTGCCCTACAATCTGAAGGCCCGCAGCGTGGTGCTGGTGCGCCAGTTCCGCTATCCCGCCTTCGCCAACGGCTATGATGATCTCCTGATCGAGGCCGCCGCCGGCCTGCTCGACGATGCCGCGCCGGAAGAGCGCATTCGCGCCGAGGCGGAGGAAGAGATCGGCTACCGCCTCGATCACGTGCGCAAGGTGTTCGAAGCCTTCATGACGCCCGGCGCAGTCACCGAGAAGCTGCATTTCTTCGTCGCCGAATACGACGCTGCAATGCGCGTCGGCGACGGCGGCGGGCTTGCCGACGAGGGCGAGGACATCGAGGTGCTGGAGCTTGCGATCGACGACGCACTCGCCATGATCAACGACGGCCGCATCGTCGACGCCAAGACCATCATGCTGCTGCAATACGCAGCGCTGCATCTGTTCAGGTAGGTCCCGTCGCGTTCCGGCTTAGGCCCGAACGCGTGACCAGGCTGAGTGGCACTCGCAAGAGACGGTGCGCCCGCTCTCGCGCCTGCGGGCAGGGCAATCGCGGGGGACGTTGCCAAAATATCGAAAACAACCCCATGCAAAGCAGCCAGTGGCCAGCCGGCCGTTCGACCAGGCCACTTGACACGTCGGGCAACTCACGGATACGCTTCTAATATTCCGAAATCACGCAAGCGTACTACTGCATCGTGATCGCAAGTCCGCTCAGATCGGCGTTGGCCATCAGGCCGACCTGGTGACCGGTCAGCTCCAGCACCGCGCCCTTCTGATTGGTCAGCACGATCGCACGCGCGCCGCGGCCGACGGCAAGCCCCGCACCCGCTGCCCCGTAGACGCCGGCGACATCCGACGGACGGTTGATGTTGCTGACGCGGCCGCGCAGCACGGTCTTGGAGCCGCCGAACACCAAGCCATAATCGAGACCGCCGGTGGACAGCCGATAAGAGCGACCGCGGAAGGTCAAAACGCCGCTGCCGCCGGAGCCGCCGATGATCCAGCCGGCCTTGTAGATCGTCAGCGTCACGAAGCCGCTGTCGGCACGGGCGGCGGTGGAGAAAGCCAGACCCGTGAACGCCAGCAGCGCGACCAGCGCGGCGCGAAGGGTGGATGAAAGTTTCATGTACGGTCTCCCCAAGGTTTACCCACGTCGATCTGCGCGCGTCGCGACGCGGGCACGAATCGCAACGCGCCGACTGTAGCAAGCGTACAATCCTGTGCAATTTGACACAGCGTCGGCCGGTTTGTCCGCGCAACCGGCATTGAACCTGTTCCCGGGATTGCAACACTCACTGCATGTCCGGGGCGATCGGCCCCTGAGCTCCAGGATTGCCCCGCGGAGCATTCACATATTCAAACCGGAGATTTCCCATGCGTCGTCTTGCGATCGCCTGCGCCACCATTGCCGCCACTGTGTCCGTGCTTGCCGCTGCCAGCCCCGCCAGCGCCAACCCGTATCATCTGATCCGCTGGCAGGACACCGGCTTCTGCCAGATCTGGGACCAGAGCATCCCGACCACGCCGTGGCCCGCGAACTTCGCCGTCGTCAGCGAGGAGCTGCCGACCTTCGACGCCGCTTTCACCTACAAGACCGGGCTTCTCAACAACGGCACCTGCTCGTTCTGAGCGATCACCGATCACGCGCAGGGCGGACACGCGGCAACAGCGGGGCGTCCGCCCTTGTGCTGTCGGGCATCACGCGATCGCGCATCAGTGATGCTTGACGCATCAGTGATGCTTGATCAAGGCGTCGCGCGCGGCGGCAAGCTCGAGGAACGCCGCGCCATTGCCGCCGCCGTCGGGATGCACCGTCTTGGCGGCGCGCTTGAACGCCTGCTGGATTTCGGTCGCCGCGAGATGGCGGCCGAACGGCAGGCCGAGCAATTGCCGGTAGCGCTCCTCCTGCGTCAGCGCCTTCGGCGTCAAGCCGCGGCGGCCGAACTGCGGCGCGGACAATGTGTGCAGCGCATCGGCGACGATACCGAGACGGCGCAGCGCCATCGACTTGGTCCTGCGGTCGGCTGACTTCAGCGCCGCCTGGCGCAGGATCGGCAGTACCTGTGCGGCCGCATGTCGCAGCGTCTCGTCGATGTCGGTGGTGGCGATCTCGGCGATCAATTTGGCGATCTCGCGATAGTCCGGATCAGGCGCCGCGCAGAAGCGCTCGATCGCAACTTTCCAGTGTCTGATTTGCGGGTCCATGATCGGTCCGTACTGTCATCCGAATATGGATGACAGCAACGCACAAACGCGGCTTGGCGTTTCGGTTGGCGCAGTTTTGAATAGTGTTGTCGACAACACCAACAAATCAGAACGAGGAAACGCCATGGCCCTTCTCGACAATCACATCGCCGTCATCACCGGTGCAGGCTCGGGCATCGGGCGCGCCATCGCATTGGGCTACGGCCGCGAGGGTGCGCGCGTGGTGCTGCTCGACATGAACGGCGATGCGGTGGCGGAAGCGGCCAAGGAGATCAAAGGCGCCGGCGGCAAGGCGGACAGCTTTGCGCTCGACGTGACCGATCGGAACGCCTGCGTCGCGATCGCAAGGCAGATCGCCGACAAGGTGGGGCCGGTCTCGATCCTGGTCAACAATGCCGGCATCGCGCGCCGTAACGGCATGCTCGGGGCCGACGAAGCCGTGATCAAGGATTGGGAAGACATCATCTCGATCAATCTCACAGGCGTCTTCAACGTCACGCATTCCTTCCTCGCGCCGCTACGCAAGAACAAGGGACGCATCGTCAATATCGGCTCGATCCAGTCCTTCGTGCATCTGCGCACACCGAGTTCGCCGGCCTACACCGCCTCCAAGCACGGCGTGCTCGGCTTCACCAAGGCGCTGGCCGCCGAGCTCGGCAAGGACGGCGTGCGCGTCAATGCGATCGGCCCCGGTTTCATCGAGACGCCGCTGAACGAGAAGGTGCGCGCCACCAATCCCGATCTCGTGAAAGTGTTCATGGACCACACCCCGCTGGGCCGCGCCGGCAAGCCGGAGGACATTGTCGGCCCGGCGATCTTCCTCGCCTCGGACCTCGCGGCCTATGTCTCCGGATCGATCGTGATGGTCGATGGCGGCTACCGGACACTGTGACGGATGGAACCGCAATCGTGGCGATTTCTGGGTATTTTGCTTACAAAGCAGGGAGTTAGCGAGGCGTTAAGGACTTGTTAACCAAACCGGCACACCGTGGATCTACGGGGTAGTTGGTTCTCGATGTCTGCGCCTCATCGACGAGGCGGGCGTGATCGGGAGGAGTTCATGTCATACGCGTCCACCGTACCGTCGCCGGAAGCACTGCTGCCGTCGCTGGCTCCAAATGAAATTGTCCCATTGCTGATCGGCGCGACCGTCGATGAAGTCGAGCGGGAGCTGGTGCTGCAGACGCTCGCGCGCTGCGACGGCAATCGCACCCGCGCCGCGCGCGTGCTGGGACTGTCGGTCCGAACCTTGCGGAACAAGATTCGCGAATATTCAGCCGACGGCATCGACGTGCCGCATAGCGAGCACGCTGCGGCCTAGCGGCCTCCGATGCTAGATCGGCAGGTCGATCGCAAGGCGCCGCCAGCGCGTCAACAACGCGCGATCATCGTCATGGAGGCAGCGAGCGAGATGCACGTCGCTCGCTGTACTCCGTTGCAGCGTCCCGGCGACCAACGCGGTCGCGTAGTCCCAATAGCCGCGCCGGCCGTCCGGATCCAGCGCGACCAGGGATTTTGCGAGAATCTCGACATAGATCGCGGTGGCGGCCTTGCGCCAGAGCGGACCTGCACGCGCCTCCGCATCAGGCGCGCCAGTCCGCGGCTGCCACATCAGCCAGTAGTCTTCTTCTCCAGCTGCCCATTCAGATGACGGCAACGACGGATCGAGACACGGCGAGCGGCACGCGAGCGGCCGCATCGTGCGCGCGTCGCAGAACACAGAGTAGCCGAGCCTGTCGTACCAGCTCACACGCAGCAAGCGGCCGATCTGATCCTGCTCAGCCGCCGCGAGTGGCCGCCGGCCCGTTTGCTCGAGATCGGCGGTGATCGCGGCCACGCGATCGCGATCGAACGGCTCGACTTCGAGCACCACCCCGACATTGCGCGGGAACAGCGCATCGAGCATGTCGACCATCTCGCGATAGAATGCGCGCGCCAGGCCATTGCCACGCCACGTCTTCTCGATGCCGACATGGTTGCAAAAGATCATATTGCTTGCGTGATCGTAGGTGAAGAAGCCGAGCCCGATCGCGCGCCCGGTGGCGCGCAGGATGAAGCAGCGCGAGTCGAGCCGATAGGACATCTCCTGGCCGCCGACACTGAAATGCCTGATCTCGCCGACATCATCCGACAACAGCCAGCGCAGGATATCGTCAGGACTGTCGCGCTCGATCGCGGGAAACAAGTGCTCGTAGAGCTCGAGCACGCCCGTGCTGCGAAAGCTTGCTTCGTCAAGCACATGCTGCCGCGTCACGACGATGTCGAGCGGTTGCGGTTCGTCGCCGTAGCTGCCGTCCAGAACCCGCAATGCGTCCTCCGTTGTCATAATGCCCATGGAATTATGACTGTTGATCGCTCGCATCGGTGCCGCGAGGCAGAATTGAAGCCGTCGTCCAACCTCTGTTACAAGCGGCTTCAAATCGCGACGGAGCATACCAGTGGCTGACGAGACAACTTCCCGCCAGGGGGCACGAGGAGCGCAGGGGCCGCAGGGCCGTCAGGGCGAACCGGGAAAGCCCGGACCGCAGGGACATCCCGGGCGGCCGGGGCCGGAAGGTGCGCGCGGCAAGCCGGGTCCGCAGGGCAAGGCGGGTGTGGTTGGAAAGGCCGGCCCTCAGGGCAAGCCGGGGGCGCAGGGCAAGGCAGGCGCGCAGGGCCTGCGCGGCGAAGCTGGTCCTCAGGGCCCGCAGGGACCGGCCGGTCCGCGCGGTGAAGCCGGCCCGCCCGGCCAATTGCCGTCGATCGAGCAGGTGATGCCGTGGCTGCACATGATCTTCGACGCCTGGGAAGACTACAAGCGCACCAAGGAGCGAGAAGCTGCCGAGTTCGCCGAGCGCGATGCCGCCGAGCGCGCCGCGGCGGAGGCGATCGCGCTTGACGTCGACGCGATCGATTTCGCTGAAGATGACGACGAAGACGACGGTCACAAGAAAAAGAAGAAGCACCGCAAGAAGGACAGGAAGTAACCCTTTCTGTCACCGCGCGGCGACACGACCCACGAGATGCGTGTCGCGCGCGACGTTCACCGCTCGGTCCCGGGATTGGCCGGAGGATCGGACGGCCGGGCGAGTTGCATCAACTGAAATACCCAGCGCATCGCGTAGTACCAGGCAACACCCGCGAACGCCCCGCACGCCGACAGGATGACGACGTTGGCAAGGTCGATCGTACCGCTCGACCACAGCATGCCGCAGGTCCAGAGCACGGCGAACGCAATCGAGCAGAGAGTGAGCAGGGCGGCAGGCTTCATGGCGTGGCTCCGGGGCCGGGGATGAGCGGCAACGATGCCCGGTGGCCTGACGCGTTACCGTGACCTGCATCACGGAATGCGCTGGCCTCAGCCGAACCGCAGGCGTGAACGCTCCCTCGCCTTCTCCGCCTCGATCTCGCGATCGCGGGCCGGCGCCGTGGTCTGCAACGAGATCAGGAGTTTTCGCGCAGCAGCGGAGACCTCGGCCACGGCGAGGTTGAAGGCGGCGTCATTGGACTGCGACGGCTTGTTGAAGCCACTCAATTTGCGCACGAATTGCAACGCCGAGGCATGGATCTCGTCTTCGGTGGCGGGCGGCTCGAAGTTGAACAGCGTCTTGATATTGCGGCACATGTCGTTCTCCCTCGCCCGCATTTTGGGGGCTTGCGTCTCAAAGACGATCGGCTGCTGCAAAATACGACATCGTGGTCTATTCTGGCAGCCCCATGGTCCACGATGGAAACGAGGTTCCGGATGAGCCACGTGATCTACAAGGTGGTCCAGCACGATGGCGGCTGGGCCTATACCGTCGACGGGGTGTTCTCCGAACCGTTTCCAACCCATGCCGCGGCGCTTGCCGCCGCCCGGCGCGCGGCCAACGAACAGCGCGTGCCCGGGCGCACCGAGGCGATCCAGTACGAGACCTCGGACGGCAAATGGCTGACCGAGACCGCCTCCGGCAGCGACCGCCCGGAAACCGAAGTCGAGGACGGCCGCTAGTTCCGTTGCGCAGCTTCAGAATGGAACCTGTACGCCGAGCCGGTCAAAGAACGCCCGCCCCCGGTCGGTGATCCGCAGCGCGCGCGGAATCCGATGCGGCGCAACGCCGCGCATCTCGACCAGCCGCGCCAGCACGGCATTGGCAAACGGACCGGCGAGGTGCGGCACGCGCTCGGTCCAGTCGTTGCAAAGCCGCAGATGCGGCTGCCGCACCGGATCGAAATCGATCTGTTCAGCACGGCACCACGCCAACCCCTGCTCGGTGACGTGCCCCTCGCGGCCATCGATGATGACGAGGCGGCGGCGGATCAGCGCATTCGACAACAGCACGCCGAGCTGGCCGGCAAGATGATGATAGCAGGTGCGCGATTGCCTGAGCTGCTCGGCCGGCATCGCACGCCTCGGCCCGGCAGGGGTCTTCGCCGCCAGATCGACCAGATTCTCGATCAGCGCTGCGACGTCGTCGTCCCTGATCCGGTAGTATCTGAACCTGCCCTGCGCCCACACCGACAGCACGCGCGCATCGACCAGCTTCTGCAGATGCGCGCTGGCGCCTTGCGGCGAAATGCCGGCAACCACGGCAAGCTCGCCTGCCGGCAACGCCTTGCCGTCGGCCAGCGCGCTGACCATGGCCTCGCGCACCGGATCGCCCAATGCCTCGGCGATCCGCGAAAATCCCGTCTGCACGGATTGGGATGATCCCACCGCATCCTCCTCCAGGTCGCGCAAGAACGTCCTAGCCACATTCGCCCTGCCGCGAAACTCATTTCAGATTTTCCTGAAACGTCGCGACAGCCGCTTCCGGTCAAATCGGCGCGGTCAACGCAACAGATGGGAACAATCATGACAGCCGGCAACACCGACGCGGAACGCATCTACAGGCTCTGGGACGAGGCCCTCGGCCACAAGGACCTCGAGGCGGCGCTCGCGCTCTACGCGCCCGACGCCTCGATCGAGAGTCCGCTGGTTCAGCATTTGATGCAGACCAAGGACGGGATCGTAAGGGGCCGCGAGGCGCTGCGCGAATTCATCGCGCGCGTGTTCCGCACCAACCCGCCGCAGCGGCGGCGCTTCAAGCAAGGCTTCTTCAGCGACGGCCGGATTCTGACCTGGGAATATCCGCGCCAGTCCCCGGACGGCGATCAAATGGATCTCGTCGAGGTCATGGAGATCGAGGATGGCCTGATCCAGCGCCACCGCGTCTATTGGGGATGGTATGCGCTGAACGTGCTGAGGGCAGGCTAGCGCCAAGACGTCTTCGCCAGCCGCGCTGGCGTACCTCTCGGACAACGCTTTCCCTCATGCTAGGCTTGCACCGAAGCGGCTGGACAAACGCGCCGCGCGTGGGGAGAAGCACCATGATCCGTTTGTGCGCGGCACTTCTGGCCGCCCTCGTCTCGATCTCGGTACCGGCCATGGCTGCAGATTATCCCGCGCCGCAGGATGGCGAGTGGATCGCAAAGGACTTCAAGTTCCACAGCGGCGAGGTGATGCCGGAACTGCGGCTGCACTACACCACGGTCGGCGCGCGACCGGGCAGCCGGTGCTGGTGCTGCACGGTTCCGGCGGCTCGGCCGCCAGCATGCTGACGCCGGCGTTTGCCGGCCAGCTGTTCGGCCCGGGCCAGCCGCTCGACGCAGCGAAATACTTCATCATCATCCCCGACGGCATCGGGCACGGCAAATCGTCGAAGCCGTCGGATGCGATGCGCACCAGCTTTCCGAAATACGACTACAACGACATGGTCGACGCGCAGTACCGGCTCGTCACCGAAGGGCTCGGCATCAAGCATCTGCGGCTCGTGATCGGCAACTCGATGGGCGGCATGCACAGCTGGATCTGGGGCGTGCGGTATCCGCAGATGATGGACGTGGTGGTGCCGATGGCCTCGCAGCCGACTGCGATGGCCGCGCGCAACTGGATCCTGCGCCGGACCATGCTGGAAACAATCCGCAACGACCCCGATTACAACGGCGGCAATTACACCAGCCAGCCGCGCATGATGAAATACGCCATCGCAGCCTATCGCTTCGCCAGCGCCGGCGGCACGCTCGGCTACCAGACGCTGGCGCCGTCGGCGCCGCAGGCCGACAAGATGGTCGATGACCAGCTGGCGTTGCCGGTCACCGCGGATGCCAACGACTACATCTATCAATGGGAGGCCTCGCACGACTACGATCCGTCCGCCGGGATGGAGAAGATCGAGGCCACCCTGCTCGCGATCAACGCCGCCGACGATGAGCGCAATCCGCCGGAGACCGGCGTGACTGAAGCTGCGGTGAAGCGGATCAAGAACGGCAAGATCTATCTGATCCCGGCAAGCAGCGAAACGCGCGGCCACCTCACGACCGGCGACGCCAAATTCTACGCCAGGCAATTGCAGGAGCTGTTGCAGACCGCGCCGCAACGGACGATGTAGCGATCGAGGTCAGGACGATGTCCGCAACTCGCTTTCGTCGTACAGCGCTGAGCCTACCCGACGTGATTGAAGGCGCGCATCACGGCACAGCCGACTTCCGCGTCGGCAAGCGCATCTTCGCGACGCTCGGCTATCCCGACAAGGATTGGGGCATGGTGAAGCTGACGCCGGAGCAGCAGGCTGTCGTGGTCGAGGCTGAGCCGGAAATCTTCCGGCCGGTGCCGGGCGGCTGGGGCAAGGGCGGCAGCACCAATGTCCGTCTCGCCAAAGCCGACCAGCTCACGCTGCGCAGCGCGCTGACGATGGCGCGGGACAACATCGCAGCGAAGCCCGCGAAGAAGGCACGCACGAAGAAGCCAGCCTGAACGGCGCGATCCCGCACTGCATCACGGAGACCGCACCGCTTCGCTCATTCTTTGAGCATGCATCCCGCACGCGGTTCGTGCCTAATCGCGCAAACACCGGATTCGCGCGCGGGCGTTGCGCGGATCACGCACAAGGTTTTCGCGGAGGAATGCAATGCGAAGGCTGACGCATGGCGCGGTGCTCGCGTGGCTCGTCATCATGGCGGGCGCTGCGCTGGCGTTCGACAACGGCCAATACGAAAATGTGCCGCCCGATATCCGCGCCTGGTTCAAGAGCGTGATCGCGCCGAACGGCGTGCCGTGCTGCGACATCTCCGATGGCCATCGCACCAGCTACGATGTTCGGGGCGGTGCCTATTGGGTGCCGATCGAGGGCGAATGGATGATGGTGCCGGAGCGCGCCGTGATCCGCGATCGCGGCAATCCGGTCGGCGAGGCCGTGGTGTGGTACGTGCATCACCGCGGCAGCATCATCATCAGCTGCTTCGTGCCGGCGGACGCGGTCTGACGGCTCTGCATCGGACGTGCGGTGCGCGCCAGCCCCGGGCCGATCGCGCCAATTTGAAACATCTACCTTCTGTTAACCTTACTTTTTAACCAATAATTAAGGATACGTTTGCGGGCGCAACGCGGCCCGGCCTAGCGTCCGCACACTGCTCCGTAACCGCGGGTTGGTGCGTGCCATGAGCTATCGAACATCCGGGGCGCTGCTGGCGTCCCTCGGCATTGCAGCGCTGCTGCTTGCTTCCTCGACCGAGACCGATGCGAGATCCGGAGCCGCGCCGCGCGGCACGTTCTCCTCGCACCATCCGGCCTTCCGCCACCATGTGCGGGTGCCCGGCATCGTGTTGCCCGGGACGAGCGGATATTATGACGACGCGCTGGCCGCGGCTCCCCTCGCCGCCGAGGTCCCGGCGCCGGTCTCGAACGACGTCCGCTACACCTACACCCAGGACGTGCCCTGGGATTGGGCGCACCGCTATCCGCCGGCGGTGGCGCCGTCCGATCGCCCCTATGTGTCGAGCTGCCCCACGGAGACCGTGACGGTGCCGGGACGCGGCGGTGACCGTACGATCAACATCACGCGGTGCTACTGAGCGAGAGCTTCACCCGGATCGCGAAAACAAAAGAGGCCGCCCGCAAGGACGGCCTCTCGTTTTTTTGCGGCACTCTCTCCGAGGGCGAAACGCCGCTCAGTGATCCTCGCCTTGCAGATGCCCGACGTGCTTCTGGGTGTAGAGCTCAAGACCGATGCGCTTGATCAGGTCGAGCTGGGTCTCGAGGAAGTCGATGTGGTGTTCCTCGTCCTTCATCAACTGCTCGAACAGGTCGCGGCTGACGTAATCCTTGACGCCGTGGCAGTAGGTCGCCGCCTCCTGGTAGAGCGTGCGGGCGCCGATCTCGGCGCCAGGTCGCACTCGATGATCTCCTTGACGTCCTGGCCGATCTTCAGCGGATCGAGCACCTGCAGGTTCGGGAAGCCGTCGAGGAACAGGATGCGATCGACGAATTTGTCGGCGTGCTCCATCTCCTCGATGGATTCCTTGCGCCAGACCTTGGCCATCTCCAGCAGGCCCCAATTGTTGAGCATCCGGTAGTGCAGCCAGTACTGATTGATGGCGGTCAGTTCGCTGCGCAGCCCCTTGTTCAGATAATCGATGACCTTCGGGTCGCCTTGCATGATCCACTCCACCTGTCGCGGCCACCGTTGGCCGGTCTGAATTTAGAACGCTTCTAAATCAGATTACCGGAGAGAGCAACCCATCGCGGAAGCAGCGCGTGGATAACCGGATTCGATGAATTTGGTGGAGACAGAGCGCGGCCCGCGGTGTGAAGGCCGGTACGCGGGCGGAAAACGCGTCAAGACAGGAAGCTAGCTTCGGCTCTGATCGGCTCCGAGCCGGAAAATGCCTCAGCAGGCCGCGAGCGCGAATTCGGCCGGCTCGGCGTCTTCGTCGTTGGCGGCGTGCGGATGGCCGCTGTGCGGACAGCCGGAGCAGCAGGCCTTGGCGCAGGGACCGAGCGCCTCGTCGATGATCGCCTTGATGGTGCGCGCGCAGCGGCCGCATTCGGCGCTACAGCCGAGGCAGCCATACACCTGCTTGGCATTTCGTGTCACGGACCCGCCACCGTTCACGGCATTGCGGACATCGTGGTCGCTCAGGACGTTACAGGAACAGACAATCATCAGAGGAGGCAGGTCCAACGGGTGATGCTTGGCAATATGGATATTGTCGGCCCCGGCCGGATGCAAAAGGAAAAAGCCGTTTTTGTAGCAATTCCAAACTGATGCGGGATTCATATTGGAATGAATCTAAATCGGGGGGACGCCGGTTTTTGACCATTCTCAATGCGCCGGGGACACCCGCTGCCCGATCGCGCTCGAGTCTGTGCATTGCGAAATATTTCAAAAGCTGCAAGCATTTGGTCGCGAATACGGCAGCGTCGTTCATTGAACATTCAAGCGGAATATGGAACCCTTAGCGCGAGACAGATCGCCAACGCACGCTGTCCCCGCTCCCGTGAGAAAGGTGAGGTCATGAAGAAGACATTGCTGGCGCTTTGCGCCGCCGCCACTCTGGCGGTTTCGGCTGTGGCGGTGCCCGCCCCCGCCCAGGCACAACGCGGTGTCGCCGCCGGCGTCGCTGCGGGATTGATCGGTGGCGCCATCGTCGGTGGCGCGATCGCTTCGCAGAACGGCTATTACGGTCCCGGCTACGGCTACTACGCGCCCGGTCCGGCCTATGTCGCCGAGCCCGGCTACGGCCCCGACTGCTTCTGGCAGCGCCAGCGGTTCTGGGACGGCTACACCTGGCGCGTTCGCCGCGTCCGCGTTTGCGATTGATCGCCGTTCATCTCGATTAATTCGAACCAGATGTCCCGGAAAACCGACTGTTTGTCCGGGACATCGGCTGTAGATGGCCAGAAAAAACCGCTTTTCTGCGCGATGAGCCTGCGGGCGTTTACTTTCGGTTGACTGTTCTGCGCTGTTTAGCAAGACAGCAGTTCGAGATCAGCGTGCGAGTCACCTAAAACCCGGCGTCGGACCATGACGCCACCACCTTCCAGGAGAGCCAAAGACATGAAGAAGACTTTAGCTGCCCTCGTTGCCGTTACCACGATTGCCGGTTCGCTGGCGGTTGCTCCGGCTGCCAAGGCTGGTGACGGCGGCGCCGTTGCGGCCGGCGTTGCCGGCGGCCTGATCGGCGGCGCCCTGCTCGGCGGCGCGATCGCAGGCGCTCGTCCGGCCCCGGTCTATGTTGCACCGGCCCCGACCTACGTCGAAGAAGCTCCGTGCCGCTGGGTTCGTGAGCGCTTCTGGGATGGCTACGGCTGGCGCTTCCGTCGCATCCAGGTTTGCGACTGATCGACCGACACAGTTTCAGCATCACACTCGAAAACCCGCCTTGCGGCCGGGTTTTTGTTTTTCCGCTCCGAAACAGTCTTGGCGATTGTCCTTGCAGCCCTTCGTTTGCGCATAATCTTATCGGAAAACCGCTTCGCACTTTTCCGGATCATGCTCTAGCGCTGCCCGTGCATCGCGCGCAGCACCGCCTCGCTCGGCCAGCAATCGACCTTGAGCCCGGCCTGCTTCTGGTAGGCGCCGAGCGCCGCGCGGGTCTGCATCCCGGCCTTGCCGTCGAGCTTGTCCTTGTAGAGCCCGATCTTGGTCAGCTGCTGCTGCATCGCCTCGACATCGGCCGAGCGCAGCTGCTTCGACGCCGACCATGGCGTCGCAAACGGCTGCGGGCTGGTCATGCGGTCGGCGAGATGACCGACGAACAGCACGTAGAGATCGGAGAAATTGTACTCCTTGATCACGAAGTAGTTCGGCGTGGTCAGGAAGGACGGACCGTAGATGCCTTCCGGCTGCAGCAGCGAGGCCGATTGCGCCTGCTCGGTGGCGCTGAGCTTCTGCCCGCGCACCGGCACGAAGCCCGCCCGCAGCCACTGGCTGATCGGCCTTGTCACTTCAGGCACGCCCATCGTGCAGTCGGCATTGGCCGGCGCCGTGACTTCGTAGGCCCAGCGCACGCCGGGCTGCCAGCCCTTGTTGACGAGCTGCTGCGCGGCGGAGGCGAGCGCGTCCGGCACCGAGTGCCAGATGTCGACCTTGCCGTCGCCGTCGAGATCGACGCCGTGCTTGTAGTACTCGGACGGCAGGAACTGGGTGTAGCCGGTCGCCCCCGCCCAGGACGAGCGCAGTTCCTTGCGTGTCACCACGCCCTCGCCGAGGATCTTCAGCGCGAGGATGAACTCGGTGCGATACTGATCCTTGCGACGGCCGACATAGGCCTGCGTCGCCACCACGCGGAGCGTGTCGTAGGGCAGCGAATAGCGGCCGTAGTCGGTCTCGCGGCCCCAGATCGCCAGCACGATCGTTGGAGGAACGCCGAACCGCTTCTCGATCGCGTCGAGCGACGGCCGATACTTCTGCAACAGCCGCTGTCCCTCCGCAGCGAGCCGTGCGATCGAGGCTTCCTTGATGTAGTCGGCCGGCACCTGCACGAACTCGGCCTGCGCCGGCGCGCCGGTCTTGGGACGCCCGGGCAGGATCAGGTCGGGCAGCTTGTAGTCGGGCTCGAGGGAACGCGTCTCGCGATCGAAGGTTTCACGCGATACGCCGGCCGCCTTGGCCTCAGGCCACAGCGAGGCGATGAACTGGCTGAACGCGGCGTCGGCCGCACGCGCGGGCGAGACGACGGATGCAAGCAGAAGCCCGAAGGCAAGCGCGCGGAGCAATGCCAAATGCAACAACCTGTTCAGACAGCGGTCCAATGGGCGCGCCATCCGGCGAACACCCGCGATATCCAGTGTCGTGAGGCTTATCACGACACCGGATTGCTGTGAACCGTTGGCGGCCTAATGCCCGGATTGCTGCTTGGCGCCCTCGATCGAGTCGTTCGACAATTTGTCGACGATGGCGATGCCGATCGCAGACAGGATGAAGACGCAGTGGATGATGGTCTGCCACATCACGCCGGTCTCGGTGTAGTTGCCCTTGCCCGACGACAGCGCGCCGGCCTCGATGAAGGTGCGCAGCAGATGGATCGAGGAGATGCCGATGATCGCCATCGCGAGCTTGATCTTCAGCACGCTGGCATTGACGTGGCTGAGCCATTCCGGCTCGTCCGGGTGACCCTGCAGGTTGAGGCGCGAAACGAAGGTCTCGTAGCCGCCGACGATCACCATCACGAGGAGGTTCGAGATCATGACGACGTCGATCAGGCCGAGGACGGCGAGCATGATCTGCTGCTCGCTGAAATCGAACGCGTGCGCGAACAGGTGCCACAGCTCCTTGAGGAACAGCACGACATAGACGCCCTGGGCGATGATGAGGCCGACATAGAGCGGCAATTGCAGCCAGCGCGATCCGAAGATCAGCATGGGAACGGGACGCAGCGAGCGGCCCTTCAAAGGGGCACACGCGTCGGAAACAGCGGACATGTTGGATTGCTCGCGGAATTGAAATTGCGGTGCGCTCTATCTACGCAATCCCGCGCGCTTGAAAAGCGACAACTGGCCGCAGATTGCGCCGCGATGCCGTCACGATTCCGCAAGTATCCGAATTCGACCCTTTCCCCGCCGCCGACAAGGGATAGTCTCGCCATATTGTCCGCCCAGCGCGAGCGCGCGCCGATGTTCTTTCCGAAGCTCAACGTCAAGGACGATCCGGAGCGTCGATGGCACCGGCCTGATCGCCATTTCTTTGCGAATGGTGCCTGCCAGGTGCTCGCCTACGCGTTGCTTGAGAGATACGCCGATCTCGGCTTTCACGCCCGATGGATCAAGCCGGCGCCCGGCTACACCGGCAACCACATCTACGTCACGGACGGCAAGGCCGCGTTCGACTACCATGGGCTGACCACCGAAGCGCAGCTGTTGTCGCTCGGCTTCCGGCGCGCACGCCGGTTTTTTCCAGGCTGGGACGCGACGCTCGTCGATCTGCCGGCCGAAATCCTGATCTCGGAACGGCGCTCGCGCCAGATCGAAGGGCTTTGGCTGTGCGAGCCAAAGCAATTCCTTCACGACGCGCTGCCCCGCGCACGGGCCTTCCTCGACAGGTTTGGCGACCTGCGAGGCCTGATCAGCGCGTCAGCTTCTTGTACTTCACGCGGTGCGGAATGATGCTGTCCTGGCCGAGCCGGCGCATCTTGTCCTTCTCGTAGTCCTGGAAGTTGCCCTCGAACCATTCGACATGGCTGTCGCCCTCGAAGGCCAGGATGTGGGTCGCGATGCGGTCGAGGAACCAGCGATCGTGGCTGATGATGACGGCGCAGCCGGCGAAATCCTCCAGCGCCTCTTCCAGCGCGCGCAGCGTGTCGACGTCGAGGTCGTTGGTCGGTTCGTCGAGCAGCAGCACGTTGGCGCCCGACTTCAGCATCTTGGCGAGATGCACGCGGTTGCGCTCACCGCCGGACAGCGCGCCGACCTTCTTCTGCTGGTCGGCGCCCTTGAAGTTGAACGACGAACAGTAGCCGCGCGAGTTGACTTCCTTCTTGCCGAGCAGGATCAGCTCGTTGCCGCCGGAGATTTCTTCCCACACCGTCTTCTTGCCGTCGAGCGCATCGCGCGACTGGTCGACATAGCCGAGATGCACGGTCTCGCCGACCGTGATGCTGCCCTTGTCGGGCGTCTCCTGCTTGGTGATCATCTTGAACAGCGTGGTCTTGCCGGCGCCGTTGGCTCCGATCACGCCGACGATGCCGCCGGGCGGCAGCTTGAAGCTGAGATCGTCGATCAGCAGCCGATCGGCGAAGCCCTTGCTGAGGCCCTCGAAGTCGACGACGTTGGCGCCGAGCCGCTCGGCCACCGGAATGATGATCTGCGCGGTCTGGGTCTGCTTCTCGCTGGCCTGCTTGAGCAGTTCCTCATAGCGCTGGTAGCGCGCCTTCGACTTGGCCTGGCGGGCCTTCGGCGACGACGCCACCCATTCCTGCTCGCGGGCCAGCGTCTTCTGATGCGCGGCGTCCTCGCGGCCTTCCTGCTCGAGCCGCTTCTGCTTCTGCACCAGCCAGGACGAGTAATTGCCCTCGTAGGGGATGCCGCGGCCGCGGTCGAGCTCGAGGATCCACCCGGTGACGTTGTCGAGGAAGTAGCGGTCGTGGGTCACGATCAGGATCGCGCCGGGATAGTTGCGCAGATGGCCTTCCAGCCACGACACCGACTCGGCGTCGAGATGGTTGGTCGGTTCGTCGAGCAGCAGCAGTTCCGGCTGGTCGAGCAGCAGGCGGCACAGCGCGACGCGGCGGCGTTCACCGCCCGACAGTTTCGTGACATCGGCGTCGTCGGGCGGGCAGCGCAGCGCGTCCATCGCCTGGTCGACCTTGCTGTCGAGATCCCACAGGCCCTGCGCCTCGATCTCGTCCTGCAACTTGGTCATCTCGTCGGCGGTCTCGTCCGAGTAGTTGACGGCCAGCTCATTGTAGCGGTCGAGGATCGCCTTCTGCTTGGCGACGCCCTGCATGACGTTTTCGCGGACCGAGAGCGAGGCATCGAGCTGCGGCTCCTGCTCGAGATAGCCGACGCGGGCGCCCTCGGCGACCCAGGCCTCGCCGTTATATTCCTTGTCGAGACCGGCCATGATCTTGAGCAGGGTCGACTTGCCCGAGCCGTTGACGCCGAGCACGCCGATCTTGGCGTCGGGGTAGAAGCTCAGATGGATGTTATCGAGCACCTTGCGGGTCGGGTACGCCTTGGTCAGACCCTGCATGAAATAGATGAACTGGCGAGCCATCCGCTGTCCCTGGAATTGATCCGATTTGTGGAAATTTTGCTGCCGCCGATGTAACGGCCGGCCCCCGAAAGCGCAACCGCGGGGCGTGCGTTTTCCATCCGTTCACCACGTTTCGTGCGCTCACCACGGGTGACTACGGGTTCGCGGCGATGTGCGCGCGGAATCACGACAATTGAAACCATCTTTTAATAAATCAGGCCAAAACTCGTCTGCAACGCCGGAAAACGGCGATTTTTGCGGCAGAACCGCGACCAAAACAGTTGAGGCCACGTCATGGCTACCATCATTTCAGCTCCTCTTTCGCGCCCGGCGACCAAGGGCGAGGCGACGCTGTTCGCCGAATTCCGCGCCTTCTGGAGCGCCTTCGTCGCCAAGGCTTTCAATCCCTACCGGCCGGAACTGCACTATATGCGCGGCCCGGGCCCGGCCTGCCGCGCCAAGCAGATGGCGCTGTCGCCGGCGGTCCGATCGATGCTCGCCGATATCCGGACCGCGAAGACGCGCAAGCAGTCCTGAACCGTGTGACGGTCGCCGCCTTTTGAAACTGCGGCCGCTTGCGCGCCCCCCGATTGCGCGCGACCATCAGGGGATCCCGACGGTGATTTTTGCCGTTGCCCTCACCCTGAATGGACCTTTCCGATGACGCGGCTCCGCTGTGCAATCCTCGACGACTATTTCGACATCGCGCTTTCGCTGGCCGACTGGCCGACGCTCAAGGATCGGATCGACGTCACGGTGTTCGACAAGCCGTTCGCGAGCGAGGCCGAGGCCGCGGCGAAGCTCAGGGATTTCGAGATCATCTGCGCGATGCGCGAGCGCACCCCGTTCCCGAAGAGCCTGTTCGACGCGCTGCCCAAGCTGAAGCTCCTGATCACGTCGGGCATGCGCAACGCCGCGATCGACATGGAGGCGGCCAAGGCGCGCAACGTGGTGCTGTGCGGCACCCAGTACAGCCGCGACCCCACCGCGCCCCTGACCATGGGCCTGATCCTGGAATTGACCCGCGGCATCGGTCGCGAGAACGCGCGCATGCATGCCGGCGAGGCGTGGCAGACCTTTGCCGGCACCGAGATCGAGGGCAAGACGCTCGGCGTCATCGGCCTCGGCAAGCTCGGCAGCAAGGTCGCCGGCATGGCCAAGGTGTTCGGCATGAACGTGATCGCCTGGAGCCCCAACCTCACGCCCGAGAAATGCAAGGAGGCCGGCGTCGGCTACGCCAGCAAAGACGAGCTGTTCGCGACATCAGACATCATCACCATCCATGTCGTGCTGAGCCCGCGCTCGCGCGGACTGGTCGGCGCCGCCGACCTCGCCCGGATGAAGCCGTCATCCTATCTCGTCAACACCGCGCGCGGGCCGATAGTCGACGAGGACGCGCTGCTCGCGGCGCTGCGCGAGAAGAAGATCGCCGGGGCCGGCATCGACGTGTTCTCGGTCGAGCCGCTGCCGACAGATCATCCGCTCCGCAAGCTCGACAACGTCGTGATCACGCCGCATCTCGGCTACGCGACGCGCGAGAGCCTGCAGGCGCACTATCAGCAGATGGTCGCCTGTATCGACGCCTTCACCAAGGGTGGCGAGCCGCCGCGCCGGCTGGCCTGAGGCCGGACATCGATCGGCAAACAAAAAAGGCGCGCTGTTCGCGCGCCTTTTTCAATGATGAGTTCTCCGATTGCCCTAGCGCACCGTGACCGGCGCGGGCAGCGGCTGCACCGCGGTCGGCTGCGTGCCGGGCAGCGGTGCGGCCTGCGCCTGGGTCGGCGCGGGGGCCATCGGATTGGGCGGCGGCGCGGCGGACGCCGTCGTCGTTCCCGGGGCTGCGCCGCCGGGCAGCACAACCACGCGGGTGCCGACCTTGGCGCGTTCAAACAGATCCGAGACGTCCTCGTTCAGCATGCCGATGCAGCCCGACGAGACGAACTTGCCGATGGTCGACGGCTGGTTGGTGCCGTGAATACGGTACACCGTCGAGCCGAGATACATCGCGCGGGCGCCGAGCGGGTTGCCGGGTCCGCCGGCCATGAAGCGCGGCAGATAGGGCTGACGCTCGATCATCTCCGGCGGCGGATGCCAATCCGGCCACTCGGCCTTGCGGGTGATCTTCTGCACGCCGGTCCAGGTGAAGCCGTCGCGGCCGACGCGGACGCCGTAGCGGATCGCCCGGCCATTGCCCAGGATGTAATAGAGGTAGGTGTTCGGCGTATCGACGACGATCGTGCCGGCCGGCTCCTTGGTCGCGAACGCCACTTCCTGGCGGCGCAGATTCGGGGCCAGTTGCGCGGGGCCGTCTTCCGGCTGCTCGTCCGGCGGCAGCGCCGCGATCTGCACCGGCTTGCCATTGGCATCGACCGGCGCCTGCTGCTGCGGCACGGCTCCGGTGACGCCCTCGGGCGGACGCATGCCACCGCGGTCGTCGCCATAGGACACGCCAGCGGCTGGAACGCCATTGTCGCGATTGGCCTGCTGCGCGCCCGGACGATCACCATAGATCACCGGCGGCGGCCCCATCGGACGGCCATAGCGCGGATCGTCGGGCGACATCACAGGACCGGTTGGCGCACCGCGATCGGAATAAACCGGCGGAGCGTTCA
>NZ_LGTB01000014.1 GCF_001238275.1 Bradyrhizobium viridifuturi
GCCAGCATCCTCAACACCGGCGAAACCAATTTCCTCAACGCGAGCACGGCTGGCAATGCCGCGATCATCAACAATCTCAATTTGACGTTCGCGAATTCGAGCACGGCCGGCAACGCCACCATCACGACCAACGATGGTGGCACGACTTCCATTCAAGACACGGCCAGCGGCGGCACCGCGCGCTTCATCCTGAACGGGACAGGTGCGCTCGACATTTCGGGCCTCACGACAGGCGGCACCACGGCCGGGTCGATCGAAGGGGGCGGCACCATCCGGCTCGGCGCCAATACCCTGACGGTCGGCGGCAATGACCTCTCGACGACATTCTCCGGCGTTATCACCCCGGTTTCCGGCGTATTCAGTGGGAACGGCGGGCTGATCAAGGTCGGGACCGGCACGCTGACCCTGACCGGAACCAACACGTATACGGGCGGAACGACCTTTGCATCAGGCACGCTCTCTGTTTCGGGGGATGCCAATCTCGGGGGCCGAACGGGACGATTGATTTTCGATGGCGGCACGCTGGAGGTCAGCGGCGCCGGTTTCACCGCGTCCCGTGCGGTCCAGATCGGGAGCAACGGCGGGACGGTGCAGGTCGACACCGGCTCGCTCACACTATCCGGCGTGATCGCGGACCTTGGCGGCGCAACGGGTGCCGTCACCAAAACCGGCAACGGCACGCTGGTGCTGTCGGGGAACAACACCTACAGCGGCGGCACCATCATCAATGCTGGCATGGTGCAACTGTCCGGCGCCGGCGCGCTGGGCGCGACGAGCGGAACGACGACCGTCAATGGTGGCGGTACGCTCGATCTCGGCGGCACCACGCAGACGCAGGCGGCACTGAAGCTTGCCGGCGGCACGTTGCAGAACGGCTCGCTCAACGGCGCCATCACCTCGACAGGCGGCGCGATCAACGGCCTCGGCGGTGCTGCGAGCCTCGACGCGACCGCCGGCACGACCCTCGTGCTCGGCACCAACACCTATACCGGCGGCACGACAGTGACCAACGCGACGCTGACGGTGAACGGCTCGCTCAGCGATCCGACCATCGGGGCCGGTGGCCTGCTCAACGGCACCGGCTCGGTCGGCGACACGATGATCCAGAGCGCCGGCACCTTCGCGCCAGGCTCCGGCATGCCGGGCACGTTGACGACGGTGAACGGCAATCTCGCATTCCAGTCCGGCGCGTATTATGTCGTGGCGGTCAATCCTTCGACCGCATCCTCTGCCAATGTCACGGGCAGCGCGACGCTCGGCGGTGCCACAGTCAATGCGGCGTTCGCCAACGGCAGCTATATCTCGAAGCAATATACCATCCTGAGCGCGGGCAGCGTCAGCGGCACCTTCGGCGCGCTGACCAACACGAACCTGCCGGCAAATTTCAGCGACACGCTGAGCTACGACGCCGGCCACGCCTACCTCAATCTCACGCTGAACTTCACGCCGCCACCGCCAGGCCCGACCGCACCGAACTTCGGCAGGGGCCTGAACCTCAATCAGCAGCCCGTCGCGAACGCGCTGGTCAACTCCTTCAACACGACAGGCGGCATCCCGATGGTCTACGGCACGCTGACGCCCGCAGGCCTGACGCAGGCCTCTGGTGAACTGGCGACCGGCTCGCAGCAGACCACCTTCGATGCCACGAACCTGTTCCTGGGGCTGCTGACCGATCCGCTCATGAATCGGAACGGGGGAATTGCTGCGGCGCCCACATCGGGCTATGCGGAGGAGGGCGACACAAGCGCCTATGCCGCCACACGCACGACCAACGCGTTCGCGATGTTCACCAAGGCGCCGCCGGTCCCGTTCGTGCCGCGCTGGAGTGTATGGGCGGAGGGCTATGGCGGCTCGCGGTCGAGCAACGGCAACGCCATTGTCGGATCGAACGATACCACCAGCAGCGTGTACGGCACCGTGGTCGGTGCCGACTATCTGTTTTCGCCGAACACCATCGCGGGCTTCGCGCTCGCTGGCGGCGGCACCAACTTCTCGGTCGTCAACAGCGGCAGCGGCCGATCCGATCTGTTCCAGGCCGGCGCTATCTCCGCCACACCGAAGGTGCGGCCTACATCTCCGCGGCATTGGCTTATGGCTGGCAGGACATCACCACCAACCGCATCGTCACGGTCGCCGGCATCGACCAGCTCCGCGCCGAGTTCAATGCCAACACCTATTCAGGCAGGCTTGAAGGTGGCTATCGTTTCGTCGCACCATGGACCGGCGGCATCGGCATCACGCCCTATGCCGCCGGCCAGTTCACGACCTTCGATCTGCCTGGCTATGCCGAGCAGGCCGTCGTCGGCTCACCGGCCTTCGTGCTCGATTATGCCGGCAAGAGCGTCACGGATGTCCGCAGCGAACTCGGCATTCGCACCGACAAGTCGTTTGCGATGGCCGACGGCGTGCTGACGCTGCGCACGCGGTTCGCCTGGGCGCATGACTATGATCCGGACCGGTCGATCGCCGCGACCTTCCAGGCGCTGCCCGGCGCGAGTTTCGTCGTCAACGGCGCGGCGCAGGCCTCCGACTCCGCGCTGACCACGGCGTCGATCGACATGAAATGGCGCAACGGCTGGTCGGCTGCGGCGACGTTCGAAGGCGAATTCTCAGATGTCACCGCTTCCTACGCCGGCAAGGGGGTGGTGCGCTATACGTGGTGAAGGCAGGAATGCCGGAGAAAATCTCCGTCGTCGCGGGCGCAAATAGGGCAACAAACCCACTGCAAAACCGCCGTCTCGCGAAGCGTCCGTTGTTATTTTCCCTGAGATATCGACGACTTAGCCCGAAATCGCCATTTTCTTGATGTGCCCGACCATTCCGGGCACGGAAGGAAGATGTGTCATGCGACAGGTCCAGTCATTGCTCCGCAACGCGCCCGCCAGGATCGGCCGCCGCATTGCGCAGATCGTCGCGATCGCGGCCGCCAGCCTGCCGCAGGCCGGCGCCTAGTTTTCCACCGCAGCGAAGCGCCGCAGTCACGCGCGCCGAATTAACTCAACACCATTTAGCGTTAGTGCTAAAGCGGTACTCCCGGCTCTTCCGGTCCAGCAGGGAGGGTTCCATGTCACGCTTCGTCGTTCATTTCATGAAGGACGTGCTCGGCGGCAATGGCCGCGAGCGCGAGGTCTGCCAGGGTGCGCTCGAGATCGACGCCGTGAGCGAAGGCCAGGCAGGCGAGATGGCCAAGGTCAAATTCTGTCAGGAACAATCGCTGTGCGATTGGTCACTGCATGCCGACCGCATCCGGATCGAAGCAGCCGACTTGCACGTGAGCTGATACGTCAAAAGCCCCGTCCCGATGGCATCGGGACGGGGCTTTTGATTTCGTTTGACGCGTTTTCCTTGCTCGAAAACGCTTTGGCCGATTACTCCGGCAGGATGCGCACCGCGCCCTTGGCGGCGCTGCTCGCGAAGGCCGCATAGGCCTTCAGCGCGGTCGAGACGGCGCGCTTGCGCGGCGCGGCCGGCTTCCACGCCGCGTTGCCCTTGGCTTCCATCGCCGCGCGGCGGCGCTTCAGTTCGGCATCATCGACCTTGAGGTTGACCTTGCGGTTCGGGATGTCGAACTCGATCACATCGCCTTCCTCGACGAGGCCGATCAGGCCGCCTTCGGCGGCTTCCGGCGAGACGTGGCCGATCGACAGGCCGGACGATCCGCCGGAGAAGCGGCCGTCGGTGATCAGTGCGCAGGCCTTTCCGAGCCCCTTCGACTTCAGATAGCTGGTCGGGTAGAGCATCTCCTGCATGCCCGGGCCGCCGCGCGGACCTTCGTAGCGGATCAGCACGACATCGCCCGCCTTCACCTTGTTGGTGAGGATGGCGTCGACCGATGCGTCCTGGCTCTCGAAGATGCGGGCCGGACCGGAGAACTTCAGGATGCTCTGGTCGACGCCGGCGGTCTTCACGATGCAGCCGTCTTCGGCGAGGTTGCCGAACAGCACGGCGAGGCCGCCGTCCTTGGAATAGGCATGCGCGGCGTCGCGGATGACGCCGGCTTCGCGGTCGGCGTCGACTTCATCGAAGCGGCTGTTCTGGCTGAAAGCCTCCTGGGTCGGCACGTTGCCCGGTGCGGCGCAGTAGAAGTTGCGCACCTTGTCGCTCGACGTCCGCACCACGTCCCAGCGGTTCAGCGCGTCGTCCAGCGTCGCGGCGTGCACGGTCGGGCCGTCTGTCGTGAGCAGCCTGGCGCGGTCGAGCTCGCCGAGGATCGCCATGATGCCGCCGGCGTGATGCACGTCCTCCATGTGGACGTCCTGCACCGAGGGCGCGACCTTGCAGAGCACCGGCACCTTGCGTGAGAGACGATCGATGTCGGCCATCGTGAACGGCACTTCGCCCTCGCGCGCGGCGGCGAGCAGATGCAGCACGGTGTTGGTCGAGCCGCCCATCGCGATGTCGAGCGTCATCGCGTTCTCGAACGATTTGAAGTTTGCGATGTTGCGCGGCAGCACCTTGGCGTCGTCCTGCTCGTAGTAGCGGCGGGCGAGATCGACGATCAGATGGCCGGCTTCGACGAACAGGCTCTTGCGGTCGGCATGGGTCGCCAGCACCGAGCCGTTGCCGGGCAGCGCGAGGCCGAGGGCCTCGGTCAGGCAGTTCATCGAATTCGCGGTGAACATGCCGGAGCAGGAGCCGCAGGTCGGGCAGGCCGAGCGCTCGATCACCTCGACCTCTTCGTCCGACACGTTGGAGTCGGCAGCCGCAACCATCGCGTCGATCAGGTCGACCGCCCGCTTCTTGCCCTTGAGCAGGATCTTGCCCGATTCCATCGGACCACCCGAAACGAACACGGTCGGGATGTTGAGGCGCAGCGTCGCCATCAGCATGCCGGGGGTGATCTTGTCGCAGTTGGAGATGCAGACCATCGCGTCGGCGCAATGCGCATTGACCATGTACTCGACGCTGTCGGCGATCAGTTCGCGCGAGGGCAGGCTGTAGAGCATGCCGTCATGGCCCATTGCGATGCCGTCGTCGACCGCGATGGTGTTGAACTCCTTGGCGACGCCGCCGGCCTTCTCGATCTCGCGTGCGACGAGCTGGCCAAGGTTCTGGAGATGCACATGTCCGGGCACGAACTGGGTGAAGGAATTGACCACCGCGATGATCGGCTTGCCGAAATCCTCGTTCTTCATGCCGGTGGCGCGCCAGAGGCCGCGAGCACCCGCCATGTTGCGGCCGTGGGTGGTTGTGCGGGAGCGATAGGCGGGCATCGTAAATCCTTGGGCTATGGCCATTTTTTAAGGGAGATGGCAGCCCTTATGCCTGCCCGTCGATGCGGATTCAAGCGCGGAACCGCATGGCTGGATCGCGCTATTTGACTTCGATCCCGGCAGCGCCGGCGAGGGCAAGCGGAAGACGGGGCGCCGCTGGTTTAGCGGAGCCCTCCTGGCCCGATCTTCTCAGACGCTCAATCCTCGAACCTGAACCTGAACGCGTCGCCATGCCGGACCACGCGGCCTGCCGTCGGAGCAGGGAAGTGCCCCGTCAGCAAATAGCTCGGTGTATCAGCCAACTCCTCCAGCAGCGTCACGCGGGTGGCGAGCGCTGCTGCGGGATCGATGTCGGCGGCATTGGACAGCCAAGGCTCCGCGCACTGGATCGGATGATGGATTACATCGCCGGACATCACGGCATGAGCGCCGCCGCCGTCGAGATGGATCTGCATGTTGCCGGCGGTGTGGCCCGGCGCCGGCGCAAAGCGCAAGCCCGCATCGCGGTCATCGAACAGCAGGTGATTGGTCTCGACGAATTCGGCCTGTCCGGCCGCGACGATCGGTAGCACGGAGTCCTCGAACGAGCCGTGATTGACCGGTGTCGGCGGGCTCGCGCGGTGCGCGGCCTCCCAGTGCCGGAACTCGGCGCGTCCCATCAGATAGCGCGCCTTCGGAAAGGTCGGCACCCAGCGCCCGTTGAGCAGCCGCGTGTTCCAGCCGACGTGGTCAACATGGAGATGCGTGCACATCACGAAGTCGACCTGCTCGGGTCGCACGCCCAGCGCGGCCATGTTTTCCAGATAGGGCTGGTTGAGATTGTCCCACACCGGCACGCGCGGACGTGGCTTGTGATTGCCGCAGCAGGTATCGACGACAGCGGTCCAGCGCGGCGTACGCACCAGATAGGAGTGGTGGCTCAGGATGAAGCGGCCGGTCTCCGGCTCGATATAGCGGTGATCGAGCCAGCTTCGGTTCGCGGCGATGACCTCGTCGGTGACGTTGGCGAACAGCCATGTCTTGTCGAAGGCGAGCGCGGCGATTTCGACCAGCCGGTCGATCCGCATGCTGCCGATGTTGATCTGGCGCATGCCGTGCTCAGTTCTTGATGAGGTCGCCGAACGGCACCCAGCGCGTGCCGTCGTAGCGGATCAGTTTCAGGCTGGTCATCGGCGTATAGTGCTCCTGCGAATTGCCGACCGCCGTGCCGTTGATCAGCATCGGCAGATGCAGATCCCTCATGCTGGTCGCCTGCTTCATCACATTGGCGCGGGTCAGGTCGTTGCCGGAGGCCTTCAGCACCGCGACCAGCGTCTGTGCGATGGTGTAGCCGTAGACATTGAGCCAGTCGCTCTTGTTGGCATCGGGCAAATACTTGTCCATGAAGGCGGCCCATTGCTTGTAGCCGGAATCGTCCTTCAGCGCCGGGTCGGTCGAATCCTTCAGGTATTGGCTCGAGATCACGCCGGTGGAATTGTCGCGGCCGGCGGGTTCGAGCACGCCGCTGATCGAGGCCGAGACATTGGAGATGATGGTGGTGGGCTTCCACCCGATCTCGCCGATCTTGCGGATCGCCTGCGCCGCGAATTTCGGTGTCGCCGCGACCAGCACCACGTCGGCGCCGCTGCTCCTGAGCAGCAATATCTGCGTGTCGACGGTGGGCGCTGACGTCTCATACGGCGCGCGCGCCACGATGGCCTCGGTGCTGCCGAGGCCTTCCTCCAGCGCCTTCAGATAGTCCTTGCCGAGGTCGTCGTTCTGGTAGAGCACGCCGACCTTGGCGTTCGGATGGCTCGCCTTGATGTATTTGGCGTAGGCGATCGCCTCGTCGCGATAAGTCGGCTGCCAGCCGACGGTCCACGGAAAATTCTTCGGATCGTCCCACTTCGCCGCACCCGAGCCGAGGAAGAGCTGCGGCACCTTCCTGTCGTTGAGATATTTGTGCACGGCGCTGTTGGTCGGCGTGCCGACGCCGCCGAAGATCAACAGCACCTCGTCGCTCTCGACCAGGCGGCGTGTCTGCTCCACCGTCTTCGGCGGGCTGTAAGCGTCGTCGGCGATCATCATCTGGATGCGCCGGCCGTTGATGCCGCCCTCGTCATTCACCTTGCGGAAATAGGCCTCCGCCGATTTCGCGATCTGCGCGAAAGCGGAGACAGGACCGGAGAGCGGCGCGGTGGTTCCGATTTTGATCGTCTTGTCATCGGCGCCCGCGTCGTATTTCGGGCTCTCGGCTCGCGCGGCACCTGCGGCGATGAGCGGCAGCAGGACAAGGGCCGCGCGCAAATGAGAGCGGACGAGGTGCGCCATGACGTGATCTCCCCAGATTGCTCTCCGCCTCTTCGGGGCGGAGTTGAAACGCGAGTACTTCGCCTTGCCGGCTGCGGATCGCGACCCGCCCTAGAGCAAACGAACGATCGTTCGTACGATTGACTAGCGAACGATCGTTCGTTAGTCAAGGCGCCATGGCTTCCACATCCAGCGCGGCCGAGGCGGTCGCAACATCCACCCGTGAGCGCATCCTCAGCGAAGCGCTCAGCCTGTTCGCGCAGAGCGGCTATGGCGGGGCCTCGATGCGCGAGCTCGCGCGCCGCGTCGGCATCCGCGAGAGCAGCCTCTACAATCATTTTCCCGGCAAGGCCGCGATCCTCGAAGCGATCGTCAGCGAGCACGGCCCGGCGAGTTCGGCCGACCGGCTCGAGGAGCCGCGCTACCGGCAGCTGGCACGGCGGCCGACCGCGTTCTGCCGCCAGTTCGCGCTCGATCTCGTCGAACAATGGTCCGATCCGCGCGAGCATCAGTTCCAGAAGGTCATCACCGCCGAACGCAACCGTGTGCCCGGCATTCGCGCCAAGTTCGCCGACCATTTCTATGCGCGCGAACAAAGCCTGATGACGGACTACTTCCGCGGCTTCGCGCTGGCCGGATTGATCTCGACCTCGGATCCGCGCGAGGCGGCGCGGCTGTTCGCGGCCGGCCTGATCTATGTCAGGCTCGAACATTATGTGATGGGCGCGGAGGCCTCGCCGCGGTCGAAGGTGATCGAGGCGATCGACCGCTATCTCGCGTTCTTCCTGTCGCTGATTGCGGCCAGGGACGCAGACATCTCGGACAACAAACAACGAAAAAAGGGAGAGACGCGTGGCAAGACTGCCTCTGATTGATCCGGAGACCACCAGCGGAGACATCCGCTCCGCGTTCGACCGCATGCCGGTCAAGCTCAACATCTTCCGCATGATGGCCCATGCCGAGGCCAATGCGATTCCGCTGATGCGGCTCGGCAATTCGATCCTGCACAAGCAGAAACTGTCAGCGGTCAACCGCGAGCTCTTGATCCTGCAAGCCGCGCAGCTCGAGGGCGGCGCCTATGAGTGGCGCCAGCACGTGCCGATCGCGCTCGGCGTCGGCGTGACGCAAGCGCAGATCGATGCGGTCGAGCGCAGCCATTACGACGATGCCGCGCTCAACACCGCCGAACGCGCGCTGCTCGGCTTCGGCCGCGAGGTGGTCGAGAAAGTGCGCGTCGGTGACGCGGCATTCGCCGGTGTTCGCAAGCATTTCAGCGAGCAGGAGATCGTCGAGGCGATCGTGACGCTCGGGTTCTACATGATGATGGCGCGGCTGACCGAGGCGACCGAGACCGATCTCGATCCGGCCGCCGGCATGGCGGTCTATGAGGGCGGCAAGAAGCGGGGTTGATGGGATGTCGGAGACTTCGCAAGAGGCCAAGCCTGAGCGCTACGTCCGTCCCTTAAGTGCGGAATCGTCGGGCTCGGCGCCGGGCAGGGGACGCCTCAACGGCCGCCGCATCCTGGTGGTCGGCGGCGGCCAGCGCGTGTTCGATGCCGCGACCGATCCGATCGGCAACGGCCGCGCCATGAGCCTGCTGTTCGCACGCGAGGGCGCGCAGGTCGCGGTCGCCGACCTCAACCGCGCCTCCGCCGACGACACGGTCGCGCGGATCGCGGCCGACGGCGGCCGAGGTTTTTCGATCGCCGCTGATGTCACCAGGGAGGCCGACGTCATCAGGATGATTGATGAGGCGCATCAAGGCATGGGTGGGCTCGACGGCATGGTGCTGAACATCGGCACCTTCGGCAAGACCGGGCTCGACAATGTCAGCGCCGAGGAGTGGAACCGGATCTACGACGTCAACGTCCGCGGCCCGATGCTGTGCTGCCGCGCCGCGTTGCCGAAATTCGCGGACGGCGGCTCGATCGTCTTCATCTCCTCGATCGCGGCGCTGAAGGCGGGATCGCAGATGGCGGTGTACGATTCCTCCAAGGCGGCGCTCGGCGGCCTGATGCGCAACATCGCGCATACCGGTGCGCGGCGCGGCATCCGTGCCAATTTGGTCTATCCCGGGCTGGTCGACACGCCGAACGGCCGCGAGGCCGGCGCCGGCCGGCCGTCGCGCGGCAAGAGCCAGGTCCCGTTCGGCCGCCAGGCGACGGCGTGGGAGATCGCCTATGCCGTGCTGTTCTTCATGTCGGACGAAAGCGTCTATGTCACTGCACAGACGCTGGCGGTGGATAGCGGGCTGAGCGGGATGTAGCGGGGACTGCTGCACCTCTCGCCGCAGGCGGGGCGAGGTGAAGTGAAGGAGCGTCGCTATTCGGCGGCGATGCTGGTCGGAATCGGAAGCGCCACCTTCGGGCCCGTCTTTGCTGCACGGCGGCTCTTCTTGCCGAAGCGGCTGCCGGCCAGCAGCGCGGCGGCGGCGCGCAGTTGCTCGCGCAGCCATTGATTGGTGGTGTCGCCCTCGGCGGTGGCATGCCAATAGAGATAATTGACGTGCGGGCTGATCGGGAACGGGCAGGGGAAGCACTGCAGCAGCCCGGGGTCCTCCAGCACGGAAGCTGCGCTTTCCGACGCCGTCAGCAGCATGTTGCTGCGGCTCACGACGTGGCAGGCGGTCGCGAAATTCTGGCAGGTCAGGCGAACGGTGCGGGTCAGGCCGAGGCGCTGGAACTGGAAGTCCTCGAACGACAGGCCGCTGCGCCGCGACGTCACGCAGACATGCTCCATGCGCAGATAAGCCTTCTTGTCGAGCCGCGTGCCGAGCTCGGGATGGCCGCGGCGGGCGAACACCGCGATATGCTCGGTCAGGATCTGCTCGCGCCGCACCTCGGTCGAGAGCGGCAATAGCGTGTCGATCGCGACGTCGAGCGTGCCGGCGGCAAGCTCGCGCTCCAGGTTGTTGCGCTCGCTGCGCACGGTGGCGATTTCGACCAGCGGCGCGAGGCTGCTGATCCGGTTGATCAGCGCGCTCAGAATCGGCGCCTCCAGATTGTTGCGCAGGCCGATCACGAACCGCTTCGGCGTCCTGGCCGGATCGAAGCGGTTGGTGTGGGTCAGCGTCGTCTCGAGGCCGTTGAGCGCCTGCCGCACGGTGGTGATGATCTGGCGTGCCAGCGGGGTCGGCGTCATCACGTGATGGCGGCGCACGAACAGCGGATCGTTGAACATCGCGCGCAGCCGGCTCAGCGCATGGCTCACCGCGGGCTGCGTCAGGTTGAGGCGGAAGCAGGCGCGGCTGACGCCGCCCTCGGAATAGATCGCGTCGAACACCACGAACAGGTTCAGATCGATATCGCGCACATGCATGGAAATAATCAATCCGTATCCGTCGAATGCATTTGACGAATATCAGTCGGCACTCTTAAAGTCTCAAGCAAAATAATACCTGGAGGAAACGATGAGCGTGCAATCGCCATCGCGCGGCGTTGCTGTCCCTGCGGCATCATCTCGCTCGGGCTCAATGTTCGCAAAGCCGAGCCAGGAGCAGATCGTGCTCCTGATCACGATCGCGCTGCTGGTGGTGTTCGGCCTGACGCTGAACGGCTTTGCCACCGTCTCCAACCTGCTCAATCTGTTGCGCAGTATTTCCATCCTCGGCGTGCTCGGCCTCGGCATGGGGCTGATCGTGATCAGCCGCGGCATCGACCTCTCCGAGGTCGCGATCATGGCCGGTTCCTGGGCGATCGCGTTGATCTACATGCAGAACGGCATGCCCGTTTTCACGGCAGTGCTGCTGGCGCTGGCAATCGCGGTGCTGATCGGCGTCGTGAACGGCGTGATGGTCGCCTTCGTCGAGGCGCCGGCGCTGTTCGTGACGCTGGCCGCCGGCTTCGTGATCTATGGCCTCGCATTCTGGATCGCGCCGGCCTGGGTGGTCTACGCGCCAAAGGACGCGCCGGGCCTGATGTATCTCGGCGCCGGACGACTGTTCGGCATCCCGGTTCCAATCCTGGTGTTCGCGATCGCGGCGATCGCGATGCACCTGTTCCTGTCGCGCACCTCGGTCGGCCGCTTCATCTATGCGCAGGGCGACAATCCGGAGGCGGCGCGGCTGACCGGCATTCCGCTGCGGCCGCTGATCGTGCTCGAGCACGTGCTGGTTGCGCTGCTCGCCTGGATTGCAGGCCTGGTCTGGGTCGGCACCACGGGCAGCATGCAGATGGCGATCACGCAGGGGACCATGATCTTCGACGTCGTGCTGGTCGTCGTGATCGGCGGCATCAGCCTGATCGGCGGCCGCGGCAGCGTGTTCAGCGTCGTGGTCGGCTGCATCCTGATCGGCACGCTGCTCAACGCCTTCACCATCATGGACGTCAACAGCGAGGTGCAGAACATCATCAAGGGCGTGGTGCTGCTGGCGGCGATCGTGCTCGACAACTGGCTGCATCCCCGCGACGAGGAGACCGCGCGGCAAGGCGACTGAAACGAGTGTCCCCGCGCCAAAATCAATCATAACAAATCCAAATCAATCAAAAGAATTTCTTGTGGAGGAGACGATGAAGACGACGAAGTTCTGGACGATCCTGCTCGCCGGAGTGGCGGTTGCCGCCATGCCGTTCGCGGCATCGGCGCAGGATGAAGGCACCAAGGCCGGGCGCGAATTGCGCGCCGCCTACGACAAGTCGCTGCAGGGCAAGACCATCGCCTATCTGCCGATCGCGCTCGGCGTGCCGCTGTCGGACGAATGGGGCCGCGTGGTGCAGGAAGAGGCCGAGTGGCGCGGCATGAAATATGTCGTGCGCGATCCCAACAACAATCCGTCCGCCATGCAGCAGGCGCTGACCGCGCTGGTCGACCAGAAGCCCGACGTCCTGATCGTGCAGAACCCAAGCGTGACGCTGCTGATGAAGGATCTCAAGCGCGCCGAGGCCCAGGGCACGCATGTGATCCAGGTCAACATGGCCTCGAACTACAAGTCCGGCGCCTTCGTCGGCGTCGACTGGCGCGAAATCGGCAGGATGCTCGCCAACGAAGCCGTCAAGGCCTGCGGCACCGGCTCCGGCAAGTCGGGCAAGGTGCAGATCGTGCAGGGCGAATTGACCGCGGCCGCCAGCGTCGACCAGGTCGGCGCCATCATGGATGTCCTGAACAAGGACCCGAACATCAAGGTGGTGTCGAACCAGGCGGCGAACTGGGACGCCAACACCGCGCTCAACATCACCGCGACCGTGATCCAGCAGCATCCCGATCTCTGCGCCTCGATCGGCTTCTGGGGCATCATGGAGTCGGGCGCCGCGCAAGCGATCCGCAACGCCGGCAAGATCGACGACGTCAAGGTGTTCGCCTCGGGCGAGGGCTCGCAGCTCGATTGCGATCAGGTCACATCAGGCAATTTCAGCAAGTTCCTCAGCTACAAGGCGACCGAGCAGGGCCACGATCTGATGTTCGCAGCCGAAACCCTGCTGATGTCCGGCGACAAGCCCGGCACGAAGAACCTGTCCTACTACACGCGGCCGATCTGGATCGATAAGTCGAACGCCTCGCTCGGCGGCACCTGTTTCGCGCTACCCAAGAAAACTAACAAGGCGCGGGGCAGCCGGCGCGGGGGGCATTCCCGCGCCGGCTGTGACAAGGATCAGAATCCGGACACGTGAAACCGGATCGAGGGAGTGCTTTGAACGATGTCGATGGCAGTTGATTCCTTTGCCGCGTCGGTGCGGCGGTTTTCACCCCGGCTCCTGCTGTCGGAGTTGTTGCTGAAACAGTGGTTCGAGCCGGTCGTTCCGTTCACCGTGATGATCGGGCTGTGGGCCTATTTCGCGCTCACCATTCCCGACTACGCCTCGGTGCAGAACTCGGTGTCGCTGCTGCGGCTGTTCGCCGAATTCGGCTTCGTCGCGCTGGCGATGGGCTTCTGCCTCGTCACCGGCGGCATCGACCTTTCGGTCGGCGCGATCTTTGCGCTGTGCAATTTCGCGGCGCTGTATTTCCTCCTGGTGCGCGAATGGCCGGTCGGTCTCGCGGTGCCGGCGACGCTCTTGGTCGGCGCGCTGCTCGGCAGCATCAACGGCTTCCTGATCGGCTTCCTGAAGACGCGGCCGTTCCTGACCACGCTGGTGACGCTGATCATCCTGCGCGCCTCGGTCAACCTGCTCAACACCTCCTACGCTCAGGTGTTCGCGACCAACTCGGTCGAGAGCGACGCCTGGGATTTCATCGGCGGCGGCAGCGTGCTCGGCATTCCCGTCAATGCGGCGACGCTGTTCGTGGTGCTCTTGATCTGCCACATCTTCCTGTCGCGCTCGCGCTATGGCTGGCATCTCACCGCGATTGGCGCCAGCCGCAAGGCGGCGCGTCATGCCGGCATCCGCGTCCGCCTGATGCTGTTCATGACCTATGTGCTGTCGGGCACGCTGTGCGCGGCGAGCGGCATCTTCTATGCGGCACGGCAGGCCTCGACGGATTCCACCACCGGTGTCGGCTGGGAATTCCAGGCGCTCACGGCCGTGGTGCTCGGCGGCGTGTCGCTGGCCGGCGGCAAGGGCACGGTGTGGCGGGCGATGATCGGCGCGCTGATCATCTTCCTGCTGATCAACGGCCTGGTGCGCATGGGCATCCCGGGCTACGTCACCTCGGCGGTGACCGGCATGATCCTGCTCGCGGCCGTCGGCATCGACGTCAAATGGTCGAAGAACCGCGGCAAGGCGATCCAGAAGATCTATGTCAATCCGGCCTTCGTGCCGCTGGCCTCGGCGCCGGCGGTGCAGCCCGGCTCAGCCTCGCCCTATGCGCAGAACGACCGGCTGATCAAGGCGCAGGCGATCGGCGTCGACCAGGTCGAAGGCCCCGAGGACGTCATCCTCGACCGCCAGGGCCGGCTCTACGGCTCGACCCGCGACGGCAATGTGATCCGCTTCTCCGGACCGAACTTCGAAACCCGCGAGGTGTTCGCCCATATCGGCGGGCGGCCGCTCGGCATGCAGTTCGATCGCGACGAGAACCTGATCGTCGCCGTCGCCGGCATGGGCGTCTACGGCGTCGCGCCCGATGGCCGCATCTTCAAGGTCACCGACGAGACCAACCGCACCTGGTACAAGCTGAACGACGACTCGCGCCTGCGCATGGCCGACGACCTCGACATCGCGCCCGACGGCAAGATCTATTTCAGCGACTGCACCACGCGCTACGAGATGACCACCAACACCCTCGACATCCTCGAGGGCCGGCCGAACGGCCGCGTGGTCTGCTACGATCCGGCGACCAAGACCACGCGCACGGTGATCAATCACTTCTATTTCCCGAACGGGATCTGCGTCTCCCACGACGGCAAGTCGATCCTGATCGCGTCGACCTCGCTGTGCAAGGTGTTCCGGCACTGGATCGACGGTCCGAACAAGGGCAAGACCGAAGTGCTGATGGACGAGCTGCCGGGCAATCCCGACAACATCAACCGCGCCTCCGACGGCACCTACTGGCTGGCGCTGGTCGGCATCCGCACCCCGACCTTCGACCTCGCCGCGCGAAAGCCCGGCTTCCGCTTGCGCATGGTCAAGCAGGTGCCGACCGACGAGTGGCTGGCGCCCGCGCTCAACCATGGCTGCGTGCTGAAGTTCAACGAGAAGGGCGAGGCGCTGGAGTCGTGGTGGGACCCGACCGGCATCTCGCATTCGACCCTGACCTCGATGCGCGAGCACCAAGGCTATCTCTATCTAGGCGGGCTCGAGAACAACCGGATCGGCCGCATCAAGCTCGACGGCGTCGACGACAGCTGGACCGGCTACGATGCCTATTGGGGCGCGAAAAGCAGGGTGACGAAATAAAGGGCTTCTTCGATCATCTGCTGCGCGACATCCGCAGCGTCGTCGACCGCGACGGCGGCCAGAACGCGATCCCGCCGCTCGACGGCGCACTGAGCCCGAACGACCGGCTCGACACCGCGGTGCCGATCGGCGAGCCGTTGCCCGGCATCGACGACGTGATCGCCGCCGGCGACGGCGCGGTCTATGTCTCCGCGGGCCGAAAGGTGCTGAAGCTCAGCGGCGCGGATTTCTCGACCCGCACTGTCGTCGCCGAGTTCGAGGACGATGCCGGCGGCCTCGCGCTGCATCCGGACGGCCGCCTGCTGGTCTGCGTCGCGGGCAGGGGGCTGGCCGCGATCCATCCCGCAAAGCCCGCGCCGCGCTGGCTGGATGCGGTCGGCGGCAGCGCGCTCACGGGGTTGTTGTCGGTCACGGCGGCGCCCGATGGCCGCATCTATGCGGTCGAAGGCAGCATCGGTCGCCGCCCGAGCGAGTGGCGGCACGATCTGATGGAGAAGCGGGCCAATGGCCGCCTGATCGGCTGCGGCGCCGGCCTCGACAATCCGCAGGTGCTGCTGCGCGACCTGCCATATCCCTATGGCGTGATGGTATCGGCCGACGGCAACAGCCTGTGGCTCACCGAGAGCTGGGCGCACCGCCTCAGCCGGTTCGCGCTCACTGCGGACGGGCTTGGCCCGCGCGAGACCATCGCCGCCAACATGCCGGGCTATCCGGCGCGGCTGCGTCCCGACGGTCATGGCGGGCTGTTGCTCGGCATGTTCGCGCGCCGCACCCATCTGATCGAGTTCGTGCTCAAGGAAGACGATTTCCGCGAGGAGATGATGGCGACGATGCCGCCCGACTACTGGGTGGCGCCGGCGCTGGTCGGCGGCAGCGATTGCCTGGAGCCGATGCAGATCGGCAGCGTCAAGGCGCTCGGCATCCAGAAGCCGTGGGCGCCGCCGCGCTCCTATGGCCTGCTGGTGCATCTCGATGCCGAGGGCGATGCGACCGACAGCCTGCACAGCCGCGCCGGCGGCCGTTTCCACGGCATCACCGCCGCCTGCGCGACGCCTTCAGGCATCGTGATCGCGGCGCGCGGCGTCGGACGGCTGCTGCGCTACACGGGAGAGCTGCGATGAATGACGGCGTGATGCAGGCAGCAACCGCGACCCAGTCCGCAGCCAGCGAGCCGGTGCTGCGGATCAGCAACGGCTCCAAGATCTATGGCGGCGTCCACGCCATCGAAGGCGTCAATTTCGATCTCTATCCCGGCGAGGTGCATGCGCTGGTCGGCGAGAACGGCGCCGGCAAGTCGACGCTGTGCAAGGCGATCGCGGGCGCGATCAATCTCACCTCGGGCGACTATCTGCTGGACGGGAAGCCTGCCAATTTCGAGCAGCCGCGCGACGCGCTCGATGCCGGCATCTGCATGGTCTATCAGGAGACCAGCCTGGTGCCGACCATGACCGCGGCGCAGAACATCGAGCTCGGCAACGAGAAGCTCTTGACGCGCTTCCGCACGCTGAACATCCAGGCCCAGCAGCTGTTGCAGTCGCTCAACTTCCACGTCGATCCGGCTACTCCGGTGGCGCTGCTCGGCACCGCCAAGAAGCAGATGGTGGAGATCGCGCGCGCGATCTACAACAAGGCGCGCATCATCATCTTCGACGAGCCGACGGCATCGCTGACGCCGGAGGAGATCGTCCATTTCTTCCATCTGGTGCGCGACCTGCGCGCCCGCGGCGTCTCCATCATCTACATCTCGCACGCACTGGAGGAATCGCTGCAGATCGCCGACCGCATCACCGTGCTGCGCGATGGCAAGCTGGTGATCACTGCGCCCGCCAAGCAGCTGACCCGCGACGCGCTGGTGCAGCACATGGTCGGGCGCGAGGTGGCGCAGGCGGTCTATGGCGGCAAGGCCAAGACCCACCAGCGCCGCGAGAAGGTGCTGACGGTCGAGAACGTCACCATGGGCATGGCGGTCAAGAACATGTCGTTCTCGGTCTATGCCGGCGAGGTGGTCGGCATCGCCGGCCTGATCGGCTCCGGCCGCACCGAGATCGCCAAGATCGTCTACGGCGCGCTGAAGCGCAATCTGGTCAATGGCGGCACCATCCGGCTGCGCGGCAAGCCGATCCGCTACCGCGTGCCGCGGCAGGCGATCAATGACGGCATCGCCTACATCACCGAGGACCGCAAGGCCAACGGCTTCTTCGAGACCATGGTGGTCGACGACAACGTCTATATCGGCAGCCTCGCTACAAAGAAGGGCTGGAGCTTCCTGTTGTCGCGCGCAAAGCGTAGCAAGCTTGCCAATTACTGGGTCGACCGGCTGAAGATCAGCGCGCTGCAGCGCAAGGCCAGGATCATCGAGCTGTCCGGCGGCAACCAGCAAAAGGTGGTGTTGGCCAAGACCCTGGTGCAGGAGCCCTCGATCATCTTCTTCGACGAGCCGACGCGCGGCGTCGATGTCGGCACCATCCCGCACATCCACGGCGAAATCCGCCGTCTCGCCGACGAGGGCAAGGCGGTGGTGGTGATCTCGTCGTACCTGCCGGAGATCCTCGCAGTGTCCGATCGCATCCTGGTCGCCCGCACCGGCCGCATCGTCGCCGAGTTCGACGCGGCGGACGCGACCCAGGACAAGATCCTGTACGCCGCCGTGCATTGAAGGCCGCGACGTCGGCCCCGACTTCTCTCCATCGTCATTCCCCGGTGCGCAATTGCGCACGGGAGCAGGGACCGATAGCCACCAATCGCTGTTGTTTTGCAGCGCTGGGGCCGCGGCCTAATTTCAACAACAAAGGCCTGGGGTTATGGGTCCCTGCTTGCGCGGGGACGACGGTTGTGGTGCGGCCAAACCTGCCCTTGACAATTATTTTAAGTATAAAATATTATCTCCCCCATCGGCCCGCTGGAGTAAGTGTTCCGGCCGCCGAACCCAACGGGAGAGCGCCATGCGCATCGTTTGCATTGGAGGCGGGCCGGCCGGGCTTTATTTCGGCATCCTGATGAAGATGCTGGATCCCTCGCACGTCATCTCCGTGGTCGAGCGCAACCGGCCCTATGACACGTTCGGCTTCGGCGTGGTGTTCTCGGATGCGACCATGGACAACATGCGCAAATGGGACCCGGTCACCGCCGACACGATCGAGCAGGCCTTCAATCACTGGGACGACATCGAGGTCCTGATCAAGGGCCGCCGCATGCGCACCACCGGGCACGGCTTCGTCGGCATCGGCCGCAAGCGGCTGCTCAACATCCTGCAGGCACGGGCCGAGGAGCTCGGCGTCGAATTGATCTTCGAGCGCGAGGTGAATTCCGACCTCGAGTTCCCCGATGCGGACCTGATCGTGGCGTGCGACGGTGTGAACTCGAAGGTTCGCGTCAAATACGCCGAGACGTTCCAGCCCGACATGCTGATGCGGCCGAACCGCTATATCTGGCTCGGCACCAACCGCCCGTTCGATGCCTTCACCTTCGATTTCCGCAAGACCGAGCACGGCTGGTTCCAGGCGCATATCTACAAGTTCGAGGACGGCGCGGCGACCTTCATCGTCGAGACCACCGAGGAGGCCTATCTCGCCCACGGCCTCGACAAGATGGAGCAGGGCGACTCCATCGCGTTCTGCGAGAACGTGTTCAGTGAGATCCTTGAGGGCCATCACCTGGTCTCCAACGCGCGGCATCTGCGCGGCTCGGCGTGGCTGTCGTTTCCGCGGCTGATCTGCGGCAAGTGGACTGCGTTCAACGGCAACAGCCATGTCGTGCTGATGGGCGATGCCGCCCATACCGCGCATTTCGCGATCGGCTCGGGTACCAAGCTGGCGCTCGAAGATGCGATCGAGCTCACCAACCAGTTCAAGATCCACGGCGCGACCAAGGACAGCATCCCCGCGGTGCTCAAGGCCTACGAGGAACTGCGACGCGTCGATGTGGCGCGAATCCAGAACGCGGCGCGCAACGCGATGGAATGGTTCGAGGTGGTCGGCTCGCGTTATGCCGACACGCTGGAGCCCGAGCAGTTCATGTACTCGCTGCTGACCCGCTCGCAGCGGATCAGTCACGAGAATTTGCGGCTGCGCGACAAGACCTGGCTCGAGGGCTATGAGCGCTGGTTCGCCGAGCGCAACGGTGTGCCCGCCACCAACGACCGCGTCACGCCGCCGATGCTGACGCCGTTCCACATCCGTGGCCTGTCACTGCATAACCGCATCATCGTTTCGCCGATGGCGATGTATTCGGCGGAGGAGGGCGTGCCGAACGATTTCCATCTGGTGCATTTCGGCTCGCGCGCGCTCGGCGGCGCCGGCCTGTTGTTCACCGAGATGACCTGCGTCTCGCCGGAGGCCCGGATCACGCCCGGCTGCTGCGGGTTGTGGAACGACGCGCAAGGCACGGCCTACAAACGCATCGTCGACTTCGTGCATCGCAATTCGGAAGCGAAGATCGGCATCCAGCTCGGCCATGCCGGCCGCAAGGGCTCGACCCGCGTCGCCTGGGAGGGCATGGACGAGCCGCTGCCGGACCACAACTGGCCACTGGTGTCGGCCTCATCGGTACCTTACCTGCCGGACGGCCAGGTGCCGGAGCCGATGAGCCGCGCCGAGATGGACGAGGTGCGCGAGCAGTTCGTTGCCGCCGCCAGGCGCGCCGCGAGCGCGGGCTTCGATATTCTGGAGCTGCACTGCGCCCACGGCTATCTGCTGTCGAGCTTCCTGTCGCCGCTGACCAACCGCCGCACCGACGAGTATGGCGGATCGATCGAGAACCGCGCGCGTTATCCGCTGGAAGTGTTCCGCGCCGTCCGCGCGGTGTGGCCGGAGGACAAGCCGATGTCGGTCCGCCTGTCCTGTCACGACTGGGCCGAGGGCGGCAACACGCCCGAGGACGCGCTCGCTTTCGCGAAACTGTTCAAGCAAGCCGGTGCGGACCTGATCGACTGTTCGTCGGGGCAGGTCTGGGCCGACGACCATCCGATCTATGGCCGGCTCTACCAAACGCCGTTCGCCGACAAGATCCGCAACGAGGTCGGTATCGCCACCATCGCGGTCGGCGCGATCTCGGAGGCCGACCACGCCAACTCGATCATCGCCGCCGGCCGCGCTGATCTCTGCGCCATCGCGCGGCCGCATCTCGCCGATCCGGCCTGGACGCTGCATGAGGCCGCCAAGATCGGCGTCAAGCAGATCGCCTGGCCGAAACAGTATCAGTCGGGCAAGTCGCAATATGAGGCCAATCTCGAACGCGCGGCCGCAGGAGGAAAGGCATGACGAGGTTCTGGCCCAGCGCACATGCGCTGGTCACCGGTGCCGGCTCCGGCATCGGCGCCGCGACGGCGATCGCGCTCGCGAAGGCTGGCGTGCGCGTCAGCATCGCCGGGCGCCGGATCGAGGCGCTGAAGGCGACCGCGGCGTCGCTCGGCAAGCAGTCGGGTGCCGTCGTGTCGATCGACGTAACCGACGAAGCCGCGGTGACCAAGGGGGTCGCTGAGATCGAGGCCGCGGCCGGCCCGATCGATATCCTCGTCAACAATGCCGGCAAGGCCGGCAGCGCGCCGTTCGACAAGACGAACGCGGCGCTGTGGGCCGATATGCTGGCCAGCAATCTCTCCAGCGTATTCCTCGTCACGCAGGCTGTGTTGCCCGGGATGGCGCAGCGCGGCCGCGGCCGCGTGATCAATGTCGCTTCGACCGCCGGTCTCACGGGTTACGCTTACGTTTCGGCCTATGTCGCGGCGAAGCACGGCGTCATCGGGCTGACGCGCTCGCTGGCGCTGGAATATGCCCGGCGCGGCGTCACCGTGAATGCGGTCTGCCCCGGCTATACCGATACGCCGCTGGTGGCGGATGCCGCCGCCAACATCGTCGCCAAGACCGGACGCAGCGAGCAGGAGGCGCGGGCCGCGCTCGCAAAAGTCAATCCGATGCAGCGGCTGGTCACGCCGGAGGAGGTCGCCGACAGCATCCTCTGGCTCGCCTCCGAGGGGGCATCGTCAGTCAACGGACAAGCCGTCGCAATCGCCGGCGGCGAAGTCTTTACCGGGTGAAGGAAAAATCATGTCCGAGATGAAAGCAAAGCTCCGGCCGTTCAAGGATTATCCCGCAAAGCACTTCCGCTGGTCGACGGATGCGAGCGGTCGTGTCGCGACCATTACGCTGAACCGGCCAGACAAGAAGAACCCGCTGACCTTCGAATCCTACGAGGAGCTGCGCGACCTCTTCACCAACCTCAAATCTGCCTCCGATGTCCGCGCCATCGTACTGACCGGCGCCGACGGCAATTTCTGCTCCGGCGGCGATGTGTTCGAGATCATCGAGCCGTTGACGCGGATGGCGATGCCGGACCTGCTCGCCTTCACCCGGATGACCGGCGAGGTGGTACGGGCGATGCGCAAATGCCCGCAGATCATCGTCGCCGCGATCGACGGCATCTGCGCCGGCGCCGGCGCGATGCTGGCGCTGGCGTCCGACCTCAGGCTGGCGACGCCGCAGGCCAAGACCGCGTTCCTGTTCACCCGGGTCGGCCTTGCCGGCGCCGACATGGGCGCGTGCGGGCTGCTGCCGCGCGTAATCGGGCAGGGCCACGCCGCCGATCTGCTCTATACGGGGCGCGCGATGAGCGCCGACGAAGGCTTTGCTTGGGGCTTCCACAACCGCCTGGTGCCACCGGCCGAGCTCGCGGCTGCCGCGCAAGAGATGGCACGCTCGCTTGCGGATGGACCGTGGTTCGCGCATGGCGTGACGAAAACGATGTTCAACCAGGAATGGGCGATGGGCGTCGACGAGATGATCGAGTCCGAAGCCCAAGCGCAGGCGATCTGCATGGTGACGGGCGACTTCCGCCGCGCCTTCGAGGCCTTCGCTGCCAAGAAGAAGCCGGCGTTCGAGGGCAATTGAGATGATCGAGATCCTGCAACCGGAAGGATGGGCGAAGCCGATCGGCTACGCCAACGGCATGGCCGCACGCGGCAAGCAGCTCTTCATCGCGGGCCAGATCGGCTGGAACGGGCAATGCGTGTTCGAGACCGACGATCTCGTGGCGCAGATCGGCCAGACCCTGCGCAACATCGTCGCGGTCGTGGCTGCCGGCGGGGCGAGACCCGAGCACATCGTGTCGATGACCTGGTTCCTGCTCGATCGCAAGGAATACTCGGCGCGGCTGAAGGAGATCGGCTCCGTCTATCGCGACGTCATCGGCCGGCACTTTCCGGCGATGACCGCGATCCAGGTTGCCGGCCTGATCGAGGATCGTGCGAAGGTGGAAATCCAGGCGATCGCGGTGGTGCCGGATTAACTGTTCCGGGCGGCTGAAACGTTAACCCTTGGGGACACTTGGCCGCAGCGGAGGAAGTAGGGGCGACAAAGCCGCTTGCGGCCGGACGAGCCGGCATGCGACCCTAGGCGAAAGCGTAAATGCGTCCTGTTGTGAGTGGAGTAAGGGACGATGAAGGCGATTATCGTCGGTGGCGGAATCGGTGGCCTTACCACTGCGCTGATGCTGCGCTCGCGCGGCATCGCGTGCGAGCTGTACGAGCAGTCGGAGACGATCCGCGAGCTCGGCGTCGGCATCAACACCTTGCCGCATGCGATCCGCGAGCTCGCTGGGCTTGGCCTGCTCGACAAGCTCGACGACGTCGCGATCCGCACCTATGAGCTGTTCTATCTGACGCGGCATGGCCAGCAGGTCTGGCACGAGAAGCGCGGGCTCGATGCCGGCCACGACGTGCCGCAATTCTCGATCCATCGCGGCCGCCTGCAAAGCGTGATCCATCAGGCGGTGATCGATCGTCTCGGCGCCGATGCGATCCGTACCGGTTGCCGGCTCGGCGCCTTCACCCAGGACGAGGGCGGTGTCTCGGCCTATTTCTTCGATCGCAGCGGCGCCCATGTGCACACTGCGCGCGGCGACATCCTGATCGGCGCCGACGGCATCCACTCCAAGGTGCGCGAGACGCTGTTCCCGGGCGAGGGCGGGCCGTGCTGGAACGGGCTGATGCTGTGGCGCGGCGCCACGGACTGGCCGGCCTTCCTGACCGGACGCTCAATGATCATCGCCGGCGGGCTGAACGCCAAGGCGGTGATCTACCCGATCGCGCCGGGCTCGAGCCCGGCGAGCCGGCTTACCAATTGGGCGGTGTTGGTGCGGATCGGCGACGGCTCCTCGCCGCCGCCGCGCCGCGAGGGCTGGTCCAATCTCGGCCGGCGCGAGGAGATGATGCCCTATGTCACGAGCTTCACGATTCCGCAGGTCGACTTCACCGGCCTGATCAACGCCACGCCGGAGTTCTGGGAGTATCCGTGCTGCGACCGCGATCCGCTGCCCTATTGGTCGAGCGGCCGTGTCACGCTGCTCGGCGACGCCGCGCATCCGATGTACCCGGTCGGCTCCAACGGTGCCTCGCAGGCCATCCTCGATGCGCGCTGCCTGGCCGACATGTTGGCGCGATCGGAGCACCCACGCCAGGCGCTGGCGGCCTATGAGCGGCAGCGGCTGCCGATGACCGCCGACATCGTCGCCTCCAACCGCCGCGGCGGACCGGAGGGCGTGATCGACGCCGTCGAGCAGCTCGCGCCACAGGGCTTTACCGACGTCGACACCATTCTCAACTACGAAGCGCGCGAGGCGATCGTGCGCGGCTATGCCGCCAAGGCCGGCTTTGCCGCGCGCGTGGTGGCGCGGCAGTAGGTTGAGCCGAGACGATTGCGTCTCTTCGTGAGGCGGCAACTTCCGATCCGTCACCCTGAGGAGGCCGCAATGCGGCCGTCTCGAAGGGTCGACGGCCACCAGCGGGGCCGTTCATCCTTCGAGACGCCGCTTCGCGGCTCCTCAGGATGACGGTGCGAGGCCGGCGCCTACGCTAGCCGGGAGGCGGCGGCAGAAAGTGGATGTTGTGCTCGGCGGCGAGCCGCACCACGTCGTCCGGGTTCTGTTCCTTCATGTTGTGGATCGCCCAGAACAGGTCGTAGAGTCGGCGGGTCGGCGACACCCAGAACAGCGTCTTTGCCGTCTGCTGCGACTTGTTGAAGATGCCGTGCGGCTTGCCCATCGGCAGCCGCACCAGGTCGCCGGGCGTGGCGGATTCGTCGGCCCCGTCGAGCATGAAGTCGAGCTTGCCTTCGAGGATGTAGAGATACTCGTCCTGGTCGGGATGGATATGCGGCGGCACGAAGGTGCCCGGCGGGAAGGTGGCGTGCCAGGAGAACGAATGCTCGGTGCGGCTCTTCGGCACGTAGGTCTGGCCGAGGATGCCCCAGGAAATGCCCTGGATGCCCTCATTGGCGCGGGTGATGCCGGCGATCTCGTCTTTCATCGTCATGTTTCCCTCTCTTTTGCTTGACGCGTTTTCTTCACGCGAGCCGGTGTCCACTTCGAAAACGCTTTGTGGCTTACTTGGCGGCGCAATCCTTGGCGTAGCGGTCGCCATAGTTCGAGAACACCTTTTCGACGATCTCGGTCTGGAATTTGCCGTCCGGCCGCTTCGCGACCTTGGTGAGATAGAAATCCTGGATCGGATAGCCGTTGTTGTTGAACTTGAAGTTACCGCGCAGCGAGGTGAAGTCGGCCTTCTTCAGCGCCGCCGCGACCGCGTCCTTGTTGGAGAGGTCGCCCTTCACGGCCTTCACCGCGCTGTCGATCAGAAGCGCCGCGTCATAGGCCTGCATGGCATAGGTGCCGGGCACGCCGTTGTAGGCCGCCTCATAGGCTGCGACGAACTTCTTGCTCTGGGGATTGTCGAGGTTGGGCGCCCAGTTCGCGCCGCCGAACATGCCGACCGCGGCGTCCTGCTGCGCGGGCAGGGTGGATTCGTCGACGGTGAAGGCGGAGAGCACCGGCACGGTGGTGCCGGCCTGCTTGTACTGCTTCACGAGGTTCACGCCCATGCCGCCCGGCATGAAGGTGAACAGCGCGTCCGGCTTCTGCGCGGCGATCTTGGACAGCTCAGGCTGGAAATCCAGCGTGTTGAGCGGCGTGTAGGATTCCTCCGTTATCTCGCCCTTGTAGTCGAGCTTGAAGCCGGCGACGGAGTCGCGGCCGGCCTGGTAGTTCGGCACCAGGAGGTAGACGCGCTTGTAGCCGCGGTCCTGCGCCACCTTGCCCAGGATCTCGTGCACCTGGTCGTTCTGGTACGACGTCACATAGAAGAACGGGTTGCACTCCTTGCCGGCGTAGCTGGAGGGCCCCGCATTCGGGCTGATCAGGAAGGTCTTGCTGTCGGTGACCGGGCGGTGGATCGCCAGCAAGATGTTGGAGAAGATCGGGCCGACCACGAAATCGACCTTGTCGCGCTCGAGCAGGCCGCGCACCTTGACTACGGCAGCGTCGGGCTTGAGCTCGTCGTCGGCGTTGATGATCTCGACATCGCGGCCGGCCATCTTGCCGCCGAGGTCCTTGACCGCGAGTGCAAAGCCGTCACGGACCTGCTGGCCCAGCGCCGCGGCAGGTCCCGAGGTCGTGACCAGCACGCCGATCTTGATCTTCTCCTGCGCGGCCGCCGGGGCCGCCGCGATCCCGAGCAGCGCCGCCAATCCCATCAGTTTTGTCAGTTGCTTCATGTCACTCCCCCAAAGCATTGTCGTGATGCCTTTCCAGCTTGGTCGCAGCTTAGTCTGACGCGCGCGACCGCTGCAAGCGATGTGGCATTGCGTCAGGCTGCCAGCTGCGCAGCTCGCGAGCCTGTCGCGCCCATGCAAGCGCCGCGCCAATTGCTTGAAGTTTAAAGAAATTGCAGAATTGCCTCGGTGCACCGGGCCGGATTCGCTATTGTCCTTGCAGGGCGCCACGAATTGCTTGAAGCTCAAAGCAATCGGTCCGACCGAAACCCGCCGCAGAGGCACGATCGCCGCATGATCCTCGATTCCGAAACCAAAGCCGTCGAACTGCCCGACGATCACGGCACCGAGCTCAGGCTGTGGCTGCGGCTGTTGACCTGCACCACGCTGATCGAAGGCGAGGTGCGCAGCCGCCTGCGCGAGAAATTCGACGTCACCCTGCCGCGCTTCGACCTGATGGCTCAGCTCGACAAGGTGTCCGACGGCATGACGCTGTCGGACCTGTCGAAGCGGATGATGGTGTCGAACGGCAACGTCACCGGGCTGGTCGAGCGCCTGGTTGAATCGGGCCATCTCGATCGCCGCACCTCGGAGACCGACCGCCGCGTGCAGTTCATCCGCCTGACCAAGACCGGCCGGGCCGAGTTCCGCAAGATGGCGGCCGAGCACGAGAAGTGGATCGCCGATGTCTTCGGCGACCTCTCGCCGAAGGACATCCGCGAGCTGATGCGGCTGCTTGCCAAGGCCAAGGGTTCGGCGCAGCGCTCGGCCAAGGCGCGGACCGCTTAAGCCGTGAGCGGGATCGATTACGAGGTTGAATACAACAACCGGGCGCGCGTGCCGGAGAACCCGGCGATCATGGCCGGCTGGGCGCGGGACTCCGCGGCCTATCGCGAGCAGCACAAGCCGCGGCGTCTGAGCTATGGTCCGGGCGAGCGCAACGTCGTCGACCTCTTCGAGGGTGATCGCGACGGGCCGCTCGTGGTCTTCATCCATGGCGGTTACTGGCAGGCGCTCGACGGCTCGTCGTCGAGCCACTGTGCGCGCGGGCTCAACGGCCACGGCATCAGCGTCGCGGTGCCGAGCTACGATCTCTGCCCCAGCGTCTCGGTCGGCGACATCATCGGCGAGATGCGTGCGGCGTGCCGCGAACTGGCAAAGCTCGGCCGGCCGCTGGTCGTGTCGGGCCACTCCGCCGGCGGACATCTTGCCGCATGCATGCTCGCGACCGATTGGGCCGCATATGATGCGGCGTTGCCGAGCAAGCTGGTCAGGGCTGCTTACGCGATATCAGGCCTGTTCGAGCTCGAGCCGCTGGTCGGCACCTCCATCAACAAGGCGCTCGGCCTCGACCGCGACGCAGCAAGGGCGGCGAGCCCGCTGCTTTGGAAAGCACCCGCCGGCACGACGCTTGATGCCGTCGTCGGCGGCGCCGAGAGCGCCGAATATCACCGGCAGAGCCGGACGATCGCCGATGTCTGGGGCGACGCGGGCGTTGCCACGCGGTTCGGCACCGTGCCCGACGCCAATCATTTCACCGCGATCGCGCCGCTCGCCGACCCGGAGTCGAAGATGGTCGCGCGACTGAAGCAGCTCACACAGATCTGAGGTTCTGAGGGATCGCCAGCGACGGCCGAGTGATTTCCACCCCTTGCGCCAAATTATTTTAAGTATAAAATGATTGGCGATTGGAACGCTGCCGGGCGTCCCCGATATCAGTCGTCTCGACGTTGGTCTTTGGCCTTTCTGGATGGAAAGCGAGGGCAATCGAATGTCAGGTGAATTTCCCGGGCTCGGCCCATCCGGGCATGTCGACGATTTCGCGCGGCGCAACCTGCCGCCGTTGCAGCAATGGCCGCAACTGCTGCTCGACCGGCCGGAATTCAAATATCCCGACTATCTCAACGCCGCGGTCGAGCTGACCGACCGGATCGTCGAGCAGGGCATGGGCGATCGCATCGCGCTGATCGGCAACGGCCGCCAACGCACCTACAAGGAATTGACCGACTGGTCGAACCGCCTGGCGCATGCGCTGGTGGAGAATTACGGCGTCAAGCCCGGCAATCGCGTGCTGATCCGCTCGGGCAACAACCCGGCGCTGGTCGCGGCCTGGCTTGCGGCGACCAAGGCCGGTGCCGTCGTCGTCAACACCATGCCGATGCTGCGCGCTGGCGAACTGGCCAAGATCGTCGACAAGGCGGAAATCTCGCTGGCACTGACCGACAGCCGTATCGCCGATGAGCTGGTGGCCTGCGCCAAGACCAGCAAATTCCTCAAGCAGGTCGTCAATTTCGACGGCACCTCGAATCATGACGCCGAGCTCGACCGGATCGCGCTGAACAAGCCGGTCAAGTTCGATGCGGTGAAGACCGGCCGCGACGACGTCGCGCTGCTCGGCTTCACGTCGGGCACCACGGGCGAACCCAAGGCGACCATGCACTTCCACCGCGATCTCCTGATCGTCGCGGATGGCTATGCCAGGGAAGTGCTCAAGGTGACGTCGGACGATGTGTTCGTCGGCTCTCCGCCGCTGGCATTCACCTTCGGCCTCGGCGGGCTCGCGATCTTCCCGCTGCGCTTCGGCGCCACCGCGACGCTGCTGGAGAACGCGGCGCCGAGCGAGATGATCAGGATCATCGAGACCTACAAGGCGACGATCTGCTTCACCGCGCCGACCGCCTATCGGGCGATGATGGCGGCGATGGACAAGGGCGCCGATCTGTCGTCGCTGCGGCTCGCGGTCTCGGCCGGCGAGACGCTGCCGGCGCCGGTGTTCGAGAGCTGGACCAAGAAGACCGGCAAGCCGATCCTCGACGGCATCGGCAGCACGGAGCTGCTGCACATCTTCATCACCAACCGCGCCGGCAGCGCCGTTGCCGGCACCACGGGCACGCCCGTGACCGGCTACCAGGCGAAGATCGTCGATGAGGACATGAACGAGCTGCCGCCGGGGCAGGTCGGCAAGCTGGCGGTTCGCGGCCCGACCGGATGCCGCTATCTCGCGGACTCCCGGCAGACCAAATATGTCCGCGATGGCTGGAACATCACCGGCGATGCCTTCGTCAGCGACGAAAACGGCCGGCTGTCCTTCGTGGCGCGCGCGACGACATGATCATCTCGGCGGGCTACAACATCGCCGGTCCCGAGGTCGAGGCGGCGCTGCTCGGCCATCCCGATGTCGCCGAATGCGCCGTGATCGGCGCGCCCGACGAGGAGCGGGGACAGATCGTCTCAGCCTTCGTCGTGCTGAAGCAGGGCGCGCGCAGCGACGATGCCGAGGTCAAGCTGTTGCAGGATCACGTCAAGGCGACGATCGCGCCGTACAAATATCCCCGCGCGATTTCTTTTGTCGAGGCGTTGCCGAAGACCCAGACCGGGAAGATCCAGCGCTTCAAGCTGCGCGAGGCGAGCTAAGAATCGGGCGACGGCCTGAAGCCGTCGCCCGAAAGATTCGACAAGCGATCAAAGAGAGTTCAATGCGCGCCGGCGCCGCCCGCCGCGCTCTTTGGCTTGCCGGTCAGAACGATCGCGATCGCAGCGAGCGCCAGCACGACGCCGATCACCGCGAAGGCGTCACTGAAGCCGAGCACCAGCGCCTGACGCTTCACGATGTTGCCGATCGCCACGATCGCCTGGCTGTGCGCGGTGGCGGGGTCCGAGATGCCGTGGCTCAGGAAGTAGTTGGTGACTTCGGCGATCCGGGTCCGCACCTCGTCGCGGCCGAGATGAACGGACTGGCCGATGATGTTGGAGTGGAACTGCTCGCGCTTGGTGACAATGGTCGAAAGCAGCGCGGTGCCGATCGCGCCGCCGAGGTTGCGCATCATGTTGGAGATGCCTGAGGCCGCGGGCGCATCCTGCGGCGCGACGCTGCCGAGGCTGATGGCGGACAGCGGCGCCAGCGTAATCGCCTGGCCGACAGCGCGAACGATGTTCGGATAGAAGAACTGGTCGCCGGAATAGTCGAGCGACATCTGGATGTTCATGAAGGAGGAGACCGCGAACAGCGCCATGCCGGTGAACGCGATCAGCCGGGCATCGAAGCGCTGCATCAGCTTCGGCACCAGCGGGATCAGGATCAGCTGCGGCAGGCCGGTCCAGGCCAGCACCTGGCCGATCTGCTCGGCATTGTAGCGCTGCACCTGGCCGAGATAGGCGGGCAGCAGATAGACCGAGCCGAACAGCGCGAAGCCGACGAACACCGCCGAGATGGTGCCGAAGCCGAAGCTGCGCTGGGTCAGGAGCCGCAGCCGGAGCAGCGGCTTCTCGACGACCAGCTCGATCCAGACGAACAGGGTCAGGCTGACCGCGGCGATCACTGCGAGCTTGACGATGAAGGGCGAGCCGAACCAGTCGTCCTTGTTGCCTTCCTCCAGCACCGCCTGCAGCGACGACAGGCCGATCGCCATCGTGATAATGCCGAGCCAGTCACCTTCACGCAGCAGATGCAGCTGCATCGGCTGGCGCTCCAGCGTGAAATAGAGGGTGGCGACCATGACCGCGGTCGGGATCACGTTGACGAAGAAGATGGTCTGCCAGCCGTAATTCTCGGTCAGGTAGCCGCCGATGGTCGGGCCGATCGCCGGGGCAAAGGTCACGGCGAGCGCGAACATCGCCAGCCCGATCGGCTGCTGCACCTTCGGCAGCCTGGTGAAAACCAGCGTGAAGGCCATCGGGATCAGCACGCCGCCGAAGAAGCCCTGCAGGCCGCGCATCGCGATCATCGACGGCAGGTCGTGGGTGAAGGCACATGCGACCGAGAAGGCCGCGAACAGCGTGGCGAAGGTGATGATGATCTTGCGGAACGAGAACACCCGGCTGAGGTAGTCGGTGAGCGGGATCACCACGATCTCGCCGATCAGATAGGACGTCGAGATCCACGAACCATTGTCGACGCCGGTTCCGATGCCGCCCTCGATGTTGAGCAGCGAGGCGTTGGTGATCTGGATATTGAGGATCGCCATGAAGGCGCCGATCATGGCCGCCAGGATCGAGATCCAGACGGTCACACTTGCGCGATTGGGATCCACGGCGGCGCGGGGTGCGGCGGCGGCGGAGGAGAGCGCGAGGTCGGACATGACATCACCTATTTGAACGAGGCGACAGCGAGTTTCGGCGTGGCTTTGGCTTGCGGAGCTTGCGCGGCAGGATGTGAAAGTGTCGCGATGGAGGGGATCACCGACATGCCCGGCCGCAGATCGACATTGGTTGCGTCGAGCACGATCTTCACCGGGATGCGCTGCACCACCTTGGTGAAGTTGCCGGTGGCGTTATCCGGCGGCAGCAGCGCGAACTCCTGGCCACTCGCCGGCGCCAGGCTGTCGACATGGCCGCGTACGACCTGACCGGGGAACATGTCGACCTCGATTTCGACCGGCTGGCCCTTGCGGACATTGGTGAGCTGCGTCTCCTTGTAGTTTGCGATCACATAGGCGCCGGTGGCCGGCACCAGCGACATCAATTGCGTGCCGGCCTGGACGAACTGGCCGGTGCGCAGCGTGCGGTTGCCGACGACGCCGTCGATCGGCGCGGTGATGGTGGTGTAGCCAAGATTGAGCTCGGCCTGGTTCTGCAGGGCGGTGGCCCGTCCCAACGCCGCAACCGCCTGAGCGATCTCGGCCTTGAGCAGTTCCACCTGGCGCTCGGCGGACGCGAGGTTTGCGGTGTCGCGGGCGATAGCGGCCTGCGCGCTGGCGTAGCGCGACTGCGCCTGCTGCGCGTTCTGCACGCTGCCGAAACCGGTGCCGGCGAGGTCGGTGTAGCGCTTGTTCTCCTGCTCGGCGAAGGTCTGCGTCGCGGTATCCACCGCAAGGGTCGCGCGCGCCGCCTCGATCACCGAGTGCTGCACGTCGAGCTGGGCACGCTTGCTGGTGATCGCGGCTTCGGCGGCAGCGACGTCGGCCTTCGACTGATCAAGCGCGACCTTGAAATCGCGCTCGTCGATCCGTGCCAGGATCTGCCCGGCACGTACATGCTCGTTGTCGCCCACCAGCACCGCGCTGAGATAGCCGGAGACCTTCGGCGCGATCGTGGTGTTGTCGGCCTTCACATAGGCGTCGTCGGTCGAGACCTGAAAGCGGCCGACCGTCCAATAGTCCCAGCCGTACCAGGCGCCACCTGCGAGGACGGCCAAGGCTGCGCCGGCGAGGAGGAGACGGCGAAGCTTGCCCTTGGCGGCGGCGGACTTGGCAGTTTCCGGGTTGGCGATCAATTGCTTGGCGGTTGCGGCCGGAACCTGGCTCTCGGCCTTGAAAGAGGTTTCATGCTGGCTCATGGCAGTGGCTCCTGGAAGCTTTATATCCCTCTGGGAAACCTTGCGAATTTCGCTCTGGGTTGCCCTGGATAATTAGGAAACTTGATGTTTTCCAAAATATCCCCCATATTGGGACTGTCAATAGAATGACAGGCATCATCTAAAAGCATGGCTTGCCGATGAACCGGAATGACAAGGATCAGACTGAGCAAAACCTGGCTGTGCCGGAGCGGCGCGGCCGCGGGCGGCCGCAGCTTCGCTCCGACGACGAGACGCGCGCGCTGATCTATGAGGCCGCGCGGCGGGAGTTCTCGGAGCGCGGTTTCGCGGCGGCGAGCATCGCAGACGTCGCCTGCCGCGCCGGCGTCTCCACCAAGACTCTCTACCGGCTGATCCCGACCAAACTGGCGCTGTTCGAAGGCATGGTGACCGACCGGGTCGACCGGTTCGTCTCCATCGTGAGTCTCGGCGCCTGCGACGGCCGCAACGTTGCCGCGGCCCTGGAGGCCGCGTTGCTGACCTGCGCCGAGCTCATCCTCGACGCCGAGGTCATCGCCCTGCAACGGATCATCCTGGCCGAGAGCGACAAATTCCCCGACATTGCCGAGACGTTCTACGAGAAGGCGATGCAGCGGACCATCGCCGCGCTAGCAAGCTGGCTCGGCGTGCAGCAGCGGCGAGGGCGGATCGTGCTCGACGATACTGAGGCCGCCGCGGGCATGCTGCTCGGCATGCTCGTGTTCAAGCCGCAACGCGACGTCATGTTCGGGCACAAGCCCGTGCTGACGCGCAACGAGATCGAGCTCGCGCCAAGGCCTGTGCTGCGCTCTTTCTGTCCGGCTGCGCCGTGCCGGCCGGCCAGACCAACGCGCAGAACGGAGGTGCATGATGCCGGAGCCGGCCGCGACCTATTCCGTCGAGGCGCAGATCTCGCGCGACGACCAGGCCAAATGCGAGGATGTGCTGGCGCGCTGGATGGCCGCGCTCAATCGTCATGACGCCGCGGCCATGGACACGCTGATGCACTTCCCGCATGTGCGGATCGCGGGCGGGGTGGTCACCGTCTATCAGCAGAGCGGCAACAATCCGATGGACCTGTTCGAGCGGCTGCGCAAGCAGGACGGCTGGCATCACAGCGCCTGGAACGAGACCAGGCTGGTGCAGTCCTCGCCGGCGAAGGCACATTACGCCGTGCGCTACACGCGCTACCGCGAGGATGGCTCGGTGATCGGGATCTACGATTCGCTCTACGTGCTGAGCCTGCTCGGCGGCGCCTGGAAAATCCAGAGCCGCTCGAGCTTCGGCCCCTGAGCAAGCTGCGCCAGGCGCCGCATTACTTAGCCGCCGCCGAAGCGGGAGGCTGCGTCAACACTTGCCGGATCATCCGGGCGAGATCGGCCTTGCGATAAGGCTTCGGCAACAGCGTTACGTCGGGGTCGAGGCGGCCGTGGTGGATGATCGCGTCCTCGGTATAGCCGGAGGTGAACAGCACGCGCACCGAGGGCAGCCTGGCGGTCACGGCATCGGCCACCTGCCGGCCGTTCATGCCGCCGGACATGATGACGTCGGTGAACAGCACGTCGCAGACGAACCCATTGTCGACGGCGGCCAGTGCTTCCGGGCCGTTGGCGGTGACCATCGTGCGGTAGCCGAGCTGCTCGAGCTGGGCGCTGACGTAGTTGCGCACCAGCGGATCGTCCTCGACGACCAGGATGGATTCATGTCCGCCGCGCGTGTCGACCGGGGCAGGCGGTTCGACGTCGACCATGTCGCCCATGCTGCGTGGCAGATAGAGCTTGATCGACGTACCGTGGCCTTCTTCGGAATAGATCTTGAGGTGGCCGTCGGACTGCTTGATGAAGCCGTAGACCATGCTCAGCCCGAGGCCGGTGCCCTTGCCGGTGTCCTTGGTGGTGAAGAACGGTTCGAACACCTTGTCGCGAATTGCCGCGGGGATGCCGCCGCCGGTGTCGCTGACCGCGACCATCACGTATTCACCCGCGCGCACATCGGGGTTGGCCGCGGCATAGACCTCGTCGAGGATGACGTTGCTGGTCTCCAGCATAAGCTTGCCGCCTTCGGGCATCGCGTCGCGGGCGTGACGGCGAGATTGAGCAGCGCGGTCGCCATGTGGTTGGGGTCGATGAAGGCCGGCCAGGCGTCGGGCTCGAGCGCGGTATCGATCTCGATCTGCTCGCCGAGCGACGGGCGCAGCAGCCGCGCGGTGTCCTGCACCAGCGTGTTGAGGTTGGCCTCACGCGGCTGCAGCGGCTGCTGCCGCGAGAAGGCCAGCAGATGCTTGGTCACCTCGGCGCCGCGGAAGGCGGCGTCGCTGATCATTTTCGTCACCGACGATAGCGCGGCGTCGTGCTCGACCGCCTCGGCGAGGATGTCGATCAGGCCGGTGATGACGGTCAGGATGTTGTTGAAGTCGTGGGCAATGCCGCCGGTGAGGTGCCCGACGGCCTCCATCTTCTGCACCTGGCGCAGCTTCTGCTCGGCCTCGAGCTGCTCGCGGGCGGCCTCGACCTCGCGGGCGCGCATGAAGATCTCGGCTTCCATCTGCTCGGTGCGCTCGCGCAGCCGGTCGGTCAGCTTGTCCTGCTCGGCGCCGCGCTGCTTCAACTGAATGAAGCTGGTGACGTCTTCGACCCGATGGATGATGTAGGTGAACTGTCCGGTCGGCCCGAACACCGGCGTATTGCGCGGGCTCCAGTACTTTTCCTCGAACCCGCCGCCCTCCGACTCGGGCTTGCGGATATCGTATTTCTGCACCGACATGGTATCGGGGCGGCGGAACTGGACCACGCGTTCGAGCGAGGCGCGCAGGTTGCGCACCCCGTCGGCGGCCGGATCGTCCGGATTGTCGGGAAATACGTCGAACAGCCCGCGCCCGAGGATCGCGGCACGCTCGGTCTTGGTGGCGCGCAGATAAGCGTCGCTCACTGCCACGATACGGAAGTCGGGCTGGGTCAGCACCAGATAGAGGCCGGGCGCCGCCTCGAATAACGCCTTGAAGTCAGGCATCGGCGGGGACTGGTTTTGCAGTTCATCCTCCCTCGCAGGGATACGGTCCGCCACTGACCGCACCTCAAGATGTGACATGCGTTTGCCGGAACTTCAATGGTTAACATACGGTAGCGGCTTGATTTTTTCGATCGAGTGGGGGCGCGGAGCGGGGCCGCTAGTGCGAATTCGGCAGGTAGCGCCAGCCCTCCTTGCCAAGGAAGTCCAGCATGGCCTGTGCGGGCGGCAGCAGGATCTTGTCGGTGCGCCGGATCGCGTGCCACTGCCGGACGATCGGCAGGCCCTTCACCTTGAGGACCACCAACCGGCCGTCCTCCAGCTCGTGGAACACGGTGTGCTGGGAGATGAAGGCGATGCCGAGCCCGGCCATGACGGCCTGCTTGATGGTCTCGTTGCTGTCCATCGCCATGCCGAGCTTCGGCTCCAGTCCGACCCGCTCGAAATATTGCTGCATCAGCATCCGCGTGCCGGATCCCTGTTCGCGGGTGATGAAGGTCTCGTTGGCGAGCTCCGGCGGCGAGACGTGCCGCCGCCGCGCCAGCCGGTGATCGGGTGCCGCGATGATGAAGTGCGGATGGCGGCCGAGCGGCTTCATCTCGACCTCGACATCGGCCGGCGGCCGGCCCATCACAGCGATATCGAGATCGTAGCCGCGCAGCGCGTCGCGGATTTCCTCGCGGTTGCCGATCCGCAGCGTCACCTCGATCTTGGGAAAGCGGCGCGAGAACGCGGCGATCGCAAACGGCACGAAATACTTCGCGGTCGAGACCGCGCCCATCGCGACGCGGCCGCCGCTGCGGCCGGCGATCATGTCGAGCGACTGCTCGCAATCCTTCAGCGCCGCCTCGATCCGCTCGACCAGCGTCAGCACATGCGCGCCGGCATCCGTCAGCGCCATGCCCTCGCCGGTGCGCTGGATCAGCGGCAGCCCCGCGAGCGCCTGCAGGTTGCGGAGCTGCAATGTCACTGCAGGCTGCGTCAGGTTCAACCGGTTGGCCGCCGAGGTGATCGAGCCGGCCTCGTGCAGGGTTGAGAGGGCGCGCAGCTGGCGAATGGTGAGATCCCGCGTGAAGTTGCCGGCCATGCCCAGCTCCATAAGAAAAACTTTGCCCGGACCAAAGATAATGAAATTTCCCTAATTGGGCAATTCGCGCGTTGATACGGCGAAGGCGACTCCCCTGAGGTCGCCTCTCGAAGCCTCGGGACAGAGGGCGCGATCATAGGGAGAGGCCGGTGGAGATTCGTCCTGCATTGCATGCCCATCTGGAGTGGCCGACGCAGCATAGCCCGTTGCGCGCCGCGACCGTTGCGGTGATCGAAGCGCTGGCCGGTGCCGCGATCGAGCTGTCGCGCATCATTGCCGCCGGGCCGCTCGCCGGCATCGTCGGCGAGAGCGGCGGCATCAATCCCGACGGTGATCGCCAGAAGACCCTCGACATCGTCGCCGACAGCCTGATGCGCGACGCGCTGCGCGCCGCGCCGGTCGCCGCCGTTCTCTCGGAGGAGGTCGAACTGCCGGAGACGCTCGATCCGGATGCGCCGCTCTGCGTCGCGATCGATCCGCTCGATGGATCAGCCAATCTCGAAAACAACATCTCGATCGGCACGATCTTCTCGATCCGGCCGAAGGGAAACGACATCATCTCGACCTTCTTCGAGCCCGGAACGGCGCAATGCGCCGCGGGTTTCTTCATCTACGGTCCGCAGACCGTGCTGGTACTGGCACTCGACCAGCGCGTCGACTGTTTCACCCTGGATCCCAGAACAGGCGAGTTCGTGCTGACTGCACGCGACCTTCGGGTGCCGCAGGATACGCCGGAATTCGCCATCAACGCCTCGAACCGGCGGCACTGGAGCGGCCAGGTGCGCAACTATATCGACGAGTGCCTGGCCGGCGTGAACGGCGAGCGCGGGCAGGACTTCAACATGCGCTGGATCGGCTCGCTGGTGGCGGAAGCTACCGCATCCTGATGCGCGGCGGCGTGTTCCTGTATCCGGCGGATGCGCGCCAGGGCTACCGCGAAGGCCGGCTCAGGCTGCTGTATGAAGCGCATCCGATCGCGCTGATCATGGAGTGGGCCGGCGGCGCCGCGTCGAGCGGCCGGTCGCGCATTCTCGAACTCTCGGCACGCACGCCGCATCAGCGCGTGCCGCTGATCATGGGATCGACGCGCGCCGTGCGCGACGTCGATGCGATCCACCTGACCGTCGAGCCGTTGTTCGAGAGCAGCGATGCCCCGCTGTTCGCGCGGCGCGGCCTGTTCCGCTGAAGGGGGAGCGTATGTCTCGCAGGCATCCCATCATCTCGATCACCGGCTCATCCGGCGCCGGCACCACCTCGGTGAAGAAGACGTTCGAGAACATCTTCCGCCGCGAGAACGTGGTCGCGGCCTATGTCGAAGGTGACGCGTTTCACCGCTACGACCGCGCCGAGATGCGCAGCATGATGGTGGAGAAGGCGGAACGCGGCAACAAGCACTTCAGCCATTTCAGCCCCGAGACCAATCTGTTCGAGGAGCTGGAGAAGCTGTTCAGCGACTATGCCGAGACCGGCACCGGAACGACGCGGCACTATGTGCACGACGAAGAGGAATCGCGGCTCTACGGCGCCAAGCCCGGCACCTTCACCGCCTGGGAAGCGCTGCCGGAGAATTCGGACCTCTTGTTCTATGAGGGCCTGCATGGCGCCGTCGTCACCGACAAGGTGAATGTCGCGCAGCATGCCGACCTCAAGATCGGGGTCGTGCCGGTGATCAATCTCGAATGGATCCAGAAGCTGCATCGCGACCGCAGCCACCGCGGCTACTCGACCGAGGCGGTGACCGATACCATCCTGCGCCGCATGCCGGACTACGTGAACTACATCTGCCCGCAATTCACCGAGACCGACATCAACTTCCAGCGCGTGCCGACGGTCGATACCTCGAACCCGTTCATCGCGCGCTGGATCCCGACCCCTGATGAATCGATGGTCGTGATCCGGCTGAAGAACCCGCGCGGCATCGATTTTCCCTACCTGCTCTCGATGATCCCGCACAGCTTCATGTCGCGCGCAAACTCGATCGTGGTGCACGGCGCCAAGCTCGATCTCGCGATGCAACTGATCCTGACCCCGCTGATCCTGCAATTGATCGAACGAAAGAGGCGAACGATATGACCGCACTTGCGTCCGTTGCCAGCCGCCCCGACATCAGCCACGACGAGATGGCCAACGCCATCCGCTTCCTCGCCGTCGACGCCGTGGAGCAGGCGAAGTCCGGTCATCCCGGCATGCCGATGGGCATGGCCGATGTCGCGACCGTGCTGTTCACCGATTTCCTGAAGTTCGATCCGGCCGATCCGGCCTGGCCCGACCGCGACCGCTTCGTGCTGTCGGCCGGGCACGGCTCGATGCTGCTCTATGCGCTGCTTTACCTCACCGGCTACGAGAACATGACGCTCGATCAGCTGAAAGCGTTCCGGCAATGGGGATCGCAGACCCCGGGGCACCCGGAGTATGGCCATACTCCTGGTGTCGAGACCACGACCGGGCCGCTGGGGCAGGGCATTGCGACTGCGGTCGGCATGGCGCTCGCCGAGCGCCTGATGAACGCCCGCTTCGGCGACGACTTGGTCGACCACTATACCTATGTGATCGCCGGCGACGGCTGCCTGATGGAAGGCCTGAGCCATGAGGCGATCTCGCTGGCCGGCCATTTGCGGCTCAATCGCCTGATCGTGCTGTTCGACGACAACCAGATCTCGATCGACGGCGCGACCTCGCTGTCCTGCTCGGACGATCAGGCGGCACGGTTTGCGGCCAGCGGCTGGAACGTCTGCCGCATCGACGGCCACGATTCGCAGGCGATCACCGCTGCGATCAGGCAGGCGCGCACGAGCGATCGGCCGTCGCTGATCGCCTGCCGCACCGTGATCGGGTTTGGTGCGCCGAACCGGCAGGGCAGCGAGAAGGTGCATGGCGCACCGCTCGGCACCGACGAGGTGGCGAAGACCCGCAGCGCGCTGCGCTGGCCGTATCCCGCATTCGAGATCCCCGATGTGGTGCTGGCCGAGTGGCGCGAGCTCGGCGGCCGCGGCCGCGATGCACGGCGCGCCTGGATCGAGCGCTCGCGTGCCGCCTGCAAGGCCGAGAAGGGCCAACGGTCGCCGTTCCACGATGCGCTGAACCGGAAACTGCCCTGCGCCTATACCAAGGCGATGGCAGCGCTCGTCGAGCGCTTTGCAACCGAACGGCCGAAGCTCGCGACGCGGCAGGCCTCGCAGCAGGTCATCGACGTGATCGCGGAAGCCTTGCCGAACCTGCTCGGCGGCTCGGCCGACCTCACGCACTCCAACCTGACGCAGGCGAAGTCGCAGGTTCCGGTGCGGCCGGACACGCTCGACGGCAGCTACATCCACTATGGCATCCGCGAGCACGGCATGGCCGCAGCGATGAACGGCATCGCGCTGCATGGCGGGTTCATTCCCTATGGCGGCACTTTCCTGAGCTTCGCCGATTACAGCCGGCCTGCGATCCGCCTCGCGGCTTTGATGGGGATCCGCGTCATCCATGTCATGACCCATGACTCGATCGGGCTTGGCGAGGACGGGCCGACGCATCAGCCGGTCGAGCATCTGGCGGCGCTGCGGGCGATCCCGAACCTGCTGGTGTTCCGTCCAGCCGACGCGGTCGAAACAGCGGAGGCCTGGGACTGCGCGCTCAACGCAGAGACCTCGCCGTCGATCCTCTGCCTGTCGCGGCAGGCGCTGCCGACGGTTCGCGATGGCGGCAGGGACAACCAGGTCGCGCTCGGCGCTTACATTCTCGTCGAGCCGGCTTTCGCGCGTGACGTCACCCTGATTGCAACGGGTTCAGAGGTGTCGATCGCGCTCGAAGCCGCAAAGCTGCTGGCGGAAGCAGGGGTACAGGCCGCGGTCGTCTCGGCCCCGTGCTTCGACCTGTTCCGCCAGCAGCCGAGCGACTATCGCACCAAGGTACTGGGCACCGCGCCGCGCGTCGGCGTGGAAGCCGCCGTCGAGGGCGACTGGGCGCGCTGGCTCGGCGACGACGGAGCCTTCGTCGGCATGACCGGCTTCGGCGCGTCCGCACCGGCCGATGTGCTGTACCGCGAATTCGGCATCACGCCTGCGGCGGTCGCCGCAACCGCAAAACAGCTCATCCAACGAGCGAGTTGAAAGGAGGACGCCACGATGGCGCGGATCACACTGAGGCAATTGCTCGACCACGCCGCCGAGCGCGGCTACGGCGTGCCGGCCTTCAACATCAACAATATGGAGCAGGGTCTCGCCATCATGGAGGCGGCTGCCGCCTGTGACGCGCCGGTCATCATCCAGGCCTCGCGCGGTGCGCGGTCCTACGCCAACGACATCATGCTGGCGAAGATGATCGATGCGCTGGAGGAGATGTATCCGCAGATCCCGCTCTGCCTGCATCTCGACCACGGCAACGAGGAGGCGACCTGCGCCACCGCGATCCGCTACGGCTTCACCTCCGTGATGATGGACGGCTCGCTCAAGGCCGACGCCAAGACCGCGGCCGATTATGACTACAATGTCGATATCACCCGCCGGGTCGTCGACATGGCGCACTGGGTCGGCGCGTCGGTCGAAGGCGAGCTCGGCGTGCTCGGCTCGCTCGAGCACGGCGGCGGCGAGCAGGAGGACGGTCACGGGGTCGAAGGCAAGATCAGCCACGATCAGCTGCTCACCGATCCCGACCAGGCGGTCGATTTCGTCCGCGCCACCAAGGTCGATGCGCTCGCGATCGCGATGGGTACCTCGCACGGCGCCTACAAGTTCACGCGCAAGCCCGACGGCGAGATCCTGGCGATGCGCGTGGTCGAGGAGATCCACACGCGGCTGCCCAACACGCATCTGGTGATGCACGGCTCGTCCTCGGTGCCGCAGGCGCTGCAGGACGTGTTCAACCAGTTCGGCGGCGAGATGCCGCAGACCTGGGGCGTGCCGGTCGAGGAGATCGTGCGCGGCATCAAGCACGGCGTGCGCAAGGTCAACATCGACACCGATTGCCGGCTGGCGATGGCCGCGGCCTTCCGCAAGGTCGCCGTGCAGTCGAAGAGCGAGTTCGATCCGCGCAAGTTCCTCAAGCCTGCGATGGATGCGCTGCGCGAGCTCTGCCGCGACCGCTTCGAGCAGTTCGGCACGGCCGGCAATGCCGCCCGGATCAAGGTGGTTGGCCTACCGGAGATGGCCCGACGCTACCGCGCCGGCGCGCTCGATCCGCAGATTGGAAAAATGACCCAGGCCGCCTGAGCAAATGGCGACGAAACACAGGAGATTGAGATGAACATGCAGCAGTCGATCACCGTGCGCGGCAAGGATCGCTACAAGTCCGGCGTGATGGAATACAAGCGGATGGGCTATTGGGAGCCGAACTACGAGCCCAAGGACACCGACGTCATCGCGCTATTCCGCGTCACGCCGCAGGACGGCGTCGATCCGACCGAAGCTTGCGCTGCGGTGGCCGGCGAATCCTCGACCGCGACCTGGACCGTGGTGTGGACCGACCGGCTGACGGCGGCGGAGAAGTACCGGGCGAAGTGCTATCGCGTCGATCCGGTGCCGAACTCGCCGGGCAGCTATTTCGCCTATATCGCCTACGACCTCGATCTGTTCGAGCCGGGCTCGATCTCGAACCTGACCGCGTCGATCATCGGCAATGTGTTCGGCTTCAAGCCGCTCAAGGCGCTGCGGCTCGAGGACATGCGGCTGCCGACCGCCTATGTGAAGACCTTCCAGGGCCCGGCGACCGGCATCGTGGTCGAGCGCGAGCGGCTCGACAAGTTCGGCCGTCCCTTGCTCGGCGCCACCGTGAAGCCGAAGCTCGGCCTGTCCGGCCGCAACTACGGCCGTGTCGTCTACGAGGCGCTGAAGGGCGGGCTCGACTTCACCAAGGACGACGAGAACATCAACTCGCAGCCCTTCATGCATTGGCGCGAGCGCTTCCTGTACTGCATGGAGGCGGTCAACCGCGCGCAGGCCGCGACCGGCGAGATCAAGGGCACGTACCTCAACGTCACCGCGGCGACCATGGAGGACATGTACGAGCGCGCCGAGTTCGCCCACGAGCTCGGCTCCAACATCGTCATGATCGACCTCGTGATCGGCTACACCGCGATCCAGTCGATGGCGAAGTGGGCGCGCAGGAACAACATGATCCTGCATCTGCATCGCGCCGGTCACTCGACCTACACGCGGCAGCGCAGCCACGGCGTCTCGTTCCGCGTGATCGCGAAATGGATGCGGCTCGCTGGCGTCGATCACATCCATGCCGGGACTGTTGTCGGCAAGCTCGAAGGCGACCCGAACACCACGCGCGGCTACTACGACATCTGCCGCGAGGACTTCAATCCGATGCAGCTCGAGCACGGCGTGTTCTTCGACCAGAACTGGGCGAGTCTCAACAAGCTGATGCCAGTGGCCTCCGGCGGCATTCATGCCGGCCAGATGCACCAGCTGCTCGACCTGCTCGGCGAGGACGTCGTGCTGCAGTTCGGCGGCGGCACCATCGGCCATCCGCGCGGCATCCAGGCCGGCGCAACCGCCAACCGCGTCGCGCTGGAAGCCATGATCCTCGCCCGCAACGAGGGCCGCGACTACGTCCATGAAGGGCCGGAGATCCTGGCCAAGGCGGCGCAGACCTGCACGCCGCTGCGCGAGGCGCTCGATGTCTGGAAGGACGTCACCTTCAACTACGAGTCGACGGATGCCCCCGATTTCGTTCCCACGCCGAGCATGGCGGTCTGACAGGAGTTTCTCATGCGCGTGACCCAAGGCTGCTTCTCATTCCTGCCCGATCTCACTGACGAGCAGATCGCTGCGCAGGTGCAATACTGCCTCGACAAGGGTTGGGCGGTGAACATCGAGTTCACCGACGACCCGCATCCCCGCAACACCTATTGGGACATGTGGGGCCTGCCGATGTTCGACCTGCGCGACGCAGCCGGCATCATGAAGGAGCTCGCCGACTGCCGGCGGGTCTATGGCGACCGCTACATCCGGATCTCCGGCTTCGATTCTGGCCATGGCTGGGAGTCGGTGCGGCTGTCCTTCATCGTCAACCGGCCGCGCGAGGAGCCCGGCTTCCGGCTCGATCGTCAGGAGGCCGCCGGTCGTAACCTGCATTACTCGACGCATTCTTATGCGGCGGGCCGCCCCGAGGGCGAACGCTACGCCGATCAGTGACCGCGTCCGGTTGGCAAGCCAGGCGGGTTGCTCCCTCGACCGTCTGGTCCGGATGCACTTCTCCGTCGTCGCCGCAGCGGCGACGGAGCTTTTCTTGAAACGAGAGGATGATGACCCAAGTACAGGAACAGATCCGCGAGACGCCGCCCGAGACCATCGACCTCCGGCATGAATTCGCCGACCTCGGCATCGGTGACGTGCTCGACCAGCTCGATTCCGAATTGATCGGCCTGAAGCCGGTGAAGACCCGCATCCGCGAGATCGCGTCACTGCTGCTGGTCGAGCGCATCAGGCAGAAGATGGCGCTGGCAACGACATTTCCGACGCTGCACATGTCGTTCACCGGCAATCCCGGCACCGGCAAGACCACGGTCGCGCTGCGGATGGCCGGCATCCTGCACAAGCTCGGCTTCGTCCGCCGCGGCCACGTCATCAGCGTCACGCGCGATGATCTTGTCGGGCAATATATCGGCCACACCGCGCCGAAGACGAAAGAGATCTTGAAGAAGGCGATGGGCGGCGTGTTGTTCATCGACGAGGCCTATTACCTGTACCGGCCTGAAAACGAGCGCGACTACGGTCAGGAGGCGATCGAGATCCTGCTGCAGATCATGGAAGCGCAGCGCGAGGACCTGGTGGTGATCCTGGCCGGCTATGGCGACCGCATGGAAAAATTCTTCCAGAGCAATCCGGGGTTCCGGTCGCGCATCGCGCATCATATCGACTTCCCGGATTATTCGGACGGCGAGCTGCTGTGGATCGCCGAGCTGATGTTGCAGCAGCAGAATTATCGTTTCTCTCCGGAGGCACGCGAGGCTTTCACCCAGTACATCGGCATCCGCAAGGAGCAGCCGCTGTTCTCCAATGCGCGCTCGATCCGCAATGCGCTCGACCGTATCCGGCTGCGCCAGGCCAACCGGATCGTGGCGAAGCTCGACCGCACGCTCACGGCAGATGACGTGATGTCGATCGAGGCCGGCGACGTGCTGGCGAGCCGCGTGTTCACCAAAGGGATCGGCGCGGCGGGCGAGGGGCGATGAACCAGGCGCTCGCGGCGATCCGGACCGCCGGGATGCGCGACATCATCGCGGGGGCGCGCGCCTTGATCTTCGATGTCGACGGCACGCTCGCCGAAACCGAGGAGGTGCACCGCCGTGCTTTCAACGAGGCGTTCGCCGAAGCCGGCCTCGACTGGTTCTGGGACCAGGTCACCTACGGTCGGCTGCTTCGAGTCGCCGGCGGCAAGGAGCGTATCCGCGCCTTCGACGAGCGCAACGCGGTGCCTATGCTGACATTCGCTGAGATCGCCGACCTGCACCGGATCAAGACCGCGCGCTACGCGGCGCTGATCGCGGCAGGCGGCTGCCCGTTGCGGCCGGGTGTGCGGGCCTGGCTCGCCGGCGCACGCCGCCGCGGCCAGCGGCTGGCGATCGCCACCACGACCTCGCACGGCAATATCGAGGCGCTGCTGTCGGTTACGCTGGGGCAGGACTGGGCCGATCTGTTCGAGGCCATCGTCGCCGGCGACGACGTGCCGCGGAAGAAGCCGGCCCCGGACGTCTATATCGAGGTCCTGGCGCGGCTCGGGCTCGGGCCGGCGGATTGCATCGCGGTCGAGGATTCCGGCAATGGCCTGGCCGCCGCGGCGCGGGCCGGCATCCCTGCGGTCATCACCCGGAGCACCTATTTCGGCGACGATGATTTCTCCGAGGCGCTCCTTGTCGTCGATGATCTCTCCGAGATTGACGGCTAGGCCCGCCTGCCGTGTAGCGGGGAGGCCGCTCCGAATATTTTATTCTGATGACTAAATAAATTGGTCTTGCATCCATAGCATAGTAGGGGCACCTTCAGCCAGAAGCTGTGCCGAACCGTCAGAAAGTCTGCCGGTCGGTGACGAGCGCCAACAATTTTGGGAGCTTACGCCTGATGATCCTTGATGAGCCAAGTCAATTTATTCGGTTGGTGAAATAAATTGTGCTTGCGTCCGTGAGACAAGTAGGGGCACCATCCACCAAAGGTTGCCAGAAGCAGTACCAAGCCACCAGAGGACGTTCTGGGGGACGTTGGCGCGTGCCGGCAATTCGGGGAGACAGCGCCTCATGATCCTTCACGTCATTCGGACGGCTCGTTCGTCCCACCGCATGACTTGCGGATGACCTCATCATAGCGGGATCGATATGGTTGATCGTGCGAAGTGAGCATGGCGCCGTTGACAGGCATAACCGACATTCCGCGATTTCGGCTCGTGACGGTCCCAGCGCCGACCGACATCGCCGTAGATCTGTGACCAACCAATGATAGCCGTCGATTGACGCTGTCCAAGACAACGATACCCAACTCAAAAAGCCAAGGGAGTGACGCATGTTCAGATTGAAGGTCTCGTTGATCGCACTGGCGCTGGCAGGTCTCACCGCGGCCGCACCGGAGGCGCTCGCCCAGAGCAAGCCGACCATCGGCATCGCGATGCCGACCAAATCCTCGGCGCGCTGGATCGACGACGGCAACAACATGGTCAAGGTGCTGAAGGAGCGCGGCTACGGCACCGACCTGCAATATGCCGACGACGACATCCCGAACCAACTCTCCCAGGTCGAGAACATGGTGACCAAGGGCTCCAAGGTGCTGGTCATCGCGGCGATCGACGGCACCACGCTATCCGACGCGCTGAAGCAGGCCAAGGCGCAGGGCATCACGGTCATCGCCTATGACCGTCTGATCCGGGATACACCGAATGTCGACTACTACGCGACCTTCGACAATTTCCAGGTCGGTGTTCTGCAGGCGAACTCGATTGTGAATGCGCTCGGCCTGAAGGACGGCAAGGGGCCTTTCAACATCGAGCTGTTCGGCGGCTCGCCCGACGACAACAACGCCTATTTCTTCTACGACGGCGCGATGTCGGTGCTGAAGCCGTACATCGACAGCGGCAAGCTGGTGGTCGCCAGCGGCCAGATGGGCATGGACAAGGTCGCGACCTTGCGCTGGGACGGCGCCACCGCGCAGGCGCGGATGGACAATCTGCTCAGCGCCTTCTACGGCAAGAAGCGGGTCGATGCGGTGCTGTCGCCCTATGACGGCCTGTCGATCGGCATCATCTCCTCCCTGAAGGGGGTCGGCTACGGCAGCAAGGACCAGCCGATGCCCTATATCAGCGGTCAGGATGCCGAGGTGCCGTCGATCAAGGCCATGCTGCGCGGCGAGCAATACTCGACCATCTTCAAGGACACCCGCGATCTCGCCAAGGTCACTGCCGACATGGTCGACGCCGTGCTGAGCAAGAAGGAGGTCAGTGTCAACGACACCAAGACCTACAACAACGGGGTCAAGGTGGTTCCGTCCTATCTGCTCAAGCCGGTCGTGGTGGACAAGACCAATTGGGAGAAAGTCCTGATTGACAGCGGCTACTATAAGCGCTCGCAATTCGACTAAGGCGGGTGAGCCGGACGCACCCCGCCAAGGCCGATCGACGCTGCGAGACATGATCCGATGACGGCGATGCTTGAGATGCGTGACGTCAGCAAGAGCTTTGCCGGCGTGCAGGCATTGCGTGACGTCAACTTCACCGTGGAAGCCGGCCAGATCCATGCTCTGGTCGGCGAGAACGGTGCCGGCAAGTCGACCCTGATGAAGGTGCTGAGCGGGGTTTATCCCGCCGGCAGCTATGAGGGGGCGATCCTGTTCGACGGCGAGGAACGCCGGTTTCGCGATATCAACGATTCCGAGGAATTGGGGATCATCATCATCCACCAGGAGCTGGCGCTGATCCCGCTGATGTCGATCGCCGAGAATATTTTTCTGTCGCGCGCGCCGTCGCGGTACGGCGTGATCGACCGCAATGCGGTGTACCGGCGGACGGCGGAGCTGCTGGCGCAGGTCGGCCTGCGAGAATCGCCGGACACCCTGGTCACCGATCTCGGCGTCGGCAAGCAGCAGCTGGTCGAGATCGCCAAGGCGCTGTCGAAGAAGGTGCGCCTGCTGATCCTGGACGAACCGACCGCGAGCCTCAACGAGGCCGACAGCGCCGCGCTGCTCGACCGCCTGCTGGCGTTCCGCGCGCAGGGCATCGCCTCGATCCTGATCTCGCACAAGCTGAACGAAGTCGCTCGCGTCGCCGACCGCATCACGGTGCTGCGCGACGGCCGTACCGTCGACAGCATCGATTGCCGGACCGAAGCGGTCGACGAAGACCGGATCATCCGTAGCATGGTCAACCGCGATCTCGCGCATCGCTTCCCGGAGCGCAACGTCGCGATCGGCAATCCCGTGATGACGGTCGAGAACTGGTCGGTGTATCACCCGCTGCACACCGCCCGGCAGGTGATCAAGAACGTCGACTTCAAGGTGCGGCGAGGCGAGGTGGTCGGCATCGCCGGCCTGATGGGCGCCGGCCGTACCGAATTCGCCATGAGCCTGTTCGGCAAGGCCTGGGGCTACAACATCACCGGCAAGATCCGCCTTGACGGACGCGAGGTGAGCCTCGCCGGTGTGCCGGCCGCGATCGACGCCGGGCTTGCCTATGTCACCGAGGACCGCAAGCAGCTCGGGTTGATCCTCGCCGACGACGTCCGCAAGAACGTGACGCTGGCGAGCCTTCGCCTGGTCGCCGAGCGCGGTGTGATCGACGATGTCGTCGAGCTGAAGGCCGCGAGCGATTACCGCAACCGGATGCGGATCCGCTGTTCCGACGTCTATCAGGAGGCCGGGCAGCTCTCGGGCGGCAACCAGCAGAAGGTGGTGCTGTCGAAATGGCTGATGACCGATCCGCAAGTGCTGCTGCTCGACGAGCCGACCCGCGGCATCGACGTCGGGGCCAAGTACGAGATTTACTGTATCATCAACGAGCTCGCGGAAGCCGGCAAGGGTGTCGTGGTGATCTCGTCGGAGATGCCGGAGCTGCTCGGCATCTGCGACCGGATCTGCGTCATGAATGACGGCGCCTTCGTCGGCGAGTTTGCCAAGGACGATGCGACGCAGGAGAAGATCATGCGCGCCATCATGCGCAATGTCAGGATGTCCGGGAGCGGCGCACATGACGATGCCGTGCAGGTGGCAGGAGGAGCGCAATGACCGACAAGACGGTGTCACTTCCCGAGGCCCCCAAGCACTCCGGCTTCATCAAGAACAATCTGCGCAACTACGGCATGCTGCTGTCGCTGCTCGCGATCATGCTGTTCTTCCAGATCGTGACCGACGGCACGCTGTTGCAGCCGGTCAATCTCACTAATCTCGTGCTACAAAACAGTTACATCGTGATCATGGCGCTCGGCATGTTGCTGGTGATCGTCACCGGGCATATCGACCTGTCGGTCGGCTCGGTCGCGGGATTCGTCGGCGCGGTCGCGGCGGTGCTGATGGTGACCTACCATATCGACTACCCGATCGCCTTCATCGCCTGTCTGTTGATCGGTGCCGCGATCGGCGCGGCGCAGGGCTACTGGGTCGCCTATTTCAAGATCCCATCCTTCATCGTGACTCTGGCGGGCATGCTGGTGTTCAAGGGCCTTGCGCTCGCGGTGCTGCAGGGGCGCTCGGTCGGGCCGTTTCCGCCGACCTTCCAGAAGCTGTCGTCCGGCTTCATCCCCGAGCTGTTCCCGAGCGCCGGCACGCTCTATCCGACTTCGCTCTTGATCGGCGTCGTGCTGGCGTTCGCGCTGGTGCTGGCGAGCGCCAGGGGGCGGGCGCGCGAGCAGTCGCACGGCATCGAGGTCGAGCCCTACGCGTTCTTCGTCGCCAAGAGCATCGCGCTGGCCGGCGCGGTGCTCTATTTCACCTATCTGATCGCCTCGCATCGTGGCCTGCCGAACGTGCTCGTCATCATGACGGTGCTGATCGCGGCCTATGGTTTCGTCACGCGGCGCACGGTGGTCGGCCGGCAGATCTATGCGGTGGGCGGCAATGCCAAGGCCGCGAAGTTGTCGGGCGTCAAGACCGAGCGGCTGACCTTCTTCACCTTCGTCAACATGGGCGTGCTGGCGGCGCTCGCCGGGTTGGTGTTCGCGGCGCGGCTCAATACCGCCACGCCGAAAGCCGGCCTTGGCTTCGAGCTCGACGTGATCGCCGCCTGCTTCATCGGCGGCGCCTCGGCCTATGGCGGCGTCGGTCGGGTCGGCGGCGCCGTGGTCGGCGCCATGATCATGGGCGTGATGAACAACGGCATGTCGATCCTCGGCATCGGCATCGATTACCAGCAGGTGATCAAGGGCCTCGTCCTGCTCGGTGCCGTCTGCATCGATGTCTACAACCAGCGCCGGTGATTGCCGCACGGTCATGATTTCGCGATATGACACCTGCGCAACGTAGGAGAATGCCGCGTGAAACTGTCCCATGCCGATGCGCTGACCATCGGAAATATCCTTGCTGAAGTCGGCCGCGTCGAGATCATGCCGCGGTTCCGCCGTGTCCGCGAGATCGAGGTCCGGACCAAGACGTCGGCGTTCGACGTCGTCACCGAAGCCGATGAGCTGGCGGAGCAGGCGATCTCGGCGGCGCTGCTGCGGGCGTTTCCGAATGCAGTCGTGATCGGCGAGGAAGCGACGTCGCGCGATCCGTCCGCGCTCGATCAGGTCGGAACCGCGGAGCTCGCTTTCATCATCGATCCGATCGACGGCACCCGGAATTTCACCACGAGCCTGCCGCTGTTCGGCACCATGGTGGCCGCCACGATGCGCGGCGAGATCGTGCTCGGCGCGATCCATGATCCCGTCTGCAACGACACCGCGTTCGCGCTGCGCGGCGAGGGCGCCTGGCTCGAGATGCCTGATGGCAGCCGGCATGACCTGAAGGTGGCACCGGCGGTGCCGGTCAAGCAGATGGACGCGGTGATCGGCGTCAATTTCCTGCCTGAGGCGCTGCGCCCGATCGTCGCCGGCAACCTGTCCAAGCTTGGCGTCAGCGCCTGGCTCCGATGCGCCGCGCATGAGTATCGGATGGCGGCATCCGGCCATTGCCATCTGTTGTTCTACAACAAGCTGATGCCGTGGGATCATGCCGCGGGCTGGCTGCTGCATCGCGAGGCCGGCGGCTACAGCGCGCATTTCGACGGTTCACCCTACAAGCCGGTCAATCTAACCGGCGGCCTGCTGTGCGCGCCTGACGAAGCGAGCTGGCATGCGGCACAGCAGGCGATCCTGACGCCGGCCGAGTAGCGGCGGAAATTCCGCGAGTACGATTCAATTGGCAAACCGCTTGTTCAGTGTCACCACCCACGCAACGACGGTTTCCGCGCGTCGTCCCTGCGAAAGCCAGGACCCATAACCACCGATGTGTGCGGTGAGAAAGGTCGTCGCCCCAGCGTCGTGCAACAATTGGCAACTGGGGTAATGGGTCCTGGCTTTCGCCAGGACGACGATGAGGATCGTTCCGATTCCAGCTCTCGATGTCATCACCCGCGAAGGCGGGTGATACGGTATTCCAGCGACATCCGTGCTTGAGCCGAGAGGCCGCGGCGTACTGGATCGCCCGCTCAAGCCGGGCGATGACAACGAAGTGAGCACACAGCTCTTCCCGCGCGTCTCCCTGCGAACGCAGGGACCCATACTCCGCGGCGGAGATTATGAACGGGACACGTCGTTCCATCGTCGCGCAACAATCTGCATTTGTGGTGATGGGTCCCTGCGTTCGCAGGGACGACACTGAATGTGTTGCGCGGGCGGCGGGCCGCAGCGCTGCGTTCTCACGGCATCTTTATCCGGGCTTCCATCTCGCCGCGCGTTCGCCTGGCTGACCGGATAACGATCACCGGGTCATGCCCGGAGGCCCGGGCATGACCCACGGAAGCGTTACTCGCTGCCGACTTCGCCGGTGATGATGTTGCCGAACAGCGTCCAGCTTTCGCCTTCGAACCGCATCAGCTGCGACTGCTCGATCGGACGGAAGTCGGTCACGCTGGTGTTGATCCTGATCCCGGGCAGGATCATCTTCGGCGCAAAGTCCTTCAGGCTGGCGGCCTGCTTCATCACGTTCTCGCGCGTCAGGTCGTCGCCGCATTGCTTGAGCACTTGCGCGAGCGTTTGCGCAGCGGCGTAGCCATAGACGTGATTGCCGTTGGTCTTGTCGCCGTCGGGCATGTACTTGTCCATGAACGTCCGCCACTCCTTGGTCTCGGCGTCATCGGCCCAGATTTTGTCGGTCGGGTCCTTCAGATAGGCGACCGAGATGATGCCTTGCGAATGCTCGACGCCGGCGGCGCGCATGACAGAGGCGACCGATGTCGCGGTCGAGGTCAGGAAGAAGGTCGGCTTCCAGCCGAGCTCGGCGACCTTCTTGATGGTCTGCGCCGCGCCTTTCGGCGCCGCCCAGGTGAACAGGATGTCGGCGCCCGAGGCGCGCAGCGCCACGATCTGCGAATCCAACGTCGGATCGGTGAGTTCATAAGATTTGTCGGCGACGATCATGCTGCTCGCCTTGTCGCCGAGGCCGTCGCGCAATCCCTTCAGCGCGTCCTTGCCGGCATCGTCGTTCTGCCAGAGCACCGCGATCTTGCCGTTCGGCAAGTTGTCCAGGATGTACTTGGCGTAGATGCGGCCCTCGCTCTGGTAGTTCGGTTGCCAGCCCATGGTCCAGGGAAAGTTCTTCGGATCACCGAACCGCGTCGCGCCCGATGCGATGAAGAGGTGGGGGACCTTCTTGGCGTTGAGATATTTCTGGATCGCGACATTGGGCGCGGTGCCGAGCGGCTGGAACACCAGCAACACCTCGTCGCCCTCGACCAGCTTGCGCGCCTGCTCGACCGATTTCGGCGGCGAGAAACCGTCGTCATAGCTGATGAAGTCGACCTTGCGTCCGTTGATGCCGCCCTGGTCGTTGATCATCTTGAAATAGGCTGCCTCGGTGCGGCCGATCGCGCCGTAGGCGGACGCGGGGCCGCTATAGGGCATGATGTTGCCAATCTTGATCTCGGTATCCGAGACCCCGGGGCCGTAGTTCTTCTGCGCCAGCGCGGGCGACAGCGCGCCGATCATGGCCGCGACTGCCACGCACGCGCGAAGACGAATTCCCTCCAACATCCCTCATTCACTCCCTGATTTTTCGCTGATCGCCTTGTTGCGTCCGCGGGCCCGATGGCCGGCGCGTTGACGCCCGGCGACAATTATCGTATGCGCTTCCAGTCTGGAAACGTTTCCAGGCTAGCGCGTGTTCCCACAGATGGCAATATTCCCGCGGCCGGAGAGATGTGACAAATGAGCAGACTGGAGCAGACCAGCCCGGACCACGGCGCGAGGCCGCCATTGGTCGCCGAATGCGATGCCGTCGTGGTCGGAGCCGGCTTCGGCGGGCTGTATGCGATCTACCGGCTGCGCGAGCTCGGGCTGAAGGTGATCGGCATCGAGGCGGCGTCCGACGTCGGCGGCACCTGGTACTGGAACCGCTATCCCGGCGCGCGCTGCGACATACCGAGCCTGTTCTATTCCTACACCTGGTCGGAGGAGCTGCGGCAGGAATGGCGCTGGAGCGAGAAATACGCCGCCCAGCCGGAGATCCTGCGCTATGCGCAGTGCGTCGCCGACCGGTTCGAACTGCGCTCGTTGATCCGCTTCGACACCCGCGTGACCAGCGCCGACTGGGACGAGGCCGGCGAGAGCTGGACCGTGCGCACCGATCGCGGCGATTGCATCGTCGCGTCGATTTGCGTGATGGCGACCGGCAATCTCTCGATGCCGAACAAGCCGACCTTGCCTGGGCTGGAGCGCTTTCGCGGGCCGGTCTATCACACCGGGCAGTGGCCGCATGAGGAGATCGATTTTTCCGGCTTGCGCGTTGCCGTGATCGGCACCGGCTCATCGGGCGTGCAGACCATCCCGATGGTTGCGAAGGCGGCGAGCCGCTTGACCGTGTTCCAGCGCACGCCGAACTACTCGGTGCCGGCGCGGAATGCGCCGCTGTCCGACGCCGATATCGCGGCCGCCGAGCCGTTGATCGCCAGATATCGCGAGAGCCTCGAGACGCCGGAGTTCGGGCGCGTGCCCGCGAATGCATTCGAGGCGTCAGTGCCTGATCGCGACGTGCAATGGGCGCGCTACGAACAGCTCTGGGAGCAGGGTGGCGGCGGCATCCTGACCGCGTTCCCCAATATCCTGACCGATGCGGCGGTCAACGACGTCGCCTGCGACTTCGTGCGCGACAAGATCCGCGGCATCGTCAACGATGCGGCGACGGCGGAAGCGCTGTCGCCGAAGGACTATCCGCTCGGCGTCAAGCGCATCTGCATCGATACCGGCTATTTCGCGACCTACAACCTGCCGCATGTCGAGCTCGTCGACCTGCGCGCCGAGCCGCTCACGGCGGTCACCGAGACCGGCCTCGAGACCGCGACGCGGTCGTTCGAGCTCGACGCGCTGGTGCTGGCGACCGGCTATGACGCGATGACCGGCGCGCTTGCCGCGATGCAAATCCGCGGCCGCGACGGCACGAGCTTGCAAGAGGCTTGGGCCGATGGACCCAGCGCCTATCTAGGCCTGATGGTGTCGGGCTTTCCGAACCTGTTCGTCGTGACCGGCCCGGGCAGCCCATCAGTTATTGGTAACGTGATCCACGCCTGCGAGAACCATGTCGAGTGGATCGCAGCGTGCCTCGGCAGCATGCGCGCCAAGGGACAGACGCGGATCGAGCCGGAACGAGAGGCCGAGCGGGCCTGGATGGTGCATGTCGCGGATGCTGCCAGCCGCACGCTCTATCCGAAGGCCAATTCCTGGTACCAGGGCGCCAACATCGCGGGCAAGCCGCGGGTTTTCATGCCCTATGTCGGCCAGGGCTATCGCCACCGCATCGCGCAGATCGCGCAGCGCGGTTACGAGGGATTTGTGCTGAGCTGAAGCCGGAATCTCCATCATTGCGACCGGTTGGCTCGCGATAACAATAAAATTGGAACCGTTTCCAGGTTGGACGAGTTGGAGGACTGAAGATGGACATCAAGCGCGCAGGAACGGTCCCGAGCCGCCGCGGTAACGCCGAATGGTTCACCGGCACCGTCTGGGCTGACTCGATCGTCAACGCACCGGCGCCGCGCGGGTGCAGGCCGCGCGGGTCACGTTCGAGCCGGGGGCACGCACGGCCTGGCACACCCATCCGCTCGGCCAGACGCTCTACGTCACGGCCGGTGTGGGATATGTGCAGAGCTGGGACGGCCCGATCCGCTTGATCCGTCCAGGCGACGTGGTGTGGATTCCGCCGGGTGAGAAGCACTGGCACGGCGCCGCGCCGACCACCGGCATGAGTCACATTGCGATCCACGAAGCGCTCGCCGGCGACTACGCGACCTGGATGGAGCATGTCTCCGACGCGCAATACGCGGCGCGCCGCAGGCGGATTGATCTTCGCCGCGCTACTTTCGTCCCCGCGCAGGCTCGCCGGCGCGGCGCAGGAATGGCGCAGGATGAGGCGCGTCGGCAGGAACACCGGTTCGCTGCTGCCAGCGGCCTTGTCGCTGTCGCGGATCCGCTCCAGAAGCAGCCGCGCGGCGGTGCGGCCGACCTCGTTCATGTCCCAGCTCAGCGCCGAGATCGCCGGCGTCGCATGGCGGGCGAGGTCGGTGTCGCCGCTGCACACCAGCGAGACGTCCTGCGGATAGTGCAGGCCGTTGCTGGTGATCGCCTCCAGCACCTCGGCCAGCATGCTGGTGCCGAGCGAGATGATCGCGGTCGGCGGCTTTGCCGATTGCAGGAGCTGGCACACCGAGCTGAAGGCGGTGTTGGCGCCCTGCATATGCGGGCGGATCAGCGTGGGGTCGACCTCGATCTTCACCTCCTGGTGCGCCTGCCGGTAGCCCGCGAGCCGCTCCGTGCTCGGCAGCACCGCGGCGCTTCCGGTGAGCAGCGCGATCCGGCGATGGCCGAGGCCGATCAGATAACGCGTCGCCTCCAGCGCGCCGCCGCGGTGATCGACACGAACCGGGACGCTGCCCGGCACCTCGCGGTCCACGGTCACGCAGGGCAGGTCGAGCGTCGCCAGCCCCTTCATGAAGTCCTTGTGGGAATTGTCGCCGGCGAACAGCAGCAATCCATCCATCTGGCGGCGGCGCACCGCCGAAAGGAACGCGGCCTCGCGCGCCTCCTCGTGCTTGGTGGCGGCCAGCATCAGGAGGAAGCCGGCGCGCTGGAACTCCTCTTCCGCCGCGCTCACCATGCCGGTGTAGTGCGGGTTGGAGAAATCGGCGACCATGCAGCCGATCGTGTTGGAGGCGCGCGAGCGCAGCGCCTGCGCCGCCTGGTCCGGCTCGAAGCCGAGACGCTTCACCGCGCGCATGATGCGAGCATGCAGTTCCGCGCTGGTATAGATGCCGCCATTGAGCGTGCGGCTGACGCTTGAGACCGACACGCCGGCCTCGGCCGCGACGTCACGAATCGTCGGTCGTGTCCGTCGCGCCTTTGTCATTCGTGGTTGAGCCCTGTCGGTTCGGCAATGCCGTCGCCCGGCGCGCCGGTTGCGGCGTGCAGCGGACGGCACAAAGCGAACCTAATCAGGCTCCGCCGTGAATCTCAAATGATTCTTGGGCTAGCGCCGTGAGGCGCTCAGGAACAGCGGCCGGAAGATGTCCAGGAATCCGGTCGCGGCCGGCGTCAGCGGGCGGTTCTTCAGCCGCAGGATCCCGATCTTGCGGACCAGCGGCGGCGAGACCAGCCGCTTGACGACCACGCCGCGCGGGGCGCGTGGCGGCAATGCCGAGGCCGGAACGATCGAGATGCCGACATTGGCCGCAACGAAGTCGTAGAGCGTGCCGAACTGCTCGACGACGGTGCTGTGCTTGAGCACGATGCCGCTCGCGGTTGCTACGCTGTCGATCTGCTGCCGCAGGCCAGAGCCGGTCGGAAGCGAGACGAACGCTTCGTTGCGCAGTTCGCGGAGGCTCAGCGTGTTGCTGTTTCGCAGCGGATGGCGCGAAGGCAGGATCGCGAAGCAGGACTCCTGCACCACGTCGTCACCGACCACCTCCTGGCCGAGCGCGGTGACGTTGCCGACGCCAAAGTCGGCAAAGCCGCTGCGCACGTCTTCATAGACCTGGCTGCCGAGGCCCTCGCGCAGGTGAATTTCGACGCCCGGATGCGCCTTCCTGTATTTCAGCACGGCCTCCGGCACCACGTGGTGGGTGAGTGACAGCAGGCACGAGATGATCAGGCGTCCCTTGATCTGCTCGCCCAGCGCGCGGGCGTTGTCGACCTGGGTGCCGAGATCTGCGAGCAGGCGCTGGATCGACGCCGTGAACTCGCGGCCCGGTGCGGTCAGGATGACGTTGCGCGTCGATCTGAGGAACAGCGAGACGCCGAGCTGCCGTTCGAGTTGAAGCACGAGGCGGCTCACCGCCGACTGCGTCATGCCGAGGTCGGCGGCGGCCGCGGTGAAGCTGCCGTACACCGCGACCGAGTTGGCGGCACGAAGATGTTTGAGGCTGACCTCGAACCGGCGTGGGCGTCGATCGCGCATCAATTCATTCCTTTTTCGCATCAATAATCCAGATTGAAAAATATTTGACCTATATGCCCGCCGCGTCAACGATGAAGACGACGACGGAGCGGCGAGCGGGAAGGGAATTGCGGATGATGGCGAGCGCGATGACGACGAGGCAAGGCGCGCTGCACGGTGTCCGCGTTCTCGATCTGACGCGGTTCTATTCGGGTCCGTTCGCGACCTTGATGCTGGCGGGCTTCGGCGCCGAGGTCATCCGCATCGACACCCCGGAGCAGGGCGATCCCGCCATGACCGGCCCGCCGTTCCTCGGCAAGGACGGCGTTGCGCTCGACCGCAAGCACGACAGTGATCTCGGCCTCGCTTATCTGAAGCGCTGCCGCGACAAGAAGTCGATCACGCTGAACATGCGCACGGCAGAGGGCATGGAGCTGTTCCATGCGCTGCTGCGCAAGTCGGACATCCTGGTCGAGAATCTGCGACCCGGCGCTGCCGAGCGGCTCGGGGTCGACTACGAGGCGAACCGCCAGGTCAATCCTTCCATCGTGCATTGCGCTCTGACCGGCTATGGCTCGACCGGCGCCGACCGGCGTCTCAAGGCCTACGACCTGATGATCCAGGCGGCCGCCGGATTGATGTCGATCACCGGTGCGCCGGATGGCGGTCCCAGCAAGGCCGGCACTGCGCTCGCCGACGGCATTACCGGCGCCTTTGCCGTCTCCGGCATCCTCGCCGCGCTGACCGAACAGCGCATCTCGGGACGCGGCCAGTTCGTCGACGTCGCGATGGCCGACTGCCTGCTGTCGCTGGTGCTCGACGAGCCCCTGGATTGCTATCCGCAGATGGGGATGGCGCCGCGGCAGGGCAATCGCATCATGCGGTTCTCGCCGTTCAATACCTATGCCACGCGCGACGGCGCGATCGCGCTCGGCGCCGCCACCAACGAGGACTGGCTGGCCCTATTGGGTGTGATGGACCGGCTGGACCTCGCTGCAGATGCGAAGTTCATGAACACCGGCTGGCGCGTTGCCAACAACGCGGTCATCGACGCGGTCGTCACCGAATGGACGCTGGGCCGCACCACGGCCGAGGCGATCGAGGCGCTCAATCGCGGCGATGTCGCCGCGAGCCCGATCCGTGGCATCGACGACATCCTCGCCTGGGAGCATCTCGGAGCGCGCGACATGCTGCAGACGGTCGAGCATCCGACCGAGCCGCTGGAGCAGCGTGTCATCGGCGCCGGGTTCCCGATCAAGATGGGGCGGACGCACAAGGGATATACCGCACCGGCGCCGACGCTCGGGCAGAACAACCAGGAGATCTATGGCGGGCTGCTCGGCCTCTCCGGCGAGAGGATCGACGATTTGAAGTCAAGACGGATCATCTGAAAGCAAAGAGGCCGGCACATGCATGCCGTCCCAAACGGGGAGCGTCGAGGATAGTCATGGCGAGGAAACGAACAATCACAGCTGCGGCGATCGCGTTGCTGGTCGGCAGCGCGATGGCGACGCCGGTTCGGGTGGAGGATGTGCAGCCGGTCAGGATCGGAGTGCTCACCGACATGTCGGGGATGTATCGCGACATCATGGGACCGGGCTCGGTGCTCGCAGCGAAGATGGCGGTCGAGGACTTCGGCGGCAAGGTGCTGGACCGTCCGATCGAGGTGATCTCCGGCGATCATCAGGCCAAGCCCGATGTCGGCGCGGCGATCGCCCGCAACTGGTTCGACAATAACGGCGCCGACGTCATCGTCGATGTCGCGCAATCCGCCGTGGCGCTCGCGGTGCAGGAACTGGCACGGGCGCGTAACAAGATCGTCATCCATGGCGTGACCGGAAGTCCCGCCATCACCCAGCAGGCCTGCGCGGCGACCGCATTCTCATGGGCGCTCAATGCCTACGCGATTTCGGCGCCGCTGCCGAAGCCGCTGATCGAGCGCGGGCTCGATACGTTCTTCTTTCTGTCGGCCGACTATTCCTTCGGCAAGGCGATGGAGGATGCCGCGGCGGGCGCGATCAAAGCGGCGGGAGGCAAGGTGCTGGGCTCGGTGCGCTTCCCGCAGAACAATCCCGACTTCAGCTCGTTCCTGCTGCAGGCAGTGGCGTCGAAAGCCAAGGTGATCTGGCTGATCTCCGCCGCCGAGGACACCACCAACGCGCTGAAGCAGGCCAAGGAGTTCGGCATCGCCGAGGGAGGCCAGCACATCGTGGTGCCGCTGACCTACATCACCAATGTGCACGCGCTCGGGATCGCCAACGTGCAGGGGCTGACCTTCGCGACGCCGTTCTACTGGGACCGCACCGACAAGACGCGGGCCTGGTCGGAGCGCTTCTTCAGGCAGCATCACGCGATGCCGACCATGGACCAGGCCGCGGTCTACTCGGGAACGCTGCACTATCTCCGGGCGGTCGCGGCAGCGAGGACCCTGGACGGCCTGAAGGTCGCCGACGAGATCCGCAAGCTGCCGGTCAACGACATGTATGTCGAGAACGGTTCGGTGCGCGCCGACGGCTGGTTGATGCATCCGTTCTACATGGCGAGCATCAAGGCCCCCGGCGAGGTCAGGAAGCCCTGGGACTACTACACCATCGAGAAGGTCATTCCGGCTTCCGAAGCGGCGCAGCCGTTGTCGGAGAGCCAGTGCCCGCTCGTCGCTCAATCGCAATGACATCGACAAAGGAGAGACAATGTCCCGCGAAGTTCTCAAGATGTATTCGGACTACAAGAGCCCCTATGCCTGGCTGGCATTCGATCCGGTGTTCGAGCTCGAGAAGAGGTTCGACATCAAGGTGCAGTGGCGGCCGTTCCAGCTCCGCATCAAGGGCTCCGGCCAGCGCAGCGTCTATTCGGAATACAAGGTCAAGTATTCCTACATGGATGCGCGGCGGACCGCGAACGAGCGCGGCGACAAGAAGATCATCCGCGGTCCGCTGAAGATCTTCGACACCGCGCCGGCGCTGATCGGAGGGCTGTTCGCGGAGAAGCAGGGACGGCTGATCGAATACAGCCGCCTGGTCTATGAGCTGTTCTTCCGCCGCGAGCTTGCGGTCGACGAGGTCGATGCGGTCGAGCGCTTCATCGAATCGCTCGGGATGTCCGGCGCCGAGTTCCGAGCTTTCTTCGAGGGCGACGGCCGGCGCGAATATGAGGAGGCGCAGCAGGAGAGCCAGGGCGATCACATCTTCGGCGTGCCGATCTGCGTGTTCCGCGGCGAGCAGTTCTGGGGCAACGACCGGGTGCCGATGCTCGAGCGGCGGCTGCTGGAAGCCGGCCTGTCGCTGTCGCGCGAAAAGCAGCTGGCCTGAGCCGTGCCGGAGGCTCCGATGATCGACCTTCATTTCGCGCCGACGCCGAATGGCTGGAAGATCTCGATCATGCTCGAGGAATGCGGTCTGCCTTACACCGTCGTTCCCGTCAACATCACGCGCGGCGACCAGTTCAGGCCGGAATTCCGAAAGCTCAATCCCAACGGCCGGATCCCTGTCATCGTCGACGGGGATCCGCCCGGCGGAGGCGAGCCGCTGACGATCTTCGAGTCGGGCGCGATATTGCTCTACCTTGCGGAAAAGACCGGCCGGTTCTCTCCACGCGACCTGCGTGGCCGCTATTGCGTGCAGCAATGGTTGATATGGCAGATGAGTGCGCTCGGGCCGATGCTCGGCCAGAACGGACATTTCTCGCTCTATGCGCCGGACAGGATTCCTTATGCCGTCGAGCGCTATGGCAACGAGGCGCGTCGTCTCTACGGCGTGCTTAACGATCGGCTGGGCGAGAACGCCTATGTCGCAGGTGACGACTATTCGATCGCCGACATCGCCTGCTTTCCCTGGGTGATGACCCACAAGGCGCAGGGTTTCCAGCTCGACGACTTCCCGCACATCAAGCGCTGGTTCACTGAGCTGCGCATGCGGCCGCTGCTCCAGAAGGGTCTGGCGGTCGGCCGGCGCGCGGTGCGCAAGACGCTGGACGGTGAGGCGCGCAGCAATCTGTTCGGAACGAGGCCGGCGAGCGGAGACACGCCCGCCGGAGCTCTGCAATCACAACAACCGGATCATTGAGATGACCTTGCCTCCAAAAATGCTGACCGGCTATCGCGTGCTCGATATCACCCAGTTCGTCGCAGGCCCGACCTGCACGCGTCTATTGGCCGAGGCCGGCGCCGACGTGATCAAGATCGAGCTCGCGCCATTCGGCGACCGGTCGCGCTTCCAGGGGCTCAAGCCGCGCGATCCCGCCTACAAGAACACCTCGCAGAGCACGTATTTCTTCCAGCAGAACCATTCGAAGCGCAGCCTCGCGCTCGACTTCAAGCATGAGAAGAGCCGCCAGATCCTGACCCGGCTCGCGGCCAAGGCCGACGTTCTGGTGGAGAACTTCACGCCCGGCGTGATGGAGCGCGCCGGACTTGGCTACGAGACGCTCAAGAAAATCAATCCGCGGCTGATCATGTGCTCGATCTCGTTTGCGGGGCAGACCGGTCCGCTGAGCGACAAGCCCGGCTTCGACTACATTGCGCAGGCCTTCGCCGGCATCACCGGCGTGATCGGCGATCCCGACGGGAAGCCGGCGCAGGTGCCGGTCGCGATCGGAGACGCTTCGACCGGCGTCGCCGCGGCGATGGCCGTCGGCTTTGCGCTGCTTCACCGCGAGCGCACCGGAGAAGGGCAGTTCATCGAATCGACGCTGCTCGACACGTATTTTCACATGCACGAGGCTAACGTGCCGAAGGTCTCGCTGCGCGGCGACAGTTTCGTGCCGCAGCGGGAGGGCTCGCTGCACCCGAATGGCGGTCCGGTCGGGGTGTTCGATTGCGGCCGGGGGGAGTTTCTCGTGATCTGCGCGCTGGCGCATCAATGGCCGCAAATGGTCCGCGCGTTGGGGCGGCCGGAGCTCGAGAACGATCCGCGGTTCGCGTCCGCGCGCGCCCGCGCCGACAACAGGGTGCTGGTGGGCGAGATCGTCGAAGCCTGGCTCAAGAGCTTCCCGTCGCGCGAGGCCGCGATCGCAGCATTGGAGCAGGAGCGGATTCCCTGCGCGCCGGTGCTGACGCTGAATGACGCCATGGCCCAGCCGCATCTGATCGAGCGCGGCACGGTCCGCCATGTCAGCGATCCCAGGATCGGCCAATTTGCGATTCCCGGTGCGCCGATGCGCTTCTCGGAATGGCCGCAACGCAGTGAGCTGACGGCCGACCTGCTGGGCGAGCACAATGAGGAGATCCTGGGCGAACTCGGACTGTCCGGGCAGGAGATCGACCAGCTCTATGCGGAGAAGGTGCTGGTGCAGGACAGGGAGTTGCGGGCCGGCAGGCCGCTCAGGCAGACGGGCTGAGCCGTGCCACGATCAGACCTGCGGCGGTTACGCCGACGCGGGCCGATCGAAATAGGCGAACGCGGCGCTGGTCAGGCCGCCGAGCAGGGACCAGAACACCAGGCTGGTCAGGGTGACGGCGACCACGAACTGATGCGACAAGGACGAGGGCACGTTGCTCTCGACATGCTCGAGCTCGGGCGCGCCGATCAGATGCGGCAGCATGATCAGGACCACGCCGGCGATCGCGGCCGGCATCGAGCGGCGAAACACGATCAGCCCGAGGCCGGCTGCTGTCGCCAGCACCGCGATCGTCCACCAGATCTGACGCGAGAGCAGCGGAGCGGTGGGCACACCCGGCAATTCAGGCGGCAGCCCAAGGCCGGGGGCGATGGTGAAGACGGCAAAGCCGGCGAGCCCCCACATCAGTCCTTCGTGCCAGGAGATCGGCTCGCCGGTGGCGCCGCTGCGAACCGAAAAGAAGCCACAGAGCAGAAGCGCAAAGCCGACCGCGGTCAGGATGTTCGCGCCCGCCGTGTAGAGATTGCGCTCCAGCCCGTCCTTCGGCTCCCAGGCCTGTGCGCCATGATCATGATCGGCGTGATCGTGGACGAGGATGGCGTGCGGCGGCGCCGAGGCTTCGTGCTTGTGCTCCGCCGCCTTCTCATAGACCTCGGCCCTGAGGATCAGGGGAACGGTGCCGAACTGCTGGACCGCGGTGACGATCAGGCCGACGATGAATCCCGCGATGACCGACGAGAAGACGATCGAGCGAAACGTATTCATGCCGACGTGGTCAGTGGCAGGGGAATGCGTTGGAGTGGCGCACATCGTGCGCGGCGTTGTGGATCACGTCGATGTGCGAGAAGCCGACCACGCCGACGATGAACAGGCCGAGCGTCATCGCCATCAGGGACTGGGCAAGCCGGCCGACCTGTCGGGTGGCAACCGGCAGATGCTGGGCTTGCGCGGTCTGGGACTGGCTCATCATCGTTCTCCACATTCGATTTGGTCGGCTTCTAGCAGCTTTCGGGCGATGTCGCGACTGGTAAGATGCAGATTTGTTCCAACGGGGATGCCCTTGCGCAGGATCTTGGCGCGGGCCGCGGCCCTGAGCGAGTCTGCATGACGCTCGAAATAGCTGAGGCAGGCCTCGGGCACCGGCTCCGCGCCAAGCAGCGTCCGAAACGCCCCCCGATGCACCGCGCAGATCGCGCCGTGCTCCGGGACGGGAAACACCAGGGAGGCGATGTCGGCGCGCCACTGGGCGGCGCTTTTCGCGGCGCCGCTGCCGGTCGGAGATTCGTCAGCGCCGGATGGTGAATTCACCGGGACCTCGCCGCGATTCCCACCTGGCCTGCTCGAGCTCCGGACGGTCACATTCTGCCTGAGGGTAGCCGATGCAGAGGTAGCCGATAAACTTCCAGCCGTCCGGTACCTCCAGGATCTCACGAACCCGGCCCGGATTGAGGATCGATACCCAGCCGAGTCCAATGCCTTCAGCACGTGCGGCAAGCCACATCGAGCAGATCGCGGCCACCACGGAATATTCTGACGTCTCCGGCATCGTTGCGCGGCCGAGGCCGGCGCCGATCTGGTCGCTCTTCTCGGCGAACACGGCGAGGTGGCCCGGCGCCTCTTCGAGGCCCGATAGCTTCAATGCTGCATATTTTGCAGCACGCTCGCCGGAATAGGAGCGCAGTGCATCGGCGTTGCAGGCCTTGAAGTCATCGATGACTGCGCGGCGCCGTTCGGCGTCGTCGACGATCACAAAACGCCAGGGCTGGCTCAACCCGACCGAAGGCGACAGGCAGGCGATCTCGATCAGACGTTCGATCGCGCCGTCAGGCAGCGGGTCGGTCCTGAAGCGCCGCACATCGCGTCGCCACACGAAGAGCTCATGCAGTTGCTGACGGAATGTGTCGTCGAATGAGATCATCGCGGGGCCTTGATACGCTCGATAGCGGACATCATTTGAGCTTCATCGGCAAGCCTGCCACGACGAATTCCACTTCCTCAGCCAGACCTGCGATCGTCTGGTTCATCAGGCCGGCCGCGTCGCGAAAAGTCCGCGCCAGCGCGTTGTCGGGCACGATGCCGAGGCCGACCTCGTTGGTGACCAGGATGACCGGGCTGTGCTGGCGCGGCAGCGCTTCCGCAAGGCGCGTCACTTCCTGCGACCAGTCGCGCTCCGCATGCAGCAGGTTGGACAGCCAGAGCGTCAGGCAATCGACCAGCCTTGCGCCGCCGCCGTCGGTCTCGGTCAATGCCGCGACGAGATCGAGCGGCACCTCGCGCTCGATCCAGTCGTTGCCGCGCCGCGCGCGATGCCTGGCGATCCGCTCATCCATTTCAGCATCCAGCGCCTCGGCGGTGGCAATATACACCGGCTGGCCCGGAAGCGAGCGCGCGCGAAGTTCGGCGCGCCGGCTTTTGCCGGACCGGGCTCCGCCCGTGATCAGAATGACCGCCATCTCATCTCCTGCGCGACCGGTATCCGCGTCGCTCGAAACGCTCTAACCACCAATCGCGATGAAAGACAAAGCCGAAATCCACCCGCGGAGGGCTTGCGCTCGCCCAATGTCTTGCGCATCAGGGGGATCGCGGCGAGGAGAGGGTTAAGTGGGATTTGCGGGAGCGATGGCAGTGGCGATGGCTGTGGACGCCTTGATCGGCTGGCCGGCGTGGCTGTTTGCCCGCATCGGTCATCCCGTGACCTGGCTCGGCCGGTTGATCCATCTGCTCGATACCAGCTGGAACCGGGCCTCCGATCGGCCGGGGCTGCGCCGCGCCGCCGGCCTTGCGACGGCCGTGCTGGTGATTGCGCTGGCGACGGCGCTGGGCTGGGCCGTTCAGTCCCTGCTCGCATCCGGGTGGGTGCATGTCGTTGTCGTGGGCGTCCTGGCCTGGCCGCTGGTGGCGCTGCGCTCGCTGCATGACCATGTCGCCGCGGTGGCCCATCCACTCGCATCCGGCGACATCGCGGCCGCGCGTTCAGCGGTTGCGCAGATCGTTGGGCGCGATCCGGCCACGCTCGACGACGCCGGCATCGCGCGCGCGACCATCGAGAGCCTTGCCGAGAATGCATCCGACGGCATCGTGGCGCCGGTGTTCTGGGGCGCGCTGTTCGGCCTGCCGGGAATCCTCGGCTACAAGGCGATCAACACGCTGGACTCGATGATCGGCCATCGCACCGAGCGGCACGAAGCCTTCGGCTGGGCCGCCGCGCGGATCGATGATCTCGCCAACCTCATTCCGGCGCGGCTGACCGGCCTCCTGTTCGTGCTGCTCGCGCCAAACCGCGCGCAGGCGTGGTCATGCATGTTGCGCGATGCGCGACGGCATCGCTCACCGAATGCCGGATGGCCGGAAGCGGCGATGGCCGGCGCACTCGGGGTGCGGCTCAGCGGGCCGCGTATCTATCACGGCAGCATCGCGGACGAGCCCTGGCTGAACGAGGCGGCGCGCGATCCGGCCGCCGCTGATGTCCTCACCGGGCTGAAACTGTATCGTTACGCCATGATACTGCTGGCCGCGGCGTTCGTGGCCCTGGCGCTGGCGTGAAGGAGCGGTGGATGCGTGAGCATGGCGGAAATCTCGATGTCGCCCAGCAACGCTTCGGCGGCGCCGCGGAAGACTGGATTGATCTGTCGACCGGGATCAATCGGGCGCCGTATCCTGACGTCGGCGTGGAGCCGCGGCAATGGAGCGCGTTGCCGTCGCGATCAGAGATCGAATCCCTTCACGCGGCTGCGCGGCAGCCTACGGCACCGACGCGCCGATCGTGGCGATCGGCGGCGCACAGGCCGCCATTCAGTTGCTGCCGAGCCTGGTTTCGCGCGGGCAAGCGCGCATTCTTGCGCCGACCTACAATGAGTATGCCGGCGTGCTGTCGGCGGCGGGCTGGGACGTTACTGAAGTGTCCGAGCTCGCAGCGCTCGCGGGCGCGGATATTGCCGTCGTCGTCAATCCGAACAATCCGGATGGGCAACGCCATGATCGGCACGAGCTGCTGGCACTGTTGCCGCGCGTCGGCCGGCTCGTCATCGACGAGAGTTTTGCGGACGCCGTATCCGGCATCTCGCTTGCGCCAGACGCAGGACGCGCCGGTCTCCTGATCCTGCGCTCTTTCGGCAAGTTCTACGGGCTCGCCGGCTTGCGGCTCGGCTTCGCTGTCGGCAACGAGCACGACATCGCCACGCTTGCGGCGACGACAGGCCCATGGCCGGTCTCCGGGGCGGCGATTGCGATCGGACGGCGGGCCCTGCTCGATCGCGACTGGGCGAGGGCGACGATCGCGCGTTTGGCGGACGACTGCGTCAGGCTCGACGCAGCGGCGCAATCGCGCGGCTGGACGCCGGTCGGCGGCACGCCGCTATTCCGGCTCTACGAGACCGGCGATGCGCTCGCCGCGCAGGAGATGCTTGCCCGCGGCCAGATCTGGTCGCGCGTCTTCCAGCAGAAGCCGGGATGGCTGCGCCTCGGTCTGCCCGGCAATGAGATTGAATGGACCCGCGTCTCGGCCGCCTTGTCGCGCTGATTTCTTGACGCGTTTTCTTCACGCGAACCGGTGTCCACTTCGCTCGAAAACGCTTTAGCGTGCCAGCGCGAGCAGGCCTGCGACATCGAGATGGGTCTCGATGTGCTCGGCAAGCGCGTCGAGCGCGCTCTCGACCCTGGCGCCGTACGGCTGATCCGCCGCTGGAATATCGAGCTGCGCAAGGAATGCCTTGCGGAATTCGTCTGACGTGAACAGGCCGTGCAGATAGCTGCCGTGAACCCGCCCGTCGCCGGAAATGGCACCTTCAGCGACGCCGTCGAGCCGTGCAAAAGGCCGGGCGCGATCCGGACCGTCGGTGCGGCCGATATGGATCTCGTAGGCGCTGATCGGCTGACCGGTCGCAGCGTGCACGGCGCTGACGCGGGTCAGCGTCTTCTGCTCGGTCATGGTGGTGGTGACATCGAGCAGGCCGAGGCCGCGCGTCTCGCCGGCGGGGCCTTCGATCCCGTCGGGATCGGTGACGCTCTGCCCAAGCATCTGGTATCCGCCGCACAGGCCGAGGACATGGCCGCCGCGGCGATGATGCGCCACGAGATCGATATCCCAGCCCTGCGCGCGCAGGAAGGCGAGGTCGCCGCGGGTCGATTTCGAGCCGGGCAGGATGACGAGCCTGGCATCACCGGGGATGGCTTCACCGGGACGCACCATCACGAGATCGACACCGGGTTCGAGCTTGAGCGGATCGAGATCGTCGAAATTGGCGATCCGTGATAGTGCCAGAAACGCGATCTTGCACCGGCCGGGCTTGCGGGCGTCGGCGAGCCCGAGTGCGTCTTCGGCAGGTAACTCGCCGGCGCGAGCGAACCAGGGCAGCACGCCGAAGCCGCGCCAGGCGGTGCGGGCTTCGATCAGGCGGTAGCCGTCGTCGAACAGCGAGGGATCACCGCGGAACTTGTTGATGACGAAGCCGTGGACCATTGCGGCATCGTCGGGATCGACCACCGTCTTGATGCCGACGAGCTGCGCGATCACGCCGCCGCGGTCGATGTCGCCGACCAGCACCACGGGCACGTCAGCCCTGCGCGCGAAGCCCATATTGGCGATGTCGGACCTCCGCAGGTTGACCTCGGCGGGACTGCCGGCGCCTTCGACCAGCACGAGGTCGGCACGCGCCTTCAGCCGCTCGAAACTCTCCAGCACTGCGCCCATCAGCTGTGGCTTCATGCCGGCATATTCGCGCGCGCGGGCGGTGGCGATCCGCTTGCCCTGCACGATGACCTGGGCGCCGACATCGGTTTCGGGTTTCAGCAACACCGGGTTCATGTCGGTGTGGGGCTCGACGCCGGCGGCCAGCGCCTGCAAGGCCTGCGCGCGTCCGATCTCGCCGCCGTCGACGGTCACGGCGGCATTGTTCGACATGTTCTGCGGCTTGAACGGCAGCACGCGCAGGCCGCGCCGTGTGACGGCGCGCGCAAGGCCGGCGACGATGAGCGACTTGCCCACGTCCGAGCCGGCTCCCTGGATCATCAATGCGCGCGCCATGGCCTCGGGCTCTTAGAACTCGACGCCCGGCTGGGCCTTGATGCCGGAGCGGAACGGATGCTTCACCAGTGTCATCTCGGTGACGAGGTCGGCGATCTCGATCAACTCGTCCTTGGCGTTGCGACCGGTGAGCACGACATGCGTCATCGGCGGCTTGGACGTGGTCAGGAAGTCGACGACGTCGGCGATCGCGAGATAGTCGTAGCGAAGCGCGATGTTGATCTCGTCGAGCACCACCATGCGCAGGTTCTCGTCTGCGATCAGCTGCTTGGCCTTTTCCCAGCCGGCTTGCGCCGCCGCGATGTCGCGGGCGCGATCCTGCGTCTCCCAGGTAAAGCCTTCCCCCATCGCGTGGAATTGACAGAGATCGCCGAAATGCCCGGTGAGCAGGCGGCGCTCGCCGGTATCCCAGGCCCCCTTGATGAACTGCACCACGCGCAGGGAAAGCCGTGCGCCACGCAGCGCATGATCATGCCGAAGGCGGAGGACGATTTTCCTTTGCCGGCGCCGGTATGAACGATGATCAGGCCTTTTTCGCCGCTCTTGGTCGCCATGATGCGATCCCTGGCAGCCTTCTTTTTCGCCATCTTGTCGGCGTGGCGCGCGTCCAGCGATGGGTCGGTGCCGACGGCGCCGTCCTCAGCGTCGTTTCCATCAGAAATCATCACGTTCCTTCGGCTTGACAAGTGCGAGGCTTGGACGAATGGTGGGCCCGCGTTGGTTCCTGTCCTACGACAGGCGAACAGGGAATGCGATAGGGCTGAGACCGCAAGGTCGGCCTGAAACGCAGCCGCCCCCGCGACCGTGACCGGAGAGATGCCCAAGCCACTGATTCCGTAAGGAGTCGGGAAGGTAGGCATCAAAGGAGAAATCCTACTCCGCAAGCCGGGAGACCTGCCAGCGCAGCATGTTGTGAGACCGGCGGACGGGGTGTTCCGCGACGGGGAACGGACCGATGCAAGATCGGTTCGTGTGCCTCATCGCTTCCCGCTGTCAATCCAGGAAGGCCGATGAGCGTTACTCTTCATGTCTGTATCACCTGTCGTGCCGGCCAAACGCTGGCGGAAGGTGAAGTCGCGCCCGGTGCACGCCTGCATGCCGCGCTTGTCGAGGCCGGCGTGCCCGACGATGTCAATCTGGTTCCCGTCGAATGCCTGTCGGCTTGCAGCCAGGGCTGCTCGGTTGCGCTCAGCGCGCCCGGCCGGTGGTCCTATGTCTACGGGCGCCTGTCCGAAGCCAATGCCAGGGATGTGATCGCCGGTGCCTCCGCCTACGCGTCGGCGCCCGACGGCATCGTGCCGTGGCGCAGCCGCCCGGAAATCTTCCGCAAGCAATCGCTTGCCCGCATTCCACCTCTTCCCGTCGTGCCGGAGGCCGCAGAATGACTACACTCGCCAAGGTTCCGGTCACCGTCGTGACCGGCTTTCTCGGGTCCGGCAAGACGACCCTGATCCAGCACCTGATCCGCAATGCCAACGGCAAGAAGCTTGCGGTGCTGGTGAACGAATTCGGCAGCGAAGGCGTCGACGGCGACATCCTGAAATCCTGCGCCGATGCCAATTGCCCGACCGAGAACATCGTCGAGCTCGCCAATGGCTGCATCTGCTGCACCGTCGCCGACGATTTCATCCCGGCGATGGAGCAGTTGCTGGCGCGCCCGGTGAAGCCCGATCACATCGTGATCGAGACATCGGGCCTCGCGCTGCCGAAGCCGCTGCTCAAGGCGTTCGACTGGCCGGAAATCCGCTCGCGGATCACCGTCGACGGCGTGATCGCGCTGGCCGATGCAGAGGCCGTTGCCGCCGGCCGCTTTGCGCCGGATCCGGCTGCGGTGGATGCGCAGCGTGCTGCCGACGACAATCTCGACCACGAGACGCCGCTGTCCGAAGTGTTCGAAGACCAGATCGCCTGTGCCGACATCGTGCTGCTGACCAAGGCCGATCTTGCCGGATCGGAAGGTATCAGCGCGGCCAAGGCAGCGATCGCGGCTGAGATGCCGCGCGAGGTGCCGATGTTGCCCGTCGTCGACGGCGCCATCGACGCGCGCGTGATCCTCGGGCTTGGCGCCGCGGCCGAAAACGACCTCGCGTCGCGTCCCTCTCATCACGACGGCGAAGAAGAGCACGAACACGACGACTTCAATTCGGTAGTGATCGATCTTCCGGAGATTGTCGACATTGACGCGCTGGTCGCCTCGATCAAGGGGCTGGCGCGCGAGCAGAACGTGCTGCGCGCCAAGGGCTATATTGCGGTCGAAGGCAAGCCGATGCGGTTGCTGGTGCAGTCGGTCGGCGAGCGGGTGCGGCATCAGTTCGACATGCCCTGGGGCGTGCGGACGCGACAGTCCAAGCTCGTCGTGATCGGCGAACACGGTGATATCGATGAAGCCGCCATCAGGGCCCGGCTTGGTGTCTGATGCACGTCATCTTCCGCGAGAGCCGCGGCCTTGAGGAGACCGCGACACCAAGAGACCTCGGCCAGGATCCGGCCGATCTCGTGGTGTTGTCGTTTTCCGACAGCGATCTCGCGGCGTTCGCGGCCGGCTGGCGGCGCGGCCGCGCCACGTTGCCGTCGCTGCGGCTCGCCAATCTCGCGGAGCTGCGCCATCCGCTGTCGGTCGATACCTACATCGAGCGGACGCTATCGCACGCGCGCGGCATCCTGGTGCGGCTGATCGGCGGCGAGCCCTATTGGTCCTACGGGCTTGCCGCGGTGCATCGGCTGGCCAAGGAGCGCGGCATCGCCCTGGTGGTGCTGCCGGCGGATGGCCGCGATGATCTGCGGCTGGATGAGTTTTCGACGCTGCCGGTCTCGACGCTGCGCCGTCTGAAGGTGCTGTGCGACAAGGGCGGCCCGGTGGCCGCGCAGGCCGTGATTGCACAACTGGCGCTGGCGTCCGGACTCTATGCCGGGCCTGTGGTCGGCGAGATCGATCTGCCCGAGATCGGCGTCTACGATTCCCGACTTGGCGCCGTCGCATCGCTGCCGGCACCGGATGGCCGTGCGCGGGTGCTGGTGACCTTCTATCGCTCGTATCTGGCGGCCGGCGACACCGCGCCGGTCGACGCATTGATCGATGCGTTGCGCGCGAAGGGTTTTGATGCCCACGGTGTCTTCGTCACCTCGTTGAAGGCGGCAGGCGTCGCCGGCTGGCTGCGCGCGCAGTTCGCACCATGTCCCCCGGCCGCCATCGTCAACGCGACCGCGTTCTCCGCGGCCGCTGACGACGGCACGACGCCGTTCGATGCCGTGTCGTGCCCGGTGTTCCAGGTTGGCCTGTCCACCGCGCGGCGCGAGGATTGGGCTCTGTCGCTGCGTGGTCTCTCGCCCGGCGATCTCGCCATGCATGTGGTGTTGCCGGAAGTCGATGGCCGCCTCTTCGCCGGCGTCGTGAGCTTTAAGTCAGCAGGCGAGCGCGATCCCGATCTGCAATTCGCGCATCTTGCGCATCGGCCGGACGCTGAGCGCGTCGCGGCGACTGCCGCACGGGTCGCAGCCTGGCACCGGCTTGCCGGCAAGCCGGCGCAGGACAAGCAGCTTGCGCTGGTGCTCTCGAACTATCCTGGCCGCCCGCACCAGATCGCGCATGCCGTCGGCCTTGATGCGCTTGCTTCGGTGGAGACGTTGCTTGCCGATCTCGCGGCTGCAGGCTTTGCTCTCGCGCCGGCAGAGTCGCTGGGCGACGCGCTCTTGTGCCGGAAACTGGCCTGGGGCGTGGCCGAGTATCGCGCGGCAATGGCCAGCATTCCGCAGCAGCTCCAGGACGATCTTGCGCGCACATGGGGCGCCCCGGAAAGCGATCCCGATTGCCGCGACGGTGCGTTTCATTTCGCGGCGATCCGGTGCGGCAAGTCGATCATTGCCGTTCAGCCGGAGCGCGGCGAGGCCGGTCATCGCGATGCCGATTATCACGACCTCTCGCGCACGCCGCGCCATGGCTATGTCGCGTTCTATCTGTGGCTCCGGCAGCAGGGCATCGATGCCGTCGTCCACATGGGCGCGCATGGAACGCTGGAATGGCTGCCCGGCAAGTCGGTTGCGCTGTCGTCGGCGTGCTGGCCGGAGGCATTGATCGGCGATCTGCCTGTGATCTATCCCTTCATCGTCAACGATCCCGGCGAGGCGGCGCAGGCCAAGCGCCGGATCGGTGCCGTGACGATCGGCCATCTGCCGCCGCCGCTGGCGCAGGCCGCCGTGCCGCAGGGCTTGCGCCGGCTTGAGCAGTTGCTTGATGAATACTCCACCGCGGACGGTCTCGATCCGGCGCGGCGGCAGCGCCTGATTGCTGCGATCCGCGAGGAAGCGCGCATTGCCGGGCTGGAGGACGATCTCGGTCTCGCGGCGTCAGTCTCCGCGGCCGAGGCCATTCCACAGATCGATCGTTTCGTCTGCGATCTCAAGGAAAGCCAGTTCGGCGACGGCCTGCACGTGTTCGGGCAGGGCGCTTGCGGCGATGCGGAGAAGGTCGCGTTGCGCGATGCGCTTGCCGGCCGGCGTGTTGCGCCGGGGCCGTCGGGCTCGCCCTATCGCGGGCGGAGCGACGTGCTGCCGACCGGACGCAACCTGTTTGCCGTCGATCCGCGCGCGGTGCCGACGCCGTCGGCGCATGCGCAGGGCGTGAAGCTCGCTGAGGAGCTGCTGCGCCGTCATTTGCAGGATCACGGCGACTGGCCGAAGGGGCTCGTCGTCGATCTCTGGGGCTCGTCGACGATGCGCACCGCGGGCGAGGACTTTGCGATGGCCCTGCACCTTGCCGGCATCGCGCCGCGCTGGGATCACGGGTCGGGCCGGGTGTCGGGCTACGACATCATCGCGCCGGCGGAGCTCGGCCGCCCGCGCATCGACGTGACACTGCGCGTGTCAGGCCTGTTCCGCGACGTGTTTTCGGGATTGGCCCAGCTGTTCGAAGCCGCGACGGAAGCATTGTCCGAACGCAGCGAGGAGGCGGACGAGAATCCCTACCGGCAGCGCATCGCACGGGTGTTCGGTCCTCGCCCCGGACATTATGGTGCCGGCATTGCGGCGGTCCCGGATGTCTTCACGCAGGAGGCTCGCGAGGCGGCCGGGGAGGCCTGGCTGTCGGCGTCATCCTGGGCCATTGCGTCCGACGGCGAGATCCACCCGGATCGCGCCGCCATCGAGGCGCGGCTCGCTGCCGCCGACAGTTTTGTCCATACCCAGGACTTGCCGGAGACCGATCTGCTGCTGGCGACGGACTATGCTGCGCACGAGGCCGGCATTGCTGCGGCGGCGCGCCGGCTCGGCACAACAGTCCCATCGCTCTATCACCTCGATGCGACGCGGCCGGATCAGCCGCACGCTCGCTCGTTGACCGAGGAGATTTCGCGGGTGGTGCGCGCGCGCGCCGCCAATCCGGCATGGATCGCCGGCATGATGCGGCATGGCTTCCGCGGTGCTGCCGAGATCACGGCGACGCTGGAACACATGGCGGCATTCGCGCACCTCGCCGGTGCGGTGCCGCCGCACCTGTTCGACCTCTATTACGACGCGACGCTCGGCAATGACGAGGTTCGCAGCTTCATGGCGCGCGAGAATCCGGCGGCGCTGGCTGCGATCGAAACCTGCTTCACCCGGTTGCACGAAGCTTCGCTGTGGCAAACGCGGCGCAACTCGATTGCGGCGGCGTTGCAGGAGGCCTCATGAGCGCGGTCGCGATCAAGGGCTGGTGTCCCGGTGCGCTGCGGCCGATGCAGTCGGGCGATGGCCTCGTGGTGCGCATTCGCCCGCGCGGCGGCCGGCTGGACGCAATGCAGGCGGCGCGGATCGCCGAGCTTGCTGCGCGATATGGCAACGGCCTGATTGACCTGACCAGCCGCGCCAATCTCCAGATCCGCGGCGTCAGCGAGGAAGGTTATCCGGCCTTGATCGATGGGCTCGCCGGGCTCGGCTTGCTTGACGCTGACCGGGACACAGAAGCGCGGCGCAACGTTCTGGTGACGCCGTTCTGGACCACCGAAGACGATACACGCTCGCTCGCGGCCGAGCTGGAACAAGCGCTCGCCGGCGCTTCGCTCGATCTTCCGACCAAGTTCGGCTTCGCAATCGATGACGGCAGCGAGCGGGTGCTGGCTGGCGCGTCGGCCGATATCAGGATCGAACGCGCTTGCAACGGAGGCTTGCTGGTGCGCGCCGATGGCGCACAAGTCGGGCTCAGTGTCACGCGGAGCGAGGCCGTGCAGGTCGCGCTGGCGCTGGCCGAATGGTTCATTGCTTCCGGCGGAGCCAGCGGTGAGAAGCGACGAATGGCGGCGCATCTGACCGCCGGTGCGAGCCTTCCCGAGCCGCTTCGGGGCGACGCCGCGCCGGTGGCTCGATCGGCAAACCCTGTTCCCGGTCTCACTCCGACCGGTGCGATGGTCGGCGTGGCTTTCGGGCAGATGCCGTACCAGACGCTCGGCCATCTCGCCACCTGCGCGCAGGCACTTCGCATGACGCCGTGGCGGATGATGTTGGCCGAAGGGATCCATGAAATGCCGCGTGGGGCGGACCTCGTCATTGATCCCGATGATCCGGCGCTCCGGGTGATCGCTTGCAGCGGCGCGCCGCGCTGCGGTGAGGCGCATGCCGATACGCGCGCATTGGCATCCGCGCTCGCCTCGTTTATCCCGGCCGGTGCCCGGCTTCACGTCTCCGGCTGCGCCAAGGGCTGCGCCCAGTCCGGCGCTGCCGATGTCACCCTCGTTGCGTCGCGCAAGGGTTTCGACCTGATCCGCCGCGGCACGACGCGGGATGCGCCGGTCGCGCGAGGACTGAGCAGCTCGTATCTCGTCGCAAATCCCTCGCTACTGTCGGGAGGCGATTGATGCCGCACGTCTATGAGACCGACGGCGCGGCGATCTATCGCCAGTCCTTTGCCACCATCCGGTCGGAGGCCGACCTTGCCCGCTTCACGCCGGACGAGGAGCCGGTGGTGGTGCGCATGATCCATGCCGCGGGCATGGTGGGCCTGGAAGCCCATATTCGCTTCACGCCCGGCATGGCCGCCCGCGCACGGGCAGCCTTGCAGGAGGGCGCGCCGATCCTCTGCGACGCGCGCATGGTGTCGGAGGGAATTACGCGCGCACGGCTGCCGACCCGCAATGAGGTGATCTGCACGCTCGGTGACGCCGCCGTTCCCGCGCTCGCGCAATCGATGCGCAACACGCGCTCGGCCGCTGCGCTGGAGCTGTGGCGGCCGCATCTGGCCGGCGCGATCGTCGCAATCGGCAACGCGCCGACGGCGCTGTTTCACCTGCTCAACATGCTGGAGGAGGCTGACTGCCCGAAGCCGGCGGCAATCATCGGCTGCCCGGTCGGCTTCGTCGGCGCCGCCGAGTCGAAGGCGGCATTGATCGCTGAGCCACCGGTACCGGCGCTGACCGTCGAGGGGCGTCTCGGCGGCTCGGCGATCACGGTTGCCGCCGTCAATGCGCTGGCGAGCCGGAGCGAATAGCGATGGGACGCATCATTTGCTGCGGGCTCGGCCCCGGCGATCCGGACCTGATGAGCGTGCGTGCCGATCGCATCGTGCGCTCGGCAAGGCATGTCGCCTATTTCCGCAAGAAGGGGCAACTCGGGCAGGCACGCCGCATCGTGGAAGGCTTGCTTGCCGCTGACGTCAACGAGTATGCGATGGAATATCCGGTCACCACGGAGATCGCGTTCGACAATCCTGAATATGCGCGCCTGCTGGTCGAATTCTACGATGCATGGGCCGAGCGGCTGGCGCGGCTTGCGCGCGAGATCGACGTGGTCGTGCTGTGCGAGGGCGATCCCTATTTCTATGGCTCGTTCATGCATCTCTATTCGCGGCTGCAGGGCCGTGCCGAGATCGAGGTGATTGCCGGCATTCCCGGCATGGTCGGCTGCTGGAATGCGGTCGGCCAGCCCATTGCGCTGGCCGACGACGTGACCACGGTTTTGATGGGCACGCTGCCGGAGGCGGAGCTCGCGCAGCGGATGCGCAGTTCCGACGCGCTGGTCGTGATGAAGACCGGCCGCAATCTTCCGAAGATCCGCCGCGCGCTCGTGTCCGCCGGCCGTCTCGACGACGCGTGGCTGGTCGAGCGCGGCACCATGCCGGATCAGCGGATCGCCCGGCTCGCTGATATCGGTGAGGCCGACTGTCCGTACTTCGCGATCGTGCTGGTGCACGGGCAGGGGCGACGCAGGGAGGCGGTGCAATGAGCGGCACGCTGACCATCGCGGGATTGGGGCCGGGCGATGAGGCGCTGATCACGCCGGAAGTCTCCGCTGCGCTCGCGGCGGCGACCGACATCATCGGTTATGCACCCTATGTTTCGCGCGTGCCGCCGCGCGCCGGCCTGACGCTGCATCCGTCCGACAATCGTGTGGAATTGCAGCGCGCCGGCGAGGCGCTGCGGCTTGCGGCCGCGGGACATCACGTCGTCGTGGTGTCCTCAGGCGACCCCGGCGTGTTCGCGATGGCATCCGCCGTGTTCGAGGCGCTGGAGGATGCACCGCAATGGCACGAGCTGCCGATCCGCGTGCTGCCCGGCGTCACGGCGATGCTGGCGGCAGCGGCGAGTGCCGGCGCGCCGCTCGGCCACGATTTCTGCGCGATCAACCTCTCCGACAATCTCAAGCCATGGTCGCTAATCGAGAAGCGTCTGCGGCTCGCCGCCGAAGCCGATTTTGCCATCGCGATGTACAATCCGCGCTCGGCGAGCCGGCCGGAAGGTTTTGCGCGAACGCTCGAGATCTTGAACGAAGCTGGTTGCGGCAAACGCATTGTAATTTTCGCGCGCGCCGTCTCGACATCAGACCAGCGGATCGAAGCGGTCGAGTTGTGCGATGCGCGGCCCGAGATGGCCGACATGCGGACACTCGTGATCGTCGGCAATTCGGCGACGCGGCGCGTCGGCCGCTGGGTCTATGCGCCGAGACAGGTCCGATGACCGAGCCATCGCATCACGGCTTCGACGCTTTGCACCTGCGGCCGTTCGGGCAGCAGCGGCCGCGTGATCATGATGACGGGAAGACCGAGGGCGCGGGCGGCGTCGATCTTGGCGCGAGCGCGGTTCCACCGGAATTGCGGGCGACGATCCATTCGATATTGCGCGCGCGCATCATCTCGATCTCGGCCTCGAGCGTGAATGGTCCGCGCGAGACGATGACGTCCGCACCGGGCAGTGGCAGCGTTTCACCTGGTGGGTCCACGAAGCGCAACGTATAGGCATGCTGCGGCAGGGCGCCGAACGGCGCGATGTGCTGGCGGCCGATCGCGAGGAACACATTGGTACGGCGCTCCGGCAAGGTCGCGGCCGCGGCTGCGACGTCAGCGACTTCGATCCAATGATCGCCGGAGGTTTTCTCCCACGGCGCGCGTTCGAGCGCGAGCAACGGCGTTGCGGTTTGCGCACAGGCGGCGATCGCGTTGCGGCTCATGTCGGCCGCGAAGGGATGTGTCGCGTCGATCACATGCGAGATGCCTTGGCTCCGCAGATAGCCGGCAAGACCACTGATGCCGCCGAAGCCGCCGATCCGGGTCGGCAAGGGCTGCGCGGCCGGCGCATGGGTGCGGCCGCCATAGGAATAGACTGCGTCAATGCCCGCGCGCGCGATCGCAGCGGCGAGCAAATTGGCGTCGGCCGTTCCGCCCAGGATCAGGGCGCGCGTCATGGGTAATCCCTGGTTGACCATCATCGGTATCGGCGAAGATGGCCTTGCGGGGCTGTCGGACGCAAGCCGAAAGGCGCTTGATAACGCCGAAACAGTTTTCGGCGGCGAACGGCACCTTGCGCTGGCGGGCATTACCGATCGTGGCCGCGCCTGGCCGGTGCCGTTCGACGTGGACATCGTGCTCGGTTGCCGCGGCCGTACGACTGTCGTGCTCGCCTCCGGCGATCCGTTCTGGCATGGCGCCGGCGGAAGCCTTGTCGAGAAATTGCAGGCTGGCGAGTGGGTCGCACATTCCGCGCCGTCGGCGTTCTCGCTTGTGGCGGCACGCCTGGGCTGGCGGCTCGAGAATGTCGTCTGCCTTGGCCTTCATGCCGCACCGTTTGAACGGCTGGTGCCGCATCTTTCGCGCGATGCGCGGATCATCTGTCTGGTGCGCGATGGCAAGGCGGCCGCCGATCTCGCGCGCTGGCTCACGGAGCATGGCTGGGGGGCGTCAGCGATGTGGACGTTGTCCGCGCTCGGCGGACCGCGGGAGTCCATTGCGCAGCATCGCGCCGACTCCTATGCAGGAGATTCAGGCGACAGCCTGGTCGCAGTTGCGCTGGAGGTGCGGGGAACGCAAGGGCTCGCGCGCAGCTCCGGTCTTCCCGATGCATTATTCATGCATGACGGCCAGCTGACAAAGCGGCCGGTCCGCGCGCTTGCGCTGTCGGCGCTTGCGCCGCGGCCCGGTGAGCGCCTGTGGGATATCGGCGCCGGTTCGGGCTCGATCTCGATCGAATGGGCGCTCTGCGGCGGGACGGCCGTTGCCGTCGAGGTGCGCGGCGAACGCGCCACAAACATCCGCAGCAATGCCGCGAGCTTCGGCTTGACGCACCGGATCACGATCGTCGAGGGTGAGGTGCCCGGCATTCTGCCGGAGCTCGCGGCCCCCGATGCCGTGTTCATCGGCGGCGGCCTCGATGCCGATATGTTCGATGCGATCTGGTCGCGGATCGCGCCGGGAACGCGGCTGGTCGCGCACGCGGTGACCCTGGAAACCGAGGCGCTGCTATCAGACCTGAATCAGCGGCATGGCGGTGAACTGATGCGCGTCGAGATCGCGCAAGCCGAGCCGCTCGGCCGCTATCGCGCCTGGAAGGCCGCGCGGCCGATCGTGCAATGGAGCGTGATCAGATGAGGGTCGCGGGTCTGGGATTTAGGCGCGAAGCCGGTGTTGCGTCCTTGCGTGAAGCGCTCGACGCGGCCGGCGGTCCTGAAGGCCTTGCTGCGCTAGCAACGCTGAGTGACAAGGCGGATGCGCCGGCGTTGAGAGTTCTGGCGCAGCAACTCGGGCTGTCGATCCGAAGCATCCCCGTCGAGGTGTTGACCGAGATCGAAACCGTGACGCAATCCGAGCTGATCCGTGCCGCATTTGGCACAGGCTCGGTCGCAGAAGCCGCGGCGATCGCCGCGGCAGGACGTGGTGCGCGGCTGATCTCGGCGAGGGCTGTTTCGCGGGATCGAATGGCGACCGCGGCGATTGCGGAAGGAGACGGTGAATGACGGTGCATTTCATCGGCGCAGGACCGGGCGCCGCCGATCTCCTGACCTTGCGCGGGCGCGATCTCATCGCCTCGTGCCCGGTATGTCTCTATGCCGGATCGCTGGTGCCTCCAGGCGTGCTGGCGCATTGCCCGAAAGACGCGCGCATCGTCAACACGGCATCGATGTCGCTCGACGAGATCATCGCCGAGATTGCCGCGGCGCATGCAGAGGGCAAGGACGTCGCGCGGCTGCACTCGGGTGATCTATCGATCTGGTCGGCGATGGGGGAACAGCTGCGCCGGCTGCGCGCGCTGCAGATTCCGTATTCGGTGACGCCCGGCGTGCCGGCGTTCTCGGCGGCCGCTGCGGCACTTGAGGCCGAGCTCACGCTGCCCGGCCTTGCGCAATCGGTGGTGCTGACGCGCACGCCGGGCCGGGCGAGTGCGATGCCGGATGGCGAGACGCTGGCGGCGTTCGCCACGACCGGCGCGGTGCTCGCGATCCATCTGTCGATCCATCTGCTCGACAAGGTCGTGACCGAGCTCACGCCGCATTATGGCGCGGACTGCCCGGTGGCGATCGTGTGGCGCGCGAGCTGGCCGGACCAGCGTATCGTGCGCGCCACGCTTGCGACGCTCGAAGCCGCGCTTGGCCCCGAGCTCGAACGCACCGCGCTGATCCTGGTCGGCAAGACCCTCGGCGCGGATGAGTTCGCCGAAAGCCGCCTGTATGCGGCCGATTATGACCGCCGCTACCGCCCGGTGGGCGAAGCACCACGCTTTCCGGAATCAGCGCCGGAATCATCGCAATGACCGCGGGGCTTGTGATCTCCGCATCGGCATCTGGCGTCGGCAAGACGACGTTGACCCTGGCCTTGGCGCGCGCTTACCGCAATCGCGGGCTCAAAGTGCAATGCCTCAAGAGCGGGCCCGACTACATCGATCCGGCGTTCCATGCCGTCGCGACCGGACGCGCCTCTGTCAACGTCGATAGCTGGGCGATGGCGTCAGATGCGATCGCTCATCTGGCAAGCCGCGGTGCGGATGCCGATCTCGTGCTGGCCGAAGGCTCGATGGGGTTGTTCGACGGCGTCGCCGCGCGCGGCGTCTCGGGGACCGGGGCCACGGCCGACATTGCCGAGATGACGGGATGGCCGGTGCTGCTGGTGATCGATCCCTCGGGCCAGGCCCAGACGGCGGCGGCGATCGCGGCGGGGCTGCGCGATTTTCGCGCCGGCGTGCGGCTGGCGGGTGTCGTTCTCAACCGTGTCGCCAGCGCGCGTCATGAAGCGCTGGTACGCGATGCCATGGCGGGGGCGGGCATTGCCGTGCTGGGCGCGCTGCCGCGCCACGCCGAGATCGCCTTGCCGAAGCGCCATCTCGGCCTGGTGCAGGCCGAAGAGCAGGCCGAGATCGATGGCCTGATCAGCGAGGCCGCACGCTTCGTCACTGGGCATGTCGATCTCGATGCCGTGTTGCAAGCGGCCCAGGTCTGGTCGCCGCAACCAGCCGCGCGCAGCCTGGACATCACACCGCCTGGCCAGCGCATCGCGCTCGCGCGCGACGCTGCGTTCTCTTTCGTCTACCCGCACATGCTGGAAGCATGGCGCGCCGCCGGCGCCGAGATCGTGACGTTCTCGCCGCTTGCCGATCAAGGCCCCGATGCGGACGCCGATGTGTGCTGGCTGCCCGGTGGCTACCCTGAACTGCATGCCGGCCGGCTTGCCGCCAACAGGAGATTTATTGGCGGATTGCGCACCTTCGCCGAGACAAGACCGGTGCATGGCGAGTGCGGCGGCTACATGGTGCTGGGCGCCGCGCTCACCGATGCCGACGGCGTGCACCATGAGATGGCCGGCCTGCTCGGCCTCGAGACGAGCTACGCCAAGCGTCGCATGCATCTGGCTATCGGCTCGCCGAACTTGCCGCACCCATGCCCGGGCACCGTCCAGGCGTGCGGCTGCGCGGCCACGAGTTTCACTACTCGACCATCGTCGCGCAGCCCGACACGCCGCTTGCGGTGGTGCGCGATGCGACCGGCGCGATCGTCGCGGAAACCGGATCGCGGCGGAGCAACGCGACGGGCACCTTCTTCCATCTGATTGCGGAGGACCGATGAGCGGCTTCGTCTCCTTCGTTTCCGCCGGCCCCGGCGATCCCGAGCTCCTGACCATCAAGGGAGCGGCGCGGCTGCGCGAGGCCGACGTGGTGCTCTATGACGATCTTGCCGCGGGCGCGATCCTCGATCTCGCGCGCTCCGGCGCCAATCTCGTCGCGGTCGGCAAACGCGCCGGCCGCCTCTCGGCGAAACAGCATCACGTCAGCCGGCTGCTGGTCGACTACGCGGCGGCGAGCGTGCGCGTGGTGCGGCTGAAATCCGGCGATGCCGGCATTTTCGGCCGCCTCGAGGAGGAGATCGAGGCGCTGCGCAATGCCGGCATCGGCTACGAGATCATCCCCGGCGTGACCTCGGCCTCGGTTGCCGCAGCGCAGGCCCGCATTCCGCTGACGCGGCGGCTGACCTCGCGCCGGGTCCAGTTCGTGACCGGCGCCGATGTCACCGGCGAATTGCCGGCGGATTTGAACTGGGCGGCGCTGGCCGATCCCGAAGCAACCACGGTCGTCTATATGGGCCGACGCACCTTTCCGGCCCTGGCCGCGAAGCTGATCGCGTACGGCCTTTCGCCCGAGACGCCCGCACTGCTCGCGGAGTCGCTCGGCCACGCCGACGAGCAGCTTCATCGGACCACGATCGCAGGGCTGGCCGAACAACTCGCGCACGCGGGCGCTGCCACGACAGCTTCGATTATTCTGTTCGGTGCGCTGGCGCCGGATCAAGGTTGATGCGGCCATGTTGACGCTGTCCCTGATCGGTATCGGTTGTGGCGACCCCCGGCAGCTCACCCTCGCTGCAACGGCCGCGATCAATGCCGCCGACTTGATCCTGATCCCGCGCAAGGGGAGCGCGAAGTCGGACCTCGCCGAATTGCGCCGAACGATCTGCGCAGAGGCGCTGAACAACGACCGTACGCGCATTGCCGAGTTCGACCTGCCGGTGCGTGACGCCGGCGAGGAGGACTATCGCAAGGGCGTGGACGATTGGCACGATGCGGTCGCCGCGAGCTGGTCGGAGCAAATCGCGCGCCATCTCGGCCGCGAGGGCCGCGTCGCTTTGCTGATCTGGGGCGATCCCTCGCTCTACGACTCCAGCCTGCGGATTGCGCAACGGCTCGATCCGCTGCCGTCGATCGACGTGATCCCAGGCATCACGTCGATCCAGGCGCTGTGCGCGGCGCATGCGCTGCCGCTCAACGAGATCGGCGAGCCCTTCCTTGTCACGACGGGCCGGCGGCTGCGCGAGGGCGGCTGGCCGGCTGGTGTCGATACCATCGTTGTGATGCTCGACGGCGGCGCCGCCTTCCAGACGCTCGATCCTGAGGGCCTGAGGATCTGGTGGGGCGCCTATCTCGGCATGCCCGATCAGATCATCCTGGCGGGGGAGCTCGCGGAGGTCGGCCCCCGCATCGTCGCCGTGCGTCGGGATGCGCGCGAACAGCATGGCTGGATCATGGACTGCTACGTCCTGAAGCGGAGTTCGTGATCGAGAGATTGCCTGCAGCGGGCGCTGCTAGAGCATGATCCGGAAAAGTGCGAAGCGGTTTTCCGAAAGGATCATACGCAAATAAAAGGCTAAGGCGCGATGACGATTCAACCTAATCTCATCGCGCTTTAGGTCTTCAAGCCGCGAATCGAGGGTTGGATGGTCAGGCGGTAGGCGACGAGCTTGTCACCACCGAACTGCTCGAGTGTCGTCTCGCAGACCGGGCAGCGATACTCACCCTGGCTTGCTGAGCCGGATGCCAGCTCAAGCCGTCGGAATCCGGCCCCGCAGCGCGGACACGTGACGTCGTCCTTCTTCATCAACTCACCCCAGAACAACACCGGCGGTCCTTCTTTAGCGCAGACTGCGCGGCGGAACTATGTTCACGGGCGGAGAACTACGGATCATTTCCTGCATGGGAATAAAACATTCGTCCGCGTCGAGCGGAACGCCGCGCAGCCGGTCGCGCTTTACAGTTGGCCAATTTCAGCGCATTCCGCAAACTCGGCAACGGGTTACGGTGCGGCCTTAAAGAGCGATAGGGAAATCGATTTGCGCGGCGATAATGGCTGCCATGTTGCAGCGCTCGAGGCAGATGTTGCGTCCGCTCAACGCCCGACAACGCGCGATCGCCGGCGAACGCAGGGTTCGCCGGCGATCCATCGCCATCGGCGGATGCCACCTATTACCGCGTCAGGCGAACCACGTCCTGCCTCAGCAAATAGAGCGAGACCGCGAGCAGAACGACGTCCTTCATCAGGAAAGGCACGTTGCCGGTCATCGCGGGGAAGCCTCCGGCGGCAACGTCCCAGCCATCGGGCATGAACGGGATGATGGTGACCGTCGCGATGAACGTACCGGTCGAGCCGAGCGCGCCGAGGATGCCGAGCCGCTTGTCCCAGAAGCCTGCCAGAAGCAGCGAGCCGAACGTCCATTCCGAGGCGCCGAGGAAATAGCTGGCGCCGGCGTGACCGAAGACTGGATATAGCCACCAGATCAGCGGCCCGTTGCTGATAAACGGGACCAGCCGTTCGAATTCGTAGGGGAACCATTTCTGGTACCCGAAGAACAGGAACATGATGACCATCGAGGCCCGGACAACGTGATAGTCGAGATCCTCCGCGAGCAGGCCGGATCGGTAGAGGGCGCGGACAAGTGGACCTTGCTGGGTGCTGGAAAGCGTAGTCATGATCGCGATCCTTTCGATTGACTTCGGCCGCGTCATGCAACGGCGGGGAAGTCGATGTCGGTGTCGTTGATGCGGTTGAAGACGTTGGTGAAGACGATGGTCGCAAACGCCAGGCTGATCTCGACCAGCTGCGCATCGCTGTAGCCGGCAGCCTTGATCGCGGCGAAGTCCTCGTCGCTGACGGTGCCGCTCGACCGCGCGAGCTTGCGAACGAAATCGATCAGCACATCGTACTTGGCATCACCGGTCGGCTCGCCGTCGCGGATCTGCTTCAGCGCATCGGCCTTCACGCCGGCGAGCTTGGCGAAGTGCGAATGCGCGGCGACACAGTAATCGCAGCCGCCGACGGCACTGACCACGGTCTTGATGATCTCCTGATCACGCTTGGGCAAGCTGCCGCCGGCGAGCACTGCATCGGCGGTGACCATCGCCTTGAGCGCGGCCGGGCTGTGGGCGGCGATCGCCGTATAGGCATTCGGCACGCTGCCGACCGCCCTCTTGATCTGGGCGTAGATCTGGCCGGACGGGCCGGTGTCGGTTTCAAGATTGGGGACCGAAAGACGAGACATGGTGGCACTCCTTGCTGGGGTTGATGAACGATTGCGGAGTGACAATAGGATCGAGGTTTGAGACATTGAATGTTCATATAGCTCGATTATATGCTCAATCATCTCATGAACTGCCTCGAGGGGATTGGCGATGGATTGGCTCAGCCGGCTGTTCGAGATGATGCCGGTGCGCGGGCGGCTCGATATTCGCTGCAGTTACAGCGTGCCCTGGCGCATCGAGCAGGGCCCGGGTGTGACCAACGAGATCCCCTATCATGCGGTGCTGGCCGGCTCGGCGATCCTGGACGATCCCGCAGGCGGTCAGCCGCTGCTGCTGAAAACCGGCGACATCCTTCTGCTACCGGGCAACCCGCGACACGTGATGCATGACGGCAGCGGAGCGGCGCCGCTGCCGCCGCGCAACCGGGCGGCGCAGAATTTCACGATCAGCGAAAACCTGGGGTCGGACGAACGGCTCGACCTGCTGTGCGGACACTTCGCGATTGCACCTCCGCACGACCGTCTGTTGCGCAGCTATCTTCCGCCGCGTCTTGTCGTGCATGCCGGCCCGCGGATCGGAAAGGGGACGGCCGCACAGCTCGCCGGCCTCGTGGCCCTGATGCGCAGCGAAACCGCCGACGATCATCTCGGCGGCCGCGCCATGCTGAACGCACTGTCGACGGCGATGTTTGCGCTTGCGCTGCGGCTTGCGAGCGAAACGGGGGCCGCGCCACGTGGTCTTCTTGCGCTGGTCGGCGATCCTCGCATCGCGCCCGCGGTTGCCGCCATGTTCAATGATCCGGCACGCGCATGGTCGCTACCGGAACTGGCGCGGCTATGCAACATGTCGCGCGCCACGCTTGCACGACAGTTCCAGGACAAGCTCGGACGATCTGCCAGCGATCTGCTCACCGATATCAGGATGACGCTGGCGGCGAACGAATTGAGGAGTTCATCGCTTTCGACCGGCGCGGTCGCGGAAATGGCCGGCTACCAATCCGAGGCCGCCTTTCAGCGCGCCTTCAAGAGCCATATGGGCGTGACGCCGGCGCAGTGGCGAAAGGCGCAATCGTCCGAGCCGGGTGGCGGTGACGAGGGGCGCCGCACGGGATGATCCGTCGCGCGCCCTGGAAGTCTGACCCGCGACGGGCAGGCGGCCGGTGGCTTGCCGCCACAGGCCGCGTTGTGCGCTGTCATGCCTTCACGGCGGCCGCCTGCTGCAGAACCGCGATCATGTCTTCCGGCTCCGGGCGGCGGGTATAGTCGGGGTTCACCTGCGAGTAGAGGATCAGGCCGTCCTGTCCGATGACGTAGCGGGCCGGCATCGGCAACGTCCAGCTCGGATCGTCATTGAAGGTCGGCAGATCGTTCTTCAGCTGCTTGTAGAGCTCGACCAGATAGTCGGGCAGGTGGAAGCGCAGTCCGAAGGCGTCGCCGACCTGTCCCTTCACGTCGGACAGGATAGGGAAGGAGAGTCTGTTCTGGCGCACTGACTTTCGGCTGTTCGGCGCGGTCTGCGGCGAGATCGCGACCAGCGAAGCGCCGTATTTGTCGAATTCCGGTTTGGCGGCTTCCAGTGCCTGCAACTCCATGTTGCAATACGGGCACCAGACGCCGCGGTAGAAGCTGAGCACCAGCGGGCCGCGCTTCAGCAGGTCGACCGAGCTGACGATGTTGCCGTCGGGATCCCGGAGCGCGAAGGCGGGGGAGACATCGCCGGCCTTCCTGGCGCGCTGGGCGGCGCCGGATGCGATCAGATCCGCGGTGGCGCGGTGCATGATGTCGATGACAGTGCGCGGAACGTTGTAGGGCGGTTTTCCGGCCTCGAAGTCCGCCTTGAAAGCGTCGAGCCTGGCTTGAAGCGACATAGCGATCTCCCTTGATTTCAGGGTGGAGGACGGCGGCGCCGTCTGTTGGTTGGACTCACACCTGGGAAGCTAGGGAAAACGGCTGTGCGGGGTAGCGCTGCCGCCGGCCTAATACTTATTCCTGCTCGGAATAAGTACGCTGATTGTTTCACCCGCCGGATGACGCGTCACGCATTGAAGCTCCGCTCGAAGAAGTTCACGAATGCACGGGCCTTGGCGGTCGCGGCGCGGCCGGTCGGAAGCACGGCCCAGAGATCTAGCGCGGGGAGGCTCCACTCCGGCAGGACGGCTCGCACGGCGCCCGATTTGAGCTCGGGGGTGAACATCCATTCTGAGGCGATTGCGAGCCCGGCATCGGACAGCACTGCAGCCCGAACGCCTTCGGCGGCGCTTACCCGCAGCCGGCTCCGCACAGTGACGGCGAGTTCGGTGCTCTCGCGTTGAAAGGACCACACGCTGCCCTCGCGCAGATAGACGACGGCCTGGTGCCGGCTCAGTTCGCCCGGCGTGGACGGTGTGCCGGAGCGCTCGAAATAGGCCGGCGTGCCCAGCACGAGGCGCTTGCATCTTGCGACCCGGCGCGCGGTTAGCGTCGAATCCGTCATCTTTCCCATCCGCAGGGCGACGTCGATGCCCTCCTGCACCAGATCGATCTGGCGGTCGTCGAGCACGACCTCAAGCTCAAGTTCCGGGTTCTGCGCGAGGAATCTCGGCAGCATCGGAATGAGATGGATGCGGGCGAAGGTGACGGCGGCGCAGATCCGCAATCGTCCCTTGAGGCCGGCTCCGGCGCCGCGCGCGGCGATCTCGGCCTCGGCCGCCTCTTCAAGCGCGCGCCTGGCGCGCTCGAGGTAGCCGAGCCCCGCTTCGGTCGGAGCGAGGCCGCGGGTCGAGCGCGTCAGCAGCTTGACCCCGAGAAATTCCTCAAGCTGTGCGACGGACTTCGAGACCGCCGGCTGGCCGATCCGAAGCTGCCGCGCCGCGCCGGAGAACGAGCCGGTCTCGACCACCCGCACGAACGTCTCCATCGCCGCCAGGCGATCCATGGCTATTCTCCGCAGGAATGAGCAATACGGCCCATCCTGTCACGGTTCGGAGCGAATGGCCATTTCCAGGCACGCGCAGGCGGCAGGGGCGGGCAGGCTACGATTTGCGATGCCTTGCGTTGACCGCGATCGCAGCGGCGGCGGTGCGGTTCTCGACGCCGAGCTTGGCGTAGATCTGCTCGAGATGCTTGTCGACGGTGCGTGGGCTGAGGCCCAGGATCTGCGCAATATCGCGGTTGGTCTTGCCCTTGGCGAGCCAGGATAGCACCTCGCCCTCGCGGGTGGTGAGGCCGAGCTCGCTGGAGAATTCCGCGGGCATGTCGCCGCTGGTGTCTTTTGCCAGCCGCAGCAGAAACTCGTTCGGACCGAGCTTGCCCATATATTGCAGCCGAAGCTGCTCATTGCCGGGGAATGACGCCACGGTCGCGGTCTTCTTTCCTGCCATGCCCTTCTGTGCCTGTTCGAGCCATTGCGGCATTGGATCCGGCAAGACGAAATCATCGTCGGCGTCGGCGAGCGTATCGGACAGCAGTTTCTGGGCCTGCGGCGTCGCCCATAGCAGCGCGCCTGACCTGTTGACCGCGAGCAAATAGCGGCCGGAGACATCGAGCGCGGCGCGGGCGCTCTGTGTCATCCGGGCATTGGCGAGATGGACCCGAATGCGGGCAAGCATCTCCTCGATCACGATCGGCTTGGTGACATAGTCGACGCCGCCGGCCTCCAGTCCACGCACGATGTGCTCGGTTTCGGCGAGGCCCGTCATGAAGATGATCGGGACGCCGTCGAGCCCGGCATCGCGCTTCAGCCGCCGGCAGGTCTCGAACCCGTCCATGCCGGGCATCACGGCATCGAGCAGCACGATATCAGGGGTGATCTGGTCGACGATACGCATCGCGGAGGCGCCGTCGAGCGCGACCATCACGGTCATGCCGGCGCCGTCGAGCGCGTCGGTCAGCAGCCGCAACGTCTCCGGCGAGTCGTCGACGACGAGCGCGACGTCGCGCTTTCTTTGTTCAATGGTCATAGCTGTGCAATGTCTTCAACGTCGCCATATATTGATCGAGATCGAACCGGTCGATCAGCGTGCGCATCTGGCCGACGAAATCGGCATGTTCGGGATGCTCATTGCCGATCTCGTCGAGCTTGAGCTGAATCGCTCTGATATAGCCGAGCTGGCCGAGGCTGATCAGCTCCTCGACATGGTTCACGGGCGGACGCGAACCGCTATCCGGCTTCCATTGCGGAGGCGGCGCCGGCTCGGCCTCATACTGCCACTCGATCTTGAGCAATTGGCGGATGGTCTCGAGCAGCCGCGGGATGTCGATCGGCTTCATCAAGTAGCCGTCGTGGAAGGGCTGCGCCAGCGGCGCGCCATGGGCCTCCAGCGCGCTTGCCGAGATCATCAGGATGCGCGCCTGGTGATGGCCTTCGGAGCGCAAGGTCTCGGCGACCGTCCAGCCGTCCATGCCCGCCATCGAGATGTCGAGCAGGAACATGTCCGGCCGGCAGTGTTGCGCCAGCGCAAGGCAGCCCGGTCCATCCGGCGCGCTGAGCAGGATGAAGCCGAGCGGTGCCAGGATCTCGCGCAACAGGTCGCGATGAGTCGGGTCATCGTCGGTGATCAGGATGGTCTTGCGCGGGCCGTGATAGCCGTACACGGGAGCGTCGACCGGCGCATCGCGGCGCGGATTGGTCACTTCTGACAGCAGCAGCTTGACCTTGAAGGTGCTGCCGGTGCCGACCGTGCTCGAGACCTTGATGTCGCCGCCCATCACGCCGGCGAGCAGGCGGCTGATGGTGAGGCCAAGCCCGGTGCCGGTCTGCGGCTGGGTGACGCCAAGCGCGCCGCGCTCGAACGGCGCGAAGATCCGCTCGAGGTCGTCGGGCTGGATGCCCGGCCCGGTATCGATCACCTCGAACTCCGCGACCGGGCTGCGGTAATGCACCACGAACTGCACCTGACCGGATTGCGTGAACTTGATCGCATTCGAGAGCAGGTTGATCAGGATCTGCCGCAGCCGCTTCTCGTCGGCGTAGACCACGACCGGCAGCACGGCAGGCCGCTTGAACACGAAGTCGATGCCCTTGGCTGCGGCCTGCAGGCGGAACATTCCGACCAGCTGTTCGAGGAAATCGTTCAGCCGCACCTCGTCGCGCGACAGATAGAGCCGGCCGGCCTCGATCTTGGAGATATCGAGAATGCCGTCGATCAGCCCCGACAGATGATCGGCGCTGCGGCGGACCACGCGCACTTGCTCGCGCGGTCGTATGTGGAGACTGTCATCCTGTTCCAACAGCTGCGCGTAGCCGGAGATCGCGTTGAGCGGCGAGCGGAGCTCGTGGCTGAGGCCGACCACGTAGCGGCTCTTGGCGAGGTTGGCCGATTCAGCGACCTCCTTGGCGCGCTGCAGCTCGGCGTCGGTGCGCTTGTGGGCGTCGATCTCCTGGATCAACAGTGTGGTCTGCCGCCGCGTCTCTTCCTCGGCGGCGCGCCGGCTCTGCTGCGCCAGCACGAACAGCCACGCAACGACACCGATGATCAGGGTCAGCGCAAAGAACACTTTCCACAGCACATCGGCCAACAATTCGTTGGCATGCACGGCTGCCGTGGTCTGCAGATAGATCAGGCCGAGCACCAGCGCCACGAGGCCGGCCGAGACCGCGAACACGCCGAGGTAATGGCCGAGCTGCGAGTTGATGCGGGCGTAGATCGGCTGCGGCATCACCTTGCCCAGGGCTTCCGAGACCTGTGCGCCGATCCGCCCATGCGGCTTGCAGAGGTCGTGGCAGCGCGCGTCGAGCGAGCAGCACAAGGAGCAGATCGGGCCGGCATAGGCCGGGCAGGCGGCCATGTCCTCGGGCTCGAACGCATGCTCACAGATGCAGCACTGGATCGATTCAATGTTCTGCCAGCTCCGCTTCGGCTTGCGCGCGATGTAGTACTTGCCGTCCGTCGCCCAGGCAATCAGGGGGGCCGCGATGAAGGCGACCGCGAGCGCGACGAAGGCGGACAGTGCCTTGGCGGTCGGGCCGAACAGGCCGTAGAACGCGCTGATCGAGACCACCGTTGCGATCGTCATGGCGCCGACGCCGACCGGATTGATGTCGCAGAGATGGGCGCGCTTGAACTCGATGTGCTGCGGCCGCAGGCCGAGCGGCTTGTTGACGACGAGATCGGCCACCAGTGCGCCGACCCAGGCAATCGCGACGTTGGAGTAGAGCGCCAGCGTCTGCTCCAGCGCTTTGTAGACGCCGATCTCCATCAAGAGCAGCGCGACCACGACGTTGAACACCAGCCACACCACGCGGCCGGGATGCGAGTGGGTGAGGCGGGAGAAGAAGTTCGACCAGGCGATCGAGCCGGCATAGGCGTTGGTGACGTTGATCTTGACCTGCGACAGGATCACGAATGTGCCGGTCAGCGCCATCGCGAGGTCAGGCTGCGACAGCACATAGCGGAAGGCTTCGAGATACATGTTGGCAGGTTCGGCCGCGTGCTCTGCCGAGACGCCGTGGCTGAGCGCGAAGAAGGCCAGGAACGAGCCGGCCAGCAGCTTGAGCGCGCCGAGCACGATCCAGCCGGGGCCGGCAGAGAGCAACGCGATCCACCACGCCTTGCGCGAGGTGCGGCGGTCGCGCGGCAGGAAGCGCAGGAAGTCGACCTGCTCGCCGATCTGCGCCACCAGCGCGAACACGACCGAGGCCGCGGTGCCGAACAGCAGGAGGTCGAGATTGCCAGCGGGATCGCCGTGCTCGCCGGCGAATTTCCGCCACTCGGTGAAGGAATGCGGATTGGCCCAGGCGATCGCCGCGAACGGCATGATGTGGAGGACGATCCACAACGGCTGGGTCCAGAGCTGGAACCGGCTGATCAGCGTGATGCCGTAGATGACCAGCGGAATGATCACGACTGCGCTGATCAGATAGCCGATCGGCCGCGGGATGCCGAAGCACATGTCGAGCGCGCTGGCGAGGATCACCGCCTCGATCGCGAAGAAGATGAAGGTGAAGGAGGCGTAGATCAGCGAGGTGATGGTCGAGCCGATATAGCCGAAGCCGGCGCCACGGGTCAGTAGGTCGATGTCGATGCCGCTCTTTGCGGCATGGTAGGCGATCGGCAGCCCGCACAGAAAGATGATGACGCTGACGACCAGGATCGCGGCCGAAGCGTTCATTGCCCCATAGTTGAGGGTAATGGTGCCGCCGATCGCCTCCAGCGCCAGGAAGGAGATCGCGCCGAGCGCGGTGTTGGCGACGCGGGCGGCAGACCAGCGCCGTGCGCTCTTGGCGGTGAAGCGCAGCGCGTAGTCTTCCAGCGTCTGGTTGGCGACCCATTGATTATATTGGCGCCTGACGCGGTCTATCCGCTGCCGCCCTGCCACTCGTTCTAACTCCTGGTCCACGATGCGCTGATCGCGGGCAAATCCCATACCAAAAACCTACGTCGCTATTTTGCGGTGCAGTATACGCGATCTCACGTATCAGTGCGCTGCACAAAAGTGAGCAATCCTCGCCCCATCAATAAGCGTTCTTGAACCAGATGGGGTGCTCATGTCAGACGAAACAAAACCAGGACTGCCGTCGCCGCTCCGCCGTAAGCTCTTGATGGGAATGGCGGCATTGCCGGCCATGTCGATGCTGGGCCGGCCCGCCTTTGCCGACGTTCCTGCAACTTCCGCGGTCAACACCACCGGTCTTGCAGTCACCGATAGCGAAGTCACGGTCGGCATCCTGCACTCCGTCACCGGCACCATGGCGATCTCCGAGACCGGTTCGGTCGAGGCCGAGAAGCTCGCGATCGAGCAGATCAATGCCGCCGGCGGCGTGCTCGGCCGCAAGATCAAGTTCATCCAGGAGGACGGCGCCAGCGACTGGCCGACCTTCGCGGAAAAGGCGAAAAAGCTGCTGGTCAACGACAAATGCGCCGCGGTGATGGGCTGCTGGACCTCGGCCTCACGCAAGGCGGTGCTGCCGGTGTTCGAGCAGTACAACGGCATGCTGTACTACCCGACCTTCTATGAAGGCCTCGAGCAGTCCAAGAACGTGATCTACACTGGCCAGGAGGCGACCCAGCAGATCATCGCCGGCCTCGATTGGGTCAACAAGACCAAGGGCGCCAAGAGCTTCTATCTGCTCGGCTCCGACTACATCTGGCCGCGCACCTCGAACAAGATCGCGCGCAAGCACATCGAGAACCATCTGCAGGGCTGCAAGGTGGTCGGCGAGGAATACTTCCCGCTCGGCTCGACCCAGTTCAACTCGGTCATCAACAAGATCAAGCTGACCAAGCCCGACGTGATCTACGCGATCATCGTCGGCGGCTCGAACGTCGCGTTCTACAAGCAGCTCAAGGCGGCCGGCATCGACCTGTCGAAGCAGACGCTGCTGACCATCTCGGTCACCGAAGACGAGATCGACGGCATCGGCGGCGAGAACATCGCGGGCGCCTATGCCTGCATGAAGTACTTCCAGTCGCTCGATAATCCGAACAACAAGGCCTTCGTGCCTGCGTTCAAGAAGATGTGGGGCGAGAAGACCGTGATCGGAGACGTCACCCAGGCTGCCTATCTCGGCCCGTGGCTGTGGAAATTGACGGTGGAGAAGGCGCAGAGCTTCGACATCGACAAGATCGCGGCGGCTTCCCCCGGCGTCGAGTTCAAGGGCGCGCCGGAAGGCTATGTGCGGATCCACGAGAACCATCACCTCTGGTCGAAGACCCGCGTCGGACGCGCCAAGGCTGACGGCCAGTATGAGCTGATCTACGAGACCGCCGATCTGGTCGAGCCGAATCCGTTCCCCAAGGGCTACCAGTGAGTTCTTTCGCGTAACGCGCAACCTCACTTCAAACGCATCGCGGCGTGGACGTCACCGCCCACGCCGCCGATCGGACGCCGCTGTGTCGCGGCGCTGGCCCCTTGGACTGGAGAACCAGATGTTCGGCGACTATTCGATCAGCGACCTCGGTGCCATCCTCGCGATGCAGGGATTTGCCGGGCTCATCCTGTTCTCCGTCTACGTGCTGATGGCGCTCGGGCTTGCCATCATCTTCGGCCAGATGGGCGTCATCAACATGGCGCATGGCGAGTTCATGATCCTCGGTGCCTACGTCACCTGGATGACGTCGAACGCCGTGCAGCACGTCGCGCCCTGGCTGTTCCCCGGTTACTTCTTCATCGCGATGATCCTGGCGTTCATCGCCTCCGGCGCGCTCGGCATGCTGGTCGAATGGGTGCTGATACGCCATCTCTACAAACGGCCGCTCGATACGCTGCTCGCGACCTGGGGCCTCAGCCTGATCCTGCAGCAAGCCTATCGCTCGATCTTCGGCGCACGTGAGGTCGGCGTCGAGCTGCCGGAATGGATGATGGGCTCCTGGCAGGCGACCGACTCGATCCAGATCCCGATCAACGGCATGTTCGTGATGGGGCTGACGATCCTGATCACGATCGTCGTCTTCTACATCCTGTTCTGGTCGAGCTGGGGCAAGCAGGTGCGTGCCGTGGTGCAGAACCGCGTCATGGCGGGCGCCGTCGGCATCAACACCGAGAAGGTCGACCGTTACACCTTCGGTCTCGGTTGCGGCATCGCAGGGATCGCCGGCTCGGCCTTCACCATGATCGGCTCGACCGGGCCGACCGCCGGCCAGCTCTACATCGTCGACACCTTCCTGGTCGTGGTGTTCGGCGGCGCCGCCTCGCTGTTCGGCACCATCGCCTCCGCCTTCTCGATCTCGCAGACCCAGTCGACGCTGGAATTCTTCCTGTCGGGATCGATGGCCAAGGTGATCACGCTGCTCACGATCGTCGCGATCCTGATGGTGCGTCCGCAGGGCCTCTTCGCGCTCAAGGTCCGCAAATAAGAACAAGCAGGCTGGTCATGATCAACTCGCGCTTTTTCAATCGCTCCGAACTGCTCGGCTTCCTTGCGCTCGCGGTGCTGCTGTTTCTGATCCTGCCGCTGTCGCTGGATATTTTCCGCCTCAACCTGGTCGCCAAATATCTGACCTACGCCTTCGTCGGCATCGGCCTCGTGCTGTGCTGGGGCTATGGCGGCATCCTGAGCCTGGGGCAGGGCGTGTTCTTCGGCCTCGGCGGCTACTGCATGGCGATGTACCTCAAGCTCGAGGCATCCTCGGTCGCGAACACCAAGATCCAGTCGACGCCGGGCATTCCGGACTTCATGGACTGGAACCAGCTCACCTCGTTGCCCTTCTTCTGGAAGCCATTCCACAGCTTCCCGGTCACGCTGTTGGCGATCCTGGTGGTTCCCGCGTTCTTCGCGCTGATCATCGGCGCCGCGATGTTCAAGCGCCGGGTCGGCGGCGTGTACTTTGCGATCATCACGCAGGCGATCGCCGCGATCCTCACCATCCTGATCGTGGGGCAGCAGGGCTACACCGGCGGCATCAACGGCATCACCGATTTGCGCACGCTGCACGGCTGGGACATCCGCACTGATCACGCCAAGTTCATTCTGTATTTCGTCGAGGTTGTGCTGCTGTTCGGATGCATCGTCGCCGCGCAATTCATCCGGCTGACAAAACTCGGGCGCATCCTGGTGGCAATGCGGGAGCAGGAGGATCGCGTGCGCTTCTCCGGTTACAGCGTCGCCAACTTCAAGATCTTCGCGTTCTGTGCCGCGGCGGTGTTCGCTGCGATCGGCGGCGCCATGTTCACACTCGAGGTCGGCTTCATGTCGCCGTCCTTCGTCGGCATCGTGCCGTCGATCGAGATGGTGATCTACACCGCGGTCGGCGGCCGGATGTCGATCTTCGGCGCGGTGTGGGGTGCGCTGCTGGTCAATTTCGCCAAGACCAGCCTCTCGGAATCCTTCCCGCAGCTCTGGCTGTTCGGTCTCGGCGCGCTGTTCATCGCGGTCGTGCTGGCGTTCCCGAACGGGCTGTCCGGCATCTGGGCGGATCATATTCAGCCCCGCATCGATCGCCTGCTGGCATCACGCAAATCGAAATCGGCGGCCGGCCTGATCGCCGACGGCGCACCGGCCGAGTGAGGAGGGATCATCATGCTCGTCGGCCATCAGCCAAAAGACTTCCTGCTCGCGGTCTCCGGTCTCACCGTGTCCTTTGACGGCTTCAAGGCGGTGAACGATCTCTCTTTCTATGTCGAGGAGAACGAGATCCGCGTCATCATCGGCCCGAACGGCGCCGGCAAGACCACGGTGCTCGATTTGATCTGCGGCAAGACCCGCGCGACATCCGGCTCGATCCAGTTCCGCGGCCAGGAGCTGACCAAGCTGCGCGAGAACGAGATCGTGCAGGCGGGCGTGGGGCGCAAGTTCCAGACGCCGTCGGTGTTCGAGGATCTGACCGTGTTCGAGAACCTCGAGATCTCCTTCCCGCGTGGCCGCACCGTGTTCGGCTCGCTGACCTTCCAGCGCGACGATACCGTCAAGCAACGGGTCGAGGAGGTCGCCGAGATGATCTTCCTGAAGGACCGGCTCAACACCTATGCCGACCAGCTCAGCCATGGCCAGAAGCAGTGGCTCGAGATCGGGATGTTGCTGATCCAGGACCCGGACCTCCTGATGCTCGACGAGCCGGTCGCCGGCATGAGCGTCTCCGAGCGTGCCAAGACCGCCGAACTGCTCAACCGCATCATCAAAGACCGCTCGGTGTTGGTGATCGAGCACGACATGAAGTTCGTCGAGGACATCGCCCACAAGGTCACGGTGCTGCACCAGGGGCAGATCCTGTCCGAGGGGACCATGGAGCACGTCAAGAACGATCCCAAGGTCATCGAAGTTTACCTCGGCCATTAAGGAGCGGCGTCGATGCTGGCAATCAATGATCTTCACGTCGCCTATGGCCAGAGCGAGGTGCTGCATGGCCTCAACGTCAAGGTCGCGTCGAACGAGATCGTCGCGATCATGGGCCGCAACGGCATGGGCAAGACCACGCTGATGAAGTCGCTGATGGGCATCCTGCCGGCCAAGAGCGGCAAGGTGACCATGGACGGCACCGAGCTCGGCGCGATGAAGAGCTACGAGCGGGTCGCGAAGGGGCTGGCTTACGTGCCGCAGGGCCGCATGATCTTCTCCACCATGACGGTGAAGGAGAACATCGAGACTGGACTCGTGGTCTCAGGCGGTTCCGAGGTGCCCGGCGATATCTACGAGCTGTTTCCGGTGCTGCTCGAGATGAAGGGCCGCCGCGGCGGCAATCTCTCCGGCGGGCAGCAGCAGCAGCTCGCGATCGCCCGCGCGCTGGCGACCAAGCCGAAGGTGCTGCTGCTCGACGAGCCGACCGAGGGCATCCAGCCGTCGATCATCAAGGACATGGCGCGCACCTTGAAACGCATCCGCGACGAGCGGGGGCTGTCGATCGTCGTCTCCGAGCAGGTCCTGAGCTTCGCGCTCGACATCGCCGACCGCGTGCTCGTCATCGAGAACGGCGAGATCGTCCGCGACGATCCGCGCGACAGCGTCGATGCCGCGCAGATCTCGAAATATCTGTCTGTGTAACCACCACCAGTAAACGAAGGGGAGCAATGCGATGCCAGATACACTGATCAAGGTCGATCTCAGCAAGTCGGCCTATGAGAACGACAAGATTCACAACCGCTGGCATCCCGAGGTTCCGATCGTCGAGTGGGTCAGCCCCGGCGACGACTTCATCATCGAGACCGTCGACTGGACCGGCGGCTTCATCAAGAACAACGACTCCGCCGATGACGTGCGCGATATCGATCTGTCGATCGTGCACTTCCTGTCCGGCCCGATCGGGGTCAAGGGCGCCGAGCCCGGCGATCTCCTGGTCGTCGACTTGCTCGATGTCGGTCCGTTGAAGGAGAGCCTGTGGGGCTTCAACGGCTTCTTCTCCAAGCAGAATGGCGGCGGCTTCCTCACCGACCATTTCCCGCTGGCGCAGAAGTCGATCTGGGACATCAAGGGCCTCTACACCTCGTCGCGTCACGTCCCCGGCGTCAACTTCGCCGGCCTGATCCACCCCGGCCTGATCGGCTGTCTGCCCGATGCCAAGATGCTGGCGGCGTGGAATGCGCGCGAAGCCGAGCTGATCGCGACCAATCCGACCCGGGTGCCGGGCCTCGCCAATCCGCCGTTCGCGCCGACCGCGCATGCCGGACAGGCCAAGGGCGACGTCAAGGCCAAGATCGGGCTGGAGGGCGCACGCACCGTGCCGCCGCGCGAGCATGGCGGCAATTGCGACATCAAGGACCTGTCGCGCGGCTCGAAGATCTATTTCCCGGTCTATGTGCCCGGCGGCGGCCTCTCGATGGGCGACCTGCATTTCAGCCAGGGCGACGGCGAGATCACCTTCTGCGGCGCCATCGAAATGGCCGGCTGGCTGCACATCAAGGTCGATCTGATCAAGGATGGCGTCTCGAAATACGGCATCAAGAACCCGGTGTTCAAGCCGTCGCCGATCACGCCGAACTACAAGGACTATCTGATCTTCGAAGGCATCTCGGTCGACGAGGCGGGCAAGCAACACTATCTCGACGTTCACATCGCCTATCGCCAGGCCTGCCTGAACGCGATCGAATATCTGAAGAAGTTCGGCTACTCCGGCGCCCAGGCCTACTCGATCCTCGGTACCGCGCCGTGCCAGGGCCACATCTCCGGCGTGGTCGACGTGCCCAACGCCTGCGCAACGCTATGGCTACCGACGGAGATCTTCGATTTCGACATCATGCCGTCGTCGGCAGGACCGATCAAGCACATCAAGGGCGACGTGCAGATGCCGATCTCACCCGACAAGTGAATCCCTGCGCGAAGGGTGCGGGACGGCTACGTATTGGCCGCCCCGCATCCATCGCCGGATGTCACACGACTGCGCAAGGATATGACGATGCCGATCTACGAATATCTCTGCAACGACTGCGGGCCGTTCACCGATATGCGGCCGATGGCGGAATGCGACCTGCCGCAGGATTGCCCGCAATGCGAGACGACCTCACCGCGGGTGATCCTGACCGCACCGGCGTTCTTCTGCATGCCGTCGGACAAGCGCAAGGCGCACGCGACCAACGAGCAGAGCCGGCACGCGCCGAAGACGCTCGACCAGTACAAAGCGGCGCATGGCCCGGGCTGCGGTTGCTGCTCGTCGTCGGGAAAGAAGAAGCCGGCGCGGCTGATGACCAAGACCAAGAGCGGCGCCAAGGGCTTTCCGACCGCGCGTCCCTGGATGATCAGCCACTAGAGCGTTTTCGAGCGAAGTGGATACCGGTTCGCGTCAGGCAAACGCGTCGAAAACCAGAGCCCGTTCCGACTGAATCGGAACGGGCTCTGGAATGCGTGGCTGATCGTCAGGCCTGCTCGGCGACCTTCAGGGCCTCGGTGCGGATCTCCTCGACCAGCCGCTCCTTCAGGGCGACGAATTCGGGCGTGGTCTTGATCTTGTAGGAGCGGGGATGCGGCAGGTCGACCGCAATCTCGGCCTTGATGCGTCCGGGACGTGCGCTCATCACGATCACGCGGCTGCCGAGGAAGATCGCTTCCTCGATGTCGTGGGTGACGAACAGCACCGTCTTCTGGTCGCGCTCCCAGATCCCGAGCAGCATTTCCTGCATCAACGCGCGGGTCTGATTGTCGAGCGCGCCGAACGGTTCGTCGAGCAGCAGGATTTTTGGATCGTTGGCGAGCGCGCGGGCGATCGCGGTGCGTTGCTGCATGCCTCCCGACAATTGCTTCGGCCAATGATTTTCGAAGCCCGACAGCCCGACCCGGCGGATGAAGGCATCGGCGATCTCATGGCGTTCGGCTTGCGTGGCGCCGCGCTCGCGCAGCCCGAACGCGATGTTCTCCCGCACGGTCAGCCAGGGAAACAGCGTGTAGGACTGGAACACCATGCCACGATCGGCGCCTGGGCCGGTGACCTCGCGCCCGTCGAGGGTGACGCGGCCGCTGGTCGGCCGGTCGAGGCCGGCAATGATCCGGAGCAGTGTGGACTTGCCGCAGCCGGACGGGCCGAGGATGGTAACGAAGTCGTTGTCGCCGACGTCGAGCGTGGTCGGCTCCAGCGCCCGGGTCGGCGCGTTGCCGGCGCGGGCGGGGAAGGTGCGCGAGACCTGATCGATCCGAAGCAGGGTCATGCGAGCTTCCACGGGAACAGCCAGGCGTTGAACGCCTTGAACAGGAAATCGGAGATCAGGCCGATCAGCCCGATGACGATGATGCCGAAGATGATCTGGCCGGTATTGAGCAGCGCCTGGCTGTCGGTGATCATGTGGCCGATGCCGGACGACGAGCCGATCAGCTCGGCGACGATGACGTAGGTCCAGGCCCAACCCAGCACCAAGCGCAGGATTTCGGCGATCTCGGGCGCGGCGGAGGGCAACAGCACGCGGCGAATGATGCCGCTGTCGCCCGCGCCGAGCGTGTAGGCGGCTTCGACCAGGTCGCGGCGTGTGGCGCCGACGGTGACGGCCACCATCAGGATGATCTGGAACACGGCGCCGATGAAGATCACCAGCAGCTTCTGCAACTCGCCGATGCCCGCCCACAGGATCAGCAGCGGGATGAAGGCGGAGGCGGGCAGATAGCGGGCAAAGGACACGAAGGGTTCGAGGAAAGCCTCGACCGGCTTGTAGGCACCCATCAGCACGCCGATCGGAACCGCGATCACGGCGGCAAGCGCAAAGCCGCCGATGACGCGCCAGATCGTCATGCCGATGTCGAACAGGAAGCCCTGCCTGGCGAGCAGCTCATAGCCTTCCTGAACCATGGTCAGCGGGTTGGCGAGGAAGGTCTTCGAGACATGGCCGCCGAACGTCGCCCAGGACCACAGGGCGACGAACAGGACGAAGAACGCGAGGCCATAGGCCGCGCGCTGCCTCGATGTAGTCGGTTCGAGAGGACGCATCACTTGATGAAGCTGGCGTCGTAGATGTCCTCAACCTTCGGCGCGGCCTTGATAATGCCGACCTCGAGCAGGAGCTCGGCGGCGTCCTTGTTGAAGGAGAGGAAGTCGCCGGCGAAGAATTTCTGGTTGGCGGCCTTGTCCTGCCAGCGCAGGTACTTGGCCGAGTTGCCGAACTGCTCGCCGGTCTGCTTCACGTCCGCGCCCATGATCTCATAGGCCTTGGCCTGATCCTTGGCGATCATGTCGAGTGCCTCGAAGTAGCTGTTGGCCAGCGCCTGCGCCGCCTTCGGGTTGTCGGTCAGGAATTTCGGCGTGCAGCCGAACGTGTCCATCACGATCGGGTAGTCGAGCGTAGTGGCGATGATCTTGCCTTTGTCGGGCGCGGCGCGCACCGTCGACAGATAAGGCTCGTAGGTCATCGCGGCATCGTTCTGGCCGGAGACGAAGGCCTGCGCCGCGGCGGCCGGCTCCAAATTGACCACGGTGACGTCCTTCACCGTGAGGCCGTTCTTCTTCAGCATCCAGGCCAGCGCGAAATACGGCGAGGTGCCCGGCGCCGAGGCCGCGACGGTCTTGCCCTTGAGGTCCTTGATCGCGGCGACGTCGTTGCGCACGGCCATCCCGTCGGCGCCATAGCTCTTGTCGAGCTGGAAGATCTGCTTGGTCGCGACGCCATTGGCATTCCAGGAGATCCAGGTTTCGACCGTCGTCGCTGCGCACTGGATGTCGCCCGAAGCGATCGCGAGATGGCGATCCTTCTGCGGAATCTTCTTCAGCGTGACATCGAGGCCGTTCTTCTTGAAGATGCCGGCCTCCTTGGCGAGCGTCAGCGGCGCGAAGCCGGTCCATCCGGAGATGCCGACGCCGACCTTGATGTCGTCAGCGAACGCGGCGGTGGACGCCAGTAGAGCGATGATTGCTGGAAGTACTTTGACAGAACGCATGATTACCCCCTTTGCGAAATGATGGATTGAACCCTGTTGATGGTCTCTCGTCAGTCGCGGCGGATTGCCGCATGAAGCACGTTGTGGCGCATCATGCATTGCATGAACTGTGCCGCAACAAAGATCCGTCAGCCTCCCTTGAAGCGCGCCACCAGACGGTGCGTCTCGCCTGGATAATGCAGCCGCACCGCCGTCACCGTGCGCGCGCTGCGCCAGGTGTAGCGATCGATCACGAGGCAGGGCGCGCCGACCGCGATGTCGAGAGCCTTTGCCGTGTGATCATCGGCAACGACGGCGCTGATCGTGTGTTCGGCTTCGGTCCACGGCACGTGATGCAGCAGCCATGATCCCGGCGGTTCGCGCGCAAAATCGGCCTTCGCGGCTTCCGGAACCGTGGAGAGATCGATCAGCCTGTCCTCGACGGCGAACGGCACGTTGTCGGCGCTGTGGCGGCAGGCGATCGCGATCACCTTGCCGGCGGTGCTGACGCCGAGCCGGGCGCGATCGGCCGACGTCGCGGTGCGGCGTCGGCAATCGATCAGCTGATAGCCGTAAGCGCGGCCGAGGGCGGTGATCTCGGCCCTGATGTCGGCGATCTTGAGCACCGCCGACATATGCTGCGGACGGCGCACGAATGAGCCGGCGCGCCGTCGCCGCTCGATCAGGTCGGCCTGCGCCAGTTCCGACAGCGCTTTGTTCACGGTCATCCGCGAGCAGCGATAGCGCGCCATCAACTGGTGTTCGAACGGGATGCGGTGACCGGGCGGCCACTCGCCGGTCAGGATCCGTGTCTCGATGTCGAGCCGGATCCGTTTGTACAGCGTCGGCTTGGCTGCATTGGGTTTGGCTCGATCGGAGGCGAGGCTCATGCGAGGAGTCTCCGGACGCTGGCGTTGAACCGCTCGCGCGCCCTGTCGCGCAGCCGGTGTCGTCCGCCGGCGACCAGCCTGTCACCGCCGGCCCAGACGCAGTCGATCGCATCGCTGCCGGCCGCAAACAGCCAGCCGTCGAGCACTGCATCGCCCGACCGTCCCGCCAGCGACGGATGCGCGGTGTCGAGGCTGACGATGTCGGCGCGGGCGCCGGGTACAAGTCCTGACCTGGCCTGTGCCAGAGCTTGCGCACCGCCCGCGAGTGCGTGATCGAACAGGGCACGGCCGGTGGACGCGCCGGGGCGCCCCGAGAGCACATTGCGCTCGCGGTGCTTCAGCCGCTGGCCGTATTCAAGCTGGCGCAGTTCGTCGGCGACGCCGACCAGCACGTTGGAATCGGTTCCGATGCCGAACCGGCCGCCCGCGGCGAGGAATTCACGCGCCGAGAAGATACCGTCGCCGAGGCTTGCTTCGGTGATGGGGCAGAGGCCGGCGACAGCGCCGCTGCCGGCGAGCGCCGTGACTTCCTGCTCCGTCATGTGGGTCGCGTGAATCAGACACCAGCGCTGGTCGACGGGCGCGTGTTCGAGCAGCCACTGCACCGGCCGCTGTCCCGACCAGGTAACGCAATCCTCCACCTCGCGCACCTGTTCGGCGGCGTGGATGTGGATCGGATTCGCTCCGGCAAGCGGAATGATCGCCGCGAGTTCATCCGGCGCCACCGCGCGCAGGCTGTGCGGGGCGATGCCGATATTGGCGCCGGCCAGATCTCGGATCGCATCGCGCGAGGCCGCCATCAGCGCCGCGAACTGGTCGATCGAGCAGATGAAGCGGCGCTGTCCGGCATGCGGCGCGGCGCCACCGAACGTGCTGTGAGCGTAGAAGCTCGGCAACAAAGTGAGCCCGATGCCGGAGGCTTCAGACGCATCCGCGATGCGCACGGCCATCTCGGCCGGATTGGCGTAAGGCGAGCCGTCGCGATCATGGTGGAGATAATGAAACTCGCCGACACGGGTGAAGCCGCGCTCGAGCATCTCGACATAGAGCAGGGTGGCAACGGCAGCGACGTCGTCAGGCGTCATCGTCAGCGCGAAGCGATACATGGTCTCGCGCCAGGTCCAGAACGTGTCGGTCGTATCGCCGCGCAGTTCCGCGAGGCCGGCCATGCCGCGCTGAAAGGCGTGGCTGTGCAGGCTCGCCAATCCGGGAACCGCCAATTGGTGACGTTCGTCGCCGGCGGCGGGCGCAACACCTGCCGTCACCGCGGCGATCGCGCCGCCGGTGAGCTCGACCCGCACGTCATTGGCCCAACCGGAGGGCAGCAGCGCGAATGCGAAATGCAGTCGGGTCATTTTTCCATGCCGGCTGGACAGAACCCGGACACGATTATATGTCTAGACATATAAGTCAAGCATCCCACCTTGAGGGGACGTCCGCATGGCAGAGCGCTTCGACCGTATCTGGCACAATGCCCGGCTCGCCACGATGCGCGGCGACCGCGCCGATCTCGGCGAGATCGAGCGAGGATTGATCGCGGCGCGTGACGGCCGCATCGTCTATGCCGGCGCGCAGGCAGATTTTCCCGTGGATGCGGATGCCGTCGAACGGATCGATTGCGCCGGCCGGTGGATCACGCCCGGCTTGGTCGATTGCCATACTCATCTCGTATTTGGCGGCAATCGCGCGCATGAGTTCGAGCTTCGTCTCAAGGGCGCGAGCTATGAGGAGATCGCGCGCGCAGGCGGCGGCATCGTCTCGACAGTGGCGGCAACACGCAAGGCGACCGAAGCCGAGCTCGTTGCCGGCGCGCTGCCGCGGCTCGACGCGTTGATCGGTGAGGGCGCAACCACCGTCGAGATCAAGTCCGGTTATGGTCTCGATGCCGGGACCGAGATGCGCCAGCTGGCGGCCGCCCGCGCGCTCGGCCGGTTGCGAAAGGTTGCGATCCGCACCTCTTTCCTCGGTGCGCATGCACTGCCGCCGGAAGCCAATGGCGACAAGGATCGCTACATCGATCTGGTTTGCAACGAGATGCTCCCGGCCGTGGCAAAGGCCGGCCTTGCCGATGCCGTCGACGCGTTCATGGAAGGCATCGCATTTTCCGGAGAGCAGACGGCTCGCGTGTTCGCGGCGGCGTGCGCGTTGGGATTGCCGGTGAAGCTGCACGCGGACCAGCTGTCGAATCTCGGCGGTGCGGCACTCGCCGCGAAATTCTCGGCGCTGTCGGCCGATCATCTTGAGCATACCGATGAAGCCGGCGCCGCTGCGATGGCGAAGGCAGGAACAGCGGCCGTGTTGCTGCCCGGCGCGTTCTATTTCATTCGCGAGACGCAGATGCCGCCGGTCGAGCTGTTCCGCAAGCACGGCGTGCCGATGGCGCTGGCGACCGACTGCAATCCCGGCAGCTCGCCGCTGACCTCGCTGCTGCTTGCGATGAACATGGGTGCGACACTGTTCCGGATGACGGTCGCCGAATGTCTCGCAGGTGTGACGCGGGAAGGGGCCCGGGCGCTCGGCCTTTTCGCCGAGACCGGTACGCTCGAGGCCGGCAAATCCTGCGATCTGGCGATCTGGGACGTCGAGCGTCCCGCCGAACTGGTCTACCGGATCGGCTTCAATCCGTTGCACCGCCGGGTGTGGAGGGGCCAATGAGCGATCGGGATGCGCCCATCGTCGTGACGCCCGGGACAGTCGGCCTTGATGTGCTCGCGCGCGTGCTCGCGGGGGCGAGCGTCGAGCTCCACGCATCGTTCTGGCCGCGCGTCGACGCCGCGGCGCAGATCGTGGCGAAGGCGGCGCAGACCGACATTCCCGCCTACGGCATCAATACCGGATTCGGGAAGCTGGCATCGACGCGCATCGCGCCCGATCAGACCGCGCTGCTTCAGCGCAACCTCATTCTGTCGCATTGCTGCGGGGTAGGTCCGGCCACGCCCGAGCCGATCGTGCGCCTGATGATGGCGTTGAAGGTGATCTCGCTCGGGCGCGGCGCGTCCGGCGTCCGGCGCGAAATCATCGAGCAGTTGCAGGGCATGCTGGCACGCGGCGTCACTCCGCTGGTGCCGCAGCAGGGTTCGGTCGGCGCCTCCGGCGATCTCGCGCCGCTCGCCCACATGACCGCAGTCATGATCGGGGAGGGGCAGGCGTTCCGCGATGGCAAGATCGTGCCGGGTCACGAAGCGCTGGCCGCCGCCGGCCTCGCGCCATTGACGCTCGGCCCCAAGGAGGGGCTCGCGCTGATCAACGGCACGCAGTTCTCGACCGCCTATGCGATTTCGGGCCTGCTGCGCGCGCATCGGCTGGCGTGTGCCGCACTGGTGACCGGTGCGCTGTCGGTCGACGCGGCAATGGCTTCCACGGTGCCGTTTCGACCCGAGATCCAGGCCTTGCGCGGCCATGATGGGCAGATCGCGGCGGCCGCGACCTTGACTGCGCTGCTTGATGGCAGCGATATCAGACAGTCGCATCTCGAAGGCGACGAGCGCGTACAGGACCCTTACTGCCTGCGCTGCCAGCCGCAGGTCGCGGGCGCCGCGCTCGATCTGCTCGTGCAGGCTGCGCGCGGGCTGACCATTGAGGCCAATGCCGTCACCGATAATCCGCTGGTGCTGGTCGAGACCGACGAGATCGTCTCGGGCGGCAATTTCCACGCCGAGCCGGTCGCATTCGCCGCCGACCAGATCGCGCTGGCGCTCTCGGAGATCGGCGCCACCAGCGAACGCCGGATCGCGACGCTGGTCGACCCCGCTTTGAACTTCGGCTTGCCGCCGTTCCTGACGCCCGAACCCGGCATCAATTCCGGGTTCATGATCGCCGAGGTCACGGCGGCGGCGCTCTATGCCGAGAACAAGCAGCGCGCGATGCCGTGCTCGATCGATTCGACGCCGACCAGCGCCAACCAGGAGGATCACGTCTCGATGGCCGCGCATGCTGCGCGCCGGCTGTCCGACATGGCCGACAACCTCGCGTCCATTCTCGGCATCGAGCTCTTGGTCGCGGCGCAGGGCATCACGCTGCGAGCACCGCATGCGACCAGCGCGCCGCTCAGCGCGGTGATTGCCGCCTTGCGCGCGCGTGTTCCGGCGCTCGCCGCGGACCGCTACATGGCCGACGATCTTGCGCGGGCGGCGAGGCTAATCGAAGCCGACGCGTTGCCCACGGCTGCGCTCGCGGCCCTTTCCATCGATCCGTTTCCAAAATTCGCTTAGCCGACAGGGGCACCCGCCATGAATCGCCGACTGGACAATGAACGCATCATCCGAGCTCCCCGCGGCAGCGACATCAGCGCAAAGAGCTGGCTGACCGAAGCGCCGCTGCGCATGCTGATGAACAATCTGGATCCCGATGTCGCCGAGCGTCCGAGCGAGCTCGTGGTCTATGGCGGCATCGGCCGCGCGGCGCGCGACTGGGAAAGCTTTGACCGGATCGCCGCCTCGTTGCGCAAGCTGGAAGGCGATCAGACGCTGCTGGTGCAATCCGGCAAGCCGGTCGGCGTCTTCCGCACCCATACGGATGCGCCGCGCGTCCTGATCGCGAACTCGAACCTGGTGCCGCATTGGGCGACGCTCGATCATTTCAACGAGCTTGACCGGCAGGGCCTGATGATGTTCGGCCAGATGACGGCCGGCTCCTGGATCTATATCGGGAGCCAGGGCATCGTGCAGGGGACTTACGAGACCTTTGTCGAGGTCGGGCGCCGGCATTATGGCGGCAGCCTCGCTGGCAGATGGATCCTGACTGCCGGCCTCGGTGGCATGGGCGGCGCGCAGCCGCTGGCCGCGACCATGGCGGGCGCCTCGATGCTCGCCGTCGAATGCCAGCCGAGCCGCATCGAGATGCGTCTGCGCACCGGCTATCTCGATCGCCAGGCGGCGACGCTCGACGAGGCGCTGACGATCATTGCCGACGCGACCAAGTCCGGAAAGCCGGTCTCGGTCGGCCTGCTCGGCAATGCGGCCGAGATCTTTCCCGAGTTGGTACGCCGCGGCGTGCGGCCTGACATCGTGACCGACCAGACCAGCGCGCATGATCCGATCAACGGCTATTTGCCAAAGGGATGGACGCTCGCCGAGTGGGAGACGCGGCGTGCCGCCGATCCGAAGGCGGTCGAGACGGCATCCAAGACCTCGATGGTCGATCACGTCCAGGCCATGCTGGATTTCCACGCGAAGGGAATCCCGACGCTCGACTACGGCAACAACATCCGCCAGATGGCCAAGGACATGGGCCTCAAGCAGGCGTTCGATTTTCCGGGCTTTGTCCCGGCCTATATCCGTCCGCTGTTCTGCCGCGGCGTCGGGCCGTTCCGCTGGGCGGCGCTGTCCGGCGATCCCGAAGACATCTTCAAGACCGATGCCAAGGTCAAGGAGCTGATGCCCAACGATGGCCATCTGCACAATTGGCTCGACATGGCGAAGGCGCGCATCAAGTTTCAGGGACTGCCGGCGCGAATCTGCTGGGTCGGCCTCGGCGATCGCCATCGCCTCGGCCTTGCCTTCAACGAGATGGTGGCGCGCGGCGAGCTGAGGGCGCCGATCGTGATCGGCCGCGATCATCTCGACAGCGGCTCGGTGGCGAGCCCGAACCGCGAGACCGAGGCGATGCGCGACGGCTCCGACGCGGTGTCGGACTGGCCGCTGCTCAATGCGCTGCTCAACTGTGCGAGCGGCGCCACCTGGGTGTCGTTGCATCACGGCGGCGGCGTCGGCATCGGGTATTCGCAGCATGCCGGCATGGTGATCGTCGCCGACGGCACGCCGGAGGCGGCGCGCCGGCTCGAGCGCGTGCTGTGGAACGACCCGGCGACAGGCGTGATGCGCCACGCCGACGCCGGCTATGAGACGGCGATCGAGTGCGCGCGCGCCAACGGCCTAGATCTTCCGAGCCTGCGGGCGTGAGGTGGCGTCGGCGAGGCGCCGCTCAAAGGACCTCGCCGACCACTTCAATCCGCCGACAGCGGTTCGCCGGTCAGCGACCAGCTTTCGCCATTGAATGTCGCGATCCGCAGGGTTCTGAACGGCGTGTAGTCGCCGGGGCGTGTGCCGATCGAGATGCCCGGCAGCATCATCGGCAGCCGCTCGCCGTTCAGCGAGGTCGCCTGCTTGATCAGGTTCTCGCGGGTCAGGTCGTCGCCGCATTTGCGCAGCGCCAGCTCGAGGGCGTGCACGTTCATATAGGCGACAAGCACGGAATAGTCGTCCGGATTGGCCGAAGGCGCGTAGGTCTTCAGAAAATCCTTGTAAGCCTTGACCTCGTCGTCATTGGCCCAGGCCGGATCGCCGGGCTGCTTAAGGAATTGCGTGGTGACCAGCCCTTTCGAGGCTTCGAGGCCCGCCGGCTTCAGGATGGTTTCGACCGATGCCGTCGAGCCGCCGATGATGTGCAGCGGCTTCCAGCCGAGCTCGTAGACCTTGCGGATCGACTGCGCGGCGGCCTTCGACGACGACTGCTCGATCAGCGTGTCGACGCCGGCGGCCTTGAGCTGGACGATCTGCGAATCGATCGTCGGGTCGGCGAGCTCGTAGGAGGCCTGGGCGACGATCAGCTCGGCCTTCGCGCCGAGACCGCCGCGGAGGCCTTTGAGATAGTCCTTGCCGTAGTCGTCATTCTGATACAGCACGCCGATCTTGGCGTCCGGCTTTGCGGTCAGGATGTACTTGGCGACGACGCGGCCTTCGGTTTCGAAGTCCGGGTAGAGCGGGACCGTCCACGGGAAGGTCTTGGGATCGTTGAAACGCCGTCCGCCGGCGGTGATGAACAGCTGCGGCACCTGCTTGGCGTTGAGGTATTTCTGGATCGCGACGTTCGGCGCGGTGCCGATCGTGCCGACCTCGGCCAGGACGCCGACATCCTCGATCAGCTTGCGGGATTGCTCGACCGCCTTCGGCGCGCTGTAGGCGTTGTCGAGCTGGGTGAAGTTGATCTTGCGGCCGTTGATGCCGCCTTTCGCGTTCAGCATCTCGAAATAGCCGACCACGGCGCGGCCGGCGCCGGCGCCGAAGGCGGAGGCCGGTCCGCTCAGCGGCGTCGACTGGCCGAGCTTGATCTCGGTGTCGCTGGCGCCGGGACCATAGGCCTTCTGGGCGTAGGCGGGCGCCGCCAGGAGGGCCGACAGCGCAATCGCCGCCAACGCCCGGTCGATGAGGTGGTTCAAGGTCGTTTCTCCCTGTAATCTGTTTCTTGTTGAAATCGGACTAGCTAGCGCAGCAGCTCGCGGGCGATCACCACCCGCTGGATCTGGTTGGTGCCCTCGAAAATCTGGGTCAGCTTGGCGTCGCGCATCATGCGCTCGACCGGATAGTCCATGGTGTAGCCGTAGCCGCCGAAGATCTGGACCGCGTCGGTCGCCACCTTCATGGCCATGTCGCTGCCGACGCATTTCGCCATGCTGGCAAGCACGTTGAGCCGCTTCCAGTCGCCGGCATCGCCGGCCCGGGCGCATTCATAGACCAGCGCGCGCGCCGCCTCGATCTGCATCGCCATGTCGGCGAGCATGAACTGCACGCCCTGGAATTCGGCGATCGGCTTCTTGAACTGCTTGCGTTCCTTTGCGTAGGCGATGCACGCATCGAGCGCGCCCTGCGCGAGGCCGACCGACTGGGCACCGATGGTCGGGCGGTTGAGGTCGAGCGCGCGCATCGACGCGCGGAAACCCTTGCCCTCCTCGCCGACGAGGTTTTCGGCCGGGACCCTGACGTTGTCGAAGAAGATCGGCGTATTGGGGGCGCCGCGAAAGCCCATCTTGCGCTCGTGGCGGCCGAACGTGATGCCCGGCATTGTCTTCGGCTCGACGATGAAGGCGCTGATGCCGTCGCGCCGGCGCCGTCACTGGTCCGCGCCATCACCACGATGTAGTCGGCGACGACACCGTAGCTGCACCATTGCTTGCGGCCGTTGAGGACGTAGCTGTCGCCGTCCTTGCGGGCGCGGGTGTTGAGCGCGGCGACGTCGGAGCCGGCCTGCGGCTCCGAGATCGCGATCGCCGTGACCACGCCGCCCTTGGCGATGATCGGCAGGTATTTGCGGCGCTGCTCTTCCGAGCCGAAATGCAGCAGCGGCATGATGAACATGGTGTTGAGCGCCGCGATCGAGGCGCATGCCGGCGAGACCTTCGAGATCTCCTCGCGCGCGATGCAGGCCATGGTGAGATTGCCGTTCGGGCCGTCATAGCGCTCCGGCACCCAGAGCTGCATCAATCCCATCTCGCCGAACAGCTTGACCAGCTCCAGCGGAAAGCGGTCGGTCTCGTCGATCTCGGCGGCGATCGGCGCCACGTGCTTGGCGACCATCCTGCGCACGTTGTCGCGGAACGCGACCTGCTCTTCGGAAAAACTCATACGGACTCCCCGTCGTTTTCTTTGCCGGAAGCCGAAAAAGGGGCTTCCATTGAATGGGTGATCCATTTAATAATTCACCGCATGAGCACCAAGTCAAGTCCTCGCGCGCCGCGGCGCCCCCGTACCGCCTCGCCGAACCGGCGGGAGCGAGCCTCTGATCTGCGCACCGCCGGAGCGGCGGCCGCGCCGACATTCAAGCCGATCCACACAAGGCGGACATTCGAGGAGATCTGCGAGCGGATTCGCGAGCAGCTGGCGCTCGGCGTTCTGAAGCCCGGCGACAAGCTGCCAGCCGAGCGCGAGCTCGCGCAGCAGCTCGGTGTCAGCCGTAACGTGCTGCGCGAGGCACTGCGCAGCCTCGAAATGGCCGGCGTTCTGAAGCTGCAGAAGGGTGTCAAAGGCGGCGCCTTCATCCAGCAGGGCGACACCCGACGCATGAACGAGGTGATGCGCGACATGCTGAGCCTCGGGACGATCTCGGTGCGGGAGTTGTCGGAGGCGCGGGTCCACGTGCTCGACCTCGTGGTGCAGCTCGCCTGCGCGAACGCGCGCCGGGCCGACCTCGATGCGCTGGAAGCCAATATCGAGCGGACGGAGCTTGCGACCAGGGAAGGACGCCTGCTCGACCGGGTCGAATGCTCGCGCGAATTCTACAAGCTGCTGGCGGCGTCGACCGGCAACAAGGTGATTGCGATGATCGTTGACTCGGTCACCGAGATACACATGCGCTTCGTCTATGCCAAGGTCGCCTCGAGCGGCGTTGCGATGGCGCGGCTGACGGAGAAGCGGCGCCAATTCCTGGCGGCGCTGAGCGAACGAGACGTGGCGCTGGCGAGCCGGCTGCTGCGGTCGCACCTGGAATCCGTGCAGCGGATGCTGGAGCAGGACCCGGGGGCGATGTCGCTCCACGTCGCATTGGCGGACGTGCAGCCCGGGATGCGCCGGTAACGCGCTCAGCCCGCGAACAAATCAACACTCAAACAGCAATAACAATGGAGGCAAACGTGTCCAACTACGCCAAGTATGAATGCCTGACGGTCGATGTCGCCGACAAGGTCGCGACCGTGACCTTGAATCGGCCGCAGGCGCGCAACGCCATCAATCAGAAGCTGATCCGCGAGCTGCGCACGATCTGGGACGACCTCGCCGACGATCACGCCGTCAACGTCGTGGTGCTGACCGGCGCCGGTGACTTCTTCAGCGTCGGCGGCGACGTGAAGGCGATGTCGGAGCGGCCCGGCGGCGACGTGCTCGAAGAGGGCGAGGTGCACGATCCGATGATCAGCCGGCGCGGCGTGACGCGCCAGCTCGAGCTCGACAAGCCGATCATCGCGGCGATCAACGGTGACGCCATCGGCCTGGCGGCGACCCATGCGCTGCTCTGCGACATCACCGTGATGGCCGAGGACGCGCGGATCGGCGACACCCACGTTTCCCGCGTCGGCCTGGTCGCAGGCGACGGCGGCACCGTGATCTGGCCGCTCCTGATCGGCATCAACAAGGCCAAGGAATTCCTGATCCGCGGCACCCTGCTGAAGGGCAAGGAGGCCGAGCGGATCGGGCTGGTCAATCACGTCGCGCCGCGCGCAGAGGTGCTGGCGAAGGCCCGCGAGATCGCTCTCGAACTCGCGAACGGTCCGACCTGGGCCATTCGCTGGACCAAGCTGTCGATCAACCAGATCGTCAAGGAACGCGTCAACATGCTGCTGGAGGCCTCGATGGCGTTGGAGCAGGTGACGTTCGAGACTGCCGACCACAAGGAAGCGACGATGTCATTCAAGGAGAAGCGCAAGCCCAGGTTCGGTCAGGGCTAGGCCGGGCGATGACGGCGACCGAACAGCCCGACGACGTCACGGCGATGCTGAGGTATTCCCTGCGTGGATTCCTCGACGAGCATTGGCGTCCGCGCGGCACGACGGCGTCGTCCTCGCCGGACGAGATATCGGCGGTCTGGCGCAAGCTGGTCGGGCAGGGCGTAGCCGCTCTTGGGGCGCAGGGGGATGAAGGCGGGCTCGCCGAGATCCTCGTCGTCATGGCCGAGCTTGGCCGTGTCGGATGTCCGGCGCCGATGTGGTCGGCGGCGCTGGCCAATCTTGCGATTTCCGGATCGCAGGCCGACGTCGTGACCGACCTGCTGGCGCGGCTGCATTCCGGGACGGTGACCGTCGCCTTCTCGTTCGGCGCGCTGGATCCGGATCGCGGCACCGGTTCGATCGAGGCCGCGAACAGCGCGGCAACGGGCGTGCTCCGCTGTGTCGAGGCCGCGGGAAGTGCCACGCATCTCCTCGTCGCACTGGATCAGGCTCATCTTGCGCTGATCGAGCTCAGCGGCCCCGGCGTCGAATGCGTCGCCACCCGTGCGATGGGGGCGTGGGGGCTCCATGAGGTGCGGCTGAACGCAGCCCCGCTCACACCTATTCCGGCAGGCAGCGTCGACCTGAACGAGCTCCGCATCAAGGGCAAGGCGATGTTGACCGCACGCGCTTGCGGCGCTGCGCGGCGTGCGTTTGAGCTGGCCGTTGACTACGCCAGGGAGCGACACCAGTTCGGGCAACCGATCGGCAGGTTCCAGGCGATCCAGCACAAGCTGGCGAATTGCCTGATCGCGCTCGAAGGAGTCAGGCTGATCCTCGATCACACCGCCAGGCTGCATGATGCCGGCGAGGTCGATTGGCACTACTTCGCCGATTGCGCATCGGCTTTCTCCGGCAGCGCGCTGCGGCAAGTCGCGCTGGAGACGCAGCATACGTTCGGAGCGATCGGCTATGCCGAGGAGCACGAGGCGCCGATCCATTTCAAGCGCGTGCATCTCGATACGGTCGCCCTCGGCGGTGCCTCCGATGCAAAGCGCAGGCTGGCCAGCCGGCTGTTGGATGCCGGTGGTGCAGGGCTGCCGCAATACGACCTCGGGACTGCCGGAAATGCGTTTCGTGAGCAGGTCCGAAGCTGGCTCGCGCAAAACTGGTCCGGACGACGGAAGGACGCGTTCGATCAGAAACCGTTCGCCAAGCGCGAATTCGATGCCGGCTTCGCCCGCGATATCGGTGACACCGGCTGGATCGGCCTCGGTTGGCCGGAAGTGTTCGGCGGCCAGGCACGCTCCCCGCTGGAGCAGATCGCGTTCATGGAGACGATGGAGCAGGGCGAGGCGCCGCGGATCGGCGCGGCGATCCAGGCCAATGCGCTGATGATGTTTGGCACGCCGGAACAGCAGCAGCAGTACCTTCCGGAGATCCTGCGCGGCGAGGCCATGCATGGCATGGGCTACAGCGAGCCGCAGGCGGGCTCCGACCTTGCGGCGCTGCGCACCAGCGCCGTGAGGGACGGCGATCATTGGGTGATCAACGGTCAGAAGATCTGGACCACCACCTGGTGGGGAAAATACATGTTCCTCGCCGCGCGGACCGACAAGGACGCCAAGCCGCCGCATGCCGGCATCAGCATGTTCATCGTGCCGATGGATGCGCCGGGGATTACGATACGTCCGTCCGCAACGATGTATGACGGCACGTTCGCCAACATCTTCTACGACAATGTCCGCATTCCCGCCGAGAACCTCGTCGGCGAGATCAATGGCGGCTGGAAAGTGTTGACCGGCGCGCTGGCGTTCGAGCGCGGACTGGTCGGCGGCGGCATCGTGTTGAAGGTCGCGCATGCCTTCGAGCAGTTGCGTGCGCATGTGATGGCGGGGGAAGGCGATCGGTCGCTGGCCGGCGACCCGATCGTCCGCGACAGGATGGCGACGCTGGCCTCCGAGATCGAGATCGGCCGGCAATTGATGATGCATTGCGCCGAGCTTGCCGCCGATGGCGTGACTCCGCCGGAATATGGCGCGATCAGCAAGGTGTTTTCCGGCGAGCTGATGGAACGCTTCGGCGAGGCTGCGCTCGACATCCTCGGGATGCGCGCCGCGCTGTCCGAGCAGATGCCGGGCGCGATCGACAATGGCCGCTTCGAGCAGAACCTGCGGCATTCGCTGATGTGGGTCATCAGCATCGGGACTAACGAAATCCAGCGCAGCCTGATCGCGCAACGCGCGCTCGGGCTGCCGAGATAGGAGAGATCGGATGCAGAAGGATGGCGACAGGGCGCCGCTCGCGGGTGTACGCGTGCTCGATTTTTCCATCATGGTGGCAGGCCCCTATTGCGCACGGCTGCTCGCCGATGTCGGGGCGGAGGTCATCAAGATCGAGCCGCCGGAAGGTGACGACATGCGGCTGCGCACACCGCTGCGCGACGGCCACAGTACCTATTTCGGCCAGCTCAATGCTGGCAAGCGCAGCCTGGCGCTGGACCTGAAGAACGCCGACGCCATCAAGCTCGTTCATCGCATGGTCGCGGAGACAGACATCCTCGTCGAGAATTTCCGCCCCGGTGTGATGGATCGGCTCGGCCTCGGCTACGGGGCGCTTCGCGCCATCAATCCGCGGCTGATCTATTGCTCGATCTCGGGCTATGGACAGTCGGGCCCCGCCGCCGAACGCGCGGCCTATGCCATGATCGTGCATGCCGAGAGCGGATTCGATACCTCGCTGATGCGCTATGCCGGTGACCGCGAGCGTCCCGCGGCAGGAGCGATCTTTGTCGCCGATATCCTCGGCGGCATCTTCGGCTATTCCGCGATCCAGACTGCGCTGGTCCAGCGTACGCGGACGGGCGAGGGGCAGCGCGTCGACGTCGCGCTGATGGATTGCATGCTGAACCTGCTGGTCTACGAGCTCCAGGAAGCGCAATTCCCGATCCGCGCGCCGCGCCCGACCTATGGGCCGGTGCGCACCCGCGACGGCGACATCCTGATCGCGCCGGTCACACCGCGCAATTTTGCCGCGCTGTGTGAGGTCACCGGGCAGGAAGAGCTGGCAAACGATCCGCGTTTTGCGACCATTCCGGCGCGCGGCGCCAACTGGACCGCCATGATGCAGGTGATCGAGAAATGGACGGAGCGTCACACCGCCGCCGAATGCATTGCAGCGCTGGATCGCGCCGGCGTCCCCTGCGCCGAATACCGGGCGCCGGGCGCGGCGCTGACCGATCCCCATCTGCGTCAGCGGGGGGTATTCGGGACGGTCACGGATGGTGCCGGTGATTTCGTCGGCGTCAGCGCGCCATGGCAGATGTCCGGGGCCGATACGCCGATCGGCAGCCACGTGCCCGGCATCGGGGCGCAGCGCGATGACGTGCTGTCGCGGATCCTGGGACTGTCGCCCGACGCCATCGCGGCGCTTGCTGCAGCGGGGACGTTTGGGAAGCCTGCGGCCTAAGCGGGATCTCAACGATCGGACGACGCGTCCGGCGGTGGAGCCTTTGCGATCGCCAGCAGACATTTAAGGAAATGTGCGCGATCTTCCTTGCGCAGTGGAGCCAGCATGATCTCCTGCAACTCGGCCGCCGCCGGGATCACGGCCAGCAACGCTTCCTCGCCCTTGGCGGTGATCTGCACCTGAAGCGAGCGGCGGTCGTCGGGATTGTCCTTCTTCGCGACCAGCTTGCGTGCCACCATCCGTTTCAGCATTTCGCTGAGCGTGTTGCGATCGCAACTGATCCGGTCCGCCAGCACGGAGGGGGTGAGCGGACCCAACTGGTACAGCGCCATCAGCACGCCGAACTGCCGCGGCGTGATGTCGCTCTGGCGCGTCATGCTTTGATAGAGCCCGTCGTAGCGGGCCTCCAGCAGCCGCAGCAGAAATCCGACGCCGCCTTCCAGTTGCCAGTCGCGCGCAACGTCTGCAGCCGAGCTGGTCTTCTTCGCCTTGTCGGCTGCCATGCCGTTGTTCGATCCCGATTCCACGAATTTGCGTTAGCCGTTAGCAGCTTGGCCTGACGTCCTCAACCCTGCGGTCAATCGCACCCTGGCCGGTTCGCAGCGCGATGCAATGGCTTTCGGCCCTTGTCAGCCATCCGGTCATGTAGTACGTATACGTATCAAATGAAGGCGTCGTTCAGGGAGGTTGCCGTTGGAGCTGCGCGAGCTGCTGTCGATTCCCTATCTGCTTGAGGCCGAGGCGGTCGAAACCGAGCCGGGACATTGGCGGGTTCGTCTCGCCTATCCGGAGCTGCCGGGATGTACGGCCGAGGCGGCCGTCGTCGAGGACGCGCTCAGGGAGCTCGAGCGGCGTCGCATCGAACTGATCGTCGGCCTGGTGGAGGAGGGCAGGCAACCTCCCATTCCACGCAAGCCGCTCGCCGCATCCGACCCGCTTTGGACCGCACAGGACCTCGGGCTTTCCGACCGCGTCGCCGCGCTGCTGGGCAGTGCGGCCGGTCCGACCACCCGCAATTGAAGGAGGCAAACCATGCTCTCGCGTGAAGACAATGAACGCCTGGTGAGGGTCGGCAAGGGCACCCCGCTCGGCGATCTGTTTCGGCTTTACTGGATTCCGTTCCTGCCGTCGGCTGATCTCGCCAAGGACGGGCAACCGAAGCGGATCCGTTTGCTTGGCGAGGATCTGGTCGCGTTCCGCGACACCGAGGGCCGCGTCGGGTTGGTCGACCAGGCCTGCCCGCATCGCGGCGCGCCGCTGATCTTCGCACGAAACGAGGATTGCGGGCTGCGTTGCGTCTATCACGGCTGGAAATTCGACGTCACCGGCGCGGTGACGGACATGCCGGCGGAGCCGGTGCGAAGCCGCCTCAAGGAGCGGGTACGGATCAAGGCCTATCCCTGCAAGGAGCGCAACGGGATGATCTGGACCTATATGGGTCCCGACCAGGCCGAGCTTCCGCCGTTGCCGAACCTCGAATGGAATCTGGTGCCGGCCGAGCAGGTGCACATCTCGGTGCGCGTCCAGGAGTGCAACTGGCTGCAGGCGGTCGAGGGCGAGATCGACTCCGCCCACGCACCGCTGCTGCATGGCCGGCTCGACGCCCAGGGCACGACCAGCGCCTGGATTCAGAAGCGCGATCTGCGGCCGACCTTCGAATGCATCAAGCGGGATTTCGGCATGAGCATTGCCGCGCGGCGCAATTACGACGCCAACACGCTGTACTGGCGCGTCAACCAGTTCCTGCTGCCGTTCTACACGCTGGTGCCGCCGCTCTCGCCGTTCCCGGATCTGAGCGGGCATGCCTGGGTGCCGATCGACGACGAGAACACGCTCTGCATCATGTTCTCCTATCATCCGTCGGAACCGCTGCTGGAGAAAACCCGGCAGGTGTTCGCGGAGGGCCACAAGGGCCGCGAGAGCGGTCATGCCAGCCGCCATGCGCTGGTGCAGCACCCGGTGACGGTGCCGTATGCCGGCTACTGGACCAGATACAATCCGCAGAACGGTTTCCAGTTCGACTACGAGGCGCAGCGGACCACCTGGTTCTCGGGCCTGCCGGGTCTCTGGGTGCAGGACGGCGCCTGCCAGAGTGGCGTGTCGCCGATCTTCGACCGCACCAAGGAGACGCTCTGCTCGAGCGATACCGGCATCGCGATGACGCGGCGCTTCATTCTGGAGGCGCTCGGCGCCTATCGCGAGCACGCGATCAAGCCCAAGGGGGTCTCGGACCCCGACGTGTTCATGGTGCGGGCGGTGTCGCTGCGGTTGCCGCCGGAGGATTCCTGGGTCGATGTCGGCGCGCCGTTCATGCGGGCGAAGCTCGGCGCCGATTTCGGGTACGAGCTGTGAGCGCATCCGGCCATATGGCCGACACGCAGCAGGTGCTGGTCAAGCGCATCGGCTACGAGGCCGAGCGGATCCACTCCTATGAGCTGATCGCGCCGACCGGCAGCGAACTGGCCCCGTTCACGGCCGGCGGCCATATCGACCTGCATCTGCCGAACGGCATGATCCGCAGCTACTCGCTGGTCAACGATCAGCGCGAGCGGCATCGCTATGTCATCGCGGTGAACAGGGATGCCGAGAGCCGTGGCGGCTCCAGCTTCGTTCACGACACCGTCAGGGTCGGGGAGATCATGACGATTTCCCCGCCGCGCAACAACTTCGCGCTTTGCGAACAGGCCGAACATTCGATCCTGATCGCGGGGGGCATCGGCATCACGCCATTGCTGTCGATGATCCGGCGCCTGGAGGCGCTCGGCCGCCGCTGGGACCTGCACTACGCCGCGCGGACGCGTGCCGCCGCCGCATTTCTCGACGAGCTCGGCGCGTTCCGATCCGATGCCCGCCTGCACGTCGATTTCGACGACGAGCGAGCCGGACGGGTGTTCGATCTCGCGGCCATCGTCGGAACCGCACCGGCACATGCGCATCTCTATTGTTGCGGGCCGGTGCCGATGCTCGCGGCATTCGAGGCGGCGACCGCCGATCGTCCGGCCGATCGCGTGCATGTCGAGTACTTCAAGGCGCGGGAAGCGCCGGCCACCGAGGGTGGCTTCGAGGTCAGGCTCGCGCGGAGCAACCGCACGATCGCGGTCGAGGCCGGCAAAACCATTCTCGACGCGCTTCTGGATGCCGGCATCGCCGCGAACTACGCCTGTACCGAAGGGGTCTGCGGCACCTGCGAGACGCGCGTGCTCGAAGGCATACCGGATCATCGCGATCAGTTCCTGAGCGAGGAAGAGCAGGCGGCGAACAGGAGCGTGATGATCTGCTGCTCGGGCGCCAAGTCCCGCACGCTCGTGCTCGATCTCTGAGAACAACAACACAAGATGGGTGGAAACAAGTGAAGTATCTATCTCGCATTCTCGCGCTGTCGTTGCTGGCTGTTTGCGCCGGCTCGCCGGCACCGGCGGACGCCGCGCGCGCCCTGAAGATCGGCGTGCTCAACGACGCGTCCGGCCCTTATTCGGACAATGCCGGCGAAGGTTCGGTGACGGCGGCCAAGATGGCGGCCGAGGATTTCATGCGGCTGCACCCCGATTTCAAGGTCGAGATCGTATCGGCCGACCACCAGAACAAGGCGGACGTCGGCGCCGCAATCGCGCGGCGCTGGATCGACCAGGAGAAGGTCGATGCGGTCGCCGACGTGCCGAACTCGGCCGTCGGGCTCGCCGTCAACGAGGTCGTGCGCGGCACCAAGGCGGCGCTGATCGCATCGAGCGCGGCGTCCTCGGATCTGACCGGGAAATACTGCTCGCCCAACACGATCCAGTGGACCTTCGATACCTGGGCGGCGTCGCACACGATCGGCGCCTATCTGGTGCGGCACGGCGGCAAGAAATGGTATTTCATCGCCACCGACAATGCGCTCGGCAAATCGATGGTGCGCGACGGGACGGCGGTGATCGGCGCCGGCGGCGGCACCGTTCTCGGATCGGTCAATGTGCCGATCAACAACGCGGACTATGCGTCGTTCATCCTGCAGGCCGACGGCTCGGGCGCCGACGTGATTGCCTTCGCGACCGCCGGCGGCGACACCGTCAGCCTGATCAAGCAGTCCGCAGAGTTCGGGCTGAAGCAGAGCGGGCGGACCTTCGCGGCGCTGCTGACCACCACCAATGACATCGAGTCGAGCGGGCTCGCGGTCGGCGAGGGGCTGATCATCACCCAGCCGTTCTACTGGGACCTCAACGATGCCAGCCGTGCCTGGTCGGCCAGGTTCAGCGAGCGGCAGCACGGGCAGTCGCCGACGGCATTTCATGCCGGCGTCTATTCCTCGGTGCTGGCCTATCTGAATGCGGCGCAGGCCGCCGGAACCAATGATGCGCAGGCGGTGATCCGCAAGCTGAAGGAGAACCCGATCGATGACGCCTTGTTCGGGCCGGTCGCGGTGCGCGCGGACGGCCGCGCCATCCACAACATGTACATCTTCAAGGCGAAGAGCCCGAATGCGTCGAAGAGCAAATGGGATCTGCTCGAGCAGGTCGGCGTGCTCACGGGCCCGGAGGCGTTCCGGCCGCTCGATCAGGGCGGTTGCTCGCTTGTCGCGCCTCCGGCCGGCAATTGAAGACGATGGTCGTGAACCCCGATCAACCTTTCTCAAGAATTATGGATGTCTCGCATGCTGGACCAGCTTGAAGCCGAATTCCCCGAGCACACGCCTCGTCCGGCCGGCGCGCCGAGGGCGCTCGAGGGAATCCGGGTGGTCGATTTCTCGCACTTCATCGCGGGTCCGTTCGCGACCATGATCCTGGCCGACATGGGCGCCGAGGTGATCAAGGTCGAAGCGCCTGGCCGGGGCGACGATCTGCGCCGGTATCCTCCGGTGCATCCGGACCTCAGGCACGGTGCTCCGTTCCTGTGGACCAACCGCAACAAGCGCAGCGTCGCTCTCGACCTCAAATCCGCTGAGGGCTTGCAGGTCGCGCGTGAGCTGATCGCGACCGCCGACGTCGTCGTCGAGAACTTTTCGGCAAGCGTGATGGCGCGGCTCGGGCTCGACTACGAGAGCTGCCGCAAGATCAAGCCCGAGATTGTCTATTGCTCGGTGTCGGCCTACGGCCGTGACGGGGCGTTTGCCGACAGGCTCGGCTTCGATCCGATCGCGCAGGTCGAGAGCGGCTTCGTCTCGATGAACGGCTACGCCGACCGCGAGGGCGTGCGGGCCTTGTCGCCGGTGATGGATATCAGCACCGCGATGATGGCGAGCAATGCGATCCTGGGCGCGCTGCTGGCGCGCGAGCGCAGTGGCCTCGGTCAGGCCATCGAAGTATCATTGTTCGAGAATGCCGTCCTGATGACCGGGTATGCGACCATGCAGTCGCTTTTCAACACTGCCGATCCAAAGCGGAGCGGCAATACCAGTCCCGACACCTGCCCGTCGGGCGTGTTCCTGGCCAGCGATTGCTCGTTCTACATCAACTGCGGCAACGACAAGATCTTCCAGCGCTTGATGGCGCAGGTGCTCGAGCGGGAGGATCTCGCGGCGGCCGAGATCTACACGACGGGTCCTGATCGGATCCGCCGCCGCGAGGAGCTGTTCGCGATCCTCGGTGAGGCGTTTACCCGGCAGCCGTGGTCGCACTGGCAGTCACGGATGCGGGCAGCCGGCGTACCCTGCGGACAGGTGCGCAGTGTCGGCGAGGCGATCCGCTCGCCGGAGGCGCGGGAACGCGGGATCGTCACGAGGATTCCGCACGAGACGATCGGTTGGGTGCCGAATGTGAACCTGCCGATCCGCTATTCGCGGACGCCGATCGTCGATCCCGTCGCGGCGCCGGCCGTCGGCCAGCATACCGAGAGCGTGCTGCGCGAACTGCTCGGCTATGACGACGCGCGCATTGCGCAACTCGCTGGAGGCGGAGCTTTCGGTGGCCAGCCGTCGCGAGAGGCGGTCAAGGAGGATACCAAACCGTGACGGCGCGCGCGCGAGACGAGCGGACGCTGCGCGGCCGGGTCGCGGTCGTCGGGATCGGTGAGACCGACTATTGTCGTCATGGCGCGTCTCCCGATCCGGAATTCAAGCTGGCGCTGAAAGCCATTCTGGCGGCGTGCGCGGATGCCGGGCTCGATCCCCGCGACATCGACGGGTTTTCCTCCTACAGCGACGATCGCAGCGAGGCGTCGCGGCTGGCCGCGGCGCTGGGCACGCGCCAACTGCGTACGGCGACGATGCAATGGGGTGGCGGCGGCGGCGGGTGCTGTGCGGCGGTTGCCAATGCGGCGGCCTCGATCGTCGCGGGCCTTGCCGATTGTGTCGTGGTGTTCCGCTCGCTGGCGCAGGGCCAGTATGGGCGGTTCGGGCAGGCGGCCGGCATCCACACCGTTTCGGGCGAACGATCCTATTTGATGCCTTACGGCGTGCTGGCACCGCCGCAGCGGTTTGCGATGCGGGTGCAGCGCTACATGTACGAGCACGGCGTTCGGCAGGAGGCCTTGCGTGCGATTGCGCTCGCCTCCTACCACCACGCCCAGGCCAATCCGCGCGCGGTGATGTACGGCAAGCCGCTGGAGCCCGAGAAGTACGACGCCTCGCGCTGGATCGTGGAGCCTTTTCATCTGTTCGATTGCTGCATGGAAAACGACGGCGCCGCAGCCTTGCTGCTGGTTCCGGCGGAGCGTGCCGGCGACTTCCGGCACAAGGGCGCCTATGTGCTCGGCGCGGCCTCCGGGTCCGGACATCGCGCGGCGGCGACGGCGCACAATGCGCCGCTCTACGCCACCGCGAGCTTCGAGACCGTCGCGCCCGATCTTTATCGCATGGCCGGGGTAGGGCCGTCAGATGTCGGCGTGGTGCAGGCGTATGAGAATTTCACCGGCGGCGTCGTGATGGCGCTGGCGGAGCACGGCTTCTTCAAGCCGGAGGAGGCCAACGAGTTCCTGACCTTCGACAACCTGATCGCGCCGTCCGGGAAACTGCCGCTCAACACCAGCGGCGGCAACCTCGCCGAATGCTACATGCACGGCTTCGAGCTCGTCCTCGAGGCGGTTCGCCAGGTGCGCGGCACGTCGACCAGCCAGGCCCGGCGCAGCGACGTCGCGTTGGTCATCGGAGGTCCGATGGTCTCTCCCGCGAGCAATCTCATTCTGGGTTCGGAGGCCACCCTATGAGCAACCCGAGCGCGCGCTATCTCCCGGCAGGTCTGCCGATCCCGGTTGCAGAACCGGACGGCCTGTCTGCGCCTTACTGGGAGGGATTGCGTCAAGGCAAGCTGTTGGTGCAACGCTGCGGCCGCTGCAACACATGGCAGTTCGGACCCGAGTGGCTATGCCATCGCTGCCACGCCTTCGATCCCGCCTGGATCGAAGTCGAGCCGCGCGGCAAGATCTTCAGCTGGGAACGTGCGTGGCATCCGTCGCATGCGGCGCTCAGAGGCCATGGACCCTACATCGCGGTGCTTGTCGAACTGCCGCATGCCGGCGGCGTTCGCATGGTCGGCAATCTGCTCGGCACTCCCGATCAGACGGTTGCAATCGGCGCCGATGTCGAAGGTGTGTTCGAGCATCACCCGGAGCAGGATCCGCCTTACTCCTTGCTGCAATGGCGGCGGCTGTAGGTTTCCCCGGAGTTACTATCCTGTTGCGCCCGATACGGGCAATCGATCGCGCGTCTACCGGAGATAGCTGGTCCAAGGACCGCTGCACCTGTGATCTGTCGCCGGTGACATCCGGTTTGCCTGCTTTCGCGTCAGCGTCGCTGACAGGATGAGCTGCGAGGGTCCTTGTCTCGCGGCAGATGACATGCAATCTTCCGCTCCCGGCAATGCTGTTCGAGAGCAACAAGAACAATAATCCCTCTCGTCCCTCCAATTCTGTCGAGGGCCTGATCATGTCGAATCCTACCCAAGCGACCTCCGCCCCGTGGCGGATAGGAGTCCTGTTTTCGCGAACCGGCTTCATGTCGGTCATCGAGGAAACCCAATATCAGGGCACGCAGCTTGCGATCGAAGAGGTGAACGAGGCGGGCGGAGTGTGCGGCCGCGAACTGGTTCCCGTCGCCTACGACCCCGGCTCGGACTCGGCCGCCTATGGCCACTACGCCAAACGGTTGATGGTGGAGGATCAGGTCAGCACTATATTCGGCTGCTACACCTCGTCGAGCCGCAAGGCGGTGCTGCCGGTCGTCGAACGGCTGAACGGCCTGCTTTGGTACCCGACGCTCTATGAGGGGTTCGAGGCGTCGCCGAACGTCATCTACACCGGCGCCTCGCCGAATCAGAACAGCCTCGCGCTGTGCCGCTATCTGATGGATACGTTCGGAACACGATTCTACTTCGTGGGTTCGGACTACATCTATCCGCGCGAGTCCAACCGGGTGATGCGCGAGCTGCTGAAGAGCAACGGCGGCTCGGTCGTCGGCGAGCGCTACGTCAATGTCTACGCGCGCTGGCAGGACTTCGTCCCGATCATCCAGGACATCAAGCGCGTCAGGCCCGATGTGATCTTCTCGACCGTCGTCGGCGAAGGCACCGTGTTCCTCTATCAGGCCTATGCCAATGTCGGGCTCGATCCGAAGCAGGTCCCGATCGCCAGCCTGACCACGACGGAAGCCGAAATCGCCGCCATGGGCTTCGACGTCGGCGAGGGGCACGTCACGGCGGCGTCCTATTTCCAGGGGGTCGAGGGCCGCGCCAACAACGCCTTCGTGCAGCGCTTCAAGAAGCGGTTCGGCGCCGACATCTCGACCAACATGTGCGCCGAGGCATCCTATTTCCAGCTGCATCTGTTCGCGAAGGCGCTCGAGCAGGTCAATTCGCTCGACACCGAAGTGCTCCGCTCCATGGTATTCGGCACCAGCTTCGATGCGCCGCAAGGTGCGGTTACCGTCAACCCGATGTCGGGGCATACCGATCTGTGGACCCGGATCGGACGCGCCAACCGCCAGGGGCAGTTCGATGTCGTCAGCCAGTCAAAAGAGCCGGTGCATGCCGATCCGTTCCTGATCGGATATGGTCGTGCAACGCAAACAGGAAGCGTCCAATGAACGAAATGTCGCGTAAGCCGCAGCTGAGCCGAGACGTCGGCGGACGCAAGACCATGGTTCAGGAACTCGCCGATCTCTCGGCCGTGGTGGTCGCACCGGTCGACGATCAGGTCGGCATGCTGCTGCGCGAACTGCAGCGATTCCGGATGCGGGTGCGTCAGGTCTGGCCGATGCCGGAAAGCGTTCCGGCCGATGCCGACGTGGTGTATTGCGAATATTCTCCTGACCTCGCGCGGCGCCTGCCGTGGATTCCCGGCGACGCGCGTTCGGCGCTGGTCGTGATCCTGCCGGCGACGGAGAGCGTGCACGCCGATGCGTTGTGTCATGCGACGCCGAACGCCGTGCTGCCGCGGCCGTTCACGCCGAATGCGGTGCTGTCGAGTCTCGTGCTGGCGCGCAGTCAGTTCGGTTACGAGCGGAGGCTGCGCAGCAAAATCGAGAAGCTCGACGACAATCTGCGTTCGATGCGCACGGTGGAACGCGCCAAGGCGATCCTGATGGCGACGCGGCAGATGCCGGAAACCGAAGCCTATGGCTTCATCAGGCGACAGGCGATGGATCGTCGCGTGTCGGCAAGCGCAGTCGCCGCGGCGATTGTTGACTCGTTCGAACTGCTTGGCTACGATCATCAACAGTAAGCCCCAATAGCGGGGCCGGCGGCGACAGCGCCGCCTTCGACACAACCGGCAACAAAGCCCTCCCAATGCTCGCGTAAGCGCGCATCGGGAGGGCTTTTTGTTTTTTCGGTCCTGAAGGGAGCTAAGGGATGAGCATTTCACGGCGGACTTTGCTGAGGAATACCGCGGCGCTTGGCGCGTTTGCCGGCGCCGGACTGCCGCATATCTGGATCAAGAACGCCGACCTCGCTTACGCCGCAGGCGGCGAGATCAAGGTCGGCGTGCTGTTCTCGCTGACGGGAACGACCGCGATCATCGAGGAATCGCTGAACAAGGCGACGCTGCTCGCGATCGAGGAAATCAACGCAGCCGGCGGCATCAAGGGCAGCAAGATCGTTCCGATCGTCGAGGATCCGGCCTCCGATCCGGCGACCTTCTCCGAGAAGGCGCGCAAGCTCGTCGTCGGCGACAAATGCGTCAGCGTGTTCGGCTCCTACACCTCGGCGAGCCGCAAGGCGGTGCTCCCGGTGTTCGAGCGGCAGAACAATCTCTATTGGTATCCGACGCTCTATGAAGGCCGCGAGTGCTCGAAGAACGTGATCTACACCGGCGCGGTGCCGAACCAGCAGCAGGACGAGTTCGTGCCGTGGCTGGTCAAGAAGTTCGGCAAGAAGTTCTATCTGATCGGATCCAACTACATCTATCCGAAGGAAGAGAACAACTACTGCAAGAAGCTGCTCGAGAAGCTCGGCGGCGAGGTCGTGGCGGAGGAATACGTCCCGCTCGGCCATTCCGAATTCTCTTCCGTCATCAACAAGATCCGCTCGACCCAGCCGAACGTGATCTTCTCCACCGTGGTCGGCGATTCCGTGGTCGCGCTGCATCGTCAGTACAAGGCCGCCGGGCTCGATCCCGAGAAGATGCCGATGGCCAGTCTCACGACGTCGGAGAACGAGGTTGCGGCGATGGGCGGTGAGGCCGCCGCGGGTCACTTCACCTCGGCGCCGTACTTCATGGTGCACAAGTCGCCGGAGAACGAGAAATTCGTCGAGGCCTACAAGAAGCGCTGGGGCGCCGACAAGGTGACGCATTTCGTCTCGGAGGCCTGCTACTTCCAGACCTATCTGTTCAAGCAGGCGGTCGAGAAGCTCGCGACCAGCGACCTGACGCCGCCGAACATCCGCGACGCGGTCAAGGGCCAGAGCATGATTGCGCCGCAGGGCAAGGTCCAGATCGAGCCGGAGAACCTGCACACCTGGCTGTGGCCCAAGATCGCGCAGGCGAAATCGAACGGCCAGTTCGAGATTCTCGTCGAGGCCAAGGAGTGGCTGAAGCCGGTGCCTTACGCGGCCTATCCCGGGCAGTCCTGTACCGAAAAGGGCCTGGTCGAGAAGAGCTGACGACGGGGGCTGACGAGGCCGTCGGCGTGCGGCGCCGGCGGCCGGCTCCCCGCGACGCCGCCTCTCGCGCAGATGCGTGCGAGCGGCAGGGCGCATCAAACGAACACTGAAGAGCGGATCCCGACGTGGACCAATTCATCGAACAAATCGTCACGGGCCTCAGCATCGGGTCGATCCTGCTGCTGGTCGCGCTCGGCCTGTCGATCATCTACGGCTCGATGGGCATCATCAATCTCGCCCATGGCGAGTTCGTGATGCTCGGCGCTTACGCGGCCTGGGTGTTCCACACCTATCTCGGGCTCGGCCTGCTGGCGAGCCTGGTTCCGATCTTCCTCGTGGTTGCCGCGTTCGGCTGGATCATCGAACGCTACGTCCTGAGCCTGCTCAACAACCGGCCGTTGGATACGATCCTCGCGACCTGGGGCGTCGGCATCATGCTGCAGCAGGCGGTGCGGCTGTCGGTCGGTAGCGAGCTGCGTTACGTGCAGCTGCCGCCGGCGCTGTCCGACAGCATGGACGTGTTCGGCATCTCGGTCTCGTCGTATCGGGTGTTCCTGTTCGTGGTGTCGATCGCGCTGTTCGGGGCGACCTGGTTGCTGATGAACCGGACGCCGGTCGGGATGAAGCTGCGTGCCATCATCCAGGACCGCTCGGTCGCCGCCTCGTTCGGCATCAACGCCAAGCGGGTCTATGCGCTGACATTTGCCTACGGTGCGGGCCTTGCGGGGCTGGCCGGTGCGCTGGTGTCGCCGCTCAAGAGCGTGTCGCCGGACATGGGCACCGGCTATGTGGTCGATGCCTTCATGGTGGTCGTGCTCGGCGGCGTGCAGAGCCTTGCCGGCACCGTGGCGAGCGCCTTCATCCTCGGCGAGCTCTCCGGCGGCATCGCCTTCCTGCAGAACGACACGGTCGCCAAGGCGATCGTGCTGCTCGCCATCGTCGTCCTCATCCGTTTCCGCCCCGAAGGGCTTTTCACCGCACGCGTGCGGGCCTGAGACAGATCGCTCATCTATGCCGTCGAATGCTCCCAACTCCAGCGGATTGCAGCGCCTGATCGCGCAGCTCGCACCGCTGCTCATTGTCTGCGCCGTGGTGTTCGCGCTCCCGGTGCTGCTCAACAACGACTTCCTGCTCAACAAGGTCGCGCGCTATCTGGTGCTCGGCATCCTCACGATATCGCTCGGGCTGTCCTGGGGCTTCGGCGGGATCCTCAATCTCGGCCAGGCGATGAGCTTCGGGCTCGGCTCCTACGCGATGGCGATGGCGCTGAAGCTCAAGACCGTTCCTGTGCATACCGGAGCAAGTGGCCTGCCGGACTTCATGGTCTGGAACAATGTTGCGCATCTGCCGTGGTTCTGGGAGCCGTTCCGCTCGCTGTCCTTTGCGATCGCCGCGGGCCTGATCGTGCCGGCGCTGGTCGCGGCGGCGCTCGGCTGGTTCATGTTTCGCGGGCGTGTGACCGGCGTCTACGTCTCGATCATCACGCTCGCCACCATGGTAGTGATCAATCTCGTGATCATCGACCAGCAGAGCTACACCGGCGGGTTCAACGGCATCACCGATCTCGCCCAGCTCGAGATCTTCGGCGTCGCCTTCGATGCCTATGGCCGCGCCACCTATTATCTCGTCGCCGGTTGCGTACTGCTCAGCCTGCTGGTCGCCTTTGCCTTCACCAAGTCCAAGGCCGGGCTGATCGTGCAGGCGATCCGCGATCATGAGAGCCGGGTGCGCTATTTCGGCTACGACGTCGCGCTCTACCAGATCTTCGTGTTCGCGCTGTCGGCGGCGATCGCGGGCCTGGCCGGTATGCTCTACACGGTCGTGATGGAGTTCGCTTCGCCGACCTTCCTCGGCGTGCAGCTATCGCTGTCAGTGTGGTTTGGTGCGCCGTCGGCGGCCGGCAAAGCCTGGTCGGGGCGTTCCTCGGCGCCGTGCTGGTGGCGGGCATGCAGGGCGCGCTGTCGGAATCCGCGGCCTTCCTCGAAACCTGGACGCTGGTGATGGGCGCGCTGTTCGTGCTCGTCGTGCTGTTCCTGCCGAAGGGTCTCGCCGGCCTAGCGCAAGTCATCCTGCGCTGGATCGTGCAGCGCCGCCAGGCCGCCAGCGGCCGCGTCGCGCAAGGCGTCGGCCAGACGGAGGGCAGCACATGAGCTCGCATCTCGATCTCCGCGACGTCTCGGTCAGCTTCAACGGTTTCAAGGCGCTCAACGCGCTCAACATGAGCGTGCGCAAGGGCGAGCTGCGCTGTCTGATCGGGCCGAACGGCGCCGGCAAGACCACGGCGCTGGACATCATCTGCGGCAAGGTCAAGCCGAGCAGCGGCACCGTCAGTTTTGACGGCACCGCGCTACAGGATCTCGAGGAATACGAGATCGCCCGCGCCGGCGTCGGCCGCAAGTTCCAGGTGCCGAGTGTGTTCCGCGAGCTCTCGGTCAGCGACAATCTCGAAGTGGCGCGGGCGCGCCGCACTTCGGTGCTGGGCAATCTGCGCTGGAACACCGGCAATTCCGGGCGCGAAGACATCGAACGCCTGGCCGAACTGGTCGGGCTCACCGAGCAGCTCGACCGGCCGGCGGCCTATCTGTCGCACGGCCAGACCCAGTGGCTGGAGATCGGCATGCTGGTCGCCCAGGACGCCGAGCTGATCCTGATGGATGAGCCGACCGCGGGCATGACCGCGCAGGAGACCCGCAAGACCGCCGAATTGTTCGCGCGGCTGAAGGGCAAGCACACGCTGATCGTGGTCGAGCACGACATGGGTTTTGTGAAAGCGATCGGCGACATCATCTCGGTGATGCATATGGGCCAGATGCTGGCTGAAGGCACCGCGGCGGAAGTGGAGGCACATCCGGAAGTGCGCCGCGCCTATTTGGGATCGGGAGGCATCAGCCATGCTTGAGCTGACCGACGTCGACGCGTTCTACGGCAACAGCCGCGCCTTGCAGGGGATCAACCTGATGGTCGGCAACGGCGAGTTCCTCTCGGTGCTCGGCCGCAACGGCGTCGGCAAGACCACGCTGATGCGCAGCATCCTCGGCCTGATGGACCGGGTCACCGGACGTCTTTCGCTCGACGGCGCCGACATCTCGCCGCTGCGGACCTATCAGCGCGCCAAGGCCGGCATCGCCTATGTGCCGCAGGGCCGCGGCATCCTGCCGAAATTCACCGTGCGGGAGAACCTGACGCTCGGCACCTTCGCAGCGAAATCAGCCAATGGCATCGAGGAATGGGTGCTCGAGCTGTTTCCGGTGCTCAAGGACTTCCTCAATCGCTACGGCGGCAATCTCTCCGGCGGCCAGCAGCAGCAGCTCGCGATCGCGCGTGCGCTGCTGGCCCAGCCCAAGGTCATCCTGCTGGACGAGCCGACCGAGGGCATCCAGCCAAACATCGTCGAGCAGATCGAGGACGTGATCACGCGCCTCAATCGCGACGCGGCATCACGGTCGTGCTGGTCGAACAGAATGTCGCGTTCGCGCGGCGTGCGTCTCACCGCTTCGCGCTGCTCGAAAAGGGACGCGTCGTCGCCAAGGGCGCGATCGGTGAGCTCACCGATGATCTCATCCAGCTGCACATGGCCGTGTAGCGGGAATTATCGTTCAAGAAAGGGAGTCGAGACATGTTGCATGGAGATATATCGAGCAGCAAGGACACGGTCGGCGTTGCCGTGGTCAATTACAAGATGCCGCGTCTGCACACCAAGGCCGAGGTGCTGGATAACGCGCGCAACATCGCCAAGATGGTCGAGGGCATGAAGCTCGGCCTGCCGGGCATGGATCTCGTGATCTTCCCGGAATACTCGACCCACGGCATCATGTACGACTCCAAGGAGATGTACGAGACGGCGTCGTCGGTGCCGGGCGAGGAAACCCGCATCTTCGCCGACGCCTGCCGCAAGGCCAAGGTCTGGGGCGTGTTCTCGCTGACCGGCGAGCGCCACGAGGAGCACCCCAACAAGGCTCCGTACAACACCCTGATCCTGATGAACGACAAGGGCGAGATCGTCCAGAAGTATCGCAAGATCATGCCGTGGGTGCCGATCGAGGGCTGGTATCCGGGCGACTGCACCTACGTCTCGGAGGGGCCGAAGGGCCTGAAGATCAGCCTGATCATCTGCGACGACGGCAACTACCCGGAGATCTGGCGTGACTGCGCGATGCGCGGCGCCGAGTTGATCGTCCGCTGCCAGGGCTACATGTATCCGGCCAAGGAACAGCAGATCCAGATCTCGAAGTCGATGGCCTGGGCCAACAACTGCTACGTCGCGGTCGCCAACGCCTCCGGCTTCGACGGCGTCTATTCCTACTTCGGCCATTCGGCGCTGATCGGCTTCGACGGAAGGACGCTCGGCGAGTGCGGCACCGAGGAGAACGGCATCCAGTACGCCCAGCTCTCGGTGTCGCTGATCCGCGACGCCCGCCGCAACATGCAGTCGCAGAACCATCTCTTCAAGCTGATGCACCGCGGCTACACCGGCTTGATCAACTCCGGCGACGGCGACCGCGGCCACGCGGTCTGCCCGTACACCTTCTACAAGAACTGGATCACGGACCCGGAGGGGACGCGGGAGATGGTCGAGGCCATGACCCGTCCGACCGTCGGGACGGATGAATGCCCGATCGAGGGCATCCCGAACCAGAAAGTCGCACATCGTTGATTTGAGAAGCCAGGCTGTGCCGGCGCGATCATGCGCCGGCACGTTCTCAAAACTGTTGCAAGGGGAAGCGGGGGTTACCATGAGCAGCCAAGCGAATAGCGGTATCGTTCACCAGACCGAGGGACAGATCGACGACCTTCTTGGTCATGAATTCGAGCACGAGCCGGTGCCGATCAGCGCCCGGCGCAGCGCCTTCTCGGTCACCATGGTGTGGCTAGGCTTTCCGATGATCATCACCGGCGCGATGACCGGTTCGCTGCTGGTGCTGGGCATGGGGTTCAAGAATGCGCTGGTGGCGATGATCATCGGCAATTTGATCATGTTCGCCTATGTCGGTGCGCTTGGCCTGATCGGCACGCGGAAGGGCATGAACTTCGCGCTGATCGCCAGCATCGTATTCGGCAGGAAGGGGTATGTGCTGGCGTCGGGCCTGCTGTCGACCCTGCTGCTCGGCTGGTATGCGGTGCAGACCGGGATCACCGGCGCACTGATCTCCTCGACCTACGGCCTCAACTATGTGGCGATGACCATCGTCGCCGGCGTGCTCTATATCGGGATCACCTTCGTCGGGGTGAAGGGACTGCACTATATCGGGCTGGCGTCGGTGCCGCTGTTCGTCGTGCTCGGCCTCTGGGTTGCCGCTGATGCCGCGTCGACCACGACGTCGGCTGCGATCTTCAGCTATGCCGGCAACAATGGCGTCGCCAGCATGTCGATGGGCGTCGGCCTCACCGTGGTGCTGGCGCTGTTCATCGACGCCGGAACGGTGACGGCGGACTTCAACCGCTGGGCACCGAGTCCGGGAGCGTCGCTGTTCGCCACGTTCAGCGCGTTTCCGTTCGCCAACCTGGTGGCGATGCTGGTCGGCGGCGTGATGACGGCGGCGCTCGCCGTGCCGAACGCCAATCCATTCGGTGTCGACAACATGTTCGGCTTCATGAACGGCAAGCAGCTGACCTGGCTCAGCATCCTCGCCTTCATCTTCCTCTACACCAATCTCGGCTCGGTGTGCTCACACTGTCTTTACAATGCGGCGACCGGCTGGTCGCGCATTCTCGGCACCAACATGCGGCTGATGGCCGTGATCCTCGGCGCCATCGGTATCGTCGTGGCGGCAGGCAACGTCTGGGCGTTCTTCATCCAGTGGCTGTCGCTGCTCGGCATCCTGGTGCCGCCGATCGGCGCCATCATCCTGGTCGATCAATATCTGCTGCGCACCGAGGCGCGTGCGGATGTCGACTGGCGCGCGAAGCCCTTCATTGCCTGGGGCATCGGGTCGCTGTGCGCTTTTGCGGTTGAAAACCTGATGCCGGGGCTGTCCACTGCGATCTCAGCCGCGCTGGTCGCCGGCATCGTGTACGGGGCGATCGCGCGGATGGACTCCTCGACCGAAAAGGTGGCGCGTCCCGCCTAAGCGATCAGCTCAATCAAGCAAGAAGGGTACATCAATGAGCGTCGACTATCAGATCTATGATCTCGGCAATTTGACTTTGCAGCGCGGCGCGACCCTCCGCGACTGCAAGCTTGCCTACAAGACGTTTGGCCAGCTCAACGCGGCCAAGGACAATGTGATCGTCTATCCGACCTGGTACTCCGGTCAGCACTACGACAATGAATGGCTGATCGGGCCGGGCATGGCGCTCGATCCGGCGAAGTACTTCATCATCATTCCGAACATGCTGGGCAACGGCCTGTCGTCGTCGCCGAGCAACACGCCGGAGCCCTATAACGGACCGCGATTTCCGCAGGTGACGGCCTATGACAATGTTCGCGCTCAGCACCGGCTGGTGACCGAGAAATTCGGCATCAAGCACATCCGCTTGGTGGTCGGATGGTCGATGGGCGCGTTGCAGACGTTCCATTGGGGCGCGCTTTACCCTGACATGATGGACCTGCTGGCGCCGTTCTGCGGCTCGGCGAAATGTTCGCGGCACAATTATGTGTTCCTCGAAGGCGTCAAGGCTGCGCTCACGGCGGACGCCGCGTGGAAGGAGGGCTGGTACACCGACAAGCCGGCCCGCGGCCTGCGCGCCGCCGCGCGGGTGTATGCGGGCTGGGGCTTCTCGCAGGCGTTCTATCGCGAGCAACTCGACATCAAGACGATGGGCTATTCGTCGCTGGAGGATTTCCTGGTGGCGTTCTGGGAGGGCTTCTTCCTGCCGAAGGATCCCAACAACTTGCTCACCATGCTGTGGACCTGGCAGAACGGCGACATCAGCGCCAACGAGATCTACAACGGCGACTTCAAGGCTGCGCTGCGGGCGATCAAGGCCAAGACCTATGTCATGCCGGGGCAGACCGATCTCTACTTCCCGCCTGAAGACAGCGAGAACGAGGTCGCGAACATGCCGAACGCCAAGTTCGTGCCGGTGCCGTCGATCTGGGGCCACTTCGCGGGCGGGCCGGGGACGAATCCGGTCGATGTCGCCTTCATCGATGGCAAGCTTAGGGAATTGCTCGCATCGTGATCTCGAACGATTGCGAACGGCTGCCTGCGCGATCATGGGAGGCGTGAGCTTGTCCAATCCCGCTCTGCTGCTCGACCAGTACCGCATCCGGCAGGAGCCGTATTACCGGCCGCTTAGGGATGAGGTCGAACTGTTCGGTGCGGCCTATGCGAGCCGCATGCCGGTGATGCTGAAAGGCCCCACCGGCTGCGGCAAGACCCGCTTCATCGAGTACATGGCCTGGCGGCTCGGCCGTCCGCTGATCACGGTCGCCTGTCACGAGGACATGACCGCGGCGGACCTGGTCGGGCGCTGGCTGCTCGATGCGGAGGGAACGGTGTGGAGCGACGGGCCGCTGACCACGGCCGTTCGTCTTGGCGCGATCTGCTATCTCGACGAGATCGTCGAGGCGCGTCAGGACACCACGGTCGTGATCCATCCTCTGACCGACGACCGCCGTGTGCTGCCGCTGGAAAAGCGTGGCGAGCTGATCCACGCCCATTCCGACTTCCAGCTCGTGATTTCCTACAATCCGGGCTACCAGAGTGCGATCAAGGACCTCAAGGAGTCGACCAAGCAGCGCTTTGCGGCGCTGGATTTCGGCTATCCGGACCGCTCGGCGGAGACCGAGGTGGTGTCGCGCGAGGCCGGCATCGAACCGAACCTTGCCGATCTCCTGGTGAGGATCGCGCAGCATAGCCGCAATCTGAAAGGTCAGGGGCTCGATGAGGGCGCGTCGACCCGGATGCTGGTCAATGCCGGCCGCTTGATCGGCTGCGGCATCAGCCTCGAGAAGGCCTGCGAGACCACGATCGTGGTCCCGCTGACCGACGATGCGGATACCAGGAACACGTTGCGCGACGTGATCTCGGCCTCTGCGTGAACGGGCGCTCACAGGTGGCCGTCGCGCAAATCAGTTCGCTCGATAGCTTCCGGTCCGGACGCCGGCTCGCGGCGCTGCTGCGCGGCCACGATGAGATCGGCTCGGCCGTGCAGGCGGCGCGGGCCGCATTGCAACGCGCAGGGTCGATCGATCACCTCGCGGCCTGGGATGAGGTGGTGCACGTCCTGTTCGGCGGCAATCTTGGCCACGCCGTGGTCTTGGTCTTTCTGCAACTGTCGGAGCAATGGCCGGCGCAGCGGTCGACCGATGATCTGATCGCGATCGGGCGCGCCGCAGGCGATATCGGCCGCGGCGCCGGCAGCCGCGCCGCTCATGCGTTGCTGATCGAATTGTCCAAGGTGCTGCCGCGGCTTGTCGGTGCCGGAGGACTCACCGCGGTTCTCGCCGCGCTTGGCCAACTCGCAAATGGTGGCCCGGAATCGGTGGGCCTTGCGATCGGCCGGCTGGAGCCGCTGCTCGTGCACGCCGGCGGTGAGGATTTCGCCGCCTGGGTGTCTGCCGGCTTGCGCGCGAGCGGCGGCCGGGCATCGCGGCGGCGCGCTTATTTCGCGCTCGACGATCCGCTTTCGGCACGGCTGTTCGCCGTCGGTCGCACCGGCGATGATTTTGCCCGGCTCGAGAAGCGTCTCGCTGCAACGACGCTTGCGCTGTGGAACAGAAGGCCGCGCTTCCGCAAGCTTGCCATGGCACCGACGCCGGTGCCGCGGCGCACTTCGCTCGCCGCCGGCTTCATCGGCCTCCCGGAGACCTTTCCCGGCTTCGCGGGCGAGGCGGCGGACACGGTCTATCTCGCGGCGGTCGCGCATGCCGGAGCCCACTTGGTGCATTCCAATGTGCGCTTTCCCGTGGGACGGCTGAAGGCGTTGCAGATCGCGCTGGTCTCGCTGATCGAGGATGCCAGGGTCGAGACGCTGGCGCTGCGCGAGATGCCCGGGCTGCGCCGGCTGTGGCTGCCGTTTCATAGCGCGACGCCCTCCGGTCAGGCAACCGCGGCGGGACTGATGATGCGATTGGCGCGGGCGCTGATCGATCCCAACTATCAGGATCCGGATGCGTGGGTGACCAAGGGACGACAGTTGTTTGCCGATGCCGCCGGCCGCTGCACGGATCCCGCCATCAGCCGCGAGATCGGCGGACTGCTCGGCAACGACATCGGGCAGATGCGGCTGCAGTTCAACGCCAAGAGCTACGTCTCGAACCGGCGTACCGCGACGACAATCTGGCGCTGTGGGATTTTGGCGATCAGCCGGACAGTCCGACCGAGACCATCGAACTTGCGGTCGATTCCGTGCGCGTGGAGCGTCGCGAGGACGCCGATGGACAGTCCACCGACGACAACGCAAGGCCCGACGAGACGCTGCGTGCGAAGGCCGCCGCGGTGACGCTGCTCGACGGATTTCCGGTCGCGACCTATCCGGAATGGGATTATGCCGCGCGGACCGAGCGGGCCGACTGGACAACGATCCTGGAGGCTGATGCCGTCGTCTCCGCGCGGCCGTTCGAACTGCCGACGGACACTGAGACGACCCGCTGGATCACGCGGTTGACCCGCGATGCGTCGATCGGCCGCCGGATCAGGCACAAGGCCCAGCGCGACGGCGAGGCGCTCGACACCGACGCGGCGATTGCGCTGACCATCGAGCGTCGCGCCGGCAGCATCAGCGAGCCAAGGGTCTACCAGCGCGATGCGCCGGGACCGCGTGATCTCGCCATTCTGCTGCTGCTCGACCTGTCGCAATCGACCGCCGACCGCGACCGCCGTGGCCGCACGGTTCTCGAGGTCGAGCGCAAGGCGGCCGCGATCATGGCAGCGGCGGTCGAGGCCGCCAATGATGCGATCGCGGTGCATGGCTTCAGCTCCGACGGCCGCGAGCGGGTGCGCTATCTGCGCGTCAAGGGCTTTGAGGAGCCGATGGATGCCGTGGTGCGCTCGCGTCTCGCGGGGCTTGGCAGCAGCCATTCCACCCGGCTTGGTGCGGCCTTGCGCCACGCCGGGGACTACCTTGAGGGACGACGCGCGTTCCGCAAGGTGCTGCTGGTCCTCACCGATGGCGAGCCGTCCGACGTCGATGTGCCGGATCCGCAATATCTCGTGGAGGACGCGCGCCGGGCCGCGCAGCAATTGCGGCGGCGTGGCACCGATATTTTTGCTTTCGGTGTCGGAGAACACCGATTTCCCCAGCTCGATCGCATTTTCGGCGAGCGCCATGCGCTCCGGGTACCGCGCATCGAGGTGCTGCCGCACCGGGTGATGCAGCTCTACGCGGAACTGAAGAAATAGAGAGTGCCGCCGTCGAGCTGCCGGCGACCTCCCGCGCGCCTACGCACCGCTGTTCTTGTCGATTGTGCTTTTTGATCTGTCTTTGCCTGTTGAGCGCCGGTGCCGACCTCGCGATGGGACAAGAGAGCCTGAACGCCTCGGCGGCGCGCCCTGAGCGAAGCCTCGAACACGGCGGGGGCCGCGACGGTGGTGGTGATGAGCAGAAGCGTCGCGGCAGCGACAAGCAGAGCCAGTACGATCCGAACAGCGCCTTTCAGGTGATCGGCGACGGCCAATTGACGGCGGAGCAGATGAAGAAGCTGACGCCGGACGAGCGGCGCCAGGTTGTGAACTAATGCATGATCCGGAAACGTGCGAAGCGGTTTTCCGAAGAGACCATGCTCAAACAGAGAGCTAACGCGCGATGGCCTGACGTGCAGGTTCCGCTTCATCTCGCCCGCATTTGCGGGCGGGCGGCGCTTTGCACAATTTCGGAATATTAGAAGAATATCCCTGAGTTGCCCGACGAGTCAAGTTGCTCCATCGAACGCCCGCGGCCGCCGGCTCCTTTGCATGGGGTTGTTTTCGATATTTTGGCAGCGTGCACCTGCGGCCGCAGGGCTTCGGCGACACCGGCTAGCCGGTCGCCCGGGGCAGGGAGCCCTTTGCCGTGATCTCGGCCGAGAGCTCCTCGATGGTCTTGCGCTGTTCCATGGCGGTTCGCCGGATCAGCGCGAAGGCGGCCGGCTCGGCCAGGGCATGCGTGTGCATGACCTGAAGCACCGCGGCGAGCACGACGCGCCGCGATCGAAGGCGCTGGTCGAGCTTGACGATCTGCTGCTTCAGCTCGTTGGTGCGCTCGCTTCGTTCGAACGCCAGCACCAGTGCGGCATAGATACCGGCCGAGCGCAGCGGCTTGACCAGGAACGAGGCCGGATCGAGGTCGAGCACCAGCTTCAGGCGGCTCGGCGTCTCGGTGCCGAGCAGGGCGATCACCGGGCTTCGTCCGAGCGCGGCGCGCTGCGCCGGTGAGGTGAGCGGCAGGAACTCGTCGTCGATCAGCGCCACATCTGGCCGGCAGTCGATCGTGGCGCCGGGCTCCCAGCTCACGATGTCGATCCCGAGGCGCTCGAACTGGCGCCTGACGATGGTGGCGTCGCGCTCGTCCCTGATGGCAACGAGTGCCTTGCGCCCGCGCAGCGAAAATGACGACGGCTTGCTCATTTCACCACCCGCAAATGCGGCGCATTCGGCAACGTTCCATCCCTGGCGGGGCTGGCGGCGATGTCGAGCTGCGTCAGATAGGGATCCGGCTTAACTGGAGCTTCAGCTTCCCAGAAGATGTCGAACTGTCCTGCGGCGTTGGAGACGGCCAGCCGCGGCGTCAGGACGCAGTGGTTGTTGCTGCCGTCGATCCAGACCGGACCTTGCGGCGAATTGTAGCGATGGCCGGCCGCGGCACGCCGTACCTCGCCGATATCGGAGGTGCCGGCCCGTTGTAGCGCGCGGGCCAGCAGATAGACCGCGACATAGGCGGATTGCCCGTCCACCGACGGGCTGGAGTGCTCGCCGTGACGCGCCTTCCAGCGTGCGACGAAGGCCTGGTTTTCGGGCAGGCGAATGCTTTCGAAATAGGCCGACGAGGTGATGCACCCGGCCGATGCGGGGCCGGCGATCTTCAGCTCGGGCTCGCACAGGCTGCAGCTCAGCATCGGGATGTCGAGACCCGCAGCGGTGGTCGCCGCATGGAAGGCGCGAATGAAGTCATAGCTCGAGCTGCCGACCAGCGTGTTGAAGACGACCGGCGGCCGGCGCCGCACGATCTCGTCGACGATGTGCGTGACCGCACTTTCGCCGAGCTCGAGCAGGCGTTCGGCGAGGATCTTTCCCCGCGCTGCCGTCACCAGCTCGCGGGTGACGCGGTTGGTTTCCCAGGTCCAGACATAGTTGGAGCCGACGCAGAAGATCTCGCGCGACAGATTGTCGAGCACGTAGCGCACCAGCGGCAGCACGTTGTGGTTGGGCGAGGCGCCGACATAGATGACGTTGTCGGAGCACTCGAACCCCTCGTAACGCGCCGGATACCAGAGCAGGCGGTCGGTGCGCTCGACGATCGGCAGCACCTGCTTGCGCGACGCCGAGGTGTAGCAGCCGATGATGTGCTCGACCCCGACATTGCGAATGAGGTCGTCGCAGACCGTATGGTACTCGGAAATGATTCCGCGGGGATCGCGGACATGCGCTGATATCGCGAAGTCGAACTCGTCCTGCTCGTTGATCTCGTCGACCGCCATCATGGCGCTCTTCAGGATCTCGCGTCCCATGGCCTGATAGGGCCCATGCTGCGAGCAGATAATGCCAACGGGAATGGACGGCTTGGTCATTGAGGACTTTCAGTGCGACGCGCGAAGGAAATCATCTTCGCAGAGGTCGGTGCAAGAGGTCATGCTGATTTGCTGCGCATGCACCTTGCGAAATTTGTGCAGCCAGCCTCGTTGACAACGCGCTGCACACCTCCTTAGAATTTTCTCCTACAGGGCTTCCTGTCGAACCTTGCGCGCGTCGATCTGGCCGATGACGTCCCGATCGCCGCGCAGAGTGCTCCGTTCGATCAGGTCCCTTGCGATAGATCATAGCCGCGGCATTTGGGCCATTCGTCACCTTCGTTTTGGAGGGGCGGGTGGCTTTTTGCTTTTGCCGCCGAACAAATTGGCGACACGCCCGTGTCGTCAAGCCGGAGGCGCATGCGCGGCGATGGGCAGTGCCTGCGCGTGCATCGTGCCAAATGCGGTGCCAAGTGCGGGGAAGGGAAACGATGCCGACGTCGGAACTTCACTATCTCGGGCTGATCGAGATCGGACAACAAATCCAGTCCAGGAAGCTCTCGCCGGTCGAGGTGACCAAGGCGATGCTCGGGCGGATCGAGCAACTCGACGGCAAGCTCAAGAGCTACGCCTATGTGATGGGCGAGGCGGCGCTTGCCGAAGCCGCAGCAGCGGAGAAGGACATCGCATCCGGCAAGATCAAGGGGCCGCTGCACGGCGTGCCGATCGCGGTCAAGGATCTGTGCTGGGCCAAGGCGCGCCCGCCGCGCACGGCATGACCATCCATCGCGACTTTCGTCCCAGCGAGGACGCCACGGTCGTGGCGCGGCTGAAGGAGGCCGGCGCGATCATTCTCGGCAAGCTGCAGCAGACCGAGGGCGCCTATGCCGACCATCATCCGAAGATCGATCCGCCGAAGAACCCGTGGAACGCCGATCTGTGGTCCGGCGCGTCCTCGAGCGGTTCCGGCGTCGCCACCGCCGCTGGGCTTTGCTTCGGTTCGCTTGGAACCGATACCGGCGGGTCGATCCGCTTTCCCTCGGCCGCCAACGGCATCACCGGATTGAAGCCGACCTGGGGGCGCGTCAGCCGTTACGGCGCGTTCGAACTCGCGGCGACGCTCGATCACATCGGCCCGATGGCCCGCAGTGCTGCTGATTGCGGCGCGATCCTCGCTGTGATTGCTGGCCAGGATCCGAAGGACACCACGTCCGTGCCGTTGCCGGTGCCGGATTATCTCGCGGGTCTCACCGGAGATCTGCGCGGCGTGTCGATCGGCGTTGATCGGCGCTGGACCAGCGAGGGCACCGACGAGGCGGCCGGCAAGGTGCTCAGCGAAGGTCTGCGGGTGGCCGCCGACCTCGGTGCCAAGATCAAGGACATCACGTTCCCCGATCCGAAGGCCGTGATCGAGGATTGGTTCCCGCTGTGCGGCATCGAAGTGGCCGTTGCGCATGAAGAGACCTATCCCGCACGCAAGGACGAATACGGCCCGGCGCTTGCCGGCTTGCTCGATCTCGGCCAGGCGCAATCGGGCCTGGACTATCAGAAGATCGTGCTGCGGCGCGAAGCGTTCCGCGGCGCGGTGCGGCTGCTGTTCGAGACCGTCGATCTCATCGCGGTTCCGGCACAGGCATTCGCTGCGCCGACATTGGCCAAGATGGCGGCGCTCGGTGAAGACCCGTCGCTGATCACTGGGCTGCTGCGCTTCACCTGTCCGTTCGACATGACCGGCAGCCCGACCGTGACGCTTCCGGGCGGCTTCGCCCCGAACGGCGGCCCGGTCGCCTTCCAGTTCGTCGGCCGTCATTTCGACGAGGCGAGCCTCGTGCGGGCGGGCGATGCCTTCCAGCGCGTCACCGACTGGCACAAGCGCCATCCCGCGATCTGAGCCCAAGGAGCTGTCAGCATGACCGAAGACTGGTTGAAGAGTTCCATCATGGCCAGGCGGGCCGTTGCCAAGGGCGCGACCGGCACGACCCATAGTTTGACGATCGAGCAACAGGGCGGCTTCCATTACGTCTATGGACCCTATGCCAAGCCGACGCTGTCGATCGATCCCGGCGGCGTGGTCGTTGTCGAGACCGAAGACGCCTTCGGCGGAGTGCTGACCAGCGAAAGCGACAGCCCGACGGCCAAGCTGAACTTCCCGTACCTCAATCCGCAATGCGGGCCGATCGCGGTAAAGGGCGCCAAAAAGGGCGATTGTCTCGCGGTCTATATCCGCGACGTTGAGACCCGCGGCGCGCAGCCGGCCGGCACCACCTGCATCATTCCGGAGTTCGGCGGCCTGGTCGGGACCGCATCGACCGCACTGCTCAATCCGCCGCTGCCCGAGCGGGTCAAGAAGCTGCATGTCGACCGCAACGGCGTGCGCTGGAACGACAAGATCACGCTGCCCTACGAGCCGTTCATCGGCACGATCGGCGTGTCGCCCGAGATCGAGGCGATCTCCTCGCTGCAGCCCGACTATCACGGCGGCAACATGGACCTGCCCGACGTCGCGCCCGGCGCGATCATCTATCTGCCGGTGCATGCTGAAGGCGGGCTGCTCTATGTCGGTGACTGCCACGCGACCCAAGGCGATGGCGAGCTTTCGGGCGTTGCGCTCGAGCAGCGCGCGACCGTGACGCTGCAGATCGACCTGATCAAGAACTGGAGCTTTGCCTGGCCGCGGCTCGAGACGGCTGACTTCATCATGACGATCGGCAGCGCGCGCCCGCTCGAGGACGCGGCGCGGATCGCCTATCGCGAGCTGGTGCGGTGGATGAGCGCCGATTACGGCTTCGACGAGATCGACGCCTACATGCTGCTCAGCCAGGTCGGCCGGATGCGGCTCGGCAACATGGTCGATCCCAAATACACGATGGGGGCGTCGATCCTGAAGAATTACCTCAAGGCGTGAACTTCCAACAATCATTCAACGACAAGGAACATCGCGATGAATTCGGGGCGAATAGTTGGAATGGCTTTGCTTGGCGCAATGCTTGGAATCGCGGCAACAGGTAGCACGCAGGCGGCGGAACCGCCGCTGAAGGTCGGCTTGCTGGAGGACGTCTCCGGCGATCTCGCGTTCATGGGCATGCCGAAGCTGCACGGATCGCAGCTGGCGGTCGAGGAGATCAACAAGAGCGGCGGCATTCTCGGCCGCCAGATCGAACTGATCCACCTCGATCCCCAAGGTGACAACGCCCGCTATCAGGAATTCGGCCGCCGCCTACTCAATCGCGACAAGGTCGACGTGCTGATCGGCGGCATCACCTCGGCTTCGCGCGAGGCATTGCGTCCGATCGTCGATCGCACCACCACGCCGTACTTCTATACGAACCAGTATGAAGGCGGTGTCTGCGACGCCAGCATGATCAGCATGGGCGCTGTGCCGGAGCAACAGTTCTCGACGCTGATCCCCTGGATGGTCCAGAAGTTCGGCAAGAAGGTCTACGTCATCGCCGCCGACTACAATTTCGGCCAGATCTCCGCGGAGTGGAATCGGAAGATCATGAAGGACCTCGGCGGCGAGGTCGTCGGAGAGGAGTTCATCCCGCTCGGCGTCTCGCAGTTTGCGCAGACGATCCAGAACATCCAGAAGGCGAAGCCGGATTGGCTGCTGACCATCAATGTCGGCGCGGCGCAGGACTCGTTCTTCGAGCAGGCGGCCGCGGCCAATCTCAATCTGCCGATGGGCTCGTCGATCAAGATCATGCTCGGCTTCGAGCACAAGCGGTTCAAGCCGCCGGCGCTCAACAACATGCATGCGACCGCGAACTGGTTCGAGGAGATCGACACGCCTGAAGCCAACGACTTCAAAAAGCGCTGGCACGCCAAGTTCCCCGATGAGCTCTACATCAATGACATGGGCTACAACGCCTACAACGCGCTCTACATGTACAAGGCGCTGGTCGAGAAGGCGAAATCGACCAAGCTCGAGGACATGCGCAAGGTGATCGCGACCGGCGATGCCTGCATTGACGCGCCCGAAGGCAAGGTCTGCATCGATCCGAAGAGCCAGCATACCTCGCACCGCATGCGCCTGATCTCGGTCGGGCCGAAGCATGAAGTGACCGTCGAGAAGGACTACGGGACGATCCAGCCGTACTGGCTCGGCGAGATCGGTTGCGATCTCACCAAGAAGAACGACAAGGATCAGTACACGCCGAGTCATCTTCCCAGCAAATCGTGACGCGTGCGGGCACGAATCTTGCTCGTGTTATTGCGTCATGACTTCCAAGCGAACCGGCGCCGCAATGCTGCGGCGCCGTGACCACGGAGAGCGGAATGTCGGCTGAACTCTTCTCGGTATTCTATCAGTTCGCCGACGTCTTCGCGTTTCTGATCCTGTCCGCGGCGGGCCTTGCCATCGTGTTCGGCATGATGGGCGTCATCAACATGGCGCATGGCGAGTTCATCATGTGCGGCGCCTATGTGACGGTCGGGCTGGTGAACCTCGGCGTCCCACTCCCGATTGCCCAGATCCTCGCCGCGCTGACCGCAGGGATCATCGGCATGATTGTCGAGCTGCTGATCGTGAGGCGCTTCTACAAACGTCCACTGGACTCGCTGCTCGCGACCTGGGGCCTCAGCCTGATCGTGACGCAGTCGATGTTGCTGATTGTTGGCTCCGCCGTCCGCGGCATCGGCACCCCGGAGGGAAGCTTTGCGATCGGCGGCTATACTTTCTCGACCTACCGCCTTGTGCTGTTCTTCTGCGCGGTGGCGGTGCTGGCCGGGCTCTACATCATCTTCATGAAGACGCGCTTTGGTGTGATCGCGCGGGCAACGATGCAGAACGCCGCGATGGCGAAGGCGCTCGGTGCGCGCACCGGGCGCATCTACTCGATCAGCTTCGGGATCGGTACCGCGCTCGCGGGGCTCTGCGGTGCGCTCTATGCGCCGACCATGACGCTGATCCCGACCATGGGCGCGACCTTCGTAGTCGAGAGCTTCGTGACCGTGGTGATCGGCGGCGCCAACGTGCTGCTCGGGACTGCGCCGGCGGCGGTGTTCCTGGCGATGATCCGGATGGCGCTGAATGCGAGCTACGGGCAGATCATCGGGCAGATCGGCATGCTGTTTGCTGTCATCCTGATCATTCGAGTGCTGCCCGAAGGGCTATCCAGCGTGCTGGTGCGTCGTGGGCGCTAGACGGGAATTTCCGATGCTCAAGCTGCTCGACGGTCCACAGACGCTCGGACGCGGCAGGATCTTCTGGTCCTGCTTTCTTGCCGTGCTGGCGGGCGCGCTGATCTATCCGCTGTTCGCCGATTCCTATGATGTCGGCAATTTCGCCTACTTCCTGATCTGGATCTTCATGGCGCTCGGGCTCTGCCTGATGTGGGGCTACGGCGGCATGCTATCGTTCGGCCAGACCTTCTTCTTCGGCATTGCCGGCTACGGCTATGGCGTGCTGGCCATCAACATGGGCGGTGGAACGGCGACGATCGCTGCGCTCGTGCTGTCGGTTGTCATCGCGATGATCGCGGCGGGAATCCTCGGCTATTTCATGATCTGGGGCGGCATCAGCGGAATCTTCTTCGGCATCGTCACTCTGTCGGCGACGCTGGTGCTCGCTTTCTTCCTCGGGCAGACCGCCGGGCCCGAATGGCATATCGGTTCGGCGCGGCTGAACGGCTTCAACGGCATGAAGGGGATGGACCCGCTCACTGTCGGCAGCTTCGACATCGAAGGATCGGCGCTCTACTACGTCATGATCGCGCTGATCGTGATCGTCTACATCGCGCTGCGGATGCTGGTGAACTCGAGCGTCGGCAACGTGATCGTGGCGACGCGGGAAAACCCGCAGCGCGCCGAGATGCTTGGTTACGACGTCCGCAAGTATCAGCTCCTGACCTTCGTGATCGGCAGCGGCCTCGCGGGGCTCAGCGGTGCGCTGTACACGTCCTGGGGCCAGTTCATCACGCCGTCCAGCATCGGACTGCCGGCCGCCGCCATGCCGATCGTGTGGGTCGCGTTCTCCGGGCGCAACGATCTGACCGCGACCTTGGTCGGCTCGTTCCTGCTGCTGTTCGGCTTCCAGACCATTACCGTCTACAGCCAGCAGGCGGCGCTGGTGCTGATGGGCGTGCTGCTGCTCGCCACCGTGATGCTGGCGCCGCAGGGCTTCGTGTTGGGCATCGGCAAGCTCGTTGTCGATTGGTGGAGCAGGCGACGGCGGCGCAACGAGAGCCCCGCGCTCGCCGATGCCGGCCGTCTGCAATCGGATGAGACCTGATCCATGGCACTGGTCGATGTGAAAGGCGTGTCCAAGCGTTTTGGCGGTCTGACGGCGGTCTCCGACGTCGACCTGACGGTCAATGCCGGCGAGGTGCACTGCCTGATCGGGCCCAATGGTGCCGGGAAGAGCACGCTGTTCAAGCTGATCGTCGGCCTCTATCCGCCGACCGCGGGCAGCATCTTCTTCGACTCGGTCGATATCACCACTGAGCGTCCCTACGCACGGGTGCAACGGGGCATGAGCATCAAGATGCAGGCGCCGAGCGTGTTCAAGGAGCTGCCGGTGCGGCAGAACATCCAGATCGCTCTCCAGGAGCGGCTTGCGGGTGCCGAACGCAACGCCGAAGAGGACCGGCTGCTGTCGCTGCTCAATCTGGCTGACGACTGCGGCAAGCTGGCCGGCGCGTTGTCGCATGGCCAGCAGCAATGGCTCGAGATCGGAATGGCGCTGGCATTGCGGCCGCAGCTCCTGCTACTGGACGAGCCGACCGCCGGCATGTCGCCGGAGGAGACTTACAAGACCGGCGAGCTGATCAAGTCGTTCAATGCCGAGGGCATGACGGTCCTCGTCGTCGAGCACGACATGGCGTTCGTGCGGCAGGTCGCCCAGCGCGTCACCGTTCTGCATCTCGGCAAGATCTTCGCGCGCGGCAGCCTCGAGGCTATCCTGGAAGACGAGCAGGTTGCCGAAATCTATCTGGGTAAGACCCATGCCCACTGATCGCATTCTGGACGTCTCGGGACTCTGGGCCGGCTACGGCGCGACGCCGATCCTGCAGGGCGTCAGCATGCAGGTTTCGCGCGGCGAGATCGTCGGGGTGATCGGCCGCAACGGCGTCGGCAAGTCGACGCTGATGCGCTGCCTGATCGGCCTGCTGCAGAGCTGGCGGGGCACCATCACCTTCATGGATCAGGACGTGACGCAGCTCGAGGCCGACGCGCGGGCGCGCGCCGGCTTCGGCTACATCCCGCAGGGCCGCGACGTGTTTCCGCAGATGACCGTCGAGGAGAATCTGCAGGTCGGCGAGTTGATCGGCGGGCCGGATGGAAAGAAGCTCCCCGAACTGGTCTATGCGTATTTTCCGCGCCTGAAGGAGCGCCGGCGGCAGATCGCAGGCACCATGTCGGGCGGCGAGCAGCAGCAGCTTGCGATCGGCCGCGCGCTGATCGGCAATCCGTTGCTGATGATCCTCGACGAGCCGTCCGAAGGCATCCAGCCCTCGATCGTGCAGCATATCTGCGAGGCGCTGAAGTCGTTCCGGGAGGAACTGGGGACGACGATCATCATCGTCGAGCAGAATCTCGACACCATCCTTGCTGTCGCGCAGCGCTGCTACATCATGGAGAAGGGCAAGATCACGCGATCGCTGGCTGGCGACGATGTCAACGAAGACAATGTGCGCGCGCAGCTCCTGCTTTGATCCGCCGCGCAATCTGGTTCGGAAGTGCGTGTTCCATAATCGATAATAACGGAGGGAATGGATATGGATCTGGGACTCAAGGGAGCAAAGGTTCTCGTCACCGGCAGCACCAAGGGCATCGGTAGGGCAATCGCTGACACATTCGCGGCCGAGGGCGCCAATGTCGGCATCTGCGCACGCAATCAGGCTGACGTCGATGCCGCGGTCACCGCGATCAAGGCCAAGGGCGTTGCGGCGTTTGGCTCAGCCGTCGATGTCTCGAACGGACCGGCACTGAAAGCCTGGGTCGCCGACATGGCGTCCAAGCTCGGCGGCATCGATGTCGTGGTCGCCAATGTCAGCGCGCTCTCGATCGGGCAGGACGAGGAGAGCTGGGAGAAGGAATTCTCCACCGACATGATGGGGACGGTGCGGCTCGTCAACGCGGCGATGCCGCATCTGGAGAAGAGCAAGGCGGCCGCGATCGTCACCATCTCCAGTGTCTCCGGACGCGAGGTCGATTTTGCCAGCGGTCCCTACGGGACGTTCAAGGCCGCGATCATCCACTACACGCAGGGCCTGGCCTACCAGCTTGCCGCCAAGGGCATCCGCGCCAACTCGGTGTCGCCGGGCAACACCTATTTCGAGGGCGGCGTCTGGAACATGATCAAGGACGGCAATCCCGAACTGTACAAATCCGCGCTGGCGCTCAACCCGACCGGCCGCATGGGCACGCCGCAGGAGATGGCCAATGCCGCCGTGTTCCTGGCGAGCAAGGCGGCAAGCTTCATCACCGGCACCAACCTCGTGGTGGACGGAGCGTTGACGCGCGGCGTCCAGTTCTAGGCGCAGCACGCCGTCAGTGACGAGACCGCCGCCCAGAGTGGCGGTCCGGACAGGCATTCTCCGAAAACAGCAGGGCGTCAGATGTCAGCGGATCCATTGCACTACAAGTCGATCACCGAGATCTCCGGGCTCATCCGCCGAGGCGAGACAAAATCCTCGGAGATCACGGAGGCGATCCTCGGCCGGATCGCGAAGCTGGATGGACAGTTTCACGGCTACGCGCTCGTGCTTGCGGAGCGGGCCATGGCGCAGGCGAAGCAGCGCGACGCCGAGATCGCCAGGGGTATCTGGCGCGGCCCGCTGCATGGCGTTCCGATCGGGCTAAAGGACCTCTGCTACACGTCGTTTGCACCGACCGCGGGCGGCACCACGATCCACGCGAAGTTCGTGCCGTCCTTCAACGCCACGATCGTGGACCGGCTCGAAGTCGCCGGCGCGGTGACGCTCGGCAAGCTCAAGATGACGGAGGGCGCCTATACCAGCCACCATCCGGCCGTCGAGGCTCCGCTCAATCCGTGGAATGTGAACTATTGGGTCGGCTCGTCGTCGAGCGGCTCGGGCGTCGCGACATCAGCGGGGCTCTGCTACGGCTCGATCGGCAGCGACACCGGCGGCTCGATCAGGTTTCCGTCGGCGACTTGCGGCCTGACCGGCGTCAAGCCGACCTGGGGCCGCGTCAGCCGCTACGGCGTCTTCCCGTTGGCTGACTCGCTCGATCACGTCGGACCGATGTGCCGGAGTGCTGCGGATGCCGCGGCGATGCTCGGCGTCATCGCCGGTGCCGACGCCAACGATCCGACCGCGTTGGGGGCGCCGGTGCCGAACTATCTGGCCGGCGTTGGCGAGAGCATCCGGGGTTTGAGGATCGGCGTCGATCGCCGCTACACCCAGGAGGGTATTGATCGCCAGGTCGTGAGCGCCCTGGTGCAAGCCGAGCGTACGCTGGCCGATCTCGGCGCCGAGATCCGCGAGGTGCATTTCCCGTCCTATCAGAAGCTCGTCAGCCAGTGGATTGCGATGTGCTCGGTGGAGACGGCGGAGGCGCATCTGGACACTTATCCGTCGCGGAAGTCGGAATACGGCCCCGACCTCGCTCAGTTGATCGAGCAGGGCAGGGCGATGAGCGGGGTCGATATTGCTGCGATCCATCACGAGCGGCTGAAGTTCGCAGGCAGCCTTGCCGCGATGTTCGAGGATATCGATCTCCTGTTGATCCCCACGATGCCGGTGCCGATCCCGACTCTCACCAAGATGAGTGAATACGGCGCCGACCCCAACGTGCTGCTGAGCATCCTGCGCTTCACGGCGGTGTTCGACTTCTCGGGCAGCCCGACCATCACCTTGCCGATGGGCATGGCGTCCGACCAGATGCCGCTGAGCATGCAACTGGTCGGCCCGCATCTGTCCGAAGACGTGCTGGTCCGCGCCGGCGCCGCGTATCAGTCGATAACGGACTGGCATACGCGGCGGCCGCCGATCGAATAGTGCTGTCAGTCGGTCACGCCGTGCCGGCAAGCCTTGCCGCGATCGCGCGATAGCCGCGCATCCACATGTGGTCAAGATCGAGATCCATCGGCAGCGGCTGCGAGGACACGCGCGCGATCACGGTCTCGTTGACCGGATCGATGTAGATCCACTGGCCGTGGATGCCAACGGCCGCAAACGGCGTTTCGCCCCGGTCGAGCGTGTACCATTTGTTGCGGTAATTGCCGTTCGGAAACACCTTGGTCAGGTCGCCGCGCGACCAGGCCTCTGCATTGCCGTTCCGCCTGATGTCGTCGAGCCACCAGCCCGGCACCACCTGCCGTCCGTTGCTGATGCCGTGGTTGCGCATCATCTCGCCGAAGCGGGCGAGGTCGCGCACCGTCGCGCAGATGCCGCCGGCGACCCGCGCCGCGCCGCGCGAATCGACCGTGATGTAGCCGTCGTGCTCGGCGCCCATCGGCTGCCACAGATACTGCGAGAGGATCTTTGCATAGGACATGCCGCAGGCGCGCTCATAGACCCAGCCGAGCACGTCGGTGTTGGTCGAGACGTAGTGGAAGGTCTGGCCGTGCGGCGCGCCGTTCGGCCGCAGCGTGCGCAGATAGTCGCGCAGGTTGCTCGGCGGAATCGCGGGATCCGGCGGCTCCCAGCCGGTCGAGCGGCGGTAGTTCATGATGTCGCCGTCGCGCGCCATGTAGTCTTCTTCGAAGCGGATGCCGACGCTCATGTCGAGCAGGTGGCGCACAGTGCAGCTGCCGCCATAGACCGATCCCTCCATCTCCGGGATGTAGCGCGTCACCGGGGCGTCGGGGTCGAGCTTGCCGTGATCGGCTAGGATGCCGCCCAGCGTTCCGGCGACCGACTTGCTGACGGAGAAGATCAAATGCGGCGTGTCCGGTGTCAGGCCGTGGGTGTACCATTCGAACACGACTTGTCCGCGGTGCGACACCACGATGCCGTCGGTGTGGCTGGCGCGCAGCGCGTGGCCGACGCCCACCGTCTCGCCGCGCGGGTCGGCGAAGCTGACGTCGTCGAGATGGCGCGGCGCAAAGGACAACGGCGCGGGCGCCGATGCGCGCGCGATGTTCGCGGTGGGCAGCAGCTCGCGGACATTGCGGAATGCCCACTCGTTGAAGGGATGTTGGCGCCAGTTGGCGAGCGTGACCTGTTCGTCGGGCGCGACGGGAAATCGGCCATGATGTGACGCGAATTCATTCTTGATCCAATGATGCGTGGGGAGGTGCGAAGGTTCCGCATGGGTCGCGCCGTCCGCAATCAACCGGATGGTGGAGAGGGGCATCAGGTTACTCCGGCGTAACCGTTTCCAGGATGTGCGCTTGGCCCGCAAATTGCTTGACTACGCCCTGCGTCTGCCCCAGCGTGCCGGGCATGCGACGCGCAGACGTTCGCCATCGGGAAACATCGGGAGGTAGGTCATGATCGCGCTTCTGGGCCGACCGGATCCGGCAACCACGCAGGCCATTCAGTTCGCGCGAGGAATTCTCGAGGGTTCCGCGACCGCGTTCTACGAAGTCGACGGCAATTTGACTCTCAACCGCTTTGTGCTCTCCAGCAACGTTCCGCCGAGCTTCCACGACCAGTATCTTGCCGGCATGAACCGGCTCGATCCGCTGCATCCGCGCTCGGCGAGCAACCGGCCGATTGCCCGGCTAAGCACGGCCCTCGACCAATGCGCGTCCCAGGAGGCGGCGACCTACCGCGCCTTCGCCGGACAATGCGGCGTTGCCGACATGATCGAGTTCTTCTTCCGCCGCAACGACCGCATCGTCGCCGGCATGAGCGTGCTCTGGGCGCCGGGCTGCGCGATTCCCGACGGCAGCATGCACATTGCCGAGAAGATCCACGACTATCTCGAATTCAACCTGACCGGCCGCCTGTCGTCGAATCCCGACGAGCCGGCGCGTTACGGACTGACCTCGCGCGAGATGGAAGTGGTCGAGCTGCTATGCTGCGGCCGGACCAATCGCGAGATCGGCGAATGCCTCAACATCGGTCTCGCGACGGTGAAGACGCATCTGATCCATATCTTCGAGAAGCTCGGCGTCGAGACCCGGTCTGCCGTGGTGGCGATGATGTCGCGGCCGCATTAGGGCGCGGGTCGCGCTCCGGCTGCCTTTCAGGCGTCGTCCTGGTGTAAGCCAGGACCCATAACCACCGCCGTTGATTGTGAGCGGGGGTGTGGCTTCAGCGTCGCACAGCAATTGCCATTTGGGGTAATGGGTCCTGGCTTTCGCCAGGACGACACCGAGTGAGTGGCGCGGCCTCTAAGTCACAGGTCCCATATTCTCGCGAAATGACTTGCCTGCTTGATCCACCGTTAGGTGGATTGCCGCTACAGCACGCACGAGACGAAATTTCCCCAAGGACCGGTGTCGTTTTCGACAATGTTGGCGAGCGGCTGCCGCTCGCAGCATCAGAGGATAGCGACATGCGTGATTTCATGGCCATCGGCCGTTCGGTGGCGGTTGCGGAGCGCGGCATGGCCGCGACCTCGCACCCGCAGGCGACGCTTGCCGCGGTCGAGATGCTGAAGGCCGGCGGCAATGCCGTCGATGCCGCGGTGGCCGCGGTCGCGGTGCAGGGTGTGGTCGAGCCGCAGATGACCGGGATCGGCGGCGACTGCTTTGCACTCTATTCGCCAAAAGCCGGCGAGCCGATCGCACTGAACGGCTCCGGCCGCACACCGGCAGCCACCGACGTCGAGAAATACTCCGCAAGCGGGGCGCGCGACATTCCGCCGACCGCGCCGGAGGCGGTGACCGTGCCCGGCGCGATCGACGCCTGGTGCCGGCTGGTCGCCGATCACGGCAGCAAGTCGCTGGAGGAGATCTTCCGGCCGGCGATTCTGGCTGCCGAGCAGGGCTTCTGCGTCACGCCGCGCGTCGCGGAAGACTGGCGCCGCTTCCGGGCGCGGATCGAGATCGACGCCAACGCGGCGGCGCAGTTCCTTCCCGGCAGCAAGGTGCCTGACGTCGGCGACATCCGTGCCCAACCTGCGCTCGGCCGCACCCTGCGCCGGATCGCGCAGCACGGGCGCGACGCCTTCTATGCGGGCGAAGCCGCCGATGAAATGACGGGCATCTTGCGTGGCCTCGGCGGGGCGCACAGCAGCGAGGATTTCGCCGCGCAGACCTCCGATTACGTCCAGCCGATCTCGGCGCGCTACCATGACCATGACGTGGTCGAGTGTCCGCCGAACGGGCAGGGCCTCGCCGCGCTGATGATCCTGCGCACGCTCGCCGGCTTCGATGTCGGCGCCCTTGCGCAGGCCGATCGCATTCATCTGCTCGCCGAAGCGACCAAGGCCGCCTACCGCGCGCGTGACGCCTTCTTCTGCGATCCGGCGACCAGCAAGGTCGATCCGGCTGCATTCCTGGCCGAAGACTATATCGGCAGGATCCGCAGCAAGATCGATATGGACAGCGCTTCCGTGCCCGCAACGTGGGACGATATCGAGCACCGCGACACCGTCTATGTCACGGTGGTCGATCGCGATCTCAACGCCGTCTCGCTGATCAACTCGCTGTTCTATCCGTTTGGCAGCGGCATCTACGCGCCGAAATCGGGCATCCTGCTGCACAACCGCGGCTGGAGCTTTCGTGCCAGGCCCGGACATCTCAACTCGCTCGGACCGCGCAAGCGCCCGATGCACACGATCATCCCGGGCCTCCTGCGCAAGGACGGCAAGACCGTGATGTCGTTCGGGGTGATGGGCGGGCACTACCAGGCCACGGGCCATGCCAATCTGCTGTCGAACATCTTCGATCTGAAGATGGACATCCAGGCGGCGGCCGAGGCGCCGCGCTCCTTTGCGTTCGACGGCGCGCTGTCGCTGGAGACGACGATCTCTCCGGATATCCGTGACGACCTTCGCGCCCGCGGCCACGATGCGCGATTCTCGGAGGACCCGATCGGCGGCTGCCAGGCGATCCGCATCGACCATGCGCGCGGTGTCCTGCTCGGCGCCTCCGATCATCGCAAGGATGGGCTGGCGCTCGGTTTCTAGCCACAAACCAGGTTACCTCGACGGTATCGTTCGAACGGTTGATTGTTACCGCGCCGCGCGCTCTCCAAGCTGGATGCTGGGGGAGTGCATCATGAGCGACAAGCGCGCCGCGGCCGAGATGGCCGGCGTGTCGATCGTCGAGTCGGTCGATGCGAACGACCATGCCGGTCGCATCAGCGGCTGGAACATGCGAATGGAGCAGGTGTCGCCCGGAAGGTTTACCGGGCGGCTGGTGATGATCCGCCTCCGCGGTCTCGAGATCGTCCGGGAGACGACGACGCAGGCCTTGCTCAAGCAGGGATCTGCCTGGCCGGATGCGCTGGTCTTCAGCCTGCCGCTCGCCGTATCCAACCCCGGATATTACAACGGCCGTCCGCTGGTGTTTCCGCATCTGTTGCTCAGCGATGGCGCCAATCTGCTGCCGTTGCTGACCTCGACGCGGGTCGACGTCGTATCGGTTGTGGTCGCGCGCAATCGGCTGTCGCGGTGCCTGGAGGCGCTCGGCGAGACCCGCGCGGCCGACTTCATCGCGGGCCTTCGCGGGCAGCAGCATTTCTTCAGCGGGCCCGGCCTGGCCGGCCTTCAGCATGGCCTTCGCCAGCTCTGCGACCAGGGCGAGCGGCTGGGACCGGCGCTCGGGTTCGAGCACGTGCGCCGTTCGCTTCAGGACACCCTTGTCGGCGCGCTCGCCGACATCCTGTCGCAGAACGACTGGGTCGACGTTCGCGGCTGCACCGCACAAAAGAAGACGGTCGACCGCATCCGCGAATATGTGTTCGAGCGGGTCGAGGATCCGCCGCGCATCGCCGAACTCTGCCGTCATGTCGGCGTCAGCCGCAGGACCTTGCAAGGTTGCTTTCAGGACGCGCTCGGTCTGACGCCGTTGCAGTATCTGCGCACGCTCCGGCTGAACGCGGTGCGCCGCGAGCTGCGTGCCGTTGCCGCGACGGGCCAGCCGGTCTCGATCGGCGACGTCGCGGCGCGGTGGGGCTTCTGGCACTGGAGCCGCTTCACCGAAAACTACCGGCAACTGTTCGGCGAGCTGCCCTCGCACACCGTGCAGCGTGTGACATCCGCCTCACGCTAGGAATTTTCACTGCGCGGCAGTTGCTTCTGCCGATTCCGGATAACGCCGCTTGAAATCCCCTTTCTAGATTTCGCCCGCTCCGCGCGGAGCCCGCACGATCGATCGTCGATCGAAATGCAGTGCAGCGCGGTTGGGGACAGGGGGGTACATGACAACATATCGGACAATCGCTGCTGCTGCGCTGATCGTGGCGGGTGCGGCTACAACATCGGCCAACGCGTATGAGTTTGGTTCTCCCGGCTGGGCGCAGAAACCGGGCATCACGTTGGGCGGAGGCACGGCCGGCACGCCGCCGCCCGGCCTTTACAGCTTCAATCAGGTCTTCACCTATCAGGCGAACATCGTCGGTCCCGGGGCGCCCAACGTCGGTGGTGCGTCCACGCCGGTCCATGCCGCCGTCGAAGCATCCGGTCTCTTGTGGGTGCCGGGCTGGACCTTCCTCGGCGCGACGTATGATGCGGTCATCGTGCAGCCCTGGATCATGGCCGATGTCGGCGGCCCGATTAACGTCCAGCAGGCGGGTATGCACAACACCTTCATCGTGCCGGGGGAGTTGAGCTGGAAGCTCGGCGACAGCGGTTTCTTCGTCAAGACCGGCCTTGGCATATACGTGCCGAACGGGTCGATCAGCGGTCCGTCCGGCCTCAACAATGTCGGCAATCCCTGGTGGACCTTCCAGCCCGAGCTGGTCGTGTCCTATCTGAAGGACGGCTGGAATCTCACGGCCAATCTGTACCACGAGATCAACACCAGGAATTCGATCACCGGCTATCGCTCCGGCGACGTCTTCCACGCCGAATTCACCGCCGCCAAGACGATCGGCAACTGGACCTTCGGGCCGATCGCCTATTACGCAGGACAGGTGACCGGCGATACGTCGAGCGCGTTCTACAACGGCGCGATCAACGTCGACCGGTACAACATCTGGGCCGGCGGCGCCTGGTCGGCTACAATTTCGGGCCGGCCGCGCTGACGGTCTGGGCGACGCACGAGTTCTCCTCGAACGCCTCCGGCGGCACTGCCGGCCTGCCCGGAATCGATACTGCGTCAGTTACCAAGGGCTATTCGGTGTTCGCCAATCTGAGCTTCCGGCTGTGGGCGCCGGACGAGCCGGCGACGCCCAAGCGCCCGATGTTCACCAAGTAACGCAGGCGCCGGCGTACAGCGCGCGACGGAGAAAATGGGGGCCGCGTCGATGGTGCGGCTCCCCGACGGCTGCCCGTTTCGGCCTTCCGACTCCGCCTCCGCCGTAGCATCCACCGGACGGTGGATTGTTCCAAATGCCGACATGCCGAACGTTTGGCGTCACGCTGGCGTCGTGCGCGGTTCGGCCGCTGTGCACCGCACAGTGAGCGCTCCAGGCTTTCCCAATCGAGAAGTTGATCCGCATGAACAGGACTTTCGCCGACACGGTCTTCCGCAACGGCCGGATCTACACGTCGAACCGGGCGCAGCCGTGGGCGGCATGCGCGGCGGTCAAGGCCGGCCGGTTCATCGCGGTCGGCGAGGAGCGTGACGTCGCGTCGCTCATCGGCGACGGGACGGCAACCGTCGATCTCGGCGGCCGGATGGCGATGCCGGGGATCGTCGACATCCACAACCACATCATGATGGGCGGGCAGGCCGATCTCTACGAGCTGCGCTTCTCCAACGCCGACAGCATTCCAAGGATCGCCGAGACCCTGCACAAAGCCGCCTCGGCGGCAGCGCCCGGCGCCTGGATCGTCGGCGGGCAGTTCGGCAACAATCTGCTGAACGAGATGAACACCGCGGAGTCCTGCGCGCTGCTCGATGCGGCGTGCTCCGGTCATCCCGTCGTGCTGCGCGACGACACCTATCACAATCGCTGGGCCAGCTCGGCGGCACTGCGGCTTGCCGGCGTGCAGGCCGACACACCTGATCCGACCGACGGCGAGATTGGCCGCGACCTCAAGACCGGAACGCTGACCGGGATCATGATCGAGGCCGCCTCGGGCCTGGTGGAGCGGGCGCTTGCAGCCTCCGGTCACTATACGGCCGAGATGGACCGTGCGGCGGTGGCGCGCTCGATTTCGGTCCTGAACACCTATGGCGTCACCGCCTTCATCGATGCCGCCAGCATGCAGCCGATCATGGCGGCGCTGAAGGGGCTCGACGACCGCGGCGAACTCACCGCCTGGGCGGTCTGCGCGATGCCGGTGGTCGAGCCGGGCTTCATGTTCGGCAAGGCCGGCGAGGAGCTGTTTGCGCTGCGCGAGCAGTATCGCGGCGCGCATGTGAAGCCTGATTATGTGAAGGTGTTCCTCGACGGCGTGCCGGGCGCCAAGACCGCGGCGTTCCACGAGCCGTATGTCGCCGATCCCGTGCGGGGCTGCTGCTTCCGCGGCGCCACCATGCTGACCGTGCCGGACCTGATCCGCTGGCTCGGGCGCTGCGAGAAGCTCGGCCTGGCCGCCAAGATCCATTGCGCCGGCGATGCCGCGGTGACGCAGGCGCTCGACGCGATCGATGTGGTGCGCAGCTTCAACGGTCCGACGCATCTGGTGCACCAGATCGCGCATGCGAGCTACATCGCGCCCGACGACATCAAGCGCTTCGCCGAGCTCGGCGTCGCGGCCGACCTGTCGCCGATCATCTGGTATCCGACCATCTTCCTCGAGGCGCACAAGGCCGCGATGGGCGAGGAGCGCGCGCAGCGCTTCTGGCCGAACAAGGACCTCAAAGAGGCCGGCGCGCTGATGGCCGGCGGCTCGGACTGGCCTGTCATCCCGATCCCGGATCCCTGGCAGGGCATCGAGGGCATGGTGACACGGCGGAATCCGACCGGGGACTTTCCCGGCAAGTCGCTGTGGGCAGAGCAGGCGCTCGACCTTGCGACCGTGATCGACATCTACACGATCGACGCGGCGCGCGCGGCCGGCCTCGGCCAGTCGATCGGCTCGATCGAGGTCGGCAAGTCGGCCGATCTGATCGTGCTCGACCAGATGATCTTCGAGATCCCGCCGGACCAACTGGCCGACACGCGGGTCGAGATGACCTTCTTCGAAGGCCGCAAGGTCTACGAGCGGAGTGCAAGATGAGTGCTGTGGATCAGATCCCGGTCACGGTGCTGACCGGCTTCCTCGGCAGCGGCAAGACCACGGTGCTGAACCATCTGCTGCGCCAGAAGGAGCTCAATGGCGTCGTCGCCATCATCAACGAGTTCGGCGAGGTGGCGCTGGACCATCTCCTGGTCGAGAGCAGCGAGGACCGGCTGGCGCTGCTCGACAATGGCTGCATCTGCTGCTCGGTGCGCGAGGATCTGATCGAGACGCTGGCCGATCTCGCCGCGCGCCGCGCCGCCGGCACGATCCCGCCGTTCCACCGCGTGCTGGTCGAGACCACCGGGCTCGCCGATCCCGTGCCGGTGCTGCACACGCTGATGACGGCGCCCGATGTCGTCGGCCGCTACCGGATCGACGGCGTGGTCGCGACCGTCGACGCCGTCAACGGCGTACACACCCTTGCAACGCATGGCGAGGCCGTCAGGCAGATCGCGGTCGCCGACCGGCTGCTGGTGACCAAGACGGATCTTGCCGCCGATGACACACTGGCGCGGCTCGACGCGCAACTCGCGGCGATCAATCCGGTCGCCGTGCGCCACCAGGTCCGTGATGGAATGGTCGAGCCGGCGAAGGTCCTCGATGCCGGGCTGTTCGATCCGGCGGCCCGTTCCGCCGACGTGGTGCGCTGGTTCGATGTGGCAGCGCAGGCGGCGAATGCGCCGCATCAACACGCGGATCACGATTGCGATGGAGCAGATTGCGGTCATCACAGCCATCACACGCATGATGCCGGCGTGTCTTCCTACAGCCTGATCATCGACGAGCCGATCCGGCGCGAGGCGTTCGCGCGCTGGCTCGATTATGTCGCGGCACTGAAAGGCGAGGATCTGCTGCGCTTCAAAGCGATCGTGCATGTCGCCGAGCAGCCGGATGCGCCCATGGTGGTGCATGGTGTGCAGCATGTGTTCCATCCGCCGATCACGCTTGCCGGCTGGCCGTCGGCGGACCGGCGCTCGCGGCTCGTCTTCATCGTGCGCGGCATCCCGCGCCAAATCATCGAAAACACCTTGTGCAAGTTTGCCGCGGTGAGCCGTGTGGCGATTCAACGATCTGCGGCTTGAGGCGAGGCGTAGTTCAGACAATTGTTTCAGGGGAGAGGGACATGACTGAGAATTCAAAGACGACAGCATCCGGCCGGCTCGACCGGCGCACGCTGCTGAAGGCGGCCGGTGCCACCGGACTCGCGTCGGCGATGAACGTGCCGCTGGTGAACGTCGCGCGCGCCGCCGGCAACACCATCAAGATCGGTTGGGTCGGGTGCCTCTCCGGCGTCCGCGCGCAGTTCGCCGAGCCCGATCCCTGGATTCACGAGCGCATCAAGGCGCGGCTGAAAGACGGCCTGAAGATCGGCGGCAAGACCTATCAGGTCGAGCTGGTGTTCAAGGATAATCAATCCGATCCGAACCGCTCGTCGGTGATCGCGAGTGAACTGGTGCTGCGTGAAAAGTGCGACCTGATCCTGATCGAGGACGGCGACGCCCAGCCGCCGGTGCAGGAGCTCGCCGACGCCCGCGGCATTCCGACGATCTCGACCCAGGTGCCGTGGCAGGGCTGGATGTTCCCGCGCAAGTCGACGCCGGACAAGGGCTTTCCCTACAGCTATCACTTCTTCTGGGGCGCCGACGACGTCGCCAGGAACTTCCTCGGCATGTGGCAGTCGGTCGAGACCAACAAGAAGGTCGGCACGCTCTACATCGACAATCCGCCGGGCCAGGCATTCTCCGATCCGAAGCTCGGGCTGCCGGCGGGTATCTCGGCGGCCGGCTATCAGGAATTCTCGGCGGGCAAATTCCAGATCGCGACCGACGACTTCACCAACCAGATCGCGCTGTTCAAGAACAACGGCGTCGACATCGTCTCCGGCTTCACCTTCAGCAATCACTGGGTGACGCTGTGGAACCAGGCGGCGCAGGCCGGTTTCAAGCCGCAGATCTGCACGGTGGCGGCAGCCTTCCTGTTCCCGGCCGCGGTGAACGCGCTCGGCGATCGGGGCGACGGCATGTCGACCGAGGTGTGGTGGACGCCGGCCTATCCGTTCAAGTCGTCGCTGACCGGGCAGAGCGCTGCCGAACTTGCTGCCGAGTGGGAGAAGACCACCGGCAAGCAGTGGACCCAGCCGATCGGCTATGCCCACGCGCTGTGGGAGGTCGGACTCGCGGCATTGCAGAACAGCGATCCCAAGGACAAGAACTCGCTGCGCGATGCGATTGCCGGGCTCGACATGGAGACCGTGGTCGGCCGGGTCAAGTTCAAGGACAGCCCGATCAAGAACGTCGCGGTGACCTCGCTGTCGGGCGGGCAGTGGCGCAAGTCCAAGGGCGGCAAGTCGAAATACGAGCTCTTGATCGTGCACAACGGCACCGCCCCGTTCATCCCGAAGCAGGCCGATCTCCAGCTGCTATCGAAGCTCGCCTGAGATGGTACCGCTTCTGCGCGTCAGTGGGCTGTCGAAACGCTTCGGCGAGATCGTGGTCGCCGACGCCGTCAGCTTCGAGCTGGCGCGCGGCGAATGCCTCGGCGTGATCGGCCCGAACGGCGCCGGCAAGAGCTCGCTGTTGAACCTGATCGTCGGCCTGCTCACGGCCGACGGCGGTTCGATCATGCTCGACGACAACGACATAACGGAGCTGCCGCCGCACCAACGGGCACGAATGGGGCTCGGGCGCGCGTTCCAGATCCCGCAGCCGTTCCCGCATCTGTCGGTCTACGAGAACGCGCTGGTCGCCGCGTCCTACGGCGCGGGCCTCTATGGCGAGGCGGCATCGAGCTGGACGATGGAGGTGTTGCAGCGGACCGGGCTCGAGGCCAAGGCCGACAAGCTCGCCGGCGCCTTGCCGCTGATCGACCGCAAGCGGCTGGAATTCGCCAAGGCGCTGGCCTCGAAGCCGAAGCTGATCCTGCTCGACGAAATCGCCGCCGGGCTGACTGAGCCCGAGGTCGAGCGGCTGGTCGCGATCATCAAGTCGGTCAAGGCCGATCACGCCATGATCTGGATCGAGCACATTCCGCATGCGCTGCGTGCGGTGTCAGATCGCATCCTGGTGCTCGATTTCGGCCGCAAGGTGCTCGAAGGGCCGCCGGCCGAGGTGATGGACAGCGCCGTGGTGCGCGAGATCTACATGGGATTGAAGGCCGATGGCGTTGCTTGATGTGAACGGCCTCGAGATATTCTACGGCGATCTCCAGGCCGTGTTCGACATGAACTTCACCGTGGCGGACGGCGAGGCGGTGGCGCTGGTCGGCGCCAACGGTGCAGGCAAGTCCACCTTTCTGAAGGCGCTCGTCGGGCTCAACGAGGAGCGGCGCGGGGCGGTACTTTTCGACGGCATCGACATCTCGCAGATGCCGGCCGAGCAGGTGTCGCGGCTCGGGCTGATCATGGTGCCCGAGGGACGCCTGCTGTTCGACTCGCTGACCATCGAGGAGAACCTCTTGATGGGCACGGTGAACCGGCGCAAGGGCAGCTGGACCCTGCGGCGGGTGTTCGACCTGTTCCCGATCCTGGAAGAGCGGCGGCGGATATTTCCCGGTCAGCTCTCCGGCGGCCAGCAGCAGATGGCAGCGATCGGCCGCGCACTGATGTCGAACCCGCGCCTCCTGCTGTGCGACGAGATTTCGCTCGGGCTCGCGCCCGTCGTGGTCGAGCAGATCTATCGCTCGTTTGCCGACATCCGCCGCGAGGGCACCGCGGTGGTGCTGGTCGAGCAGGACGTCAAGCGCGCGCTTGCGACCTCCGAGCGGATCTATTGCCTGTTGAAGGGGCGGGTGTCGCTGACCGGCCCGGCGCAGGGGTTGCAGCCGGAGCAGCTGACGCACGCCTATTTCGGAAACTAGCCAGGGTTGGCAACGAACATGATCTGGGTTGAGACATTGATCAACGGAGCCTTGCTGGGCGGGCTGTATGCACTGCTCGGCATCGGGCTCGCGCTGGTGTTCGGCGTAATGCGAGTCGTCAACATCGCGCATGGCGAATTCATGGTGCTGAGCGCGTTCTGCGCCGTGCTGCTCTCCAGCCTGTTTCCGCAGGTGCCGCCATTGCTGATGCTGATCCCGGTGATCGCGCTGTCCTTTGCGGTCGGATGGCTGTACCAGGCTGTCATCGTCAACCGGGTGGTGACGTCGCCCGATCCGCTGTCGCCATTGCTGCTGACCTTCGGCGTCTCGGTGATCCTGCGCAACGTGATGGTCGAGGTGTTCGGCGCCGACGTGCGCAGCCTGCAGGTCGGCGAGCTCTCGCGCGCCAGCCTCGAGATTGCCGGCCTCAACATCGGAATCATGCCGTTGCTGACGCTTGTGCTCGCGGCACTTCTGTTCATGGCGCTGCAACTCGTGCTGCGCCACACCGAATTCGGCCGCATCGTGCGCGCCACCGCCGACCGCCGCGACATCGTCCGGCTGTCCGGGGTCAAGCCGGACCGGGTCTATAACTATGTCATGGGCCTGTCGCTCGCACTCGGCGCGATCGGCGGCGTCCTGCTCGCGGTGCGCTCGAGCTTCACGCCGTTCTCGGGCGCCGAGCGGCTCCTGATCGCCTTCGAGGTCGTGGTGCTCGGCGGGCTCGGCTCGTTCTGGGGCGCGCTGCTCGGCGGCATCGCGCTCGGCATGGCGCAGTTGATCGGGCTGAAGATCGATCCGAATGCCGGGCTGCTCTATGCGCATCTGTTGTTCTTCATCATGCTGTTGATCCGCCCGTCGGGTCTTGTGTCGAGCAGGGTGTGAAGCCGATGCCGACACGGACACTTCTCCTGGCCTGCTGCATCGTGCTCATCGCTGTGATCGCCGGTGCGCCCTTCGTGCTGAACGAAGGCTTCCTGCGGCTCGCGACCGAGTGCCTGCTGCTGCTGACGATGGCACAGATGTGGAATCTGCTGGCCGGCTATGCCGGGCTGGTCTCGCTCGGCCACCAGGTGTTCATCGCCTTCGGCGCCTACGCGCTGTTTCTGACCTCGGGCTGGCTCGAGGTGACCCCGATCTGGGTGCTGCCGGTGGCGCCGCTGGTGGCCGCGGCCGTCGCCGCGATCATCGCGTTTCCGCTGTTCAGGTTGCGCGATGCCTATTTTTCGATCGCGATGTGGGTGTTTGCCGAGATCATCGGCGCCTTCACGATGAAATCGCAGGCGGTCGGCGGCACCTCGGGCGTGCCGCTCGCGACCAGCAAGCTGATCGATTTCGATTGGTTCGAGCCGACGATGTTCTGGCTCGCGGGCGGCCTGACGCTTGTCACCATCGCCGCGTTGTACAAGATGATGACCTCGAGCTTCGGGCTCGGGCTGATGAGTGTCCGCGACAACGATCTTGCCGCGATGAGCGTCGGCGTCGACGTCCGCCACAACCGCTTCATCGCCTTTGTGCTGTCGGCGGCGGGATGCGGGCTGGCCGGTGCGCTCAGCTTCATGGGCAACCTGTTCATCGCGCCGCTGGCGGCGTTCGACGTCAACTGGTCGGTCTACATGATGTTCATCGTGATCATCGGCGGCATCGGCACGCTCGAAGGTCCGATTCTGGGCGTCATCATCTTCTTCGGCCTGCGCGAATTGATGACCGGCCCGCTCGGCCTGTCCGGCGGCTGGTATCTGGTTGGGCTCGGCATCCTCGCCGTGGTCGTGATGATCGTGGCGCCGCGCGGCATCTGGCCGGCCTTGCGAGATCGGCTCGGCGTGCGGCTGCTCGATGTCCATCGCGCCGCGCCGCGCCCGGCCACCGCGACCATCCCGCCGGGTGTGTCGGAACGGGTTACCGGATGAGGCAGGGCTTCACGCCGTCACCATAGCTTGTATTCTGACCGTTCTGGTTTTGAGTGGAGGGCGTGATGGCTCTGATATCGCGGCATGGCGGATGGGCATTGGCAGGCCTGGTCGCAGCGACACTGGCGACGCCGGCACAGGCCGAGCGGAGGATGTGGCCGCAGGCGGCCGCGACGCACCCGATGGATGGGCTGACGACGGATGAGATCCGTTCGGTCTCCGAAATCCTCCGCAGCGCCGGCAAGCTCGACGATGCGGCGCGCGTCGTCTCGATGACGGTCGAGGAGGACCCCAAGGACGAGGTGCGGGCGTGGAAGCCCGGACAGCCCTTCGTACGCCGGGCGCACGCGACCCTGCTGAGCGGCGGGCATCTCTACGAGGCGCATGTCGACCTCGCCGCGCGCAGTCTCGTCGGCTGGGACGAGGTCAGCGATCACGAGGCCGCGCTGACCATCGACGAATTGATGTCCGCCGGCGATCTGCCGAAGCAGGACCCGCGCTGGATCGCCGCGATGGCCAAGCGCGGCATCACCGACTTCAAGAACGTGCTGTGCCTGCCGCTGACCGTCGGGCCGGTGAGCGACCCGGCGCTGAAAGGCCGCCGCCTGCTCAACGTTCCCTGCGTCGACACCACGGGCGCTGGCAACAATCTCTGGGGCAAGCCGATCGAGAATTTGGTGGCCCAGGTCGATCTCAAGAGCCGGACGGTGCTGTCGGTGACCGATCTCGGTGTGGTGCCGCCCCCGGCGCAGTCGCCGTCGCACGCCTATGCCGACTCCGGAAAATACCGCAAGCCGCCGAAGCCGATCGAAATCACCGCGCCTGAGGGCAGCAATGTGAAGGTGGAGGGCGGCCAGGTCCGCTGGGACAATTGGTCGTTCCACGTCCGCCTCGAGCCGCGTGTCGGCGCGGTGCTGTCGCTGATCCGCTACGATGACCACGGCACGTTCCGCGACATCGCCTACCAGATGTCGGCGAGCGAGATGTTCGTGCCCTATATGGATCCGGCGCCGACCTGGTCGTTCCGCGCCTACATGGATATCGGCGAGTATGGCTTCGGCGTGCTCTCCAGCGAATTGCAGCGCGGCATCGATTGTCCCGAAGGTGCGCATTATCTCGATCTGACCATCTCGGACACCAAGGGCAATCCGGTCGTCTCCAAGGGCGCGGTCTGCATCTTCGAGCGGCCGACCGGCGATCCGATCTGGCGGCACAGCGAGCTGATCAACAACACTGCCGAGGTGAGGCCGAACAACGAGCTCGTGGTGCGGATGGCGCCGGTGGTCGGCAATTACGACTATCTGGTCGACTATGTGTTCGACCGCGCCGGCAACATCGATGTGCGGCTCGGCGCCTACGGCATCGATGCGACCAAAGGGGTGGCAAGCCGGAATTTGAGCGACCCCACCGCCGCGCAGGATACCGCTTATGGAACGCTGGTCGACGAGCGGCTGCTGGCGGTCAATCACGATCACTACATGACATTCCGAATCGACATGGACGTCGACGGCACCGCGAACCGGCTGGTCGAGGATCGCTTCAGCGTCCGGCGGCTGGAGCAGGGCCAGCGCAAGAGCTTGTGGCAGGTCGACACCAAGCCGGTCGCGACCGAGGGCCCGGTGACGACGCCGCTGGGCGCGGCGCAGTTTCGGATCGAGAGCACGGGCAAGACCAACAAACAGGGCTACCGCACCAGCTATCAGCTGATGCCCGGCCATTCCGACGTCTCGCTGCTCGCCAAGGACGATCCGATCCAGTTGCGCGCCGGCTTCAGCGCCTACACGCTGTGGACCTCGGCCTACGCCAAGGACGAGCGCTACGCCGCCGGCACGTATCCGAACGAAAACCCTGACGTCGATGGCCTGCCGAAATGGACCGCAGCGAAGCGGCCGATCGAGGATCGCGACCTTGTGCTGTGGTACACCGTCGGCTTCCGCCACGTGCCGCGCGCCGAGGATTGGCCCGTGATGCCCGGCCTGTGGCATGGCTTCCGGCTGCGTCCGTTCAATTTCTTCGACCGCAATCCGGCGCTCGACGTGCCGCCTGTCACCACGGCCAGGGAAACGAAATGACGAGAGCCCGCGCGTTGCCCGCCTTGGCGATCCCTTTGAAGGATCACCAAGGTCGGGTGCACGTGAGATGCGTGCGAGACGCGATCTCTAAAGCGCGGGGGTCCATCTGTTGCGATGACGGTAGAGCTTTGACAGGCTGAAGTTGCCGACTTCCTGGCTGCCTTTGCGAAAAATCGCGATCGCCTTTTGAACGCTCATCTCCGATATGATGTCCGGCCGGCTGCCGCAGAGCATGACGAGCTCGAAAATCAGGTTGGTGAGTGCCGGCATGTCAGTCCATAGCTGCGTCTGATACGGCTCCTCCCAATGAGCCCAGGCCCAATCCTCGATCAGATAGAGACCCTCGCTCTTGAGATAGTGGAATGACGCCTCAAAGCTCGCCCGGGAGAGCTCGTATTGATGAGAGGCGTCGTCGATGATCATATCGATCCGTTGTCCGGGGAATTCCTTCCTGATGATCTCCTGGACACGGGCGGCGTCGCCTTGCGACGTATTGTAGTAAAGCTTTACGCGGTCCGTCAGACCGTGGTCTCGTATCAGGCCGAGGACCGCCGGGCTCGCAGGTCTGATGTCGATGCCGACGAACTTGATGCGTTCCTCGATTGCGGCAAGCAGCAAAGCCGAGCCGCCTTCGAAGATGCCAAATTCCAGGATGTTGGTTACGCCGTTCTCGCGAATGAGGCTCTTGTACCGATCGATCATCCCGCGGTTCTTGATGATCGCTACGGTATCTTTCGTCGTCCTGGCATCGTTGAAGTTCTGTCTAATTAGATTGAACTTCATGTTGTTGATCACGAAGTTGTTCTCATCACTCCAGACTTCATCCATTGGAACCCCCTGTCGCTATTAGGATCGTCGTTGTCATTTGCCCTGCGGTGAGCAGAGCCTCTCTCGCCAGATGAGCGGCGTTTTCTCGCCTTCTTCTGAAGGCCCTTCGCGCAATTCTTCGCTGGCAACCTGCATGCCCGGCGGACATGGCCACGCAGTCGTCATCGAGTCATCGGCCGATTTGCATCCGGCGCTTGCCGTTGTAGTTGAGATGGATGACGAACCAACGGCGCAGGCCTTCGGGTCAATCCGGGTCGGCCATGCGAGCTTGAAGGGCGGAATTGCCGGATGCCGCCCCGTCGCACTGGCTATCACCTTGAGCCGTCGTACGCCTTCTGACAACGTCGGCTGAATCCAGCCACCTTCCGAACTTTCGTTCCAGGCATAAATCACGACGCTCTGGAAGCGACCGTTGCGCGGATTGCTGGACGCCTCGCTGATCGCACCGCGGATCTGCCGCGTCCATTCCTCATCGGTGGCAGGCTGACACCAATCAGGATTCGGCTTGCGCGTTTTCATTTCCTGCGGATCGCGCAACGCCGGACGGTAATCCCACCCGAGCGTAACGGTTGGCAGGAAGCCTCCCATGCCACCCTTGGTTTCCGCGCGCCATGCGCTCTGCGCGAGGGCGGCGCAACTCGCATAGGGCAGGGACTTTCCATTCGACCCAAGGGCGGTGGCATATGTGCTGGTCGCATCAAATCCGATCCTGTGAGCGACGGGTCCTGTTTCTGGCAAGTTGAAGAGCAAGGCGACCAGATAGAGATTTTGGCCCGTCGCGGCCTTGACGCGATCCTTGATGTCTTTGAGGGCTGCCTTTGCGCTGTCCTCGCCACCGAGGCCCTTCAGCCATGGAGTCATGGAATTCACCAGGAAGAACACCGGCGCCGAGCCGTCGTTCGTCCGCATGTAGTCGGGCCCGCGCACGGCCTTGCTGATCGCATCGCTGACCATCGGCACGTCGCGGGAAGGAAATGACAGGTTGAAATTCAGCGCGTATTTGACGCCGAGCTTGTTGGGCAGGCGAACGAAATTCTCCATGGCGCGATTGAGCGCCACGGCACGCTTTGGATCGCGTCCCCAGGCGTAACTCTCCAGGTAGTAGCCGAAGATGAAGTAATCCAGGCCTGCGGACTTCGCATAATGGACGTCCGCATTGAGCGCCCGTTCGGTGTTTCCGGGAAAGCCCAATTGCCCGTTCGGCAGACGCTCCGTGTAATATGGCGCGCGCTCCCGCAATCCGGGGTCGGCCAGGACCTGTCCATAGGGACTGTCGAGACTCCAGTTGTCCCACCTGATAGCACCCAGCGTGACCTTGGCTGATGACGCTGACACTGCGGTGGACGGATTGCCTTTGCTCACCTGAGCCGTGACAGGGAACGAGAAGAGCGCCGTCGCAAGCACAATAAATAGTCGTGTCAACCGTTGTACGGCTATCGGCATCATCGCTGTCCCTTAGTCCCAAGCCACAATCATGCGGTTCGCATCCATTCAAGGAGCAACTGAGGGCGCTTATGTGGCGGCAGGTTGCAATCGTCATGTTCTGCATGTGGCGTGACTTCGGCGTGACATTGCAACCTAAGGTTATGTTCCGTCGGGCCGGATTCTTGCTTGCAAGTATCATGCAAGCGATACATCTCACCTTGAAATGGAACTCCCGTTGTCAATGATCAGGGCATGCGACAGCCGCCGGAGCGCGATCAGTGGAACTTGACGCGCCTCGCGCGCCGTTCGCTGAATCTCTCCGCTGCCGTCAAGATAAGACTTACGCAAAGTGGGACAGAATTGGGCGTCGATGCCAGGTCGAGCTTGATCGCCAGTTGACACGGTTACGCGGAAGCTTCAGCGTTGCAGCGCGGTCAACCTCGACGGCGAATGCCAGGGCATCAAATGCGCGGTCGCGTGCATTGCATCGGTACAACGGCCCGCGTGCTGCTGCTGTCGTTGGCGATCGGGCAGGCAGCGCGCGGTGTGCCAGCTTCGGCTGAAGGCGGTACGGACACTGCGTCCTTGCTCTATCTAAGCAGCGACGACTGGGAGCGGCAGTCCTCTCCGGGCAAGGTTGCGCTCGCGGCCGACTTCATGCGGATCTTCTGCACTGATCAGAGGATGTCGGCGGCCTCGCTGGCCGACTGCCTCGACCGCGACAAAGCCGATGGCGCGCCGTTCGAGCGCGCCATGGCCTGCGTCAGCACATTGTCATCAGCCGGCCGCTGAGAGGCCGGCGTCGATTCCTTCGGCGATCGCCTTGACGTCCAGCGAGGTGAGGATGAGGGGCGGGGACAGGATCAGGTTGTTGCCGGAGACGCGCAGCATCACGCCGGCCTCATAGGCGGCATCCGCAACCTTCGCCATGGTCTTCTTGTCCGCGGGCTTCTTGCTGTCGCGATCGGCGACCAGCTCAAGCGCGGCCATCAGGCCCTTGCCCCTGACGTCGCCGACCAGCGCATGCTTCGCCTTGAGCGCGGCCAACGCCTGCGCAAGGTCGTTGCCGCGCGCGGCGGCATTCTCGTCGAGCTTGAGGCGGCGGGTCTCGGTGAGCGCCGCGATACCTGCAGCGCAGCCGACCGGATGGCCCGAATAGGTATAGCCATGGCCGATCGAACCGAACGTCGTCGCATCAGACTCGAAGGCTTCCGCAACGGCTTCGCCGATCAGCGTCGCGCCGAGCGGGAAATAGCCCGAGGTGATCGCCTTCGCCATCGTCATCATGTCGGGCTTCACGCCCCACAGCCGCGAGCCCGACCATGCGCCGGTGCGGCCGAACCCGGTGACGACCTCGTCCGCGATCATCAGGATACCGTGACGGTCGCAGATCTCGCGCACGAGCTTCATGAAACTGTCCGGCGGTACGATCACGCCGCCGGCTCCCAGCACCGGTTCCATGATGAAGGCAGCGATGGTGTCGGCGCCCTGAAATACGATCTCCTCCTCCATCGCTGCCGCGCAGAGCTGCGCGAGTTTTGCGGGATCGGTCTCGTTGAAGGGGTTGCGATAGGTCGACGGCGCCGGGATGTGGAATACGCCGGGCAGCATCGGCTCATAGTTGCGGCGGAAATTGGCGTTGCCGTTGACGGACGCGCCGCCGAAATGGGTGCCGTGATAGCCCTTCTTCAGGGCCAGGAATTTGGTGCGGTCGGCCTGGCCCTTGATTTTCCAGTATTGTCGCGCGAGCCGCAGCGCGGTCTCGACCGAGTCCGATCCGCCTGAGGTGAAGAAGGCGCGCACCATGCCTTCCGGCTTGAACCATTCGGTAAGCTCGTAGGCCAGCTCGATCGAGGGACCGGATGAGGTGCCGCGGAAGCCCGAGTAGTACGGCAGCGCGCTGAGCTGCTCCGTGATCGCCTGCTTGATCGGATCGCAGCTGTAGCCGAGGTTGACGTTCCACAACCCGCCGACCGCGTCGATCACGGTCTTGCCGTCGATGTCGGTGACATGAACGCCTTCGCCCTTCATCACGATCCGCGGCGGCTGCGCCCGCATCTCGGCGGGGTGGGCCATCGGGTGCCAGATCGGCTTGGCGTTGTTCTCAACCAGGAAGTTTCTGTCGCGCATGATTGCTCTCTGTCCGGCTAGGGGCCTTTCCGTCCCGATGGAACGGAGGCTCCAGATTCTCATTTTGACGCGTTTTCTTCACGCGAACCGGTACCCACTTCGCTCGAAAACGCTTTACTCGAACTGCAGCCCGAAGTGCCGCAGCGCCTCGCTGTAAGACGCGGCCGGGTTGCGCACATCAAACAGCACCGTGCGCATGTTGCACGTAACGGCGCCCGCGATGTTGCGGCGCTGGTCGTCGACGAAGACGCAATTGTCTGCCTCCAGCGCCAGTTCGTCCAGCACGCTTTGATACGCGAGCGGGTCGGGTTTCAGGATCCCGGTATGGGTCGCGTCGGCGATGGTATCGAAGCGCTTCAGGATCGAAAGCCGGGTGCGGAAATCGGCACCGTAGAACAGGTCGAGCTCGTTCGAGAGGATCGCGAGCCGGACCCCGGCGTCAGCGGCGAGATTGATCGCGCGCGTCGCCTCGGGCCGGATCACGGTATCAGGGTCGGCGCCGCGTGCGCGCTTCACGAAGGTCTCCATGTCGCGCCAGTCCTCGCCGAGCATCCGGCCGACCTCGCGGCTGCGGGTCAGCCAGTAGTCGCGTTCGGAAATCTCGCCGCGCTGCATCGACGTCCACAGCGGATCGCTGTCGGGGGCGAACGGTCCAAGCCATTTCAGCGTGCAGGGTGCGAGACCGAGCGTGCGCTCGGTCAAATCGTGGGTCTCGAACAGGGTCTTCGAGATCACGCCGCCGAAATCGAGCACCAGCGCCTGGGCGTGCGGCCGCATCATGCGGCAGCCGTCGAGTGGCCGGGGCGGACAATGCCGGCGGCAACCCAGCGGTCGAAGATGCCGAGCACGGTTTCATTGAATGCCGTGCTGTTGATGTGGTCCTTGATCTCGTGCAGTTCGACCGGTGGCTGGATCGCCGACCGCATGGCGTCGACAAAGGCGGCGAGGGCGTCAGGGTCGTGCAGGGCCTCGCCTTCGCGGTCCCATTGCTGGATGCCGCCGGCGGGCAGCACGAAGGCGACCGGTGCGTTGGCGTGGGACAGTTTCTCCGCAATCCCCTTCGCGATCCTGCGGCGCTCGACCGGTCGCGACGTCGCCGAGGCAAGCAGCCGGTTATGCGCGTGGAACGGACGATCCGACAATTCGTCCGGAACCGGCAGCCACGCCGGGAAATCCACCATGTCGATCGCGCCGGGGGCGACGATCTGCGGAATGCCGGCTCTGCCCGCGTTCTCCAGCCTATCGGCGCCGGAATTGACCACCGAGCCGGTAAGCTGGTTGGCGACTTCCTGCAGGCTGAGGTCCAGCACGGCGGCGAAACCGCCTTGGGCCGCGATCGACTCCATCGCGCGGCCACCCATGCCGGTGGTGTGGAAGACGACCACCTCGTAGCCGCGCCGCTCGAGCTGCGGCTTGAGCTCGACCATGTAGCGCAGGCAGCTCTTGCCGAGCGAGGTGATCGCAACCACCGGCCGGTCCTTGCGCGGCTTGATCGCACTCCTGGCCGCGCCGACGATCGCGCCGCAGGCCTGCGACAGCACCGCGGTGCAGGTGCCGTTGAGGCCATAGAGGCCACCGGCCCACAGGATCATCATCAGGTTGGCGGCGACGCGCTCGGGCGGGATCAGATGCGAGAACGCAACCGTCGAGACGATCAACTTCGGCAGGCCGAGCGGCAGCGCCTGTGCGACGTCGAGCGCGAGGTCGGTGCCCATCGTGCCGCCGATCGCGATTACGCCGTCGATGGCCTCGCGCGCCGCGAGCTCGCGCGCAAGATTGGCGGCGCCAACCGCCATCAGCGACATCGCGGAGTTTTCGTCGCCGCTCGATGCGATGGCGTCGATGGTGGTCTGCGCGGCAGCAGCCACCGCGTGCTTGTCATGTGCGGGCTGGTACGGCGGATCGCCGAGCACGCTGATGTCCATCATGACCGTTCTGCCGCCGGCGCGCGCGATGCACTCGCTCATGAACAGCAGTTCGTCGGCCTTGGTGTCGCCAGTGCCGATCAGAAGAATGCGGGGCTGCGTGATCTCGGACATGACCTTGTCGGTGCTCGCCGGCAGGCGTGGATGATCGTGGGCGACTGATTTGCACCGAGCGTGCGGAGCGTTCGGCCATCGTGCGATCACGCTATGAGGGGAGTGGCCGCGGTGACATCCACCTATCGGTTGATTGCTGCCAAAGCCTTGATTTGGCGAGGATTGCGTCATGCCAGCGATCCCGATCGCGAGCCGCTTTCGTCACCGTCACACTGATCTCGCATGCAGCAAGCCCAGATCGATCTGTACCGATCCGCCGCCATTCCGGCCCAGCAGCTCTTCATCGGCGGCCGCGTCGTGCAGGCGGTCGGCACGGCGCGGCTCGACGTCGTGTCGCCGATCGACGGCAAGCTGCTGACCAGCATTGCCGACGGCGATGCGGCCGATGTCGACCATGCGGTGAGACAGGCGCGGCAGGTCTTCGAGCAGGGACGCTGGTCGCGCGCTGCACCCGCGCAACGCAAGAAGGTCCTGCTGCGGTTCGCCGATCTCATCGAGCAGCATGCGCTGGAGATCGCCGTGCTCGGCGTGCGCGACAACGGCACCGAGATCGGCATGGCCTACAAGGCCGAACCGCTGTCGGCGGCAGGCACTGTCCGCTACTACGCCGAGGCGATCGACAAGGTATATGGCGAGATCGCGCCGACCTCAGCCGACGTGCTCGGGCTCGTGCATCGCGAGCCGCTTGGCGTCGTCGGTGTCATCGTGCCGTGGAACTTCCCGCTGATGATCGGCGCCTGGAAGATCGCTCCTGCGCTCGCCGCCGGTAACTCGGTCGTGGTCAAACCACCGGAGCTGGCGTCGCTCACACTGCTACGGTTGGCTGAGCTCGCGACCGAAGCGGGCCTGCCGGACGGCGTGTTCGACGTCGTCACCGGCCGCGGCGCATCGGCCGGCGAGGCGCTCGCGCTGCATATGGATGTCGATGTGCTGGCCTTCACCGGCTCGGGCGCGGTCGGCCGACGGCTGCTGGAATGCTCGGCGCGGTCGAACCTGAAGCGGGTGCATCTCGAGCTTGGCGGCAAGTCGCCCAACATCGTGTTTGCCGATGTGCCCGACATCAAGCACGCGGCCAGAGTCTCGGCCAACGGCATCTTCCGCAACTCCGGCCAGGTCTGTGTCGCCGGCTCGCGGCTGCTGGTGCAGTCTGCGATCTATGACCGCTTCATGGACGAACTGCTCGGTGCCACCGCGAAGCTCCGGGTCGGCGATCCCCTCGATCTGACGTCCGATATCGGCGCCGTCGCGAGCAAGGTGCAGCTGCGCAAGAACCTCGATGCCGTGGCCCGCGCGGAAGAGCAGGGTGCGACGCGGCTGATCGGCGGCGAGCAGATCCGCATTGAGAGCGGCGGCAACTTCATGGCGCCGGCGATCCTCGCCGAGGTAACGCCGGAGATGGAGGTCTGGCGCGAGGAGGTGTTCGGTCCGGTGCTCTCGGTCACGCGGTTCGATAGCGAGGACGATGCCATCGCGCTCGCCAATGCGACACCCTACGGGCTTGCGTCAGCGGTGTGGACCGGCGCTCTGTCGACAGCGCACCGCATGGTGCGCGCGGTGAGGGCGGGCGTCGTGCACGTCAACGCCTATGGCGGCGCCGACCTCACTGTGCCGCTCGGCGGCTTCAAGCAATCCGGCTTCGGACGCGACAAGTCGCTGCACGCCCTTGACGCCTATACCGACCTCAAGACCGCCTGGATCGCGCTATGACATCTGCAACGACTAAGCGAGCCGGCATTCTGAACCGATTGCTCGATGCGGAGCAGGAGCGCTTTCGCGCGCTGCACCCGCGATCGGCCGCGGCGTGGCAGGAAGGCCGGCAGCATTACCTCTATGGCGGCCCGTCGCACTGGATGCGGCGCTGGGCCGGCGGTTTTCCGATCTATGCCGAGGAGGCGCAGGGCGCACATATCAGGGATATCGACGGACGCGACTATATCGATTTCTGCCTGGGCGACACCGGCGGCATGTGCGGGCACGCACCGGAGGCGGTGACGGAAGCCGCGCTCGCGCAGCTCAAGCGTGGCGCGACCATGATGCTGCCGACCGAAGACAGTCTCTGGGTCGGCGCCGAGCTGTCGCGCCGCTTCGGTCCGAAATACTGGACGTTGACGACGTCGGCGACCGACGCCAATCGCGCCGCGATCCGGATCTCGCGCATGATCACCGGCCGGCGCAAGGTGCTGGTGTTCTCCGGCTGCTATCATGGCGGCGTCGAGGAAGCGCATGTCGAGATCCGCGACGGCCGGGTCGGCCTGCGCAACATGATCCATCCCAACGGCATCGATCATGACGCCGTGAGCCGGGTGGTCGAGTTCAACGACGTCGCGGCACTCGAGGCGGCGCTGGCGCAGGGCGACGTCGCCTGCGTGCTGACCGAGCCGCTGATGACGAATTTCGGCATGATCCCGGTCGATCCCGGTTTTCACCAGGCCTTGCGCGATCTGACCCGGCGCGCCGGCACCGTGCTCATCATCGACGAGACCCACACGCTGTCCTGCGGACCGGGAGGTTACAGCCAGGCGTATGGCCTGGAGTCCGACATCCTTGTCGCCGGCAAGGCGATCGCTGGTGGCATCCCCGCCGGCGTGTTCGGGCTCAGCCAGGAGATCGCCGAGCGGCTCTGGAAACTCGTTCCGCACGTCAATCCGCGCCAGCGGCAGTCCGCGCATCTCGGCTTCGGCGGCACGCTCGCCGGCAACGCGCTGACGGTCGCCACCATGCGCGCGGTGCTTGAGAAGGTCCTGACCTCTGCGAATTACGAGCGGATGATCGGAACGGCGACCTGGCTCGCGCAGGAAGCGCGCCGGCTGATCGAAGCGGTCGGTCTGCCCTGGCACGTCACCCAGATCGGCGCTCGCGCCGAGATCATGTTCATGCCGCAGCCGCCGCGCAGCGGCGCCGACGTCATCGCAGGCAGACAACCCGATCTCGAGACCCTGCTGCATGCGTTCTACATGAACGAGGGCATTCTGGTGACACCGTTCCACACGATGTTGCTGATGTGCCCGGCGACCTCGGCGCGGGACGTCGACATGCACACGGCGGCGTTCGCGCAGTTCATCGATTTGCTGAAAGGTGCGGGAGCAATCTGATGCAGGCGGGTCCGTTCAACCTTGACGGCCGAGTCGCCATCGTCACGGGTGGAGGCAGGGGGATCGGCGCGGCCATCGTGAGGCGGCTCGCGCAGGTCGGCGCGATCGCCGTGATTGCCAACCGTACGACCGACGTCGCCGAAGCGCTCGCGCGCGAACTGGTGGCAGAAGGCGGGACGGCGCATTGCGTCCCGTTCGACCGGCTCGATCGCAGCAGCTTGCGCGCAATGGTCGACGATGTGGCCGCCAGATACGGCCGGCTCGATATCGTCGTGCACAATGCCGGCGGCTGTCCGTGGGCCTCGCTGGAAGAACTCGATGAAGCCAGGCTCGACGAGACGCTGGCGCTGAACCTGAACGCCAGCATCTGGCTTGCACAGGCGGCAATTCCGCATATGCGTGCCAACAAGTTCGGGCGCATCCTCGTGACGTCCTCGGTGTCCGCGCGCGTTGCGATGGGCGGCGGCGCGCATTATTCGGCGGCGAAAGCGGGCGCAAACGCGTTTATCCGCGGTGCCGCCTTCGAGTTCGCACGCGACGGCATCACGGTTAACGGTGTGGAGGCCGGCTTCATCGAGAAGCCCGGCCGCGGCACCATGAGCGCGCCGGAGAACAAGGCGAAGCTCGAACGCTACATTCCGATGGGGCATATGGGAAGCGCCGACGATATCGCCTGCGCGATGCTCTATCTCGCCTCCGTTGAGGCAGATACGTCACCGGGCAGACCATCGTGGTCGATGGCGGTTCGACGCTGCCGGAGACCGGATTTGCCGTCGAACGGCAGTGGGGACTCTAGATGAGCATGATCTCTTCGGTGCGCAGATTTCCACCTTTCCGGATCATGCATTGATGCCGCGGTTGGATGGAAAGACGGCGCTGGTGACGGGCGCGGCCACCGGGATCGGGCGGGCCACGGCGACATTGCTGGCGCTGAGCGGCGCGCGCGTCGTGCTGTTCGGCCTCGGCGACGCCGAGCTTGAGGCCGCGGCGGCCGAGTGCGGTGGGCAGGCGGTCCATGGTGACGTCACCCGGCCGGACGACGTCGCCAAGGCCGTTACCGCCTGCGGCGCGTGGCTCGACATCGTCGTCAACGCCGCCGGCCTGATCGTGCCGGATCAGCCCGCAAGCGTCTCCGACGAGGTCTGGGCCAGAACGCTTGACGTGAACCTGACGGGGACGATGCGGGTCTGCCGGGCATCCTTGCCGCTGCTGCGGCAGCGCGGCGGCGCCATCGTCAACATCGCCTCGGTTGCCGCGTTCAATGCCAGCCCGGACGGCGCAAGCTACGCCGCCAGCAAGGCGGCGGTCGTCGCCTATACGCGTTCGCTGGCCTACGCGCACGGCGCCGACGGCGTCAGAGCCAATGCCGTGGCGCCCGGCTGGGTGCGGACGCCGATGAGCACCTATGAAATGCAACTGCTCGCGGACCAGAACGGCACCAATGCCGAGACAGAGTTTCGCGGCGTCGAACAACGGATCGCTTTGGGCAGGATGGCCGAGCCGGCCGAGATCGCGGCGTGCTGTCTGTTCCTGGCGTCCGACGAGGCGTCGTTCGTGACGGGAGCGGTGCTGGTCGCCGATGGCGGCGGCCGCGCGCCGACGCAGAATCGCGCGGTCTAGATTTTTGTCTGACGCGTTTTCTTCACGCGAACCGGGATCCACTTCGCTCGAAAACGCTCTGGAACGGTCGATTGGCGGCGGGGTGTGGCGGCCGGCACCTTGATAAGGCCCGGTGGATTTGGCACTCTTGCGCCGTTACGTCATTCGATCGAGGGGCGTTATGAACAAGTCATTTTCCGTGATCATTGCTGCGGCCGCTTCCATCGTCGTCCTGTCATCGACGGCGGCGAAATGCGGCGACTATCCGTTCGGCGATCCGCCGTACCGGCTGGACTACGTGCAGGAGCCGCAGATTGAATCTGGCTGCTGGAAATGGAATTGGCAGCTGTACCAGTGGCAGGATTACTGCCCGGTCTACGTCCATCCGAAGGCGTATATGTTCTCGCGATCGTCACGCGTCGTGCTCCGCACCAAGGGGTGAGGAGCAACTTCGCGGTTTGAAGAGTTCTGCGTCACGCCAATCGGAGTGACGCAGAGCGCCTGCGCCTTATGAGTGCGCGATGGTGCACGCCACCTGATGGTGCTTGCCGAAGTTGAGCAGCGCATTTTCCCGGAAGCCATCCAGCCAGACGCCGCGGCCGGCATAGCGATAGCCGACGCCCATCGGAACGTGCCGCACATGGATGCCGCCATGGCCCGTGAGCAGGGAGGCCGTGACCACCTCGCCCTCGACCGACACGGCGCGCGGGCACAGCGGATATTGATGACCGTTCTCGCAGGTGAACACGATCTCGGTGCAGGTGCCGACCGGTGCTTTCGTGACCAGGCCGAGATCCGCGGCCGCCGCCGGCCTCGCATGGCCCGACAGCGTTGCACCCAGAGCCAAAATGCCCGCGACCATGTAACAAAACCGAATCCGCATCAGTGCCCCCTCGTCCAGCGATAGGCTAAGTAATTGAGGAAAAATAACTGGCGCTAAATGAGCAAAAAAAGGCTCCAAGGTCAAACCTGCGGCAGCGCCATGCACCGTGTTGGAGCGCAAACTGTTGCAAGTTTGCTGCAGTGGAACTGAATTGAGCTGAAGATCGTCCGGCTGCGACAACGTGCCTTTACTGGCCACAATTGGCCTGCAAGTGGTGGGGGTAGTTGAGTCGTTGCGCAGGGACTGCTTCACGCGCCAGGCCGGATCGTATCGCGAACGGGTTTTGGACGAACATCGGGGGTGGGAATGAACTTCCGTGGTGCCATTGCAGGTTCGGTACTGACCTTCATGATCGTCCCCGTGTCGTCGCTGACGGTGCACGCGCAGACGCCATCTCCTCAGCCGGTGAATGGCCGGACAGCGGCGGCTCAACCCGCCCAAGGCGATCAATCGTTCTCCGGCCCGAGCTTTCGCAAGGGCCTGTGGCGCTTCATCCGAACGCTCGACGTCGTCAGGAGCGCGAACAAGAATTTCAAATACCGGGTGGTCAACGCGGAGACGACGCGCTGCGTCGACCCGACCTTCGCCATGAAGGCCACCTTCTCGCCAGAACCGGTCGGAGGCTGTGTCTCGGACAAGCCTGAGAAGGTTGGCAATCGATACACCTTCGGGCATCGGTGCGACTACATGGGCGCGGTCAGCACCGTGATCACCGTGCGCAGCGACGAGGCGTATACCGAGCTGAACGAGGTCAGCACCGGCGAGCATCCAAGGACCGACACGGTGGTCGCCACGCGGATCGGCGACTGCGACGATGCCGGCGCCGCCAACTCCGAAAAAACCGCCGCGGCGCGCTTGCAGCACTAGCTCGCGATCGGCCAAAGGCTCGTGCCGGCGTCAGCTCGCCAGGGGCTGACGCGTGGGCCCGGTTTCGCGGCGGGGCTGCCCCCGGCCGTATTTTTACGGAGCGGGTTTTCCGCGGTCAGCCTTGATGCTGCCTCGCGCCGGGTCGAGCATTTGGCCGCGGAGAACCTCAACCAAAAGGACGAGTATTTACTCGACCTTAACGCGAAGTGTTCTGGAATGAAGTGAGGTTGGGCGTGCTTCAAGTGAAGTCACGCGATGCGCACCGTGCAGCCGATAAGGATTCATCAAATGACTTCGCGTGAGGGCTTCGGGCAGTCGAAGGTCTTCGCCTGCGCGCTTGGTGCCGTGATGGCGCTTTCCCTGTCCTTGCTCGCTTCCCGGAGTGCTGTGGCCGAGGAGAGCTTCAGCGGGCCGACCTTCCGAAAGGGGATGTGGCGGTTCGTGCGGACGATGGAGCTCGTGTCGCCCTCGAATGTCCGGCAAAAGCTGCTCGAGCGCGAAATGCTGCGCTGTGTCGACCCGACCCAGGCGATGAAGGCGACGTTCTCGTCGCCGTCGATCGGAAATTGCCATTCGTCGAGGCCGGAGAAGGTGAACAACAAGTACGTCTTTTCCAACCGCTGCGACTACATGGGGCCGGTCAGCACCGTCATCACGGTGCTGAGCGACGAGGCCTATACCGAGGTCAACGAAGTCCACGGCCAGGCGCCGCGGACGGACCGGGTGGTCGCGCGCCGGATCAGCGACTGCCACGAGGACCGGGCGCAGCTTCGTCAGCCGGCCGCCGCGCCGAGCGAGGTCGCGCACGATGTGGAGCAGGAGACGGCAGAGGGCGAGCCGCTCTAGGGCGGCGTTCAGGCCTGGCGCGGCTTCATGCCGATGCACCCGCTAGATCGGCGGCAGCAATATCGCCTCTGGCGCCTCAGATCTTCTGCTGGCCGCCGGGCCCGCTGACCTTGACGGTGATCTTCTGAATCTCGGTGCGGCCGCCCTGGTACTTGACCTCGATGGTCAGGACATCGTCGCCAAGGAATTCGGGCGGCGCCTTGTAGAAGGCGACATAGGCGGGCACCTCGAGCGCCAGGCAGGCCTTGTAATTGGTGGCCTTGGCCTTCGCTGACTTCACCACAACCTTCCCGGCGGTGGGTGGACTGACCAGGCGGATGGTCGGCAATGGCCCCGACGTGCAGTCGGGCAATACATTTAGGTAGATGCCGATTTGGGTGTCCCGGTTGGCCAGCGCCCGATACTGGCGTTCGACCGTGGTCTCGGAGGGGACCGGTGGTTGGGGGGCCTGCGCGGCCGCCGCACCGAAACAGCCGCAGATCAAAATGGCGGCGCACGCCTGAAGAATCACACGCATCGACCGCTCCAAATCGCCGATCGGGACGAACAGGGCCGGGCAAATACTGCCTTGCGACCAAGTAAATCGGGCTAAGCCGTTGTTCTTGCAGCCTCGACCTGTCCGATCTTTACCACACTTCCACGGAAAGCATTGATTAACCAAATACATTCCTTGACCGGGGGGAGGGTTAACAATAGCCTAAAACTAAATTTTTCTACAATTTTTCCTCTAATCGCATTTTGCGGAGTTGATAATGCAGGGTTCGTTTCAGGTCGCTCAGGCTACCGGCACCGGCAATTCCACCAATTCGGCTCCCGTACGAATTTACAAGCTGACGAAGCCGCTGACCGATCAGGCAGTGGTCGTCAATCTCGGATACGACCAGAAGGTGAAGGTCGACTTCTCGTCGATCGCCAACGAAAAGATCACGCTGGTTCACATCGGCGAAAAGCTGATCATCCTGTTCGACAACCAGTCGACCGTCACGGTTGAGCCGTTCTTCGACTCCCGCACGGACGGGCAGCACAACATCACCATCGAAATGGCGCCGGGGCGCGACGTGTCGGTGCAGGAATTTGCAAGCCTGTTTCCGATCGGCACGGATGGCTCCGTGTTGCCGGCAGCCGACAATGGCGGCAACTCGAACGGCAACGCGCAGGCGAGCGGTGCGAACTTCAGCCCGTTCGCGGTTGATCCGCTCGCCCCTGTCGGCACCAACGCGCTGGCGGGGAACGAAGAACTGCCGGGCTTCACGGACAACGCGCCGACCGGCTTCGTGCTCAACGGGATCTCTCCGGCTCCGACGATTTCATTGGGCACTGCGCCGGACCTGGCGGTCGATGAGAGCTTCCTGACTGTTGCGACCAACGGCGTCGCCGGTTCCGGACTGGGGCCCGCAGGGTCGACCGTGGCGACGGGGCTGATGCCGTTCTCGATCTCCGTGCCCGGCGGCGAGAAATCGCTGACCTTCGCGCTGTCGGTCAGTGCGCAAGGCGTCGATTCCGGCTTGATCGATTCGCAGACCGGCAACCACGTGTTCCTGTTCCTGGAGAACGGGCAGGTCGTCGGCAGGGAAGGAGGCCAGAACGGCCTCGCTGACTTCACGATCTCCGTGGACGCAACCGGCCATATCACGCTCACCGATCTGCGCGCGATGCACGAGGGCGCCGGCGAGGCGGGCGGCGACATCAACGAAGGCGTGCATCTGCCTGCCGGGATGGTGACGCTGACGGCGACGGTGACGGATCTCTTCAACCAGACGGGCACCGCGACTGCCGATGTCGGTCCGCATCTGACGTTCCTGGACGATGGTCCGCTCAATCCGACGGTGACGCTGTCTGGAGTAAATCCGGGAGAACTGCTGACATTCGACGGCGGCTTGGCCGGCGGTAACTTCACCGGTACGCAGGATGTGCACGACACCAATGCGTCGGCGACGGTCGCGACGGAGAACTTCTCCGGTGCGTTCACGTTCGGCAATTTGAACGCTGCCGGTGCCGACGGCGGTACAACGGCGATCAGCTACACGCTTGGCCTGCACGCTGGCGTGGTCGACGGCAGCGCCAGCGGACTCACGCATGCCGGCAGCACGATCTTCGTGTACGACGTCGGCGGTGTGATCACCGGTTCGACGTCGGCCACCGCAGGCGGCATCAACGCCGGCAACACGGTGTTCACGCTGAGCGTCGGCCTCACCACCGGCATCGTGACGCTGACCCAGTTCGAGTCGATCGATCACTCGCAGACGGATACCTACAACGGCTCGTACATCAACGACATCAAGTCGCTGGCTGCGAACCTGATCGATCTGAAGGCCAGTGCCGTTACCACCGACAACGATGGCGATACCTCCGCCACGATCTCGGCCGTGCTCGATCTGGGCGGCAACGTTCAATTCGGCGACGACGGTCCGAAGGTGCCGACGGTTACGCTCTCGGGATTGAAAACGGGAGAGCTGCTGACGTTCGACGGCGGCCTGGCCGGCGGCAACTTCACCGGCACGCAGGATGCACACGACACCAATGCGTCGGCGACGGTCGCGACCGAGGACTTCTCGACCGCGTTCACCATCGGCAACACCAACCTCTATGGCGCCGACGGCGCCGGTGCGACCACGATCGACTACACGCTGGGCTTCCACGCCGGCGTGGCCGACGGCGTCGACAGCGGCCTGACCCATGCCGGCAGCACGATCTACCTGTACGACGTCGGCGGTGTGATCACCGGCTCGACCTCGACGACCGCAGGCGGCATCAACGCCGGCAACACCGCGTTCACACTCAGCGTCGACCTCACCACCGGTATCGTGACGCTGACGCAACTGGAGTCGATCGACCACTCGCAGACCGACACCTACAACGGCTCGTATATCAG
>NZ_LGTB01000015.1 GCF_001238275.1 Bradyrhizobium viridifuturi
TAGCCCGCCGACGGCAATATCGAGACATGCAGCAAGGGCCGCGCGCGATCACCGCCGCGGCCCTTCGCTTGTCTCCATGCGATCCGGCGCCGGCTGCCCTTGAAACGTTATGGGATTGGGCATTTCACGGGATTGTCAGAGACAAGGCGCCACTGCGGCGCGTTTGTGGCCGGGTGTTGTTTTCAAGTCATTTACTTTGATCCCAAGTTTTCCTTTTCTGCCGGCCATCTGGACGTGTCTCGCGGCCGGCGTGAAACCACCCGGTTAAGACACGCGGTTAATATTGCGTGCGTGAGACCGGCGGGCCCGGTTTTTTTTCAGGGCTCTGCACCTTCGTTTTTGGCTCCCCGCCGGGAGCTGTTGGGAAGTGGAGAGGTTGATGTCGATGAAGTTTGCGGTGGCGTTCGCTGCCACCCTTGGTGCCGTTGCTTTGATGTCGCAGACGGCCGAAGCGCGGCCGGAAATGGTCGGAATCCACGCCGACAATTATGAGCCAGGCACCATCGTGGTGAAGACCAACGAACGGCGGCTCTATCTCATTCTCGATTCCAGCCACGCGATGCGTTACCCGGTCGGCGTCGGCAAGTCCGGCAAGCAGTGGGCTGGCACCACCCGCATCGACGGCAAGTATCGCAACCCGGCCTGGTCGCCGCCCGCCGAGGTCAAGCGCGACAAGCCAAGCATCCCGGACGTGATCGCCGGCGGTTCGCCGCGTAACCCGATGGGCGTCGCGGCGATGACCCTGGCCGGCGGTGAATACGCCATCCATGGCACCAACGTGCCGGGCTCGGTCGGCGGCTTCGTCTCCTACGGCTGCATCCGCATGCTCAACACCGACATCACCGATCTCTATTCGCGTGTCTCGGTCGGCACGACGGTCGTCGTCACCCGCTGATCGCACAGTCCTTCGCCGAAAGAAAAGCCGCGCATCTGCGCGACTTTATTTGTCGGTCCTGCGTCGCCGCGGCGGTGACGCTATCGTCTAGCGCCCGAAATATCCGCACCAGCCGAAGCGATGCCCGCCATTGTAGGCGCGCGCATGACCGGCCGCGAGCAGCGCCGCCGAGACGTTGTCGGTCTTCTTCGTCGCGACGTCGGCGACGACGCGGCCCTGATATTTGTCGGGACCGATATTGTAGATCGCGACCTCGCCCTGGCCCAGAAGATCGCGCAATGCCACCGTCGCCGCCTGCGCCATCTGCAGTTCGCGCGCACAGGACGCCTTCAGCTCCGGCGCATCGATGCCGCGCAGCCGGACCCGCGTGTACAGATCCGGCCCCGGCGCGAGATGCACCCGCGCCTCGAACGTGTCGCCATCGATCGTCCTGACGACATCGACAGCATGGCGAACGTCAGGTGCGCCGGCCCGCTGCCGGATCATGTCGGCATCGCGCGACCGGTTCAGCGACCAGTGCGACGGCAAAGGTACCCATTCAGGCGCCCATCGGCGGATCGGCAACATGCTGCCAACGGCGATGCCGAGAACGAACACCCATGGCAGCGCCGCCGAGACGCGGCGGCCCCAAGGAGAGCGGCGGAAGGGCGGACGTCCCGTCCCACGATAAGGATTTATTCTCTCGTATGGGGACATATTCCCAGACTGACCTGAGTCGATCCGTCAGGCAAGGCACGACAAAGACTCTCAGAAGTCCGAGGCGATGCCCTTGGTCTCCCAATCGCCGTAACGCGTCGGTTCCGGCCCCTTTGGGCCCTGGAATTCCTTCGGCCGCGCGGCCGCTTCCTTCGCAGCCAGCTCCTCGGCAGCCTTGCGCCGCGCCGCGGCCTCGGCGAGTGCGCGCTGGGCTGCCGGCGTCAGCGGCTTGCGCGGCGCCGGTTCCGGCGGCGACGTCGATTTCTCAGTCATGTTCTCAGACATGGCAGGCCTTCTTGGCAAAACTTTCTGCCTGCGAATTTCGTATCTCTGACTTGGCTCAGTGACGACATCACGATCAAGAAATCCGCAAGGCGATTCTTACATTTGGCATATTCGCATGCCAGAGGTGTTTTCGAGTTGATGGGCATGAGCCGAATGTAACTCAGTACTCAGCACCTTCGAGATATCTCCGCTTCATGCCTCCTTCAAGATTTGCAGTTCCTGCCGAAGTCCCCGGTCTCGCGGCGCGCCGCATCGCGGCCGACATCCTCGACGGCGTGCTGCACAAGCACCGCACGCTCGACGATCAACTCGACGGCGCCGGCGCGCATCCCGGCCTGAAATCGCTGGCCGATCGCGACCGCGCGCTGATGCGCCGGCTGGTCTCGACCATCCTGCGCAAGCTCGGCACGCTCGGCCATCTGCTGTCGCGCCTGCTCGATCGCGGCATCCCGACCGATGCGCCGCGCGCGCAGAGCGCGCTCCTGATCGGCGCCGCGCAGATCCTCTGGATGGACGTGCCTGATCACGCCGCGGTCGATCTCTCGGTGCGCCTCGTGCAGTCCGATCGCCGCGCGGCGAAATATGCCGGGCTCGTTAACGCCGTGCTGCGCCGCTGCGCGCGCGAGGGCCAGGGGCTGATCGACGAGATCAGCACGCAGACACTGGACCTGCCGCCATGGATGCTGGCGCGCTGGAACGCGCATTACGGCGAGGCCACCGCACGCGAGATGGCGCTGGCGCTCGGCCACGAGCCGTCGCTCGATCTCACGGTGAAGTCCGACGCCGCGCAATGGGCGAGCCGCCTGCACGGCGAGATCTTGCCGACGGGAACCGTGCGCACGCTGCTGCAGGGTTCCGTCACCATGCTGCCGGGCTTTGCCGAAGGCCAATGGTGGGTGCAGGACGCCGCCGCGGCGCTGCCGGTGCGGCTGTTCGGCGACATCAAAGGCAAGGCGATAGCGGATCTCTGCGCCGCGCCCGGCGGCAAGACCGCCCAGCTCGCGCTGGCAGGCGCGCAGGTCACCGCGGTCGACCGTTCGCCGGCGCGGGTCGCGCGGTTGCGCGAAAATCTCACGCGGCTGGCGCTGCAGGCCGAGACTGTTGTCGCCGACGCCGCCGAATGGCCCGCCGAGGCCGCAAGTTTTGACGGTATCCTGGTCGATGCGCCCTGCACCTCGACGGGAACCATCCGCCGCCATCCCGACGTCGCCTGGCTGCGCCAGGAAGGCGACATCGCCGCATTGTCAGCCTTGCAGAATCGGCTGCTGCAAAAGGCCACCCATCTGCTGAAGCCCGGCGGCACGCTGGTCTACTGCACCTGCTCGCTGGAGCCGGAGGAAGGCGAGCACGCGATTGCCGCGCTGCTGGCGAGCGAATCGGGCCTGCGCCGTGCGCCGGTCGAGAAGGACGAGGTCGCGGGCCTCGACGACGTCATTACCGCCGACGGCGACCTGCGCACCCTGCCGAGCCACCTGCCCAACGCCGACCCGCGGCTGGGCGGGCTGGACGGCTTTTACGCTGCCCGGCTGGTTAAGGCCTGATTTTAAACTTCAGCCCTCTAAGCTCGAAGTGATTCGCGCGGTAATCAAGAGGGTGTCTTGTTTATCAAGAAGGTGTCTTGGCCGCGTTTCCGGATTAAATAAGGATTCGTTGAAAATTCCCTCCCCGCAAGGTTAGGCGTGTCGGTCGCTCAAAGCAGACGCATCTCGACGCTGATTGCTGGCCGCTTCGCCCGCAGCATGCTCGCACGCGCTAGCGGCAGCACGGTCGCGCTGTCGCGGCTGTGGCCCGGCCGCACCGACCGGCTGATCATCGCGCCGCACGACCTGCGGACCGCCGACGCCACCCGCGCTGCCGAGATCTACGCCGGGCGATTCGTGTTCGCCGGCAAGATCGTCACCTGCCACGGTCGCTCGATCTTCGATCTCGAGCCGCCGTCGGAGGATTGGGAGGCCGCCCTGCTCGGCTTCGGCTGGCTGCGCCATCTGCGCGCCGCCGACACCGCGCTGACCCGGGCCAATGCCCGCTCGCTGGTCGACGACTGGATCTCCAACCAGGCCCGCAAGCGGCCGCTGGAACGGCGCGCCGACGTGCGCGCGCGGCGGGTGATCTCGCTGCTGTCGCAAGCTCCCTTGGTGCTCGGCGACACCGACGGAAAATTCTATCGCAAATATCTCCGCGGGCTGGCGCGCGAGATCCGCTATCTGCGCCACTCGACGCTCGACAATGACGGCGTGCCGCGCCTGCAAGTGCTGATTGCGCTGTGCTACGCCTCGCTCTGCCTCGCCAACCAGGCGCGCAACATCAAGTCGGCGACGCGCAGGCTGTCGGACGAATTGCAGCGCCAGATCCTGCCCGATGGCGGCCACATCTCGCGCAATCCCGGCGCGCTGGTCGAATTGCTCAGCGACCTCCTGCCGCTGCGGCAGACCTTTGCCGCACGGAATATCGCGCCGCCGCCGGCGCTGCTCAACGCCATCGATCGCATGATGCCGATGCTGCGCTTCTTCCGGCACGGCGACGGCAGCTTCGCGCTGTTCAACGGCATGAGCACCGCGCCGTCCGATCTGGTCGCGACGCTGCTCGCCTATGACGACACCCGCGGCGTGCCGATGGCGAGCATGCCGCATACCGGCTTCCAGCGGCTCGATGCCGGCAACACCGCGCTGATCATCGACACCGGTCCGCCGCCGCCGGCGAGCGTCAGCCAGGATGCGCATGCCGGCTGCCTGTCGTTCGAGCTCTCCTCGGGACCGAGCCGCATCGTCGTCAATTGCGGGATGCCGTCCACCGGGCGCGACAATTGGCGGCCGTTCGCGCGCTCCACCGCGGCGCATTCGACGCTGACCTATCGCGACACCTCGTCGTGCCAGTTCGTCGAGCTGTCGGCGATGAAGCGGCTGCTGCGTGGCGCACCGATCACCAGCGGTCCCAGCAACGTCGAAAGCTACCGCGAAGCCGTTCCCGGCGGCGACGTGCTCACCGCCTCGCATGACGGCTATCTCTCGCGCTTCGGCGTGATCCACCGCCGCGTGCTGATGGTCTCCCAGGACGGCACGCGGCTTGAGGGCGAGGACTCGCTGTCGCCGGCGCCGGGCGGCCGCATCAAGGGCAGCGAGGCCGATTTCGCGCTGCGCTTTCATTTGCATCCGTCGGTGAAGGCGAGCCGGCTTTCGGACGCCCGTGGCGTGATGCTGGTGCTGCCCAACCGCGACGTCTGGACCTTCGAGGCGATCGACGACAAGGTTGATCTCGAGGACAGCGTATTCCTGGCCGGCAATGACGGCCCGCGCCGCACCTCGCAGATCGTGATCCGGCAGGACGCCAGGCACGCCGCCACCATCCGCTGGAGCTTCGTCCGCTCCTCGACCTCGGCCACCGCCACCAACGCGCGCCGCAACGCCCGCCGCGAACCGGAACTGCCGCTGTAGCGGCGGCGGAAACGCGCCGGCTGCATCGCGGACTGACCCATCCCCGTCAGTCTGAGGCGCACAGCCTCTCCACCCCGTCGTCCTGGCGAAAGCCAGGACCCATAACTACCGAATTTGATCGTGTGCGGGATCGTGGCCCAGCGTCGCGCAACACCAAGCGGCTGGGGTAATGGGTCCTGGCTTTCGCCAGGACGACGCTGAACGTTTGGCGCCGCTTGCCATTCTCTCAGGGTGACGGGGCTAATTTGCGGGGATTCGGCCCCCAGAACCGGTTTCGTACCGCACAAAACCATGCTACCCGGCTGCCTTAACAGCCAAGGATTTTCCGATATGACCGAGCAGCTTCGCCGCGTGACCCGCGCCCTGTTGTCCGTTTCCGACAAGACCGGACTGATCGATTTCGCCAAGGCGCTGGCCGACCAGGGCGTCGAGCTGGTCTCGACCGGCGGCACCGCCAAGGCGATCGCGGCGGCCGGGCTGAAGGTCAAGGACGTCTCAGAGCTCACCGGTTTTCCGGAGATGATGGACGGCCGGGTCAAGACGCTGCATCCGAAGGTGCATGGCGGCCTGCTCGCGATCCGCGACAACAAGGAACATGCCGCGGCGATGGCCTCGCACGGCATCGCGCCGATCGACCTGCTGGTCGTCAACCTCTATCCGTTCGAAGCCACCGTCGACAAAGGCGCCGGGTTCGAGGAGTGCATCGAGAACATCGACATCGGCGGTCCCGCGATGATCCGCGCCGCGGCGAAGAACCATGACGACGTCGCCGTGGTGGTCGAGGCGAACGACTATTCTGCCGTGCTCGACGAGCTCGCCGCGCACAAGGGCGCGACCTCGCTCGGCCTGCGCCGCCGGCTCGCCGCCAAGGCCTATGCGCGCACCGCGGCCTATGACGCCGCGATCTCGAACTGGTTTGCCGTGCAGCTCGACACCAAGGCGCCGGACTTCCGCGCCTTCGGCGGCAAATTGATCCAGTCGCTGCGTTATGGCGAGAACCCGCACCAGACCGCAGCATTTTATGCCACGCCGGAGAAGCGGCCGGGCGTCGCCACCGCGCGCCAGCTGCAGGGCAAGGAGCTGTCCTACAACAACATCAACGACACCGATGCGGCCTATGAATGCGTCGGCGAGTTCGATCCGCAGCGCACCGCGGCCTGCGTCATCGTCAAGCACGCCAATCCCTGCGGCGTCGCCGAAGGTCCGGATCTCGCCACCGCCTACGCCCGCGCGCTGGCCTGCGACTCCACTTCGGCCTATGGCGGTATCATCGCGGTCAACCGCACGCTCGATGCGGATGCGGCGCGCGCCATCATCGGCATCTTCACCGAGGTGATCATCGCGCCCGACGCGACCGAGGAGGCGATCTCGATCATCGCCGGCCGGCGCAATCTGCGCCTCCTGCTCGCGGGCGCCTGCCGACGCGCGCGCGACAGGCCTCACCGCCAAGACCGTCGCCGGCGGCCTGCTGGTGCAAAGCCGCGACAACGCCGTGATCGAGGACATGAACCTGAAGGTCGCAACCAAGCGCGCGCCGACCGACGCCGAGCTGCGCGACCTCAAATTCGCCTTCCGGGTTGCAAAACACGTCAAGTCGAACACCATCATCTACGCCAAGGATCTCGCCACCGTCGGCATCGGCGCCGGCCAGATGAGCCGGGTCGATTCTGCGCGTATCGCCGCGCGCAAGGCGCTGGATGCGGCGGCCGAGCTCAAGCTCGCCGAGCCGCTGACCAAGGGTTCGGTGGTCGCCTCAGATGCGTTCTTCCCGTTCGCCGACGGCATGCTGGCCTGCATCGAGGCCGGCGCCACCGCGGTGATCCAGCCCGGCGGCTCGATGCGCGACGACGAGGTGATCAAGGCCGCCGACGAGCACGGCATCGCCATGGTGTTCACCGGCGTGCGGCATTTCCGGCACTAGCCCCCGTCGTCCCTGCGAAAGCAGGGACCCATAACCACCGCTTCGTGTGTGGCGTTCGCTGGGGCCACAGCGTCGCGCAACAAGTTCACCCTATGGTTATGGGTCCCGGCTCGCGCTTCGCTTGGCCGGGACGACGGCGGTGAGTTACTGCCGCACCTTCGCCAGCAGCGCCAGTCCCACCACGAAGAACGCCACCAGCACCGCCATGCCCGCCTTCTGGCTCGCGGTCGCCGCGGTGATCGTACCGATCATGAGCGGGCCGATGAACGACGTCACCTTTCCGGTCAGCGCGAACAAGCCAAAGTACTGCGCGATGCGATCCTTCGGTGCGAGCCGGATCAGGAGCGAGCGCGAGGCTGCCTGCAGCGGCGCGCCGGTGGCGCCGATCAGGCAGCCCAGCACGATGTAGGCGCGCTCGGCGGCGCCTGCGAACAACGGACCGCCCGGCACCGGCGGCGCGACCGGGATGAACAGGATGGAATCCTTGTTCACGGTGAGGATCACGACGATCGCAAACAGCAGGATGACGAGGCTGCAGGTGATCACGCGCTTCGGGCCGAACCGATCGTCGAGCTTGCCGCCGATCCAGCCGCCGAACGTGCCGGCCACCGCCAGGATGATGCCGAAGGTGCCAATCCGGATCGTGTCCCAGCCGAACGTGCCGGCAGCATAGATGCCGCCGAACGCGAACAGCGAAACCAGCCCGTCGGTGTAGATCATGTTCGCCAGCAGGAACCGCGCCAGCGATGTCTGCTTCGGCAAGCTCAGCAATGACTCCCTGAGTTCGCGCAGGCCTTCGCCGAGCGCCTCGCGCAGCGGCCGCTTCGCCGGATAGTCCGGCGTGAACAGGAACATCGGCGCCACGAAGATGATGAACCACAGCCCGGTCAGCGGCCCGGTGATGCGATCACCCTCATGCATGACGGGATCGAGCCCGAACAGCGGCGTGAAGCCGAACAGCGTCTTGCCGGTTTCGGCATTGGCGGCGAGGAAGCCGAGCACCAGCACGAGACTGAGGATGCCGCCGACATAGCCGGTGGCCCAGCCGGTGCCCGAGAGGCGCCCGATCCGGTCCGGCGGCACCAGCGTCGGCATCATCGCATTATTGAACACGGTCGCGAACTCGACGCCGACGCTGGCGATCGCGTAGGCGAGCAGCAGCATGGGGATGATGTCGGGATTGCCGGGCTTGCCGATCCACATCGCGCTGGAGCCGATCACGAGCAGCGCGCCGAAGCCCGCGATCCACGGCTTGCGTCGGCCGCTGGCATCGGCGATTGCGCCCAGCACCGGCGACAGCAGCGCGATCGCAAGTCCCGCAGCAGCGGTGGCAAAGCCCCACAGCGCCTGGCCGCTCGCGGTATCGGGCGCGACGAAGCTCGCGAAGTACGGCGCGAACACGAAGGTCGTGATCAGCGTGAAATAGGGCTGCGCGGCCCAATCGAAGAAGATCCAGCTGACGACGGCGGCACGACCCGGATAGACCCTGGTGGAGGCCTGCACTTCACCGGCGCGCGTCTGCATTGTTGCCTTCATCGTGAACGATATTCCCCAACTCGAGCCAAATGCAGGCTTTTGCCGCTTCGATCCGCTCCCATATAGCATGAGCCGGTCTGCTGATACGGCGATGAAAAGGGCAGGACATTTCGATGGCGCTGACGGCAACGATGTCGCGACGGCTGTTTGCCGCTCTCCTTGTGATCGGCATCGCGTCGCCAGCCCTCGGCCAGGTTCAGCGTCGGGCCTACGAGCCGTCCGCCACTGATGCACCTCACAGCGTCAGCGCCGAACACGGCATGGTGGTGGCGCAGGAGAAGCTCGCCGCGCGGGTCGGCGCCGACATCCTGCGGCAGGGCGGCAATGCGGTCGACGCCGCGGTTGCCACCGGCTTTGCGATGGCAGTGACCTATCCGCGCGCCGGCAATATCGGCGGCGGCGGTTTCATGGTGATCCATCTCGCCGGCCGTAACGAGGATGTCGCGATCGATTATCGCGAGACCGCGCCGCAGGCCGCAACCCGCGACATGTTCCTGAATGCTGAGGGCAAGCCCGATCCCGACAAGTCGCGCAACTCCGCGCTCGCGATCGGCGTGCCCGGCACGGTCGCAGGCCTTGCGCTGGCGTTGGAGAAATACGGCTCCGGCAGGTTCACGCTGGCGCAGATCCTCAAGCCCGCGATCGATCTCGCACGAGACGGCTTCATCGTCACCGACGATACATCCGACACGCTGGCTGACATGTATCGCCGCATGTCGCGCTGGCCCAGCTCTGCCAAGACGTTCTCGCACGCCGACGGCACACCGCTGCGTGAGGGCGATCGCCTGATCCAGGGCGATCTCGCCGGCGTATTGACCGCGATTGCCGAACAGGGCCCGCGCGGCTTCTACGAAGGTGCCGTCGCCGAGAAGCTGGTCAGCGGAATCAAGACTGCCGGCGGCATCTTCGCGCTTGAGGATCTGAAATCCTACCAGCCGGTGATCCGTACGCCGGTCCGCGGCACCTATCGCGGCTATGACATCGTCTCGATGCCGCAGCCCTCGTCCGGCGGCGTCGTGCTGCTGGAGATCCTCAACATCCTCGAAGGCTTCCCGATGTCGGACATGAAGCAGGGCTCGGCCGCTTCGCTGCATGTCATGATCGAGGCGATGAAGCGGGCCTATGCCGATCGCGCCCGCTATCTCGGCGATCCCGCTTTCGTCGAGGCGCCGACGCAATTGCTGGTCGACAAGGACTATGCCGCCAGGCAGCGCGCGACCATCGATCTTGCCCGGGCCACGCCCTGGACCGACGTGCGCAATGCCAAGCAACCGCACGAGGGCGACAACACCACGCATTACTCGGTCGTCGATGCCAGCGGCAACGCCGTCAGCAACACCTACACGCTGAACTTCCCGTATGGCGTCGGTCTCGTCGCCGACGGCACCGGCGTGCTGCTCAACAACGAGCTCGACGATTTCACCGCCGCGCCCGGCGCCTCCAACGCGTTCGGCTTGGTCGGCTTCGAGGCCAATCTGCCGGGACCCGGCAAGCGACCGCTGTCGTCGATGTCGCCGACCATCGTACTGAAGGACGGCAAGCCGGTGCTGGTGACGGGATCGCCGGGCGGCAGCCGCATCATATCAGCGGTGACGCAGATCATCGTCGACGTCATCGACTACAGGATGGACATCGCGGCTGCGGTCGCCGCGCCCCGCATGCACCATCAATGGCTGCCCGACGAGGTCCGGATCGAGCGCGGCTTTCCCGACGAGGTGCTCGCCGATCTGCGCGCCAAGGGGCATAAGCTGGTCGAGCCGCTCGGCTACTCCTCCGCGAACTCGATCGTGGTCACGACCAATGGTCTGCTCGGCGCGCCCGATCCGCGCACGCGGGGCTCGGAAGCTGCGGGGTACTAAAGGCGGCTTTGCCCTGCCTGCGACATCGCGATAGATTGGCGGTCCGCGCAATTCCGGCCGCGGATCGCAAAGAGCCGGTGAATGATTTCTCCGGGGAACGCGCATGAGCACGGCCGAAGCCAAACCGATTGAAGTTGCAGAGATCGAGGACACCAGCCTCCTCGCCTTCTATCGTGACATGAATCTGCAGGAGCGTCGCACGTTCTGGGCCTGCGCCTCGGGCTGGACGCTCGACGGCATGGATTTCATGATCTATCCGCTCGTGATCGGCACCATCATCACGCTGTGGAAGGTCGATGCCGGCACCGCCGGGCTAGCCGGCACCGTGACGCTGCTGGCCTCCGCGGTCGGCGGCTGGCTCGGTGGCTATCTCTCCGACCGGATCGGGCGGGTGAAGACGCTGCAGCTCACCATCATCTGGTTCTCGTTCTTCTCGCTGGTCTGCGCCGTGGTGCAGAATTTCGACCAGCTGCTGATCGCCCGCGCGCTGCTCGGCCTCGGCTTCGGCGGGGAGTGGGCGGCCGGCGCGGTGCTGATCGGCGAGGCGATCCGGCCGCAATATCGCGGCCGCGCGGTCGGCTCGGTGCAATCGGGCTGGGCGATCGGCTGGGGCCTTGCGGTGCTGGCGCAGGCGGTGCTGTTCTCGATTCTGCCTGCGGAGAACGCCTGGCGCTGGATGTTCGTGATCGGCGCGCTGCCGGCGCTGCTGGTGTTCTATCTGCGCCGCTATGTCACCGAGCCGGAAATATCAGCCGCGACGATGGCGCAGCACCAGGCATCCGGCACCGGGCCCGCCGCATTGTGGGAGATCTTCCAGGGTCCGATCCTGAAGACCACCTTGCTGGCCTCGCTGGTCGGCACCGGCATGCAGGGCGGCTACTACGCCATCACATTCTGGGTGCCGCGCTTCCTCACCACCGAACGCAAGCTCTCGGTGGTCGGCTCGACCGGCTATCTCGCGACGCTGATCATCGGTTCTTTCATCGGCTATCTGGTCGGTGCCTGGCTTGCCGACCGGATCGGCCGGCGCAACCTGTTCCTGATCTTCTCGCTCGGCGCCATCGCGGTTGTGCTGCTCTATACCCAATTGCCGCTCTCCAACGAGGTGCTGTGGGTGCTGGGCTTCCCGCTCGGCTTCTTTGCCTCGGGCTATTTCTCCGGCATGGGCGCGTTCCTGACCGAGCTCTACCCGACCCGGCTGCGCGGCTCCGGCCAGGGCTTCTGCTACAATTTCGGCCGCGGCGTCGGCGCGCTGTTTCCGTTCCTGGTCGGCGCACTGTCGACCACGACGACGCTCGCCAACGCGATCGCGATCTTCGCGGTGGCGGCCTATGCCGTGTTCTTCATCGCCGCCTACGCGCTGCCGGAAACCCGCGGCCGCGTGCTGCAAGCGGGTGGGTAGAAGTGAGCACGACCGCTCAGCTTGCGCCGCTTCGCCTCTCCCCTCGTGGGAGGGGCCGGATTGCGTCGGCGGATGCAATCCGGGTGAGAGGTCGCGGTCTCTCCATGCGATGCGCCGGGCGGAGAGATACCCCCTCACCCCAACCCTCTCCCACAAGGGGAGAGGGAGCCTGACATGGTGCGTCCCTGACTGGAGGTTACTGCCATGACATCGCTGAAGGGCAAGACGCTGTTCATCTCGGGTGCGAGCCGCGGCATCGGGCTCGCGATTGCGCTCCGCGCCGCGCGTGACGGCGCCAATGTCGCGATCGCGGCGAAGACCGCCGAGCCGCATCCCAAGCTGAAGGGCACGATCTACACCGCTGCCGACGAGGTCCGCGCCGCCGGCGGCAAGGCGTTGCCCGTCATCTGCGACATCAGGGACGAGGCGCAGGTGATGGCGGCGATCGAGCAGACCGTCGCCGAATTCGGCGGCATCGACGTCTGCGTCAACAATGCCAGCGCGATCAGCCTGACCAATTCGCAGGCCACCGACATGAAGCGCTACGACCTCATGATGGGGATCAACACCCGCGGCACCTTCATGGTGTCGAAGTACTGCATTCCGCATCTGAAGAAGGCGGAGAATCCGCACATCCTGATGCTGTCGCCGCCGCTCGACATGAAGACGAAATGGTTCGAGCACTCGACCGCCTACACGATGGCGAAATTCGGCATGAGCATGTGCGTGCTCGGGCTGGCGGGCGAGCTGAAATCGGCCGGCGTCGCGGTCAACGCGCTGTGGCCGCGCACCACGATCGCAACCGCCGCAGTCGGCAATCTGCTCGGCGGCGATGCCATGATGCGCGCGAGCCGCACCCCCGCGATCATGGGCGATGCGGCCTACGCGATCATCACCCGGCCGTCGCGCGAATTCAGCGGGCATTTCTGCATCGACGACAAGGTGCTCTATGCCAACGGCGTGCGCGACTTCGAGCCCTATCGCGTCGATCCATCGGTGCCGCTGATGTCGGATTTCTTCGTGCCTGACGACGATGTGCCGCCGCCCGGCGTCACCGTGCAGGCACTGCCCGCGCGCTGAGCTACACTGCGGACGCATTGAGTTGCGCGCGCCAGTGCGCCACGCGCTCCTTGAGCAGCGTGTCGCGCACATAGGCGAGCTCCTCGTCCTCGATCCGCTCCAGCATTTCGAGCGACAGATTGTACGCGCCATGCGCCGCCCAGCTACGCTGCAATTCGGCATTGCGATGGTTGCCCATCCGTAGCGTGAACCAGATGCGGTTCGCGATCTTGTCGAGATCGAGCGCCTGCCCGACCCAGACCTCACCTGTCGCGCGGCAGCGGATCGCGAACACGCCGGCAACGCTCGCGCGCTTCTTGTAGTCGGCAATGGCCTGCTTGCGGTCCTCGATCTTCATGGCTGCTCCTGTCGTGTCGCAGCATTTATATCCGGGTATTATTGACAAAGCAATTATGCCCGGGTAAAAATCGCTCCGCAGCACAATGGGACGGCCAACATGGACACCACCTGCTATCTCGAGCCGACCTGGAACGCCGGACGCGACTTTGCCCAGCGCGAGATCACGGGCGAGCTGGTGATGCTCAATTTGCTGCGGTTCCGCGAGATCGCCGATTATTCGCAAGACCCCGAGCTCGCCCCGCCGCGGCCGATATCCGGCGCGGAGGCGTACGACCGCTATGTCGCCCACACGCTGCCGCATCTGCAGAAGAGCGGCGGCGACATCCTGTTCATGGGCGACGGCGGGGCGTTCCTGATCGGGCCCGAAGCCGAGCGCTGGGACCGCGCGATGCTGATCCGGCAGAAGAGCCGCGGTGCATTTCTCGCCTTCGCGGTAGCGGAGGCTTATCTGGCCGGCATCGGGCATCGCACCGCGGCGCTCGCCGATTCACGGCTGCTGCCGCTGGTCAAGCTGCCGCGATGAGCGCGCTGTCAGCGACCGACCTCGTACGGCCCGCCCTTCTCCAGGGCCCGCGCATAGGCCGGCCGGGCGTGGATGCGCTCGAGGAACGCAACGCATCGGGGGTGGCCGTCCTCGAGCCCGCCGCGCGCCGCGGCCGCCTCCAGCGGAAAGCTCATCTCGATATCGGCGCCGGAGAATTCGTTGCCGGCGAACCATTCGCTCTTGCCGAGTTCGCTTTCCCAGTAAGCCATGTGCTGCTTGATCTGGGGGATGACCAGCGTGGACAGCGCCTGGTTCGACACCTTGCGCACCAGCGGCCGCAGCAGCGCCGGTGCGCGCTTCGGCATCAGCGTGAACAGCAGCTTCAGCAGCAGCGGCGTCATCGCCGAGCCTTCGGCGTAGTGCAGCCAATAGGTGTAGCGCAGCCGCTCCGGCGTATCGGCCGGCGGGATCAGGCGCCCGTTGCCGTAGGTCGCGATGATGTATTCGAGGATCGCGCCGGACTCCGCGATGGTGTTGCCGTTGTCGGTGACGACGGGCGACTTGCCGAGCGGATGGATTGCGCGCAGCTCCTTCGGCGCCCGCATGTCGGGCTGCCGCTGGTAGCGAACGATCTCGTAGGGCACGCCCAATTCCTCGAGCAGCCACAGCACGCGCTGTGAGCGGGAATTGTTGAGGTGGTGAACCGTCAGCATGGGCGTCCTCTCAAATGTCAGCGCAATCGGGCGGCGTTTGGTGCCAGCCCGGCGCAAGAAAGTCGAGGCGCGCGCGGCTGGATTACCCCGAATTACCCGGCAATATGCCGCGCAACCGAAGAGATCAGCGATGAACCCAGCCTATGTCGCCTTTCAGAACGAGCACCGCATCGCCGCCGGTGACCTCCCGGAGGTCGCCCGCGCGGCCAAGCAGCTGCTCGACCGGCACACGGATGCCGCGGTCCTGGTGTTCAACGGCCGCACCTCGGCGCTGGTCGATATCGACTTCCGCGGCTCGATCGACGACGTGCTGGCGCGGCTGCCCATGCCCGCCCTTCCGCTCGACGAGGAGCCGGCGGAGCCGGCCGCGCCGCGCGGGCCGGGACGGCCAAAGCTTGGCGTCGTCGCGCGCGAGATCACGCTGTTGCCGCGACATTGGGACTGGCTCGCGCAGCAGAAAGGCGGCGCGTCGGTTGCGATCCGCAAGCTGGTCGACGAGGCGCGACGCTCCAGCGGCGACAGGGACCGCACGCGCAGCGCGCAGGATGCCGCCTATCGCTTCATGACCACAATGGCCGGCAACCGGCCGCATTACGAAGAGGCGATCCGCGCGCTGTTCGCGCACGACCGGCGCCGCTTCACGACGCTGATCGCGGACTGGCCGGCTGATATCCGCGACCACGCGGTCAGCCTCGCCTATACCGATCAAGCGGACTGATCCGTTTTGAATAGTCTGGATGAGTAACCTCAACCGAGATGTCGTCCCTGCGAAAGCAGGGACCCATAACCACTAGTCCAAGTTGTTGTGCGATGCCGGGACGACGAGTCTCTTTCGCAAAACCCGCCGCGGAGTATGGGTCCCTGCTTTCGCAGGGACGACAGCGGTGTTGTTGCCCGACCTACTCACTAAGCCGCACACGCTATTTCTGGAATCCCAACGTGCCCAAGTCCCCGTCCCTCCGCAAAGCCTTCATGTCGTTCCTGGCGCCGATGCTGCTGAGCAATGTGCTGCAATCACTGTTCGGCACACTCAATGGCGTCTATCTCGGCCAGATGATCGGGGTCGACGCGCTGGCCGCGGCATCAGTGTTCTTCCCGGTGATGTTCTTCTTCATCTCCTTCGTGATCGGCCTCAGCGCGGGCGCCTCCGTCATGATCGGCCAGGCCTGGGGCGCCGGCGAGCTCGACCGGGTGAAGGCCGTTGCCGGCACCACGATGACGGTGACGCTGCTGCTCGCGCTGGCGATCGCAATCCTCGGCGGCCTGTTCGCCCGTCCGCTCTTGATCGCGCTCGCCACGCCGTCAGACGTGCTCGACGCCGCGGTGTCCTATGCACGGATCATGATGATCGCGATGCCGGTGACCTTCGCATTCCTGCTGCTCGCGGCGATGATGCGCGGCGTCGGCGACACCGTGACGCCGCTGGTGGCACTGACGGTCTCGACCGTCACCGGCCTCGTGGTGACGCCCGCGCTGATCCGCGGCTCGCTCGGCCTGCCGATGCTCGGCGTCGCCAGTGCTGCGATTGCCTCCGCCGTCTCCGGCGTCGTCACGCTGCTCTGGCTGCATGTCCATATGCTCAGGCACAAGCATCCGCTCGCGTTCGACGCGGCGTTCCTGCGCGCGATGCGGCCGAACGGCGCGCTGCTGCGCATCGTGCTGCGGCTCGGCATTCCGACCGCGATCGGCATGGTGGTGGTCTCGCTCGCCGAACTGGTGCTGCTCGGCCTCGTCAACGGCTTCGGCTCCGACGCCACTGCCGCCTACGGCGCGGTCAACCAGGTGATCGGCTATGTGCAGTTTCCGGCGATCTCGATCGCGATATCGGTGTCGATCTTCGGCGCACAGGCGATCGGCCGCGGCGATTCCAACCGGGTCGGCGCCATCGTCAGGACCGGGATCGAGATGAACCTGTGGCTCACCGGCGGGCTGGTGCTGCTCGGCTATCTCTTTGCGCGGCCGCTGATGGGCTTCTTCATCACGGACAGCGCCGTGCTCGCGCTCGCCGAGCAGCTGCTGTACATCGTGCTGTGGAGCATGGTGCTGTTCGGCATGGCGACGGTGTTTTCGGGCGCGATGCGCGCCGGCGGCACGGTGTGGATGCCGCTGCTGATCTCGACCCTTGCGATCGCGGTGGTCGAGGTGCCGGTCGCGACGCTGCTGAGCCGCGCCATCGGCATCAGCGGCATCTGGATCGCCTATCCCGTCACCTTCGCAACCATGTTCTTCTTGCAGATGGCCTATTACGCCTGGTATGGCGCAAGCAGACCATCAAACGGCTGATTTGACATCGCGCACTGCTGCTCACATGATGAGTATCATATTCTACCGATGGCGCCCGCGGCAGCAGGCCCATGCTACAATGAGCTCAAGCCAAACAAGCCGAGGGAGAGACCGCCGTGAGCGCAAATCCGCAATTCCTGTTCGATTTCGGCAGCCCCAACGCTTTCCTCAGCCATGAGGCGATCCCGGCGATCGAACAGCGCACCGGCGTCAAATTCGAGTATGTGCCGGTCCTGCTCGGCGGCATCTTCAAGGCCACCAACAACAAGTCGCCGGCCGAGACGCTCGCGGGCGTCAAGAACAAGCCCGAGTTCATGAAGATCGAGACCGAGCGCTTTCTCAAGCGCTTCAACGTCAAGCCGTACACCTGGAACCCGTTCTTCCCGGTCAACACGCTGAACTTGATGCGCGCGGCGGTCGCCGCCCAGTTCGAGGGCATGTTCGAGAAATACGTCGAGGCCGCCTTCCACCATATGTGGGTCGAGCCGAAGAAGATGGACGACCCGGAAATCGCCGGCAAAGCGCTCGCGTCTTCCGGCCTGGATGCCGCAAAACTGTTCGCCCGCGCGCAGGACGCCGACGTCAAGGGCAAGCTGATCGAATACACCCAGTCGGCCGTCGAGCGCGGCGCGTTCGGCTCGCCGACCTTCTTCGTCGGCAAGGAGATCTTCTTCGGCAAGGAGCAGCTGCGCGAAGTCGAGGAACTGGTGTCGGGAAAGTGAGATGAGCTGACGGCGAATAGCGAGTAGCGAGTAGCCGGTTCAGACCCCTATCTATTCCCCACTGCCCATTCGCTATTCGCCCCTGGCTTCCGGGCAACTACAAAGAAGGAAAAATTCCCATGCGCGTTCTCGTGGTCGGCGCCGGTGCGATCGGCGGGTATTTCGGCGGCCGGATGCTTCAGGCCGGCCGCGACGTCACTTTCCTGGTGCGGCCGCGCCGCGCGTCGGAGCTTGCCTCCGCCGGGCTCGTGATCAAGAGCCCGAACGGCGACGTCACGCTGAACAACCCGCCGACGGTGCAGGCCGACAAGCTCGCGGACAAGTTCGACGTCGTGCTGCTGAGCTGCAAGGCGTTCGACCTCGAGGACGCGATCAAGTCGTTCGCGCCAGCGGTCGGCGACAAGACCGCGATCATCCCGCTGCTCAACGGCATGCTGCACCTCGACGCGCTGGAGAAGAAGTTCGGAGCCCGGCATGTGCTCGGCGGTCTCTGCGCGATCGCGGCGACGCTGAACGAGAAGCGCGAGGTGGTGCAGCTGCAGCCGATGCAGTCGCTCGCGTTCGGCGAACGCGCCGGCGGCCTGTCCGACCGAGTCCGTGCAATCGCCGACACCTTCTCCGCCGTCAACGGCGCGGCCGCCAGCGACCACATCATGCAGGACATGTGGGAGAAGTGGGTGTTCCTGGCGTCGCTCGCCGCCTCCACCAGCCTGATGCGGACCTCGGTCGGCAACATCCTGGCCGCGCCCGGCGGCAGGGATTTCCTGCTCGGCATCCTCGACGAATGCAGCGCGATCGCCGCCGATGCCGGCCATGAACCGGGCGGTCCGTTCTTCCAGCGCACCCGCGGGCTACTCACCACGGAAGGCTCGCCGATGACCGCATCGATGTTCCGCGACATCAAGGCGGGGCTGCCGGTCGAAGCCGACCACGTGATCGGCGACCTGATCGTGCGCGCGGATGCGGCCAAGATCCCGGTGCCGAAGCTGCGCACCGCCTACACGCATCTCAAGGCATATGAGAAGCAGCGGCAGGCGTAACGCAACCGGCGTCGTCCCGGCGAAAGCCGGGACCCATACGCCGCGGCCTCGCGATTTGAGGCGGTGCGGGTTGATATCCGTTCAAGACAATTGAAGCCGGTGATTATGGGTCCCTGCCCCCGTGCGCAATTGCGCACCAGGCAGGGGACGACACCGTCTTTGCCGCTACAGATGCGACAAATAATGCGCGAGCGCGGTGATCTCCTCGTCGCTCAAGGGATACGCGACATCGGCCATCGCCGCCTGCGCGCCGCCGGAGCGCTGTCCTGACTTGTAGTCGTGCAGCGCCTTGACGAGATATTCCTCGCGCTGGCCGGCGATGCGGGCGACCGCCTTGGTGCCGGCGAAGGTGTCGCCATGGCATGAGGCGCAGCGGCGGCCGGCGGCGGCCTGCTTGCCCTTCTCGGACAAATCAGGATTGTCGTCCTTGCCGCCCTTGAACGGCGGCAGCGACGCGAAATAGGCGCCGAGATTGCGGATGTCGTCATTGTTGAGCTGCTCGACGATCGGCTGCATCTGCTCGTTCTTGCGCGCGCCGGCGCGGAAGAACACCAGCTGCCACTGAATGAACTGGTCGAGCTGGCCGGCCAGCGAGGGAATGTTCTCGGTCTGCGAGATGCCGTTGTCGCCATGGCAACCGGCGCAGATTTCGGCCTTCGCCTTGCCGGCGGCGACGTCGGCGCCCTGGGCGGACGAAACGAGGAGAATTGCCGTTGCCACAACTCCAAGTGACGCTAGTCGCATGTCAGTTTTCTCCGGCTGTCATCGCCTGGCACCTGTCCTCGAGCTGATCGAGGATGACCCGGCGATCCATCGTGCTTGCTGAACGGTTCTTGTTTGGATGGATGCCCGGATCAAGTCCGGGCATGACGAGGTGGTTCCGTTACCCGATCGCAACAGAGGCTGCGGTCGCCTGACGGCCACCGCAGCCTCATGAGCTTCGACTGTTACTTCTTGCTGTAGCTGATGCGATAGATCGCACCGGCCCAGTCGTCGGCGACGAGGATGGAGCCATCCTTGTCGAGCAGGATGTCGGCCGGACGGCCGAGATAGCCCTGGTCACCCTCGATCCAGCCGGAGGCGAAGATTTCCTGCTTGGCGTTCTTGCCGTCGGGGCTCGCGGTGATCTTCACGATGCGGCCGCCCTGGTACTTGTGCCGGTTCCAGGAGCCGTGCTCGGCGATCAGGATGCTGTTCTTGTAATCGGCCGGGAATTGGCTGCCGGTATAGAACTTCATGCCGAGCGGAGCCACGTGCGCGCCGAGATTATAGACCGGCGGGGTGAACTCCGAGCACTTGTGACCCATCGCGAACTTGGTGTCCGGCAGGTTGCCCTGGTGGCAATAGGGATAGCCGAAATGCTCGCCGATCTTCGAGATCATGTTGAGCTTATCGCTCGGCAGATCGTCGCTGATCCAGTCGCGGGCGTTTTCGGTGAACCAGTACTTGCCGGTGCGCGGATCGACGTCGCCGCCGACCGAGTTGCGCACGCCGAGCGCCCAGATCTCCGCGTTGCCGGTCTTGGGATCGACGCGGCGGATCTGCGACACCGAGGTCGGCGGGATGCCGATGTTGAAGGGAGGTCCGAACGGAATGTAGAACCAGCCGTCCTTGTCGACGGCGATGTATTTCCAGCCATGCGCCGCATAGGACGGCATGTCGTCATACACCACCTTGCCGCTGCCCAGATTGTCGAGATTGGCTTCGGCATTGTCGTACTTGATCAGCTTGTCGACCGCGATGACATAGAGCGCGCCGTCGCGGAACGCGAGGCCGGTCGGCATGTTGAGGCCCTTGAGGATGGTCTTGACCTCTTTCTTGCCGTTGTTGTCCTTGATCGCATAGACGTTGCCGAGGCCGAACGAGCCGACGAACAGCGTGCCCTTGTCGCCCCAGGCCATCTGCCGCGCCGCGAGCACGTTCGAGGCATAGACCTCGATCTTGAAGCCCGGCGGCAGCTTGATCTTCTTCATCATGCTGGCGAGTTCGGCGTCGGAGGCGCCGGTCGGCGGACCCGATGGCGGGGCAAGGCCCTTCTGCGCTTCGGTCTCGTCGCCGAGGAACCAGTCATCCGGCGGATGGGTCCAGAATTCCTTGGTGCCGGATTCGTATTTCTTCAGCGCACGGTTCTTGTCAGTTTGTTGCTGCGCATTGGCGAAGGTGGTCCCCGCCAGCAGCGCAACCGCCGCGAACGCAAGTATCGATCGATTGAAAGCCGATTTCATCGCGTCACTCCCCTATGCAAGCCATTGCAGCTTGCCTGTTATTGATTTTGAACGCCCTGAGAGATGATGGTGGCGGTCTGGAGGTAGGTCAGACGGCAAAATGGTAGCACATCCAACGACGCTGAAAAGCGCATGCGGTAGTGTGCGCTGCGTCAAAACAAGTTGAGACGATATTTGAGACGAAATTTTCCTGCGCGAGCTGCCTGATAACAAGGCATTCTGCACTGCGGCGTAATATTCGAGCGAAGCTAACGCCCGGAATCTATCGCGACGAGAGGCGCGCCAGGCCGAGCGCCTGCGCCTTGGCCTTGGACAGCGGCCTGAATAACACGCTGCGCTTCGCCCCACTGGAGATCGCCGCGATCTTGAAACCATCATCGGCGGCGATGATGTCGCCGGTCCGCAACGTCATGTCGTCCTCGATCGCGATCTGCGACAGGCCGGTCGAGGCGCTTGCGCTGCAAGAGCATTGCGGCACGATCTCGCGCTGAAACCGGAATGCATTCGCGAGCGTCTTGTAGGTCTCGCCCTCTTCGGTCCTGGCGCTGTCGATGTCCGAGCCGGAATACAGCTTCACCTCGGCAGCGGGACAGGCCGCCTCGCACGACCTGACATCGGCCGCCTCGCTGACGCGCGGCAGCGGGAAGAAGCGGCCGTCGCAGGTCCGGACGCAGAAGTTCTGCCGGCCGCCCCAATGCGAGCGTGTCGTGATGTAGACCCGCGTCCGCGGCGGCTGCGTAGGCTCGAAGCCTGGCGCCTGCTCGAACCCCGGCATGGGAAAGAAACTGGGCGCCGGGGCATAGGCGGAGTCGTTCGGCAGCAACTGCGCCGAAGCCGGCGAACATGTCGCGACGCCGGCAAGCGCGATCAGCGCCGCAACGCTTGCGCGAGCAACGCGGCGCTCCAAGGCGGGATCTGGCGTCCAGCTGATCGACATCATTCACGTGCGCGCCGCGCCGAAAGGCGAGCGGCAGCCATTTCAACGCCGACACAACCACAAATTTCTATCAGTTTTGAGAACGCACGATCCGACGGTTAACGAGCCGGGAAGCGGCCATCGCGGGCCACGGCATCCTGACCGCCGAGCGCCGCCCCGAACAGCAAAACCGCCTGAACAACAAAAAAGCCCGCACCAGTGGGCGGGCCTTCATCAGCCTGTCAGCTCTGTCGGCGAGGTATTCGCGGTCAGCGAGAGATTTTGGAGCGGGCGAAGGGGCTCGAACCCTCGACCCCGACCTTGGCAAGGTCGTGCTCTACCACTGAGCTACACCCGCATCCGAAATGGCGGCGATCGCTCGCCGGCAACGGCAGACCTATGCCAAAAGCCGTCTGTGAATGCAACACAAGAGCGCGGTCTGAACCTCACGAAATCGCACGGTTTCGCTAAAAATTGACCCCGAATCGGCCGAAACCGGCCGCTGCGACGATTTCTTTTTATGTTTCCGCCGGAACCGGCCTCAAAGCCATCTCATCCCGGAGCGATTCGAGCCAGGTCTCGAACCAGCCGGCCAGGGTCTGCGCCAGTTCGACGCGGCGGTCGGCCTCGCAATCGAACACCGCCCACCATTCGATAAAGGCCCGGTCGCCGTCGACCACCGGGGTCACCCGCAGGGTGGCGCTGAAATCCGCCATCGGCAGGGTCGGGGGTCCGGCAAATTCGTAAGTCTGGAAGCGCTCGACGTCGGACTGCGCGAGCAGCCGCTGCCGGATCCGCCGCTCCCGGTACAGCACGTTGCGCACGGCACCGACCGTGTCGCCGGACTTGCCGTCCTCGATCTCGCTGCTCCCCGCGCCACGGACCCAGACCGGGTAATTGTTGAAATCGCGGATGATTTTCCAGACTTCGCCGGCCGGCTGCTCGAACACGGTGCTGTAATAGGCCTTCGCCATGGGTGTTCCCCGTTGCCATCAAGGACCGCCATCATCGGCCGCTCCGGGGACGCAGCCCACCCGATCTCCGATCGAGCGGGATCGGACCGCAGGCGATTGAATTTTGCCGGCTCGCCGCCATGTACTGGGCGTGATCGTCGGAAAACCGGTTCCCACTTTTCCGGGATCATGCTCTAGGCTCACAGAACGGCTGAACGTGCCGTGCGGAGCGTGCTAGAACGCCCCCGGAATTCCGACCTCAGAAGCAGGCGAGGACAACGTGACGATAATGGAGCAGGGCGGCCCCACGCCCCAGGCAGCGCCCGATCTGATCAAGGAAACGACGACCCAGACCTTCGTCAAGGACGTCATCGAGGAATCGCGCCGCCAGCCGGTGATGATCGACTTCTGGGCGCCCTGGTGCGGCCCCTGCCGCCAGCTGACGCCGATCCTGGAAAAGGCGGTCAAGAACGCCAAGGGCCGGGTCAAGCTGGTCAAGATGAACATCGACGAGCATCCGCAGATTCCCGGCCAGATGGGCATTCAGTCGATCCCGGCCGTGATCGCGTTCGTCAACGGCCAGCCCGCCGACGGCTTCATGGGCGCGGTGCCGGAGAGCCAGGTCAACGCCTTCATCGAGAAGATCACCAAGGGTGTGCCCGCCGCCGGCGAGCCCAATCTCACCGAGATCCTGGCCGAGGCCGACGCCGCGCTTGCCGAAGGCGACGCCGAAGGTGCGGCGCAGATCTACGCCGAGGTGCTGGCGCACGACGCCACCAATATCGCGGCGCTGGCCGGCCTCGCCAAATGCTACATGACATCAGGCGCGGTCGAGCAGGCCAAGCAGACGCTCGCAATGGTGCCGGAATCCAAGCGCAACGACGCCGCGGTGAAGGCGGTGCAGGCTGCGATCGATCTCGCCGAACAGGCGCAGTCGGTCGGCCCGATCGCCGAGCTCGAACAGAAAGTCGCCGCAAACCCGCTCGATCATCAAGCCCGCTTCGATCTCGCGACCGCGCTCAACGCGATGAACAAGCGCACCGAGGCGACCGAGCAGCTGCTCGCCATCGTCAAGCGTGACCGCAAGTGGAACGACGACGGCGCGCGCAAGCAGCTGGTGCAGTTCTTCGAAGCGTGGGGCGGCACCGATGAGGCAACCGTCGAGGGGCGCAGGCGGTTGTCGACGATCCTGTTCTCGTAAAATTCGCCCGTCACAGCAGCGGGACCGCAGATGCCGATCAATGCCGAATATCGCGGGCCCGGCGAGCTCCCCGAGGTGATCCCGGTGTTCCCGCTGCCCGGCGCGCTGTTGTTGCCGCGCGGCCAGATGCCGCTCAACATCTTCGAGCCGCGTTATCTCGCGATGATCGACGACGCGCTGCGCGACGGTCATCGCCTGATCGGCATGATCCAGCCTGATGTGGCCCATTCGCACAAGGAGTCGAAGCCGGTGCTGTTCCGCATCGGCTGCGTCGGCCGCATCACCCAGCTCGCCGAATCCGGCGACGGCCGCTACATCCTCGAACTGACCGGCGTCGCGCGCTTCAAGGTGGTCGAGGAGCTGACCGTGCAGACGCCGTACCGGCAGTGCAAGGTCGACTTCTTCTCCTTCGTCGGCGACTTCACCGCGCGCAAGGGCGAAGACGCCGTCGATCGCAAGGCGCTGCTCGAGGTGCTCGCCGACTTCCTGGAGGCCAACAATCTGAAGGTCGACTGGGAGGGTATCGAGTCCGCGCCCAACGAGGCGCTGGTCAATGCGCTGGCGATGATGTCGCCCTATGGTCCGGCCGAAAAGCAGGCGATGCTCGAGGCGCCCGACCTGAAGACCCGCGCCGAGATCCTGATCGCCGTCACCGAGATGGACCTCGCCAAGAAACGCACCTCAGGGGACCCGCCGGTGCAATGAGCATGATCCGGAAAACTGCGAGGCGGTTTTCCCTCGCGACAAACGCGGAACGCGTTTGCGCGGAGATCATGCCCAAACCAAAGCCACGCGTTCGTCAGCGATTGCGGAGCCGCTTGCGCCCGGTGAGCATTGCGCGCACCAGGTTCTGACGCTGCAGCAATCCCACCACGATGACGCCGAGCACATGCAGGCCAACCAGGATGATCACCGCATCCGAAGCATAGGCGTGGGTGTCCTCGACCCACCAGACGCCGAAGAAGGTGACGGTGACCTCCATCGCACCTGTGATCGCCGAGACCGCGAGCATGAGCAGCAGGGCCACCAGCATCACGGTCCCCGCGGGATTGAGCCCGATATAGCGACCGGTGACGCCGCGGCGGAGATTCCAGATGTAGCGCGGCGCGGCGCGCAGGCGGACGCCGAGCTTGCCGAAACGCGCATAGCGCGTGCCGGCGAAGCCCCAGATCAGCCGGAACGCCAATAGCCCGATCACGGAATAGCCGGCCAGCCGGTGCAGCCGGTCGTAGGTGTTGGGTGTCACCCATGCGGCCAGGACGAGGACGGCGAGCGCCCAGTGCCACAGCCGCAGCGGCAGGTCCCAGACCTGCACGCTGGTCGCGCCGCGAGCGCCCGGCGCCGCCTCCGTCATCGCGCCCGCTTCACTCGACGATTCACTTGACGATTCACTTGGGGATCGTGTGCTTCAGGCTGAGATCTTCCGGGCTGTAGAACAGCTCGTAGAGCTTGCCTTCCTTGACGCCGTAGACTTCGTAGCAGGAGCCTTCGACCTTCGACCGGCGCACCTCGTAGCCCGCCGCCTTGGCCTTCGCTTCGGCATCGCTTGCCGGCTTCCACGACGCCTTGTCGAGCTTGGTGCAAGTCTTGTAGCCGTCGGCGAACGCCGCCGATCCGAAGAGCCCCAGGACTCCAGCTGCAATCACAGCGCTCAAAATCACTCTCACGCGCATCCCCTCCGTTGACGATGCCCACAACGCACATCGCGCCGAGCACATGCGTGAACAATGCCGAGGGAATTGCCAAGTCAAGGAAGCGCGTCAGCGGCAGGCTTTAGAGAAGTTCTAACGGTCGCGAAAACCGCTTTGCGCTCCACGCGCAATCTGGTTTTGACCGCGTGCTGCGGCCTTACGCCTCACGGGCATCCGAATCTGCCGATGCGGTGTTCGATCAGGAGGCGGCACCCGCCACCGCGAAACGAACCGCGGGGCGCTCGGCCGCTGCCGGGGCGCGCCCGCCGATCATCTCTGCGACCTTCTCGCTCTGCACCGGCGGGCTGAAGTGGAAGCCCTGCACTTCCACGCAGGCATCGGCGCGGAGGATCTCGAGCTGCTCCCTGGTCTCGACGCCCTCGGCCGTCGTCGTCTTGCCGAGGCTGACGGCGAAGCGAACGATCGCGCGCGCGATCCGGCGCGACTCGTCCGATGCGCCCGAGAGTTCTGACACGAAGCTGCGGTCGATCTTGACCTTGTCGAACGGAAACTTCTGCAGGAAGCTCAGCGAGGAATAACCCGTGCCGAAATCGTCGAGCGCAATCCGCACCCCGAGATCGTGCAGCTGGCTGAGCGCCGCGAACACCGCTTCGCTGTCCTGGATGATGGCCGTTTCAGTGACTTCGAGCTCGAGCCGGTCAGGAGAGATTCCCGCGCTCGCCAGCGCGTGCACGATTACCGGAACCAGCTCCGGGCTCCTGAACTGCACCGGCGACAGATTGATCGCGATCTTGAGGTCGTCGGGCCATTTGGCGGCTTCCGCGCACGCGGTGCGCAGCACCCATTCTCCGAGCGGCACGATCAGGCCGGTCTCTTCCGCGAGCGGAATGAACTGCGCCGGCGAGATCATGCCGCGCTGCGGATGATGCCATCGCAGCAGCGCCTCGAAGCCGCAGGTCTCCCCGCTCGCGACATGGATGAACGGCTGATAGTGCAGCTCGAACTCGCCATTGGCGAGCGCACTGCGCATGTCGCGCTCGAGGCTGCGCCGGGCCTGCAACAACCGGTCGAGCTCCGGCTCGAAGAAACGGAACGAGCCGCGTCCGCCGCTCTTCGCCGAATAGAGCGCAAGATCGGCGCTGCGCAGGACCTCGTCCGAATCGGTGCCGTCGCGCGGTGCGAGCGCGATGCCGATACTGGTCGTGGTGGTCACCCGATGATGGCCGAGATCGATCGGCTCGCTGAGCGCCTTCCTGATCTTCTCCGCGAGCAGGCCGGCCTCGGCGACCGGATCGCTGACGTAATCGATCACGGCGAACTCGTCGCCGCCGAGCCGCGCCACAAGCGTCGTATCGCTGACGCAGCGGCGCAGCCGCGCGGCCACCGACTTCAGCAGCGCATCGCCCGCCGGATGTCCGAGCGTGTCGTTGACGTCCTTGAAGCGATCGAGATCGAGCATCAGCACCGCAAGGCTCGGCCCGCCGCACCTCGCGCCGGAAAGCGCCTGCTCCATCCATTCCTTGAGCAGCACGCGATTCGGCAGGTCGGTCAGCGCGTCGTGCTGCGCCATATGGGTGATCTTGGCCTCGGAGCGCCGCTGCTCGGTGACGTCGCGATGCGTCGCCACCCAGCCGCCGCCTGGCATCGGCTGCCGCGTCACGCAGATCAGCCGACCATCGGCCAGCTCGTCGACCCGGCTGCTGATCTCGCCGGCCGGCAGCGCGTTCAGCGTCGCGAGCACCTGCGTCGCGGCGACGTTGCTCGTCTCGCCCTTGAGGATGCCGTTGGCGATCCGATGCGTGATGATCTCGCAATGGGCCGTGCCGGGCACCAGCAGTTCGGGCGGCAGCCGGTACATCTTGGCATAGCGATCATTGCAGACGACGAGGCGCTTCTCCGCATCGAACATGCAAAGGCCCTCGCCCATGTGGTTGATCGCCGTATCCAGCCGCAGCCGCTGCTCTTCCAGCTCCTTCTGCGACGCCTCGACCTGTTGCCGCGCCAGCGACAACTGACTGATGATCTCCTCGAAGCGGCGAGTGCGAAGCGCGAGCCGCCGGTCCGCGAGCACGCCGACCAGGCTCATCCCGAGCACCGAGAGCGCCACGCCCGCGATCACGATGGCGAGGAAGGCGGGAGAGAGCGACATGGCCTCCGGAGCCAGCAGCGGATCCGGAATGATCTCGACCGCGCCCATCGCGGTGAAATGATGCGACACGATCGCAAGCGTCAGCAACAGCGCCGCGACCAGCGACATCCAGCGATCCTGGTGACGGACCGCGATCGCCAGCGCGGCGTAGCCGAACAGCATGCCGAGCACGATGGAGGCGGCCACGAGGTCCATCGACCACACCACGTGGCCGGGCACTTCCAGCGCCCACATCCCGAGATAATGCATGCTGGCGATGCCGGCCCCGATCACCGCGCCGCCGACCGGCGCGCGCCAGCGGCTGTTCTCGCTGGTGGCAAGGCCGAGGCCGCCGGATGTCAGCATCATCGCCACCGCAAGCGACAGCGCGGTGAGAACGATGCCGTAGCCGGTCGGCACGCCCGGCTCGTAGGCCAGCATGGCGATGAAATGCGTTGCCCAGATGCCGTAGCCGATCGCAGCTCCCGCGATCGCGATCCAGATCAGCCTCGTTCTCGCCTGCGAGGCGATCGCGCGATGGAAGATGTTGACGGCCACAATGCTGGCAACGAAGCAGACCAGTCCGGCCAGCAGAACCAGCCGCCAGTCATGCTCACCTGAAAGGCACGTCAGAACACGAAACATGCGTCGGTCCATGGTTGTCCGCATGGACAAGCTAGGCCGATTGAATTGTCTTCTCGATAATTTTCTACAACTTTCAGTCGCATGGTTATCCGTGCGTAAGCCGATTCCGCACGGAAATTGATGACCCCATAAATATCGCGCCCCCTGCAATAGCGCGGACTCGTTCTCCCTTAGGCCTAAGCTTTGCGCCTCGGCGTTTGCCTGCCGGACAACCGACTACGCGGCCGACCGCCGCTGCGCGAACGCCTGCTTCAACCAGTCCGCCCATGACCGTGTGCCCCGGACCCCTTGGCTGACGACGAAACCCATACCCCGCGCGGCCTTGTCCGACAGTGGCACGGGCAGGACGACCCGGCGAAGTCCGCGTGCGACTTGAAACTGCCGGGCAATCTCGACCAGGCTAAGGTCGTCGGGTCCGCCGATCTCGGCGCGCACGCCGCGTCCCCCGTCGAAGGCGCATCTGGCGAGATAGTCCGCAACGTCAGACGTATCGACCGGATTGAACGTCGCTCGAGGTATCGGCCACACGGGAAGAGCGGTCATGCCTGACAGCAGGTCCGCAAGGAGATAGTGGAACGGCATTGCACGAATCACCGACCATGAGACGCACGATTGCCGGACCAATTGCTCTCCCGCAAGCTTGACGCGCGCATAGGGCAGTGTCGCGTCGTCGAGCCCGACGATCGAGACGTGAAGCAAATGCTGCACGCCGGCGTCGTGGCTGAAGCCGAGCAACCGCGCGGTTCCCTCGACATCCACTGCCGCCGGCGACTTGAAAAAGTCGATTGGCCTGAAGCCGCCGCGGCGAGCGATCGGCGAATGGGTCGCGGCATTGATCACGGTGTGCACGCCGTTCAACGCAGCTCGCAAGCCTTGCCCGCTGGCGAGATCGCCGATCGCCCACTCGACATCGGTCCGTCCCTGTCGGGATCTGGCGAAGACACGCACCGTGTGCCCCGCCTGCACGAGGTGATCGACGAGATCGCGGCCGAGATGGCCCGTCCCGCCGGTGACGAGGACGAGAGACATGTTCAAGCTCCAGAGTTGACCGATCAGCCGGCGAGCGGAATCAGCAACGTCTCGCCGGTCGCAACCAGCACGGTTTTGCCCTGCTCGATCTCGGCAAACAGTTCGGCGCGGGCAAAAATCTGCCGGCGCCCCACACGCGGCGTGACACCCTTGGCGATGAAACAGCGGCCCACGGCCGGCCTCAGGCAATTCATCGAGAAATGTGATGCCGTGACGGAGCCTACGATCGACGCCGCGGCAAAGCCGCACGCGGTGTCGAGCAAGGCTGCGATCATGCCGGCATGCAGGTGCCCCGCATATTGGGTGAGATCGTCGCGCCACGGCAAGCGCAGCTCGACTTCGCCGGCACCGGCGGAGACGACTTCGAAGCCGACAAGCCGATTGAAGGCCGCCGACGCATTGGCCGCAACGAGACGCTCCAGATCGAATCCCGGGCTGGCGGTCATGCAAGACTCCATTGCGGCGGTCGCCGTTCCAGGTTCGCCCTGACGGCCTCGACGTGATTGGGCGTGCCGAGCAGGTTGCTTTGTTCCTCGGTTTCGGCCGCGAGCGCGGTCGCCGCGTCGCGATCGGCGACAAGATTGAGCAGCCGCTTGGCAGCACGGATCGCGTCCGGGCTGCGATCCGCGATCGCACGCGCCGTCTCAAGCGCAGCCACGCGCGGGTCTTCAACGATCCGGGTGGCGAAACCGTAACCGAGCGCGTCCTCGGCTGAAAAGGTGCGCGCGGAGTAGGTCAGTTCGCGGATTACATCTTCGCGCGCGAGGTGGCGCATCAACTGCGTCCCGGCCATGTCGGGCACCAGCCCCCACTTGGCCTCGATGATCGCGAGGCGCGTGCCGGGCGCGAGATATCTGATGTCGGCGCCGAGCATGAGTTGAAAGCCGCCGCCGAAGGCGATGCCGTGAACGGCGGCAATCACCGGCATCGGCAGCTCGCGCCAGAGCCACACCAGATGCTGGGCGAAATTGGCGATCCCGTGGGTGCGCTGACCGAGATCGACAAAGGGCAGGATGGATTCGCCCTCGGTCGTTGCGACCAGCCGCTCGATGTCGAGACCGGCGCAGAAGCCTTGGCCGTTGCCCGACAACACCACGGCGCGAACCCTTGGGTTGTCTGCGACCCGTGCGCCGATGTCGGCAATCGCGGTGAACATGTCAGGATCGAGCGCATTGAGCTTGTCCGGTCGATTGAGCCTGACGTCCGCGACACCGTTGGCGATGCTGAGATTGATGCGATCAGTGTTCATGGCAGTGCTCGCTAATAGCCGGCGGCGGCAAGCGCCACCACGGCGCTCATCGCCATCCAGCCGATGTGGCGGAAGCGGGTCGCGATTGCATTCGCCAGCGCGGCGAAGCCGAACACGACGGCGAGCGTCGCCACGATCCAGTGCCTTGCGGCATCGGAGGCCATCGCCGGCGTTGCAATCAGCAGCACGCCGCCGCCGATCCACGCGACGGTGCCGGCCTGATAGACCAGGCGAAGCAAGAGGCGCAGCCGCGGCGGCTCGATCGTGGCGCGCGCGAAGATCTTGGTCTCGCCGAGAACGCCATGGATCAGGCTGACCAGGATCGCGATGAGCCCGGCGCCTTGCAGCAGAAGATCACGCATCGCCAAGTCTCCATGCAATCATCCATACAGTACTGTATGGATAGGACACCGGACGCTGGCGCATGTCAATACACTTGTGTATGGTCGTCGCGGACGGGAACCATGACGGAACAGCTATCGGCAAAAGACTGGCTCGATGAGGGCCTGAAGACGCTGGCGCGGCGCGGCTTCACGGCGCTCAAGGCCGAGCCGCTGGCCAAGGCCATGGGCGTCTCGCGCGGCAGCTTCTACTGGCACTTCGCCGATATCGGCGGCTACCGCGCCGCGATCCTCACCCATTGGCGCGAGGTCGCCGCCGAGCAGGTGATCGCCGAGCTCGAGGCCATTCCGCAAGGCGGCGACGCGCTGGCGCTGCTGCTGCGCCGCGCCTTCTCGGCGCGGCTGGCGTTGGAGCGCGCGGTGCGTAGCTGGGCCACAACTGACGCCGCAGCACGCGCCGCCGTGCTCGAGGTCGACCGGCGCCGGATCGGCTATATCGAAACCCTGCTCCGGCAGGCCGGGTTTCCCGCCGACATCGCGCGCGGCCGGGCGCAGATCTTCTATTGGGCGTTCATCGGCTACGCGCTATCAGAGCAGACGCTGCCGAAGGCGCAACAGCAGGCCGCAATCGACGAGCTGCTGCGGATGGCGAAGCGCTGACAGCAGACATTTGGATGTGCTACATCACGGCAGTTTATTCTGACGCGATTTCTTCACGCGAACCGGTACCCATCCGCATCAAGTGCAGGACAGGCGTCGCTCGAAAACGCTGCAGCCGGAGACCGCAATGAACTCGACGACCGATCACCTCGATAGCACCGCCGACCCAAAGCTGCTCGAAATCCTGGTGTGCCCGATCACCAAGGGACCGCTGGAATTCGACGCCGCGCGGCAGGAGTTGATCTCGCGCTCCGCCAAGCTCGCCTATCCGATCCGCGACGGCATCCCGATCATGCTGCCGGAAGAGGCCCGCAAGATCGATTAGGTCCGCACGATCACAGTTGCGTCGTCCCGGCCTGGTGCGCAATTGCGCACGGGGCCAGCACGACAACCAGTTAGAGCGCCTCGCCCTTCAAGAGCCGCGGCACCTCGCCTGACAATCCCGCCGCCTGGCGGATGAACATGCTCTTCAACGGCGGCGCGCGATCGACCAAGCCCAATCCGATGTCGCGTACGGTGCGCAGCAACGTCGATTCGTTGGAGAACAGGAAGTTGAGCGAGTTGGTGGCAACGCCCATCGCCATGGTGTCGAAGCGGCGCCAGCGCTGATAGCGCTCGAGCACGTCGGCCTGTCCGAGATCCATGCCGAGCCGCGCCGCATCGACAACGACTTCGGCAAGCGCCGCGACATCCTTCAGGCCCATGTTGAGCCCCTGCCCCGCGATCGGATGGATGACATGCGCGGCATCACCGATCAGCGCGAGGCGTTCGGCGATGAACGAGCGCGCGACGAAATAGCCAAGCGGAAATGCGCGCGGCCTGTCGAGCGCCTTGATCTCGCCGAGGTGCAAGCCGAAACGCTGCTCGAGCTCGGCGTGGAATTCTTCCTCGCTCAGCGCCGTGATACGCGCAGCGTCCTTGCGCGTCTCGGTCCACACCAGCGAGGAGCGATTGCCGGTCAGCGGCAGGATCGCGAACGGACCCGCCGGCAGGAAATGCTCCTCGGCACGGCCATGATGCTCGCGCTCATGCCCGACCGTGACCACGATGCCGGACTGGTCATAGTCCCAGCCATGGGTCGCAATCCCGGCGCGCTCACGCAGCTTCGACCGCGCACCATCGGCGGCGACCAGCAGGCTCGCATCGATCACGGCGCCGTCGGCCAACGTGACGCTGACGCCATCGCGCCGCGACTCGAAGCTCGCCACCGCGGTGGCACGCAGCTCGACGCCCTCGGCCTCGGCGCGCGCCGCCAGTGCATCGATCAGATGGCGGTTCTCGACCATATGGGCGAACGGCTCGCCGGGCTCGACATTGCCGGCGAAGGTCAGGAACACCGGACGCGTGGCGTCCTCCAGCTTGGAATCGGTCACGACCATGTCGGTGATCGGCTGCGCGGTCGGCGCCACCTGGCCCCAGACGCCGAGGGTCTCGAACAGCCGACGGCAGGCCGCGACGATCGCGGTCGCGCGCGGATCGCGGCTCGGGCGCTGGCTCAGCGCCGGATCGGCCACGATCACCGGAATGTCCGGCCCAAGCCCCTGGCGCAACGCCACGGCCAGCGCCAGACCGGCGAATGCACCCCCGCAGATGACAATACTTCGCTGTGCCGGCATGCCTTTTCCCTACGCGCCTCACGCCCTCAGACTGTGCTTGCTACCTGATATTAGCTGGGCGAAACAGGGGGCAGAAACAAGGGCGGCTAACCAGCCCCATCCGTCATTCCGGGGCGCGCGCAGCACGAACCCGGAATCCATCAGGCCGCATCTTCCGTGGATGAATGGATTCCGGGCTCGCGGCTGCGCCGCGCCCAGGAATGACGACATTCAAACCGAACCAATCCAGGACGCATCCATGTCCAAGAGCCTGATCGACCTGCTGTCCATCCTCGATCTCGAGCAGCTCGAGGTGAATTTGTTCCGCGGCAACAGCCCGAAGACGAGCTGGCAGCGCGTGTTCGGCGGCCAGGTGATCGGCCAGGCGATGGTCGCGGCCTGCCGCACCGTCGAGGGCCGTTTGCCGCATTCGATCCATTGCTATTTCATCCTGCCCGGCGATCCGCAGATCCCGATCATCTACGAGGTCGAGCGGCTGCGCGACGGCAAGAGCTATTCGACCCGCCGCGTCACCGCGATCCAGCACGGCAACGCGATCTTCTCCATCATGGTCTCGTTCCATGCCGATGAGGAGAGCAACTTCAATCATCAGGAGAAGATGCCCGACGTGCCACCGCCGGAGAAGCTGACCGCGGAGGAAGTGTCGAAGCAGCCGATGTTCAAGGAGATGCCGGAGTTCATCCGCCGCTATTATGAGAGCGACCGGCCGATCGAGCTGCGCCCGGTCGAGCTCGGCCGCTATTTCGGCCAGCAGATCGACGACGGCCGCATCCATGTCTGGATCCGCACCGCCGCGAAGCTGCCCGACGATCCGGCGCTGCATCTGTGCGCGCTCGCCTATGCATCGGACTTCTCGCTGCTCGACGCCGTGATGGCGCGCTACGGCCGCACGCTGTTCGACCGGCGCATGATGCCGGCGAGCCTCGACCACGCGATGTGGTTTCACCGCCCGTTCCGCGCCGACGAATGGCTGCTCTACGCGCAGGATTCGCCGAGCGCGCAATCGGGCCGCGGCCTGACCCGCGGCATGATCTTCAAGCCCGACGGCACGCTGGTGGCGTCCGTCGCGCAAGAAGGCTCGGTGCGCGAACGCAAATAGAAAGCGCGGCACGGCACCTCGCGCCGGCGCGCTCAGTCGCGCCCGGTCTCGCGCGGCAGGAGCGCGATCCTGAAGTCGCTGTATTTCTTTTCCAGCGCCATCCGAAGGCAGACAATCGACCAGATCAAGCCGACGGCGGCGCCAGCCAGGCCAGTTGTGGTTTGCAGCAGGGTTCTCGGCGCACCGAGCACACCCAGCACAAGGCCGATGATGAACCCGAGCACCGCGCCGATCAGTATCGATCCGAGAAACGACCGCCAGATAAACAGCCAGTAGATCCTCAGCAATCTCCCGAGCGTGATGTCGAGCTCCAGAATCTTTCCCGCCGCCAGGGCTTGACGCTGCGGCGCGCCGCTGGTGGCCAATGCCGGGTCTAACCCGGCCTCGCCCTGAGCGAAGGATTGCGCTGGCTGCGCCGCGTTGGTCAGTAGACCCGGAACGTCGCCGGCTTTGGCCCAGCCCGTCATTCCTTCGCTCCAGACCAGCGTATCCGCGGTCACCTTTCGCCTGGCAATGAGGTCGCGAAGCTCGGCATCCGAGCACGGCCCCTTTTGCTGGCCGTCGGATCCATAGAACCAGGACCTGTCAAACATGTCGGAGCCTCGAGGCGGACGCTATGGCGGGACATCACCCAACGGAACCGGCGGCGAGAAAGTCAGCATTGAGCGAGCGCTTCCAGCATTGTTGAAGCGGCGGCTCCTCTCCCTGCGACGTGAAGGGAGAGGAAGCGCCACGCAAGCTTATGCGTTCGCGGCTGCGCCACGCTCGGTCAACGCGAATTGCGAGATGAACCAGTTGGCGTACCAGCGCAGCACCCACGGAATCGGGATCAGGAAGCCGCAGCCGACCGCGAACACGATGGTTCGCCACAGCACGTCGAGGCCGGAGGCATTGAAGGTGACCTCGCGGCGCGTGCCCTCGACGTTGCGGCAGATCCAGCGCAGCCATGCGGTCATCACCCAGGCCCAGCCGATGATGGTGATGGACGCGATCACCATTAGCACGTACCAGCCGACATAGACGGCCGGGCTGCCGTTGAACGAGATCGGCAGGTCCTGGCCGCTCGAGCTGAGACGGCCGAAGATCCAGCGAACGATCATCCAGCCCAGGAAAGCCTGCAGCACCAGCGAGAGCAGCGACACGATCGTGCTGTGGGCCGCTCCGGCATAGGTCAGAAGGCCGAGCACGATGAAGACGTACCAGATGTCGAGCGGCTGCCCGGTGAAGGCGAGATGCGGCCGGCCCGGCACGCGGATATAGGGGATCGCAAAGCGGTACAAGCCGGTTGCGGTCCACGGCGCCGGGATGACGAAGACTTGGCCGATGAACATCAGCACGCTGCGTCCGAACAGGCCCCAGATCGGGAAGTCGGCCGACAGCGCGCCGCCGCTGTAGCCTGCCGCTGCCGCAACCGGCGGCGGTCCGCCGGCCTGCGGAAACGCCGACGGCGCCCCTGCGCTCGGAACAAGACCCGGAATCTCCCCGGCCTTCTGCCAGCCGGCCATCCCCTCGGTCCACACCAGCGTATCGGCGCCCACCATGCCACGGGTAATCAGGTCGCGGAGCTGAGCTTCAGGCAGGGGGCCTTTTTGCTGGCCTTCGGATGCATAAAACCAGTTTCGGTTCGACATTTCTTGTTTCCTCGGGGCGCGCGCTTGGGGACGCACGGTAGGCGAAACGAGCCAGCGGGACCGCTGGCCGGGGCGGGAAAGCCATATTCTGGCCGAGGGTTGTCGTCTCGTACAGTGACGGAGTTCACCCGCTGCGCACGTTTTCCCCTTCAACCTGCAACTTTTTTGTGCCATTTGCCCAGAAAGCTGCCAGATTTGCCGGACGCGAAATGTGCGGGACGGCAAATTGTCGCTCCGGTGGCGGCAAGCGCCGCTCCGGGGACGGGCGCACAGGGAAAACTTCAAGGGAATAAAGGCCTGAACCATGAAACTCGTCGTCGCGATCATCAAACCGTTCAAGCTTGACGAGGTCCGCCAGGCCCTGACCGCGATCGGCGTCCACGGCATGACGGTGACCGAGGTCAAGGGCTATGGCCGCCAGAAGGGCCACACCGAGATCTATCGCGGCGCCGAGTACGTCGTGAACTTCCTGCCCAAGCTCAGGATCGAGATCGCCGTCGACACCGAGCTCGCCGACAAGGCGGTCAGCGTCATCACCCAGCATGCCCGCACCGGCCAGATCGGCGACGGCAAGATCTTCGTGACGCCGATCGACCACGCCCTGCGCATCCGCACCGGCGAGACCGACAACGACGCGCTCTGAGTTCTATCGAGATCGCGCCGGCAACGACGCCGGCGCGCGTCAAATCCACGCCAAGAAACCACGACCGCCGGGGAATGATGATGGGGGCACGAGCTCTTCGTGCAGCGATATCAGCTGCGCCGATCACTGCTGCAATCCTGCTCGCGTGGGGCGCGCCGGCCTTGGCGCAGGATTCTGCGGCCAATCCCGGCATCAACGCCGCCGACACCGCCTGGATGATCGTCGCCACCGCGCTGGTGCTGATGATGACGATCCCGGGACTCGCGCTGTTCTACTCCGGCATGGTGCGCAAGAAGAACGTGCTGGCGACGATGGCGCAGAGCCTCACCGCCGTCGCGCTGATCTCGATCCTCTGGGTCACCTTCGGCTATTCGCTGACCTTCGTCGGCAACGGTCCATGGCTCGGCTCGCTCGACAGCTGGTTCCTGGCCGGCATCACCATGGACAGCGTCAATCCGGCGGCCAAGACCATCCCGGAAGCGCTGTTCATGCTGTACCAGATGACGTTCGCGATCATCACCGTGGCGCTGGTTGCAGGCTCGGTCGCCGACCGCATGCGGTTCTCCGCCTATGTGCTGTTCTCGATCGGCTGGTTCGTCTTCGTCTATGTGCCGCTGGCGCATTGGGTGTGGGGCGGCGGCTTCCTCTTCACGGCGGGCGTGATGGATTTCGCCGGCGGCCTTGTCGTGCATCTCTCCGCCGGCATCAGCGGCCTCGTCGCCGCCAAGGTGATGGGCAACCGGCACGGCTATGGCCATGACAATCTGTCGCCGTTCGATCTGTCGCTCGCCGTGGTCGGCACCGGCCTGCTCTGGGTCGGCTGGTTCGGCTTCAACGGCGGCTCGGCGCTCGCGGCCAATTCGCGCGCAGTGTTTGCAATCACCGCCACGCATCTTGCGGCCTGCGCCGGTGCATTGACCTGGGGCGCGATCGAATGGGCGACGCGCCGCAAGCCGTCGGTGCTCGGCATGATCTCGGGTGCGGTCGCGGGACTCGGCACCATCACCCCGGCCTCCGGTTTCGTCGCGCCATGGCACGGCGTCATCATCGGCATCATTGCCGGCCTGGTCTGCTTCTGGGCCTGTACCTGGCTGAAGCATCGCTTCAAGTATGACGATTCGCTCGACGTGTTCGGCGTCCACGGCATCGGCGGCCTGACCGGTACGCTCCTCGCGGGCATTTTCGCGGCCTCCGCGATCGGCGGCACCTCCGGCCTGCTCGAGGGCAATCCGAAGCAACTGCTGATCCAGCTCTACGGTGTCGCCGTCACATTCGTCTGGTGCGGCGGCATCACCTTCGTGCTGCTCAAGCTGGTCTCCGCCTTCGTGCCGCTGCGCGTCTCGATGCAGCAGGAGATGGAAGGCCTCGACATCTCGCAGCACGGGGAGGCGCTGCAGTAGAGCTCGCAGGGCCGGTGGGAGCCCGGCGGCAAATTCGCAAAACAACCCCATGCAAAGCACCCGAGCGCTGCGACGTCACGCAGCTGGGCGTGAGGCCAGTTCCCGCTTGCACGACACATAAGTGTATGCTTATGTGTCGTCATGGTCGAAACCGATATCTTCAAGGCGCTGGCCGATCCGACCCGCCGCAAGGTGTTTGAGAAGCTGGCGGGCGGCAGCCTGAACGCCAGCGCCTTGCGCGACGGCCTGGAGATCAGCCAGCCGGCGATGTCGCAGCATCTGGCGGTGCTGCGCGCGGCCGGGCTGGTGCGCGAGCAGCGGCAGGGCCGTTTCGTGAATTACGAGGTCGACCCGGACGCATCGCCAGCATCGGCAGCTGGCTCGCCCGCTACCGCGCCTATTGGCCGAAGCGCATCGAAGCGCTCTCCGACCTCCTGAAGGACATGGATCAATGAGCGATGCAGTCGAGCCTGACGCGGACCAAGCCCTGGTGATCGAATACGAGCTCGACGCACCGCCCGAGAAAGTATGGCGCGCCGTAACCATTCCGGCACTGCGCGAACGCTGGCTGCCCGATGCCGATCTCGCCGGCGCCGAGCCTGAATCAACGATAACAGGCGAAGAGGTGCGTTACCGGCTCCGCGAGTCCGAGCCGCCGTTTCGCGAAAGCCGCGTCACCTTCCGGATCGAGCCGAACGAGGCCGGCGGCACAAGGTTTCGCATCATCCAGCAAGCCTGCGACATCAGGGAAAAGCAGCCGCAACCGGCCAACAGCAACCGCCGCACCCTGATGCGCGCGGCCTGATCGCAAACTTCACCGCTAAGACTTCATCACCTGCAGCTATGGAGGTCGCCAATGCGCGACATGATGCAACTCGTCCCCATGGTCGTCGAACAATCGAGCCGCGGCGAGCGCTCTTTCGACATCTATTCCAGGCTCTTGCGCGAGCGCATCATCTTCCTGAACGGCGAGGTCAATGACGCGATGTCCGGACTGGTCTGCGCCCAATTGCTATTCCTGGAGGCGGACAATCCGAACAAGCCGATCAACCTCTACATCAACTCCTATGGCGGCGTGATCACCAGCGGGCTCGCGATGTACGACACCATGCAGTTCATCAAGGCGCCGGTGCACACGCTGTGCATGGGCACCGCGCGCTCGATGGGCTCGTTCCTGCTGATGGCCGGCGAACCCGGCCACCGCGCCGCGCTGCCGAATGCGAGCCTCCACGTGCACCAGCCGCTCGGCGGGTTCCAGGGCCAGGCGTCCGACATCCTGATCCATGCCACCGAGATGCAGGAGACCAAGCGGCGCATCACCCGGCTTTACGCGCAGCATTGCGGGCGCACCGAGGCCGACGTGGAGCGGACGCTGGACCGCGATCACTTCATGTCCGCGCAGCAGGCACTCGAATGGGGCCTGATCGACAAGGTGTTCGCGGCGCGCGACGCCGCCTAAGTGCCCGGCACCACCCCATCTAGATACCTACGGCTGCTGCCCTGCTAAGCAGAATTGTGTCCGGACCCTGGCTTGCTCACGAATTGAGCCGGCCTGACTAGATTTTAGGCGCGACGGAATGGCGCAGGGCTACCTGGCTCCCGCAATGCGGGAAAATATCCGGATTCATAATCCATTAGCGAACTCCGGCCGGTTGGCACGGCATTTGATTCTAAGGGTCCCGGCTGTGCCCGCGTAGTGGAAGTCCTCCGCGTGGTGAACCTCAGTCGAAACTCCCGGTGTTCGTTCGCACCGGGCCCAAGCGGGGATAGGACTCATGAAAATTGTTATGGCGATCATTAAGCCATTCAAGCTGGAAGAGGTCCGTGACGCCCTGACCGCCATTGGCGTTCACGGTCTCACGGTGACGGAAGTCAAGGGGTACGGCCGTCAGAAGGGTCATACGGAAATCTATCGCGGCGCCGAATACGCCGTGAGCTTCCTGCCCAAGATCAAGATCGAGGTCGCAGTCGGCTCCGACCAGGTCGACAAGACCATCGACGCCATCACCTCCGCCGCCAAGACCGGACAGATCGGCGACGGCAAGATCTTCGTCATCAGCCTCGAGCACGCCGTGCGCATCCGCACCGGCGAGGCCGATGCCGCGGCCCTCTGATTTCGCGCTCAAACCTTAAGACCTCAGGAGTAATATGACATGACGTTCAAGCGTCCCTATGGCGCGGGACTGGCGGCCCTCGCAGTCGGCCTGTTTGCCGCAACCGCCGCCTACGCCGAGCCAACCGTCAACAAGGGCGACAACGCCTGGATGCTGACTTCGACGGTGCTGGTGCTTTTGATGACCATCCCGGGCCTCGCGCTGTTCTATGGCGGCCTCGTTCGCTCCAAGAACATGCTCTCGGTGCTGGCGCAGGTGTTCTACACGGTCTGCCTCGTCACCGTGCTCTGGGCCCTCTACGGCTACAGCCTCGCCTTCACCGGCGGCTCCGACTTCATCGGCGGCTTCTCCAAGGCCTTCCTGATGGGCGTCACGCCGGACTCGAAGGCGGCGACCTTCTCGGTCGACGCCAACATCTCGGAGCTCGTCTATATGTGCTTCCAGATGACCTTCGCGGCGATCACGCCGGCCCTCATCGTCGGCGCCTTTGCCGAGCGCATGAAGTTCGCGGCGATCGCGCTGTTCATCCCGCTCTGGGTGACGCTGATCTACTTCCCGATCGCGCACATGGTCTGGTACTGGCCGGGCCCGGACGCGATCCAGGATGCCGCCAAGGCGCTCGCCGCCGCGGCTGACGGCGATGCCAAGACGAAGGCGCAGGCCGCCCTCGACGCGATCAACGCCGACGCCGGCTGGATCTTCAAGAAGGGGGCGATCGACTTCGCCGGCGGCACCGTCGTGCACATCAACGCCGGCATCGCCGGCCTGGTGGGCGCGCTCCTGATCGGCAAGCGCACCGGCTACGGCAAGGAGCTGATGGCTCCGCACTCGCTGACCATGACCATGATCGGCGCCTCGCTGCTCTGGGTCGGCTGGTTCGGCTTCAACGCTGGTTCGAACCTCGAAGCCAATGGCGGCGCTGCGCTCGCCATGACCAACTCCTTCGTGGCCACGGCTGCGGCGGCGCTGGCCTGGATGTTCGCGGAATGGATCATCAAGGGCCATCCCTCGCTGCTCGGCGCGCTCTCGGGCGCGGTCGCGGGCCTCGTCGCGGTGACACCGGCGGCCGGCTATGCCGGTCCGATGGGCGCCATCGTGCTCGGCCTCGTGGTCGGCGTGGTCTGCCTGTTCTTCTGCACGGTCGTGAAGAACGCGCTCGGCTATGACGACTCGCTCGATGTGTTCGGCGTCCACTGCGTCGGCGGCATCATCGGCGCGCTCGGCACCGGCATCCTGGTCAACCCGGCGCTCGGTGGCGCTGGCATCATCGACTACACCGCGATCCCGCCGAAGGTCGCCGACTACGACTTCGCGGCGCAGATGATCTCGCAGTGCTGGGGCGTCGGCACCACGCTGGTGTGGTCGGGCATCGGTTCGGCGATCCTCTACAAGATCGTCGACGTGATCGTCGGCCTGCGCGCCAACGTCGAGACCGAGCGTGAAGGCCTCGACATCACCGAGCACACGGAGCGCGCGTACAACATGTAAGGGTTCTCCCGGGGCGCGACCTCCCCAAGCGGTCGTTCCCAGAACTACGGTCCGGGCACATACCCGGCAATGTCCGGACCGTTGAGGGGCTCCAGCGCAAGTTGGAGCCCCTTTCTTTTTTGGGCGGCTTGAGAAAATATTGTCGGAATTGCCTGCCATTGTGGAATGACAGGCTACAAACAACGACGACAACAAAAACGGGAGGACGTCATGAAGGTGCAAGGCGGGTGCTATTGCGGCAACGTGCGCTATGAGGCCGAAGGCGAACCGATGATGGCGGCGCAATGCCTGTGCCGCGAATGCCAGTACATCACGGGCGGCGGGCCGAACCTGTTCATGGCAATGCCGACCACCGGCTTCAGATACACCGCAAGCGAACCCAAGCAGTTCACGCGCAAGGACCTCGAGCGCGCCGTGACCCGGGAATTCTGCCCCGAATGCGGCACGCATCTGGTGACCAAGGTGCCGGGTCTGCCCGCCACGATCCTGAAGGTCGGCACCTTCGACGACCCCAGCGTGTTCACCCCGCAGATGACGATCTACACCTGCGACAAGCAGACCTTCCACCATCTGCCCGAGGGCAAGCCGTCATTCGACAAGCTGCCGGCGCGCTAAGCCTTGCGTATCGATTGTGCGTGGCCCGGATTGCGCTTCGCTCCATCCGGGCTACGAACACTCACGCGGCATCCCGCGCGTGCTCGACGCGGTCGCGGCCGTGGCGCTTGGCCGCGTAGAGCGCCTGGTCGGCGGTGCGCATCAGGCCGCCGAGATCGAATCCGGCGTCCTTCACCGTGAAGCCGATGCTGATCGTCACCGGCAACTGGGTTACGCCGTCGAGGATGGTTCTTGCAGCGCAATCGCGGCGGATTTCCTCGGCGCCGCGCGCGGCCTGCTCGTGGCTCCGGCCCGTCAGCACCGCCGCGAACTCCTCGCCGCCGTAACGCGCGACCAGCGCGCCGTGCCGGACCGCGAACTCGCGCAGCACGTCGGCGATCTCGACCAGCACTTTGTCGCCGATCTCATGTCCGTAGCGGTCGTTGATCGACTTGAAATGGTCGATGTCGCACATCAGCACCGCCGCCGACGCGCCATCCGTCTCAGCCTTGTCGAGCGCGATGGCCGCCTCGGCATCGAAGCCGCGCCGGTTCAGCAGCCCGGTCAATTGGTCAGTCTGCGAGATCTGCGCGAGCTCGCGGCGGGTCTGCGCCAGCTCCAGCATCAGCATCCCTGCACGATACGACATCGCGCCGCTGAGCGTGACCCCGATGAAGACGCCCGCAGTCAATCCAAACGCCTGCATCTGCCCGACCGTGATCGACGCGGCCAGGTCGCGGCCGAACACGAGCATGCCGATGCTGAAGGACATCGCCGCGGTCATGCCGGCGGCAATGACCATCACCTTCCCGGTGCGGCGCAGGACATCGCCGCGTGTCTCGATCTTGATGGCCATTTCCGTCTGCACGAACTCGCAATATGCGGGATCATTCATTCGCGCTGTGTTGCGAATTGCTGAAGGGATTTCGTGGCGCGTGCGGCGCCTTAACGGCGGGTAAAGCGGATCGCTCGAATCCGCGACAACCGCCGGCAAGCAGCATTAGTCGACCAGCACTTCCTCGTCCGGCGGCTCGCCGGGCGCGCCGTCGCGCAGATAGTTTTCAAGGATGGTGGCGAGCGACAGCGGCGTCAGCCGTTCCTGCGCGCGGGACAGATCGGCGATCGGCCACCAGCGGAAGCAATCGAGCACCCTGGCCTCAGCCGCATCAGTCATCACGGGGTGAAAGCGATCCGTATGAACGATCCGGTATTCTTCCTTCTGGGAGATTCTCCGGCCGCCCCAATTGAAGGTGTGGTGACGCCGCCAGACGGCGGGGCCATGCGCGAAATCGACCAACCCCAATTCCTCGGCGAGCTCCCGCCGCAACGCCGCTTCAGGCGCCTCGTCGCCCTCGATGCCGCCGCCGGGCGCGATCCAGAAGCAGTCTCCGTGCGGCGGTCGAATCCGCAGCAGCAGGACCTCGCGGTCGTCCGTGACGATGAGCGCCCTGACGGCGCGGCGGTGGATCAAGTCCAAGAGCAATCTCGGAGCAATTTCGATGCGGCATTGTTCGGCCAGCGCTGATATCACGCGCCGGCCGATCGCGCCGCGCCGCCGATGGTTAATCGCGTCTTAACCTCGCCCTATCTATGGTGACTTGATCGGTTTACGGTCGGCGCCCCCTCAACCCCGACCGCAGTGAAAGTGCTGGCATTTCAACCATGGCAATGACCGCCTCATCCGGCTTGGCGCAGGGCGCCGGCGATGTCGCATCCGCCGGCCAGGCCGAGCGTTCCCCATTCGTGCGTACCACCGAGTTGCTGGCGCCGTACCAACCGGCTAAGCCATTGATTACACTGTCGGTCGGCGAGCCGCAGCACCCGGTGCCTGATTTCGTCGGGCCGGTGCTGGCAAAGCACACCGCCGAGTTCGGCCGCTATCCGATGGCCAAGGGCATCGAGCCGTTCCGCCGCGCGGCCGCGACCTGGCTGGGAAGCCGGTTCCAGTTGCCGCGCGCGGTCGATCCGGAGAGCGAGGTGATGGTGCTGAACGGCAGCCGCGAGGGGCTGTTCTTCGCCGCGATCACCGCCGCCCGCTACGTCTCGCCGCGCAAGGGCCGGCCGGCGGTCCTGATGCCGAATCCGTTCTATCCGGCCTATGGCGCCGGTGCCCGCGCGGCCGGCTGCGAGCAGATCTATCTGCCGACCACGCTCAGCAACGGCTTCCTGCCCGACCTCGATTCGATCGACGAGGCGACACTGGCGCGCACCGTCGCGTTCTTCCTTGCCTCGCCGGCCAATCCGCAGGGCTCGGTCGCCTCGCGCGCCTACTTCACCCGGCTGAAGCAGCTCGCCGACCGCCATGGCTTCATGATCCTGAGCGACGAGTGCTACTCGGAGATCTACACCCGCGAAGCACCGGGCAGCATGCTGGAATGCGCCGGGCCCGACTTCACCAATGTGGTCGCGTTCCAATCGCTGTCGAAGCGCTCGAACCTGCCGGGGATGCGGGTCGGCTTCGCCGCCGGCGATCGAAAGTTCATGGCCGCCTTCCTCGAGCTGCGCAATGTCGCCGCACCTCAGGTGCCGGTGCCGCTGCAGCATGTCGCGGTCGCCGCCTATGGCGACGAGGCGCATGTCGAGGAGAACCGCCGGCTCTATCGCATCAAGTTCGATCTCGCCGACCAGATCCTCGGCAGCCGCTACGGCTACAAGCGGCCCGCCGGCGGCTTCTGCGTCTGGCTCGACGTCTCCGATCGCGGCGGCGACGAGGCGACGACGGTGAGGCTCTATCGCGACGCCGGCGTTCGCGTGATTCCCGGCAGCTATCTGGCGCGCGAGCAGAACGACGGTTCCAATCCGGGCGCGGGCTATATCCGCCTCGCGCTGGTCTCCGACAGTGAATCAACGGCCGAGGCGATGCATCGCCTGGTCGAAACCCTGGGTTAATCGCGAAGCGCGAAGATTGAGTATGCCAGCGATCGAACGTGTCATCCCCCTGGTCGGCCATCTGCCGCTCTCGCTGCGCGAGGCGCTGGCGCGGCGACTGCGCGAACTGACCGGGCTCGGCCTGATCGCGCTGTCCGGCGCGATCACCGCTGCGCTGATGACCTGGTCGGTGCAGGACCCGTCGCTGAGCCACGCCACTTCGCGCGCGATCCGCAACGTGCTCGGCTATCCCGGCGCGATCGGTGCCGACCTCCTGATGCAGATCCTCGGCCTCGGCGCGATCATGATGCTGCTGCCGGTCGCGGTATGGGGCTGGCGGATGCTGACGCATCGTCCGTTCGACCGCGAGGCGCTGCGGCTCGGCTGCTGGATCCTGTGCACGGTGATCGCGGCGGGCTTTGCCAGCTGCTGGCCGCACAACACGTCGTGGCCGCTGCCGACCGGGCTCGGCGGCGTGGTCGGGGATGCCTTGCTGCGCGCGCCGGCCGTGGTGTTCGGCCCGCCCGGCTTCATCTACCGCGTCGTGCTCGGGCTGATCCTGTTCGTCGCGATGGCGGCGTGCTTCCTGTTCGCCTGCGGCTGGGGCGCCAAGGAGCAGGACGAGGAGCTGACGCCGATCTCTGATGATGACGAGCCGTTCGTCGAAGAGGACGAGGACCGCAGCTCGGTCTCGCTGGGCTGGCTGTTCCACGCCCTGATGAGCGCGAAGGCACGACTCGGCTGGCTGTTCACGACAGCCTATAAATCGCTGGTGTCGAGCGGAGCGCAGGGCCGCAGCGCTGCGTTCGAGCGCCAGGAGCCCAACATCGGCGGCGGCCGCGCGGCGCCCTCGATCGCGCCGGCGCATGACGATCACGACGAGGACGAAGACGAGGCCGAGGCTTTCGACGACGAGGAAGAAGAGGACGAGGAGGAGGAAGCTCCCGCCGCCCGCGCCCCGCGCAAGAAGGCCGAGCCGAAGCCGAAGAAGAAGAATTCCGACAAGTTCGAGCTGCCGTCGGTCTCGGTGCTCAGCGCGCCGAAGGCGAGCGATCGCCAGCCGCTGAGCAAGGCCGAGCTGGAAAACAATTCGCGCGCGCTGGAAGGCGTGCTGCAGGACTTCGGCGTGCGCGGCGAGATCGTCAAGGCCAATCCCGGCCCGGTGGTCACGCTGTACGAATTGGAGCCCGCGCCCGGCATCAAGTCGTCGCGCGTGATCGGACTGTCCGACGACATCGCGCGCTCGATGAGCGCGCTGTCGGCCCGCGTTGCCGTGGTCGCCGGCCGCAACGCGATCGGCATCGAGCTGCCGAACGCGCATCGCGAGAAGGTTTATCTGCGCGAGCTCCTGGTCGCCAAAGAAAGCGTCGATTCGGTCGCCAAGCTGCCGCTGTGCCTCGGCAAGACGATCGGCGGCGATCCCGTCATCATCGATCTGGCGCGCACGCCGCACATGCTGATCGCCGGCACCACCGGCTCCGGCAAGTCGGTCGCGATCAACACCATGATCCTGAGCCTGGTCTACCGGCTGCGCCCGGATCAGTGCCGCCTGATCATGGTCGATCCGAAGATGCTCGAACTCTCGGTCTATGACGGCATCCCGCACTTGCTGACGCCGGTCGTCACCGACCCGAAGAAGGCGGTGGTCGCGCTGAAATGGGCCGTGCGCGAGATGGAAGAGCGCTACAAGCGGATGGCCAAGCTCGGCGTCCGCAACATCGACGGCTACAATGCGCGCCTCGTCGAAGCCAAGGGCAAGGGCGAAGAGCTGACGCGCACCGTGCACACCGGCTTCGACAAGGAGACCGGCAAGGCGATCTACGAGGAAGAGAAGCTCGACCTCGAGCCGCTGCCCTACATCGTCATCATCGTCGACGAGATGGCCGACCTGATGATGGTCGCCGGCAAGGACATCGAAGGCGCGGTGCAGCGCCTCGCGCAGATGGCGCGCGCCGCCGGCCTGCACGTGATCCTCGCCACGCAGCGTCCGTCGGTCGACGTCATCACCGGCACGATCAAGGCGAACTTCCCGACCCGCATCGCCTTCCAGGTGACGTCGAAGATCGACAGCCGCACCATCCTCGGCGAGATGGGCGCTGAGCAGCTGCTCGGCCAGGGCGACATGCTCTACATGGCGGGCGGCGGCCGCATCAGCCGCGTGCACGGCCCGTTCGCCTCCGACGAGGAAGTCGAGAAGGTGGTTCGCCACCTCAAGACGCAAGGCGCTCCGGAATATCTCGAAGCGGTCACTGCGGAAGAACCGACCGACGAGGACGGCGCCGTGTTCGATGCCACCGGCATGGGCGGCGACGGCGGCGGCGACCTGTTCACGCAGGCGGTTGCGATCGTCAAGCGCGACCGCAAGGCGTCGACCTCCTACATCCAGCGCCGGCTGCAGATCGGATATAACCGCGCCGCCTCGCTGATGGAGCGGATGGAACTTGAGGGCATCGTCGGCCCTGCGAATCACGCCGGAAAGCGCGAAATCCTGGTCGGGGAGGAAGAAGGCCAGTTCTGATCGGGGGCGATCATCACGGAAAAACCATATCTCCCTCGGAAGAGGCGGGATAAAATCCGGCGAAGCGGGACGAGCGTCGAACAGAGACCTGACATATCTGATGGCAAAACACCTCATTGACCGCGGCGCGCGCACTGCGCTTGCTCTTCTCGTCACCGCCGCGATCGCCGGCGGCGCGACTGCGCAGAATGCGCCGACGACGCCAAAACCCGCACCGAAGGCTGCGCCCAAAGCCAAGGACGCCGGCGCGCAGAGCAATGCGGACAAGGGACCGACGACGACAGGCGCCACCCAGGCACCGCCGGACCCGGTGATTCCCGATCCGCGCCGCAACGTGCCCGCCAACATCTTCCAGACCTTCGACGCCAACCAGAAGGCGCAGGCCGCCAAGGTCTCGGCCTATCTGTCGTCGTTGCAGACGCTGGTCGGAAATTTCGTGCAGGTCGGCCCTGACGGCACCAAGACCAAGGGCGACTTCTACATCCAGAAGCCCGGCAAGCTGCGTTTCGAGTACGACAATCCGAGCACCATCGAGGTGATCGCCGACGGCTCGTCGGTCGCGGTGCGCGACCGCAGGCTCGCCACCCAGGACATCTATCCGCTGTCGCAGACCCCGCTGCGCTATCTGCTGTCGGACCGCATCGACCTGATGAAGGACACCAACGTCGTCAGCGTCACCGCCGACGACGTGTTCGTCAGCATCACGATCGAGGAGAAGCAGGCGCTGGTCGGCACCAGCCGCTTCCTGCTGATGATCGGCGCCAAGGACGGCAAGCTCAAGCAATGGACCGTCACCGACCCGCAGGGCTACGACACCACGGTTGCGGTCTACAATCTCGACGCCACGCAGAAGCCCGATCCGGGCCTGTTCAAGATCGACTTCACGACCTATCCGGGCTCCTCGCCGGGCTAGCCGTCACGCGTAGCTGCGCAGGATGGGTAGAGCGCAGCGAAACCCATCCTCGCCTACGACGCTGTGGACAAAGCGCCGACCCGCGCTGAGAACCATGCTAAGACCCAGCTCTCATGCGGTTCTCCGTCACCACCTGGAACATCAATTCGGTGCGCCTGCGCATCGACATCGTCGCCAAATTCCTGAAGAGCGCCCGGCCCGATGTGCTGTGCCTGCAGGAGACCAAGTGCATCGACGATGCGTTTCCGTTGAAGCGCTTCAAGCGGCTCGGCTATGAGCACGTCGCGCTGAACGGGCAGAAGGGCTATCACGGCGTCGCCATCGTCTCGCGGCTGCCGTTCGAGTCGACCGACATCCGGACGTTCTGCGACAAGATCGACTCGCGGCACATCTCGGTTTCGTTCGGCGAGAAGGCGCAGCTTTCAAAGCCGCTGGTGCTGCATAATTTCTACGTGCCGGCCGGCGGCGACATTCCCGATCCCGCGCTCAATCCGAAATTCGAGCACAAGCTGCAGTTCCTCGACGAGATGAAGAGCTGCGAGCCGCTGCATCCGCGCGGCGACGATCGCCACATCCTGGTCGGCGACCTCAACGTCGCACCGCACGAGAACGACGTGTGGTCGCACAAGCAGCTGTTGAAGGTGGTCTCGCACACCCCGGTCGAGACCGAGAAGCTGCTCGCGGCGCAGGCGCATGGCGAATGGTTCGACATCGCGCGCGAGCGGATCCCGATGTCGGAAAAGGTCTACACCTGGTGGAGCTATCGCGCCGCGGACTGGACCGTCGGCGACCGCGGACGCCGGCTCGACCACATCTGGGTCTCGCGCGCGCTGAAGGATCAGGTCAGCGACTTCAAGATCACCCGCGACGCCCGCAGCTGGGAGCGGCCGTCGGACCATGTGCCGGTGACGGCGGTGATGGAGGTTTGATTCACTGGCGGAGCAGCAACGTGATCCGTCACCTTGAGGAGCGCGAAGCGCGTCTCGAAGGGTCGACGGCCCCAGCCGGGCCGTGCATCCTTCGAGGCTCGCAAGGGCTCGCACCTCCAGCGACAAAGGCGAAGCCTTTGCGCGGGGATGACGGATCAGGACGATGGCGAAGGCTACAGCGGCAGCTACGTACTCAACTTCCCACCCGCCATCAGAATATCGCTCGCGAGCTGGCTGGTGCGCAGTGCGAGTTCGTCGCGCAGGCGGCGAGCTGCGGCGGGGTCGCTTTCCAGCACGCGCTGGAACAGGCTGCGGGCGACGCGGATCACCGAGCCGCGCTCCAGTGCGGTCGCGGTCGACGGCCGCTTCATCGCGACGATCAATGCAAGCTCGCCGATCAGCGCGCCGGGACCTGCGATGATCTCGGCGCCGCCTTCCTCGACGCGAAAGGTACCGCGCTGCACGACATAGCCGGCGTCCGCAGTGTCGCCGGTCTTGAACAGCACCTCGCCTGCGTTGAAGTCGCGTTGCTCGGAGCCGATCGCCAGCATGCGCAAGGAGCTGTCGCCCAACAGACGCATCGTCGGGACCCGCTCGAGCAGGGCTACGTCATCATCGATCGACATTCAGGGCCGGTAACCGCGGTGCGCCTCGATTTCACGAATCGTTGAGCGCGAAGCGTATCACGGCACCAGCTTGTAGCCACCGGCTTCCGTGACCAGGATTTCCGGGTTGGCGGCGTCCTTCTCGATCTTCTGGCGGAGGCGGTAGATGTGGGTTTCCAGCGTGTGGGTGGTGACACCGGAATTGTAGCCCCAGACTTCCTGGAGCAGGGTCTCGCGCGACACCGGCATCTGGCCGGCGCGGTAGAGGAAGCGCAGGATCGCGGTTTCCTTCTCGGTCAGCCGCACCTTCCTGGCATTGGCGCCGGTGAGCATCTTCGAGCCGGGCCGGAACGAGTAGGGGCCGACCGAGAACACCGCGTCCTCGCTGGCCTCGTGCTGGCGCAGCTGCGCCCGGATCCGGGCCAGCAGCACCGCGAAGCGGAACGGCTTGGCCACATAGTCGTTGGCGCCGCTTTCGAGCCCCAGGATGGTGTCGGAATCGGTGTCGTGGCCGGTCAGCATGATGATCGGGGCCTTGAACCCACCCTTGCGCAGGCTACGGACCACTTCGCGGCCGTCGGTGTCGGGCAGGCCGACATCCATCAGGACCAGGTCGGGGGAATTGGCTTTGGCGGCAGTGGCGCCCTTGGCGCCGGTATCGACTGCGGAGGCTTCGAATTCCTCGTGCAGGGACAGCTGCTCGACCAGCGTATCGCGCAGATCGGTATCGTCATCCACGATCAAGATCTTGCGGGCATTGGCCATAGGTACAATCCTTCGGGGCGGGGCGGTCAGAAGCGGGGGGCGCTTAAGGCCGTAGCATCGGCTAGATATCTGCTCAGGTAGGCGATTGTTACCGATTCACAAGGCAACGCAGTCTACCTCAAATCCGGCGGGGCAGGACGTGAATGTCCTGTAATACCGGGTGATAGAATGATCCGAACATCCGAGGCAAGTTCAGTTTGGAACGATTCTTAGGGGAAGATCAGCTATTTCAATCACTTATATGACAGTCAAACGTGATCGCCCGCTCTCCGCCATCGAGGTCCGCGCCGCCGCCGGCAACCCGCGCCGGGGCTGGCTGACGGCCGACGGCTGGACCGTTCCGGTGGCGCTCGGACGCGGCGGAATCCTCGCCAACAAGCGCGAGGGCGACGGCGGCACGCCGCGCGGCATGTTCCATCCGCGGCAACTCTGGTGGCGCGCCGACCGGCACCGGCGGCCGGTGACCTTGCTGCCGACCCGGCCGATCCGCCGCGAGGACGCCTGGTGCGAGGATCCCGCCGACCGCCATTACAACCAACCGATCCGGCTCGACCGCGACGAGGGCGGCGACCGGCTGACCCGCGAGGATCACCTCTACGACTTCATCGTTGAGATCGACCACAACGCTGCGCCGCGCATCGCCGGCCGCGGCAGCGCCGTGTTCCTGCACCTGGCGCGGTCGAATTTCGGACCGACCGCGGGCTGCGTCTCGATGACGAAAGCGTCGATGCTGCGGCTGTTGCGGCGGATGAGCCCAAAGACAAAGATCATCATCGAGTAGATAGCTGGGCATCGGTTTTCCCACGCGACAGACGCGACGCGTTTGTGCTGAGATTGCGCGCGACCCAAAAACATTCCCCAAAATAAAACTCGCGGGAGCGAAACCATGCTCGACAGCAACCAGATCGCGGCCGCTGCAATAGTCCTGAGCGATCACTGGCACGCCGGCACCAAGCTTGGCGCGCTCGACGGCGCGATGCGGCCGCGCGATCGCGCCGAGGGTTACGCGGTGCAGGCCGAGCTGGAAAAGACCTCGCGCGAAAAACTGTTCGGCTGGAAGATCGCGGCGACCAGCGAAGCCGGCCAGAAGCACATCAACGTCGCCGGGCCGCTGGCGGGGCGCATCCTCGCCGAGACAGTGATCGCAGATGGCGGCACCGCGTCGATGAAGGGCATCGAGATGCGCGTCGGCGAGCCGGAATTCGCCTTCCGCATGGCGCGTGACCTCGTGCCGCGCGCAACGCCGTACAGCGTGCAGGAGGTGCTGGATGCCGTCGGCACGCTGCATCCCGCGATCGAGATTCCGGATTCGCGCTTCACCGATTTCGTCTCCGCCGGCGAGGCGCAGTTGATCGCCGACAATGCCTGCGCGCATCTGTTCGTGCTCGGACCCGCGACATCGGCCGACTGGCGCGCGATCGATCTGGTCGAGGAACGCCCGACCATCACCCTGCGCGGCGAGCGCTACATCGGCCACGGCAAGAACGTGCTCGGCGATCCCCGCGTGGCGCTCGCCTGGTGCGCCAATGAATTGCGCGCGCTCGGGCTGACGTTGCGGGCAGGGGAGGTCGTCACGACAGGCACCTGCCACCCGCCGCTGCCGATCGCGGCCGGAGATGTGTTCGCGGCCGATTTCGGCGCGATCGGAAAGGTGTCGGTGAAGTTCGGGTAACAACCGCTCTTGCAGGACACACCGCTGTCGTCCCTGCGAAAGCCGGGACATATAACCACAGGGCTTGGTTGTTGAGTACCGACTAGCCGCGTGCCCTTTGCGATGGCCGCGGCGTATGGGTCCCTGCTTTCGCAGGGACGACGCTGGTTATGCGGCTTCAGTTGTGCGGCACCGTCCGCGTGCCGAAAATCGCCGAACCCACCCGCACATGCGTCGCACCCATCGCGATTGCCACGGCGAAATCCGCGCTCATGCCCATCGAGAGATTTTTGAGCCCGCTGCGCGCGGCGATCTTGGCGCAGAGCGCGAAATGCGGCGCCGGGGCCTGGTCGACCGGCGGGATGCACATCAGTCCTGAAATCTGCAGACCGTATTTGTCGCGGCATGCCGCGATGAAGGTATCCGCATCCTGCGGCGCGACGCCGGCCTTCTGTGGTTCCTCGCCGGTATTGATCTGGACGAACAGTTCCGGGTGCTTGCCCTGATTTTTGATTTCCTTGGCTAACGCTTCGCAAATGCTGGTGCGATCAACCGAATGGATCGCATCGAACAGCGCGACCGCCTCCTTGGCCTTGTTCGACTGCAACGGCCCGATCAGGTGCAGCTTCAATCCGGGATGAGCCTGGAGCAGCTCCGGCCACTTGCCCTTGGCCTCCTGCACGCGGTTTTCGCCAAATACGCGCTGTCCGGCGCCGATAATCGGCAAAATTGCGTCGGCCGCGAAGGTCTTCGACACCGCGATCAGAGTCACCGACGCGCGGTCGCGCCGCGCCTCCTTGCAGGCATGCGCGATCTCCTGCTCCACGGCGGCGAGGCCGTGTGGTGAATCAGCCGATAACGGCGTGGTCGGGCTTTGCGTCATGCTTGTGCCGTTCTCTGACAGATGCGGGGTTTGGCTCGAATTTTACCAAATTCGGGAAAGGCTTTTTGAAGCCCTGCATTCTACCTTGCGCGCGGGCAAGGGAACAGAATGTCGGGCGTCACTTTCAACCGCAACCGGGTCAGGCTCAAGAAGGTTCTGGGTATCCGTGCCCGGCTCGCCTTGCTTGCGCTGATGCTGGTCGCGCCCCTGATGCTCGATCGCGTCCGCACGCTGGAAGATTTCCGCAGCAAGCAGATCGCGCAGGCCGCCGCGGGCTACGCCAGCCTCACCGCGCATGCCGCCGAGACCCAGCGCGAAGTGGTCTCCTCGGTCGAGACCATGCTGAAGTCGGCCGCCTATATCCGCGCCTCCGGCGGTATCGGGCAGAGCTGCGAGGTGCTGCGCGCCAGCCTGCCGACGGTGCTGCCCTGGATCCGCAGCATCATGTTCGTCTCCCGGGATGGCGTGGTGCAGTGCTCCACGCTCAACATGCAGGTCGGCCTCGACCTTGGCGACCGCGAATATTTCAAGAAGGCGCAGGATAATCGCGGCTTCGTATTCAGCGATTATCTGCGCGGCAAGACCAATGGCCGGCCGATGATGATGGCCGCCTATCCGGTGGCGGCGATCAATCCGGAGCAGGACGCCGTCGTGGTCGCCGGGATCAACATCGACTGGCTGTCGCAGATCATGGCCAATCTCGGCGGTCAGCCCGGCATGTCGGCCGTCCTGGTCGACTCGACCGGGGTCGTGATCGCGGCTCCCGCGGATCACGCCAGCCTGATCGGCCACTCGCTCGATACTATCCCCTTGATGTCGGCGATTGCCGAGAAGGCGCTGAGCTACGACGAGCCGTCGGGCTCGGTGTCGTTCACGGCCTCTGACGGCGCACAGCGCACGCTGAGCTTCGCCCGCATCGCCGGAACGCAGTCCCGGCTGATCGTCAGCATGGACGAGGCCAAGGTGACGGCGGCGATCAACCGCGAGATCCGCACCGCCTATCTGCAGCTCGGCTTCGTCTGCTTGTTCGTGCTGCTCGGCGCCCTGGTCGGCGCGGAGCGGCTCGTCATCCATCCGATCGAGCTGATGACCGGCATGGCACGGCGATTCGGCGAAGGCGACTGGTCGGCGCGCGTCGCCAAGCACAAGCTGCCGTCGGAATTCGTGCCGCTGGCGCGCGCCTTCAACGCGATGGCGGCACAGCTCAGCCAGCGCGAACGCGAGCTCGTTGAGTCCAACGACCGTCTCACCGTGATGGCCTCGATCGACGCGCTGTCCGGCCTTGCCAACCGCCGCGGCTTCCAGAGCCGGCTCGACTTCGAATGGATGCGGGCGCAGCAGTATGGATGCGAGCTGTCGCTGATGATGATCGATGTCGATCATTTCAAGCTCTACAACGACACCTACGGCCATCCCGAAGGCGACGTCTGCCTGACGCGGATCGGCGAAACCCTGGCGGGGATCGCCGCCGACACGATGGGCTTTGCCGGCCGCTATGGCGGCGAGGAATTCTGCCTCTTGCTGCCGAACACCGATGCCGCGCATGCGCTCGCGATCGGCGAAACGGTGCGCACGGCAGTGCTCGGCCTCGCCGTGCCGCACGCGCCCTCCAGCCATTGCGTCGTCACCGTCAGCATCGGCGTCGCGACCACCAAGCCGAACGACACCCAACGCCCCGGCGACCTGATCGAAGCCGCCGACGCCGCCCTCTACGCCGCCAAGCGCCGCGGCCGGAACGCCGTCATCGAGCACGGCTTCCTGCAGACCCTGGACGAAGCGGGGATGGCGCTGGCGAGCTAGCTGCATCGCCCAGTCCAGGTGGGCAGCCTCGAGAGATCATCCCAGACATTGCTGGCGCTCCCATCGACACGTAGCGGGATCGTACCCAATTGGTAGTCCGGATGCCGCCGTGACCCGTTTCGGATAGCCGCTGCTATTAGGTCAATGCTGCTGCCCGATAGCCCCTCGTTCCGAAGTTGCCGGGCATATCTCTACTCACCATCGTGCGGCCATGCTTTGGTCAAAACTGCGTTGAGTGCTTGGCGGGAACATCGACGTCACGACAATGCGATTCGCCGCTTTTGGTGACACTGGATCAGGGGACAGGTCGCCAACGCATTCTTGAGATGCCCTCGGCAAAGGCTTGCGATGGAAAGGGCAACGTTCGATCAGGCCAGGGTGCTCGCTTTTGGCGACGCTCGGAGCATTGCGACCTACGCGGTCGAAATCCTGATAATCGCCGCGATTTGTGGCGGCCTTGCCGAAGCCGCGCGACTGGTTCCCGCGATCAATCCAACCGCGACACCGCTATGGCCACCGACCGGGCTTGCGCTCGCGCTGGTCCTGCTTCGCGGCTACCGGATCTGGCCGGCGATCCTGGTGGGGGCCGTCTCTCCTTACTTCATGGCCGACCGATCGCTCCTGGAGTTTGGCACCGCCGGGATCGGCAGCCTGCTTGCTGCATGTGCCGGAACATGGCTGATCGACCGTTGGTCGAACGGTCGCCAGACGTTTGCCACGCCTGTCGGTGTCGCAAAGTTTGCAATCATTTGCTTTGCGCCGACGACGATCATCAGTTCAGCCATCGCCTCGACCGGCTTTGCCCTCGCCAATGAATCGAGCCTTTCCGATTCCGTCGTCGCCGGGGTCACCTGGTGGCTTGCGGACGCTGCCGGAGCGCTGGTGATTACTCCGCTCATCGTGCTCTGGGCGACGATGCCCTTCCGCATTCCTTCCAAATTGAAGCTGCTGGAATCGATCGCTGTCCCCGCTCTCGCGGGCATCGTCGGGATCGTTGCTTACAGCCCGCTCATCGGTAGCGATCTCATCAGCACTGACCTCGACGCGTTGCTGCCGCATCGGGGCCTTCTGGGCTTTCTGGTTCTGCTGCCCTTGATCTGGGCCGGCCTGCGCGGCGATCGATGCACCGTGTCGACGGCCGCGTTCCTTTTTGTCGGAATGGCCGTGTGGGGGTTCTCGGTGGGGAATGAGCCATTTCCGAAAATGGATCCGAATGGCGCACTGTTATCCTTGCTCGTGCTCTCGATCTGCGTATCGGCACCTCCTCTTGCGCTGGCAGCGGCCATTGCGACGCGCCAGACCACGGAAGACCATCTCGCTTCTGTTCGGGACCAACTGAACGATCAACTCGAACGGAAAGCCCTGGCGCTCGACAACATCAGGCGGCATTTCCAGACCCTTATCGAAGGCGTCGTCGACTATGCGATTTTTGCGCTCGATCGCGAGGGACACGTCACGAGCTGGAATAGCACCGCTCAAAAGATCACCGGCTACAGCTCGGAAGAAATCATCGGCAAGCATTTCGGAATTTTCTATCGGCCGGATGAACGCCGCGCGGGTTCGCCCGCACACGCGCTGGAGACGGCAGTCGAACGAGGCAAGTACGACGTGGAGGGTTGGCGCATCAGAAAGAATGGTACGCCGTTCTTCATCACGGGCTCCGTGTCGTCGAGCCGTGATGACGCTGGAAATCTGATCGGCTTCATCAGTATTCTGCGCGACGCGACCGAGCGGCGCGACGCGGAGGAGAAGCTGGTCCAGGCCCGCGAACAGCTCGCGATGTCTCAGAAAATGGAGGCGATCGGCAAACTGACCGGCGGGATCGCGCACGACTTCAACAATCTATTGATGATCATCGGCGGCAGTGCCCAGATCTTCACGCGCCTGCTTGATCCGAAACTGCCCAAAGCAATCGAAGCCATCCAGACTGCGGCCAAACGCGGCGAGAGCCTCACGCGCCAATTGCTGACCTTCTCCCGTCATCAGCATCTCAGCCCGACTGTCGTCGATCTGAATGCCTCGATCAAGAACATGCGGACGATGATCGAGAGCTCGCTTCGCGGAAACATCGTCTACAACGAGAACGTCGGTGAGGGCGCCGCGTCGGTCAAGGTGGATCTCGCCGAGCTGGAGCTTGCGATCGTCAATATCGCCGTCAATGCGCGCGATGCAATGCCGAGCGGCGGCACGTTCACCTTGTCCGTCCATGCGGTGACCGCGAACGAGGAAGCCGGCGGCGACCGTGCAAAGGCTTTCTTTGCGATCGCGCTTGGCGACACGGGTACCGGCATTCCGCCGCATCTTCTGTCCAAGATGTTCGATCCGTTCTTCACGACCAAGGAGGTCGGCAAGGGGACCGGGCTCGGCTTGTCCCAGGTCTATGGTTTCGCCCACCAGGCCGGTGGAACGGTCACGGCAGACAGCAGGGTTGGTCAGGGAACAACAATTACAATCTATTTGCCGTCCTGTGCAGACGAGCAAACCGCCAGCAAAGACCTCGCCGCTGCCAGAGCGAGACCGAGGCAGCCGCAGCGGCAGACGGTTCTTGTTGTCGACGACAGCCCCGAAGTAGCGGATGTGACATCCTCGCTGTTCGAGCATCTGGGCTATGAGACGATCTACCGGGATTCGGCCGAAGCGGCGTTGAAACTGCTCGATGCCGGCACAAGGATCGATCTCGTCTTCAGCGATATCGTCATGCCGGGAACCATCGATGGCGTCGGGCTCGCGCGAGAAGTGCGGTCACGCTACCCGGGTTTGCCGATCGCCCTGACAACCGGTTACAGCGACGCTGCAAATGCGGCACCGCCAAGCCTGAAGATACTCCGCAAGCCGTTCGACACCGAGGCACTCAGAGATTTCATCCAGGATCTTGCGCCCCCGAGATCGACGCGATCATCCGTCGTGCCTTTGACATCAAACACGACCGACGCTTTGCGCAGACATTGACCGGTCGCGCCGTCGCGGGCGAGAGGCAAAACTCGGGCAAATCATGCCGCGGAAATGTGGAACCATGACTACCAGGCGACGCCGCATATTCAGCGTCGTCCTGGCGAAGGCCAGGACGCAATACCCCTGCTGCTCATGATTGCGCGAAGCTGGGGCCGTGATCCCTTTCCCAACAAACGCCTGTGGTTATGGGTCCTGGCTTTCGCCAGGACGACGGGGCAGGTCGGCGGCCCTTCACAATGACCATTTGGCAGACCCCAAGCCGTTGACCCCATGGGCGTTTTTGTGGCCTAGTCCGCCGTCCCCGGATGGGACCCGAAAATCACCGAAAACCCTGCGATTTCATGACCGCCGAACGCTACAACGCCCGTGAATCCGAACCCCGCTGGCAAGCCACCTGGGACCAGAAGGCGATCTTCGCCTCCAAGAACGACGATCCGCGGCCGAAATATTACGTGCTCGAGATGTTCCCCTATCCGTCGGGGCGCATCCATATCGGCCATGTCCGCAATTACACGCTCGGCGACGTGCTGGCCCGCTTCATGCGCGCCAGGGGTTTCAACGTGCTGCACCCGATGGGCTGGGATGCGTTCGGCCTGCCGGCGGAAAACGCCGCGATCGAGCGCAAGGTGGCGCCGAAGGCCTGGACCTACGACAACATCGCCGCGATGAAGAAGCAGCTGCGGTCGATCGGGCTGTCGCTGGATTGGAGCCGGGAGTTCGCGACCTGCGACCCGAGCTACTACAAGCATCAGCAGAAGATGTTCCTGGACATGCTGGGCGCCGGCCTCGCCGAGCGCGAGAAGCGCAAGCTGAACTGGGACCCGGTCGACATGACCGTGCTTGCCAACGAGCAGGTGATCGACGGCCGCGGCTGGCGCTCGGGCGCCGTCGTCGAACAGCGCGAGATGAGCCAGTGGGTCTTCAAGATCACGAAGTACTCGCAGGAGCTGCTGGAAGCGCTGGATGGCCTGGACCGCTGGCCCGACAAGGTGCGGCTGATGCAGCGCAACTGGATCGGCCGCTCGGAAGGCCTGTTGATCCGCTTCGCGCTGGATGCGGCGACCACGCCGGCCGGCGAGACCGAGCTGAAGATCTTCACCACGCGGCCGGACACGCTGTTCGGCGCCAAGTTCATGGCGATCTCGGCGGATCATCCGCTGGCGCAGGCGGCTGCCGCGAAGAACCCCAAGCTCGCGGAGTTCATCGCCGACATCAAGAAGATCGGCACCGCGCAGTCGATCATCGACACCGCCGAGAAGCAGGGCTTCGACACCGGCATCAAGGCCGTGCATCCGTTCGATCCGAGCTGGAAGCTGCCGGTCTATGTCGCGAACTTCGTGCTGATGGAATACGGCACCGGCGCCATCTTCGGTTGCCCGGCGCACGACCAGCGCGACCTCGACTTCGTCAACAAGTACAATCTCGGCAACGTGCCGGTGGTCTGCCCCGAGGGCCAGGACCCGAAGACCTTCGTGATCACCGACGTCGCCTATGACGGCGACGGCCGCATGATCAACTCGCGCTTCCTCGACGGCATGACGATCGACGCGGCGAAGGAAGAGGTCGCCAAGCGCCTGGAAAGCGAGCTGCGCGGCAATGCGCCGGTCGGCGAGCGTCAGGTGAACTTCCGGCTGCGCGACTGGGGCATCTCGCGCCAGCGCTATTGGGGCTGCCCGATCCCGGTGATCCATTGTCCGAAGTGCGACGTGGTGCCGGTGCCGGACGACCAGTTGCCGGTGACGCTGCCGGAGGACGTCTCTTTCGACAAGCCCGGCAACGCGCTCGACCACCATCCGACCTGGAAGCACGTCAGCTGTCCGAAGTGCGGCGGCAAGGCCGTGCGCGAGACCGACACGATGGACACCTTCGTGGACTCGTCCTGGTACTTCGCGCGCTTCACCGATCCGTGGAACGAGACCGCGCCGACCACGCCCGCGGTCGCCAACCGGATGATGCCGGTCGATCAATATATCGGCGGCGTCGAGCACGCGATCCTGCATCTGCTGTACAGCCGCTTCTTCACCCGCGCGATGAAGGCGACCGGCCACATCGACATGAGCGAGCCGTTCGCCGGCATGTTCACCCAGGGCATGGTGGTGCACGAGACCTACCAGAAGGCCGACGGCAGCTGGGTCACGCCGGCCGAGGTGAAGATCGAGGTCGGAGGCAACGGCCGCCGCGCGGTGCTGCTGGCGACCGGCGAGGACGTCGAGATCGGCCCGATCGAAAAGATGTCGAAGTCGAAGAAGAACACCGTCGACCCCGACGACATCATCGCGAGCTATGGTGCCGACGTGGCGCGCTGGTTCATGCTGTCGGACTCACCGCCGGACCGCGACGTGATCTGGGAGCGACGAGCGGGTGCAGGGTGCCGCACGCTTCGTGCAGCGGCTGTGGCGGCTGGTGAACGAATCGGCCGAAATCGGCAAGGCGGCGCCGGCGGCCCGGCCGGCAACGTTCGGACCCGAGGCGCAGGCGCTGCGCAAGGCGGCCCATGGCGCGCTCGACAAGGTGTCGTCCGGGATCGAGCGGCTGCATTTCAACGTCTGCCTCGCCCATATCCGCGAATTCGCCAATGCGCTGGCCGAGGTGCTGGCCAAGGGTGACAAGCCGGCGCCGGATGTCGCCTGGGCCGTCAAGGAGGCCGCGACCATCCTGGTCCAGCTGTTCTCGCCGATGATGCCGCATCTGGCCGAAGAGTGCTGGGTGGTTCTGGGCCAGCGAGGGCTGGTTTCCGAGGCCGATTGGCCGCAAATCGAGCGCGATTTGCTGGTTGAAGACAGCGTGACCCTGGTGGTCCAGGTCAACGGTAAAAAACGAGGTGATGTTACCGTGCCACGCACCGCCCAAAATGCGGAGATAGAGGCTGCCGTTTTGGCGCTCGATGCGGTAAAAGCCGCCTTGGATGGCAAACCCGTCCGCAAGGTGATCGTGGTGCCCATGAGGATCGTCAATGTTGTCGGCTAGGATCAGGATCGCCGCCCGGTTTGTGGCCGTGGCTGCCTTGGCCGCGCTGACGGCCGGATGTTTCCAGCCGATGTATGCCGAGCGCACCCTCGACGGTCAGTCGTCCGCCTTGCGCGACAAGCTGATGGGCGTCGAGGTTCCGCCGGTCGACAAGCCCAACGCCTCGCGCGAGGCCCGGGTCGGCGTCGAGGTCCGCAACGCGCTGGCCTTCAAGCTCTACGGCACCGCCACCGGCGCACCGCCGACGCACCGGCTGGTGCTGCGCTTCTATACGAGCCGCTCGTCGCTGATGATCGATCCGACCACCGCGCTGCCGACCAGCGAGAATTACGGCATCGACGCCCAGTTCAACCTTGTCGAGATCGCCTCGAACAAGTCGGTCATGACCGGCACCACGTTCTCGCGCGTGTCCTATGACATGCCGGGCTCCTACCAGCGCTTCTCCCGCCAGCGCGCCCTGCGCGATGCCGAGGACCGCGCCGCGCAGGAGATCGCCGACAATATCCAGACCCGGCTCGCCTCGTTCTTCTCCAGCGGGACCTGATTGCCGCATTGGTCGCACTTCGCGGAAAAGAGATCGACAACTTCCTCGCCCGGCCTGACGCCGGCCGCCCGATCATCCTGCTTTACGGCCCGGACCTCGGCCTCGTGCGCGAGCGCGCCGACGCGCTGATGGCCTCCGCGGTCGACGATCCCAACGATCCGTTCTCGCTGGTGCGGCTCGATGGCGACGAGCTCGCCGCCGAGCCGTCGCGGCTGGTCGATGAAGCCATGACGGTGCCGCTGTTCGGCGGCCGCCGCGCCATCCGCGTCCGCGCCGGCTCGCGCAATTTTTCGAGCGGCGTCGAGACGCTGACTGAGACGCCGGCGCTCAGGGATTGCCGCATCGTGATCGAGGCCGGCGAGCTCAGGCCGGAATCGCCGCTCCGCAAGATATGCGAGCGCGCCAAGAATGCGGTCGCGATCGGCTGCTATCCCGACACCGAGCGCGACCTGACCAAGCTGATCGAGGACGAGCTGCGGATCTCCAATCTGCGGCTCGCGCAGGACGCGCGCGCGGTGCTGATGTCGCTGCTCGGCGGCGACCGCATGGCCTCGCGCAACGAGCTGCGCAAGCTCGCGCTGTTCGCGCATGGCAAGGGCGAGATCACGCTCGACGACGTGATGACCGTGGTCTCGGACGCCTCCGAGCTGAAGCTCGATCCGATCGTCGACGGCGCCTTCGCCGGCAACGCCGCGCTGGTCGAGAGCGAGTTCACGAAAGCAATGGTCGCCGGCACCTATCCCGGCGTGATCATCTCGGCCGCGCAGCGCCAGGCCGCGTGGCTGCATAAATCGGCGCTGGCGATCGCGGACGGCACGCCGGCGTCAGCCGTGCTCGAAGGCGGATTTCCGCGGCTGCATTTCTCGCGCAAACCCGCGGTCGAGATCGCGCTGCGCAATTTCACGCCGCAGCATCTGGTGAACATCATCGACCAGCTCGCGACCGCGGCGCTCGACATGCGCAAGCAGGCCGCGCTCGCCGCCGTGATCGCGCAGCGCGCCCTGCTCTCCATTGCGGCGAACGCGAAGCGGCGGGGATGAGACGCTTTATTGGAGAGACGTCATTGCGAGGAGCTCGCGACAAAATTGCGAAAGCAATTTTGCGCTGAAGCGACGAAGCAATCCATCGCTCCGCAGATGCAGAGAAATGGATTGCTTTGCTTACGCTCGCAATGACGCGGAGAGATCTCGGAAGATCTAGCCGCCCTCAAGCCGCCGCACCACCTCGTCGAGCTGCTCGAGGTTGCGGTAGTTGATCTGGACGGTGCCGCCGGGATCGCGATGGCTGACGGTGACCGCAAGGCCGAGCGCATCGCTGACGCGCTTCTCGAGCGCCAGCGTATCGGCATCCTTGTCGACCTTGGCGGCACTGCCGGCGCGCGCCTTCTGCGGCTTGCGCTCCGGCACGCCCTCCTCGTGCGCCAGCGCCTCGGCCTGGCGGACGTTGAGCCCCTCGGCAACGATGCGCTTGGCGGCCGCGATCGGATCCGGCACGCCGATCAGCGCGCGGGCATGGCCGGCGGACAGATCGCCCTTCGAGATCAGCGCCTGCACTTCGGCCGGCAGCTTGGTCAGCCGCATCATGTTGGCGACATGGCTGCGGCTCTTGCCGACGATCTTGGCGATGTCTTCCTGGCTGCGTTTGAACTCGTCGGCGAGTGCGTGATAGCCCAGCGCCTCTTCCATCGCGTTGAGGTCTTCGCGCTGGACGTTCTCGATGATCATGATCTCGAGCGCGTCGGAATCGGAGACCTCGACCGGCACGATCGGCACCTCGTGCAGACCGGCGAGCTGCGAGGCGCGCCAGCGCCGTTCGCCGGCGATGATCTCGAAACGGTCCTGCGCGCCCTTGATCGCGCGCACCACGATCGGCTGGATCACGCCGCGTGCCTTGATCGAATCGGCAAGCTCGCCGAGCTCGGCATCGGCGAAGGTCCGCCGCGGGTTGCGCGGGTTGGCCTTGAGGAATTCGATCGGCACCTTGCGCTGGTTGCGCGGCCGCTCGACATGCGCGGCTGCCTCGCCGCCGACGTCTCCGATCAGGCTTGCCAGCCCGCGCCCCAGTCGCGAACGCGCTTCATCGGCCATTGTTGCGAGCTCCCTTGGATTCACGCGCAGTACTCCAGACTTGAATTTCAGAATCGCAGGATGGGCCGCGCGCGGCGAAACCCATCGCTCTCGTTGCATGCCGCGATGGGGTTCGCTTCACCGCGCCCATCCCGTGCATCGTCAGTGCGCGCGCAGCTCGCGCTCGCGCTGGATCACCTCGGTGGCGAGCTTGAGATACGCATCGCTGCCGGCGCATTTGAGATCGTAGACCAGCACCGGCTTGCCGTAGGACGGCGCTTCCGAGATGCGCACGTTGCGCGGGATCATGGTGTCGTACACCTTGTCGCCCATGAACTGGCGCACATCGGCAACCACCTGGTTGGAGAGGTTGTTGCGCGAGTCGAACATGGTCAGCACGATGCCGTGGATCGACAACGTCGGATTGAGCGTCGAGCGCACCTGCTCCACGGTCTGCAGCAATTGCGACAGGCCTTCGAGCGCGAAGAACTCGCATTGCAGCGGCACCAGGATCGCGTCCGACGCGGCCATCGCGTTGACGGTGAGCAGATTGAGCGAGGGCGGGCAGTCGATCAGCACATAGGTGTAATCGGAGTCCGGCGAGACGTTGTTGTTCAATCCTGCGATCGCATCACGCAGCCGGAAGGCGCGGCCCGGCGTGGTGCCGAGCTCGAGCTCGAGGCCGGAGAGGTCCATGGTGGAGGCCGCGATGTGCAGCCGCGGTACCGCGGTCGCGACCACCGCATCGCGCAGCGGCGCTTCGCCGATCAGCACGTCGTAGGTCGAGCAGCTGCGGTTGCGGCGATCGATGCCGAGCCCGGTCGAGGCGTTGCCCTGCGGATCGAGATCGACGATCAGCACACGCTCGCCAATCGCAGCGAGTGCGGTACCAAGGTTGATCGCTGTGGTGGTCTTGCCGACCCCGCCCTTCTGGTTGGCGAGCGACAGGATGCGCGGATGGCCCGGCGCTTGGAGCGCCTTATCCCCTTGATAAACCTCGTCCATCACAGTCATACCAAAATACCATTTGCTCTTGCGGAGTCCCCTAGCGCCGCTCGATTGACCCGAGTTCGACGATCCAGCCCTGTCCGCCGGTCCGGCTGGCGTGTAGCTTTGGCTCAATAATCCAATATTTAGTGGCCTCGGTCAATTCGGCCTCTACATCTTGACCCTTCAAAAACAGCGCCCTGGCGCCCTTTTTGACCCACGGATCCGCAAAGCCGATCAGTTGATGTAACGGAGCCAGCGCCCGCGCGGTGACGCAATCGATCGGCCCCGCGATTCTATCCACAGTATCCCCGATATCAGCCAGATGCACCGTCCCCGGCGACGCTGTCACCCGAATCGCCTCCCGCAAGAATGCGGCCTTCTTGGCGATTCGCTCCACCAGATGGATCTGGGTGCCCGGCGTCTCGGCCAATGCACAGGCGAGCACGACGCCAGGAAAGCCACCGCCGCTGCCGAGATCGACCCAGGACTTCGCCGTCGGCGCGAGACTCAGCAGCTGCAGCGAATCGGAGACATGGCGGGTCCAGAGATTCGGCAGCGTGGACGGCGCGACGAGATTGGTCTTGGCCTGCCACTCCAGCAGGAGAGCGACGTAGCGATCGAGCCGGGCTTCCGTTTCACGTGAAACAGGAGTGAGGGCGAGCGCCGCTGCTTTGTCGGCTGCGGAGATTTCAAGGTCTGCAGAACGGGAGGCTGAAGCCATTCTCTTGAATGCCAGGTTGGTGTCCGTCATTGCGAGCGGAGCGAAGCAATCCACCTCACAGCTTGCGGCGACATGGATTGCTTCGTCGCTTCGCTCCTCGCAATGACGGCGTAAGGCCGCATTGTTTCACGTGAAACGTCAGGCGCTGGCCTTGGCCGATTTCCGTCGCGCCTCGCGTCGCAGGTAGGCCGCCAGGATACCCAGGGCCGCCGGTGTCATGCCGTCGATCCGGCCCGCCTGCCCGACCGTCCGCGGCTGCGCCTTCTGCAGCTTGGCGCGCGCTTCGTTCGAGAGACCGGGCACATCGGCATAATCGACATCGGTCAGGACCAGCCTTCGTCGCGCCGGAAGGCGTCGACGTCGGCGGTCTGGCGCTTCAGATAGACATCGTATTTGGCATCGATCTCGAGGTGCACCGCGATCGCAGGGTCAATGGCCGACAGCTCCGGCCAGATGGCCTGGACTGCCGGCCATTCGATCTCCGGATAGGCCAGCAACTCAAAGGCGGAGCGGCGATTGCCGTCGCGATTGAGGGCGAGACCATGCTTGGCGGCTTCATTCGGCGTGATCGCAAGCGACTTCGCCAGGGATTTCGCCGCGTCCAGCGCCGACATCTTGGTTCGGTGGCGTTCGGCGCGGGCGGCACCGACACATCCGAGGGCGATGCCCTTGTCGGTCAGCCGCTGGTCGGCATTATCGGCCCGCAGCGTCAGCCGGTACTCGGCGCGCGAGGTGAACATGCGATACGGCTCGGTGATCCCCCGGGTCACGAGGTCGTCGATCATCACCCCGAGATAGCCGTCAGCACGGTCGAACACGATCGGATCGGTCCCACTGGCGGCCAGTGCGGCGTTGAGGCCGGCAACGATGCCCTGCCCCGCCGCCTCCTCGTATCCCGTGGTGCCGTTGATCTGGCCGGCCAGGAAAAGCCCACGCAGGCGCTTGGTCTGAAGGGTCGGATCGAGCTCCCGCGGATCGACATGATCGTATTCGATTGCGTAACCCGGCCGGACCATCTTCACCCACTCGAGGCCGGGAATGCTGGCCAGGATCGCGAGCTGAACCTCTTCCGGCAGCGAGGTCGAGATGCCGTTGGGATAGACTGTGTCGTCGTCGAGCCCTTCCGGCTCCAGGAAGATCTGATGGCCGTCGCGATCGCCAAAGCGGACGATCTTGTCCTCGATCGAGGGGCAATAGCGCGGTCCGGAACTCTTGATCTGGCCGGAATACATCGGCGAGCGGTGCACATTGGCCCGGATCACGTCATGCGTCGCCGGCGTGGTCCGCGTGATGCCGCACTGGATTTGTGGGGTCGTGATCCGGTCCGTCATGACCGAAAACGGCTCCGGCGGATCGTCTCCGGGCTGCATTTCGACCGCCGACCAGTCGATCGTGGTACCGTCGAGACGCGGCGGCGTCCCGGTCTTGAGCCGGCCGAGCACAAAACCCGCCCGCTCGAACGAAGTGGATAGGCCCATGGCAGGCGCTTCGCCGACACGGCCGGCCGGCCAGTTCTTCTCGCCGAGATGGATCAGGCCGCGCAGGAAGGTTCCGGTCGTGATGACGACCGCACCGGCGGACAATTGACGGCCATCGCCCAGGCGAATGCCGGCGACGCGCCCATCAACGACGACCAACTCATCCGCCTCGCCTTCGATGACGCTGAGGTTCGCGGTCTCTGTGATCGCGGCCTGCATCGCGGCCGCATAGAGCTTGCGGTCGGCCTGGGCCCGCGGACCGCGGACCGCCGGACCCTTGCGGCGATTGAGCATGCGGAACTGGATGCCGCCGGCATCGGCGACCCGGCCCATCAGACCATCGAGTGCGTCGACTTCGCGGACCAGATGACCCTTGCCGAGTCCGCCGATGGCGGGATTGCAGGACATCGCGCCGATGGTCGCGAAACGATGCGTCACCAGGGCCGTCTTCGCGCCCATCCGCGCAGCCGCGCTCGCGGCCTCGCAGCCGGCATGGCCGCCGCCGATGACGATAACGTCGAATGAGTCTGCCCTGGAAGTCATGGCGGGACTTCTATCGTGGAGTGATGAAAGCCGGAAGAACGAAGTTGAGATCGCCGGCCGGAGACCTGAAATATGGATCGATCCTGCTCACCCCGCCACTGTTTCACGTGAAACAGCAGCGGTCACGCCAAGCCAAATGTTTCACGTGAAACGAAAGTCGGCTCATTAACCAGTCCGAAACCATGTTTCACGTGAAACAGTTCCGACCCCGGCTACTTCCCGACGCAGAACTCGCGGAAGATGACGTCCAGGATGTCCTCGACGTCGACCCGGCCGAGCAGACGGCCGAGTGCAGTCGCCGCCCCGCGAAGTTCCTCCGCCGCGAGCTCCTCACCCTGCCCGACCACATCTATGCTGCGCTGGAGAGCGTCGACAGTCTCCTGGAGCAACCCGCGCTGTCGGGTCCGGCTGATCAAACCGCCTTCGCTGGTTCCGAAATAGTCGTGGGCGAAACCGACCAGTGCGGCGATGAGCTCAGACAGGCCGTCGCCGCGGGCTGCCGAGATCCTAAACTCGGGGGTGCTACCGCCCTCGCCCGACTGAGCCCTGACCAGGTCGATCTTGTTTCGCACCAGCCAGGTCGGAGCCGTACCGCCGTGCCCAGCCTTCGCGACCCCGCTGTCAGCCAGCCAAAGCACAAGGTCAGCTTCCGCGGCACGGGCCCGGGCGCGGCGAACCCCCTCCTGCTCCACCGGATCGTCGGTCTCGCGGATCCCGGCGGTGTCGATGACCGTGACCGGATAGCCATCGAGATCGAGCTGCACCTCGATCACGTCGCGGGTCGTGCCGGCATGCGGCGAAACGATCGCGACCTCGCGCTTCGCCAGCTGGTTGATCAGGGTCGATTTGCCGACATTCGGTGGGCCCGCGATCGCAACCACCAGGCCGTCGCGCAACCGTTCACTTTGGCCCTGCCCCGCAAGCACTTCCTTGATCTCGTCGTGCAGCGCGCGGATCCGCTCAAGCGCCGGCGCGACCAGCTCCGCCGGGACATCGCCTTCCTCAGAGAAATCAATGCCGGCCTCGATCAGCGCCGACGCCGCGATGATCCGCTCGCGCCAGTCGCGGGCGCGATCGCCGAGCAGCCCTTTCAACTGCCGCAGCGCCTGGCGCCGCTGGCGATCGGTGTCGGCGTGGATCAGGTCGTCGAGGCCTTCGGCCTCGGTCAGGTCGAGCTTGCCGTTCTCGAACGCCCGCCGGGTGAACTCGCCTGGTTCGGCCGGTCGCACATTGCCCAATGATCCGATGGCATCGAACATCGCCGACAGCACCGCGCGTCCGCCATGGACATGGAATTCGGCGACATCCTCGCCGGTCGCACTCGCCGGGCCGGGGAACCACAACACCACCGCGTCGTCGATCGGCTGATGGTTCGAATCGTGGAGCAGCGCGCGGGTTGCTATTCGCGGCACAGGCGTCTTTCCCACCAGTCCTTCAATGACCGACGCGGCCATTGGGCCAGACAGCCTGACGATGGCGATCGCACTTGGCGGCCGTCCGGAGGATAAAGCGAAGATCGTCTGGTCGCGCGGATGCATCGCTTATTTCTTCCCAAGCTAGTCGGCAAAGGCAATGCCGCTCTCATTTCGCATGCGATGTTGCAGAATGCTGCGATGCAATATGATCGAGATTCATTGCGGCAGCCATGCAGCAATTTTGCTGCGGTTCAGCCAGTCTGCCCAGAAGCCTATATTATAAAAATAAACAATATCAGTATGTTATATGAATATTCGGCGTACCGTCGAAGTTCGGTTTATGCTGCACTCCGCCGCAGCAAACCCGCAGCATGAAAAAGGCGCCCCGTTTTGCGGAGCGCCCTATTCTCTTCGGCCGCACTATTCTCTTCGGCCTCAAGTGTTCATGGAATCGAAGAATTCCGAATTGCTCTTCGTGTTCCGGAGCTTGTCGAGCAGGAAGTCGATCGCGTCCATCGTGCCCATAGGATTGAGGATGCGGCGCAGGACGTACATCTTCTTCAGCACCTGCGGATCGGTGATCAGCTCCTCCTTGCGGGTGCCGGAACGCGCGATGTCGATCGCCGGGAAGGTCCGCTTGTCCGAAACCTTGCGGTCGAGGATCAGTTCGGAGTTACCGGTGCCCTTGAACTCTTCGAAAATGACCTCGTCCATTCGGCTGCCGGTGTCGACCAGCGCGGTCGCGATGATGGTCAGCGAACCGCCCTCCTCGATGTTGCGCGCGGCGCCGAAGAAGCGCTTCGGGCGCTGCAACGCATTGGCGTCGACACCGCCGGTCAGCACCTTGCCGGATGACGGCACAACGGTGTTGTAGGCGCGGCCGAGGCGGGTAATCGAATCCAGCAGGATCACGACGTCGCGGCCGTGCTCGACGAGGCGCTTGGCCTTCTCGATCACCATCTCCGCGACCTGGACGTGGCGCACGGCGGGCTCGTCGAAGGTCGACGACACCACCTCGCCCTTCACCGAACGCTGCATGTCGGTGACTTCTTCCGGACGCTCGTCGATCAGCAGCACGATCAGATAGCAGTCCGGATGATTGGCGGTGATCGAGTGCGCGATGTTCTGCATCAGCACCGTCTTGCCGGTGCGCGGCGGCGCCACGATCAGCGCGCGCTGGCCCTTGCCGATCGGCGCGACGATGTCGATGACGCGGGCAGAAAGGTCCTTCTTGGTGGAATCCTCAAGCTCCATGCGGAAACGCTGATTGGGAAACAGCGGCGTGAGGTTGTCGAAATTGACCTTGTGCTTCGACTTTTCCGGGTCTTCGAAATTGAGCGTGTTGACCTTCAGCAGCGCGAAATAGCGTTCGCCTTCCTTCGGGCTGCGAATATGGCCTTCGATCGTATCGCCGGTGCGCAGGCCGAAACGGCGGATCTGCGACGGCGAAACATAGATGTCGTCGGGGCCGGGCAAATAGTTCGCGTCGGGCGAACGAAGGAAGCCGAAGCCGTCGGACAGCACCTCGACAACGCCTTCACCGATAATGTCGGTCTCGGCGATCGCGAGCTGCTTGAGAATTGCGAACATCAGCTCCTGCTTGCGCATGGTGCTGGCATTCTCGACCCCATTCTCTTCCGCAAACGAGACGAGCTCGGCCGGCGTTTTCGATTTGAGGTCCTGGAGTTTGATTTCCCGCATCGGGGTCGTCCTGTGAGGAAGTAAGTAGGGAAGGGGTGCGAGGTGGCTCTGGAAAAAGCGGACGCCAAAGGAAGGTCCGCAGGTCTCAGCCAGGAAAGTGCCGTTTGGGCTTTCAAACCTGATGCGGCGCCGGCCCGAAAAGAACCGGAACGCGACCACATCCGCCTGCGTGGGGTGGGATAAAACCTATATAGAAAATCGATCCGTCCTTCGCAAGAAGGACTGAAGCATGCGTCCTGGGCATCGCAATGTCTAGAACGGCTTCACGACCACCATGATGACGATCAGGATCATCAGCAGCGTCGTCACCTCGTTGATAATGCGGTAGAATTTCTGGGTTCGCTGATTCCGGTCGGCGGCGAAATCCTTCACGCAGCGGGACAAAAAGCCGTGGATACCCGACATGACGAGCACCAGCGTAAATTTGACGTGAAACCAGCCGGAAAGGTACCAGTGTCCGGCCCAGGCCAGGTAAAGCCCGGCGAGCCAGGTCACGATCATCGCGGGATTGATGATCGCCTTCAAAAGCCGGCGTTCCATGACCTTGAAGGTCTCGGACTGCTTCGAGCCGGGCTCGGCCTCGCAATGATAGACGAAAAGCCGCGGCAGATAGAGCATGCCCGCCATCCAGGAAATGACCGCAACGACGTGCAGGGCCTTGATCCAGTCATACAACATCGCGGCGATGCCTTTCGGGGAACAGCTCGGCAGGAAACAACTCAGGCGGTCTCGACCTTGCGTGCAAAGCTCCGCAAGCGAGGGACGGATACATATCCGCACACACGGCTCTCCTAAACCTAATTAATTTTAGAATCTAAGGTTTGAGTCTTAATGGCAGTGAATTTGACTCATGCAATGCGATCCAGCCGTTCTTGCGGGCTTGTTCACATCCCTCAACATCCCGCCCGGCGGCAGCCGATATCCGGAATCTGCCGCTCTGCTCAAATGGTTGCGCAGCTCCATGGCCAGCTTATGAAGAGACAAATCCACACCGGTTCACTATCATCGCCGCCATGACGCCGACTTATCCTTTTGCGGGGTGCTGTGAAGAAAGGGATGAGATATTCACGGGCGGGGCGGCGGACCCGGATTCTTCTCCTCGACCTCCACAGGGATTCACAGGATAGACAGGGGCTCTGGTGCCGACGACTTCCAATTATTTCCACCTGCATCTGGTGTCGGACTCGACCGGCGAGACGCTGATCACCGTGGCCCGCGCGGTCGCCGCGCAATACGCCAACGTGACCGCGGTCGAGCACGTCTATCCGCTGGTGCGCAGCCAGAAGCAGCTCGATCGCGTGCTCGACGAGATCGAGGAATCGCCCGGCATCGTGCTGTTCACGCTGCTGGAAAAGGATCTGGTCGGCCGGCTCGAAGGCAAGTGCAAGGAAATCAACGTTCCGAGCCTGTCGATCATCGGGCCGGTGATGCAATTGTTCGAGGCGTATCTGGGTGCCGCGACGACCGGCCGTGTCGGCGCGCAGCACGTGCTGAACGCGGAATATTTCAGCCGGATCGACGCGCTGAATTACACGATGATCCATGACGACGGTCAGCATGTCGAAGGCCTCGAGGAGGCCGACGTCGTCCTGGTCGGTGTGTCCCGCACCTCGAAGACCCCGACCTCGATCTATCTCGCCAACCGCGGCATCAGAACTGCAAACGTACCGCTGGTGCCGGGCATTCCGCTGCCGCACCAGCTCGAGACTCTGAAGAAGCCGTTGGTGGTCAGCCTGCATGCGACGCCGGAACGCTTGATCCAGGTCCGGCAGAACCGCCTGCTCACCATGGGCGACCGTGACAACGACACCTACATCGACAAGCAGGCGGTGGCGGACGAAGTCGCATTCGCCCGACGCCTCAGCGCGAAATTCAACTGGGCATTGCTTGACGTGACGCGGCGTTCGATCGAGGAGACGGCGGCTGCGATCATGAAGCTCTATAACGACCGCCAGCGCGCGCGGCCGTCGGAATGATCGCCAAATCATGAGCATCTGGCGCGGCTCCCAAAAGCTGATCCTTGCGTCGCAAAGCCGTGCGCGAAGGATGCTGCTTGAAAACGCCGGTCTCGATTTCGAAGCGTTGCCGGCCGATATCGACGAACGCGCGGTGCAGAAGAATTCCGGCCTTTCCGCGCCGGGCGAGATCGCATCGCTGCTGGCGCGCGAGAAGGCGCTATTCGTCTCGCGGCAGAAACCCGGTCAATATGTCGTCGGCGCCGATCAGACGCTGGCACTGGGCGAGCGGATGTTCAGCAAGCCTGCCGGCCGCGTGCAGGCAGCCGAGCAGCTCGGTGTGCTCGCCGGACAGACCCACGCGCTGCACTCGGCGGTTTCGGTGGCGCGCGATGGCAAAGTCCTGTTCGACGATGTCAGCGTCGCCCGGATGACGATGCGGCCGCTCGGTGCCGGCGAGATCGCGGCCTATCTCGACCAGGCCGGGGAGGCGGTGACGACCAGCGTCGGCGCCTATCAGCTCGAAGGTCTCGGCGTGCATCTGTTCGAGCGGATCGAAGGCGACCATTTCACCATCCTCGGCCTGCCGCTATTGTCGCTGCTCGCCTTCCTGCGCCGCGAAAAACTGCTCGCGGTGTGAAGATGCCGAGGCGCGGCGACGGAGAGATGCTGAACCGATGTTGATTTTGGGACTGACCGGCTCGATCGGGATGGGGAAATCCACCACGGCCAAACTGTTCATGGAGGCGGGCGTGCCGGTCTACGACGCCGATGCGGCGGTGCATCAGCTCTATGAAGGCGAAGCCGCGCCGGCGATCGAGGCTGCCTTTCCCGGCACCACCGCCGGCGGCAAGGTCGACCGTGCAAAACTTTCGGCACGCGTGGTGCAAGACCCCGTGGCGATCAAGCAGCTCGAGCAGATCGTGCATCCGATGCTCGGCGCATCGCGTCAGAAATTCTTCGCCGACGCAGAGGCCGCGGGCGCACCCATCGTCGTCCTCGACATCCCGCTGCTGTTCGAGACCGGCGGCGAGAAACGCGTCGATGCCGTCGTCGTCGTCACCACCTCGCCGGAACTGCAGCGCGAGCGCGTGCTGGCGCGCGGCACCATGGATGCCGCCAAGCTGGATGCCATCATCGCCAAGCAGATGCCGGACGCCGAGAAGCGCAAGCGCGCCGATTTCATCGTGGATACCTCGCACGGGCTTGATCCGGTGCGGGCGCGCATCCGCGACATCCTGGCCGAGGTTGCTAAGATGCCGCAGCGGCGGGCCTGATTCGCCCGCGTTCCGGATTACCTCACGTCATGCGCGAAATCGTTCTCGATACCGAAACCACTGGCCTCGATCCGCTGCGCGGCGACCGTTTGGTCGAGATCGGCTGCGTCGAGATATTCAATCGCATGCCGACGGGGCAGACCTACCACGTCTACATCAATCCCGAACGCGACATGCCGGTGGAAGCGTTCAACGTGCACGGGCTGTCGACCGAGTTCCTGGCTTCCAAGCCGCTGTTCACCGAAGTGGTCGACGAGTTCCTGGCCTTCATCGGCGATACGCCGCTGGTGATCCACAATGCGTCGTTCGACATCAGCTTCATCAATGCCGAGCTCGACCGCATCAAGCGGAAGGCGATCCCGAAGGACCGCCTGGTCGATACGCTGCTGCTGGCGCGGCGCAAGCATCCCGGCGTGTCGAACCGGCTCGACGATCTCTGCTCGCGCTATCAGATCGACAATTCCCGCCGCACCAAGCACGGCGCCTTGCTCGACGCCGAGCTGCTGGCCGAGGTCTATATCGACCTGATCGGGGCGCGGCAGTCGCAGCTCATCCTGGCGTCGGAAGCATCTGACGCGCGCATGGGCGGCCACAGTGATGCGCCGCGGCGGCAGCGCGAGATCCCGCTGGTGGCGCGGGTCAGCGAGGTGGACCGGGAAGCCCACCGGGCCTTTGTCGCCACCCTGGGCGACAAGCCGATCTGGAACGATTACCTGCCGCCGCCAGCGCCTGCTGCAGCCCCGGCGGCTTGAAATCCTTGATTATATTGGGGGCTGTAACTCTTCGTCATTGCGAGGAGCGCAGCGACGAACCAATCCATCTCTCCCTTCGGGGATGGATTGCTTCGCTGCGCTCGCAATGCCGGGGGTAGACTAGCCGATCAGCTCGGCTTGGCGCCGGAAGCAGCCTGGGCGGCAGCCTGCCGTTCCATGTTCTGGCGGTAGAGACCGACGAAGTCGACGGGATCGAGCAGCAAGGGCGGGAAGCCGCCGTCGCGCACCGAAGTCGCGACGATCTCGCGGGCGAACGGGAACAGCAGCCGCGGGCACTCGATCATCACCAGCGGGTGGAGGTTCTCCTTCGGCACATTCACGATCCGGAAGACGCCGGCATAGGCGAGGTCGAAACTGAACATCACTTTGCCGCCGGTCTCGGCCTTGCCCTCGATCGAGAGGATCACCTCGTACTCGTTCTCGGAGAGGTTGTTGGCGCCGACGTTGATTTGGATGTTGATCGCCGGCTGCTGTTGCTGCTGGCCGAGCGAGGCTGGCGCGTTCGGGTTCTCGAACGACAGGTCCTTGGTGTACTGCGCCAGCACGTTGAGCTGGGGAGCGGCCTGTTCGACGGGGGCGCCGTTGCCATTGGTCATGAAATGTCTCCTGGAGCAGCGCTCGATGGACAGGATGTCCGACGGCACGCGTTAGGGTTTGGAAATGCCGATGCCGGGCGAGTGGCTATCATAGGCCCGGCTCGCTCCACAAGGACGACGAAGTGCGCGCCAGCGGGCCTTGCCGCCAAATCGCCGGCGAAGGATGCGCATACCGAACCTCCGCCCAATCTCTTAACGGCTTCCTAAATTATTGAAGATGCGCGATTTCCGGGCAGGAACGGGTTTCCCCCCGGGGTCAAAACGCGCTACACTTGCCCGTGCCAAAAAGCGCCATTGGCCGGGCATAGTTTCGTGCCTACATGCTGCGGACTTAATCGGTGATGTAATCTCTGCCGTTCCCGACCGGGAACGCTTTGATGCCCGGCCCGTTGCCGGCAGAGACCAGAAAGCGAACTCGACGTGGATATCTACACCATCATCTTCCTGGCGCTGGCCGTGTTTATCTTCCTGCGCCTGCGCAGCGTGCTCGGACAGCGCACGGGAAGCGAGCGGCCGCCGTATGATCGTGCAGCACCCAACGTCCTGCAGCGCGGCCAGGATAACAACGTCGTGCCGATCCCGGGATCGGTGATTGATCAGCCGGCTCCGGCCGCGCCCGCCGAACCGGTCGAGCCGACCGAACGCTGGAAGGGCATCGCCGAGCCCGGCACGCCGCTGGCGCAGGGTCTCGACACGGTCGCCGCCCAGGATTCCTCGTTCGATCCGCGGCATTTCCTCTCGGGCGCCCGCTCGGCCTATGAAATGATCGTGCTCGCTTTCGCCAATGGCGATCGCCGCGCGCTGCGCGACCTGCTGTCGACCGAGGTCTATGAAAGCTTCGAGGCCGCGATCAAGGATCGCGAGAAGGCCGAGCAGAAGACCGAGACGCGGTTCGTCTCGATCGACAAGGCCGAGATCGTCAGCGCGGAGACGCGCGACCGCTCGACCCAGCTGACTGTCCGTTTCGTGTCGCAGATGATCTCGGTCACCCGCGACAAGGCGGGAACCATCGTCGACGGCAGCCCGGACAAGGTCGCCGACATCACCGACATCTGGACATTCGCCCGCGACTCGACTTCCCGCGATCCGAATTGGAAGCTGGTTGGCACTGGAAGCGCTCACTAGACATCTCAGCTACGGGCGCCTCGCGATCGCGTGCTGCGCGCTCGCCGTTGTGTGCTCCACCGCGGCGATTGCCGCACGCTACAGGTCGAGCCGGCACCCGCCGCCCCGGCACGAGCATACCCACCCAATCCCCTATCCCAATCTGGAATTGCCGCTGCAGGTCAATGGCAGCCAGTATGAGCCGCTGACCTGGGCCAACGTCGCCGGTTGGGGCGATGACGATCATCTCGCCGCCTACAAGGCGTTCCGCACCAGCTGCAAGCCGATCGCGGCCCAACAGGGCGCGCCGGCGGAGTCGAAAGCGCTCGGCAGCTCGCTGCGCGATCCCTGCCGGATCGCCAAGGGGCTCGAGCTAAGTGACGGCGTCAAGGCAAAGGAATTCTTCGAGCAGAATTTCGTGCCGCTGAGCATCTCGCGGCTCGGCGAGGACGCCGGCTTCGTCACCGGCTATTACGAGCCGGTGCTCGACGGCTCGAAGACGCAGACCGACGTCTACAACGTTCCGGTCTATCGCCGCCCGTCCAACCTGTTCGTGCGCGGCAAGACGCAAGCGTCGGTCGGCCTGCCCAACAGCGGTCCGGTGTACCGCAAGATCGGCCGGCGCAAGCTCGTGCCGTATTACGACCGCGCCCAGATCGAGGACGGCGCGATCGCCGGCCGCGGGCTCGAGATCTGCTGGCTCAAGAACCAGACCGATCTGTTGTTCGCGCAGATCCAGGGCTCGGCGCGGATCAAGTTCGAGGACGGCACCACGCTGCGCATCAACTACGATGCACATAATGGCTATCCCTACACGCCGGTCGGGCGCGTCCTGATCGACCGCGGCATCATCCCGAGGGAGCAGATGTCGATGCAGAAGATCCGGGAGTGGATGGAGCAGAATCCCGACGGCGCCAACGAGGTGCGGCGGCAGAACCGCGCCTACGTGTTCTTCCGCGAGGTGCCGCTGTCCGACAAGGACGAAGCGGTCGGTGCGCAGGGCGTGCCGCTGACGCCCGGCCGCTCGATCGCGGTCGACAAGGCGTTGCATGTCTACGGCACGCCGTTCTTCATCGCGGGCGAGCTGCCGATCGAATCGGAGCAGTCGAAGACCCCGTTCCACCGGCTGATGATCGCGCAGGACACCGGGTCGGCGATCGTCGGCCCGGCGCGCGCCGATCTCTATTTCGGCGCCGGCGCCGACGCCGGAAAGGTCTCGGGCCGGCTGCGGCACAATATGCAGTTCGTGATGCTGGTCCCGAAGGGGCTCGATCCCGTCGCGCGCGGCCACAAGCTGCCGATCCCTGACGAGCGCCCGTCAGCCAAGATCGCAAAACTGTTTCCGCAGACCGATCCGCAGAAGGACAAGCCGGCGGCGAAGCCTGCTGATGTGTCGACGGCGACGGTCGCCAAGGCCGGCAGCAAGGACGTGGCCAAAAGCCCGGCCGCGAAGGATGCCGCGCCCGCCGCTTCTCCGGCAACAACCCCTGTCGCGCAGGCCGCACCTGTGGCAGAACCGGTGCCGTTGCCGGTCGCCCGGCCCGACATTCCGCAGCAACCGGAGAAGCGGCGCTACAGGCGCTATCGCCATCACCGCGAGCAATGAAACGACCCGCGCCGATCCCCGATCTGTCCGCTCCGTCGCGGCGCAAACGCGCGCTGAGCGAGGAGGAGCGTGCGCTGTGGGAAAGCGTCGCCAAGCAGGTCAAGCCGCTGCGCAAGAGATCGGTCGCACCGAAGGCCCATGCTGTCGCCGCTGATCCGGCCACCCATCATGCTGCAGCGAAGCCGATCCCGGTCAAGCCGGTGACGTCGGTCAAGGCCGCGTCGACACCGCGCCCGCAGCCGCCGCTGGCGCCGATCGGCCGCCGCGATCGCGCAAAGCTGTCGCGCGGCCGGCAGGAGATTGACGCGCGACTCGATCTGCACGGCATGACCCAGATGCGCGCGCACCGCGTGCTGTTCGCCTTCCTGCAGCGCGCGCACTCTGACGGGCTGACTTTCGTGCTCGTGATCACCGGCAAGGGAAAGGTCGGCGGACTGGAGTCGGAGCGCGGCGTGCTGCGCCGCCAGGTGCCGGAATGGCTCAGCCTGCCGGAATTCCGCTCGCTGGTGGTCGGTTTCGAGGAGGCGCATATCGGCCATGGCGGCGAGGGCGCGCTCTATGTTCGGGTCCGGCGGGCGCGCTGAACCTAAAAGGGTCTGACGATCCCGACGCGTGGGATCAGCGTGACGATCCAGCCGAGGACCGTTGTTTTGCGGTCGTCCGCGGGGATCACAGGCACATCCTTCGACGCCGGCAGCATTTTTACCGCGTGCAGCATCAGGAACATGCAGACCGCCCAGTTCGAGATCCAGCGCGAATAGTCGAACACGGTCACGAACATCACGCCATAGCCGGCGCTGATCAGGACGAGCGCGGCGAGCACGATGCGGCGATGCAGTTCGCTGGCGAGCGCTTCGATCAATCGCGCGAAATACTGCCACAGCGGCGTGTGCAGCCAGATCAGCAGCGCGAACACCGGCACGCCCAGGATGTTCGAGGGCATCCGCGCCCAGGTGTCGGCGAACTCCTTCGACAGCGGCTGGTACCAGATGTAGCCGAACTGAAGCAGATCGGTGCGGGAGGGATCGGCCATCCGGCCTTGCAGGTGACGGATGAATTCGTCATAGGGCACGTCGACGGTGCCTTCGAACTGCGCGACCAGGAACAGGATGCCGACCGCGGCGAGCGCCGCAAGCCCGACAGCGATGTTTCGCGGTGTCGCGCCCTGCATCAGATAGAAGCGCAGCACCACGATCGCGGCGATCGCCGGCACATACATCAGGACGAAGATGTGATGAACCAGGATCAGCGCGATCGAGAACGTTGCTGCAATCAGCACGTACATGACCGAGCGCGCCGGGATCAGCAGCAGCACGATCGTCAACGCACAGCCATAGATGTCGAAATGGCCGAGCGTGTGCATGAAATTCTTCAGGAAGAACGGCGATCCCGCGATGAAGACGAACAGCGGCCAATGCGCATCGTCGAAGCCGAACGTCCGCTGAAAAAGTCTGACGAACAGCCCGAGCGTCAGCAGCCAGATCGCGCCGGCCAGCGCGAACACCAGCCACACCGGCACCTTGTCGGTGAACAGCGATACGATCGCACCGACCAGCGCGCGCTTGGTGAAGCCGTAGTGATAGTCGACCAGCAGATGGATGTAGGGGACGAAGGGCGGCAGCGCGATCTTGTGCAGGAACACCCCGGCCAGCACGGCCGCGTTGACGGCCAGCATCAGGCGCCAGGGGTTTTGCCACGTTCGCAGAATCATTGATTGCCCACTGTCGTCGTCTCGGGCAAGCGAAGCGCGACCCGGGACCATAACCACCGAACGTAGTTCTAGAAGGAATGTGGGCCCGAGTCTTCGTCACCGCGGGCTGTGGGGGTTATGGGTCCCGGCTTTCGCCGGGACGACTGCGGGGCGGGCGCCTACAAAATAAACCGGCTGAGATCGGCGTTCTTCGCGAGATCGCCGACATGCTTGGTGACGTAGTCGGCGTCGACCTGGATGGTCTCGCCGTGACGATCGGGCGCGGTGAAGGAGATGTCGTCGAGCACCCGCTCCATCACGGTCTGCAGCCGGCGCGCGCCGATATTCTCGACCGTGGAGTTCACGGCGACCGCGACATCGGCGAGCGCGTCGATCGCACCGTCGGTGATGTCGAGGGTGACGCCCTCGGTCTTCATCAGCGCGACGTATTGCTTGATCAGCGACGCCTCCGGCTCGGTCAGGATCCGGCGCATGTCGTCGCGGGTCAGTGCCTGCAATTCGACGCGGATCGGCAGGCGGCCCTGCAACTCCGGCAGCAGGTCCGACGGCTTGGCGATATGGAAGGCGCCCGACGCGATGAACAGGATGTGGTCGGTCTTGACTGCGCCGTGCTTGGTCGAGACCGTGGTGCCCTCGATCAGCGGCAGCAGGTCGCGCTGCACGCCCTCGCGCGAGACATCGCCGCCGGCGCGGTTCTCGCGCACGCAGATCTTGTCGATCTCGTCGAGGAACACGATGCCGTTGTTCTCGACCGCGTTGATCGCCTCCTGCACCAGCTGGTCGGTGTCGAGCAGCTTGTCGGATTCCTCGTTGACGAGGATTTCGTGCGAGCCCTCCACGGTCAGGCGGCGGGTCTTGCTGCGTCCGCCCATCTTGCCGAAGATGTCGCCGAGCGAGATCGCGCCCATCTGGGCGCCGGGCATGCCGGGGATCTCGAACATCGGCATGCCGCTGCCCGACGACTGGGTCTCGATCTCGATTTCCTTGTCGTTGAGCTCGCCGGCGCGCAGCTTCTTGCGGAACGATTCACGCGTCGCCGGGCTCGATCCGGGGCCGACCAGCGCATCCAGCACGCGCTCCTCGGCGGCGAGCTGGGCACGGGCCTGGACGTCCTTGCGCTTGCGCTCACGGGTCTGCGCGATCGCGACCTCGACGAGGTCGCGGACGATCTGTTCGACGTCGCGGCCGACATAGCCGACCTCGGTGAACTTGGTGGCCTCGACCTTGAGGAACGGCGCTCCTGCGAGCTTGGCCAGCCGCCGCGCGATCTCGGTCTTGCCGACGCCGGTCGGCCCGATCATCAGGATGTTCTTGGGCAGAACCTCCTCGCGCAGGGAACCAGCCAGCTGCAGCCGCCGCCAGCGGTTGCGCAAGGCGATCGAGACGGCGCGCTTGGCGTCGGCCTGGCCGACGATGAAACGGTCAAGTTCAGAAACGATTTCGCGGGGGGAGAAGTCGGTCATGGGCTCTAGCTAGGTTGAAATCGCGCTCTCGGCAAGCGGCCGCCTAAAGGATGGGTGGCCCGGCCTGCCACTGCCTGATCGCCTCGAACGGGTGGATCAGCATGATGATGTTCAGGGTCAGATTGTCGCGAATGTGGAGCAGCATCACGATTTCGAACACGACGCCGAGCGCGACGGTTGCGGCGATCGGCAGCCTGCGCGCCAACAGGAAGCCGAGAACCATTGCGAGCGTGTCCGACACCGAATTGACGATGGTGTCGCCGTAATAGTCGAGCGAGATCGTGCCGGCGCGGTAGCGCTCGATGATCCAGTTGGAGTTCTCGACGAGCTCCCAGCTGCCCTCGATCAGCATCGCGACGATCAGTCGCCCCGGCCAGGCGAGCCGCGGCAGCAATAGGAACGTCAGACCATAGAACAGCAGGCCGTGCACAACGTGCGACAGCGTGTACCAGTCGGCGATGTGCTGCGAGTTCTCCGAGCTCTGAACCGTGCCGTGCCAGAGCTTGACATAGCCGCAGGCGCAGATCGGCAAGCGGCCCATCGCATAGAGCAGTGCCGCCTGCAATGCGAGCAGTGCAGCGGCGATCGCAAGCCATTGCCACGCTGAAACGCCGGCGTCGGGTTTTGGCGCGACCGTCATGCGTCGCGGACCATCAGCAGCGCCGGGCCATCAGGCGTATCGATCATGCGGACCTTCTGAAAGCCGGCCTTCTCATAGGCACGGATCGCGCGGGGATTGTCCGGATTGGGATCAATGACGATGCGCGGCACGCCTTGCGCGACGAGCTCCTCGACGAAGGCGCGGATCAGCGCCGAACCGTGACCGCCTGTCATCATGCTGGGCTCGCCGATGAAGAGATCGATGCCGCGGGTGCCGGCCGGATGTGCGCCGAAACCGGCATTCCACGCCGTCAGTGCGTAGCACTGGATATAGCCGATATCGCCCTCGTCGGTCGCGGCGATGAACTGGTCCATCGCCGGCTCGTCGAGGTCGCCGCTGACCAGCGCGTACTGCTCCGCCGGATCGCCCCACCATTCCCGGACATGCGGCAGCGACAGCCACTGCTTGATCTGCGGCAGGTCGGCTGGCGTCATCGGGCGGAAATGGTAGCGGCCGGCCATGCTCAGCCGCCGATCGTCTCGATCGTCACGTTGCGGTTGGTGTAGACGCAGATATCGGCGGCGATATCCAGCGCGCGGCGGACGATGGTCTCGGCGTCCTTGTCGGTATCGACCAGTGCGCGGGCTGCGGCGAGGGCGTAATTGCCGCCGGAACCGATCGCCATCACCCCGGATTCGGGCTCGAGCACGTCGCCGGTGCCGGTCAGCACCAGGGAGACGTCCTTGTCGGCCACGATCATCATGGCCTCCAGCCGGCGCAGATAGCGGTCGGTCCGCCAGTCCTTGGCGAGCTCGACGGTCGCCCGGGTCAGCTGCCCCGGATACTGCTCCAGCTTGCTTTCCAGCCGCTCGAACAGGGTGAAGGCGTCGGCCGTGGCGCCGGCAAAGCCACCGATCACGTCGCCCTTGCCGATCCGGCGGACCTTCTTGGCGTTGGCCTTGATCACGGTCTGGCCAATCGAGACCTGCCCGTCGCCGCCGATCACCACCTTGCCGCCCTTGCGGACGGTGCAGATCGTGGTGCCATGCCAGACCGGCAGCTCATTTTGGGATGCTTGCATAGGTTACCTCTCTTCCGGGCAGATTTAGGCGGTCGGGCAGGGGGTTACAATCGGGGCCGATTTAGCAAGGATTTCCGGTCACCATGGCCTGAAGTTGGGTCATTTCGAGGTCATCCCGCAGTAGCGAAGGTGACATCAGCCTGTTAAAAGACCGGCGTTTTCGGCACGGGAAAGCTTAATCTTCATGCGCACCGCAACCATCAAGCGCAAGACCAAGGAGACCGACATCGAGGTGACGGTCAACCTCGACGGGGCAGGCGTATCCACGGTTTCGACCGGGATCGGCTTCTTCGACCATATGCTCGATCTCCTCGCCCGGCATTCGCGCATCGACATCACGGTGAAGGCGGATGGCGATCTCCATGTCGATTACCACCACACCACCGAAGACGTCGGGATCGCGCTCGGCCAGGCCGTCAAGCAGGCGCTCGGCAACATGGCCGGCATCACCCGCTACGCCTCGATCCACATGCCGATGGACGAGACGCTGTCGCGCGTCGTGATCGATATTTCCGGCCGTCCGGTGCTCGTCTTCAAGGTCGAGTTCCCGCGCGACAAGATCGGCGAGTTCGACACCGAGCTGGTGCGCGAATGGTTCAACGCCTTCGCGATGAACGCCGGCGTGACTCTCCACGTCGAGACCCTATATGGCGAGAACAGCCATCATATCTCCGAATCCTGTTTCAAGGGTTTGGCGAGGGCGCTCCGGACCGCGGTTGCGATCGATCCGCGGGCCCAGGGCGAGGTGCCCTCGACAAAGGGTCAGCTCGGCGGTTGATCCCCGGGAGCATGATCCGGGGCACGGTGGCACCGGTTTCCCGGAGATCATGCGGTAAGTAAGAGTCCATCCTCGGCGGAGCGTTCGATGCCGGTCTACACAGTGCATGCCCCCGTGGCCAACGGCGCCGATCTCGCGGCGACCGACAAGTTCGTCTTCGTGCGCGACGGCTTCCATGTCTGGGCCGCGGTCGCGGGTGCGCTCTGGCTCGCCTGGAACAGGCTCTGGCTGGCGCTGATCGGCTGGCTCGTCCTCACCTTCGCGATCGATTTTGCGCTGGCCAAGCTCGGTATCGGCCGCGGCGCGATCCTGCTCGTCGACCTGGTGTTGATGGTGCTGATCGGGCTGGAGGCCGCAACCTTGCAACGCTGGACGCTGTCGCGGCGCAAATGGCGCCAGCTCGACGTCGTGGTCGCCGACAATGTGGATGCCGCCGAGCGCCGCTTCTTCGAGCGCTGGACCGCGCGGCATCGCGGCGTCCTCAACGACCAGCGCTCGGTCGATCGCGGCGGCCCGCCGCCGACCCGGGACGTGCCGGGCCAGTCATTCTCAAAACCCCCGCCGATGCCGCAGGGCGGCATCATCGGATTGTTTCCAGAGCCAGGAGGATCGCGATGACCGTTGCAATCATCGATTACGGCTCCGGCAATCTGCATTCGGCGGCAAAGGCCTTCGAGCGCGCCGCGCGCAGCATGGAGGATCCGCAAGCCATCAAGGTGACGCGCGATCCCGATGCGGTGTATCGCGCGGACCGCATTGTGCTGCCCGGCGTCGGTGCATTTGCCGATTGCCGCCGCGGCGTCGATGCGGTCGACGGCATGCTGGAAGCGCTGACCGAGGCGGTGCGGGTCAAGGCGCGGCCGTTCTTCGGCATCTGCGTCGGCATGCAGCTGATGGCGACGCGCGGCAAGGAGCACGTGATTACCGAGGGCTTCAACTGGATCGGCGGCGATGTCGTCAAGATCGAGCCGCGCGACGAGAACCTGAAGGTCCCGCACATGGGCTGGAATACGCTCGACATGGTGCGCGAGCACCCGGTGCTGGAGCGGCTGCCGCTCGGACCGAAGGGGCGTCACGCCTATTTCGTGCACTCCTACCACCTCAACGCCGCCAACGAGGCGGACGTGCTGGCGCGCGCCGACTATGGCGGGCCGGTCACCGCGATCGTGGCCAAGGACACCGCGATCGGTACCCAGTTTCACCCCGAGAAGAGCCAGCGCTTCGGCCTCGCTTTGATCTCCAATTTCTTGAAGTGGAAGCCGTGATCCTCTTTCCAGCGGTTGATCTGAAGAACGGCCAGTGCGTGCGCCTGGAGCAGGGCGACATGGCGCGCGCCACCGTGTTCAATCTCGATCCGGCGGCGCAGGCCAAGAGCTTCGCCGCGCAGGGCTTCGAATATCTCCACGTCGTCGATCTCGACGGCGCGTTCGCCGGCAAGCCGATGAACGCCCATGCGGTGGAGGCGATGCTGAAGGCCGTCAAGATGCCGGTGCAGCTCGGCGGCGGCATTCGCGACCTCAAGACCATCGAGGCCTGGCTCGACAAGGGCATCACGCGCGTGATCATCGGCACCGCCGCGGTGCGCGATCCCGAGCTCGTGAAGGGCGCGGCGAGAAAATTCCCCGGCCGCGTCGCGGTGGGCCTCGATGCGCGCGACGGCAAGGTCGCGGTCGAGGGCTGGGCCGAGACCTCGCATGTGACCGCGCTCGAAATCGCGCAGCGATTCGAGGATGCCGGCGTCGCCGCGATCATCTTCACCGACATCGCGCGTGACGGCCTGCTCAAGGGCCTCAACCTCGATGCGACCATCGCGCTCGCCGACCGGATCTCGATTCCGGTGATCGCCTCCGGCGGCTTCGCCTCGATCGACGACGTCAAGGCGCTGCTTGAGCCTCGTGCTAGGAAACTTGCCGGTGCCATCGTCGGCCGGGCTCTGTACGACGGACGGCTCGATCCGGCGGCTGCCCTCAAGCTGATCCGCAGCGCGGCCTAGGAGGAGACCATGTTCAAGGTTCGCGTGATCCCCTGCCTCGACGTCAAGGACGGGCGTGTGGTCAAGGGCGTCAACTTCGTCGATCTGCGCGATGCCGGTGATCCGGTCGAGGCCGCGATCGCCTATGACGCCGCCGGTGCCGACGAGCTCACCTTCCTCGACATCACCGCCACCCATGAAAACCGCGGCATCATGCTGGATGTGGTGCGGCGAACGGCGGAGGCCTGCTTCATGCCGCTGACGGTCGGCGGCGGTGTCCGCACCGTCGACGACATCAAGACCCTGCTGCGCTCCGGCGCCGACAAGGTCTCGATCAACTCGGCGGCGGTCAGCCGGCGTGAGTTCGTCAAGGAAGCCGCCGAGAAGTACGGCGAGCAATGCATCGTGGTCGCGATCGATGCCAAGCGGGTCAAGCGCGCCGGCGGCTCGGACCGCTGGGAGATCTTCACCCATGGTGGGCGTAATGCCACCGGGATCGATGCCATCGAATATGCCCAGGAAGTCGTCGCGCTCGGCGCCGGCGAGATCCTGCTGACCTCGATGGACCGGGACGGCACGCGGCAGGGCTTTGACCTGCCGCTGACCCGGGCGATCGCGGACAGTGTCCCCGTACCGGTCGTCGCGTCCGGCGGCGTCGGCAATCTCGATCACCTGGTCGATGGCGTCCGCGAGGGTCACGCCACCGGTGTGCTGGCCGCGTCGATCTTCCACTTCGGGGAATTCACCATCCGCCAGGCCAAGGATCACATGGTGCGCGCCGGCCTGCCGATGCGGCTCGATCCCTAGCGCGTGGTCCGGAAACAGAGTGATCTGGGACTCCTTGTCACAAAAATGCTAAGTCCCCAGTTAGGGATGGCACCCTGGCGGTGCCGGTGCGCATGCTTGAGTTGAGTTGATGTCGCGTTTCACGGTTCACGATCTGGCCGCCACCATCGACGCCCGCGCTGCAACGGGTGGCGAGGCGTCCTATACCCGCAAGCTGCTCGACAAGGGCGCCGAGCACTGCGCCAAGAAATTGGGCGAGGAAGCGGTCGAGACCGTGATCGCCGCAGTCGAGAATGACCGCGATCATCTCATCGCGGAAAGTGCCGATCTCGTGTTTCACCTGCTGGTTCTGTTGAAATCACGCGGCGTGAAGCTGGAGGATGTCGAGGCCGCGCTGGAGAAGCGCACCACGATGTCGGGACTGCAAGAGAAGGCGTCGCGCAAGCGCGACTAGCGCAAATGATCGAGCGCATTGAGAGGGGCGGCCTCATGGACATCCGGGCACCAGATCAGCAGTACAACCCCTACCGCATCTTCACGCGCCAGCAATGGTCGCATCTGCGCGACGATACGCCGATGACGCTGGAGCCCGGCGAATTCGACCGCCTGCGCTCGATGCACGACCGCCTCGATCTGCAGGAGGTCGAGGACATCTACCTGCCGCTGTCGCGATTGCTCTCGATCTATGTCGATGCGACCCAGCGTCTGTACTATTCGCAGCGCCAGTTCCTCAACATCCGCGACCGCAAGATGCCTTATATCGTCGGCGTCGCCGGCTCGGTCGCGGTCGGCAAGTCGACCACCGCCCGCGTGCTGCAGGCGCTGCTGGCGCGCTGGTCGCCGCGGCCGAAGGTCGATTTGATTACGACCGATGGTTTCCTGTTTCCCAATGCCGTGCTCGAGCGGCAGGGCATCATGCAGAAGAAGGGCTTTCCCGAGAGCTACGACCTGCCGACGCTGCTGTCGTTCCTCAGCGACATCAAGGCGGGACGGCGCCGGGTGCGGGCGCCGGTCTATTCGCATCTGACCTACGACATCGTGCCGAACAAATGGGTCGAAATCGACCAGCCCGACATCCTGATCGTCGAGGGCGTCAACGTGCTGCAGACCGGCCGGCTGCCGCGCGACGGCAAGGCGGTGCCGTTCGTGTCCGACTTCTTCGACTTCTCGGTTTATATCGACGCCGACGAGGCCGTGCTGCGGGAGTGGTACATCAAGCGCTTCCTGGCGCTGCGCGACACCGCATTCACCGATCCCCGTTCCTACTTCCACCGCTATGCGCTGCTGTCGGACGATGAGGCGACCGCAACCGCGATCGCGATCTGGGAACGCACCAACCTCGCCAATCTCGAGGACAACATCCTGCCCACCCGCCCGCGCGCGACCCTGATCCTGAAGAAGGGCGCGGATCATGTGGTGCAGTCGGTCGCGCTGCGGCGGCTGTAGTTATCAGCGACTCTGGCGAACCACATCACAGCTGTCGTCCCTGCCTGGTGCGCAATTGCGCACGGGAGCAGGGACCCATAACCACCGATGCTGGTTTTGCGACGCGCTGTGGCCACAGCCTGCGAACCGCAAACGGCTGTGGTTATGGGTCCCCGCGTTCGCGGGGACGACACCGAGTTTGTGTCGACCTACGCCGCGATATGCCGCCCGGCGGCGAGGCCCGCGAGCGCTTCTTCCAGCTTCTCGCGGTCGAGCGGCTTGATCAGGAAGCCGTCCATGCCGGCTTCGAAGCAGGCGTGGCGGTCCTCCACCAGCGTATTCGCCGTCAGCGCCAGGATCGGGGTCCGGCGTCCGGACTGGCCTGCTTCATGGCTGCGAATCTGCTTGGTGGTCTCGATGCCGTTGAGGCGCGGCATCTGGATGTCCATCAGTACGAGATCATAGGGCGTGCCGGCCGATGTCGCCGACAGCCAGGATTCCATCGCCTGCTCGCCATTGGTGGTGATGACCACGTTGTGGCCGAGCCGGGTGAGCAGCGAGCGCATCAGGAGCGCGTTGATTTCATTGTCTTCCGCAACCAGGATCGAGAGCCCCTTGCCTGGCGGCGCGGCCGCCGGCGCGGTAGTGGTGGGCTCGGCAATTGCCTCTATCACGAGGCTTGGCGCGGCGATCTCGGGTGATGCGGTCAGGCGCGCGGCGAGCGACGACGCGCGCAGCGGCTTGACCAGGTAGCCAGTGAACATCGCCGTCTCGGAGGCCGCGAGGTCCTGCCGGGTCGACGGCGTGACCATCACGATGCGATGGGTGGCGTGGATGCGGGCAGCTTCGGCGAACGCCTCCATCGCCTCTGTGCCGAGCGTGTGGTCGATCAAGACGCTGTGCCAGCTTCGCTCCGGCAGCAATGCCGTGGCGACATCGGCATCCGACACGATGCAGGTCTGCGCGCCCCAGCGCTGCAGCCGCCGCGAGATCAGCGAAGCCTCGATGCTGTGCGGCGCGACCAGCATGATCGACTGGCCGGCGAGGTCGGGCGCGGTGAAGCCGTTGGCCTCGCCGGTGTCGGCGGCCATGAGCGGGATCGACACCTCGAAGGTCGAGCCCGAACCGGGCGTGCTTGCGAGCGTGATGCGGCCGCCCATACGCCTGACGATGCGGTCGCTGATCGAAAGGCCGAGGCCGGTGCCGCCATAGCTGCGTGCGATGCGATCGTCGGCCTGCTCGAACTCCCGGAAGATGCGCTGCTGCGCCTCCGGTGCGATGCCGATCCCGGTATCGCGAACCAGGAAGCTGATCTCGTTCGGCCAGATGCCGGGCTCGACGATCAGCGCCACGCCGCCGGTCGCGGTAAACTTGATGGCGTTGCCGGCGAGATTGAGCAGCACCTGGCGCAGCCGCGCGGCGTCGCCGCTCACCTGCATCGGCAGCCGCTCGTCGACATAGGCCGCGATCTCGATGCCCTTGGTCTGCGCGCGCGGCGCCAGCAGCTCGGTGATGTCCTCGATCAGGCCGGACAGCGCAAAAGGGCGGTGTTCGAGATCGATCTTGCCGGCTTCGATCTTGGAATAGTCGAGCAGCTCCTCGATCAGCGCCATCAGCGCGTCGCCGGATGTCTTGACCGCCTTGACGTAGGTCATCTGCTCCGGCGTCAGCTGGGTGTCCATCAACAGGCCGCTCATGCCGATGATGCCGTTCAGCGGCGTCCGGATCTCGTGGCTTGCCATCGCGAGGAAGCGCGACTTGGCGCGGTTGGCGGCGTCGGCCTGATCGCGCGCCTCGGTCAGCGCGCGCTCGCTCTCGGTGCGGTCGGTGACGTCGCGGCCGACGCTCTGCATCTCCGCCGGCGCACCGGCATCGTTGCGCACGAGGCCCTCGCGCCAGGCGATCCAGCGCGGCCCGTGCGGTCCCTCGATCTTCTGGTCGTAGACCCGCGTGCCGTTGGATTCGAGCGCGGTATCGCCTTGCTCGAGCACCTTGAGCGTGGCGGTGCCGCCGATCAGTTCGCTGCGGGAAATCTGCGCCAGCTCGCAATAGGCGTCGTTGGCGTAGGTGATCAGGCCGTCGAGGTCGCGCAGCACGATCAGATCGTCCTGTGCCTCGAACAGGGTGGAGGCGCGCTGCTCGGCTTCCTGCAGTTCCCAGTTGCGGTCGGCCATTGCCTCGTTGTGCATGGCGATGGTGCGCAGCCGTCTGCGCATCAGCCGCAGCCGGATGCCGAGCGTCACGATCCAGAGACAGGCCAGCGCGAACAGGAAGCTGACCCCGATCGCGAATGCGTTGGGATCGTAGCCGCTGTGCGGCGAGAGGGCGCCGGAGATGAACCCGAAGGCGCTGCCGAACGTGACCGAGAAGATCGTGAAGGAGCGGACGATCGTCGCGAGCCAGGAGTGGCGCCGCAGGAAGCGGCGAAGGCGTAACTTGATCCGGAAGAAACGCCCCATCAATGGTGGTCCTGAGAGTGCCCGATCTGGTGATGAGGATGCGTCGGCGACCTTGCAAACTGCTTGAAATTGGTGGCGGTTTCGCGCTGCCCTCGGAACAGGGTTAGCGCGAGGTTAACTCCGCCATGATCCGGCGCGAAAGGTGCCGCTCAGGCGCGAGCGATGCCGCCTCAAGGTGGCGGGGGCCGCGGGCGCTGACGATCAGGGCCGCGGCATCGCGCGCGGAGAACGTCTTCGACTGCACGTAGACGCGGTAATCGAACGGGCCGTCGTGGGAAAGATAGATCACCGGACCGGTTGCGGTCGGCTCGCTGGAAATCGCGACGAGCTGCGGCACCGCATTGCTTTCGCACGCGCCGGCCTCGGCATCGTCGATGTCGTCGATCACCGTGAAGTCGGCGGCATCGGCGCTGTCGGCGATCCGGACCCGGACGGTCGCAAGGCTGGGGTCGTCGGTGAAGCTGACGCGAAGCTGGGCCTGCCAGGGTAGTGGTGCGATCTGCATCGTGGCACCGCCCACCTCGATGCAGGGCCGGGGACCCGGCAGCAGCTCAGCGCGGGCAAATACCGCGGCCGCGGCAAGGGGGACCACCGAGGCCAGAATCTTCATACGCAACATGACACAACCCACTCGACCCAAGCGTGCCGCGGACCGCGGTGCTTATGGTTTGCGGAGCGTAAATGAGAGTGGTTACCGTCGTGTTGACGCGCGCGATTCCGCCACGAATTGAAACAGGCTCAGGTTGGCGTCACGCGGCGCGGCGCAGATCGTCGGCCAATGCACGATAGGACAGCGCTTCGGCGAGATGCAGCCGGCCGATCGTGTCAGCGCCGTCGAGATCGGCGAGCGTGCGCGCCACCCGCAGCACGCGGTGATAGCCGCGCGCGGTGAGGTGCATGGTGTCGGCCGCCTCGCGCAGCAGCTTCTGGCCGTGCGCATCGGGCTGCGCGATGGTCTCGAGCAGCGAGCTCGGCGCTTCCGCATTGGTGCGGACCTGCGGCATGCCGGCCGCTGCATAACGCGCGAGCTGGATGTCGCGTGCCGCCGCGACGCGCGCGGCTACCTCGGCCGAGCCCTCCGCCGGCGGCGGCAGGATCAGGTCCGCCGCAGTCACGGCGGGCACTTCGATCCGCAGATCGATGCGATCCATCAGCGGGCCGGAGATCCGCATCTGGTAGTCGGCGGTGCAGCGGTCGATCCGGCCGCGCTTGCAGGAATAGCCGGGCTCGTAGGCGTGGCCGCAGCGGCACGGGTTCATCGCCGCGACCAGCATGAAGCGCGCCGGATAGGTGACGCGATGGTTGGCCCGGCTCACCGAGACCTCGCCATTCTCCAGCGGCTGGCGCAGCGAATCGAGCACGCGCGGATCGAACTCCGGCAATTCGTCGAGGAACAGCACGCCCTGATGCGCGAGCGAAATCTCGCCCGGCTTGGCGCGCATGCCGCCGCCGGTCAGCGCGGCCATGCTCGCGGAATGATGCGGGCTGCGGAACGGGCGTCGCGCGGTCAGCGCGCCGTCGCGGATCTCGCCGGCCACCGAGGCGATCATCGAGACTTCGAGCAATTCGGACGGCGACAGCGGCGGCAGGATCGAGGGCAGCCGCGCCGCCAGCATCGACTTGCCGGCGCCGGGCGAACCCATCATCAGCAGATGATGCCCGCCGGCGGCCGCGATCTCGAGCGCGCGCTTGGCGCTCTCCTGGCCCTTGATGTCGCGCAAATCGAGCAGCGCTTCCTCGCGCTCATGCACCTTGGGCTGCGGACGCGACAGCAGCTGCGTGCCCTTGAAGTGATTGGCGATCTGGATCAGCGAGTGCGCCGCGATGATCTGGATGTCCGGGCTCGCCCAGGCGGCTTCCGAGCCGCAGGCGGCCGGACAGATCAGCCCCTCGTCGCGCGAATTGGCGCCGATCGCAGCCGGCAGCACGCCCGCCACCGGAGCAATCGAGCCGTCGAGGCCCAACTCGCCGAGCACGGTGAAGCCGCTCAACGCATCCGGCGGGATTGCGCCGATCGCCGCCATCAGGCCGAGCGCAATCGGCAGGTCGTAATGGCTGCCCTCCTTGGGCAGGTCGGCCGGTGCGAGGTTGACGGTGATGCGGCGGGCGGGCAGCGCCAGCCCTGAGGCGATCAGCGCCGAACGGACCCGTTCGCGCGCCTCAGACACCGCTTTGTCGGGCAGGCCGACGATCGCAAACGCCGGCAATCCCGGCGCGACCTGCACCTGCACGTCGACCGCGCGGGCCTCAATCCCCTCGAACGCGACGGTGGAAACCCGCTGGACCATGCTGCCCCTATCTTCCGCCACCCAAGGTAGCGGAGCGGGCTGCCCAGCGCAAGAACATTAAGAGAACATCCGGGGGCGACGGGCGCCGTCCCCGGATGGGCAACCGTCACAGCGTCATCTGCATCGGCTCGGGATAATAGTGGAAGCCCTCGCCGGCCTTGGCGACGTGGCCGTAGCCCGGCCAGGCGAAGTGATAGGACATGACCGGCGTCTTGTTGGCGGCCAGCATCTCCAGCAGCTTGACCCGCGAGGCCGCCGCCTGCTTCGGATCGGTGTCGTAGGAGAACTCCATCCGCGGCCGCTCCAGGAGCAGCACCGCGTGATGCGAGAGGTCGCCGAGGAAGGCGAACGACTTGCCGCCTGAGCTCACCATGAAGATGGTGTGGCCCACGGTGTGGCCGGGCGCTGCGATCGCCGTCACGCCGGGCAGGAATTCCTGGCCGTCCTTGAAGAACACGATGCGGTCGCGCACCGGCAGCAGGTTCTTGCGGGCGTGCACGACGAAGTCCTTCAGCGGACTGCCCATCTTGCCTTCGTCGGTCCAGAAATCGAGATCGCTCTGCGCGATGTAGTATTGCGCATTCGGGAACAGCGGCTTGTCGTCGGCGCCGACGATGCCGCCGATATGATCGATATGCGCATGCGACAGCACGACGGCGTCGATGTCTTCCGGCTTGATGCCGGCTTCCTGCATGCTCTTCTGCTGCCGGCCGGTGGTCGGGCCGAACGCCTTCGAGGTGCCCATGCCGGTATCGAACAGGATCAGCTTGTCGCCGGTGTTGACGATCGGCGAATTCTGCTCGAGCACGACATTGTCGGGCGAGAGGAAATTGTCGGAGAGCATCTTCTTCACTTCTTCCTTCGGCACGCCGGTGAATGTGCCGGAGGGATCGCCGAGCGGAAGCGGACCGTCGGAGACGACGGTGACTTCGGCATCGCCGAGCACGAAGCGGTGCCAATAGGGAGTCTGCGTGCCGAGCTTCGGCGCGCGCGCCTGTGCAGTGCCGCCGAGAAGTGTGCTGGCGCCGAGACCGGCACCGAGCGCGAGCAAGGATCGTCGTGAGACATTGAGCGTCATAACGTCTTCCTCCACAATTTTTTGAGATTTTCGCGTTGTTGCCCGCGTTGGCCCGCCGCTTGACCTGACACAGGCAAGAGGATGCTGCCCGCGCCTGCGCAAGCTGGCAAGAAGAATAAGGAGAACGCAGGCGCGACAAAGCGCTGGCTAAAATTCAGCCAGCATGTGCAACGCACAAGGGACAAGGATTATTTCGCGGCGCGCTTCTTCTCGATGGTATCCCAGATCATCGCTGCGACATCGGGGCCATTGAGCCGCTGGATGGCGCGGATGCCGGTCGGCGAGGTGACGTTGATCTCGGTCAGATTGCCGTCGATCACGTCGATGCCGACGAACAGCAGGCCGCGCTCGCGCAGCGCGGGTCCGAGCGTGGCGCAGATTTCGCGCTCGCGATCCGACAGCTCGGTCGCCTTGGCCGCGCCGCCGCGCACCATGTTGGAGCGCAGATCGTCCGCCGCCGGCACGCGGTTGACCGCGCCGGCGAATTCACCGTCGACCAGGATGATGCGCTTGTCGCCATGCTTCACCTCGGGGAGGAAGCGCTGGATCACCCAGGGCTCCCTGAAGGTGACCGAGAACATGTCGAACAGCGAGCCGAAGTTCATGTCCTGCGGCATCACGCGGAACACCGCGGCGCCGCCATGGCCGTGCAACGGTTTCATGACGACGGCCCCGTGCTGGTCGCGGAACGCGTTGATCTCGTCGAGGTCGCGCGAGATCAGGGTCGGCGGCATCAGCTGCGGGAAATTCATCACGAACAGCTTTTCCGGCGCATTGCGCACGCTGGCCGGGTTGTTCACGACCAAGGTGTTCGGATGGATGCGCTCGAGGAAATGCGTCGAGGTGATGTAGGCGAGGTCGAACGGCGGATCCTGCCGCAGCAGCACGACGTCGAAGCCGTTGAGCGCCTCGCGCTTCGGCTCGCCCAGCGTGAAGTGATCGCCGACCTCGTCGCGCACAGTGAGCGGCTGCACCGGCGCCACCAGCTCCTCGCCGCGCAGCGACAGCTTGTCGGGCGTGTAGTAGGAAATGCCGTGGCCGCGTTTCTGGGCTTCGAGCAGCAGCGCAAAGGTCGAATCGCCGCGGATGTTGATGCGCGCGATGGGATCCATCTGGACGGCGATCTTCAATTTCATAGGCGTATCCCGAGTGGTCTGAGGGTAACTTTAAGGGCTTGCGTCGAATGCCGCTAACAGATGGCGCGGCAGGCTCCTCGGCGCAATCAGCACGGCGTCGAATCTGAGGTCAAATTCGGCATGCTCGGGATGCGCCATCAGCCAGGCTTGGGCGGCATTGACGATGCGCTGCTGCTGGCGCGGCGTTACCGCATAGGCGGCGTCGTCGAGGCTGGCCCGGGCCTTGACCTCGACGAAGGCGACGAGGTTACGCCGCCGCGCCACCAGATCGATCTCGCCATAGGGGGTGCGGAAGCGTTTCGCAAGGATGCGATAACCCTTGGCGATCAGGAGGGCCGCGGCGCGGCTTTCGGCCGACAGGCCGGTTCGGAATGCGGCGACGCGTTCGGGTGAGGCGCTGTCAGTCTTCGCCATCGCCGTCCCCGATGGTCTTGGCCAGCTCGAGCGCGCGGGCGTAGACCTCGCGGCGCGGCCGGCCCGACAGCTCGACCGCATGCGCGACCGCATCCTTGACGCTGCCGCGGGCAAGCTGCGCGCGCAGCAGGTCGTCGAGCGCGTTCTCATCCATCACCCCGGCATCGTCGGCCGGCGGGGCGATGACGAGCACGAACTCGCCGCGCGTCTCCAGCGCGTCCGCATTTACCGCAAGCTCGGCGACCGGCGCGCGCTTGACCTCCTCGTGCAGCTTGGTCAGCTCGCGGCAGATCGCGGCATCGCGATCACCCATGATCGCGGCGAGATCGCGCAGCGTGTCCTGTACGCGATTGCCGGATTCGAACATCACGAGCGTCGCATCGATCCGGGCGAGTTCGGTGAGCCGCGCGCGCCGCGCATGCTCTTTCGCCGGCAAGAAGCCCTCGAAGAAAAACCGGTCGGTCGGCAGCGCCGCAACCGACAGCGCCGTCAGCACCGATGACGGCCCGGGCACCGCGATGACGGCATGCCCGGCGGCGCAGACCTCGCGCACCAGCTTGAAGCCGGGGTCCGATATCAGCGGGGTCCCCGCATCGGACACCAGCGCGATCGAGGCGCCCTGCGCCAACCGCTCCAGGATCTTGGGCCGGGCCTGCGCGGCATTGTGCTCGTGGTAAAGCGCGAGCTCTGCGCTGATCGCGTAACGCTCAGTCAGCCGGCGCGTAATTCTTGTGTCCTCGCAGGCGATGACGTCGACCCCCGCCAGCGTCTCCAGCGCGCGCAGGGTGATGTCGGCGAGGTTTCCGATCGGGGTCGCAACCAGGTGAAGCCCGGGCCTGGCCTTTGGCGCGGCCAGCTGCTGGCCGCCGATCGAAAAGCTTCTGGCGGCAGCGCCGGTCGCGGCATCCGAATGGTGGAGGGAACTGGCTTTTGCGCGCATAATGGCAATCTAGAGCGTTTTCGAGCGAAGTGGATACCGGTTCGCATGAAGAAAACGCGTCAAACAAGAATCTGGAGCCCCGTTCCGATTCAATCGGAACGGAGTAGGCTCTAGATGGAGCGAAGCGCCAGCGCCACATCCGCAATGCTGTGGGTGGGACGGCTGCCAGTCGAGGAAATGGACGCCGCAGCACCGGCGCCACGAGGCCATAATCCTTTTGTTTTAGTTAACTATTCGCCGACAATATGCCCAAATCCACCCGCCTCATCAGAGGTCGATGGAGTCCTGGCCGATCCTGGTCGGCCAAGAGAAGAGAGACGATGGAAGGCCCGCATCACCGCAACTCCCAGCCGTCGGGCGCGACCCGGCGGACGGCGCTCGGCCTGCTCGTGGGCGCGCCGTTGCTCGCGGCCTGTTCCGGCATCCAGCAGAGCTTGAGCCAATTCTCCAGCAACCCGGAAGCCGGTCCCGCCGGCCCGCAGCAACAACCGCAGGCGGTCGGCACTGGGCAGGTCAAGATCGGATTGATCCTGCCGCTGTCGGCGTCCGGCAATGCCGGGCTTGCGGCGCAGTCGATGCGCAACGCCGCCGAAATGGCGCTGGCGGAATTCCAGAACCCGAACATCCAGCTCCTGATCAAGGACGACGGCGGCAGCCCGCAAGGCGCATCGCAGGGTGCCCAGCAGGCACTGTCGGAAGGCGCCGAGATCATCCTGGGACCGCTGTTCGCCGGCTCGGTGCCATCAGTCGCGCAACTGACGCGGCCGCGCGGAACCTCGGTGATCGCGTTCTCCACCGATTCGAGCGTCGCGGGGCACGGCGTCTATCTGCTGAGCTTCCTCCCGGAGTCCGACATCAACCGGATCGTCGATTACTCCGCCGGGATCGGAAAGCGCTCGTTCGCCGCGATGGTGCCGGACAACGCCTATGGCAACGTGGTCGAGGCCGCCTTCAAGCAGGCGGTCGGCCGCAAGAACGGCCGCGTCGTCGCCTTCGAGAAATATGGCGCCGATCGCGCGACGCCGGCGCGGACCGTGGCGCAGGCACTCGGCCAGGCCGATGCGCTGCTGATCGCCGACGACGGCGATTCGGTGGTCGCGACCGCCGATGCGCTGACCGCGGCGGGCGCTAATCTGCGCAACATCCAGCTGCTCGGCACCGGGCTGTGGGACAATCCCCGGGTGTTCGCGAGCCCCGTGTTGCAGGGCGGCCTCTACGCCGCACCCGATCCGTCGGGCTTCCGCAGCTTCGCCGGCCGCTATCGCACCAAATTCGGCGGTGAGCCGGTGCGCACCGCGACGCTTGCCTATGATGCGGTGGCATTGATGGCGGCGCTGGCGCGCACCCAAGGGGCACAGCGCTTCGCGCCGGAGACGCTGACCAATCCGTCCGGCTTTGCCGGCATCGACGGCCTGTTCCGCTTCCGCTCCGACGGCACCAATGAGCGCGGCCTTGCGGTCATGAAGGTGGCGTCCGGCGGCAGCACGCCGGTCGCGGGTTCGCCAAAGAGCTTTGGGGCCTAGTTTTCGTCAGGCGGTCGAGCTGACTTATCGAGCGCCGGCACCCGCCGGCTGCTTTGCATGGGGTTGTTTTCGATATTTTTGCAGCGGATGCCTAGGCAGCCAAGTCCGCGACCACGGCGTCGAGCACCGGGAATCCCGACTTGGTCACGCGCAGCCGTCCGTCGGCATCGACGGCGATCGCGCCTTCCTCGCGCAGCATCGCGATCCGGTGCGGATCGAGCTTTCGGCCCGAGAGCTGCGCATAACGCTTGGGATCGATGCCTTCGGCGAGCCGCAGCCCCATCAGCAGGAATTCGTCGGCGCGCTCTTCGCTGTTGAGGCTGTCATCGGTGACCACGCCATGGCCGCGTTCCTCGACATTCAGTAGCCAGGCCTCGGGACGCCGCTCGGTCGCGGTCGCGTGCCTGACGCCATCGATGTCGAGCCTTCCGTGGGCGCCGGGGCCGATGCCGGCATATTCCTCGCCGCGCCAATACACGAGGTTGTGCTTGCACTCGGCGCCGGCGCGGGCGTGGTTGGAGATCTCGTAGGCCGGCAATCCCTCGCGGGCGCAGACCTCCTGCGTCACGTCATACAGTGCGCGCGCGGTCGCTTCATCCGGGGTCTGCAATTTGCCCGCGGCATGCAGCCCGAAGAACGGCGTGCCTTCCTCGATCGTGAGCTGATAGAGCGACAGATGCTCGGCCGCTTCCGAGATCGCCTGCTTCAATTCATCGGCCCACATCCGCGGCGTCTGGTCGGGGCGGGCGTAGATCAGATCGAACGAGTAGCGGTCGAAGGCCGAGCGCGCGATCGCAACCGCATCGAGCGCCTCGCGCGCCGTATGCAGGCGGCCCAATGCCTTCAGCGACGCATCATCCAGCGCCTGCACCCCGAGCGAGACGCGGTTGACGCCGGCGGCACGATAGCCGCGAAAGCGCGTCGCCTCGACGCTGGTCGGATTGGCCTCGAGCGTGACCTCGGCATCGCGTGCGACCTGCCAGTGCTTGCCGATCGCATCGAGCACCGCGCCGACGGTCTGCGGCTGCATCAGCGACGGCGTGCCGCCGCCGAGGAAGATCGAAGTGACCTCGCGGCCCGGCACCCGTGCGGCCGTGGTCTCGATTTCGCGGGCGAACGCGCGGACGAAACGATCTTCGTCGACCGGCGCATGCCGGACGTGACTGTTGAAATCGCAATACGGGCACTTCGACAGGCAGAACGGCCAGTGCACGTAGACGCCGAAAGCTTCTCGGTCAGCGTGGCTCAAGGCAGATCTCCGCGAGCTTCACGAAGGCACGGGCGCGATGCGACAGGCCGAGCCCGAGCGGCGGCAGGCCGTGCTTCTCGATGCTGCTCATCTCGCCAAAGGTCCGCGTGTAACCATCGGGCAGGAAAGCCGGATCATAGCCGAAGCCGGCAGTGCCGCGCGGCGGCCAGACCAGGGTTCCATCGACCCGGGCCTCGACCTCTTCGAGGTGATCGTCGGGCCAGGCAACGCACAGCGCGGAGACGAAATGCGCCTTGCGCTTCTCTGGTGTGGTGGCGCCGCGCTCCTGCAGCAGCCGCTCGATCCGCGTCATCGCCGCCATGAAATCCTTGCCCTCGCCGGCCCAGCGCGCCGAGTAGATCCCCGGCGCGCCGTCGAGCGCGTCGACCACGAGGCCGGAATCGTCGGCGAAGGCCGGCAATCCGGTCGCCTTCGCCGCGGCGATCGCCTTGATCGCCGCATTGGCGCGAAAGCTGTCGCCGGTCTCCTCGGGCTCAGCCAGGTCGAGCTCACCGGCCGACACCGCTTCGACGCCGTGAGGCGCCAGCAGTTCCCGCATCTCGGCAAGCTTGCCGGGATTGTGGGTGGCGATGACGAGCCTTCCGGTGATTCGGCGATGCATGACCAATCTGACTACGCCACCGCGATCTTTTGCAAGTCGACCAGACGCGCGACACCTTTGCGTGCCAGCGCCATCAGCGCCAAAAATTCATCCTGCGAGAACGGCGTTTTCTCGGCGGTGCCCTGCACCTCGATGATGCGGCCATCGCCGGTCATGACGAAATTGGCATCGGTATCGGCCTCGGAATCCTCGGCATAATCGAGGTCGAGCACCGGGGTGCCCTGGTAGATGCCGCAGGAGATCGCCGCCACATTGTCGCGCAACACGTTGGTCTTCAGCATGTTGCGGGTCTTCATCCAGTTGATGCAGTCGGCAAGCGCCACCCAGGCACCGGTGATCGAGGCGGTGCGGGTGCCGCCATCGGCCTGGATGACATCGCAATCGACCGTGATCTGGCGCTCGCCGAGCGCTTCGAGATCGACCGCGGCGCGCAGCGAGCGACCGATCAGCCGTTGAATCTCGACCGTACGGCCGCCCTGCTTGCCGGCGGAGGCCTCGCGGCGGGTGCGTTCCAGGGTGGCGCGCGGCAGCATGCCGTATTCGGCGGTGACCCAGCCGCGGCCCTGGCCCTTCAGCCACGGCGGCAGGCGCTCTTCCAGCGTCGCGGTCACCAGCACATGGGTGTCGCCGAACCTCACCATGCAGGAACCCTCGGCGTATTTGACGACGCCGCGTTCCAGCGACACGGGGCGCAGTTCATCGGGCGCACGGCGGCTTGGCCGCATGAAATCCTCCAAAAATCCGACAGATAGAGCTGGGCGTGCTTGTAGGAGGGGCAGGGGGCAGCGGCAAGGGTCTTGGCGAGGGTTTTCGGCCCCGGATTGGTCCGGTACCAGAGGGCCGAATGCATGCTTGTCACCGGCCTCCCGGATCGACAAATTAGGCAGCAATTGTGAGGGACTGGAGTGTGACTCACCACGATCCGATCGGCCTGATCGCGCCGCATGCCGGGCTTGCCCAGCTCAACGAGCGCTCGCGCGACATTTTTCGTCAAATCGTCGAAAGCTATCTCGCGACCGGCGAGCCGGTCGGCTCGCGCAACATCTCGCGCCTGATCGCACTGCCGCTGTCGCCGGCCTCGGTCCGCAATGTGATGTCGGATCTCGAGCAGCTCGGCCTGATCTACGCGCCGCACACCTCGGCCGGCCGGCTGCCGACCGAGCTCGGCCTGCGCTTCTTCGTCGACGCCCTGATGCAGGTTGGCGATCTCACCGAGGCCGAGCGCCAATCGATCCAGACCCAGCTGGCCACCGTCGGCCGCGCGCAATCCGTCGAGGCGGCGCTTGGCGAGGCGTTGACGCGGCTGTCGGGACTGACCCGTGCCGCAGCTGTCGTGCTGACGCAGAAATCGAATGCGCGGCTGAAGCACATCGAATTCGTGCGGCTGGAGCCGGAAAAGGCGCTGGTCGTGCTGGTCGGTGAAGACGGCCAGGTCGAAAACCGGGTGCTGGCGCTGCCGCCGGGAGTTCCGTCCTCGGCCCTGACCGAAGCGACCAATTTCCTCAATGCACGGATCCGCGGCCGGACGCTGGCTGAAGCGCGACTCGAGCTTGAGACGGCATTGACGCAGAACCGCGCCGAGCTCGATCAGCTCACCCAGAAGGTGGTCGCGGCCGGCATCGCAAGCTGGTCCGGCGGCGAGAGCGAGGACCGCCAGCTGATCGTGCGCGGTCACGCCAATCTGCTCGAGGATCTGCATGCGCTCGACGATCTCGAGCGGATCAAGTCGCTGTTCGACGATCTCGAGACCAAGCGCGGCGTGATCGACCTGCTCGGCCGCGCCGAGCGCGGCGAGGGCGTGCGGATCTTCATCGGCTCGGAGAACAAGCTGTTCTCGTTGTCGGGTTCCTCGACCATCATCGCACCCTATGGCGACGCCCAGGGCCGGATCGTCGGCGTGCTCGGCGTGATCGGACCGACGCGGCTGAATTATGCGCGGGTGATCCCAACCGTCGATTATGCCGCGCGCATCGTCAGCAAGATGTTGGGCGGCTGAAGCGCCCGGATTTCGCTTTCATTTGACGGGTTTTCTTCGCCCGAACCGGAGGTCCCTGTTCCCGAAGCCGGCATGTTGCGCTTGATTTTCGCCGCCTAAAGCACGATATCCCGGGCAGCAATCCCCAAGATTTGAACCGACGCGAGTTTTCGAGAAGGCACGCCATGACCGATCCGAACCGGGCCAATGACAACACCGAGAATTCGGCGCCGACGGGTGAGCCCGTGGTCTCGAAGCCCTACATCATGCCTGACGATCCCGAGGTGGGATCGGCCGAGGCGCTGACTAAGGAACTCGCGGAGGCGAAGGACCGCACGCTGCGCACGCTGGCCGAGATGGAGAATCTCCGTCAGCGTACCCGCCGCGAGGTCTCCGACGCCAAGACCTACGGCATCACCGGCTTCGCGCGCGACGTGCTCGATATCGCCGACAATCTGCAGCGCGCGCTCGACGCGGTGCCGGCCGAGACCAAGGAAGCCGCCGATCCCGGCCTGAAGGCGCTGCTCGAAGGCGTCGAGCTGACCGAGCGCTCGCTGCTCAACGCGCTGGAGAAGAACGGCGTCAAGAAGTTCGATCCGATCGGCGAGAAGTTCGATCCGAATTTCCAGCAGGCGATGTTCGAGGTGCCCGATCCGTCGGTGCCGTCGGGCACCGTGGTGCAGGTGGTGCAGGCCGGCTACATGATCGGCGAGCGCATCCTGCGTCCGGCGCTGGTCGGTGTCTCCAAGGGCGGCGCCAAGGCTGCTCCGAGCGCCGACATCACGGTCTGATCCGCAGGACTTCCGCGCCTTACGCGATATCTGACGACTGGATGCGCTTGACGCCGGCCTTGTCCATGTCGGACCAGGCCTTGGCGAGCGAGCCCTGGGTGTCGATGCCACGGCAGGCGTCCTCCACCACATAGGTTTCGAAGCCGGCCTTGCGGGCATCGAGCGCGGTCCATGCCACGCAGAAATCGGTGGCGAGTCCGGCCACGAAAACCCGCTCGACGTTGCGCGCCTTCAAATAGGCGGCAAGCCCGGTGGTGGTCTTGCCGTCGGCTTCGGTGAAGGCGGAGTAGCTGTCGACGTCCTTGTGAAAGCCCTTGCGGATGATCAACTCGGCCTGCGGGATCGCAAGATCCTTCGACAGCCCTGCGCCGTCGGTGCCTTGCACGCAGTGATCGGGCCACAGCACCTGCTTGCCATAGGCGAGGTCGACGGTCTCGAACGGCTTCTTGCCCGCATGGACCGAGGCAAAGGAGACGTGGCCGGGCGTGTGCCAGTCCTGCGTCATCACCACGTTGGCGAAGCTCTTGGCGATCTTGTTGATGACCGGCACGACCTGCTCGCCGTCCTTCACCGCGAGGCTGCCGCCGGGCAGGAAGCAGTTCTGGACGTCGATCACGAGCAGCGCGGAGCCGTCGTCGGGCTTGATCGCGGCGGCCCAGAGATGTTTGGGAACCAGGGTCGCCAGCACCAACGTGCCGAGCCCTGCAACCACCTGTCGTCGATCCAACATCGCGCCCCTCCTCGCTTTGCGTGATACCGCGCGAGGAGGCTAGTTCCGTTCGGCGAACGACGAAAGCGGGATTTTTCCGACTTGCCTTGCGAAGGGCCGGTCAGCCGCGCGGCTGGATGCCGTCGCGCACCGCGCGGAAGCGCGGGAAGGCGGTTTCCCAATCGGTGCGCGGCGAGCTGCCGATGACCCGCACCGACGTCTGCGCGCCGAACCGCAGCCACTGCACGATGGTCACCGGGGTGTTGTCCTTGCCGCTGACGGCGTCGATCCGGGTCTCGAAGCCGGGCTGGCCGTCGATCCGGATCGGCTCGGACATGGTGATCCGCCCGTCGCGCACGCCGGGGATCGTGGTTGCGATCTGCTGGGCAAAGCGGCCGCGGTCGTCGGGCGTGGCGGGGGCCGACCCGATGACGCCGAGCAGCATGAAGGGCTTGGTCTCAAGGCTCTTGTCGTCGCCGTCGGCCATCAGCAGCGCGGCGCCCGGCGCCAACATGCGGATGTTCTTGAAGCCGCTGAGCTCGGTGACCTTGAACGGCATCATGCCGAGCTGCTCGTCGACCGGCACCTCCTTGCGGATTTCGGCGGAGGCGAACATCTGCCGCACGGCGTCGTCGGTGTAGATCTTGCTGGCGTTCTCCGGCACCTGCACCGCGACATAGCCGGAGAAGGTCGGTCCCGGCAGGATCATGGAATAGCGCCGCACATTGCTGGCGCCGTCGCGCGCGCTTTCCACGGTGTAGTAGGCGAGGCCGGCCGGCGTCTCGAGGCTCTCGGGCTTGATGTTTCCGGTGCCGGCGGGATTGGCTTTGAAGGCGGTCACGACCTCGTTGTAGGCGTCCGCCGGCAGGTCGGCGATCAGGACCTTCACGCCCTGATCCTCGGTCTCGAAGCCGATGAACGATTTGGCCCGGACAAGACCCACCAGCGGCTTCATCCCGACATGCGCGCCCGGCGGAAACACCACGTCGGCGGCAAAGCCACGACAGGTGGCAGCAATCAGCAAGGCAACCGCAACGAGAACTCGAAAAGGCGTCATGGGGGATCTACCGGTTTTGCTTGGTGGCCGCGCAACGGGGCCGGTGCAGGGCTGGATGGCCTCTTTCAGTCGGACCGCTTTTAGCGGTTTTGATGACCCTGCAACAGGCCGCCAACTCTCCGCCCCGGGCCCGCAGGCTCGATTCCGTGGGCTTTTCGCCCTGATTGGCAGGCACTTTCCAGTTTCCCGACATTTCCAAGAATGGTGGCCAGCGGCCAAACAGCGCGCCCTCGACCTGTGCGCGCTCTCGCATACGACGTTTGTGAGTGTTCACTCAACAGCGCTGACGTCGCGCCGCGAACGTTCGCGGCCGACCGCCGGCCGCATCATTGCCGATTTGTTAACTTGGCAGGGGTGCTGGTCGCCGCTTGAACCGGCGCCGCAGTCGGACTGACACAATCTTTCAAACGTCAGTCTTTTCAGGCCTCAACGTTGCGTCCAGTCCTTGCGGGCAGGACCCTCTCTCCTATATCAGGCTCACCGTCGCAATATCGCGAGTATGTGAACGTCTGGGGGTTCGGTACGGAGCGCCGTCAGGGCCCAACCAACCTGCCGTAGCAAAGAGGATATCAAAACCATGGGTAAGGTCATTGGGATCGACCTCGGCACCACGAATTCGTGCGTCGCCGTAATGGATGGCAAGAACGCCAAGGTGATCGAGAATGCCGAGGGCATGCGAACGACGCCGTCGATCGTTGCTTTCACTGACGATGGCGAGCGCCTCGTCGGCCAGCCGGCGAAGCGCCAGGCGGTGACCAATCCCGAGCGTACGTTCTTTGCGGTGAAGCGCCTCATCGGCCGCCGCTATGACGACCCGATGGTCGAGAAGGACAAGAAGCTCGTCCCCTACAAGATCGTCAAGGCATCGAACGGCGACGCCTGGGTCGAAGCCGATGGCAAGACCTATTCGCCCTCGCAGGTCTCGGCCTTCATCCTGCAGAAGATGAAGGAGACCGCTGAGGCGCATCTCGGCCAGAAGGTCGATCAGGCCGTCATCACCGTTCCCGCCTATTTCAACGACGCGCAGCGTCAGGCCACCAAGGACGCCGGCAAGATCGCCGGCCTCGAAGTGCTGCGCATCATCAACGAGCCGACCGCTGCCGCGCTCGCCTATGGTCTCGACAAGACCAAGTCCGGCACGATCGCCGTGTACGACCTCGGCGGCGGCACCTTCGACGTCTCGATCCTCGAGATCGGCGACGGCGTGTTCGAGGTGAAGTCGACCAACGGCGACACCTTCCTCGGTGGTGAAGACTTCGACATGCGCCTGGTCGGCTATCTCGCCGACGAGTTCCAGAAGGAGCAGGGCATCAACCTGCGCAACGACAAGCTCGCTTTGCAGCGCCTGAAGGAAGCTGCGGAGAAGGCCAAGATCGAGCTGTCGTCGACCACGCAGACCGAAATCAACCTGCCGTTCATCACGGCTGACCAGACCGGTCCGAAGCATCTGACGATGAAGCTGACCCGCGCCAAGTTCGAGGCGCTGGTGGCCGATCTCGTCGAGAAGACCATCGAGCCGTGCCGCAAGGCGCTGAAGGATGCCGGCCTGACTGCCGGCGAGATCGGCGAAGTGGTGCTGGTCGGCGGCATGACCCGCATGCCGAAGATCCAGGAAGTGGTGAAGCAGTTCTTCGGCAAGGAGCCGCACAAGGGCGTCAATCCCGACGAAGTCGTCGCGATCGGTGCTGCGATCCAGGCCGGCGTGCTGCAGGGCGACGTCAAGGACGTGCTGCTGCTCGACGTGACCCCGCTGTCGCTGGGCATCGAGACGCTGGGCGGCGTGTTCACCCGCATCATCGACCGCAACACCACGATCCCGACCAAGAAGAGCCAGGTGTTCTCGACCGCCGAAGACAATCAGGGCGCCGTGACCATCCGCGTCTTCCAGGGCGAGCGTGAAATGGCGGCCGACAACAAGATGCTCGGCCAGTTCGACCTGATGGGCATTCCGCCGGCTCCGCGCGGCATGCCGCAGATCGAGGTGACCTTCGACATCGACGCCAACGGCATCGTCAACGTCTCGGCCAAGGACAAGGCGACCGGCAAGGAACAGCAGATCCGGATCCAGGCATCCGGCGGTCTGTCCGAGGCCGACATCGACAAGATGGTCAAGGACGCCGAGGTCAATGCGGCCGAGGACAAGAAGCGCCGCGAGGCCGTCGACGCCAAGAACCATGCCGATGGCCTGGTTCATTCGACCGAGAAGGCCCTGGCCGAACACGGTTCGAAGATCGCCGACACCGAGCGCCGCGCGATCGAAGACGCCGTCAGCGACCTCAAGGAAGCGCTGAAGGGCGACGACGCCGAGGCGATCAAGGCCAAGACCAACACGCTGGCGCAGGCTTCGATGAAGCTCGGCGAGGCCATGTACAAGCAGCAGGCCGAGGCCGATGCGGCCAAGGACGCTGCCAAGGATGACGTTGTCGACGCGGAGTTCACCGAGGTCGACGACGACAAGAACAACAAGAAGTCTGCCTAAGCGGGCTTGCGATCATGACCCTCACGCCAAAGAGCACGCGCCGCGTCTCGGAGGAGTGGGGGTCATTTTTCTTTAAGGCGATCGCTGCATCTTCCAGACAGGCGCAATCCTTGACGCGATCCTATTGATGATCGCGATGAACTTCGGACGGAATTGAAGGATGTCCACCAAGCGCTGCTATTACGAGACCCTCGAGGTTGAGCGGAACGCGGACGAGACCAAGCTGAAATCAGCTTTCCGCAAGCTCGCTATGAAATGGCATCCGGACAAGAATCCGGGCGACGCCACCAGCGAAGTCCGGTTCAAGGAAATCAACGAAGCCTATGAGGTCTTGAAGGACGGCGACAAGCGCGCCGCCTATGACCGCTTCGGCCATGCCGCCTTCGAGCAGGGCATGGGCGGTGGCGGCCCCGGCTTCGGCGCCGGCTTCGCCTCGTCCTTCTCCGACATCTTCGAGGATCTGTTCGGCATGGCCGGGCAGCGCCGCAGCGGCGGCCGCGAGCGCGGCGCCGACCTGCGCTACAACATGGAGATCACGCTCGAGGAGGCCTTCCAGGGCAAGACTGCGCAGATCGAGATTCCGGTCTCGGTCACCTGCGAATCCTGCTCCGGCACCGGTGCCAAGGCCGGCACCAAGCCGAAGACCTGCTCGCATTGCGGCGGCGCCGGCCGTATCCGGCAGGCCCAGGGCTTCTTCACGCTGGAGCGGACCTGCCCCAGCTGCCAGGGCCGCGGTCAGATGATCGAGGACGCCTGCACCTCCTGCGCGGGTTCCGGCCGTGTGACGCGCGAGCGCACGCTGTCGGTCAACATTCCTCCGGGGGTCGAGGACGGCACCCGCATCCGGCTCGCCGGCGAAGGTGAGGCCGGTGTCCGCGGCGGACCGCCCGGCGACCTCTACATCTTCCTGTCGTTGACCACGCACCAGTTCTTCCAGCGCGACGGCGCCGACCTGCACTGCCGCGTGCCGATCTCGATGGTGACCGCAGCGCTCGGCGGCGAGTTCGAGGTGCCGACCATCGACAAGGGCAAGACCAAGGTGAAGGTGCCGGCCGGCACCCAGTCCAGCCGGCGATTCCGCATCGCATCAAAGGGCATGCCGGTGCTGCGCTCGCGCCAGACCGGCGACATGTATGTCCAGGTCGTGGTCGAAACTCCGCAGAATCTGACCAAGAAGCAGCAAGAACTGCTGATGGAGTTCGAAAAACTCTCGTCCGGCGCGACCCAGCCGGAGGCAGCGGGTTTCTTCTCTAAGGTCAAGGACTTCTTCGGAAGCCGCTCCGCCTAGTCGCAGTCGTTATGCTTGACCGTAACGAGTTCGATCTATACGTGTTTATGACTGTTTTCTGACAACCGCTCGATTGTGCGCGGTCCCGCCTGGTAGCGACATGCCTCTGCAATCGTCCGTGCGTGCGTCGAAGAAGCCCCTCCGTCTCGACGACGAGGTTCGTTTTCTCCGTTCATGGATCGAGAAGCCGCTGCATATGGGCGCGGTGATGCCGTCCGGGCGGCTGCTCGCGCGCACCATGGCGCAATATGTCGATCCTGACGCCGAAGGGCCGGTCGTCGAACTTGGGCCCGGCACCGGGGCGATCACCAAGCGCTGATCGAGCACGGCGTCGATCAGAAGCGACTCGTCCTGGTTGAGTACAATCCCGGCTTCTGCGCGTTGCTGCGCGAACGCTATCCGCAGGCCAAGGTGGTCCAGGGCGACGCCTACAGGCTGCGCGATACGCTGTGGGACGTCATGAAATCTCCGGCCTCGGCCGTGGTCTCCGGCCTGCCGCTGGTCACCAAGCCGATGCTGACCCGCCTGAAGCTGGTCCGCGACGCCTTCCTGGCGCTCGCCCCCGGTGCGCCCTTCGTACAGTTCACCTATTCCGTGGTGCCTCCGATCCCGAAGTCGCTGCCGGGCGTGTCCACAGAGGCCTCGGAGCGGATCTGGATGAACCTTCCGCCCGCGCGGGTCTGGGTGTATCGCAAGGGCTGATCGCCCCGCGCCGGGGCGCACGCCCTGGACCTGCGATTTCAAAATGTCTGCGCTGAAAATCCTCGTGATCCCGGGATCGCTTCGATCCGGCTCGCTCAACGCGAAGCTGGCCGCCGTGCTGGCGCATGAGCTCGCGCAGTCGGGCGCCGACGTGACCCGCATCTCGCTCGGCGATTTTCCGCTGCCGATCTATGACGGCGATCTGCAGGCCAAATCGGGCGTGCCGCAGCATGCCGTCAATCTGAAGCGGATGATCGGCACCCATCATGGCGTGCTGGTCGTGACGCCCGAATACAATTCCTCGGTGCCGGCGCTGGTGAAGAACACGATCGACTGGGTCAGCCGCGTGCAGGATCCTCACGAGGCGCGCGGCCAGGTATTCCGCGAGCGCGTGTTCGCGATCGCCGCGGCATCCGGCAACCGGCTCGGCGGCACCCGCGCGCTGGCGGCGCTGCGCCTGATCCTGTCGGCGTGCCACGCCACCGTGATCCCGAACCAGCTCGCGCTGTCATTCGCCGAGCAGGCCTATGACGACATGGATCATCTGAAGCATCAGGCCGACATCGACACGATGCGCGCGCTGGTGCGGCAGCTGATCGACCATTCCCAACGCATGATGTGAGGTGACATGCAGCCAGCCAGGATCGCTCCAAGGATCGCCCCAAGAGACCGGTTGATCGTGGCGCTCGACTTGCCGTCGGTCGCGAGCGCAGAGGCGATGATCGACAGGCTCGGCGATAGCGTCACCTTCTACAAGATCGGCTACCAGCTCGGTTATGCCGGCGGCCTCGGGCTGGCGCAGCAGCTCGCCGCTCGCGGCAAGAAGGTGTTTCTTGATCTGAAGATGCACGACATCGGCAACACGGTTGCGCGCGGGGTCGAGAGCGTCGCTTCTCTCGGCGCGACCTTCCTCACCGTGCACGCCTATCCGCAAACCATGAAGGCGGCCGTCGAGGCCCGCGCCGGCTCCGGCCTCAAGATCCTCGCGGTCACGGTGCTGACCTCCTATGACGATGCCGACCTGCACGCCGCAGGCTACCGCCTCAATGTCTCCGATCTCGTCGAGGCGCGCGCCAGGCAGGCGCAGGCGCTCGGTGTCGACGGCCTCGTCAGCTCGCCCGAGGAGGCGGCCGCCCTGCGCAAGATCGTCGGCGATCAGATGAACCTGGTGACACCGGGCATCCGCCCTGCGGGCTCGGCGACCGGCGACCAGAAGCGCATCATGACGCCGGCCCGTGCCATTGCCGCCGGCGCCGACTACCTGGTGGTCGGCCGCCCGGTGATGGAAGCCGCCGATCCGAAGGCCGCAGCCGAAGCCATTCACACCGAGATCGCCCAGGCGCTCGCCTGAACCAACAAGGGAGAAGACAATGGCGAAGGGATACTGGATCGGACGCGTCGACGTTCACAATGACGAGGGCTACAAGCCCTACGCGGTCGCCAACCTTGCGATCTTCAAGAAGTTCGGCGGCCGCTATGTGGTGCGCGGCGGCCAGCTCAACTGCGTCGAGGGCCAGAGCCGCTCGCGCAACGTCGTGATCGAATTTCCCGACTATGCGACCGCGATGGCCTGCTACAACTCGCCGGAATACCAGGCCAACATCAAGGTGCGGCAACCGCATTCGATCGCCGATCTCATCATCATCGAGGGCTATGACGGCCCGCAGCCCTGATCGGCGGCCCCCGGTTCGGTTGCCGGAACAGCCATGGCTCGCTATACGGCTTGCAGAGGTGAGCCATGGCTGACATGCGTTTGATCGTTGCGGGAGCCGGCGGCCGGATGGGCCGCACGCTGGTGCGGGTGATTTCCGAGACCCCGGGGGCGGTGCTGGTCGGCGCGCTGGAGGCGCCGGGCTCGGAACTGCTCGGCAAGGACGCCGGCGTGCTCGCCGGGCTTCCCGCCAACGACGTCAAGCTGTCGGCCGATCTGTGGTCGATGTCGGCGGGCGCCGACGGCATCCTCGATTTCACGGTGCCGGCGGCGACGATCGCCAATGTCGCGATCGCGGCCGAACGCGGCCTGGTTCACGTCATCGGCACCACCGGCCTGTCGCAGTCCGACGATGCGGTGATCCGCAGCGTCACCGACCGCGCCATCGTGGTGAAGTCGGGCAATATGAGCCTCGGCGTCAATCTGCTGGCGGCGCTGGTCAAGCGCGTCGCGCAGTCGCTCGACCAGAGCTTCGACATCGAAATTCTCGAAATGCACCACAAGTCCAAGATCGACGCACCGTCGGGCACCGCCTTGATGCTCGGCGAAGCCGCCGCTGCCGGCCGCAAGATCGCGCTCGACCAGCATTCGGCGCGCGGCCGCGATGGCCTGACCGGCGCACGGCGCGCCGGCGACATCGGCTTTGCCTCATTGCGCGGCGGCACCGCGGCCGGCGATCACAGCGTGATCTTTGCCGGTCCTTCCGAGCGCATCACGCTGTCGCACCATGCCGAGGATCGCGCGCTGTTCGCGCAAGGCGCGCTGAAAGCGGCGCTGTGGGCGCATGGCAAGAAGCCCGGCATGTATTCGATGACCGACGTTCTCGGGTTGAGCGACTGAGGTCGCTTGTCGAGATGAAATCCAGCTCAAGCGAAAACGGAATCTGAAATGAGTGATCGCCTTCTTGTGCTCGTTCGTCACGGTCAGAGCGAATGGAATCTGAAGAACCTGTTCACCGGATGGAAGGATCCTGATCTCACCGAGCAGGGCATCCGTGAGGCCAAGGACGCCGGCCGCAAGCTGAAGGCGCAGGGCCTGTCGTTCGATGTCGCCTTCACCTCCGACCTGACGCGCGCGCAGCACACGCTGAAGCTGATGCTGGAAGAGATCGGGCAGACTGGATTGCCGACCACGAAGAACCTCGCGCTCAACGAACGCGACTACGGCGATCTCTCCGGCCTCAACAAGGACGACGCCCGCAAGAAGTGGGGCGAGGATCAGGTGCTGATCTGGCGCCGTTCCTACGACGTGCCGCCGCCCGGCGGCGAGAGCCTGAAGGATACGCTGGCGCGGACGTTGCCCTATTACGTGCAGGAGATCCTGCCCGGCGTGCTGCGCGGCCAGCGCACGCTGATCGCGGCCCACGGCAATTCGCTGCGCGCGCTGATCATGGTGCTGGAGAAGCTTTCGCCCGAGCAGATCCTCAAGCGCGAACTCGCCACCGGCGCGCCGGTAGTCTACCGGCTCAATGCGGATTCGACCGTGGCGTCGAAGGTCGATCTGGCCGGCTGAGCTAGAGCGATGGACCCGTCATCCTGAGGAGCGCGAAGCGCGTCTCGAAGGATGCACGGCCACCAGCCGGGCCGTCGACCCTTCGAGGCTCGCTCGCGCGAGCACCTCAGGGTGACGGTGAGGGACTGGAAGTCTGTCTATTGGCAATCAGGCCGTAGGATGGGTTTCGCTGCGCTCTACCCATCCTACAATCGGATTAGTGCAACCCGACCTGCCCGGCTTCCCAGCCCAGCATCGCCTGCTTGCGGGTGATGCCCCAGTGGTAGCCGGTCAGCGCGCCGCTCTTGCCGAGGGCGCGATGGCAGGGCACCACGAACGACACCGGATTGCGGCCGACCGCGGCGCCGACGGCGCGCGAGGCCTTCGGGCTGTTGATGTTGCAGGCGATGTCGGAATAGCTCACCGCGCGGCCCATCGGGATCTTGAGCAGCGTTTCCCACACCCGCACCTCGAAGTCGGTGCCGATCAGGACGACGCGCAGCGGCTGGTCCGCCCGCCACAACCTCGTGTCGAACACGCGCTGCGCCAATGCGGTGGTGCCGTCGGTGTCCTCGACATAGGTCGCGTTCGGCCAGCGCCGCTTCATGTCGGCGAAGGCGGTCTGCTCGTCGCCGGGATCGGCGAAGGCAAGCCCCGCGAGCCCGCGGTCCGTCGCGATCACGATCGCGGTGCCGAACGGTGAGGGGTGGAAGCCGTAGCGCAGCGTCATGCCGCCGCCGCCGGTCTTCCATTCGCCTGGAGACATCGCCTCGTGGGTGACGAACAGATCGTGCAGCCGTCCCGGTCCCGAAAGGCCGGAGTCGAGCGCCGCGTCGAGCACGCTTGCGGAGTCGCGCAACAGGTTCTTGGCGTGGTCCAGCGTCAGCGCCTGCATGAAGGCCTTCGGCGTCAGCCCGGCCCAGCGGCGGAACAGATGGTGCAGTTCATCTGGCGTGACGGCGGCGGCATCGGCCATCGCTTCGATGGTCGGCTGCGTGCGCCAATGCTCCGAGATGAACGCGATGGCGCGTCGCACCGAGTCATAGTCGCGCAGCGCGGCGTTCTGGAGGCCCGGCTTGGCCAGGCGCTGGTCATGTATGGCGAGTGTCATCATGGTGTCTGATTTAGGAGCCATGGCGCATCCAAACCACCCGATTTCCGACAAGCATGATCCGGAAAAGTGGGGACCGGTTTTCCGGCAAGATCATGCTCAAATGAAGCTCGACTAGACGATGGGGTTGTAGGTGGGGCCGCGCTTCGCGGTGTTCAACGCCGCGGTCAAGGCCTTGGAGAAGCTGGCCTTTTCGTCCGGGCTCAGGAAGCTGCCGACGCTCACCCGGCGGCCCCGGGAGACCAGATAAAGCCGCTCGATGCCGAACTCCTCGTGCGAGATCTGCTCGAACCGCACCCACAGCGGATTGAGCACCCATTCGGCCACGTGGCCGCGGTGGCTGATCCTGCGCACCCGCAGTTCCGACGGCGTGACGGTGATCTCCTCGCTCGCCTTGGCGGTGCGGAAATTGACCTTGAAGGCCCAGTAGATCACCAGCACGTCGAGGCCGAAGAAGCCGAAGATCGGCCAGGCGCCGAGCCACCAGAACACCGCGCCGGCGATGAAGCTGATCACGGTGACGAACGACATCAGCACGATGAAGCCGGTGCGATTCAGCGAGCGATGCGGCGTCAGCAGCGCCGAGAACAGTTTCGGCTCGGCCTCGGTCGCCTCGGCGTCGTTCGCGGGATCAAAGTCGTTGCCTGCGGTCATGACGTATCAGTATATCCCGTTCATGGCCAAAATCATCCGCTCTCAACGCGCCAGTACCTCAAGCGTTCGGTCGGCGCCGAAGAAGAAAGTCGCGAAAGCAAAGCCGCTGCCCAAAGGCGCGGCAAACAAGCCGGCGACCAAGGTCGCCAAGAAAACCGCAAAGCAGGTCGCAAAGCCGAAGCCGTGGACGGCGGAGGAGGTCTACGAGGCCTTCGATCGGTTCCGCAAGGCCAATCCCGAGCCGAAGGGCGAGCTCGAGCACCTCAACCCCTACACGCTGCTGGTTGCGGTGGTGTTGTCGGCGCAGGCGACCGACGCCGGCGTCAACAAGGCGACGCGGCCGCTGTTCGAGGTGGCCGATACGCCGGAGAAGATGCTTGAGCTCGGCGAAGAAAAAGTACGCGACTACATCAAGACCATCGGGCTCTATCGCAACAAGGCCAAGAACGTCATTGCGCTGTCGGAGAAGCTGATCGCCGAATTCGGCGGCGAGGTGCCGCGCACCCGCGCTGAAATCGAGTCACTGCCCGGCGCCGGCGCAAGACCGCGAATGTCGTGCTCAACATGGCGTTCGGTGAACACACGATGGCGGTCGACACCCATGTGTTTCGCGTCGGCAACCGCACCGGGCTCGCGCCCGGCAAGACGCCGCTCGAGGTCGAACTCGGACTGGAGAAGGTGATCCCGACCGAGTTCATGCTGCACGCCCATCACTGGCTGATCCTGCATGGCCGCTACACCTGCCTCGCCCGCGGCCCGCGTTGCGAAGTATGCCTGATCAACGATCTCTGCCGGTGGCCGGAGAAGACCGTCTGAGCCATGATCGTCGTGGTGTGGTAATAGGCTCGTCCGGCGTTCCGGTGCGTGACTGAGGGGTTTGGCGTGACTGAGCAGGTTCAAGAGGGTTCATCACAAGTCACCCAACCGGCTCTTGCTCCGGCGACAGCGCCAGATGCACCGAAATCGGCGACCAAGGGCTTCTGGCGCCGCTTTGCGATTCCGCTGTTTGCGGTGCTCGTCGCGCTCGCCTTCGTCGTCGTGGCGACCTCGCACTGGAATGCGTGGGTCGGCAGCGCGACGATCCAGACCACCGATGATGCCTATGTGCGGGCCGAGCTGACCCAGCTCTCCAGCCGCGTCTCGGGCGAGGTGCTCACGGTCGCCGTCTCCGATTTCCAGCGCGTCAAGGCCGGTGATCTCCTGGTGCAGATCGATCCTGCCGACTACCAGGCGCAGGTCGCACAGGCGGAGGCAGGCGTGGTCGGCGCGCAGGCCGCGCTCGACAACCTCAACAACCAGGTCGAGCTGCAATACGCGACGATCGCGCAGGCCGAGGCGTCGCGGTTGTCCGCCGAGGCGCAGCAGACCCTGGCAAAGCAGGAGGAGGAGCGTCAGCAGTCGCTGTCGCAAACCGATGCCGGCACGCGGCAGCGGCTCGAGCAGGCGACGGCTTCCTACGCCAAGGCCGAGGCTGACGTGAAGGCCAGCCGCGCGGTGATCGCCGCGCAGCGCCACCAGCTCGAGGTCCTGCAGGGCACCAAGAAGCAGCGCGCCGCCGACCTCGACGCCGCCAAGGCGCTGCTGGCGTCGGCTAGGCTCAAGCTCGGCTACACCAGGATCGTTGCGCCGTTCGACGGCGTCACCGGCGAGCGCCAGGTGCAGCCGGGCGATTACGTCAACATCGGCACCAATCTGGTCAATGTCGTGCCGCTGCCGAATGTCTATGTGATCGCCAACTACAAGGAGACCCAGCTGACCAACGTCAGACCGGGCCAGCCGGTCGCGGTCACCGTGGATACATTCTCCGGCCAGACGCTGCGCGGCGTCGTCGAACGCATCGCGCCGGCGAGCGGATCGCAATTCGCGCTGCTGCCGCCCGACAACGCCACTGGCAATTTCACCAAGGTGGTGCAGCGCATCCCGGTGCGCATCCAGTTCGACAAGGGCCAGCCATTGCTCGAACGCCTGCTGCCGGGCATGTCGGTCGTCACCCGCATCAACACCAGCGAGGCGGTCGCCAATGGCGGAAAGTGACGACCGCGATCGCGGCCCGGTCTCGCGCGGCGACGTCGCGCGCTATCCGGTGTTCGCGGTCGTCGCCGTGCTGCTCGGCGCGTTTCTGGCGAATTTCGACAGCCGCCTGACCACGGTCGGGCTGCCCGATCTGCGCGGCGCGTTCTCGCTCACCTTCGACGAGGGTGCGTGGCTCTCGACCGCCGCGATCGGCTCGCAGATATTCATCGCACCCGCGGTCGCCTGGCTCGCCACCGCGTTCGGCCTGCGTCGCGTGCTCGGAATTCCGAGCCTGGTCTATGCCGTGGTGTCGCTGACCATCCCGTTCGTGCGCGACTACACGACGCTGATCGCACTCAGCATCGCGCACGGCATGCTGCTTGGCACCTTCGTTCCGGCGACGCTGATGATCATCCTGCGCAACCTGCCGATCCGCTGGTGGGTGCCGGGGATCGCGTTGTATTCGATCCGCGTCGGCTTCGCGCTGGACTCGTCGAGCTCGCTGGTCGGCTTCTATGTCGAGCATCTCGGCTGGCAGTGGCTGTATTGGCAGGGCGTGGTGATCGCGCCGCTGATGGGGTTGATGGTGTATCTCGGCACGCCGAGGGAGCCGGTCAATCGCGACCTGCTGCATCATGCCGATTGGGGCGGCATGCTGCTGCTCGGCGCCGGCGTCGCGATGGTCTATGCCGGGCTCGATCAGGGCAACCGGCTGGACTGGCTCTCATCGGGCACCGTGATGGCGCTGCTGATCGGGGGCGGACTGCTGATCATCGGCTTCATGATCAACGAGATGGTCGCGCCCCGGCCATGGGCGCATTTCAACGTGCTGTTCTCGCGCAATATCGGGCTCTCGCTGATCGTCATCCTGCTGTACACGCTGACCAGCCTGTCGAACTCGTCGCTGGTGCCGAACTTCCTCGGCACCGTCGCCGCGCTGCGGCCGGAGCAGTCGGGCGTGCTGCTGTTCACCTACGGCGCGCTGCCGATGTTCGCGCTGGTGCCGATCTCGATCCTGCTGCTCCGCCATCTCGATCCGCGTGTCGTCGTGGTGCTCGGCTTTTCGGCATTCGCGGCCGCCAATCTCTGGGGCACGCAGCTCAGCCACATCTGGGCGCGGGAGGATTTCGTCGGCATCGTCCTGCTCACGTCGGTGGGGCAGGCGTTCACGCTGCTGCCGATCATCATTATGGCGCTGTCCAATTCCGATCCGTCACGGGCGACCGCGTTCGCGGCCTACATCCAGATCATGCGGCTCGGCGGCGCCGAGATCGGCGTGGCCCTGATGGGGACCTGGCTGCGCGTTCGCGAGCAAATTCATTCGAACTATCTCGGACAGCACGTCCAGAACGGCGACGTCGACGTCGTCAACCTGCTGAAGCGGCTGGCGGGAGAGTTTTCCGGCCATGGCGTGGGGACTGCGATGGGGCGGGCCGTCGGCACGCTGGCGGCCCTGGTGCAGCGCGAGGCCAATACGCTCGCCTACATCGACGGCTTCTGGCTGTGCTTCTGGCTCGCGATCGCGGCGCTGTTCGTCGTAGCCCTGATCGCCCGCGCGCCGCAGGGCCCGCTGTCGCCTGTGCCGCTCAGCTTCATCAGGAATCTGCTGCGCAAATCGGGCGCCGCCGCGTCCTGATTGGCGAAGAGCGCGACGCGGCTGTCGCCGCCGGGGTCAACTTATAGTGACTGCCGCGCTCCCTCTATCTCGCCGGCGTCTGAAATATTTTGCGCACCGCGTGGTTCCACAACCGGGGGAACTGGAGCCACGATGATCGAGACCACGCAGACGGCCGCACTTGTTTCCATGGCGACAGCGGTTCCACCGCATCTATTCCATCAGGGGCAGATCCTGCAGGCCGCACGCAGCCTTCTTGCCGACCGCTATCCCGAATTCGAGACGCTCTCCAGCCTGTTTGCCAACACCGGCATCCAGCATCGCCATGGCGTGAAGCCGATCGAATGGTATCTCGAACGACGCGGTTGGCCGGAGCGAACGCAGGCCTTCCTGGAAGGCGCCGAGGCGCTGTTCGTCGATGCCGCCGGCAAGGCGATCGCGGCCGCCGGCTTGACCGGCAGCGAGATCGATACCGTGGTCACGGTGTGCTCGACCGGCATCGCCACGCCGACGCTGGAGGCGCGCGTCGCCGGCAAGCTCGGTCTGCGGCCGGATGTGTCGCGTGTGCCGGTGTTTGGTCTCGGCTGCGCGGGCGGCGTGTCTGGCCTCTCGATCGCGGCGCGGCTGGCGCAGGCGCGGCCCGGCGCGAACGTGCTGCTGGTTGCGCTCGAGCTCTGCACGCTCGCGGTTCGCCACGACGAGCTGACCAAGGCGAACATCGTTGCGGCCAGCCTGTTCGGCGATGGCGCCGCGGCGATCGTGCTGCGCGCCGGCGACGGCGGTGCGACGCGGATCGAGGCGGCCGGCGAAAAGCTGTGGCCGGATACGCTCGACGTGATGGGCTGGACGGTCGATCCGGAAGGATTCGGCGTCGTCTTCCAGCGTACCATTCCGGATTTCGTCCGCGACCACGTTGGATCCGCGGTTGCCGAAATTCTGGAACGGATGGAGCTTGCGGCCGATGACATCGATCGCTTCGTCTGCCATCCCGGCGGCTCCAAGGTGATCACGGCGCTGGAGCGGGCGCTCGCGCTAGACCAGGGTACGCTCGATCACGAACGCGATGTCATCGCGGCGTGCGGCAACATGTCGGCCCCGACGGTTCTGTTTGTTCTCGAACGCGCCCGCGCCAAGGGATTGCCGCCGCGCGCGCTGCTCACCGCGCTCGGGCCGGGCTTCACGCTGAGCTGCGTAGCGCTGAGGCACGCGGCGTGAGCTTCGCCTCGGTCATCCTTGCACTGGTCACGCTGCAGCGCCTCGGCGAGCTCGCGCTGTCCCGTCGCAACACGGCGCGGCTGCTGGCGCAAGGCGCGATCGAGGTCGGTGCCGCTCACTACCCGCTCATCGTGCTGCTTCACGCCGGCTGGCTGACCGCGCTGTGGGTCTGGGGCCGTAACCAGGACGTCAACCTGGCTGCGCTGGCGGCCTTCGTGGCGCTGCAGGGCCTGCGGCTGTGGATCCTCGCCGCGCTCGGGCCGCGATGGACCACGCGGATCATCGTGCTGCCGGGTGCGCCGCTGATCGTATCCGGGCCGTACCGGTACTTCCCGCATCCGAACTATGCCGTCGTCGTCGCTGAAATCGCGCTGCTGCCGCTCGCGCTGCACCTGCCGGTGCTGGCGCTGATCTTCACCGTGCTCAATCTCGCGGTGCTTGCAGTGCGAATTCGCGCCGAGAGCCGTGCGCTGTCGGTTTCCGGCTGGCCACGCGTCAGCACGTCATGAGCAAGCAGCCAGATCACCCAGCCGACAGCCCATCGGCTGCGACCTGGGCAGGCTTCCTGCTGATGTGCCTCGGCATGTTCATGGCGATCCTCGACATCCAGGTCGTCGCGACCTCGCTGCCGACGATCCAGCGCGCGCTTGCGATCTCGCCTTCGGCGATGAGCTGGATCCAGACCGCCTATCTGATCGCCGAGGTGATCGCGATCCCGCTGACCGGACTGTTCACCCATGCGCTGTCGTTGCGATGGCTGTTCGTCATCGCCGTCAGCCTGTTCACCCTCGCGTCGGTCGGCTGCGCTTTCAGCGGCGGCTTCGCCGTGCTGCTGGTGTTTCGCTTGCTGCAGGGATTTTCCGGCGGCGTCCTGATCCCCGCGGTGTTCTCCGCGGTGTTCACGCTGTTTCCGCCGCGCCTTCATGCGGTGGCCACCACGATCGGCGGCGCCGTCGCCGTGCTCGCGCCGACCGTTGGACCTGTCGTCGGCGGCTGGATCACGCAGACCTGGTCGTGGCCATGGCTGTTCCTGATCAATCTGGTTCCGGGGACGATCGCGGCCCTGGTCACGCCGTTGCTGCTTCCGAAAGCAGGAATGCATCTTCGCGCGTTCTCCATGCTGGACAAATCGTCGCTGGTCCTGCTCGCGGCAGCCCTCGCAAGCCTGATGATCGGGCTCAAGGAAGCGCCGCAGCGCGGCTGGGCCTCGATGCTCTGCCTCAGCCTGCTGATCGGAAGCATTGCCGGGACGGCGCTGCTGATCCGGCGCACGCTCCGCGCGGCGGATCCGATCGCACAATTGACCTTGTTCCGGCGGCGCTCGTTCGCGGTCGGTTGTGCGCTGAGCTTCTGCCTCGGCATCGGCCTGTATGGATCGACCTATCTGATGCCCGTCTTCCTCGGTTTCGTCCGCCGCCATGACGCCTTCGAGATCGGCACCATCATGCTGGTCACGGGCGTTGCGCAGCTCGGCGCCGCGCCGCTTGCGACATTCCTCGAGAGTCGCGTCGGCGCGCTGGCGCTAACCGCTACGGGCTTTGCCTTGTTCGCGCTCGGCCTCGGCTTCAGCGCCTTTCAGCCCCGTACGGCCGATTTCGGCGAGATGCTCTGGCCGCAGATCGTGCGCGGCGTCGCCATCATGTTCTGCCTGCTGCCGCCGACGCGTTTTGCGCTGGGCTGCCTGCCGGAGGCCGAGATTGCCGACGCCAGCGGATTGTTCAACCTGATGCGAAATCTGGGTGGCGCGATCGGGATCGCCCTGATCGACACCATCCTCTATGGTCGAAGCCCGATCTATGGCGAGGATTTTCGGGCGCGCCTGCTGGCAGGCGATGTCAACGCGGCGCAGGCGATCGGGCTCGATCCGATGTTGCTGATCAACCGTCCGCCGGGTCCGCCTGATGATGCGACGGTGGCGTTTGTCCGCCCGCTGGTCGAGCGGGCGTCGCTCGCACTCACCGTCAACGAGGCATGGGCAATGCTCGCCTGCGTGGCGATCGCAGGATTGCTGGTGGTGCCGTTCGCACGCGACCAGGTGCCGGCATCGCTCGAGGTGCCGCGGGAATGCGAGCTAGATTGAGGAGACGTTGCTTCGCCGCGCCGGCTCGATCAGTTCGCGGCGCGGGCCCGACAGCCGCTTGTACATGTGGACCATGAAGGCCATGCCGAACAGCGGCGTTGCCAGATTGACGACCGGGATCGAGACGAAGGCCGCGATGAACAGGCCGGCGGTGAACACGGTCGCCGCGTTCTCCTTGCGCATCGCCTTGGCGTCGTCGGGCGAGCGGAACCGCATCGCTGCGAGCTCGAAATATTCGCGGCCGAGCAGCCAGGCGGTCGCGATGAAGAAGATGATGAAGCCCGCGCCCGCGAACAGCACGAACGGCAGCGCGACCAGATACACCAGCACCGTCAGCAGCGCCGTCTTGACGCCCTCGATGGTCGCGAGCGTGACCGGCAGCGCCACGCCGGGATGGTCGGCCGGATAGTGCTCGCGCTCGACATGGTCCGCGACATCATCGACGAATAGGCTCGCCACCAGCGAGGTGATCGCGGGCATCAGGAAGATGCCGCCGAGCACGACGCCAAGGCCGGCTGAGATCGAGATGATCCACGACAGCACGTGCAGCATGGAATGGAAGTTGGGGCCGAGCATGCCTTCGGCCCAGACCTCGCCGGTGTCGGCAAACCAGCTCAGCAGCCGCTGCAATCCGATCGCCAGCACGGTGATCAGCACCAGCGCAAGCCCGATCGAGCGCCACAGGATCGTGCGCATCGGCGGGGACAGGATTTGCGAAAGCGCCTTGACGGCGGCGTCCAACATGACCGGGTTACCTCTAGCAAATAACGAGCGAGAGGTAGCCACCCAATGTGGCTTCGGCAAGTGCCGTCTGTGCCGCAGTAACAGCGTTTTCGAGCTAGGCGTCGAGTGGCTTGCCGCGGACGTTGGGTCCCCAGACGCCAATGGCAATGATCACGATCACCATCGCCGCGGTGATCAGGCCGAACACCCCGAGGACGCCGGCCTCCTTCAACATGAACGCCACGATGAAGCCGGAGAAGGTCGCGCTGAGCCGGCTCATCGAATAGACGAGCCCCGCCGCACGCGCCCGGATCGCGGTCGGGAACACCTCGGTCTGGTAGGCGTGATAGGCGTAGGACAGCGTCATGTTGGCGCCGGTCACCAGCACGCCGCTCGCGATCAGCAGCATAGGCGCGGTGAGCTGCGCGAAGGCGAGGCCGAATATGGAGATCGCGGCGGCGGCGCCGCAGATGATCCATTTGCGCTCGAAGCGGTCGGCGAAGGTTGCGGCGAGCAGCGGCGCGAGCGGATAGGCAAACGCGATGATGAAGGAATATTGCAGGCTCTTGGTGACGTTGATGCCCTTCTCGACCAATAACGCCGGAACCCAGTTGGAGAAGCCGTAGACGCCGAACGCCTGGCAGAGGTTGAAGATCATGAACAGCACGACGAGCGAGGCGTAGGGCGGCCTGAACAGGTCGGCATAACCGGTCTCCGCCGCCGCACGTGCCGGCGCCGTCGTGGCCGCGGGGACAGCGCGCGGCGCGGCCGCCGGCGATGAGGCTTCGAGCGTCCGCATGATCTTCTCGGCCTCGGCGAGGCGTCCATGGCGGGCCAGCCAGAGCGGGCTTTCCGGCACGTAGAGCCGCAGCACCCAGATGATCATGCTGGCGGCCGCACCGATCAGCACCACCCAGCGCCAGCCGTCGATGCCGTAAGGCGTGAGCGGCACCAGCCACCACGACAATGCGGCGACGATCGGCACCGCCGACAGCATCACCGCCTGGTTGATCGCAAAGGCCCGGCCGCGCATCCAGCTTGGCACCAGCTCGGTGATGTAGGCGTCGATGGTGATGACCTCGATGCCGATCCCGATTCCGGCGACGAAGCGCCACAGCAGCACGCCGCCGGCGCTGACCTGGCACGCCATGATGACCGATGCCGCGCTGTAGAACAGCAGCGAGTAAGTGAAGACGGCCTTGCGCCCGTAACGGTCGGCGAGAAAGCCGAGGCAGAAGGTGCCGATGAACAGGCCGGCGAAGGTCGCTGCGACGAAGGCGCCGATCCCTGAGAAGCCGAAGAAGGCCTGCGTCGTCGTGGTCATCAGCCCGCTGCGGGCGAGGCCCGGCGCGATGTAGCCGGTAAAGAACAGATCGTAGATTTCGAAGCAGCCGCCGAGCGAGAGCAGGATCACCAGCCGCCAGACATAGCCGGACGCCGGCAGTACCTCGAGCCGTCGTGAAATCTGGTCCGGTCCGCTTGTCGTGTTGACGCGATCGGCAACCGAGCCGAGTTCGACGGCGCTCATGATGGTCCTCCCCGTGTGGTCCAGCGGCCGCCTTTCTTGCGAAGGCGTGCCGGTTGCGCATGTTTGGCACCTGGGAGCCAGAAATCCAGACGAACATATCGAAGCAATCGTTCGATATTTTCGATCGTACTATCCAGGACGCGCTTTCTTGACGCGAACCGGCGTCCACTTCGCTTGAAAGCGCTTTAGATCAGGAGGGTCGCCTCCCAGGCGCCGCGGCCGACCTGGTCTGCGATCAGGGCGCGGATCAGGCGGCACATTTCCTCCATGACGTAAGTCATCGGACGGTTGCGCAAGCGGCAGAGATAGAGCGTGCGGGTCAGTTTCGGCTCGACGACTTCGCGTGCGACCAGCAGCCGTGCCTTCAACGGCTCGCTGACGAAATGGGTGGTCGCAATCGTGCAGCCGAGGCCCGCGGTCAGTGCGCCGATCATGCCGCTGGTCGAGTTGAGATGCATGATCGCATTGGCCTCGAGCCGCTTCAGCGGAACGGGATCATCGAGCAGCGCGCGCGCCGAGAGCCCGTGTCGCAGCAGGATCAGCGGCAGCCGCGCCAGTTCCTCGAAGGTGATCGGCGCCTTCCTCCCGATCAGCTTCTCGGTGCCGACGCAGAACATCTGCTCCTCAAGCACCGGCTCGGCGACCAGGTCTTTTTCCGACGGCGGATTGTAGACCAGCGCGAGGTCGACATCGGAGCTCAGCAGGTGCAGCAGCGTCGCGCCGGAGAGGCTTTCGGTCAGTGACAGCTTCAGGTTCGGATATTTCGTCAGCACGGTCCGCATCAGCGGCACGCCGATCGCCTTCATCCCGGAATTGGCCATGCCGATCGAGATGTCGCCGGCGATCTCGCTGCCGCCTTCCTTAATCTCGCGTTCGGCCGCCGCCATCGCGCGCAGGATGATGCGGGCATGCTCGTAGAGCCGCTCGCCCGCCGCGGTCGGTTCCATGCCGCGCGGCTTGCGCTCGAACAGCGGTGTGGCGAATTCGGCTTCCAGATTGGCGATGTGGTGGCTGAGCGCGGACTGCGCGACATTGGCCTGATCCGCCGCCCGCGACAGGTTGCGCTGCTCGTAAACCGCGATGAAATAGCGAAGCTGGCGCGAATCCATGGGTTCAGCGTTCTAGAACGGCGAATACACTATTCGACAGATTATATTTTTCAGATAGCGTGCGGAAGCCTAACCTGCGCCAACTACTCAAAACGAGCGCAAGAGCACGGAGAAACCGATGACCGGGAGCGGACTGCCGCTGGAGGGGGTGAGGGTCGTCGAGATGACCCACATGGTGATGGGTCCGACCTGCGGGATGATCCTGGCGCAACTCGGCGCCGAGGTGATCAAGGTCGAACCTCCGGCCGGCGACAAGACCCGCTCGCTCGGCGGCATGGGTGTCTCGTTCTTTCCGCTGTTCAATCGCGGCAAGCGCAGCATCGTGCTCGATTTCGCCAAGCCCGAGGACCGCGACACCATGCACCGGCTGCTCGCCGGCGCCGACGTGTTCCTGGAGAATTTCCGCGACGGCCAGCTCGACAAGCAGGGTCTCGGGCCGGAGGAGCTGCGCGCGAAATATCCGCACCTGATCATCGCCGGCCACAAGGGCTTTCTTTCGGGTCCGTACGATCATCGCCCGGCACTCGACGAGGTCGTACAGATGATGTCGGGGCTAGCCGCGATGACCGGCACAAGCGAGAAGCCGCAGCGGGTCGGCTCATCCGCCAACGACATCATGGGTGGCATGTTCGGGGTGATCTCGATCCTTGCCGCGCTCTACCAGAAGCGTGGCGGCAAGGTGGATGGCGCCGACATCCGCATCGGCCTGTTCGAGAACTGCCTGTTCCTGGTCGCCCAGCACATGGTCGAATACGAGATGACCGGGCGCAAGCCGCGCTCGATGCCGGAGCGCGAGCACGCTTGGCCGATCTACGACATCTTCGATGCCGCTGGTGGCGAGCGCATCTTCATTGGCGTCGTGACCGAAGGTCACTGGCAAAGCTTCTGCCGCGAGTTTGGTCTGACGGAATTCGCCGACGATCCGACATTGCGCAGCACCACGGACCGCATCATGGCTCGGGACCGGATCATTCCGCGTGTCGCCGAGGTGATCAGAGGCTGGAACGTGGCCGATCTCTCGGCGAGGCTCGACGCGCTCAACATCTGCTTCTCGCCGATCAACCGGCCGGAAGATCTGTTGCGCGACCCGCATGTATTGCGCCCGGGTGGCCTGGTTCACAATTTCAACGCCGACGGCAAGCCGTTCCGCGTCCCCGCACTGCCGGTCGAATGGAACGGCCACAATATCGGCGAAGGACTGAAGGTGCCGGTGCTTGGCGCCGATACCGACGCGGTCCGCGCCGAGCTCGATCAACAGACAATTTCATCAACCGGAAACGCTGCGTGAGGCTGACATGACCCGCGTCCACGATATCTATCCCAACGACAGAGTGAGCCTGCGCGAGGTCGGTCTGCGCGACGGCCTGCAACTGGTGAAGACATTCCCCTCGACCGCGGCGAAGCAGCGCTGGGTGCGCGACGAATATGCCGCCGGCGTCCGCCATTTCGAGGTCGGCTCGTTCCTGCCGGCCAAGACGTTCCCGCAATTCGTCGATGTCCGCGACGTCATTGCCACCGTCGCGGCGTTGCCCGGCGCGCATGGCGTCGCGTTGGCGCTGAATGAGCGCGGCGTCAACGAGGCGCTGGCTTCCGGCGTCGCCGAGATCGCCTCGGTGGTGTCGGCGACCGAGGAGCACAGCCAGGCCAATGCCAACCGCTCGCGCGAATCCGCGATCGAGAACATCAAGCGGCTTTGCGAGCTGCGCGACGCCAGCGCCCATAAGCCGCTGGTCAATGCCGCGATCTCGATGGGGCTCGGCTGCTCGATCGTCGGCGCGGTCGATCCCAAGGAGGTGCTGCGCCTCACCGAGAAGCTCTACGAGGTCGGGGTCGACATGGTCGCGATCGCCGATACCGTCGGCTATGCCGGACCGAAGGCGGTCGGTGAGCTGACGCGTGGCGCGGTGAAGATCGCGGGCTCGAAGCCGGTCTGCGTGCATCTGCACGACACCCGCGGCATGGGCATCGCCAATGCCTCCGCCGCGCTCGATGAAGGCGCCCGCGTGCTCGATGGCTCGCTCGGCGGCCTCGGCGGCTGTCCGTTCGCGCCGGGCGCGACCGGCAATGTCGTGTTCGAGGACCTCGTCTTCCTCTGCGAGAGCAAGGGATTTCCGACCGGCATCGATCTCGACCGCCTGATCGAGGTGCGCTCGATCCTGAAATCCGAGATGCCGGGCGAAGCGCTCTATGGCGGCCTCGCCCGTGCCGGCCCGCCGCGTGGCACGAGAGCCAAGGCGGCGTAGCGTGACCAGCCGCGCCCCATCGGCAACGTTCTGATCAGTCGTAGGCGCGGCGGCTCGAGCTGAAGTCCTCGACATCGGGGTGTACGGCGGGCGTCTCGCGGTAGGGCGGCACGATCAGCATCACGACCCGCCGTGTCCGGCCGGGTCTGCCCAGCAGCGTCGCCTGGGCGTCAAACTCGGAGCGGAAGACATCTGTCGCGCGCAATGTCGTGCGTGCCTGGCGTGGGCTCCGTGCTTATCACTTCTGCAACCGGAAGCGTCGCCTCTTCGTCAATCGCTTCAGGAACAAGCGGCGGCGACTTGCGCTCTGGAAACACACTGAATTCGCCCGCTACCTCCTGGAGCGGCTTCTGCTTGTCGGCCCAGTGCAGGGCCGTGTAGTCGAAACCGTGCACGATGGTGGGTTTGACGATTTCGAAATAGGGCGAGATGTCGAAGTCGCGCGGCATGTAGAGCGAGGAATCGCGGATATGCAGGATCTCGCGGCGCGCCTTGCGGCTGGCGGCGCGGGTGATCTTGGGCAGGATCGGATAGCGCACGGCGTCGAACGCCTGCGCGATCAGCGCCGAGCAGATGATCTTGGTCGGATCGCCGGAGCCGAATGCGATCATGCGCCGCCGCCAGCGCTGCGGGATCGGCAGCGGAAACAGGTAGCGCGCGAGATCGACGATGTTCTTGGTGTCGTAGCCGAAGCCGATGCGGTTGATCGCGTAGCGGCACACCGTGGTGCGGTCCTCGTAGGACAGCCCGACCGGCCGGCAGAGCCTGGTGTGATAGGTGAAATATTTCGACAGCGGCGCGGAGGTGACGCCCTCGCCGACATTGGCTTCGATCAGCACGTGCTGTTCGCCGTCAGGCTCGAATGCACCATCGATCGGCCCGACAAACAGCGCGGCATGCGACCAGGTCGATTGCGTCAGGTATTTGATGATGCCGGAGATGCGGTTGTTGCCTTCGACCAGCAGGACATCGCCCTCCTGGATGATGCCACGCAGATGGTCGGGGTCGCTCGGCGTGAACGGCTCGTAGCCGGGCACTTCCTTCGACAGGTACCCCGCAATCCATTTACCAACGGTATCGAGCATTACGCCCATGGATTCCCCCCAGCGGTTCTATGACCGCTTCTGTTCACCTAATCATGGTCGCAAGCCGTTGCAATTTAGTTCATGCGCTCAACCGATCAATCATGATTGATTTACCATGAGTGTTGCTGCGGTCGGTGAGATGCGGCACAGTTCGCGAAGCGTTCCCATTCCCTGCAAGTCCCCGGAAACCATGCCAGAAGCTATGTCATGCCAGTGACCCGCCGCGATTTCCTGTCGGCATCCGCAGGTCTGGCGCTGGCGCCTGTGCTGGGCAGCCGCGGCGTTGCTGCGCCGGCACCGCGCGAAGCCGACATCGTCGTGATCGGCGCGGGTGCCGCAGGCATCGCCGCAGCGCGACGGATCGCCGCCGCGAACCGCAAGGTGATCGTGGTGGAGGCGTCCGGCCAGGTCGGCGGCCGCTGCCAGACCGATGCATCGAGCTTCGACGTGCCGTTCGACCGCGGCGCGCGCTGGATGCACAATCCCGAAACCAATCCGATGATCCGCCTGGCGCGCTCCGCGGGACTCGACATCGTCACGGCGCCGGTGGGCCAGAAGATCCGCATCGGTCGGCGCTACGCCCGTCCCGGCGAGACCGAGGAATTCCTGGCGGCGCTGGTGCGCGCCAATCGCGCCATCGACGACGCCTCGCGCAAGGCCGATATCGCCTGCGCCGCCGCAATGCCGAAGGACCTCGGCGATTGGGCGGGTACCGCGGAGTTCCTGCTTGGCGCCAGTTTCAGTGGCAAGGATCTGAAGGATCTCTCCGCCGTCGACAAGGTGCGCGCGCAGGACCGCAACACCGCGATCGCCTGCCGGCAGGGGCTCGGCGCATTGATCGCAAAGCTCGGCGAGGGGCTGCCGCTTGTGTTGTCGACGCCGGCGCAGCGCATCCTGTGGAGCAATCGCGACGTGGTGGTCGAGACGCCTTCTGGCAAGATCACCGCGCGCGCCGCCATCGTCACGGTGTCGAGCAACGTGCTCGCGAGCGGCAACATCAAGTTCGCGCCCGAGCTTCCGAAGCGCGCGCTCGATGCCGCCGCCAAGCTGACCCTCGGCAGCTACGATCGCATCGCATTGCAGATCCCCGGCAATCCGCTTGGGCTGTCGCGCGACGACGTCATCATCGAACAGAGCAATTCGACCAAAACCGCATTGCTCTACGGCAATATCGCCGGCTCCTCGCTGTGCACGATCGACGTCGCCGGCTCGTTCGGCCGCGACCTGTCCGCGCAGGGCGAGAAGGCGATGGCGGCGTTTGCAGTGGAATGGCTGACCAGGCTGTATGGCAGCGAGGTGGGTGCGTCCATCAAGAAGACGAGCGCGACGCGCTGGAATGCACAGCCCTTCATTCAAGGGGCGATGTCGGCCGCAGCCCCGGGCGCGCAATTCTCGCGCCGGATCCTGACCGAGCCGATCGGCGCGATGTATCTTGCGGGCGAGGCCACCCATGAGACGCTGTGGGCACCGTCGACGCGCCTGGGAGAGCGGCGAGCGCGCCGCCGACGCCGCGCTGCGCAGGATCGGTGGTGCCAAGGATGCGACGCCGGAGCCCGCTGCGCCCGCCGCAAAACACAGCGCCGTGCGCCGCGCTCCGCCGGGCCGATGAATTGATGGTTGGATGAGATGACGGCTGCGCGTGGCTGGCTTGACCATCGCGAGTGCGGTGATTTGGCAGCTGGGTGCAGCGGCACAACAGGTGTCGTCCCTGCAAAAGCAGGGACCCATACGCCGCAGCAGATGTTGTGACCGGGACTCGTCGCTCCAACGTCGCTCGCCAATAACCATTCGTGGTTATGGGTCCCTGCTTTCGCAGGGACGACATCGAGTGTGTTGCGCGGTCAGCGAGACATACATCCGCTTTCCCGCGACATGATTTGTCCGAGTTTTGCCGCGCCTCAGCCTCACACCGGCAGCTTCAGCTCCATCAGATCCTTCGCCACCACGATCCGGCCCTTGAAGTTCGTCTTCACATCGCGGGTCCAGTCGTCGTCGGTGACATCGGGATCGTCGCCGGGGACGAAGTGGCTCAGTACCAGCGTCTTGACGCCGGCGGCGGCGGCGATGCGGCCGACGTCTTCGGTCGAGGTGTGGCTGTCGAGCAGATGCTTCTTCAGCGTCGCGCCGTTCTTGGTCTTTGCGACGAGGCGATCGACCGCGGGAATGTAGAGGCATTCGTGCACCAGCACGTCGGCGCCCTTGGCGAACTCGGCGAGCTTCGGATTGTAGGCGGTGTCGCTGGAGAACACGATCACGCCATCTGGCGTCTCGAACTTGTAGGCGAAATTGTCCGTGATCGGCGGGTGCGGCGTGCGGAATGCCGTGACGGTGACGTCCGATGTCTTCAGCACCACGCCGTCATCGGTGATGTCCTTTGCGATCAGCAGTTTGCGCGGGTCGGGGCGGCCTTCGTCCGCGATCCGGGTCTCGACGTCGAACTTGTTCAGCTCCCAGTATTCTTTTGTCATCGCCTCGATGCCCTTGGGACCGAACGAATGGATCGGCGTGGAGAGGCCCGCGGCCCAGGCGTTGTAGAACAGATTGCCGTATTCGAGATTGTGATCGGAATGATGATGGCTGATGAAGATGTATTTCACCGACGGGATCGGCACGCCGGCGTTGACCAGCTGCCGGCTGACGCCCATGCCGCAATCAATGACAAAGGGCGTGTCGTTGACGACGACGAGATTGGCGGGATTGGAAGCGCCGATGCCGACGCGCGGGCCGCCCTTGGTGCCGAGAAACACGATCCGGGTGCGTGGCTTGGCATTTTGCGCGCGCACGACAGGCGACGCGAGCATCGCGGCGCTGCCGAGCGCCAGTTTCAATGTGGTGCGGCGATCGATCATGGTGTTCCTCCCGCAATCTTCTTCTGAGCCTTGCCGACCCTACCCGCCGCGCAAAATGCCATCAAGCGCCGGCAGGCCGACAATGACGGCGGCGGCGATCAGCGCGTAGCAGATCGCGCGAAACACCTGCTCGCTGGCCTTGCCGAACAGCGAGGCGCCGAACCAGACGCCGATGCCGTAGACGGGACCTACGATCAGCGAGAATTTGGCCGATTCGATCGTGATCAGTCCCGTCAACCAGTAGCTGACCAGCGAGAAGAAATCCGAGGCGCCGAAGAACAGCACGATGTTGGCGCGCGAGATCACCGACGAGATCGGGCGTCCGAGCCAATAGGCGACGATCGGCGGGCCGCCGGTCTGCGCGAGCCCGCTGCAGAAGCCGGACAGGCCGCCAACGCCGACGGAGAGCGCGGCGTGATCCTTGCCATGGTAGCGCCAGCCCGACAGCAGCAGCACCAGCAGCGCTGCGACGAAGCCGGAGATGATCCAACGGGTCGTCACCGGCTCGAGCACCGTGAGGAAATAGGTGCCGATGGGAACGCCGACCAGCGCACCGGCCACCATCACGGCGGTGGCCTTGCGGTCAGCCTGGGTCCAGGCGTTCGGCAGCAGCGGCGCGGCCGCGATGAAGTCGATGATGAGAAGCAGCGCCGCCACCAGCCGCGGCGCAGCGACGCTGCTTGCGAGCGGCATGAAGATCAGCGCCGAGCCGAACCCGGAGAAGCCGCGCGCAGTGCCCGACACGAAGGCGATCGCGCAGATTGCAAGCGCAATGCTGGTCGAGATGTCGGACGGGATCAGGGAGAGGGAGGTCATGGGAAGGCAGTGGGGTTCGATCTGCTTAGGCGCTCGTATCGAGATTCAAAAACCCCTGCAAGTCTGCAAGACCCGTCATCCTGTGGTGCGCGCCCAGCGGCGCGCTTGCGACGCTGGGCGAGCCTCGAAGGATGAATCGGCCACAATTGGACCGTCGACCCTTCGAGACGGCCGCTATGCGGCCTCCTCTGGGTGACGGTGACAGGTTCTCCTCGCAAGTGGGCGAGGGAGCATTCCACCGCCCGCGTCAACGTCGGCGTCACGCCCGCAGCGTGCCGCCGGTCTTCTTCGTCACCTCGGCCACGACCTTGGCCGCAACCGCATCGATCTCCTGGTCGGTCATCGTCTTCTCGCGCGGCTGGATCGTCACCGCGATCGCGATCGACTTCTTGTCGGGATCGATACCCTTGCCTTCGTAGACGTCGAACACGGTCACGTCAGTGATCAGCTTCTTGTCGACATTCTGCGCCGCGCGGACGATGTCGCCGGCCTTGACGCTGCGGTCGACGATGAAGGCGAAGTCGCGCGACACCGGCTGGAATGCCGAGAGCTCCAGCACCGGCTTGGCGCGCGTCGCCCGCTGCTTGCCCTGCGGGATGCGCTCGAGGATCACCTCGAACACGATCATCGGACCGTCGGCGCCAAGCGCCTCGGCCACGCGCGGGTGCAACTCGCCGAAATAGCCGAGCACGTTCTGTGGACCGATCTGGATGGTGCCGGAACGTCCCGGATGCAGCCATGCCGGGCCGCCCGGCACGATCTGCAGCGCCTGCATCGGCGCGCCGGCAGCCGCCAGCACGGCGAAGGCGTCGGCCTTGGCATCCATTGCGTCCGCCGTCGTCGAGCCGGTCCAATGCCGTCCGATCCCCTTCGACGAGGCGTAGCCGTGGCGCACACCGGAAGCGGCGACGAGTTGGTCCTCGGGCTTGTCGCCGCGGAACACCTGGCCTACCTCGAACAGCGCGACATCGGGCGTGCCGCGGTTGATATTGGCCTGAACGGCGGCGACGAGGCCGGGCAGCAGGCTCGGCCGCATGTCGGAGAGGTCGGCCGCGATCGGATTGGCGAGCACGAGCTCGCTCTGGCCGCCGCCGAACAGCTTTGCCGCGTCATTGGTGATGAACGACCAGGTCACGGCTTCCACCATGCCGCGGACGCCGAGCGCACGCTTGGCGCGGCGGGTGCGCAGCTGCATCGGCGTCAGCACCGGCTTGCGCGGCTCCTCGCCGCGGTCGAACGGCGTCATCGGCACCTTGTCGACGCCGACGATCCGCACGATCTCCTCGACGATGTCGGCCTTGCCCTGCACATCGGTGCGCCAGGACGGGATCGCGATCTTCACGACGGGGCCGGTGCCGGCCAGCATGAAGCCGAGCCGGGTCAGGATCAGCTTCACCTCGACCAGCGGCACCTCGATGCCGGCAAGGCGCTTGACCTCGGTGAGCGGGAAATCGATGACGCGATCCTCGCCGAACTGCTTGCCGACCACGACATTCTCGGACGGCGTGCCACCGCACAGCTCCAGCACCAGCCTGGTCGCGAGCTCAAGCCCGGGCACCATGAACGCCGGATCGACACCACGCTCGAAGCGATAGCGCGCGTCCGAATTGATGCCGAGCCTGCGGCCGGTCTGCGCGATGTTGATCTCGTTCCACAGCGCGGACTCAATCAGCACATCTGTCGTGTTGTCGTCGCAGCCCGAGGCCTCGCCGCCCATGATGCCGGCGAGCGATTCGACGCCGTGCTCGTCCGCGATCACGCAGACATTGCTGTCGAGCGTATAGGTGCGGCCGTCGAGCGCGAGCAGCGTCTCGCCTTCCTTGGCGCGGCGTACCGTGAGGTTGCCCTGCACCTTCTTGGCGTCGAACACGTGCAGCGGGCGGGCGCGGTCGTAGGTCATGAAGTTGGTGATGTCGACCAGCGCATTGATCGGGCGCAGGCCGATCGAGGTCAGCCGCTTCTGCAGCCATTCCGGCGACGGACCGTTCTTGACGCCGCGCACCAGCCGCAGCGCGAAGCCCGGGCACAGCGAGGCGTCTTCCACCTTGACCTGGACCGGGCAGGGGAATTCGCCCTTGATCGGCTTGATCCCGGGATCCTTGAATTTGCCCATGTCGGCGGCGGCGAGGTCGCGCGCGATGCCGTGCACGCCGGTGCAGTCCTGCCGGTTCGGCGTCAGGTTGATCTCGATGGTGGGATCGCCGAGCCCGGCCCAGTCGGCATAGCCCTTGCCGAGCGGCGCATCGGCCGGCAGCTCCATGATGCCGTCGTGGTCTTCCGAGATCTGCAGTTCGGCCGCCGAGCACAGCATGCCGCGGCTCTCGACGCCGCGGATGGTGCCGATGCCGAGCGTGATGTCCTTGCCGGGGATGTAGGTGCCGGGCGGCGAGAACACGCTGACCAGTCCCGCACGCGCATTGGGCGCACCGCACACCACCTGCACCGGCGCGCCGCCGTCGCCGGTGTCGACCATGCAGACACGCAGCCGGTCGGCATTCGGATGCTGTTCGGCCGAGATCACGCGCGCGATGGTGAACGGTGCAAGCTGCTTCGCCTTGTCCTCGATGTTCTCGACCTCGAGCCCGATCATGGTGAGCTTGTCGGCGAGCTTCTCGAGCGGTTCGTCGGTCTCGAGATGTTCCTTCAGCCAGGAGAGGGTGAACTTCACGGCTGCTTGCCTCGGTTCTTGTTGGTGTTGATCAGGTTAGCTTGGTCGCTCTGTTCGTCATGTCGCGCGCAAGCGCAGACATCACGAACTCAGCCCGCCCGCGATGGTCGGGATGTCGAGCGGCTTGAAGCCGTAGTGGTTGAGCCAGCGGATGTCGTTCTCGAACAGCTGGCGGAGATCGGCGATGCCGTATTTCAGCATCGTGATGCGGTCGAGGCCCATGCCCCAGGCAAAGCCCTGGTAGACGTCGGGATCGATGCCGCAGGCGCGCAGTACGTTCGGGTGCACCATGCCGCAGCCGAGGATCTCCATCCAGTCCTCGCCTTCGCCGAAGCGGATCTCGCCCTTGTCGCGGCGGCACTGGATGTCGACCTCGAGCGACGGCTCGGTGAACGGGAAGAACGACGGCCGGAAGCGCATGTTGATGTGGTCGACCTCGAAGAACGCTTTGCAGAACTCGTGCAGGATCCATTTGAGGTGGCCGAGATGCGAACCCTTGTCGATTACGAGGCCTTCGACCTGATGGAATTGCGGCGTATGCGTCGCATCGGAGTCGATGCGATAGGTGCGGCCCGGGCAGATGATGCGGATCGGCGGCTTCTGGGTCAGCATCGTGCGCACCTGCACCGGCGAGGTGTGGGTGCGCAACAGCATGCGCGAGCCGTCCTGCTTCGGATTGAAGAAGAAGGTGTCGTGCATCTCCCGCGCCGGGTGGCCTTCGGGGAAGTTCAGCTTGGTGAAGTTGTAATCGTCGGTCTCGATGTCGGGACCTTCGGCGATTGCAAACCCCATGTCGGCGAAGATGGTGTTGACCTCGTCGAACACCTGGCTCAGCGGATGGATGCGGCCGGTTTCCGCCGGCGCATCGCGCAGCGGCAGCGTGACGTCGATGGTCTCGGCGGCGAGCCGGGCATCGAGCGCGGCCGCCTTCAGCACGTCGCGCCTGGCCGCGAGCGCCTGCGTCACCGCATCCTTGGCGAGGTTGATCTTCGCGCCTTCGGTCTTGCGCTCGTCCGGCGACATCTTGCCGAGGGTGGCGAGCAAGGCCGAGATCGAGCCCTTCTTGCCGAGGGCCGAGACGCGCACCGCCTCGAGGGCGGCTTCATCAGCGGCCGAGGTGATCTGGTCGAGGATGGATTTTTCGAGCGTTGCGAGGTCGGACACGGTCAATTCCTGCGCTGAGCATGATCCGGCGGGAAGAGCCGGCTTCCGAACCATGCGCCAAAATTCGGCTGGGTTGTCGCCGCCCGAAGGCCGTAACGTCAAGCAAAAAGCCGGTCATTTCGGGCCAATGGCCGGCTGCATTGAACCCAGCGCGGAGGCCGGGCTACCCAAGGGGAGTTGAAGGAGACCCACGCGATGTTGCTGCGATCTTGCCTGGCCGTGCCGGCGGTCCTGTTGATGCTCGGAACGGCGCATGCCGCGACCGAGGAATGTCCCGCCAAATCGACCCAGATGGACGACATCATCGCGGAGCTTCAGAAGGCGCCGAGCTGCGACCGCGCGATGAAGGTCTTCGAGGCGTGCGAATACGGCGCCAGCGGCGACGTCCAGTTCGGCGAAGTGGTCGAGAAAAAATGCGAGGCGGACTTCCTGTCCGGCCTCGGAGCGTCGCAGAAGAAGGCCTATGCCAGCCAGCTCAAGCGCTGCGACCACAAATACGACAACGAAAGCGGCACCATGTACCGCTCGTTCACAGCGTTCTGCCGGGCGATCGTCGCCCAGCGCTTTTCGCAGAAGGGGCTGAAAGCGGGCCAGAAGGCCCGCTAGAAGCACCCGCCAGGATCAAGCAGCGAGGGCAGCCTTGGCCTTCTCGGCGATCGCCTGGAACGCCACCGGCTCGTGGATCGCGAGATCCGACAGCACCTTGCGGTCGACGACGACGCCCGACTTGGACAGGCCGTTGATGAACACGCTGTAGGTCATGCCGAATGGACGGACCGCGGCGTTGATGCGCTGAATCCAGAGCGCGCGGAAGGTGCGCTTCTTGCGCTTGCGGTCGCGAAAGGCGTACTGGCCGGCCTTTTCGACGGCCTGCTTGGCGACGCGGATGGTGTTCTTGCGGCGGCCGTAATAGCCCTTGGCGGCCTTGTAGACTTTCTTGTGCTTGGCGTGAGCGGTCACACCGCGTTTGACGCGAGACATGACGGAAATCCTTGAGATCTAGAAGAGACGGGGCGCCGCGCTAGGAGCGGCAGGGTTCAAGCGAGTGAGCGCGATCAGGCGTTCGGCAAGAAGTACTTCTTGACGTTGTCGCCGTCGGTCTTGAACAGCACGCGGGTGCCGCGGAGCTGACGGATCTGCTTCTTCGTCCGCTTGATCATGCCGTGGCGCTTGCCGCGCTGGGCGTGCATGACCTTGCCAGTGGCGGTCACCTTGAAGCGCTTTTTGGCGCCCGACTTGGTCTTCAACTTGGGCATTTAGCTCTCCTATCGCACAGCACGAAAATCGCCCCGAGAGGCGTCCGGCCGGCTAAAATGCTCGTTAGAGCGTTGAAAGTGCTAAGGTTTTTTCCGAATTGAAAGAACCTGCACTAGACGTCGCCACGGCAGCCCTTGATCAGCCGGGCGGCGAAGGCCCGGCTTATGACAGAGGATCGGTGGTTTTGCAACGTTTGAAGCGGGAAATCGGGCCGGAACCGCCCTCTCCTTCGCCCTGAAAGGGGGGACGTCGGTACCACGGGCTACGGACGACTCCGCTCGGCTACGAAACGAAACAGCCCGCCAGATCGCCTGACGGGCCGTTCCATTTCAACAAAGCGACTAATTCGAATTAGCGCGGCGCCAGCACCATCACGACCTGGCGGCCTTCGAACTTCGCGTCCTGCTCGACCTTGGCGAACTCGGCGACGTCGGCCTTCACCTTGTCGAGCAGCTTGGTGCCGATCTCCTGGTGCGCCATCTCACGACCGCGGTAGCGCAAGGTGATCTTGACCTTGTCGCCTTCCTCGAAGAAGCGCTGCATCGCGCGCATCTTCACGTCGTAGTCGTGATCGTCGATCATCGGGCGGAGCTTGATCTCCTTGATCTCGACGACCTTCTGCTTCTTGCGGGCTTCGGCGGCCTTCTTCTGCGCGGAGTATTTGTACTTGCCGTAGTCCATGATCTTGCAGACCGGAGGACTGACGTTCGGCGAAATCTCGACGAGGTCCATGCCGGCTTCCATGGCCATCTTGATGGCAACCATGGTCTCGACGGTGCCCTTGTTGGCACCATCGGCATCGATCAGCTGGATCTGTGCGTTGCGAATCTCGTCATTGGTGCGCGGCCCGTCTTTGGCGACTGTGGGCGGGGCTCTATTGGGACGGCGAATGGGTAACTCTCCAAAGTTGTGAAAGGGAGGCGGATATTTTGAAGCAAGACGCTGCGGCGGGCAAGCGAAGTCGCTTCTTTAGGCGGCAAAACCGTCAAATGCGAGGCATTTTAGCCACGCCCGGCACATATGGCCGGCACATCTGCTCCGCAAGGCGGGCCAGCTGCCGTTGACCGCTGCCGCGTGACGATTGAAAAGCAGATCTCTGACACGCGAGTGACCGAACCATGAGCCAAACCGCCGCATCCGGACAGGAACCCGCCTTTATCGAGGTCGGCGAGGGCCGTGAGGCGCGCCGGATCGCGGTGCGCGCCCGCGCCGGCGGCGGGCCGGGCCTGGTCTGGCTCGGCGGCTTCAAGTCGGACATGACCGGCACCAAGGCGCTCGCGCTCGATGCATGGGCCGCCGAGCACGGCCGCTCCTGCGTCAGGTTCGACTATTCCGGCCACGGCGAATCCAGCGGCGAGTTCGCCGACGGCACGATCGGCCGCTGGCTCGAGGAGAGCGTCGCTGTGTTCTCGCAGTTCTGCAGCGGGCCGCAGGTCGTGATCGGCTCCTCGATGGGCGGCTGGATGGCGCTGCTGCTCGCGCGCGAGATCGCGCGGCGAAGTGGTGGGAAAGCGCAACTCGCCGGCCTCGTGCTGATCGCACCGGCGCCCGACTTCACCGAAGAATTGATGTGGAAGGGCTTCTCGCCGGAGATCCGCGCCGAGATCGAGACCAAGGGCGTCTGGCTCAGGCCATCCGAATATGGCGACGGCTCGCCCTATCCGATCACCCGCAATCTGATCGAGGAGGGCCGCAACCATCTGCTGCTCGGAGCCAAGATCGACGTCGGCTGCCCGGTGCGGATCCTGCAGGGCGCGCAGGATCCCGACGTGCCGTGGAAGCATGCGTTCGCATTGGTGCACCGGCTGCCGGCCGAGGACGTGGTGCTGACCATGATCCAGGACGGCGACCACCGCCTGTCGCGGCCGCAGGACATCGCGCGGATCATCGCCGCGGTGGCGGAGATCGGCTAAGCTCCCTGCACAGGGAGAAGCCAATGGACACGACAACGATGCTGCGCGCGTTCTGCGACGCGGTCGAGCAGCGCAACGGCAAGGCCTTCGCGGATCTCTTCACCGAGGACGGCGTCTATCACGACGTGTTCTACGGCGCGTTCGCGGGCCGCGCCAAGATCGCCGAGATGATCGACGACTGGTTCTACCGGACCGCGACCGATTTCCGCTGGGTGATGCACGATCCCGTCAGCGACGGCAAAACGCTCTACGCGCGCTACACGTTCAGCTACCGCTCGACCCTGCCGGAGGCCAAGGGGGCGCGTGCGATGTTCGAGGGCGTCGCGATCATGCGGCTGCGCGACGGCAGGATCACGGAATACCATGAGGTCGCCAACACCGCGCCCGCCTTCGTCGATTTGAACTTCGCTCCGGAGCGGATCGCGAAGATCGTCGGCAAGCAGGGCACGGCGCTGCGGGCGCGCGACGAGATGAAGCGGCATCTCGTGTGAGCTGCGACGGGATCTAGCGCCGTCATTCCGGGGCGCGCGTAGCGCGAGCCCGGGATGACGATTACGGCGGCGGCGGGTTGCTCATCGGCTTGCGCTGCGCGAGCGCCGCCACGGTCGACGTGCCGATCGGGCCGTTTTCGTCATAGAGCCAGCATTCGCCGATCGCGATGCCGTCGGCGGCGTGATGGTTGACGACCTCGAAGCCGATCCAGTTGGTCACCGGCAGACGGTGCAGATAGATCGTGACGTCGCTGTTGATGTAGCCGAGGCCCTGGTCGCCGGCGTTCGCAAAGGGGCTGGCGAAATCGGCGCCGGTCGCGACATGGACGAACGGCGTCATCTTCACGCCCGCGACGAGTTCGCGGACCTCGCTCATCCAGAGCCTGCGCTCGCCGAGCGAACCCATGTGGCCGACGATCGGCCGCGTCTCCCATTTGCCATTCATGCCGAGCCTCGGATCGGTCGGCTTCGGAATGTCGGCGGGGGCCGGCACCTGCCAGTTTGGCGGCGACCACACATTGCCCGGCGCATTTTCCGTCCTGCGCAACAACTGGCAGGAGGCGCGCGCCATGCTGGTGCCGCCGGAGATGAACTCGGCCTCGATCACCTTAATGCGGAGTCCGTCGCGCACGAGCTTGGTCGTCACCTCGACCGGTGTCGTGATGTTGGGCAGCCGGAACATATCGACGGTCAGCCGCGCGGGGACGAAATCGTCGGAGCCGTGGCGCTCCTCGATGACGAAGCCGAGCAGGCCGATCACGACGCGGCCGTGCATCGATTCCGGGCTCCAGGGGCCGTTGGCGACGGATGTCGGCATGAAGCCGTCGCCGTGCCGGGTGAAGAAAGGCTGGTTTGTCATGGCGGGCGACCATGACGGGAATGGCGCGATGAAATCAAGAGGCGGCAGCCGCGCGCCACTCCTGCTGCACCGTGATGTCGGGCTCGCCGCCGGCCCGTGACGCCAGCGCCGCGAATTCATCGCGCGCGATCAGTTGCGACAGCGCCCACACCGCGGCTCCGCGCACCAGCGGGCTCGCATCGTCGAGCAGGCGCCGCGCTTCGCCGGCGAGCTTTGCGTCGCCGGAATTGCCGATCGCAATCAGCACATTGCGGATGAAGCGGTCGCGGCCGATGCGCTTGACCGGCGACTTGGTGAACAGCGCGCGGAAGGCTGCATCGTCGAGTCGCACGAGATCGGCGAGATCAGGCGCCCGCAATGCGTCGCGCGCCGCGAGTTTCTGCTCGCGTCCTTCTTGCGCGAATTTGTTCCACGGGCACACCGCGAGGCAATCGTCGCAGCCATAGATGCGGTTGCCGATGCCTTTGCGGAATTCGTGCGGGATCGGGCCCTTGTTCTCGATCGTCAGATACGAGATGCAGCGCCGCGCATCGAGTTTGTAGGGGGCGGGAAACGCCGCCGTCGGGCAGATGTCCTGGCAGGCCCGGCAGCTGCCGCAATGATCCGTGTCGCTCGCATCGCGCGGCAGTTCGGTCGCCGAATAGATCGCGCCGAGAAACAGCCAGGAGCCGAACGCGCGCGAGACGAGATTGGTGTGCTTGCCCTGCCAGCCGATGCCCGCGGCCTGCGCCAGCGGCTTCTCCATCACGGCGGCGGTGTCGACGAACACCTTCACCTCGTCGCCGGTCTCGGTAGCGAGCCAGCGCGCCAGCACCTTCAGCCGCTTCTTGATGACGTCGTGATAGTCGTCGCCCTGCGCATAGACCGAGATCGCGCCCTGCGAGCGGCGCGCAAGCAGCTTCAGCGGATCATCGTCCGGCCCGTAATTGACGCCGAGCATGATGATCGAGCGCACGCCACTCCACAGCACGCGCGGATCGGCGCGGCGCTCCGGATTGGCGGCGAGCCAGTCCATGTCGCCATGGCCGCCGGAGCCGAGAAACTCGAGGAAATATCTTCCGGCAACGCTGGTCGCATCAGGACCGGTGATGCCGATCGCATCGAAGCCGAGCGCCCGCGCCTCGTGTTGCAGCGCTGCCTTGAGATCGGAAGGAGAGAGCCTGACCGCCGGGTTCAGAAGTCGAGGTCCACATAGGTGCGCGACGCCGGCACCCCCGCCAGCCACTCGCTGAGCAGCGGGCGGAACGACGGGCGGGATTTCACCCGCGCGTACCACGCCTTTGCCGCGTCGTCCTCGCTCCATGGCACATCGCCCAGATAGTCGATCGCCGAGAGATGCGCCGCGGCGGCGAGGTCCGCGTAGGTGAGGCGGTCGCCGGCGAGGTAGTTCCGCGTCTTCGCCAGCCAGCCGATGTAGCTCAGATGATAGCGCACATTGACCTTGGCGGCGCGCATGATGTCAGGCGCCGGCGGACCGCCGCCGTTGTCCTCGCTCATGAAGCGCTTGTAGATCCGCTCGGTCACCAGCGGGTTGGAGGCTTCCTCGAAGAACTTCTCGTTGAACCACGCCATCAGGCGGCGCACCTCGACGCGCTCGGCCGACGACGTCGGCAGCAGCCGCCGCTCGCCGGCATCGAGGCCGTGCGTCTCGTCGACATATTCGGCGATGATGGGTGCGCCCGGAATCGGCGGGAAGCCCTCGGCGATCAGCACCGGCGTGGTCGCTGCCGGATTGAGCGCGAGATACGCCTCGCGCCGCTCCCACACCCGTTCCTCCACCAGGCGCAGGTCGAGGCCATACTCGCCGAGCACGAGGCGAATGAAGCGCGAATGCGGACAGAACGGATGGTGATACAGCGTATACATGAAGCCCTTGGTAGTTTCGCGGCGCTTAAGAAACCATCAACCTGTGCGGCTGGGCCGTGCGATTTGGCCAAGCCAGTTCCGCTCGTCTCTATGTCGCGTCAGCACGCAAACCGGTAGCCACCCTCGCAGATGGCGCGGGTCACAAAAACGCTATAGCCCAGCAAATCGGCCGGGTAACCCATTGTTTGACGATTTTTTGCGATTGCGGCCAATGTGCGAATAAGCGAGAAGAATCCCGTTTTCCACACAGGGCAGGCCACAACATGATGACGGATATGCTGCGGGCGGTGATTCTCGGCATCGTCGAGGGCGTCACCGAGTTCCTGCCGGTCTCTTCGACGGGCCACCTGCTGCTCGCGGAGCGCTTCTTCAATCTCGGCGAAGGCAACTTCTGGAAGAGCTTCGCGATCCTGATTCAGCTCGGCGCGATCCTCGCGATCCTCGCGCTCTACTTCGTCAAATTGTGGCGCGTGGCGCTCGGCATGTTCTCCAATCCCGACGACCGCCGTTTCGTGATCGGCGTGCTGGTGGCGTTCCTGCCGGCTGTCGTGATCGGCCTGATCGCCGGCAAGTACATCAAGGAATTCCTGTTCAATCCGTGGGTGGTCTGCTTCACGCTGATCGTCGGCGGCGCCGTCCTGCTCTGGGTCGATCAGCTCGATCTCAAGGTGTACGAGGACGACGCGACCCGGTTCCCGCTGCTGATGTATTTCTGGATCGGCGTCGCGCAGTGCCTGGCGATGATCCCCGGCGTGTCGCGCTCCGGCGCCAGCATCGTGGCTGCGATGCTGCTCGGCGCCGACAAGCGGTCGGCGGCGGAGTTCTCGTTCTTCCTCGCGATCCCGACCATGGTCGGCGCGTTCGCCTATGATTTCTACAAGAACCGCGCCGACTTCACCTCCGACAATCTCAGCGTGATCGCGGTCGGCTTCGTGGTGTCGTTCATCGTCGCGATGGTCGTGGTGAAGACGTTCCTCAACTACGTCACCCGCCACGGCTTCACCTTCTTTGCCTGGTGGCGCGTGATCGTCGGCACGCTCGGCCTGATCGCGCTGGCGCTGGGAAGGTAATCACAACTCCCTCCGTCGTCCCTGCGAACGCAGGGACCCATAACCACAGTTCTTTCAATGGCGCAGGGCTGCGGCCCCAGCGTTCTACATCTCGGGAGCTGTGGTTATGGGTCCCGGCTCAAGGCCGGGACGACAGGTGGAGAGAGTTCGGCTTACGCGCTCTTCTTCTGGAACTGCCCCGTCGCGCGGAAGCGCCAGAGATATTGCGGGGCGATCGCTTCCATCGAGTCTGGCGTGATGCCGAGGCCGGCGAAAGTCAGGCCGGCGGCCTTGGCGGCGTCGGACACCACATTGTCGACGCGCAGCATCGCGACCTGGTCCGGCGTCAAGGTGAACGGGCCGGGCGCGAATTGCAGGACGTAGGATTGCAGCTTGGCGAGGCCGAACGGCAGCGGCGCCAGCATTCGGTCGCGCTGGGTGATCTGGAGGATGATCTGCATCACCTCGCGCATGGTCAGCACCTCCGGCCCGCCGAGTTCGTAGGTGGCCCCCGCCTTGGCCTTGCCGTCGACTGCATCGGCCACCGCATCGGCGACATCGGCAACATAGGCCGGCTGCACCGTGTTGACGCCGCCGCCGACCAGCGGCAGCACCGGCGAGATCCGCGCCAGCGCAGCGAAGCGGTTGGTGAACTGATCTTCGGGCCCGAACAGCAGCGACGGCCGCATGATGGTGGCCGACGGCAGCGCGGCCTGCACCGCCTTTTCGCCTTCCGCCTTGGCGCGGAAATAGCCCGACAGGGAATTTTCGTCAGCCCCGATCGCCGAGACATGAACCATCCGTCCGCCGTTCGCGGCCGCCGCCTTGGCGATGGCCTCGGCGCCCTTCACCTGCACGGCGTCGAAGCTCTGGCCGCCGCCTTCGGCCAGGATGCCGACCAGATTGATGGCGACCTGCGAATCACGCATCGCCGCCTCGACCGAGGCCGGGTAGCGCACGTTGGCCTGGACGGCATGAATCTGTCCGACCCGGCCGAGCGGCTGGAGATGGCCGGCCAGCTCAGGCCGCCGCACCGCGACGCGGACCCGGTAATCGCGCTTGCAGAGCGCGCGGACCACGTTCCGCCCCAGAAACCCCGATCCGCCGAAGACCGTGACTGTGGTGTCCAGGTTCGATGCCATGGGGTGGTTCCTGTCGGATTCGGGAGTTATTGACGTGGGTTAGCCATCTGGCGATACGCCATCGACCCCACCATGTACAGGGTATTCGATTTTTCGTTTCCTGAATTTGACAAGCGCGTAACCGAACCTTACTAACGCGCCCACGCCCAGGTGGTGGAATTGGTAGACGCGCTGGCTTCAGGTGCCAGTGGCTTAACGGCCGTGAAGGTTCGAGTCCTTTCCTGGGCACCACCCATTTTCATAAGCGATTGAAATCGCTCAGCATCCGCGAGGTGGGTGCGGCGAACGCCGTCGCCCGCTACGCGGCTTCAGGCCGTTCCGGCCCCATGCGCCCGAAGTAGCGCGGCCCTCACACGACCCGCCGCCCCGCTCGCCGCGCGATCGGCCGCTGCACGAAATACATCGCGATCATCGAGATCATCGAGCTCGCCACGACGACGTAGCCGATCCGGTCGAAATGCAGCAGCGAGCCGTCCGGGTTCTCGGCGACGATCGCGGCTGCGACCACCGAGCCCAGCCCGCCCGACAGCTGCTGCACCGAGGCCGAGACCGCGCTGAACGATCCACGCTGGCTGGCGTCGGGGATCGCCGACATCAGCGCCTGCGACGGGATCATGCGCGAGAAGATGCCGACGAACATCAGCACGTTGACGATGATTGCGGTCAGCAGCGAGACGTGACCCAGATGGGTGTAGATCAGCACCATGATGGCAGACACCACGCAGCCGAAGATGAAGGTCGGGTACTTGCCAAACGCGTCGCTGGCGCGGCCGACCAGCGGTCCCATGATGATGCTGAACAGGCCGGACACCAGATAGATCGTCGGCAGGTGCACGATGTCGATGCCGAGATTGTGCACGGTGAAGGCGCTGCCGAACGGCATCAGCATGAAGCCGCCGGTCGCCAGCAGCGTCGTCACAAGGAAGGCCAGCGTGTAGCGCGGCTGACCCACGGTCGCGATCAGATGGCGGAACGGGTTGCTGTCGTGTTGCAGCTTGAGGTGCCCGTCGACCGGCTCCATGAACAGCGCGATGGCGGCGATCGCCACGATCGACAGGCCGACGATGGCGACGAAGCAGATGTGCCAGTTCCAGTGATTGGCCAGGAAAAGTCCGGCTGGGACGCCGAGCACCTGGCTCGCGGCGAACGCGGTCTGCAGCACGCCCATCGCGCGGCCGCGCAGTTGCAGCGGGAACAGGTCGGTCACGATCGCGAGCACGACGGAGCCGATCACGCCGCCGAACAGGCCGGTGACGATGCGGCCGAGCAGCAGCACTTGGAAATTCTGCGCCAGCGCGCAGAGCACGGTGCCGAGCATGAAGCCGACATAGAAGAACAGCAGCAGCTTCTTGCGGTCGAAGCGATCGGCAAAGCCGGCGGCGAGGATGCCGGAAATGCCGGCGGCGAAGGCGTAGGCCGACACCGCGACGCCGAACTGCCCGGCCGTGATGTTGAGCGAGGGCATCAGGATGGCGCCGAGCGGCGACATGATGATGAAGTCGAGGATCAAATTGAACTGTGTGAAGGCAAGCAGCGCGATCAGGAACGATTGATAGCGCGTGAAGCCGCGTTCCTGCGGCTCGTCGTCGATCGGCGCGGCGATGGTCTGTTCCGACATGAGGCTCATTTCAAGGGTAAGTGCGGGCTGGCAACAGATGGGGTGGGCGCGCCGGGATTTCATGAGGCGCCAGGGCAACAGTTCCATCAAAATCAATTGCATATCGCGATGCCCGGTCGCGCGCGCCGCTCGTCGGACACGCAAAGACGATTGTTTCGGGTTGTGTCGCGCAATGTCCGCAACGGGTGAGTGGTGTACTTCACAACCCTGAAGGCGTATGCACGCAAAGGATGTGAATCGAATGTATGCAGCTAAAGGTTCCGTCTGTGGCGATCCCGCAACAGATCGCTGCAAATCGTCTCAAGCTTGAATGGAGCTGATCAGCCGACGCTGAGAGCGGGGCAGGGGGGAGCAGGAAGCGCAGGCCGGGGGCTCGGCTTCGCGCCGATGGTGGAGATGGGCATGGTTTCATCGCGGCTCGCGGCGATCCTGTCGTGCACTCTGGGTGGCGGCTATCTTCTGTCGGTCTCGCAGGCGTTCGCCGCTTGCGACAATCTCGCGCCGGTGAGCGGTCAGACGGTGACCTGCTCGACCACGGCGCCGAGTCCCTCGCTCGCAGGCGTGCAGGCCGCTGCCGGCAGCTCGAACGTCACGGTGAACGTGTTGCAGGGCGCGGGCATCACGCCGGGCGCCGGCGCAACCGCGATCGGTCTTATCTCCGGCAGCACCGCGACCAACAACGGCACGCTGACCATCAGCGGCGGCGGCACCGGAATCTTCGGCAGCGGCAATGGCAACGTCTTCACCAATGGGACGTCCGGCCTGATCACGACCACGGGCGCCGGCAGCAATGCGATCGCCGCCAGCAGCAGCGGCAACACGCTGATCAACAACGGCACCATCACGACGCAGAACGGCACTTCGCGCGGCCTCGCTATCGTCGGGCTGACCCAGAACGGCAACAACACGCTGATCAATACCGGGACGATCACGACCCAGGGACCGCAATCCTATGGCCTGTACGTCCAGACCGGCGACAACAACAAGTTCATGAACAGCGGGACGATCACGACCTCCGGCGCGCAGGCGCGCGCGATCTTCTCCGCCGGGCAGTTCGCCTCCATCACCAATACCGGCACCTTGCTGACGACCGGCAGCACGCTGGGAGGGGTGGCGAACAACACCGTCTTTATGCAGGGCAACGCCAATGTGCTGACCAATAGCGGCATCATCGAAGCGCGCGGCGCCGGTTCCGATGCCGTGTTCTCCAACACCGCGGGATCATCCTTCACCGCAACGATCCAGAATCTCGCCGGCGGCCAGATCATCAGCCAGGCCGGGCCCGCGATCCGCACGCTCAACGGCGCCACCACCATCGTCAATGCCGGCCTGATCGCCGGCAACAGCGGCACGGCGCTCGCCGGCGGCACGGGCAATGTGACCTTCATCCTGCAGACCGGCTCGCAGATATCAGGCCTTGCCGATGGCGGCGCCGGCAACAACCAGGTGCGGCTGCAAGGCAGCGGCACGGTGACCAATCCGTTCACGCGCTTCCAGACGCTGACGATGGAAGGCAGCGACTGGACCTGGGCCGGCACCGGCACCTTCGCCAACACCTTCATCAACAGCGGTTCGCTGACCCTGCAGACATCGCTGACCGGCAATGTCTCGATCGCGGCCGGCACCAGCCTGCTGGCCGGCAACGGCGCCAATCCGTCGATCACGTCGTTTGCCGGCGGGCCGCCGGTCACCGTCACCAATGCCGGCGTGATCAACCTGACCAATGGCGGCGCAACGGCCGCGAACAGCCTGACGATTGCCGGCAACTATGTCGGCAATGGCGGCAGCCTTTTTCTGCGCAGCGTGCTCGGTAGTGACGGTTCGCCGTCGGATCGACTCGTCATCTCCGGCGGCAACGCGTCGGGCTCGACTGCGGTCGCCGTCAGCAATGCAGGCGGCGCGGGCGCGGATACCACGGCGGATGGAATCATGGTGGTGCAGGCCGTCAACGGCGGCACCACGGCGCCGGGTGCATTCGGTCTCTCCAGTGCGGTCGTTGCCGGCGCGCACGAATATCTGCTGTTCCGCGGCGGTGTCTCGGCCGGCAGCGCCGACAACTGGTATCTGCGCTCGACGCTGCTGCCGGGGACGGCGTCACCTGCCCCTCCGGTCGTGTCCGGCGGGGGCATGTCGCCATCAGGGCTGCCCGCAGAAGATCTGTCGTCGCTGACGCCGCCGCCGGCGGGCGCTGCGCCGGTCGAACTCTACCGTGAGGAAGTCTCGGTCTATTCGGCGTTGCCGCAGGTGGCGCAGAAGCTCGGGCTCGCGACGCTCGGCACCTTCCACCAGCGCCAGGGCGATCAGGCCTTGCTGACCAGCGGCGGCGAGCAGCCGGCGGCGTGGGCGCGCGCGTATGGTTCGCACAGTTCGCAGACTGGGCCGGCACGGTCAGCCCATCCTTCGACGGCACCATGGCCGGCGTGCAGGTTGGCGTCGACATCCTGCGCTTCCAGTCCGCGCCGGAGCATCATGATCGCGCCGGCTTCTTCTACGCCTATGGCTGGGCCAGCGGCACCATCAACGGCTTCGCGGTCGGGATCGACGGCGTCCGCACCGGCACGCTCTCGATCGACAGCCAGAACATCGGCGGCTACTGGACCCATATCGGTCCCTCGGGCTGGTACGTCGACGCCGTGCTGATGGGCAGCTTCTACGGCGCAAGTCCGCAGTCGGACCGCCAGGTCGGCGCGCGGGTGTCGGGCACGGGCGTCGCGGCGTCGCTGGAAACCGGCGTGCCGATCCCGGTGAATCGATTCATCGCGATCGAGCCGCAGGCGCAACTGATCTGGCAGCGCCAGTCGTTCGACAGCTTCAACGACCTCTTCTCCAGCGTCGCGCCCGGCAGTGCCGATACGCTGACCGGGCGGCTCGGCGTCCGCATACCCGCAACCGTCGTCGTCGGCACCACCGAACTGCGTCCCTATCTCGAGGCCAATCTCTGGCACACCGCCGCGAATGACCGCAGCATCGCCTTCGCGACGACCGACTTGATCGGCGTGCAAAGCCGCGGCACCGCCGTCGAGATCGGCGCCGGCGTCTCCGCGCAGCTCAATCGCACGATCAGCGCCTATGCGAGCGCGGGCTACACGACGTCGGTGGACAGCCTGCATCGTGAGGACATCACCGGCCGGTTCGGCCTCCGCGTCAGCTGGCAATAGAGTGGTCCTGGTCGCGATCGGCCAGCCAAGCCATTGTCTCCGTTGCACAATGGCGCTACACCCCGTGCCAGCGGAATGAGGGAGGGCGTCCCTCCCCTTTTGATGCCCGCTCGCCTGCCGGGGAATTGAACGATAGCTTGTCCCGAGAGCGATTCGACGAGGTTTTTGACAGCATGACCATCCGCCTGCATCGCGGCGACCTGCCCGATCTCACGCGCTACACCGATTCCGTTGCGATCGACACCGAGACCATGGGGCTGCATCCGCATCGTGACCGGCTCTGCGTGGTGCAGATGTCGAACGGCGACGGTACTGCCGACGTGATCCAGATTCCGAAGGGGCACACCGATGCGCCGAACCTGAAGGCGCTGCTCGCCAATCCCAAGATCACCAAGATCTTCCATTTCGCGCGGTTCGACGTGGCGGTGCTCTACAACACTTTCGGCGTGATGCCGGTGCCGGTCTATTGCACCAAGATCGCCTCGCGGCTGTCGCGCACATATACCGACCGCCACGGCCTGAAGGATCTGGTGCGCGAGGTGCTGAACGTCGAATTGTCGAAGCAGCAGCAGTCGAGCGACTGGGGCGCGCAAAGCCTGAGCGAGGCCCAGCTCGCCTATGCCGCCTCCGACGTGCTGCACCTGCATGCGCTGCGCGACAAGTTGAACGTGATGCTGGCGCGCGAGGGACGCAGCGAGCTCGCGCAGGCCTGCTTCGACTTCCTGCCGACCCGCGCCAGGCTCGACCTCGACGGCTGGGAGGCCGAGGACATCTTCGCCCATTCGTGAATTCGCCCGTTCATGATGGGCGCCGAATTCGTCGCAGCAGGGCCGGTTCCGCCCCGTTTCGGCCAAACTGTTCACGCGTTGTCCCTCGCGGGGGCGCGACGCGAGGTCCGGGCTGCATATTCGGGCGGCTCCGGCTAGAATAGGGGCATTTCGCGCCTCTGGAGCTCAGGTGAATTCGGTTCAGAATCCAGCCTATGTGACGGGCCTCGAGGCGCGCTTTGCCGCTGCCGCGCGGCACAGCCGCATGGTGCGGATCCTGCGCGTCGCCGTGCCCGCGGTGGTGGGAGTGGCGATGGCTTCGATCATCTTCGTCTCGGTCTACAATCCCTTCCGCGAAATGATCCCCAAGCTGCCGGTCGAGATGGACAACCTCGTGGTCTCTGGCACCAAGATCACGATGGAATCCCCGCACATCGCCGGCTTCTCCGCCGATGGCCGGCCCTATGAGATGTGGGCCAAGGCGGCGATCCAGGACGTCACCGATCCGGACCATGTCGAGCTGAAGACGATCCGCGCCAAGGTCGCGCAGCAGGATGAGTCGACCGTGACGATGGATGCGCGCACCGGCTTCTTCGACAACAAGAAGCAGCTGCTCGACCTGCGCCAGGATATCTTCCTGCAATCGTCCACCGGCTATGAGGCCAAGCTGACGCAAGCCTTCGTCGACATCAACAAGGGCAACGTGTCGTCGGACGAGCATGTCGACGTCAAGCTGCTGCAGGGCACGCTGACGTCAGACCGACTCAGAATCTACAACAGTGGCGAGCTCGTACGGTTCGAAGGCAATGTCGTGATGTACCTCGACAAGCTCGGCGACAACAATGCAAGTGCGCCCGCCGAGGCCGCGCCGCCACCACCACCTCCTCCTCCAGCGCCGCCGAAGCGCGCAAATCCGCCAACACGAAATGATTTTGATGATCAGACGCTTTCCGCACGGCATCGCAATTGCGGCCTTCCTGCTCGCGCTGTTCGCAGTGAATTCTGTGTCCGCGCAGGGCTCGATGAGCGGCGTCCCCAACGCCATGCAGGGCTTTTCGCAGAACCGTGACCAGCCGATCCAGATCGAGGCCGCCGCGCTCGAAATGCGCGACAAGAAGAAGGAGGCGACCTTCTCCGGCAATGTGAAGGTCGTGCAGGGCGACACCACCATGACCTCGAAGATCCTGGTGGTGTTCTACGAGGACAAATCGACCCAGACGCCGGCGCCTGCGCCAGCCGGCACCAAGGGTGCCGCCGCCAAGGGTACTGCGCCGATGCAGTCGGCGACCCCTGGCCCCGGCGGTGCGTCCTCGATCAAGCGGTTGGAAGCGAAGGGCAATGTCGTCGTCACCCAGAAGGACCAGGTCGTCACCGGCGAGACCGCGATCTTCGACACCAAGACCAATCTGATCACCATGCTCGGCGGCGGTGGTGGCCAGGTGGTGCTGACCCAGTGCCAGAACGTGCTGCGCGGCGACCGTCTGCTGGTCGACATGACCACCGGCGTTTCGCGGGTGGAATCCGACAGCGGCAAGGTGCAGGGGCTGTTCATCCAGTCGCAGGGCGGACAGAGCGGCAAGGGTGGCTGCGGAACGCCGGCCGCCCCCGGCACCGCTCCGGCGCCCTCGCCGCTTCAGCTCCTGCCGGGCGGCAAGTCGAAATAGGGCGCCAAGTAAGCTTCGCGTAAGGTTGAGCAGAATCAACTAGTTAGATAATATTTTGCGGCCGCGAGGTTGAAGCGCGAGGGGCGAGACTGTATCTACTGCTGCGGTTCGGCCGAAGATCCGCCTCGAGGGGGAATCTCGCTGGCCGGGCAGGGGCATCCACTCATCCAAGGCGCGGGTCACCGCGCTTTGCCGTATTATTCGAGCATGATCCGCGCAAACGCGTCCGCGCTTGTCGCGCGGGAAGGCCGGCATCCGGTTTTCATGCTCGCAGGTTGGCGTGCGAATCGATTGGTCCGCAGGCAAGGTCGCGGGATCACCGTGAAAGGCTGAAGCGAAGCGGGGATGGTGGATTTTCTCGGCATGTTCCGGCGGCGCTCTGCGAAACGCAGCACCGGATTTGCGCGTGCGCATGACGACATCACGGCGCTCGGCGACCAGTTCGGCGAGATGCTGACGTCGCCGGTGCGTGACGCGCCGCCGATGGCGCGCGCCGCTCCGGTTCCCGCCGTCGAGCTGCCGCGATCGCCGGCGGCGCCGGCTCCGGCGCGCGCGAGGCCGGCCAGAAACAGTGCCCCGGCGGCGCCGCAGCTCATCAAGCGGCCGGGCTACCTGGCTGTGCATAGCGTGGAAAAGAGTTTTGGCAGCCGCCAGGTCGTGCGCGGCGTCAGCATCTATGTGCGCCGCGGCGAGGCGGTCGGCCTGCTCGGGCCGAACGGCGCCGGCAAGACCACCGTGTTCTACATGATCACGGGCCTGATCAAGGCCGATCGCGGTGCGATCGAGCTCGACGGCCATGACGTCACCAAGCTGCCGATGTATCAGCGTGCGCGCCTCGGCATCGGCTATCTGCCGCAGGAAGCCTCGATCTTCCGCGGCCTGTCGGTCGAGCAGAACATCCGCGCCGTGCTCGAGGTCGTCGAGCCCTCGAAGAAGAAGCGCGAGCACGAACTGGATTCGCTGCTCGACGAGTTCAACATCACGCGGCTGCGCAAGAGCCCGTCGATCGCGCTGTCCGGCGGCGAACGCCGCCGCGTCGAGATTGCGCGCGCGCTGGCGACGCGGCCGAACTATATGCTGCTCGACGAGCCGTTCGCCGGCATCGACCCGATCGCGGTCGGTGACATCCAGGACCTCGTCCGCCACCTCACCAACCGCGGCATCGGCGTGCTCATCACCGACCATAACGTCCGTGAGACACTCGGCCTGACCGACCGTGCCTACATCGTCTATGCCGGTGAGATCTTGACTGAGGGAAGCCCGGAGGAGATCGTTAATGATCCGGATGTACGTCGGCTTTACCTTGGCGAGGAATTCCGGCTCTAGCCCAAAAATTGCATCCGTCAAGCCGTGTACAAGCTTCACGGACTAAGATAAGCAAGAATCGAGCCAACTTTTAAGGTCGATCTTGCCTCCATGGCGCTGACGCAAAGACTAGAGTTCCGCCAGTCGCAGTCGCTGGTGATGACGCCGCAGCTGATGCAGGCGATCAAGCTGCTGCAACTGTCGAACCTGGATCTGTCGACCTTTGTCGAGGAAGAGCTGGAGCGCAACCCGCTGCTGGAGCGGGCAGCCGACGGGCCGGAACCGCCGGTGGCCGGCGAGCCTGCGATGGAACGGCAGGACTACGGCGATTCCGACGGTTCCTCGAGCTACGGCGACGATGGCGACGGCTCCGACATGGCTGCGGGCGCCAGTGGCGAAGCCGCCTTCGAGCCCGGCCAGGAGGAGTGGCTGAACCGCGACCTCGGCACCCGCGCCGAGATCGAACAGACGCTCGATTCCGGTCTTGAGAACGTGTTTTCCGAAGAGCCGGCGGAAGCGGCTGCGCGCGCCGCACAGGATGCGCCGCCTTCCGTCTATACCGAATGGGGCGGCGGCGCCTCCAGCGACGACGAATACAATCTCGAAGCCTTCGTGGCCGCCGAGCTGACGCTCGCCGACCATCTCGCCGAGCAACTCGCGGTGGCCTTCTCGGCGCCGGCGCAGCGCATGATCGGGCAGTATCTGATCGACCTGGTCGACGACGCCGGCTACCTGCCGGCCGATCTCGGCCAGGCCGCCGAGCGGCTCGGTGCGTCGCAGCAGGCGGTCGACGAGGTCGTCGCCGTGTTGCAGAAATTCGATCCGCCGGGCGTCTGCGCCCGAAACCTGAGCGAGTGTCTTGCGATCCAGCTGCGCGAGCTCGATCGCTACGACCCGGCGATGCAGGCGCTGGTCGAGCATCTCGATCTGCTCGCCAAGCGCGACATCGCAGGCCTGCGCAAGCTGTGCGGCGTCGACGACGAAGACATCACCGACATGATCGCCGAGATCCGGCGGCTCGATCCGAAGCCTGGACTGAAGTTCGGCACTTCGCGGACGCAGACCATGGTGCCCGACGTCTATGTCCGTCCGGGTCCCGACGGCGGCTGGCACGTCGAGCTCAACAGCGACACTCTGCCGCGCGTGCTGGTCAACCAGACCTATTACTCTGAGCTGTCGAAGACGATCCGCAAGGACGGTGACAAGTCGTACTTCACCGACTGCCTGCAGAACGCGACCTGGCTGGTGCGCGCGCTCGATCAGCGCGCCCGCACCATCCTGAAGGTCGCGACCGAAATCGTCCGCCAGCAGGACGGCTTCTTCACCTATGGCGTCGCGCATCTGCGGCCGCTGAATCTGAAGGCAGTCGCGGACGCGATCCAGATGCATGAATCGACGGTGTCGCGCGTCACCGCCAACAAATACATGGCGACCAATCGCGGCAGTTTTGAATTGAAGTATTTTTTCACCGCGTCGATCGCGTCCGCCGACGGCGGCGAGGCGCATTCGGCCGAAGCGGTGCGTCACCACATCAAGCAGTTGATCGACGGCGAAGCGCCGTCGGCGATCCTGTCCGACGACACGATCGTGGAACGTTTGCGCGCCTCGGGCATTGATATCGCCCGCCGCACCGTCGCGAAGTACCGCGAGGCGATGCGGATACCATCCTCGGTGCAGCGCCGCCGTGACAAACAGAGCATGCTCGGTAATGCCCTTTCGGCTCCTGCCTCCTCGCCCGACCGCTCGCGCGATACAGCCCCCGTTTAGGTTACTTCCTGAGGATGGCCCCGTCCAAGTACGGACAGGTCCATGCGCTCGTTGCGTTCGCGTCAAATCGCGATAGTCTCGACCTTTCCAGGCCGAGCATCGTCAGAAAGGAAGGCAACCGGAATCCAGCGACCATCATGCTCCTGCAAGACAGACCGAGGCATCCCAGCAATTGAGGCATCAAATGACCCTTCGAATCTCGGGAAAGAGCATCAGCATCGGCGAGGCGCTTCGTGCGCGCGTCAGCGACCGCACCGACGAGGTCCTGCGAAAGTATTTTGATGGCAACTATTCCGGTCACATCACCCTGAGCAAGGATGGCTTCGGCTTCCGAACCGACTGCGCGATACATTTGGATTCCGGGATCACGCTGGAAGCCGAATCCAACGCCGCCGACGCCTATGCCAGCGCCGACGCCGCGCTGTTGATGATCGAGAAGCGTCTGCGCCGCTACAAGAGCCGGCTCAAGGACCGCTCCGCCCGCAAGGCCTACGCCGCGACCGCCGCGCTTGCCGAATTGAACGGCGTCGGGCTCGACGCGCCGAGCTACGTCATCGAGGCGCCCGAGAACGAGGACGAGGTCACCGAATACAGCCCGGTCATCATTGCCGAGGCAACCACCGCGCTGAAGCGGCTTTCGGTCAGCGAGGCGGTGATGGAGCTCGATCTGACCGGCGCCTCCTGCCTGGTGTTCCAGCATGGCGGCAGTGGCCGGTTGAACATCATATACCGCCGTACGGACGGCAATGTCGGCTGGGTCGACCCGCCCGCGGTGAGCCCCTGAGGATAGTTGGCAGATGGCATTGACGTTCGAAGCCAGCCCTGCTTATGGTCCGCCGCCTCCAGGAATAAGGGGGGCGGAACAGGGTTCGCAGGTGTTGGCACCGCCGATACGTTGGAGTAGAAGCCCTGCCAAATGGACCCGGGCTAAGCCCGCATCCCACCTCATCTTCTTGACGCCGCCGCTGTAAAGCCTATTTCGCAACCTGACGGTCATTCACCTCGGAACGTCCCAATGCCGATTACCGATCTGGTCGCACCCGAGGCGATACTCCCTGCTTTGAAGGTCATCAGCAAGAAGCAGGCGCTGCAGGAACTTGCGGCGCGTGCCTCGGCTTTGACCGGGCAGAACGAGCGCGCGATCTTCGAAGTGCTGCTGCAGCGCGAGAAGCTCGGCACCACGGCGGTCGGCTATGGCGTCGCCATCCCGCACGGCAAGCTGCCCAAGCTGGAGAAGCTGTTCGGTTTCTTCGCCCGCCTCGAGCGCCCGATCGATTTCGAGGCGATGGACGGCCAGCCGGTCGACCTGATCTTCCTGCTGCTGGCGCCTGAAGGCGCCGGCGCCGACCACCTCAAGGCGCTGGCGCGCATCGCCCGCCTGCTGCGCGACCAGGACGTCGCCAAGAAGCTGCGCGCCTCGCGCGACGCACAGGCGATCTATTCGGTGCTCGCGCTGCCGCCGGCGAGCGCGGCGTAATCATCCGCGTCAGCGGATTCGTTCGCGCAATTGTCTTCAGGAATAGTTGTTGGTCGCTCGTTCGCGCGCGCTGATGCGTTGTGAACGCCTCAGCAGATCGTCGGCAGCAGTCGGCGAACTTCGTCGAGCAGATCCGGAACGGCCTTCTCGTCGTCAGCAAGATGCCTGAGCAGTGCGCTCTGGAACAGGCCGTCGAACAGCGCGTAGAGCGCGGCCGGTGACGATGCCGGCTTCTTGTTGCCGAGTTCGGCGTAGCGCGTGGCGATGCGCCAGATCATCGCTTCCAGGCTCTTGTCGATCTCGAGCACGTCCTTGCGAAACGCGGGCTCGAACATCGCCTGCGAGCGCAGGTCGTACCAGAGCCGGTGCATCCGGGCTTCGTCCCGCAGCGTCGCCGCGAGCTTGGCGAGGAAGCCTTCGGTCAGTTCGTCGCGGCTGCGTGCGGTCGTCACCACCTCGTCATAGCGCGTCACGCATTTCGCCTTGTAGTGGCGGACGCAGCAGCAGATCAGATCGAGCTTGTCGCTGAAGTAGTAGTGAAACACCCCGTGCGTGAATGCGGAGTTCTGCGCGATCTCGCGCAGGCTGGTACGCGCGAAGCCGAGCTCGCCGAGCGTCTCCAGCGCAGCTCCGCAAGCTCGACGCGCCGTGCGTTGAACTTCTCGTCGCGCAGCGCCTCGCTCGCCACGGCCACGCGCTGGGCCGCTCCTGTCGCCTGCCGCGCCATCCGGTGCCTTTCCTCTGTCGCTTCGCTCGAGCAACTATACCGCGGCGATCGCGGAGTGCTCCATCCCTTCACAATCATCCTCTTTGACACTTGTCAAATTCAGACTTGACAAGTGTCAAGTTCCTGGACGAGGGTTGGCCCAATAATTTGGACAACCGTCAAGACGGCTGACCAATCGACGAAACAGGAGGAAATGCACCGCCCGGGGCGCGCCCATGCTGCGCCCCGCCGACGTCGGCCGCGATCACTGCTGCGCTCCAAATGCGCAACGCCCGGCCCGCGCAGCCCCCAGTCCACGGCACCGATCAAGATCATCAAAGCAAAGGGAGGACTACGTCATGAGTGGGAAGAGCCTTGAAGGCAGGAAAGCCCTGGTCACCGGCGGCGCCCGGGGGATTGGCGCGGCGATCGCGCAGGCGCTGGCGCGGTCCGGTGCCGCGGTCATGATCGGCGACATTCTCGACGACGCCGGCAAGACCAGCGCCGCCGAGATCGCCAAGGCCGGGGTGAAGAGCGGCTTCGTCAAGCTCGACGTCACCGACGACGCGCAGTGGGAGCGGGCCGCCGCAGCGACGGTCGAAACCCTCGGCGGCTTCGACATCCTGATCAACAATGCCGGCATCGAGATCACCTCGCTGGTCGCCGACATCAAGGCCGAGGACGCGCGTCGGATGTGCGACGTCAACATCGTCGGCACCGTGCTCGGCATGAAGCACGCCTTCCGCGCGATGCGGCCGGGCGGCGCGGCGGGCAAGGGCGGTGCGGTGGTCAATATCGCGTCCGTCGCGGCGACGATCGCCTTCCCGAGCATCGCCGTCTACTCCGGCACCAAATCCGCGGTCGACCGCATGACCCGCGTCGGTGCGATGGAAGCCGGCAAGCTCGGCTATGGCGTGCGCGTCAACTGCATCTATCCCGGCCTGATCCCGACCGACATGGGTCTGCAGCTCGCCAATGACATCGTGAAGATCGGCCTTGCGCCCGACGTCAACGCCGCCGTCGGCTCGGTGGTGGAGCAGACGCCGCTCGGCAAGCTCGCGGAGGTCACCGACATCGCCGACGCCGCGGTGTTCCTGTGCTCGAACGATGCCCGCTTCATCACCGGCATCGGCCTGCCGGTCGACGGCGGCATGGGCATGTAGCAACGAAGCCGACAACAAGCATTTCGGAGGATCGCAATGAGCGAGAAGAAGCCCGTCATCGTCTATGGCGCGTCCGGCTACACCGGCCGGCTGGTCTGCGAATATCTGCGCGAGTACAACATCCCCTTCATCGCCGCCGGCCGCAGTGCCGACAAGCTCAACGCCGCGATGAAGTCGAACGTGGCCGGCATCGAGACCGCCGACTACGAGGTCGTGACGGTGCCGCACACCGCCTCGGCGCTGACTGAACTGTTCAAGGGCGCCTCGGTGGTGCTCAACACCGTGGGCCCGTTCGCCAAGTTCGGCATCGAGGTGGTGCAGGCTTGCCTCGCTGCCAAGTGCCACTACACCGACACGACCGGCGAGCAGGACTGGCTGATCACGCTCGAGCAGGAGTTCGGCACAAAGTTCGCGAATGCCGGCTTGCTGCTGGCGCCGGGCATCGCGCAGATGTACACGACGGGCGAGATCGCCGCACAGCTGTGCCTGGAGACGCCCGGCCTCGACACGCTCGATATCGCCGTGTTCTGGGGCGGCAGCCCGACCATCGCCTCGACGCAGACCATCCTGGTCAACGCCGCGATGGCCAAGGCCTACTACCTCGAGCAGAACAAATACGTCGAGCATCAGCCCGATGCCGGTCTCTATAACCTCGCCATCCCCGGCCAGCACGAGCTGGCGCTGGCGCTGCCCTGGGGCGGCACCTCGCACCCGGTGTGGTTCAAGCGCGATCCGCGCGTCGCCAACGTGAAGGTGCTGGGCGGCGTGTTCAACCGTGCGCTGATGCTGGGCGTGCCGCAGATCGTCGCCGCGGCGCTGGACGCGACCAAGGACATGAAGCCCGACGAGCGCTACGCCGCGTTGGCGCAGACCGCGGCCGGCGTGATGAACACCATGCCGCCGCGCGAGAACCCGCGCGTCAACAAGTCGCTGGATTCGGTGTACGCCTCCGGCCCGCTGGGGCGCGCGCACTGCGTCATCTACGGCAACAGCAACTACAAGCAGACCGGCATGTTGCAGGCCTTTGCCGCGGCGTACCTGCTGCAGCAGCCGCCCAAGCGCGTCGCTTCGCCTCCGGCTGCCAGGCGTTCGGCCATCATGAGCTGCTCGGGCAATTGCGCAGCTTCGGCCTGGTCGGCAAGCCGGTCCTGACCGTGCACGATTGAGCTTGGGCCCCGATCGGATCGGGGCTCGACACTCCGTTCCCTGAAGCGTTTTCGTCAGGCGCACCGGTATCCGCCTTGCTCGAAGACGTCTATCCGCGGGTGACGCCGTCGCGCGTCACCCGCGCCCTCTCGCGAGGCCCGCCATGCGCTTCATCGATTATCTCGACAAGGGTGCCTCGCTCGGCGCCGACGCGCCGTGCCTCACCATGGATGGCCGCGACCTCAGCTATGGCGAGGTGCAGCGCTTGAGCTACCGGATCGCGCGCGGGCTCGAGCGATCCGGCATCGCGCCCGGCGAGAAGGTCGCGATCCTGTCCGGCAACGATCCGCTTGCCTTCGCCTGCGTGTTCGGCATCTCGCGCGCTGCCGCGGTGTGGTGCCCGATCAATCCACGCAACGAGGCGGCCGAGAACAAGTTCATCCTCGACCAGTTCGATTGCAATCTGCTGCTGTTTCATTCGAGCTTTGCGCCGATGGTCGAGGCCGTGAGGCAGGACCTGCCGAAGCTGCGCGCGCTGGTCTGCCTCGATCAGGAAATGCCGTTCGCGCCGTCGTTCGACCGCTGGCTGTCCGGGCTTGCCGACGATCACCATCAGCGCGAAACCGTCGACGATCTCGCGATGATCCCCGGCACCGGCGGCACCACCGGCAAGCCCAAGGGCGTGATGCTGTCGGGCCGCAACATCGAGGCGATGACCGCGCTGACCCTGATGGGCTATCCGTTCAAGGGCCGTCCGGTCTATCTCGCGCTGGCGCCGCTGACGCACGCCGCGGGGGTGCTGTGTTTTCCGATCATGACGCTGGGCGGCCGCGTCGTGATCATGCACCACCCTGATATCGGCGAGTTCTTGGCGCTGATCGCGCGCTATCGCGTAACCCACACCTTCCTGCCGCCGACCGTGATCTACATGCTGCTCGACCATCCCGGGCTCGACGCGGCCGATCGCAGCTCGCTGCAATGCTTCTGGTATGGCGCGGCGCCGATCTCGGCGGCGCGGCTTGCGGAGGCGTTGCGCCGGATCGGGCCGATGGCGCAGCTGTTCGGCCAGACCGAGGCGCCGATGATGATCTCGATGATGCCGCCAGCCGATCACTATCATGCAGACGGCATGATCGCGATGGAGCGGCTGTCCTCGGCCGGGCGGATCGGCCCGCTGGTGCAGGCCGGCATCATGGATGGCGACGGCAAGCTGTTGGCTGCGGGATCGCGCGGCGAGATCGTGGTGCGCGGCTCGCTCGTCATGGACGGCTACTACAAGAACCCGGAGGCCACGCGCGAAGCATCAGTGCACGGCTGGCACCATACCGGCGACATCGGCTACATCGACGCCGACGGCTATCTCTATATCGTCGACCGCGCCAAGGACATGATCATCACCGGCGGCTTCAACGTCTATTCGATCGAGGTCGAGAACGCGTTGCGGGCCCATGAGGCGGTGCAGGATTGCGCCGTGATCGGAATGCCCGACGACAAATGGGGCGAGCGCATCGTCGCCGTGGTGCAGCCGCGCGCCGGTCACACCGTCGATGCGACGGCGCTGGCGGCGTTCGTCAAGCAGCAGATCGGCAGCATCAAGACGCCGAAGCAGATCGAGGTCTGGGACGATCTTCCGCGCTCCAAGGTCGGCAAGGTGCTGAAGCCGGACATCCGCGCGCGGCTGGTGCAACGCTAGCCCGCGCGATCCGGGCATCTATCTCTTGCCGTACTCGGTGAACACATAGTCGCGGTTCTGCACCACCGTGTGACAGGCATAACCGCATTTTGCGTCGTTTTCTTGCGGCGGATTATCCGTCGTGTTGGCAGGCCTGAACACATCTGTCGCCGCGTCGTACTCGAATGCGCCGTACCCCCAGCCGCCGCTATCGGCGAACCTCTTGCTGTCCTTCAACATGAAATCGACGTCGTGCTGCGCGCCTGGCACGGTTGGTTGGCCGGGATATGCCTCTTGCTTCTTCGGGACCCAGTGAATCTTCGCCATCTTGGCGCCATCGGGGAACGGCTTGCCATTGCCGGGTACGCCCTCCCGGTAGGCACCGATCATCGCGGGGTTGCCCAGGATCACGGCGATTACGCCTTCGTTCTCGCTGATCGCGATCACCGACCAGTCCTCGTATCCCCTGAACTCGGAGAACGCGAGCCCATTCGGCACTTGCAGGCTGTACTTGTCTTGCGCGGAAATTGCGACACCAGTCGCCAGGACGGAAATCGACACCGAAGCAACGAGATTGATCAGCCAGCTCTTCTGCATGGTCGCATCCCTCCTTTGATCGATTTTGGTGGTGAATAATTGTTGCCGGAAATTCCCCTGTCGCATTCCGTTTCACGAGAACCAATTACAACACGGAACTGCGCGGAGCGAAATGGAGTCGCGACCGTGGCCCGCTGCCCAGGGCTGCGCTCAAGAGCTGCTCACATTGACCGAGCCTTGGCCTGGCGTGATCGAGCATGCGAGCGCCCATTGACAACCCGGCGGTGACGCCGGAAGACGGACGTGCGCAACATTGCATATGCGAACCAGGGATCACTGATGTCCCGCGATTTTCGCCTTGATCGTGTTCCCGTCGACGTTCTCGCGTACGAACTCGCCGAAGAGCGGGCGAGTGCGCTCGGTCGGATGGGGCGCGCCCTCGAACAAGCACTTGCCAAGCTGCGCGAGTTCGATGCCGCGCATCCGCACGCTGAAGCCACGGCGCCCGCGCATCAGGCACGGCGCATCCTGGTGCGGGAAGCCGGCCATGCGCTCTGGATGTTCGTGGTGCAGCGAGAGGCGTGCGGGCTGCGCAACAACCGCATGCTGATGCGGGACTATAACGTGCCCGGCGAGGTGCAGCTCAGCATGGGGCCGGTGCTCACCACATCAAATCCATCACCATAAAAAATGCGCGGGCCGCCTCTGTGTCGAGGCAGCCCGCGCGTATCAGCGGATGCTGAAGCTAACAATACGTCAGTGGACGCTGACGGCTTGCAGCTCATTGCTCCAGGCGTTTGCGATCGCGGCTTCGCGGCTGTCGGTCAGCATGATCGGCGTGCCGTCGGCGGCATGCAGTGCGAACAGCTTGAGGCCGGGCGCGATCTTCGGCGCCTGCGGAAAGAGATCGGGCACGTCCTCGGAACGGACCTGCTTCACATAGGCGATGTGGCCTTCGCCCAGATGAGCCAGTGCTTCCGGCGTGACGCTGTCGGATTGGAAGATGATACTCGCTTCACTCATGGTCTCGACTCCTCAGTCAGATAAGCGGTCGAGTCCGCTCGTTGTTTCTATTATTCGTGCTCATTGATAGCGATTGTCTTAATGACCCGTTCAGGTTCCGGCCTGGCCAGGTCAATCGACAACAACCCGTTCTTCAGATCCGCGCCCAGCACCTGCATCCCCTCCGCCAGCACGAAGGTGCGCTGGAAGTGGCGCGCGGCAATGCCGCGATGGATGTATTGCCGAGCCTTGTCGTCCTGCTGGCGGCCGCGGATGACGAGCTGATTTTCCTCAATAGTCACATCGAGTTGGTCACGGGTGAAGCCCGCCACCGCTAGCGTGATGCGAAGCCGTTCAGGCTGCCCGTTGGTACGGTCGCACCGCTCGATATTGTACGGAGGATAGCCGTCGGCGCCCTTCACGACGCGGTCGAGCGCACGCTCGATCTCGTCGAATCCCAGAAGGAACGGACTGGACAACGATGGAACACGAGACATTACAAAGTCCTCTCGAAGCGACTTTGAGGGGCCCTTGCGGCGCCCCATGCAACCGGCGGGCCGTCTGGCCTCCGGTCAGTGAGGGATATGGGGGCGATCTGGATAGCGTTCAAGCAGCTCCGAAACCAGCCTAAACGCCCGCAACATGAGGGCAAATTCTTCTCGATCGGTTACCCAGTGACCCGCTTCCGGCCATCAGCGGTAAAAAGATGCAGTTTGTCGCGGGGGGCAACGGCCCGGATCCGCTCGCCGATCGCAGGGCCGGTGGCGCCGGGAACCCGGACGATGACCTCGCCCGGCGGCAGCTCGCCCGGATTGGCGGCAACCCCCTGCTCCTCGCGCTGGCGGCTGCCATAGACGAAGGTTTCGGCACCGACATGCTCGATCGCCTCGACGGTCAGGCCGAGCGCGACGCCGCCGGATACCGTCTCGCTGGAGATCACGAAATCCTCCGGCCGGATTCCGACGATGCCGGCGCCGTCCGCGCCCGCGATCTGGGACGTCAGCTCGTCCGAGCGCAGCGGCATCAAATTCATCGGCGGGGCGCCGATGAAAGAGGCAACGAAGGTGGTCGCAGGCCGCTGGTAGATGTCCAGCGGATTGCCGATCTGCTCGACCTGGCCGCCATTCATGACGACGAGGATATCGGCCAGCGTCATCGCCTCGAGCTGGTCGTGGGTGACGTAGATCGAGGTGGTGTTGAGCCGGCGCTGCAGCTTGCGGATCTCGACCCGCATCGCGATGCGCAGCTTGGCGTCGAGGTTCGACAGCGGCTCATCGAACAGGAACACCTTCGGCTGGCGCACGATGGCGCGGCCCATCGCCACGCGCTGGCGCTGGCCGCCGGAGAGCTGGCGCGGCTTGCGCTCCAGCATCGGCGAGAGCTCGAGCACGCGCGCGGCTTCCTCGACGCGGGTCTTGATCTCGGCCTCCGCCATGCCGCGGTTGCGCAGACCATAGGCCATGTTGTTGTAAACGCTCATATGCGGATAGAGCGCGTAGTTTTGGAACACCATCGCGATGTCACGGTCGGCGGGCTCGACCTGGTTGACGACGCGGCCGCCGATGTCGATCTCGCCGCCGGTGATGGTCTCGAGCCCGGCGACCATGCGCAGTAACGTGGACTTGCCGCAGCCGGAGGGGCCGACCAGCACGCAGAACTGGCCGTCGCCGACGTCGACATCAACGCCCTTGATGGCCTCGAAGCCGCCGGGATAGGTCTTGCGGACGCTGCGCAGCGTGACGTTGGCCATTATTTTTCCGTCTCCACCAATCCGCGCACGAACAGTTTCTGCATCACGACGACGACGAACACCGGCGGCAGCATCGCCAGCAGCGCGGTCGCCATCACCACCGGCCATTCGGTCAGCGCGTCGGTCGTGGTGATCATCTTGCGGATGCCGACCTGGATTGTCTGCATGTCGTCGCGCGTCGTGATCAACAGCGGCCAGAGATATTGATTCCAGCCGAGGATGAAGAGGATCACGAACAGCGCGGCCATGTTGGTGCGCGACAGCGGCAGCAGCGTATCCCAGAAGAAGCGGAACGGGCCGGCGCCGTCGATGCGCGAGGCCTCCAGCAATTCGTCCGGCACGGTCATGAAGAACTGCCGGAACAAGAGCGTCGCGGTGGCCGAGGCGATCAGCGGCAGCGACAGGCCGGCATAGCTGTCGAGCAGATGCAGGTCGGCGACGATCTTGTAGGTCGGATAGATGCGCACCTCGACCGGCAGCATCAAGGTGATGAAGATGATCCAGAAGATCGCCATCCGGAACGGAAAGCGAAAATAGACGATCGCATAGGCCGAGATGATCGAGATCGCGATCTTGCCGACCGCGATCAGGAGCGCCATGACCAGCGAGTTCAGCATCATGTTGAGCACGGGCTCGCGGGTCGAGCCGCTCGTACCGACGAACAGTGTCTGGTAGTAGGTCTCGAGGAAATGGCCGCCGGGCAGCAGCGACATCTGGCCGTTGGCGATGACGGCGTTGTCCTGGGTCGAGGCGACGATCGCCAGATACACCGGGAAGGCGACGATCGCGATCCCGATCCACAGGATGATGTGAGCCAGATAGCGCTGGAAGCCTTCTTCCTCGACCATCAGTAGGTCACCTTGCGCTCGACGAAGCGGAACTGGATTCCCGTCAGCACGACGACGATGACCATCAGGATGACCGACTGCGCCGCCGAGGAGCCGAGATTTCCGCCGAGCAGGCCGTCGGTATAGACCTTGTAGACCAGTGTCTCGGTCGCCTTGCCGGGGCCGCCACGGGTCATCGTGTCGATGATGCCGAAAGTGTCGAAGAAGGCGTAGACGATGTTGATGACCAGCAGGAAGAAGATGGTCGGCGACAGCAGCGGGAAGATCACGGTCCAGAACCGCCGCATCGGACGCGCGCCGTCGATCGCAGCGGCTTCGATCACGCTCTTCGGGATGCTCTGCAGGCCGGCGAGGAAGAACAGGAAATTGTAGGAGATCTGCTTCCAGGCCGCTGCGAGGATGATCAGGGCCGCGGCCTGGTCGCCGTCGAGCAGCGGATTCCAGTCAACGCCCATGGCGCGCAGATAGCGCGACAGCACGCCGAGCGAGGGATGCAGCATGAACACCCAGAGCACGCCGACCACGGGCGGGGCCACGGCGTAGGGCCAGATCAAGAGCGTGCGGTAGAGCGTCGAGCCGCGCAGCGGCTTGTCGGCCATGACGGCGAGCAGCAGCGCGAATGACAGCGAGGACACCGCGATCGCGAACGAGAACGCGAAGGTCCTGATGATGGCGGCGAAATAGGCCGGGTCCTTGAACAGTTCGAGATAGTTCTCGAACCAGACGAAACTGGTGGACAGGCCGAAGGCGTCCTGCAGCAGGAAGGACTGGATCACCGCCTGTGCGGCCGGCCAGTAGAAAAAGACCAGGACGATCGCGAGTTGCGGGGCAACCAGCGCGTACGGCAACAGCTTTGATTGGAAAATCGCTTGCTTTTGCATGATCTCTGACGAAATGGCAGGCCGCTCGTCGCGGCCTGCCGGTTGATGGCCTCAAACCATCATGTCAGCGGACGGCGGTCTTTTCAAACTGCCGCAGCATCTGGTTGCCGCGCTCGACGGCGGAGTCCAGCGCCTGCTTGGCGGTCTTCTTGCCGGCCAGCGCCTGCTCGATCTCTTCCGACCACATGTCGCGCAGCTGCACCATGTTGCCGAGGCGCAGACCGCGCGAATTCTCGGTCGGCTCCTTGTTGGTGAGCTCGAGCAGCGGGGTCTCGAGATAGGGCTGGTCCTTGTAGAAGCCCTCTTCCTTGGCCTTGGCGTAGGCCGCTTGGTGATCGGCAGATAGCCCGAGGCCTTGTGGATCCAGACCTGGCGGTCGGTGTCCGAGAGGAAGGTCAGGAACTTGGCAACGCCCTTGTATTCCTCGGCCGACTTGCCGCCCATCACCCAGAGCGAAGCGCCGCCGATGATCGAGTTCTGCGGTGCGCCCTTGACGTCGGGATAATACGGCATCGGGGCGGCGGTGAAGTTGAACTTGGCCTGCGCCTTGACGTTGCCGAAGAACGCCGACGAGGTCAGGTAGATCGGGCATTCGCCGGAGGTGAAGCGGCCTTCGCCGGTGTTGGTGCGGCCGGCATAGTCGTAGGTCTTGTCCTTCTGCAGCTCGACCAGGTTCTCGAGATGCTTGACCTGCAGCGGGCCGTTGAATTCGAGCACGGTGTCGAAGCCGTCGAGGCCGTTGGCCTTGCTGGCGAGCGGCACGTTGTGCCAGGCCGAAAGCTGCTCGAGATTGACCCAGGTGACCCACGAGCCGGAGAAGCCGCAGGTGGTGTAGCCGGCCGCCTTCAGCTTCTTGGCATCCTCGAACACCTGCGGCCAGGTCTTCGGGATCTCGGCGATGTTGGCCTTCTTCAGCGCGTCGAGATTGACCCACATCACCGTCGACGACGAATTGAAGGGGAACGACAGCATCTCGCCCTTCGAGGTCGAGTAGTAGCCGGTGATCGCGGGCAGATAGACGCTCGGATCGAATTTCTCGCCAGCATCGGCCATCAGCTTGTAGACCGGTTTGACGGCGCCGGTGGCGGCCATCATGGTCGCGGTGCCGACCTCGAACACCTGCATGATGTGCGGCGCGTTACCGGCACGGAAGGCGGCGATGCCGGCGTTCATGGTGTCGGCGTAGCCGCCCTTGTAGGTCGGGATCACCTTGTAGTCGGACTGCGAGGCGTTGAAGTCGTTGGCCAGCTTGACGATGACGTCATTGTTGGCGCCGGTCATCGCGTGCCACCACTGGATCTCGGTCACCGCAAACGCAGGTGACGCGAATGCAAGCGTAGCAGCGGCGACAGCAGCAGCGCCTAATCGTCGAAAAATCATCAAAGCCCCTCCCGGTTGGAACACCATCTTTCGTTGCGCGCGTTATCAGCGCCGGATGACGTTCAAATGACCGTATAAACGAAAGTCATCGTAGGGGGGAAGCCGCGACAAAGGGAAGCGGTAAAAAAGGCGAAGATCGCCGCCGCCGGCGCCGTGCGGTGCAGCGCCGGACGCGACGCTGCACCGCAGGGCTGACGGATGGTCGTGTCAGCGCTTGCGCTGCGGACCGCAGACCACGCCCTTGTCGACCAGGCCGTTGATCTCGTCCCGGGAGTACCCGAACTCGCCCAGCACTTCCGCAGCGTGCTGGCTGAACTTCGGCGGCGTGCGGCGCAGGTTCGGCTTGGTGCGTTCGAGGCGGATCGGCGAGGCGACGCCTTTGTACCAATCCTTCTCGATGACGTCGCCGCGATGGATGGTGTGCGGGTTGGTCAGCGCCTGGTCGATCTTCTGCACCGGGCCGGCAGGCAGGCCGGCGGCGAGCAGCCGGTTGCACAGCGGCTCGGCCTCGTGCTGGCTGAACACCGCGGCCAGCTCGGCCCGCAGCGCATCGCGGTTGGCGATCCGGTCCTTGTTGCGGGCAAAGCGCGGATCGGTGCCGAGCTCCGGCTTGCCGATCTCCTTGGCGAGCTTGCGGAAGGTGCCGTCATTGCCGACGCCGATGAAGATGTTGTCGGTCTTGGTCGGGAAGATCGCGTACGGCACGAGGTTCGGATGCTCGTTGCCGGTGAGCGACGGCGGCTTGCCATGCATGAAATAGTTCGCGGTGTGCGGATGCATGATCGCGAGCCCGGTCTCGTACAGCGTGGTCTCGAGGAACTGGCCGAGCCCCGAGCGCTGCCGCTCCGACAATGCCATCAGGATGCCGATCGCGGCATAGAGCCCGGTGGTGATGTCGACCAGCGGCACGCCGATGCGCATCGGCCCGCTCTCCGGGGAGCCGGTCGCCGCGATCATGCCGGTCATCGCCTGGATGATCGCGTCATAGCCGGGATTGCCGCCGCGCGGGCCGTCGGCACCGAAGCCGGAGATCCGGCAATGCACGAGGCGCGGAAATTTCGCGCGCAGCACGTCGTTGCCGATGCCCCATTTGTCGAGCGTGCCCGGCTTGAAGTTCTCGATCAGCACGTCGGCGGTTTCGAGCATCTTCATCAGCACCACGCGTCCGCCTTCGGAGGCGAGGTCGAGGCCGATCGAGCGCTTGTTGCGGTTGATGCCGACGAAATAGGCCGCGTCCTCGTCGTGGAAGGGAGGGCCCCAGTCGCGCACCTCGTCGCCGGCGGGCGGCTCGACCTTGATCACGTCGGCGCCGTGGTCGGCGAGGATCTGGGTGCAATACGGGCCGCCGAGCACGCGCGTCAGATCGATCACGCGCAGTCCGGTCATCGCGCCCGTAGCCGCTGGGGTATTCATGGAAGCAACCTTCGCTCAGTTGGGTTCGAAAACGAGGGTCCCAGAGCTAACGGTCTTCGGGCGAGGCAGCAATGCTCTCATCCGCGCAGGCCCATGCAGCAGGCGGCGCGTGCGTTCGCCAAGCGAACTGCAAAGAGTGCACTGGCATCTCGAATGCAAACAAATAGTCCGCCACGCGGGAAGGCGTGGCGGACCATTGGCGGGAGTCGGATTAGACGACGGTCAGCTTGACGTCGACATTGCCGCGGGTCGCGTTGGAATACGGGCACACCTGGTGCGCCTTCTCGACCAGCGCTTCGGCGTCAGCGCGGGACAGGCCGGGCAGCGAGACGGCGAGTTCGACGGCGAGGCCGAAGCCGCCTTCCGAGCGCGGACCAATGCCGACCGTCGAGGTCACTGCGGCGTCGGCGGGAACCTTGGGGCCGCCCTGCGAGGCCACGAACTTCATCGCGCCGATAAAGCAGGCGGCGTAGCCGGCCGCGAACAGCTGCTCCGGATTGTTGCCGGCGCCGCCGCCGCCACCGAGCTCCTTCGGCGTGGTGAGCTTGACGTCGAGCGCGCCGTCGAGCGTTGCCGCATGGCCGTCGCGGCCGCCGGTTGCCTTGGCGCTGGTCTTGTAGAGCACGTTCACAGACATCGTGGTCTCCCTCGGGTTTGGACTTGCTGGTTTCGAGTGGGTTTTGAAATCGACGGCCACACGTATTGCATCCAATTGAATTGTGCGCAATATAAATTCCGAGGCCTCACATTTAATTGTTCGCAATTGAATCCGCGGTCATGTGAGCACAAAATGACCCGCAAACGAGATGGATTCGATGGGAACCATGGTCAGGAAACAGACGGCGGCGGATCAGGCGCTGCGGCTCGATAACCAGATCTGCTTTGCGGTCTATTCGACCGCACATGCCTTCAACCGTGTCTACAAGCCGCTGTTCGACCGGCTCGGGCTGACCTATCCGCAGTATCTCGTGATGCTGGCGCTGTGGGAGCGCGACGACGTGCCGGTCAAGGACCTCGGCGAGCGGCTGTTCCTGGATTCCGGCACGCTGACGCCGCTGCTGAAACGGCTGGAAGCGGCGGAGCTGGTCAGGCGGACCCGCAGCACCGAGGACGAGCGCGTGGTGCTGATTGCGCTGACGCAGCAGGGCCACGCGTTACGCGAAAAGGCCAAAGCCGTCCCGCAATCGATCCTCGCGGCGTCGGACTGCACGGTCGGGGAGTTGCTGGCGATGAAGGACGAGATCGTCGCGCTTCGCGACCGATTGAATGCGGTGCTTGGGGAGTAGCGGCCGGATGTGCGGCGGCTAGAGGCGCTTCCTGGCGAAGGCGCGGCCGCTATGGGATTTGAGATACCTCTCGAATGCCAGGGCTTTGTATTTGTCCGGAAATGCGCAGTACCAGACGAGTTGCCAAGGCTTGAATTTTGAGGTGTGGGCGGACTTGCCGGCGTTGTGCTCGGGAATCCGTCGTTTCAGATCCTCGGTGGCGCCAACGTATTCCTGATCAGGGAAGTAGATGCTGCGGATGATGTAGACGTACCACATTCGCATCCACGAATAGCCGGAGTACCGACCAGTCCGTCTTCGCCCTTCGGGCTACGCCGGACACCACGCTTCGCCCTTC
>NZ_LGTB01000016.1 GCF_001238275.1 Bradyrhizobium viridifuturi
GCTCCACCGAGACCGTGTGCAGGAAGTCGTGATGGACGTCGTCCTCACGGGTCCACTGCACCTTGACCGGCGCGCGAGTTCCTTCGACAGCAAGGCCGCCTCCAGCGCGAAGTCGCATTTCGACTTGCGGCCGAAGCCGCCGCCGAGCAGCGTCACGTTGACGGTGACATTGTCCTCGGGGATCCCGAGCGTCTTGGCGACATCCTCGCGGGTGCCGCCGGGGCTCTGCACCGGCGCCCAGATCTCGGCCTTGTCGCCCGTCACATTGGCGACCGCGACCGGCGGCTCCATGCTGACATGGGCGAGATGCGGCAGGTAATATTCGCCGGTGATGACCTTGTCGGCGCTCTTCAGCGCCGCATCGACATCGCCTTCCTTGCGCACCACGAGGCCCGGCTTGCGCGCGGCCTCCTCGAGCGAGGCACGATAGGTGACCGAGTCGTACTTGGCGTTGGCGCCGTCATCCCAGACGATCTTGAGCTGGTCGCGGCCCTTGATCGCAGCGCCCGTGTTGCGCGCGATCACGGCGACGCCGCCGAGCGGCTGGAACTTGGACGGCCAGGGCCAGCCCTTGACCTCCATCACCTTCTCGACGCCCGGCACCTTCATCGCCGCAGCGTCGTCGAACGACTTCACCTTGCCGCCGGTCACCGGCGGACGGGCGATGACGGCGTATTTCATGCCGGGCAGGCGGGTGTCGGCGCCGTAATGCGCCTTGCCGGTGGTGATGTCGTGCAGGTCGACGATCGAGACCTGGCCCTTGCCGAGATAGCGGAAGTCCTTCGGATCCTTCAGCTTGAGGGTCTTGATGTCGGGCACCGCCTCCTTGGCGGCGTCGGCGGCGAGTTCGCCGAAGCTGGCCTTGCGTCCGCTCGCGGAATGCACGACCTCGTGGTTCTGCGCTTTCACCTCAGTGACCGGCACGCCCCATTTCTTGGCGGCGGCGGCTTCCAGCATCGTGCGCGCGGCGGCGCCGATCTGGCGCATCGGGATCAGATAGTGCCGCGTTGAGCGCGAGCCGTCGGTGTCCTGGTTGCCGAACTTGACCTCGTCGCCATGCGCCTGCTGGACATGGACGCGCGACCAGTCGGCCTCCATCTCCTCGGCGACGATCAAGGGCAGGCTGGTGCGGACGCCGGTGCCCATCTCGGAGCGGTGCGCCAGGATGGTGACGACGCCGTCGGGCGCGATCGCGACGAACACGCGCGGATCGACCACGACGCCGTGCGGCATCTTGCCGGCGCCGGTCTCATAGGCGAACGCCTGGCGCGTCATCACGGGCGCTGCGAGCACGAAGGAACCGGCGATGCCGAGCCCCTTGAGGATGCTGCGGCGCGACAGGTTCTCGACCTTCGCGTGCTTCTCGAAGCCGCGAAGTCTGTTCGGATTGGTGCGGATATTCATGTCACACCCCCGTCGATGCGAGATGCACGGCATTCTCGATCCGCTGGTAGCAGCCGCAGCGGCAGATATTGCCCGACATGGCTTCGCGGATCTGGTCGTGGTTCGGCTTCGGGTTCTGGTTCAAGAGTGCCGCGGCCTGCATGATCTGGCCGGCCTGGCAGTAGCCGCATTGCGGAACATTGACCTGGCGCCACGCCTTCTGCACCGGATGGTCGCCGGTCGGATGCAGCCCCTCGATGGTGGTGACCTCGCGGCCGGCCGCGTCGGAGACCGAGGTGATGCAGGCGCGCACCGCCTCCTTGTCGATGATCACGGTGCAGGCGCCGCACAGCGCCTGGCCGCAGCCGAACTTGGTGCCGGTGAGGCCGGCTTCGTCACGCAGATACCAGAGCAGCGAAAGATCCGGGTCGCCGTCCCAATTCTGTTCCTGGCCGTTGATTTTTAGTTTGATCATGGTCTGTCCTCGCTCTGCCTAAGCTATTGACCGGTTGCGGCGCGAGGTGCGGAACGTCTTCCATCGCCTGCGGCCGCGCTGATGTTTGTTTTGCCAAGATGTTTGTGAAGATGTTGGTGAGCCAAATTGCCGTGCGCCAAGGTTCTGCGCTTTGTTCCAAGCACTCCTCTTGCTTCTCGAGCGCCTTGCCCGGCGCAGCGTGGTGAAAGGGATGAGATGTTAGCAGAGCAAGGCGGCGAGTGACTTCACAGCCAGGTGTTTTGCATTTCCATTTGGCGAAAGCAGGGCCGCGCACGATCGAGACATGACAGCCGGAGGTGGCCGTCATGCAATCGGCGACCGCAATCGCTGTATCCGTGCGGATGCGACGCTGGGGGCCCGCGGGGCGCAGGGGCGTTCCCGGGCTGCTTGCCTGCCGAAACCATGGGCACGGCATGGTAAGCATGGATGACAAAATCCCCGCCGCAATGCACAAGGCACCTTGCGGCGGGGGGATTTCAAGGCTATTGCCTGTCCCTCAACGCTCCCTTCGTCTAGCGGTTAGGACGCGGCCCTCTCAAGGCTGAAACAGGGGTTCGATTCCCCTAGGGAGCGCCATTTTCACCCCGACATGCCTTCGCACTGAGGTCCCGCACGGTTTCACGCCGCGGCGAGCACCGGCTGTGCCGGCCGCCGCGTGATCAAGAGCGACAGCACGGCGGCGATGATGCCGGTCAGGCCCGCGATCATGAAGGCCTGCAGGTAGTCGCCCTGCGCCGAGCGTACGAAGCCGGCGAAGAACGCGGCGCAGGCGGCGCCGAGCTGATGGCCGGCGACCACCCAGCCGAACACCAGGGGCGCGTTCTTGTCGCCGAACGCCTCGTTGGCGATGCGCACGGTCGGCGGTACGGTGGCGATCCAGTCGAGACCATAGAACACCGCGAACACCGACAGGCTGACCAGCGAGAAGTCCGAATAGGGCAGGTAGATCAGCGACAGGCCGCGCAGCCCGTAATAGAAGAACAGCAGCTTGCGCGGATCGAACCGGTCGGTGAGCCAGCCCGACAGCGTGGTGCCGAACAGGTCGAAGAACCCCATTAGCGCGAGCAGGCTCGCCGCCTGCACCTCGACGATCCCGTGATCGCCGCAGAACGCGATCAGATGGGTGCCGACCAGGCCGTTGGTGGTGAAGCCGCAGATGAAGAAGGTCGCGAACAGGAACCAGACGCCCGCGTCTTCGCGGCGCGCACGAGGTTGCTGATCGCGGCGACGAACGGATTGCCGGCAGCCGGCGGTGCCGGTTGATCGTCATGCGCGCTGCCGAACGAGCGCAGGCCGATCGCGGCGGGCCGCTCCGGCACCAGGAAATACACCAGCGGGATCAGCGCCGCGCAGCACGCGGCGACCGTCAGCACCACAGGCTTCCAGCCGCCCCATGCCACCAGTGCCGCGAGGCCCGGCATGAAGATCAGCGTGCCGGTCGCGGTCGACGCGGTCAAAAGCCCCATGACGAGGCCGCGATTGGTGGTGAACCAGCGATTGACGATGGTGGCGCCGAGCACGTTGGCGACCGCGCCCGAGCCGATGCCGGACAACAGCCCCCAGCTCATGAACAATTGCCACGGCGCGGTCATGAAGTAGCTCATGCCGGTCGAGACCGACATCAGCACGAGCGCGCCGAGCACCGTGCGGCGGATGCCGAAGCGCTGCATCACCGCCGCTGCGAACGGGCCGGCGAGGCCATAGAGGAAGATGCCGACCGCGGCGGATGACGAGATCACGCCGACGTCCCAGCCGAACGCCGATTGCAGCGGCAGCATCAAGACGCCCGGCGTCGCGCGCAGGCCGGCGGAGGCGAGCAGCGCAAGGAAGATCACGGCGACCACGACGAAGGCGTAATTCTGGCCGAACGGGCGCCGGCGGACCGGGGCTTCTTGAAGGGCAGTGCTGGGCATGTTACTTACCGGTACGTGTTGCGATTGGGCGTGTATACGTACCGGTCAGTAACATTGTCAAGGGGGATTGAGGGAAGGTCCGAAGGAGCCGTCATGAAGAAAGCCGTCGAACCATCCGCCGAGCGTCCGGCCCGCGCTGCGGACCGCATCCGCGCCTCCGCCGGCGAGCTGTTCTACCGCGAGGGCATCCGCGCCGTCGGCGTCGACGAGGTGGTCGAGCGCGCCGGCGTCACCAAGCCGAGCCTCTATCGCAGCTTCGCCTCCAAGGACGAACTCGCCGCCGCCTATATGCGCGACTACGAAGCGAGCTTCTGGGAGAAGTTCGAGAAGCCCGGCGGCAAGTCATACAGCGATGCGCGCGAACACGTGCTGGCCTATATCCGCGTGCTGTCTGCCAACGCCGTGGCCGCGGGCTATCGCGGCTGCGGCCTGACCAACGCCACCGTGGAGTATCCGTCGCGGGACAATCCCGCGCGGCAGGTCGCCGAAGCGCACAAGAGACTGTTCCGCAAGCGCCTGCGCGAGCTCGCAGGCGGCATGGGCGCGCGCCACCCCGCGGTGCTCGGCGATGCGCTGCTGCTGCTGATCGAAGGCATCTATGTCACCGGCCAGCAGTCCGAAGACGGCCCGGCGCAGTCGGCGGTGACGGTCGCGAAGCTCCTGATCGATGCGAGCGTCGCGAAGGGATGACGTCGGGCGGAGGTCCGCCTGTCCCCGCAGGATCACCGGTTCCGGATAAGATCCGGAACAGGTGATCCAGGCCATTCGACGCATCGTTTCATTTCATTGAAACTGCCAAAAAGGCTTACGCGCTGTCAGCGTCGCGGCGGCGGCAGCGCAATGGATCGATGATGAAGTATGCTCGACTGCTCCTGTTCGTGGTCCTGGTGCTGGGAGCCGGATTTGCGATCGGTTATCTGAACAGGCCCGACGCCTGGTACGCAGCCTTGAGCAAGCCTGCGTTCAACCCGCCCAATTGGGTGTTCGCTCCGGTCTGGTCGATCGTCTATCTGTTGATCGCCGTTGCAGGCTGGCATGTTCGGGAGCAGGGCTCTGCTTTCAGCTGGCGCCTCTGGTTGGCGCAAATGGTCCTGAACTTCGCATGGTCGCCGATATTCTTCGGCCTGCATCAGCCCGGCGTTGCGCTTGCCGTCATCGTCGCCCTGCTGTCTGCAATCGTCGCCTTCCAGATCGCGACCTGGAACGCAGACCGGCTCAGCGCCATTCTCTTCGCACCCTACGCCTTGTGGGTGGCGTTTGCCTCGCTGCTGAACTTCGAGATTGCTCGCTTGAACTAGAGCATGATCCGGAAAAGTGCGAAGCGGTTTTCCGAATAGATCATGCTCAGATTAAAGACATGATCCGGAAAAGTGCGAAGCGGTCTTCCGAAGAGATCATGCTCAGACAAAGACATGATCCGGAAAAGTGCGCAGCGGTTTTCCGAAAAGATCATGCTCAAACAAGCGCTGAAGCGCGATGACGTTTCAAGCCCAGCGCCGAAACACCAGGCTGGCGTTGACGCCGCCGAATCCAAAGCCGTTCGAGATCGCGTGCTCGATCGGCATCCGCCGTGCAGCGTTCGCGACGAGGTCGATACCCCCAGCGGCCGGATCGGCGTTGTCCAAATTGAGCGTCGGCGGCGCGACCTGGTCGCGCAGCGCCAGGATCGTGAAGATCGCCTCGACGCCGCCGGCAGCGCCCAGCAGGTGCCCCGTCGCCGACTTGGTCGCGCTGACGGCAATGGCGCCGTCGCGCCCGAACACGCGCTTGATCGCTTCGAGTTCTGAGAGATCGCCGACCGGCGTCGATGTCGAATGCGCGTTGAGATGCTGGATCTCGCTCGCGCGCAAGCCGGCCTGCGCCAGCGCGATCTCCATCGCGCGGCGGGCGCCGTCGCCGTCCTCGGGACCTGCGGTGATGTGATAGCGTCCGCCGTCGTGCCGTAGCCGATGATCTCGGCGATCGGTGTCGCGCCGCGCCGCACGGCGTGCTCGAGCTCCTCGATCACGAGGATACCAGCGCCTTCGCCCATCACGAACCCGTCGCGGTCGCGATCGAACGGCCGCGACGCGTGGGCGGGCGTCTCGTTGAATGACGTCGACAGCGCCCGCGCCGCCGCAAAGCCGCCGAGGCTCACCGGATCGATGCAGGCCTCCGCGCCGCCGCAGATCGCGACGTCAGCCTCATTGCACCGGATCAGCCGCGCCGCATCGCCGATCGCCTGAACGCTCGCCGCGCACGCGGTCACCGGCGCGCCGATCGCGCCCTTGGTGCCATAGCGGATGCTGATATGCCCGGCCGCGAGATTGGCCAGGAAGGCGGGCACGGTGAACGGCGACAGGCGGCGCGTGCCGCTCTTCTCCACCGTGCGCACCGCGTCCGCGATCGCGGGAAACCCGCCGATCCCGGTCGCGATCACGGTCGCGGTGCGCTCCTGCGCGCGCGCCTCGGCCGGCATCCAGCCGGCCTGCGCCACAGCTTCCGCCGCCGCCAGCAGCGCGAACAGGATGAACCGGTCCATCTTCTTCTGGTCCTTGCGCGGCGCCGCCAGATCAGGATCGAACCCGCCCTCGGCATCAGAGGTCTTGTCAGGCACCTGGCCCGCGACGCGCGCCGGCAGGCTCATCGCCCACTCCGGCAATGCCCGCAGCCCGGACTGCCCCTTAAGCAGCCGCGACCAGACCAGTTCGGTGCCACAGCCCAGCGGGGACACTGTCCCCAGGCCCGTTACGACAATTCGACGCATGGTGCTCCTGTCGTGCTTGCCGGCGTAGGCAGGACTCGAACTACTGGGTTTCGAGCCGGTTCGATATATGACAACCGTCATTTATTATTCGACCGGTCAGGCGTCAAGGCGCTGTGTCACGCCGTTCGCCGGGGCCCCTAGAGCGTGATGTCTTTGCTTTGAATCGAGCAACGGGCTCCGCTTCACCTCGCCCCGCGTGCGGGGAGAGGTCGGAACGCATCGTGAGATGCGTTCCGGGTGAGGGGAGTCTCCGCGAACGCAACTATCACAGAATGCGCGCAAACGGCCCCTCACCCCAACCCTCTCCCCGTAAGAACGCGCCGAGGTAGCGTAGCGCCGTCGCTATTCGACCTAATCTCATCACGCTCCAGCGAGATGCTGACGGCGAAGCTGAAGCCTGAAACGCGGCGTCGGATCGGATATCAATGCCCAGGCGTACAGCCGAAGGGTTGGCAGGGATGTCCCGGATTGCAGATGCAAATGGTGCTGCCGCCGGGAGGCGGGGGCGGTGGATCGAGGTTGACCGACGGGATCGGTGGCGCGGAAATCGGCAGCGCATCTCCGTCGAAGGCGCAGGTGTCGGTGTCCCCCAACATGATGACGTGCGGCTTGCCGTCACTTTGCAGCCAGGTCTTGTTCGGCGATGAAGCCGACTGTTGGTAAACGTCCAGTCTCGAGTACAAGGTGACGGTGGTCTTGGGCGTGCCGCTCGCAGCGTAGCAAACCGTCGTGCAGTTTCTGGCGGGGCAACTGAGCGACTCCTGCAGAGTGCCTTCGAGGGCATGCGCCTGCGTTGCAGCGAATAATAGAAGCACGGTACCGACCACCCATCGCATAGCTCGCCCCCTACAAAAACTGAAAGTGAAGCTGAATGACGCTGACAATGCACTCAATTGATGCCTGATACCACTACTAGCATCATACTTGTCCCGCATCCTCCGCGTCGTGATCCCTCGACCAGCCGCAGCAATCGTAGCCCGGATGTGCGCAGCGACATCCGGGGAATGGTCCGTCCCCGCATGTCGCTGCGCTCATGCGGCTACTTGCTCTGAGTGGTGTCCAAGTCGCTAACGACTCCGGACGACAAGCCCCAAGCTCTACCGGCCCTCGATTCTATCCGTTGCTCGATACGCGCGCGGAAGGCATTCGCATATCGCAGCGCGCTCAGGCCCGATCAAAGTTACAACCCAATCGAGCGCCGTGGGCGGTACTCGCATCCTGGCTAAGTGGAGAGCATTGAAGACTGCGTCAGCGGCGCCGTCACGTCCCAATTCCGCGAGCACAGCGCTATGGACGAGCATGTCAAGAGTGCTCCCAATGGTCAGCCGCGGATATCGCTCGCGACACAGCCGTGTTGCCTTGCGCTCATCGATTAACGTGATCGCTCCTTTCTCAACACCGTAAGCAATCGTCGCGGCTTCGCCGTCGTCGAGGGTCGCATTACCTTGACCAACCACAAGGTCCTCGAAATGAGACTCGGTAAGATCGTCGAGTTTCGCTATCGAGATCAGTCTCGACGTAACGAGTTCGGCAACAAGCCGCCCATCATGACGGCCGCTCCGACGGTCTTCGAGGATTTCCCCCTGTACGACGTCGGTAATAACGAAGGGGTTCGGAATCGCTTTCAGAATGCGCGCCCCGTAGGCAGTGGCATTCAGATTGATTACCGTACTCGCATCGATAACAACCGGTGCCGTGGGGTCAATCAGGCATGAGAGCCCCATCGGCATCGCTCCCTTCCAATTCTAGGCCATCGAACAAACGCCGCAGTTCGATGCGGTCCAAGTGAAGCATGCGGGCGAGTTGGCCCTCGCTTAGCATTCCACGGCGCCAGGCTTCCCCCGCGAGAAGGGCAAGCCGAAGCGTGGTTGGCCTATCCGCATCTGCTTTGTGGACGTCGGGACCCGTCAGGTCGCCCAATACTTGAACGACCTGCTGATCACTGATGCCTCCATTCACTTGAAACCAGTCCCACGTGCCGGCCTTCGCCAGCTTAAGCTCCTCCAGTCGTCTGACTATCGCTTCACGTGAGACGCCAAAAAAATGGGCGAGAACGATGACATGCCGCCGGGTCAGTTTTTCCGATCCGACAGTAATCTCCTTGAATTTCTGCATGACCGCGCGAGCAGGGGTCATGAATGCTCTGCCGAAGGTGTTGGCGTAACGCTCTTCGCGGGAGTTCTCCGTCACTCCCTCTTCCAACACCTCCGGCTCCCGCCGCGTGGAAACCAGATGGCCAAGTTCGTGCGCAGCCGTTTGCGCGCGGCGATCGCGGGGATGATTGCCATTCAGAAGAATGCAAGCACCGAGCGCCTCATCGTATGCAAATATGCCGGAGATTCCGCCATCGATGCGTCGGATGTAGACGCGCACGCCGAGTTCAAGTTCTAGCAGGGTTACAATGTCGGAGATGGGGCTCAAACCCAGCCCGAGCCGCTGCCGCAGTTCAAGGGCATCCTGCTCCGCTTGCGCCCGAACGTCACCGGGAAGAATCGGTCGTTCCGGCGGATAGTTGCGCAGCGGCTGAACGCCGAGAAGTTGCTCCAACTCCGCTTCGGCTCGGGCGAGGTTCTCCAATTGCTTTACTGCAAGTTCGACCGCCCCATCGTCTTGCTGGAACAGTTTGCGGAATTTCGGAGTAAGGTCGGCGTGAACCGCCTCCTGACGCATCAATTCGTTGATCGACATCCGGTAGAGGTGCGCGAGCTTGCGCAGCTCATCAATTCGCACCCGCCGCTGCCCCTGCTCGATTGCAACCAAGGTGGTCCGCGAAAGTCCAACCGATTCCGCCGCGTCGGCTTGCTTGAGCTTCACGCGGTCGCGCGCTTCGCGGAGCCGTTCACCGACCTCCGTTGGCGGCATCGTATCAAGCAGACTGGTCATTGTTCGCCCATCGCGCAACAAATGACTGCGATCCCAAGGAGTTCATGTAGCTGTTCCATTCTTCTTTATGTTGGGAAAGTAGCCGATCCAGCTTTGGAGCGATGGCCGCTTCCGGTTCGCCTAGAGAACGCGCCAATTGAAAGACCGCAAGACTGAGAGAGCGTTCCGCCGCGCGAGATTGTTTCAAGTGTGCGAGATGATCGAGATGTAGTGTGCCAGCGATGGCATATTGCTTCTGAGCATGCGGCTTCTTGTTGTATCCTTCGGCCGCGCCCGCATCGAAAGTGGGGGCAGAGAGGTCTTCCCAGACATAAGTCTCTGCGGGTTCAGCAAGATCGGCGGCATGAACGCTTAGTCGGCGCAGCATGCAGGCCGCACAAATACCACACTGGCGCCGATGATGATCGACCGACACATGGCGGTTGTCCTGCCAGCACGATTTGGTCTTCCACCACTCATCATTCTTGCTGTTGTTCAATGCCATGTACGCCTTGAGCGTTTCACCTTTGGTGGACCACAGTCGCGGGAATGCGAATTCTATATCGGCACAGAGAAGCGCCTTGAAGAATGCCGTCATTTGCTTCATGAAACGGGGATGGTTGCGGTAGTCTTCATACGCCTGACCCACGGGGACAAGCGCCGGACCAAGCGCACCTTGTCCGCTCTCCGGAACGATGACCTTGCCCGCTTTAGCAAAATATGCAGCCGATCCGCTTAGTACAGCAAATTTGAACCCGCGTGACCGGGCGCTTGATTCAGCGAAGCGAGATCCGGAGGACTTCACCTGATACGGCAGCGTCATGAAAGGTTGCTTGCGGCCGGACGAATCTTTCGGCTGGTCTTTCCTTTTTGATCCGAGGCGGACACGGACCAGCCTATTGCCGTATTCCTCTGCCATCAACGCGCCGACCGCACGGGAATCGAGTCCGTCGCTAAACGGAATGACCGCCTCTGCTCCTGTATCCAGATGGAATAGCTTCTGCACCGGTTCAGAAATTGGCTTCTTGCGCTTCGTGAACGTAATTTTCCACTGATCGCCCGTCAGAAGCTCGAGTGCTTCATGCAAGGTGTCAGACACACTTTTCTGTTCCCAGATACGGAGATTGTGGACGGGCAGCCGCAGTTCAAAAGCGCGACCCCAACGCTGGGCTGGGCGGCGCTGTATGCGATCACAAAATTCGACGGATGCGGCCAACAACATGAGGTCGAAGACGACCGGTTCCCATTGCGCAAAAAAGTACGCTGCAAGATTATGCGTCTTAAAAACAAGATTAGTATCGATCTCGCAGGAGACCCGGCCTTGGCGCGGGCCTCCGCCGGCTTCATGCACATCAACTCGGACTGCGGGCAGTTCGTTGCTCACGGTAGGCTTACTCCGTCTTCAAGCCCTTGCTGCTTAACGGACTGGGGTTGAATGGTTGCGTCTAAGCCGCACAAGCGGCGTGCAAGCGCCGCAATCGGAGCGCTCGCGACAGCGTCTTCCATGCGGTTTCTGATACGGGTCGCCATAGCTTCGGGGCTCTGCTTGCGCAGATAATGCTCTTCTACCTGGCGGGGCCCCCGCGCCGCGCGGTTGCGCAAGGCGCTTTCGACACCATCACAAATGGCGTCGATGCCGCGCTTTCCGCTCGCCATCGATTGCATAACGTGATCGACGATCAGGCGCCGCATGGGATGTCCGGCGGAGAGATCCCTTCGTGCGGCCTCCAATTCGACTGACTTGTCTTGCCCAAACATGTCGATTTGCCGGGCATCGCCCACAATCGATCGGATAGCTCGGACGATTTCGCCGCAGCCTTCGTCGCGCCACGTCTCCTCCAAAGCCGGGACAACACGTCCAGCGACTTCATTCGGCTCAAAAGCTGCTTTGTGTGCCCACTCCGCAAACCTCTTCCAGGCGGGCGTCATATTCAGACTTTTGTAGGGACCATCACTCATGGCGATCCTCCATGTCAAAAATATAAACAAAAAATCTGACAATGTCAAATTCACTATTTCTTGCTCATTTAAAGCTGAAAAACTACGTAGCGCTATCTAGACGAGTGGATACATTCCGATTTCGATGAAAGGCGACACGTTCGCAGGGGCTCGCTCGTGCCCGCCGTCGTCCTGACCGAGTTGGAGATCGATAGCGCTCTCGTGTGGATATCAGTCGCGAAAGACGAAACATCGCCGTTCGCGGTCCCCGTTGTGCTCATTCCGGTGCTGAAAGACCGGTGCTTTACCCACGAGGGCAGAGATGGACCCGGAAACCCTTAAGGTTGGTGCAATCGCTATCAATCTCGTCGTTGAAGCCTTCAAAGCCTTAAAAGCGATACTGCCCAAAGCCGAAGAATACGATCGCCGTCTGCAGAAGGACGTAGTTGTCGCGATCCGATCGCTCTACTTTACGCCTCGCGGCATCCTTAGCTTGCTACGACAGGTGGTCGACGGCGAGGAATTATCCCACAAACGGATCCAGCAGGCGCTCAATGATTTCAACGACCGGGAATGGGAAATCGCTCGTACGCTCGTTCGCATCGAGCGAACGCGACTTCATGGGGAGTTGGGCCTTAGCTTAAGCACGCTCCGCGCGCTGGACGTTCTTAGCTCTGGGAAGGCCGGGTTGCGCCATGCCGTTCAGGAAGAAGTCAACCTATACGGCCAACACGGGGTGAAGCCGAACAAGGGTGCCGCAAAGCGCTTGATGACCGCTATCGAGAAGCTGAACGCACAAATTGAGGATATCGATGGCGTCGTGAATAACCGAGCCCGAAGCGGCCCGCCTCGGAAGCCGCCCGCTACGAAACGGGGCAAGGCCGCCAAGAAGCCGGCGCCGAAGAAGGCCCGAAAAGCTCTAAGCCCATGAGCCGGCCATGATGTTCTGGGTGGTGCGCCAAGACTTGCCCGTCGTTGCGCTGAGGGAATTGCGGTGACAGCGCACTCGAATACTTGTCGTCGCGACGATTCATCTCAATCGCGGCTTCGGTTCAACACGTGCGGGGCCGATCACGTTCGAATGACCTTTCAATTGCATACACAGTGTGCCGTCAATCGTGACTTGTCCGAGCAAAGCGGTGTGACTTCATCCCCTCGATAAGCTTCCTTGCTTCCCCCAACAACGCCCGCATCTCCGTCCGCTCCGCGATCGCATCCCTGGTGAACAGGCCGTGCTTGCGCGCGTTCCGGTTTGCCTTCGGCGCGCCGGATCCCTTTGCGCCGCCGTGCATACGGCAGCGCCTCTTGCCGCGCACCGCCGGCGCGCGGCACGCGTCGCCGGTGCGGGTCTTGGCGCCGCAGCGCGGGCTCGCCTGCATCGGGCCCGTCGTGCTGATGGGATCGCTCATGCCTGGGCGTCCTGTCTGGCATCGGCTGGCTCATGCGCTCGCCTGGCGCTCGCGGCCTTCGGCGTCCGCGTCGCGGATGCCGGGGTCTGGTCGGAGACGATCACGCTCGCATGCTGGGTGACGTTGCCGACGATGGCGTTGCCGCCGTCCTCCACCTTCACATTCTGCACGGTGATGGCGGGCTCGCCATGGCTGCGGTAGCGGTTCAGCGCCTCGATCTGGGCGGGAAAGGTGCGGGCGAGCCGGCCGAGGGCGCGCGCCGCGCTGTCGTGCTGGGCGAGGTCGTCGGCATGCGCGAGGTGCTGGGCGCAGCGCATCGCCATCACATGCACCGAAACCATCTGCGCCACCAGCATGGCCTCGACGGCATCGCGCGGGCGAATGCTCTTCACCATCGAGAGCATGAAAGCGAGGTTGACCTCGCTGGGCTTGCCGCCGCTCACGCTGGCCCTGACCAATTGCCTGAGGATGCCGTCCATCGCGTCGCGATCGGCGACCCCGAGCGCGTTCGCCATCAGCCGCTCGCCGAGCTTCCGGTCAGGGTGGTCGATCGCGTAGCCGCGCCGCGAGAGCTTGATGCGCGGGAGTATGGCGGCTTGCGGCTCGCCGGGGGCGGCGGCCGGCGTCGGCACGGTGAGATCGGGGGCAGTGGTCATGTCGATATTCCCTGGAATGCGCAGGCCGCGCGCAGGCGATCGTCCGCTGCGGGCGGCGGTGGCGATGTCGATGTGGGTTAAGGATGTCCGGCCGCGATCGCAGCCGGCGAGCCCGCATTTGCGGGCGAGGGGGCGCCTGTGGGGCGCTTGCGCGATTTCGGAATATTGGAAATATGCCCCTGATTTGCCCGACGTGTCAAGCCGCCCGGGCGAGCGCCGGCGGCGGGCCTGCTGCTTTGCATGGGGTTGTTTTCGCGCTTTTCGCCACGCGCATCTTTTGCGGCGAGTTCCGCCACCGTCATCAGCGATGAGGCCGGCACGGCGCGGTGCGACATCTGCGCTCGCGGATCCCTGCGCGTGGCCGCCTGCGCGTCCCGCAACCCTCAATCCGAAGACATCGGGGTGCGGATCGTTATACTGGCGACATCTTTGCGACAGGGCTCGAGACCCGCATCTGAGGACGCCACCGAATGAGCGAGACCATTGGCTACCCCGATCCCGGCCTCGATCTGTCCGATGGTTTCAAGCCGCACACCTCGCATTGGGGCGTGTTCTCGGCGCGGCTCGGCCAGGACGGTCTCGAAGTCCGGCCCTATGGCGGCGATCCCGATCCGAACGGCATCATCGACAACTTCCCCGGCGCGCTGCGCCACCAGGCGCGCATCGGCCAGCCGGCGATCCGCCGCGGCTGGCTGGAGCGCGGCCCGGGGCCCGACGATCGCCGCGGCCGCGACGAGTTCGTCTCGGTCAGCTGGGAGCAGGCGCTCGATCTGCTCGGCGGCGAGCTTTCGCGCATTCGCGACACGGTCGGCCCCGGCGCGGTGTTCGGCGGCTCCTATGGCTGGTCGAGCGCGGGTCGCTTCCATCACGCGCAGAGCCAGGTGCATCGCTTCCTCAACATCGCGCTCGGCGGCTATGTCCGTTCGGTGAACACCTATTCCTCCGGCGCGTCCTCGGTGCTGCTGCCGCAGATCCTCACCGGCTACGAGGACATCACCAAGCGCAACGTCACCTGGGAGCAGATCGCGGCCGAAACCGACATCGTGCTGGCGTTCGGCGGCATGGCGCTGAAGAACTCGATGGTCGCCGGCGGCTCGATCAGCAAGCATGTCGAGCGCGGCGCGATGCAGGCGGCGCACCGCCGCGGCTGCGAGTTCGTGCTGGTCAGCCCGCTGCGCGACGATCTCCCGGTCGAAGCCGGCGCCGAATGGCTGACGGCTGTGCCCGGCACCGACACCGCGCTGATGCTCGGCATCGTCCACACCCTGGTGGGCGAAGGCCTGCACGACCAGGCCTTCCTCGATCGCTACACCGAGGGCTGGCCGGTGTTTTTGCGCTATCTTACCGGCGAGAGCGATGGCGTGGCGAAGAGCGCCGAATGGGCCGCGTCGATCTGCGGCATCGATGCCGGCACCATCAAGGCGCTGGCGCGGCGGCTCGCCGGGCGGCGCGCGCTGATCACCGTCTCGCATTCATTGCAGCGCGCCGAGCATGGCGAGCAGCCGGTGTGGATGGGCATGGTGCTGGCGGCGGTGCTCGGCCAGATCGGCCTGCCCGGCGGCGGCTACGCCTATTCGCTCGGCGCGATCGGCTATTACGGCCGCCGCGTCAACGACGTGCCCGGGCCGACGCTCGGCCAGGGCAAGAACGGCGTCGCCGACTTCATTCCGGTGGCGCGCATCGCCGACATGCTGCTCAATCCCGGCACCACCTATCGCTACAATGGCGAGACGCGGACCTATCCGGATATCCGCCTGGTCTATTGGGCCGGCGGCAATCCGTTCCACCATCACCAGGACCTCAACCGCCTGCGCAAGGCGTTTGCGCGGCTCGACACGTTGGTGGTGCACGAGCTGGCCTGGACCGCGACCGCGCGCCACGCCGACATCGTGCTGCCCGCGACCATGACGCTGGAGCGCGAGGACATCGGCTATTCCACCAACGATCCCCTGATGGTCGCGATGCACCGCATCGCCGAGCCGTTCGGCCTCGCACGCGACGACTACGACATCTTCGCCGATCTCGCCGAGCGGCTCGGGGCCCGCGAGCCCTTCACCGAAGGCCGCACGTCGCGCGAGTGGCTGCAACATCTCTATGAACCGACCCGCAAGGTGCTCGCCGCGCGCGGGCTCGAGGCGCCTGATTTCGAGGAGTTCTGGGCGCGCGGCAGCCTGGTGGTGCCGCAGCATCTCGACGATGGCGGCTCGCTGCGCCGTTTCCGCGAGGACCCGGTCGCGCGTCCGTTGCCGACGCCGAGCGGCCGCATCGAGATCTTCTCGCAGAAGATCGCAGGTCACGGCGATGCCGATTGTCCGGGCCATCCGGTCTGGCTCGCGAAGACTGACACGCCGACACCGGATTCGCCGTGCTTCCTGGTCGCCAACCAGCCGGTGACGCGGCTGCACAGCCAGCTCGATTTCGGCGGCCATTCGCTTGACGCCAAGCATCGCGGCCGCGAGGTCGCACGCATGAACCCGCGCGATGCTGCGGCGCGCGGCATCACTGATGGCGACATCATCCGCATCTTCAATTCGCGCGGAGCATGTCTGGCCGCGGTGCATGTCACCGACGGCATCGCGCCCGGCGTGGTGCAGCTGCCGACCGGCGCCTGGTACGACCCGATGGACCCCGAGGACGAGGCGCCGCTGTGCGTCCACGGCAATCCGAACGTGCTGACGCGCGACATCGGCACGTCATCCTTCGCGCAGGGCTGCACCGGGCAGCTGACGACGGTTCAGGTCGAACGCTTCAACGGCAATCTGCCGCCGGTCCGGGCGTTCGATCCGGCCTAGTTTCACAGGGAGATCACGAACAAATCATCCGTCGGCGCTGGATGGCGCCGATGCGTTCGGCTACGGCATCACACATCCGCCCCCTGATTTGTGGACCCGCCGAGATGCACCTGAAAGCCCTGTTTCTTGCCGTCGCCGCCACCGTCGCGCTCGGTTCGTCCAATGCATCGGCGCAATCGGCCGCTGAACCGGCCTATGGGCCGGAGTTGCAGGGTTTCGAATATCCCTATCCGGTGCAGCATTATCGCTTCAGCTCGCAGGGGCAGGAGCTCGACATGGCCTATCTCGACGTCAAGCCGGCGACGCCGAACGGCCAGACCGCGGTGCTGCTGCACGGCAAGAATTTCTGCGCCGCGACCTGGGACGGCACCATCAAGGCGCTCAGCGGCGCCGGCTATCGCGTGATCGCGATGGATCAGATCGGATTCTGCAAGTCCAGTAAGCCGGAGGGCTATCAGTTCACCTTCCAGCAGCTCGCCGGCAACAGCCGCGCGCTGCTGGCTTCTCTCGGGATCGATCGCTCAATCATGGTCGGCCATTCGACCGGCGGCATGCTCGCGATGCGCTACGCGCTGATGTATCCCGACGCCACCGATCGCCTGGTGCTGGTCGATCCGATCGGGCTCGAAGACTGGAAGGCCAAGGGCGTGCCGTGGCTCAGCCTCGACGGCTGGATGCAGCGCGAGACCCGCGTCACCGCCGACGGCATCCGCGCCTATGAGCGCGCCACCTACTACGCCGGCACCTGGGATCCGTCCTACGAGGTGTGGGTGCAGATGCTGGCCGGCATGTATCGCGGGGAGGACCGTGCCGCCGTGGCGTCGAGCTCGGCGCGGCTCTACGACATGATCGCAACCCAGCCGGTGTTCTACGAATTCGAGCAGATCAAGCCGCCGACACTGCTGTTCGTCGGCGACAAGGACACCACCGCGATCGCCAAGGACACCGCGCCGCCGGAAATCCGCAAGACGCTCGGCAATTATCCGGTGCTCGGCAAGGAGGCCGCCAAGCGGATCCCGCATATCCAGCTGATCGAATTCCCCGACCTCGGCCATTCACCGCAGATCCAGGCGCCGGCGCGCTTCCACGCAGCGCTGCTCGGCTGGCTGCAGCATCCGGAGACCGGGCGCGGCGCTGGTCAAGTAGCGGCCGTGCGGCTCAGGGCAGGGTGATTGGGGACGACACCATGACGACGGTGGAACTGGTGAGCGTGTTCACGGCGGATGGGCAGGGCGGCAATCCCTGTCCGATCGTGGTCGATGCCAGCGGCATGAGTGCGTCCGAGATGCAGGATGTCGCGCGACACCATGGTCACGAGTCCGGCTTCGTGTTGCCGGCCGAGAGCGACGATTTTGACGCGACGTTCCGCTTCTTCGTTCCGAACCACGAAATGGAAATGTGCGGCCACGCCACCATCGGTGCGCTCTGGCTGCTGGCCCGCCATGGAAAGCTGCCCGGCGATACGATCCGGATCTCGACGCGCAGCGGTCCCGTCACCGGCTTCATCAGCCGCAATCGTCAGGGCGAGCCCAGTGTCGAGATCACCCAGCCGGCGGGAAAGACGGTTCCATTGACCGCGAGCCAGCGCGATGACGTGCTACGGGCCCTTGCGGTGGGGCCGGATGCGATCGGCGGAGCAACGCCGTGCAATGCGGTCACTTCGCGGATCAAGACCTTGATCCCGATGCGGTCTCCCGAAGCGTTGAATGCGCTCAATCCGGCGGTCGAGCACGTCGAGGCGGTGTGCGGCCGGATCGGATCGACCGGACTCTATCCGTTCACCGTGATCGACCGCGAGGCCCGCCTGTTCGAGGCGCGCCAATTCCCGCGCTCGTCCGGCTATCGGGAAGATGCTGCAACCGGGATCGCGGCTGCCGCGCTGGCTTTTGGTCTGCTCGATAGCGGTCTGGTGACCCCGAACGACGAGGAGATTCGAATCCTCCAGGGCAGGGCGATGGGGCGCCTGTCGGAGATTCGCGTTCGGATCGGTTTTGCCGGCGGCCGCCCGGTCGGCTGCCTGCTTGGCGGCAACGTCGCATTGATGGCTGAGCCATCGCGATGAGATGAGCCGGCCGTGCGAGGCGCCGGTTCTGCGGGAACAGTCTAGCCCTGCTCGGCGTTTCTCTTCGTGCGCTCCCGCGCGCTGGCGTGCAGCGGCGACGATCGCCGCGCGCCGGGGCCCGGATGCACATGGACGTGCTTGGCGCTCAGCGGCTCGCCGCATTCCGAGCAAACCATGACGGGATCGAACATCTTCCCGCAGCTCTTGTGTTCGTGCAGCAGCGGCCGGCCGCGCGCGTCGACCATGTGGATGTTGCCCCAGTGCACGATCGACATGATGATCGGATAGAGATCGAGCCCCTTTTGCGTCAGGATGTATTCGTAGCGCTTCGGCGCTTCCTGATAGGGAATCTTGCGCAGCACGCCGAAGCGCACCAGCTTCTTCAGCCGATCGGCGAGCAGATGCCGGGTGATCCCGAGCGAGGCCTGGAAGTCATCGAACCTGCGGATGCGCAGGAAACATTCGCGCAGGATCAACAGGCTCCAGCGGTCGCCGATCACGGCGACCGTACGGGCCAGCGAGCACGGCTCCTCCTCGAGGGCATCCCATTTCATCAGCGTCTCCAGCGGTCTGCGACGGCATCGCACCTAAAATTCTAAAACAGAACTAATGCCATTTCAATAGGATGCCTCTGATGTAGCCCCGATACCCGCATTGGATGACAAATATCATATTGACAGTTCTAAAATAGAACTTATGGTCCGGGCCACGATCAACCGGCAGCGACAGGCGATTGCTGCCACTCGAAGGGAAGGGCGTTCCATGGCTGCTCCGCTCAAGGTCGAATTCCACTTTGATTTCGGAAGCCCCAACGCCTATCTCGCCGAGCTCGCGCTGCCCGGCATCGAGCAGCGCACCAGCGTGAAGTTCGACTACGTCCCGGTGCTGCTCGGCGGCGTCTACAAGGCGACCGGCAACATGTCGCCGGGCGAGTCGCTGCGCGGGATCAAGAACAAGCCGGAATACAACGCGCTCGAGACCGAGCGCTTCCTGCGCCGCCACAGCATCACGACCTTCACGTCGAACCCGTTCTTTCCGGTCAACACGCTGATGCTGATGCGCGGCGTCGTCGCAGCCGATTTCGAGGGGCTGTTCGAGCCCTACTTCCGCGCCGCCTATCACCACATGTGGTCCGAACCCAAGAAGATGGACGATCCGCAGGTGTTCCGCGAGGCGTTCCTGTCCTCGGGCATCGACATCGATCGCATCATCGCCCGCGCCCAGCAGGATGAGGTGAAGAAGAAGCTGATCGACAACACCAGCAATGCCGTGGCGCGCGGCTCGTTCGGGTCGCCGACCTTCTTTGTCGGCGACGAGATCTTCTTCGGCAAGGACCGCCTGCGCGAGGTCGAGGACGAGATCGTCGCGCAGTTGGCAGCGAGGCAGCGCAAGACCGCCTGAGCGGTAAATTCCCCAACACAACAAATCCAGCCAAAACGGCTGCGACAGGGAGGTTTCAGTGCAGGCGTCGATCCAGATCGTTGAAGGAAGTGTGGAAGGCCTGCCGAACCGCATCCACGAGGTGATCAATCACCACGTCGTGGCGACGCCGCATCATCCGGCGCTGATCGACGACAAGATGCGATTGACCTATCGCGAGCTCGATCAGGCGGTCGATCGTGTCGCCGCCGCATTGCAGGCGCTCGGCATCCGCGCCGGCGACCGCATGATGATCGTGAGCGAGAACTCGATACCGCTCGCCTGCCTGCTGCTGGCGGCGAGCCGGCTCGATGTCTGGTCGATCGTGGTCAATCCCCGGCTGTCGCCGCGTGAGCTCGACCAGATCAGGGATCACAGCGGCGCGCGCCGCGTGCTGCTGACCGCCGACGTTTCGCAGGAGGCGGCCGCGCATGCCGCGCGCTATGAGGCTGCCATTCAGGATGTCGGACCGCTCCGCGGCATCGCGGTCACCACTCTGAACCTGGCAACGGTGGCCGAGCCGGTCGAGGTCGACGGTGCAAACCAGGTCGCCGTCCTCATCTACACATCAGGCACGACGGGCGCGCCGAAGGGCGTGATGCTGACCCACCGCAATCTCCTGTTCAGCGCCCGCGGCACCGCGGCGTTCCGCAAGATGACGGCCGACGATGTGCAGTATTGCGTGCTGCCGATCTCGCATATCGTCGGCATCTCGTTGCTGACGATGACCTTGATGGTCGGCGCGACCGTGCGCCTGGTCGCCAAGTACGATCCGGCGGCACTGGTCAAGGCGATGGCCGAGGAAGGCATCACGATCCTGAACGGCGTGCCCGCGACCTACCAGCGCCTGCTCGAGTACCGGCGCAATGCCGGCCTACAGAGGCTCGATCGCGGCCGGTTGCGCGTGATCTCGGTGGCCGGCGCGCCGCTCGACCTCGACCTCAAGACCAGGGTCGAGCAGGAGCTCGGCCTGCCGTTGCTCAACGGTTACGGCATCACCGAATGCTCGCCCGGCATCTCCGGCGTCCGGCCGGACAATCCGCGGGCGGACCACGCCGTCGGCGCGGTCATGCCGGGCCTCGAAGCAAAGCTGGTCGACCGCGATCTCAAGCCGGTCGCAGACGGTGAGGTCGGCGAGCTCCACGTCCGCGGCCCAAACGTGATGCGCGGCTATTACCGCGCCCCCGATCTGACCGCCAAGGCGATCGACCCCGACGGCTGGTTCAATACCGGCGATCTGGCCCGCTTCCAGGATGGCGTCCTCTACATCGTCGGGCGCACCAAGGAGATGATCATCCGTTCCGGATTCAACGTCTATCCGGCCGAGATCGAGGCGGTGCTGAGCACGCATGACGCAGTTGTGCAGTGCGCCGTGGTCGGCCGGCCGGTCGAGGGCAATGAGGAGGTCGTCGCCTTCGTGCAGCTGATCAAGGGCTCGACGGCCACGGTGCAGGACCTGATGGCCCATGTTGCCCCGCAACTCACCTCGTACAAGCGCCCGTCGGAGATTATCCTGATGGATGCGCTGCCCGCGACATCGACGGGCAAGCTCCTGAAGCACAAGCTGGCGGAGTCGCTGCGCAGCTGAGGCTGACGCCAGCGCAAGACAGTTCACTCTAACAAGACCGGAGTCCACCATGCAGAAGAGAAACAAGACGGTTGCCGTCATTGGTGCCGGTGATTTCATCGGCGGCGAGATCGCCAAGAAGTTTGCATCCGAAGGCTTCACGATCTTCGCCGGCCGCCGCAACGGCGACAAGCTCGCGCCGCTGGTCAAGGAGATCGAGGCCGCCGGCGGCGAGATCCACGCGCGCTCGCTCGACGCGCGCAAGGAGGAGGAGATCACTGCCTTCCTCAATGACGCCGACAAGCATGCGCCGCTGGAGGTCTGCATCTTCAACATCGGCGCCAACGTCAATTTCCCGATTCTGGAGACCACCGAGCGCGTGTTCCGCAAGGTCTGGGAAATGGCCTGCTACTCCGGCTTCCTGGCCGGGCGCGAGGCAGCGCGGTTGATGACGGCGCGCGGTGAGGGCAACATCTTCTTCACCGGCGCCACCGCGTCGCTGCGCGGCGGCAGCGGCTATGCCGCCTTTGCCAGCGCCAAGTTCGGCCTGCGCGCCGTGGCGCAGGCGATGGCGCGTGAGCTCGGACCGAAGAACATCCATGTCGCGCACCTGATCATCGATTCCGGCGTCGACACCGAATGGGTGCGGCAGCGCCGCATCGAGGCGCTCGGCCCGAACGCGCTCGACAATCCCGATCTCCTGATGCCGCCGGCATCGGTCGCCGCGTCGTACTGGCAGCTCTATCAGCAGCCGAAGAGCGCCTGGACCTTCGAGCTGGAAATCCGGCCCTTCGGCGAGAAGTGGTAGGGAGCGGGTCCGATGGAGCTCGCGCTATCCCCTGACGATGCGGTGTTTCGCGACGAGGTTCGCGCCTTCATCAAGGACAATTATCCGGCGGAGATGCGTGTCGCCAATCCGGAGACCGATCTTTCCAAGGAGCAGATGCTGTTGTGGCATCGCATCCTGCACGACAAGGGCTGGATCGCGCCGCTCTGGCCGAAGGAATATGGCGGGCCCGGCTGGTCGATCACCCGCCGCTTCATCTTCGAGCAGGAGACGACGCGCGCCGGCACCATGCCGCCGCTGGCATTCAGCGTCACCATGGTCGGTCCGGTCATCTACACCTTCGGCAACGCCGCGCAGAAGGCGAAGTTCTTGCCGCGCATCCTGTCAGGCGAGGACTGGTGGTGCCAGGCTATTCGGAGCCGGGCTCGGGCTCCGATCTCGCCACCGTTCGCACCAAGGCGGTGCGCGACGGCGACCACTACATCGTCAACGGCCACAAGACCTGGACCACGCTGGCGCAGCACGCCGACTGGATCTTCTGCCTGGTCCGGACCGATCTCGCTGCGAAGCCGCAATCCGGCATCTCGTTCCTGCTGATCGACATGAAATCGCCGGGTGTCACCGTGCGCCCGATCATCACGATTGATGGCTCGCACGAGGTCAATGACGTCTTCCTGGAAAACGTCCGCGTCCCCGCCGAGAACCTGATCGGCGAGGAAAACAAGGGCTGGACCTACGCCAAATTCCTGCTCGGCAATGAGCGCACCAGCATGGCCGGCATCGGCCGCTCGACGCGCTACATCGATCGGCTGAAGAAGATCGTGAAGGCCGAGATCCCGGAAGACGATCCGGCGCATCTGGAGTTCATCAGGGACATTGCCCGCGTCGAGCTCGACGTGCTGGCATTGGAGGCGACCGAGCTACGAGTCGTCGCCCAGATGGCCCGCGGCATCGATCCGGGGCCGGCGGCCTCGCTGTTCAAGATCCGCGGCACCGAGATCTTTCAGAACATCACCGAGCTGACGCATCGGGCGATCGGCAATTACGGGCTGGCGATCCGCGAGCATCCGGTCAGCGCCAACCACTTCATGCCGGGCCCGGACTATGGCCACACGGCCTCTGAGAAATATCTCAACTCGCGCAAGCTCTCGATCTACGGCGGATCGAACGAGATCCAGCGCAACATCATCGCCAAGGCGGTGCTCGGACTTTAGCAATCGCGCCACGAGAGGATCGGATGGATATCCAGTTCACGGAAGAGCAGGAATTGTTGCGGTCCAGCGTGCAGCGGCTGCTGCGCGACCAGTATGATTTCGACGCCCGCCGCAAGATCGTCGCGAGCGAAGAGGGGCTTGGCCGCAGGCAATGGGATGAATTCGCCGAACTCGGCCTGCTCGCCGCGCCGTTCTCGGAAGCTGTCGGCGGCTTCGGCGGCGGGCCGCTGTCGACCATGATCATTATGCACGAGTTCGGCCGGCATCTCGTGGTCGAGCCGTTCGTCGAGACGGTCGTGGTGGCCGGCAGCCTGATCGAGCGGGCGGGTTCCGACGCGCAGAAGCAGGCCTACATCGCCGACATCATCGTGGGATCGAAGCTCTGGGCGCTGGCCTGGACCGAGAAGACTTCGCGCTTCGATCTGGCGACCGTCACGACCACCGCGCACCGGGACGGTGACGATTACCTGCTGAGCGGGGAGAAGACCGCGGTCATCGCCGCGCCGTGGGCGGACTATCTCATCGTCTCCGCGCGCACCTCGGGCCATCGCCACGACCGCGGCGGCGTCAGCCTGTTCGTGGTCGATCGTCGCGCCGCGAACCTCGACCTGCAAAGCTTCAAGACGATCGATGGCCGCCGGGCGGCGGAGATCAGCCTGCGCGGCGTGCGCGGGGAGTTGTTGGGCCGGGAAGGTGAAGGTGTCGCCGCGCTGGAAGCCTGCCGCAATCGCGCCATCGGCGCGCTCTGTGCCGAGGCGGTCGGCGCGATCGGCGAGCTGAACGACGCGACACTGGATTACTCCAAGACGCGGAAGCAGTTCGGCGTCACGATCGGTAGCTTCCAGGTGCTGCAGCACCGGATGGTCGACATGTTCATCGCGCATCAGGAGGCGCTGTCCCTGATGCAGCATCTCAGCCTCAGTCTCAACGACGATGAGGCCAGCCTCTCGCGGCTGGCTTCGGGCGCCAAATCCAAGATCGGCTATGCCGGCAAGTTCGTGGCCGATCAGGCGGTGCAACTGCATGGCGGCATGGGCATGACCGACGAGCTGAACGTCGGCCATTATTTCAAGCGGATTTCCTCCATCAACATCCAGTTCGGCGATCCCGCCTATCACGTGCTGCGCTACGCGCAGCTCGACGCGGTCGCCTGAAGTCAAAGAGGTTAAGCATGTCACAAGATGCAGTCATTGTTTCCACCGCGCGCACCGGCGTCGGCAAGGCCTATCGCGGCGCGCTCAACAACACCGACGGCCCGACCCTGGCCGGCCACGTGATGGCGGAAGCCGTGAAGCGCGCCGGCATCGCGCCCGGCGAGGTCGAGGACGTGGTGATGGGCTGCGCGATGCAGCAGGGCACCATGGTGATGAACGTCGCGCGCAAGGGCGCGATCCGCGCCGGGCTTCCGGTTACCGTTGCCGGCACCACGATCGACCGGCAATGCGCCTCCGGCCTGCAGGCGATCGCGGTCGCCGCGCGTTCGGTCATGCTTGATGGCGTCGAGATCGCGATCGGCGGCGGCATCGAGTCGATCAGCCTGGTGCAGAACGAGCACATGAACCGGTTTCACGCCGTCGACGACGAGCTGATGGCGATGAAGCCCGAGATGTACATGTCGATGCTGGAGACCGCCGAGGTCGTCGCTGAGCGCTATGGGATCGGCCGCGATCAGCAGGACGAGTACAGCCTCGAATGCCAGCGCCGCGTCGGCGCCGCGCTGCAGGGCGGCCGCTTCAACGACGAGATCGTGCCGTTCACGACCAAGATGGCCGTGGTCAACAAGGACACCAAGGAGGTCAGCTTCCAGCAGGTGACCTTGGCGAAGGATGAGGCCCGCGGCCGGACACCACGGCGGACGGCCTAGCCAAGATCAAGCCGGTGTTCGAGGGCAAGACCATCAGCGCCGGCAACGCCAGCCAGCTCTCGGACGGCGCCTCGGCCTGCGTGATCATGAGCGACAAGGTCGCCGCGCAGAAGGGCATCAAGCCGCTCGGCATCTTCCGCGGCTTCGTCGCCGCCGGCGTCGAGCCGGACGAGATGGGCGTCGGCCCGGTCGCCGCGATCCCGCGGCTGTTGAAGCGGCACAACCTCAGGATCGACGACATCGATCTCTGGGAGCTTAACGAGGCCTACGCGGTGCAGGTGATCTATTGCCGCGACAAGCTCGGCATCGATCCTGACAAGCTGAACGTCAACGGCGGCTCGATCGCGATCGGCCATCCCTACGGCATGACCGGCGCGCGACTCACCGGGCATCTCCTGATCGAGGGGCGGCGGCGCAAGGCCAAATACGGCGTGGTGACCATGTGCATCGGCGGCGGCATGGGCGCGGCCGGTTTGTTCGAAATTATCCACTGATCGGAAACGCGGGAGAGACTTGTGAAGACAGCAATCACTGAACTGTTTGGCATCCAGCATCCGATCATCCAGGGCGGCATGCATTATGTCGGCTTCGCCGAGATGGCGGCCGCGGTGTCCAACGCCGGTGGCCTCGGCATCATCACCGGCCTGACCCAGCGGACGCCGGAGTTGCTGGCCAAGGAGATCGCGCGCTGCCGCGACATGACCGACAAGCCGATCGGCGTCAATCTCACCTTCCTGCCGAGTTTCACCGCGCCGCCCTATCCCGAATACATCGCAGCGATCCGCGAGGGCGGGGTCAAGGCGGTCGAGACCGCGGGCCGCAGCCCGGAGCAGTACATGCCGGCGCTGAAGGCGGCCGGCATCAAGGTGATCCACAAATGCACCTCGGTGCGGCATTCGCTGAAGGCCGAGAAGATCGGCTGCGATGCGGTCAGCGTCGACGGCTTCGAGTGCGGCGGCCATCCCGGCGAGGATGATATCCCGAACATGATCCTGCTGCCGCGTGCGGCGGACGAATTGAAGATTCCGTTCGTCGCTCGGGCGGCATGGCGGATGCGCGCAGCCTGGTCGCCGCTCTGTCGATGGGCGCCGCCGGCATGAACATGGGCACCCGTTTCATCGCGACCAAGGAAGCGCCGGTTCATCCCAACGTGAAGCAGGCGCTGCTCGATGCCGACGAGCTCGACACCCGCCTTGTGATGCGCGCGCTGCGCAACACCGAGCGGGTGCTGAAGAACAAGGGCGTCGATGAGCTGCTCGAGATCGAACGCGAGAAGGGCGCCAGGCTCAAGATCGAGGACATCCACGAGCAGGTCGCCGGCGTCTATCCGAAGGTGATGATCGACGGCGAGATGGATGCCGGCGCCTGGAGCTGCGGCATGGTGGTCGGCCTGATCCACGACATCCCGACCGTCAAGGAATTGATCGACCGCATCATGGCCGAGGCCGAGCAGATCATCCGGCAGCGCCTGACCGGCTTCCTCGACGGCAAGTTCGAAACCAAGCCGGCCCGCGCGGTCGCCTGAAGGAGAGTGCCATGACCGAGCATGTCAAGGTTGAGATCGCCGCGGGCGTGATGACACTGACGCTGCAGCGGCCGGAGAAGAAGAATGCGCTGACCGGCGCGATGTATGACGCGATGTCGCGTGCGCTGAAGCAGGCCGAGGCGGATCCATCCGTCCGCGTCATCCTGTTCCAGGGCGACGGCGACAGCTTCACCGCGGGCAATGACCTTGCCGATTTCGCGAGCCAGGCGCGCGGCGAGAGCACGGTCGATAGCCCGGCGCACCGCTTCATCGAGACCATCAGCAAGGTCGGCAAGCCGCTGGTCGCGGCCGTGCAGGGCAATGCGGTCGGTGTCGGTACCACCATGCTGCTGCATTGCGACCTCGTCTATCTCGCCGAGACCGCGCGGATGATCACGCCGTTCGTCAATCTCGCGCTGGTGCCGGAGGCGGCGTCGAGCTGGCTGCTGCCGTTGCGGATCGGGCATGCGCGCGCCTATGCGATGTTCGCGCTGGGCGAACCGATGGATGCGCAGGGCGCGCTGGCATCGGGCCTCGCCAATGCCGTGGTGCCGCAGGCCGATCTGCGCAAGAAGGCCCATGACGCGGCGATCGCGCTGACCAGGCGGCCGGCCGGCTCGCTCAGCATGACCAAGGCGCTGATGCGCGAGCAGCAGCGGATCGCGGCGCAGATCGCCGAGGAAGGCGTGCTGTTCAAGCAGCGCCTGACCACGCCGGAGGCCCGCGAGGCCTTTGCCGCCTTCGCCGAACGGCGCCAGCCTGATTTCACCAAACTGTCGGCCTGACCAGCGGCATAACGCACGGACACATCGAGGGAGTGACAAGCATGCACGTCGTCGGCAGCCATCAATATCCCACCATGGAATCCGTGATCTACGGCAAGCCGGCAGCCGAAGCCTTGCGCGAGGAGGCCGAGCGGCTGGGCGCCAAACGCGTTTACCTGATTGCCAGCCGGACGCTGAACACCACGACCGACGAGATCGAGAAGATCCGCAAGGGTCTCGGCGACCGCCATGCGGCGACCTTCGACGGTGTGCCGCAGCACACCACGCGCGATGTCGTGACGCAGATCGCACGGCACGCCAGCGAAGCCAGGGCGGATCTCGTGGTTGCGATCGGCGGCGGCTCGGTGGTCGATGCGGCGAAGATTGTGCTGATGTGCATCGAGCACGAGATCTTCGAGTCGGCGGGGCTCGACGGGTTCGAGACGACGCCGGACCGCCGGTTCGGACCGTTCCGCAATCCGAAGGTCCGGATGATCGCGATCCCCAGCACGCTCTCGGGCGGCGAATACAATTCGGGCGCGCTGGTCACGGACACCAGCCGCAAGCTGAAGCAGATCTTCAACCACCCGATGATGATGCCGCGCAGCATCATCCTCGATCCGGCGATGACGCGATACACCCCGGAGAAGCTCTGGCTCGGCTCCGGCACGCGCGCGATGGATCACGGCATCGAGGCGATCTGCTCCAGCCGGCCCAACGTGCTGGTCGATGCGGTGTGCCAGCAGGGCCTGCGCTATCTGCATCACGGCCTGCTGCGCACCAAGGCCAATCCCGACGACGAGGCGGCGCGGCTGAGCTGCAGCTCGGCTCGTGGCTGTCGGCGTTCGGATTGCAGTCGCGGGTGCCGATGGGCGCCAGCCACGCCATCGGCCACGTGCTCGGCGGCACCTGCGACGTCCCGCATTACTTCTGCACGGCTGTCATGATGCCGAGCGTGCTGCGTTACAACCGCCCGGCGACGGAGGCGGCCCAGCAAGCGATCGCCGCCGCGCTCGGCGCGCCTGGGCGTGACGCCAGCGAAGCGTTTGCAGCGTTCATCGCGGAACTCGGCCTGCCGCGGCGGCTCGCCGATGTCGGTGTAGGTGAGGACCGCTTCGAACTGATCGGCCGGAACGCCATGCTGTCGATCTTCACCCGCGCCAACCCGCAGCCGATCCGCGAGCCCGGCGACGTCGTCAAGATCCTGAAGCTGGCCGCCTGAGGCAACATCACCCGGAGCAGCCGCCATGGCCGCCTTGCGCATCTTCTCCTATCTGCCGAACCCGCGGGTCTGGAAGTCGACCATCGCGGCGCGGTTCTGCGGCGTCGACGTCGAGGTCAGAGGCGCCTCGGGAAAGGAGTTGCGGGACTGGCTGTGGGACTACGATGCCCACCCACTGTCGGAGCAGGAGCGTGCTGAGCTCGCCTCGCTGGCGCGGACTGGGAAAGTCGGCCTGACCGGCGCGCAGCTGTTCAAGACCGATGCCTTCATGGCGGCGCAGCCGTTCGGCAACGTGCCGGCGGCGTTCGGACCTGACGGCAAGGTCGGGATCTTCGAATCCAACAGCATCATGCGGGCGGTGGCGCGGCTCGGCGAAGCCAAGTTCCCGCTCTACGGGCGTGACGCCTATGAGGCATCGAGGATCGACAGCTTTCTCGATGTCAGCCTGGTGTTTGCGCGGGATTCGCAGATCTATCTGCTCGCGCTGTCGGGCGGCACGGTCGACGCGGCGATTCATGCCCGCGCCAGGGATGCGTTCGCGATCTATGCGTCCGGCATCGAGCAGGCGCTGTCGTCCCGGCGCGAAACGCTGGTCGGGGACGGCATTTCGATTGCCGACATCTGCTTTGCCGCCGAGCTCGCGCTGTTCATGAACGAGTACGGGCGGAGCGAGCAATTGGACAAGCAGGGATTGACCAGGATCCTGCATCCCGGGGTGCCGGATGGGTATCCGCTGATGTTCGCTCACTTTGCCCGGCTGGTCGCGCACGCGCATTTTGCGCCGGACCTCAAGCCTTACGTCGAGAAGCTGCGGTCGAAGGCCGCTGCATGACCATGGAAGCCATTGGCCGCTCACGCGGAGGAGTGATCGCATGACCGCACCCGTCTGCCTGATATCCGGTGTCGGCCCCGGCACCGGTTCAGCGCTCGCCCGGAGGTTCGCCGAGGGCGGCTATCGCGTCGCGCTGCTGGCCAGGAACGAGGAGCGTCTTGCCGCGCTCGAGAAGCAATTGCCGGGCGCAAAGGCCTATCGATGCGATGTCTCCGACCCGACGCAGGTCGAGACGGTGGCGTCGGCCGTGGAGCGCGATCTCGGCAGCCCAGGGGTCGTGATCCACAATGCGGTCGGCGGGGCATTCGGCACCTTCCGCGAGATCGATCCGCAGATCCTCAATCGTAACTTCCAGGTCAACACGATGAGCCTGTTGTATCTGGCACGACGCTTTGCACCTGCGATGATCGGGGCAGGCAAGGGCGCCATCGTCGCAACCGGCAACACCTCGGCGCTGCGCGGCAAGGCCGGCTTCGCGGGGTTCGCGCCGACCAAGGCGGCGCAGCGGATTCTCGCCGAGGCGATGGCGCGCGATCTCGGGCCGCAAGGCGTTCACGTCGCCTATCTGGTGATCGATGCGGTGATCGACCTCGAATGGACGCGGAAGCGCTGGCCGGAGCGGCCGGACGACTTCTTCATCAAGCCGAAGGCGATCGCAGACGAGGTCTGGCACGTCGCCCATCAGGACCGCAGCGCGTGGTCGTTCAACGTCGAGATCAGGCCGTTCGGCGAAGCCTGGTAGCCGCCGCGCGGCGGTCGCACGAGCCGATCAATTCATAAAGACCAAAAGGGGGAATTCGATGTCGCTAGGGAAGCTTGCGGTTTCCATTGCAATGCTCGCCGCGTTTGCTGCAGCTCCGGTCCGCGCCGAGACGCCTGGCATCTCGGAATCGGAGATCAAGATCGGGGCGACATTCCCGTTCAGCGGTCCGGCATCGCCGCTCAGCAACACCGGCAAGGGCCTGATCGCCTACGTCCATTCCATCAATGACCGCGGCGGCGTCAACGGCCGCAAGATCAACCTCATCACCTATGACGATGCCTATACGCCGCCCAAGGCGGTGGAGCAGACCCGGAAGCTGATCGAGAGCGACGAGGTGGCGTTCCTGTTCTCTCCGCTTGGCACGCCCGGGATCGGCGCAACCATCAAATACGTCACCGCGAAGAAGGTGCCGCATCTCTTCGTCGTCAGCGGCGTGACCAAGTTCACCAACTTCAACGAGTTTCCGCTGACCACCACGGGCCTGCCGAGCTACAACACCGAAGGAAAGATCTACGCCAGATACATCGCGCAGACGGCGCCCGATGCGAAGATCGCGATCCTTTACCAGAATGACGACCTCGGCCGGGACTTCGTGACCGCCTTCAAGGAGACCTTGAAGTCCGATTTCGACAAGAAGGTCGTGACGTCTCCCTATGAGGTCACCGAGCCCACCATCGAATCGCATGTGGTGACGCTGAAGGCGTCGGGCGCCCAGGCATTCCTGATCGCCGGCACGCCGAAATTCGCCGCACAGGCGATCAAGAAAGCGAGCGAGATCGGCTGGACTCCGCTCACCATCGTCAACTACGTGTCGAGCTCGGTCTCCGCCACCATCGTGCCCGCGGGAGCCGACAAGGCGGTCGGCGTGGTGGTCGCAACCATCACCAAGGATCCGAACGACAAGAAGTGGGCCGACGATCCCGGCATGAAGTGGTATCGCGCCCACTTCGAGAAATATCTTCCCGGCGCCGATATCGGCGACAACAACTATCTGTTCGGCACCCAGCAAGGTCAGATCCTGGAACAGGTGCTCAAGCAGTGCGGCGACGACCTGTCGCGCGAGAACATCGTGAAGCAGGCGCGCAACATCAAGGGACTGGTGCTGCCGACCCTGATGCCGGGCATCACGATCAACACCGGCGCCGACAACAGCATGGCCTACACCCAGCTTCAGCTGCAGCGCTGGACCGGAAACTCATGGGAGCAGTTCGGCGGCGTGCTGAGCGCCGATACGAACTGAGCCGCAGGAGCGATCGCGCGTACGCTAGTGAAGCCGTCGCGCGATCGGCTTCGCCAGCGCGCTATGCCAGTCCCAATGCGAGGACTGGCCGCTCGACCGCAGGCTTGCCAGGAACGCCGTGGTCTTGGGCTGAACCCGCGAGCCGTCGATCACCTCGAGCTGACCGCAACGGTTGAGCGTGTGCAGCTTGCGTCCGGCCCACTGCGGCCCCGGCCTGAGCAGATGCCGAACTTCCTGCCGGTACGTCGTCGGCGACAGCTCGAGCACTTCGGCAAGTCCGAGCGCGGCGCCGTATCCGTTGCTGCAGTCCTGCACCGGCCGCCACAGCTTGCCATTGACGGTCACGAAATTGCCTGCCGGCCGCGTGGTAGCGCGATCCATCAGGATCGGGTTGGCCGCATGCGGCCGCCAGGGACCGAGCAACTGCTCGGCGTAGTAGATCGCCAGCGTGTCGGAATAGCCGCCGCTGCCATCGCGCCAGGCCCCGAACATGTAGCGGAGGCCGTTATGCTGCGTGATCGTCACGTCGGCAAGCTCGAGCCCGGACAGCAGCGTCGAGTGCCGCTCCCACTTGTCCGGAAAGCGGATGCATTTGTAGATCGGAACGTCCCGATGCGCGGTGCTTTCCGGGATCATCCAGAGCTCGCCGTCGTTTTCGATCAGGAACGGGTAGGAGAGATGCCAGGGCTCTTCGAGTACGGGCATCACGGTGCCGACCGGCCCGTTGCCGTCGAATTCGATCGCGGAGATGATGCCCTTGTTGGTCCGGTGGTCGAGATCTTCGAAGAAGACGAACGTTCTGCCCTGCCATTTCACCGGGAAGGGGTCGGCATAGAAGTGGTTGCCGGGATCGGCGAGCACGTTCCAGGCAGGTCCCGAGAGGTCGCCGGTGCGCCAGATATCCGTATTGTCGGCAAAGCGCCAACCGACATGCCAGTGCGGCGCGTAGCAGCACAGGCGGTAGATCTCCTTTGCGATCGACGTCGCCACGCCGCGCACGACAAAAGGTGCGGGATTTCGCGGTGCGCCACCGTTTGCAGGAGCAGGCAATTGCGGCACCAGCCGCGGAGCCCCTGACAGGATCGGCGGCAGCATCGACAGCGTGCGTGCCATCACCGTGTCGAGCCCGCCGCTCAGGCCGGCTGCGATTTCCGCCGAGGGATGGCCGCGGTCCACCACGGCGCCGTCGAGCTCATTGACGATTTCGATCACCGGAAGATCGCCGGCGAGGATGGCCGCCAGTGCGGCGCCTTCGCCCGCGCTCCCGTTGAACCGTGGACGGAGATACAGTTTCGCGGAGCAGTTCGGATCCCGTTCGGCGCTGGTGAAGTCGACCATCACGTCGGGGTTACCCGCGCGCGGCCGCTCCGGAATCGTCGTCACCCGGTCGGCGCCGCCGGCCTTGCCCTTGCGCAGGATGATGCGTTCGAGCTCGAACAGCATGTCGAGGCCGGCGGGTCGCGGTGCCGGCGTCGTGGTCCATGAGATTTGAACGGGAATATCCTGATCGTTGACGCGCAGAGACTCACGGCACATCCAGAGCCGCGGCTGCTCGCGATCGCAGCGAAACTCGATAATCATGGCCAGCCCAACTTCCTAGTACGCGTCCGCCCCCACAGCGTCGCCGAGAATGCGGACGTATTCCTCTATCATGGCATCCAACGAATAGCGCGACTTCAGGCCCACGGCGCTTTGCCGCAGCTGGTCGCTCAACGAACGATCGGTCAGGACCTGCGACACGGCGGCCGAGAATTCGGCTTCGTTCGCAGCGTCGACGAACACCGCTGCGGGCTGTCCCTGGTAGGACAGCACCTCGCGCAGCACCGGGAGATCGTTGACGACGCTGGGAATGCCGGCGCTCGCGGCCTCGACCGCAGCGAGACCGAAGGTTTCCGCCTGCGTCGGGAAGACGAAGACGTCGAGGCAAGCCAGAAAATCGGCCATCTGGCGCGGTGGAATCTCGCCGATGAAGTGCAGCCGGTCCGATACTTTCAGCTCGTCCGCCAGGGCGCGGAGCCGCCCCTCATCCGCGCCCTGGCCGGCGAGGGCAAGGTGCCAGGACGGGTCGGCCGTCAGCAGGCGAATTGCCGCATCGAGCCGCTTGTGCGGGTGCAGTCTCGCCGCACAGCCGAGCAGGGTGCGGTCCGCCGGCAGCTTGAACTGCTGCCGCGCGGCGTCCTTCGGCAGGCTGTGCGACTTGTCGTCGAAGCCATGCGGGACGTGCTTCATGCGCGATCGGTACGGCGCGGGATAGCGCGCGTATTCGCGCTCCATGTCGCGCGAGTTCAGCGTGATGCACTTGAAGAAACCGGTGGAGCCCATGATGATGTCGGCGGCCCGCACCGGCATGCTCATCGACAGCGCCGAAGACACCTGGTTGGCAATGACCGGGGCGCGGCTGACGAGCCGCGATACGCCTGCGCCGATCACGTTGCCAAAGTGCTGGAAGGTCAGCACGACATCGGGATTGATGGTCCTGAGATGTCCGGCGAGCGTCCACAGCATGCGCAGCAGCGCCAGCGGATTTCCGGGCCGGGTCTTCGCGCAATAGAACGTGTTGGGCGGCTCGTCGAAGGAATCCGATTTGCGGAAGAAGAACAGGTTGGCGACGTCGTAGCCGCGCGCGGCGAGGCCGGCACCGAGCAGCCGCGAGATCTCCTGCGCGCCAGCGTTCTCGGCCTGGGTCTGCACCAGGACGACACGCAGCTTCGGCTTGCTCTCGTTCGGTCGATCGCGTGATGCGTTCGATGCCTCGCGCAATTGTGTGCCTGGCGTGTACTGGAGCACGGATCCCTCACCCGGCGACGGAGAGGATTGGTCCTCCCCATTTTTGCGCGCGTACTTATCACGCGAAGCGTGTTCGTACACCGAGGAGCGCGTGTTGAGGTTACTGCTCATTTAGCAATCAGACATATGTCAGCAATCGAGAGCCATTATCTCACGGATAGAGTACAGCCGGCTCGTTAACTAATTGGTTACGGCCGCGCCGAGAGGGGGTAACCGGCGATTAACCATAGATATTTACGTTGGGCCGCATTGAGCAGTGCTGTCAGTTGAATTCGAGTCAGAGCCCATGAAGTTCGGTAGCCGCGCAGGCCCGAGACGTTCCGAAGTCACGGAACCCGCAGCGTCGTGGGAAACTGCCGGCGTGCCGGCCGGCCCATCCTCCGCGGAAACCACCAAAGGCGTCCTAAGCATTCCGGGAGTGCTGGCTTTTTTCCGCGAGAAGGGTCAACGCATCCTGATGCTCGCCGCGGTCATCTTCGCGGTCGGTATCATCTTGTTGATGTTGATCCCGGCGCGTTACGCCGCGACGGCGCTCGTCGTCGTCGACCCACGCGAGCAGCGGGTGACCACCGACCAGGACGTCCTGCCGGGGATCGGTCAAGACGCCGCAGCATTGCAGAGCGCTGTCGAGATCGCCAAATCCGACGGATTTCTCGGGCCGCTGATCGATCAGCTCAAGGTCGCTGAGGACAGTGACATCTCCGGCGGCAAGACCGACACCACGCGTCTGCTCGACCGGTTTCGCAACCGGCTCGATATCTCAAGGCGCGGACTAACCTATGTTATCGCCATCAAGTTCACGTCCAACAATCCGCAGCGCGCGGCGTACTATGCCAATTCGATCGCCGAGGCATTCGTCGCCAGCCAGCGCGGGACGCGCACGGTGGCGACCGACGAGGCCGCCGACTGGCTGAAGAGCCGGCTCAAGACGTTGAACGACCGGCTGCGGTCGTCGGAAGATGCCGTCGCCAAGTTCAAGCTCGAGCACCGGATCGTCAACGCCGGCAAGGAATCCACCACGCAGCAATTGCGCGTCACCGACCTGACGCAGCAGGTGGCCGCCGCGCGCGCCCGCACCGAGGAGGCCAAGGCGCGCTATGAGCAATTGCAGCGCGACCTGAAGGCCAATGTCGACGGGCCGATCAAGCAGGACCTGTTGAGCACGCTGCGTGCCCAGCGCTCCGCGCTCAATGACCAGATCGCGCAGAAGCGCGGGGTGCTCGGCGATCGTCATCCCGACCTCGTGATGGCGCTCAGCCAGCTCAGCGATCTCAACCGGCAGATCGACATCGAGCGCAAGAAGAACATCGACACAGCGAAGTCGGATTACGAGGCGCAGCGCGACCAACAAAAGGCGCTCGAGGATCAGTTGAAGGCGGTTGAATCGCAGATCCTGGTTGACGGCCAGGCGCTCGTCAAATTGCAGGAATTGCAGCGCGACGCCGACGCCAACAAGAACATCTACGAGCAGTTCCTCTCGCGCTACAAGACGACCGACGAGCAGCGCCTGCTGCAGGCCTCGCAGACCAAGGTCGCATCTCCGGCGACGCCGCCGATCCGCTCGACGCTTCCGCCGCTCCCGTTGCTGCTCGTCGTGCTCGCGATCGTCTCGCTGCTGACCTCGACCGCAATCGTCGCCGTTCCCGGACTGAATCTGAAGCAGATCCCGATCAAGAGCATTCCGCCGCTGCGCCGTGCCGAAGCGCCCGCATCGGCCCCGACCCCGGCCCCGGCCGCGTCGCAATCCGCGCTGCCGCCGGGATTGCCGGTGCTGGCGCGCATTCCCGACATGGTGCCGCCGGATGCCGTCAAGAGCGTCTGGCAGACCCCGATTTCGACGACGGCCGAGCCCGATCTCAGCCCGCATCTCCAGCTGCTGATCGAGAACATCGAGCAGCTTCCGGGTGACCACGGCAAGGTAGCGCTACTGCTGTCGGTTGAGGCCGGTGCAGGCGGCAGCACCGTCGCGCGGTCGCTCAACCGGTCCGCGGTCAAGAACGGAATGCTCAGCGTCCTGATCGAGATGGAAGCAAGGCGCACGGAGATCGTACCGCCGCAAGGCTCGGGGATCATCAAGGCCGATCTGCCGTCAGTCGTCGAACTGCTGGGTGCCAGCAGCAAGGCGCCGCCTTATCCGCCGGACGATATTCGCGCCGATTTCGGCCTGATCATCGTCGATGCGTCGTCGCTTGTCATGCAGCCGGCCGCGGTGGCGCTGGCCGCCTATGCCGACCTCGTCATCCTTGTGGTTCGCGAAGGCACCGGCGATCCGGCCGCGATTGGCAAGGCGCGGGCCGATCTGTCGAAGTTCGGCTCGGTCCCGACCGCGCTGGTCGTCAATCGCGTGGCGGTGAATGCCACGGCTCGCGGCGCTCAGGGCGAAGCCCTGGGATTGGCAAGCTGAAGGTGATCTAGTTCAGGCTCAGTCGTTGCTGTCCGCAACGCGGACGGTGTAGGCGCTGCTCTTCGACGACGATGGATGTGACAGCACCAGAACCGACGGGTCGACGCCGGTCCGGCGGCGGCACAGCACGTTGAGCGCGATGGTGGCGATGACAAGGGAAGCGGTCGCCGAGATCGCGGCGCCGAGCACGCCGAGCCAGGGGATCAGCACGACAAATCCCAGCAGCCGCAACGCCACGTTGGCGGCGACCACCGGAACGTAATCGCGCTCATGCCCGGTCAGCTGCAGGACCGCGGCCGACGGCCCGCCGGCCGCCTGGAACGCGGTTCCGATCGCGAGCACGATCAACACCCACTGCTGCGCGGCGAAATGCGGTCCGAACAGGCCGAGAAGATGGGGGGCGCCGACCCAGACGATGACGAGCCCGGTCAGCACGCAGAGCGCGGTGACCTCGGCCATCAGCTTCAGCGTATGTTCGAGCTCGCGGTGGTTTTTGCTGAAATACAGCGACGGCAGCCGGCGCGCGCCGAATGTGTAGAGCGCGGCCGACAGCATGGCGAAGATGTTCGCTAGGCGCGAGGCGGCGAAATAGACTCCGGCAGTGGCCGGGTCCAGCATCCAGTAGACCAGGATGACGTCGAAATACTGGTTCGCCGCTTCGAGAATGGAGGCTAGCCAGAAGCGGAACGCACTCCGGTTCCAGCGCGAGGTCTCGAAGCGCGCGGTGACCGAGCGCAGGTTCGGCAGCACGCGCACGATTGAGACGATCTGCACGATCAGCCCGAGCGCCATCGCGACGCTCATCGCGGTGAACAGCTCGGCAGGGGTGAGCTGCCGGTGGCCGAACAGCACCGCGATCAGGCCCAGGACAACGGCAACCCGCCAGAAGAACTCGCGATTGCCTTCGCCCATCAGGATGCTGACCAGGGATCGCGCGATCTGGCTGCCGAGCATCAGTCCGGAATTGACGGCGGCGAATGCCGAGACCGAGAGGATCAGCAGCCACCATTCGCCGCGAAGGGTCGCCACCGCGGCGATCGCGGCAATCGAGATCAGCATCCCGATCGCCGAATTCCTCAGGCTCGACAGCAGCACACCCTTGGTGAGCTCGGTCTGACCGCGCACCTCATATTCATTGAGGAAGCGAACCAGCAGCAGCTCCTGGCCGGCAAGGCCCACGACCGAAGCGATCTGGGCGATGGAGAGCAAGGTCGCGAAGTCGCCGAACGCGTCGGGCGTCATCGCCCGCGCGGCCAGCGAGAACAAGGCGAACGCAAGCCCGCCGCTGCCGACCTTGAGGAGGATGGTCCCGGCAACGCCGCGCGTGACGTCGCGCCGAAACATTTGGAGCACAGAGGCAATCACCAGAGACGTCTCAATATCCTGTCAGGCCGCCGACCGTAGCAATCGGTGTAGCCAGGAGTGTTAATGTTCTGTTGCTAAGATTCCGTTCCTTCCGGCTGCCCGCGCGCCAGACAATTGTGCGCCCGGCCAATATGTCGCGCTGCTCCATTCTGGAACGCCGCCGTCCTCGCTGTCTCCAAACGGCGCAGGTTGGGTCGCGATCCACCGCATCGCCGGCAGCGTGAGCCGTGCTGGTATGAGGTGGTATTGGCGCGTCAACGGCGCCCGCCGAAGCTCCACGGCCAGGCAATGGTCCCGCCTGCCTGCTGCGGAGCCTCCGAGGGATCAGTTTCATGGCCGCTTTTGCTGCAAGCCATGTGCCGGGAACCCGTCAATCGCCATCCAGGCCGTTTCGTTAACCTCAATAACGGAACTCGTCCCCCTTCGCTGGGCGTGGCGGCAGGACAGGCAAGGATATTGCAGTTCGGTGGTCAATTAGCCGTCGGAGCGGACAAAGATGATTGCCGAGGAAAGCACGACTCAGCCGATCGCAGCTTGCGAGGCTGAGATTATTGAAACGGACGTTGCCATTGTTGGTGCCGGTTTGGCAGGCTCGCTCGCGCGTGCTGTGCTCGTCCGGGCCGGGTATCGGGTCGTCCTGATCGACAAGCGCTCGATCCCGCCGGATGAATTCCGCGTCGAAAAGATCGCGGGACGGCAGATCGATATCTTCCGCCGCCTCGGCTTCCTCGACGACGTCGAGGCCGTCTCCTCGTCCTATGACCGGGTGCTCAACATCAGGGGCGGCAGGCTGGTCGATATCGGCGTCGGGCGATCCTATGGGGTTTCCTATGCGGACCTCGTCAACATGGCGCGCGGCCTGATGCCTGAACCGTCGAGCTTGCTGTTCGACCAGGTGACCAATGTCAGCTGCAGCGAAGATCGCCAGCAACTGACGCTGGCCTCCGGGAAGCGCGTCGTCTCGCGCCTGGTCATCCTGGCGACCGGCATGGCGGGCGCGCTCGGCTACAATCTCGGAATGCGCCGGCAGGTAATTGCCGCGCGGCACTCGGTCACGTTTGGCTTCACCATCGCGAAGCCGGATAACACGCCGTTCGGCTTCGACGCGCTGACCTGCTACGGCAAGGAGGCCGCTGACGGCGTCGACTATCTCAGCCTGTTTCCGATGTCGGGCGGCATGCGCGCGAACCTGTTCATGTTCCGCGATCCGACCGATCCGATCATGCGCGAGCTGCGCCGCGACACCAGACGCACGCTGTTTCGTCTGATGCCCGGACTTGAACGCTATCTCGGTGATTTCGAGATCGTCGGCCAGGTGCACAATTGGGTCATGGACCTGTCGGTGACCGAGGGGCATCTGCAACCGGGCATCGTGCTGATCGGCGACGCATTCCAGACCAACTGTCCGGCGGCCGGCACCGGCGTGAGCCGCCTGCTGGTGGATGTCGAGCGGCTTTGCACCGAATATGTGCCGCGCTGGCTCGAGACCGACGGCATGGGAACGGAGAAGATCGAGCAGTTCTATTCCGATCAGGACAAGCTCGCCGCCGACCGCCATTCGCTGCAACTGGCGCGTTACCGGGAGGCCTTGACCGCGAACACCGATGTGCGCTGGACGCTGCAGCGGCAGCTGCACTTCCTGCGCCGCATGATCACGCACCAGGTGGACCGGATTCATCCGGGATGGGTGATGCGCGTGCGCAGCGCGCTCCGGTAAGGGCGAGAGCCGCTTCCCCGCGGCTCCATCGCGTCATCCGGAATGTGCGGGGTTTCCCTCGCGGCAAACGCGCCTTGGCGCGAGCTCCTGTTCAAACAATCAAAGAGCGATTTGAAGCGATCAAAGCGCGATGATGGTTCAACATGAACCCATCGCGCTTTAGCGCGTGCCGGTCGAGGTGCGGATCGGTCTGAGCTCGGTCACGCGCTTGGCGGCCTGCTTGATCCAGGGCGCCTGCTTCAGGGCAAACAATGCCAGCGAGCCGGCGGCGCTGCCGGCCTGCGTCACGCTCGACATCGGTGTGGGCTGGCCGCCGAACTGCATCTTGTAGGGTTCGTCGCCGATGGTGAAATCCAGCACCCGGCCGCCGCGCTCGATGCAATCCTTGGCGACGCTCTCGAATGTCAGCGCGCCGATCGACTGGCTCTTGTACCCCTCGACATCGAACGCCGTCATGACGACGAGGAGGCTGTCGCGGTGGACCAGCCCAAGTGCGGTCGCGATCACGTTGCCGTCCATCTTCATGGCATAGAGCCGGGTAAAGGAGCCCATGCCGCGAAGCGCCACGCTCGAATAGAAATCGAAATACTCCGGACGCTGCAGCAGGTCGCCGTCACCGTGGGCATGGAAGCGCGGGCCGCGAAACTTCCGCATCGTGTCCATGGCCTCGCCGATCGAAGCGGCGTCGCCGCAGCATGAGAAGGTGAGCGTGCCCTTCTTGTGGATCTGGCGCCATTTCTTGGCCAGCTCCTTCATGTAGGACTTGCCCAATGCGTTGAGCTGCCATTGCTCGAACGGCGCGGCGAGCACCGTCGCATAGGCATTGGTATCCATCAGGCTGCGATGCGGGGCTCCGAACAGATTCTCGATCGGCATCTTTGCATCGAGCAGCTTGGGTATGCGCAGCAGGTCGAATGGCCGGAGCAGCTGCCGAAGCTTCTGGCAGGTACGTCCGTCCTGGAGCAGTTCGGCAAACGTCTTGATGCTGCACACCGGCGCCAGATAGTCGGACACGCGAAGGTCGGCGAATTCGATCGTACGCATCGGCCCGCGTCGCACGCGCAGCATCGGGAGCACCGCGGCCAGCGCGCCGGTTGCGCGCGAGCGGACGACGATGACCAGCGGCTTCGCTGCCGCGGCGGGAGCGAGCTTGCGATACAAGCTGTCGAGCCATAGCGGATGCTGGAAGGCGGTTGCGTCCGAGCCTTCAAACAATGTCGCGTATTCTTCTGACAGGAAGTCGAATGCGTCGTCGATGCTGACATCGAAGGCGTCATCATTCTTATTCATGTGAAACCAAAAACAAACGGGTTCTCAAAGCGCCGATCGAGCCGGCATCATGTCCTTATAGCAAAGGCCGATGACAGCGCGCACCGGTAGAATAGAATTTGTATTAATGTCGTGCAGCGAACCTTGCCTGTTGTTGCTGGCCGAGCATCGCCACGGCTGATGCGGCCAGCGATCCGGCGGTCGGCGCAGGACACCCTGCCGTGTGCGGCTGATATCGTTAACCATCTCTTTACGGTCTGGGTTCATCGAGACTATGACGAGACATCGCGCGTGGTCTGGACCGGATATTGCAGTTAAGGGCATGAAAGCACTGGAGCCCTTGCTGAGATGTTGAGTCAGAGCCAAAACGCCCGCATTTCCGATGCAGTTTCGCCTGCGCGCGCCGATCGCGAGCTGTCTCGGCGTCCCAATTCGGACATCGCTGCTTCGCCTGTCCGGATTTGCGACACTTCGGGCGATGAGCAATCGGTTTCCCCGGCGGATGTACCGGCCGGATCGATGCCGAACGGCATGCTGGAGCGTCGCACCAATCCGGTCGGCAGGGCCGCGACCGCCGGCGTTGCCCGGGCCACCGTCGGCGGACTGCGCCTCGCCGTGCTCGATCGCGAGCAAACTGCGGAGTTCATGGTCGAGGCGGTGTATCCCAACCGGCGGGTCAGCCGGCCGCTGTATCTGACATCCGCCAACGGCGAAGTGCTGTCGCGCTGCTCCACCGAGCCGATGACCGATCGGCTGTTTCGTGCCGCCGACCTGATCAATGCCGACGGCCAGCCGCTGGTCATGGTGTCGAAGCTCCGGTCGCCGAACCCGCTTCCCGAGCGCGTCGCGACCACCGACTTGTTCCACGACGTCGCGCGCAAGGCGGAAGAACTCGGGCTGACCTTCTATCTGCTCGGAGCCAACGAAGTCGAGAACAAGGCGGCGATCGCCAATGTCCGCCGGGCCTATCCGGCCCTCAAGATCGTCGGCTATTCGCACGGCTATCTGCGCGGCGATGCGCTGCGGGCCAAGGTGGACGAGATCAACGCGCTGGCGCCGGACTTTCTCTGGGTCGCGCTCGGCGTGCCCTACGAGCAGGCCTTCGTCGATGAATTCATGTCGCGGCTTGGCAATGTCGGCGTCATCAAGACCTCGGGCGGCTTGTTCAACTTCCTGTCCGGGTCGCGGCCGCGCGCGCCGAGATGGATGCAGATCGTCGGCCTCGAATGGGCTTGGCGTCTCTGGCTCGAGCCGCGCCGGCTGTTCTGGCGCTATCTCACCACCAATCCGCACGCTCTCTATCTTCTGTTCAACCGGACCCGGTCCTCGTCGACCGGAGACTGAATTTCTACCGAGTGCAATGTGCCGCTCCGATCCACCGGAGCGGCGAGCTCTTCAATGAGCGGAGTACAACTGACATGGACGGACGAGCGGTCGATAGCTCGGTCTGGCAGGTGCCGGGCATTGAAGCGGAGAACTTCGCACGAACCGTCGTCAGTTGGTCGATCACCATCAACGTGATCATGTCGATGGGAACGTTCCACCCCGCGCTGCTTCCAACCGGGGTGACGTTGATGCAGCAGGCCGTAGCCCTCATGATGTGGAGCGTGCTGATCTATGCGAGCCTGTTCATCCGTCCCCGCCTGCGGCTCGCCTTCAATCTCGACACGCTGGTGATCGTCGCATTCTATGCGTTCGCCACGATTTCGGTGTTCTGGACCGATCTGGGCGTCTCCGCCCTGATGAAAGCCGCCGCGCTCGCGATCACGACGCTCGGTGCGTTCTGTATGGTCACCCGCGTCGACCTCGACGATATCGTGAAATCGGCCACCCGCGGCCTGTTCGTGCTGATCGCGGGCTCGGCGTTCTGTGCGGTGGTCCTGCCGGACATCGGCGTCGACCAGACCTGGATGCACAATGGGCAATGGCAGGGCGTCTTCGAATCCAAGCAGACGCTGGGCTTCGCCGGAGCCTATCTGATGTTCTTTGCCTGTTATCGAAAGATAACCGGACAGGGATGGCTGCCGTTTCTCGTGACCTTCGCGCTGGCTTCGACCTGCGTCGTCCTTTCGGAGTCGCGCGCGCCGGCGCCTTGTCGCTGGTCGCATGTGCGCTGCTGCTGACGTCCCTTTGGTCGGTGAGGTGCATGCAGGTCTACGCGATGCTGCCATGCGCGATGTGCGTCGTGGCCGCATTGCTGATGCTGTACTTCTACACCACCGGCTATGATGCGATCCATGTCCTCGACACGACGATCAACTTCACCGAGCGGACCTTCATCTGGCAGTATGCCATCAGCCATTTCGACGATGCGCCGCTGGTCGGATTTGGCATCAACGGGTTCTGGACCAGGCCGGAGATCTACGACTATTTCAACCAGAACCGCGGCTGGGTGCTCGACAACTACCATAACGGCTATATCGCCATTCTCGTCGAGACCGGGTTCGTGGGCTATTTCCTGTTCACGGCAAGCGTGTTTCTGTTCTCCTACAAGGTGCTCTGCCTGATCGCAGGACGCGCGATCGACCGTCTGCATTGTGCGCTGATCATCGGGTTCGTCTTCCTGAATTGCCAGACCAACTTTACCGAGACGGTGTTCCTTCGCTCGACGATGTTCACATCAGTGCTGTTGATCGCCTTCTTCTTCGCCGTTTGCCGGTCGTTGCCATCGTCGCGCGCGCAGCTGCGCGGATTGGAGCAGCCATGAGGGCGGTTCGATTGCGTCTGCAAGGCGTCATCGACCTGCTGCTGGCGGCCGCACTGTCCGCCGCGCTGATGTCGCCGGCGGGGGCGGCCGGGCAGGCGGCGTCGCCGGACGTCGCGGCGCTGGGGCGGGGCATCAATATTCTCGGCTATGACGGCATCTGGGAAGGTTACCAGAACGCGCCCTTTCGTCCGGAAAACCTCGCGGCCATCCGCAAGGCCGGCTTCGCGCACGTCCGGATCAATTTCTTCGGCTTCAGGCACATGGATTCCGGCAACATGCTGGATGAAGCCGTGTTGCGGCGCCTCGATGCCGTGATCGAGCAGGTGCTGGCGCACAGGCTGATCCCGATCCTCGACGAGCACGACACCGAGCTGTGCCAGCGCGACGTGCCGGAATGCACCGCGAAGCTTAAGGCGTTCTGGCGCCAGATCGCCTCGCGCTACGCGGGCAAATATCCGGCGCTGGTGTTCGAGATCCTGAACGAGCCCGGCGGGAACATGACGTCGGCCGAGTGGAATGTGCTGCTTGGCGAATGCCTGGCCATCGTCAGGGGCACCAATCCGAGGCGCAGTGTCGTGGTCGCCGTCCTGAACACCGAGGAACTGCCGATCGACGCGCTGGCGTTGCCGGCCGATGACAGGAACCTGATCGTCACGTTCCACTATTACCTGCCGCTGCAGTTCACCCACCAAGGCGCGCCATGGTCGGCGACCTTCTCGAAGATCGGTCCGTTGAACTGGGGCTCTGCGGAGGACGAAGCCAGGGCCGCCGCCGATTTCGACAAGATCCGCTCCTGGGCGCAGCGAGAGCAGCGCCCGATCTATCTCGGCGAGTTCGGCGTCTATGAGCGTGCGCCGGCGGAGAGCCGGGCGAAGTACTTGTCGTTCATGGCGAGACGCGCCGAGAGCTTCGGCTGGGCGTGGGCCTATTGGCAGTTCGATCACGATTTCGCGGCGTTCGACGGCGCCCGGCAACGCTGGAACACGGATATCCTCCGCGCGATCATTCCACCGGTCCGATAGGTCCTTGCTGCTCGCGTCGCATGCAGATCGCGTTGCGCGCCATGCTCTGCCGAGGCCTTGCCTTGCCTAACATGATCGGAGGAATAATACTCCCTCCGCACAGGTGAACAAGGAACCGAGAGCGTTGCCGGACATTGCGAGCAAGGAAGAGTTCGATGTCACGCGCGCAGCCCTTGCCGCGACCATCGGCAACATGCTGGAGTTCTACGACTTCATCACCTACAGCTTCTTTGCGACCGAGATCGGTCACACCTTTTTTCCCGCGCAAAGCGAGTATGGCAGCCTGATGCTGTCGCTCGCGACTTTCGGCGCCGGCTTCCTGACGCGCCCCATTGGCGGCGTCGTGCTCGGCATCTTCTCCGACCGCGTCGGCCGGCGGCCGGCGATGTTGCTGAGCTTCGCCCTGATGGGCGGTGCGATCCTGACCATCGCGCTGACGCCGTCCTATGCCGCCATCGGCGTCGTGGCTCCGATCATCGTGATTCTGGCGCGGATGGTGCAAGGCTTCGCGCTCGGCGGCGAGGTCGGACCGACCACAGCCTATCTCATCGAGATCGCGGCACCGAGGAATCGCGGCCTAGTGGTGGCATGGCAGCCTGCGAGCCAGGAGATTGCGGCGACGGTCGGCGCGCTGGTCGGCGTCATCCTGAGCAGCACGATGGCGCCCGACATGCTGCAGGCCTATGGCTGGCGCGTCGCGTTCCTGCTCGGGGCGGTTTGCCTGCCGTTCGGCATCTGGATGCGCCGGACGTTGCCCGAAACGGTCTCGCATGGCGAACACGTCGACCGTCAGGTCGAAAGCTCGAGCCATGTCGCGCTGGCGCGCCGGCATCTTCGCGTGATCGTGCTGGCGGTGATGATCCTGGCCAGCGGCACGATCTCGACCTATGTGACGCAATACATGACGACCTATGCCAAGAACACGCTGCATGTGCCTCCGTCGCTGGCGTTCACCGTATCGCTTGTCAGTAACGGGCTTCAGATCATCGGCGCGGTGCTGGGCGGCTGGCTCGCCGACCGGCTCGGACGCAAGCCGGTCATGGTCTGGCCGCAACTGGTCGTGCTGGTGCTGACCTATCCGGCGTTCCTGTGGATCGTCCGGGATCCCGGCGCGTGGTCGCTGCTGTTCGGCTTCGGCATCCTGTCGTTCATCGGATCGCTGCCGTTCACGGCATTCTATGCCGCCTTCACCGAGGCGTTGCCGCAGAACATTCGCGGCGGCGTGTTCGCCACGATTTACGCGGTCGCGATCGCGACGTTCGGCGGCACCGCGCAGCTCGTGGTCACGTGGTTGCTGCACGTGACCGGCGATCCGTTGGCGCCGTCCTGGTATCTCTTGCTCGCGGCCGCGGTCGGCATCACGGCGATGAGCCTGATGCCCGAGACCGCCCCGGTGAAGACCGGCGAGAAATAGCGCGTTCTCGAGCGAAGTGGATGCCGTTGCGCGTGAAGAAAACGCGTCGGAACGGAGCGCCGCCGGCTGTGCTCAATCCATGTTGCGAAAGGCGTGGCCGTTGGCCTCGATCTCCTTCACGAGTTGCGCCGGCAGATTGGCTTGACCGAAGGTGCCGTCGAACACCCAGTCCTTGGCATCGGCGAGGTCGGGAAGGCCGGCGCCCTTGCGAACATAGAGGCCAACCGACGCCTTCTTGGGGTTGATGTAGAGATCGTAGTCCATTGCGCGCCTCCTCTCCGTTGCAGTTCAACGCGAGCTCCGGCAACGGCCGAAGCTTCCCGGAAGAGTGAACGCCGGCAAGGCTAAGCGCGTTTCTTCGCCTCCGGCGCCAGCACGACCGACGCTTCGCTCGTCAGCATCAGGAACGTGATGGTCTCCTGGAAATACAGCTGGACCGAGGTCGCAGAGTGGCTGAGATAGCCGATCGACAGGTCCTGGCCGATCGAGAGCTGGAAATCGCCGCCGCGGGTGGTCAGCAGCACGCCGCCCTGGATGGCAGGCGCCCAGATGATCTTGCCGTCGATCAGGCGCTGGATGTGTTGCAGCACTGGATATCCATCGTCGGTCGCGCCGCCGATCGCGGTATAGGGCTCGGTGCCGAGCAGCAGCGTGTAGGGGCCGTTGACGCCGGCGAGCCGCAACTGGCTCACCGCCTGCGCGACCACGGCAGGGTAATTCTTGATGCTCGGCGGCAGCGTCAGCACCCGGTTGCTGGTGCCCTGGCGGATGCCCTGAATGCCGGCGGCGGCGTAGCCATCGAACACCGCGCGATCCTCGGCGAAGGCGATCTTCCGCGCGGCTTGCTTGAGCGGATCCCAGTCGGAATCATTCGCGCCGCGCTCGACATCGTCGATCGCCTGGCGCGACAGCTCGAACGGCACGCGCAGCTCGACCAGCGCGCGGACCTCGCGCTGCGTCGCCTCGACCCCGTCGCCGGGCGTCGCAATCTTCTTGAGATGGCCGGTGCCGACCGCGGAGAAATCCGTTCCCTTCGGACCGTCGACGTCGACGACACGGCGCGCGCCAGATGGCGCTTCAACGTGCGCGAGGCTTCCTCTTCGATCTGGGCCCATGCCGCGTCTGAGATGGGGGCCAGTCCCCGATGGAGATTATTCATGTCCAGCGTCTCCTTTCAGTGAGCCGATGCCGAGCGAGCCGTCGGCCGGCGTTATTCTTGGTGCAGGCGCCTCGTCGGCTCCAGCGTCATCGAGGGACGGTTCAGCGGCCGCCGGCGCCTCGGCGGTGACATCCTCCAGGAAGGTCGCCGACGGGACAAAGAACAGCGTGCCGGTCACCGCGCGGCTGAAGTCGAGCAGGCGATCGTAATTGCCCGGCGGCTTGCCGACGAACATGTTCTCCAGCATCTGCTCGATCCGGTGCGGGGATTTTGCATAGCCGATGAAATAGGTGCCGAACTCGCCCTTGCTGACGCTGCCGAACGGCATGTTGTCGCGGACGATATCGAGCTCTTCGCCGTTCTCGACGATCGTCGTCAGCGCGTTGTGCGCGTAGCTCGGCTTCACCGCATCGTCGAGCTCGATGTCGGACAGCTTGGTGCGGCCGATGATCTTCTCCTGCATCTCGACCGGCAGCTCGTTCCACTTCTTCATGTCGTGCAGGTATTTTTGTACGATCACATAGCTGCCGCCGGCGAAGGCCGCGTCCTCGTCACCGATGATGGTGGCCTCCAGCGCCGCCTGATCCTGCGGGTTCTCGGTGCCGTCGACAAAGCCGAGCAGGTCGCGCTCGTCGAAATACTTGAAGCCATGCACCTCGTCCGAGGTGGCAACGGCATCGCCGAGCCGTGACATGATCTGGGTCGCCAGCTCGAAGCACAGGTCCATCGGCACGGCACGGATGTGAAACAGCAGGTCGCCCGGTGTCGCAACCGCGTGGTGGACGCCGTTGATCTCGCGGAATGGATGCAGGCCCTGCGGCTTCGGCGCGCCGAACAGCCGGTCCCAGGCGTCAGAGCCGATGCCCATGACGCAGGACAGCCGTCCCTCGAGATCGCGGAAGCCCACGGCGCGCACCAGCGCGGCAACATCGGCGCAGAGCGAGCGCACCACCGCATCGAATTCCGGATCGGGCTTGATAGTGACCGCAAGGAAGATGGCCGCGCGCGTCAGCTTCGCAGCGACGGGTTGCGGAACGGCTGATGGCACGCAGGTCTCCTTAACTAACGGCACTTCCACGACGACAAAAGGCAGGCCGGACGCCAGATCGGCGTCCAGACAGCCAGAGAGGAGCATGCCATCGGAGCCTTTACAAGAGCCCGGATTGCTAGGCCTCCGCGGACGGACCAACAGGCTTGCCGGACTTCTCCTCCTCGAGGGTCACCGCGATGGCGGCGTTGGCCGACAGCCGAACCTTGGAGCCTTCGACGCCGGCGACGAAGCCGAGCTCGATATAGTGGTGATGGCCCTTGTGGAAGCCGTCGCTCTCGCTCTTCTTGAGCTTGATACGGTTGCCTTCGACGTGATCGACAGTGCCGACATGCACGCCGTCGGCGCCGATGACCTCCATGTTGTCCTTGATGTTCTGCTGCGTCATGGCGCTCTCCCTTGTTGAGGTCAGCTTGCATATGATGCCGGCAGACGACGCGGCGATGACAGCGCGTCGTTGGCAGTCCGGGGCTTGCCTCACACCGGCTCGAATTCGTCTGCCGCCGCGTTCTCCGGTTTCTTGCCGTTGAAGGTGAGGCCGGCCTTGGTGGCGGAGAGCTTCACCTGCGAGCCGTCGCGTACGTCGCCGGAAAGAATCATCTCGGCGAGCGGATCCTGCACGCTGCGCTGGATCACCCGCTTCAGCGGGCGGGCGCCATAGGCCGGATCCCAGCCTTTCTCCGCCAGCCAGTCGCGCGCCTTGGGGTCGAGCTCGAGATCGATCTTGCGATCCTCGAGCAGCCTGCGCAGCCGCGCGAACTGGATCTCGACGATCCGTCCCATGTCGCTCTTCTGCAGCCGGTGGAACAGGATGATCTCGTCGATGCGGTTGAGGAATTCGGGGCGGAAATGCGCCCGCACCATGTTCATCACCTGCTCGCGCACCGCGCTCGTGCTCTGCCCCTCCGGCTGGTTGACGAGATACTCCGCGCCGATGTTCGAGGTCATGATGATCAGCGTGTTGCGGAAATCGACGGTGCGGCCCTGGCCGTCGGTGAGGCGGCCGTCGTCGAGCACTTGCAGCAGCACGTTGAAGACATCCGGGTGCGCCTTCTCGATCTCGTCGAACAGCACCACCTGGTAGGGCCGCCGCCGCACCGCTTCGGTCAGCGCGCCGCCCTCGTCATAACCGACATAGCCGGGCGGGGCGCCGATCAGCCGCGAGACCGAGTGCTTCTCCATGTATTCAGACATGTCGAGGCGGATCATCGCGGTCTCGTCGTCGAACAGATATTCGGCGAGCGCCTTTGCGAGCTCGGTCTTGCCGACGCCGGTTGGGCCCAGGAACATGAACGAGCCGATCGGCCGGTTCGGATCCTGCAGTCCGGCGCGCGCGCGGCGCACCGCGGTCGACACGGCGCGCACGGCCTCGGCCTGGCCGACGACGCGCTTGCCGAGCATCTCCTCCATGCGCAGCAGCTTGTCCTTCTCGCCTTCCAGCATCTTGTCGACCGGGACACCCGTCCAGCGCGACACCACCTGCGCGATGTTGTCGGCGGTCACGGTCTCGCTAGCGGACGAGGTCTCGCTGGCCTCGACCGCCGCGAGCTTCTTCTCCAACTCGGGAATACGGCCATAGGCCAGCTCGCCTGCCTTCTGGAATTCGCCCTTGCGCTGCGCGTTGGCGAGCTCGGTGCGCAATTGCTCGAGCTCGCCCTTCATCTTCTGTGCATCGGAGAGCTTGCTTTTCTCCGAGCGCCATCGCGACGTCATGTCCGCCGATTTTTTCTCGAGGTCCACGAGATCCTTCTCGAGGGTCTGCAGTCGGCTCCTGGAGCCGAGATCGGTCTCCTTCTTCAGCGCCTCCTGCTCGATCTTGAGCCGGATGATCTCGCGGTCGAGCGAGTCGAGTTCTTCCGGCTTGGAATCGACCTGCATCTTCAGCCGGGCTGCGGCCTCATCCATCAAGTCGATCGCCTTGTCGGGCAGGAAGCGGTCGGTGATGTAGCGGTTCGACAGCGTGGCGGCGGCGACCAGCGCCGAATCCGCGATGCGCACGCCGTGATGCTGCTCGTATTTGTCCTTGAGGCCGCGCAGGATCGAAATGGTGTCCTCGACCGTCGGCTCGGACACGAACACCGGCTGGAAGCGCCGGGCCAGCGCCGGGTCCTTCTCGACATGCTTGCGATATTCGTCGAGCGTGGTGGCGCCGATGCAATGCAGCTCACCGCGGGCAAGCGCGGGCTTCAGCAGGTTCGAGGCGTCCATCGCGCCGTCGCCCTTGCCGGCTCCGATCAGGGTGTGCATTTCGTCGATGAACAGGATGATGCCGCCTTCGGCGGATGTCACCTCCTGCAGCACGGCCTTGAGCCGTTCCTCGAACTCGCCGCGATACTTCGCCCCGGCAATCAGCGCGCCCAGATCGAGCCCGAGCAGCGCCTTGTCCTGCAGGCTTTCCGGCACGTCGCCATTGACGATGCGCAGCGCCAGCCCCTCGACGATCGCGGTCTTGCCGACGCCGGGTTCGCCGATCAGAACGGGATTGTTCTTGGTCCGGCGTGACAGCACCTGGATGGTGCGGCGAATTTCCTCGTCGCGGCCGATCACCGGATCGAGCTTGCCGTCGCGCGCCGCCTGGGTGAGGTCGCGGGCGTATTTCTTCAGCGCATCATAGGCATTCTCCGCCGACGCGCTATCAGCGGTGCGGCCCTTGCGCAGCGCGTTGATGGCTGCATTCAGATTCTGCGGATTGACGCCGCCCTTGGCGAGCAATTTGCCGGCGTCGCTGTCCTTGTCGGCGGCGAGCGCCTGCAGCAGGCGTTCGACCGAGACGAAGCTGTCGCCGGCCTTGTCGGCGGCCTGTTCCGCCGCGGCGAAGGCGCGCGCGGTCTCCGGCGCCAGGTAGATTTGTCCGGAGCCGCCGCCGCTGACCTTCGGCACCTTCGCCAGCGCGTCCTCGGTCGCCTTGAGGATCGCGCGCGAGTTGCCGCCGGCCCGGTCGATCAGCCCCGCCGCGAGGCCTTCGGGGTCGTCGAGCAGCACCTTGAGAATGTGGAGCGTCGAGAACTGCTGGTGTCCCTCGCGCATCGCGAGCGATTGTGCCGACTGAATGAAGCCGCGGACGCGATCGGTATATTTTTCAATATTCATGGTGGCACCTCAGGGCGGCAAAGGCTCGTCGAAATCAGGTATGCCATGCATTGCCGCCGGCGACAGATGGCGGAACGCTGACATCCATCATGCGGCAGCCCAGTGCATTTGCACCGGCGGAAAACCGCGGGCCTGATGCTGCCGTGGCCCGCATCGTGTGGTCGTTTCAGGGGAGTGTCAATCGCGGAGCGCGGCCGTTGGCACTCATCCGGAGGTACTGCTACGGGATGTGCCGGCAAGATGCACGTGTATCGCGCCGATGGTGCCGATCGCGGTGCTCTGCGAGGCGGGCAATGCGGCAAGTCCGGAGCGCTGCAATCGCATGAAAGCCGAAATCATGTTCGCGATTTCGGTAGCGATCATCTCGCACCTCGTACAGTGCACGCGATGATGCAGACGTGCATCGCGCAATGTTCCATTGAATCATGGATGCTGCACCACTGTGCACTCTGAACCGCCGATGAATGACGGCGCGAGCGCGTTTCCGGTTGCGTCGTTGCGTTTCAGGCTGGTGTAAGGTGAAGGCGCTAGCGATGAAGTGTGTCGGTGCATTGCCGATGCACGGAACTCTTGTTCCGGTTCTCACGTTCAACAGACGTGCTCATCGAAGAGGCTCCCAATGACCACTCGTCTTCTATCGACCGTGTCGTGTGCAGCGATTGCAACGGCGCTGTTCTATGTCTCCGCTGTGCCGGCAATCGCGCAGGATGCCGCATGTGCGCCGGTCTCTGCTGTCGACTCTCCGCCGCCGCCGTTGCCGACGTACGATCAGCCGCCGGTGCCTGGGCCGGGCTACATGTGGTCGCCGGGCAATTGGTCGTGGGACGATGATCGCGGCGATTACTACTGGGTGCCGGGCACCTGGGTGCAGCCGCCGCGCGTCGGGCTGTTGTGGACTCCCGGCTACTGGGGCGCATTCGGTGGCGGCTTCATTTTCCATCAGGGCTATTGGGGCGATCGCGTCGGCTTCTACGGCGGCATCAATTACGGTTTCGGCTACGGCGGTTCAGGCTATGAAGGCGGCCGCTGGGATCACGGCAACTTCTTTTACAATCGCACCGTGAACAATCTGCAGGGCGCGCAGATCAACAACGTCTACGAGAAGAACGTCACGATCAACCAGACCACCGTCAACAACGTCAGCTACAATGGCGGCACCGGCGGCATCGAGGCGCGGCCGACTGCTGCGGATCGCGCAGTCGCCAAGGAGCAGCATTTCGCGGCGACGCCGTTGCAGCGCAAGCAGGTCGAGACCGCAAGCCAGGATCCGAGCCTGTTCAAGCGCGCCAACAATGGCGTGCCGGCGGTCGGCGCAACCGCGCGTCCCGGCGAGTTGAAGGGACCGGGCGTGGTCCGCGCGCGTCCGGCCGGCGAGGCCGTGCCTGCCACCGCCGCAAAGCCGGCGGCCGGGGAGCCGGCGCGGCCAGGGACCCCAGCGGCACCCGCGCCTGCGACTGCGAATGCACCGGCTGCCTCTCATGCGCTCCCGGTCCCGGGGAAGGAAGTTCCCGCGGCGCATCCGACCGCTCAGGAGAACAAGCCTGCGGTCGAGGAGAAGCACGCAGCTCCCACGCCTGAGACGAAGGTCGAGCCGCATCCTGCTGCACCGGCGGCTGCCGGCTCGCACGCGCTTCCGGTCCCCGAGAAGGGCGTTGCTGCGCATCCACCCGTCGAGGCGAACAAGCCCGCGGTCGAAGACAAGCGCGCAGCACCTGCCGCCGCGCCCAAGGTCGAACCGCGGCCTGCAACGGAAGCGGCGCGGCCTGCCGCACCGGAAGTACGGAAGGAAGAACCGCGGCCCGAGCCAGCCGCGAAGCCGGTCGCGCGGCCTGAGCAGGCAGCAAGGCCCGAGGCACGGCCGGAGCCGGCAGCACGTCCCGAAGCGCATCCGCAGCAGGCGGCCCGGCCGGAGCCGCACGTCCAGGCCCCGCCGCACGTTCAGGCGCCGCCGCATGCTGCGCCTGCCGGTCATCCCGCAGAGGAGAAGCGGCAGGAGCAACATTAGGATATGATCTCGCGCTCCGCCGGCCCGTACCGGCGGAGCGCGCACTCTTTTCTGCCCGCGCACAATCGCTCATCACTGGAGGTCGGTCATGGCACAGAGTCACGGTGGCGACGGACAGCTCGACGACGGCAAGCCTCGCTTGAGCGAGGACGACATGCAGCGGGCCCTGCTCGGGCCGAGGGGGGTGCCGGGCAAGCCGGACACCGCCAAGATGACGCCGCAGCAGGAAAAGAACATGCCGAAATATCTGGACCCCGGACATACCTCGTAGCGCCCGTGATCTGAGCCCATGTCGCGGCGCCTGTTCGCGGGCGGCGCGCCTGCGCACTTGCAAATCGCCGGCTTTTGCGCCCTCATGATTGCAGGTGCACTCACGGTGTTGCGGAGCAGGTTGTGAGAAATCCGTACGAGGTCCTTGGCGTTGCCCCGACGGCGTCTGCGGCCGACATCCAGAAGGCCTATCGCAAGCTGGCCAAGAAGCTGCACCCGGATCTCAATCCGGGCGACAAGGCGGCCGAGGACAAGTTCAAGGAAGTCGCCGCCGCGAACGATCTGCTCGGCGATGCCGAGAAGCGCAAGCGCTTCGACGCCGGCGAGATCGACGCCAGCGGCGCCGAGCGGCCGCAGCATCGCTACTACCGGGATTTCGCCACCGCGGATCAGGGACACCCTTACGCGGACAGCTCCGGCTATGCCGACTATATGGACCAGGACGACGCGTTCGCAGAATTGCTCCGGCGTACCGAGCAGGCGCGCGCCAACCGGCGCGGCCGCGACCTGCACTACAGCCTTGTGATCGATTTCGCGGAATCGATCACCGGGGCCAGCAAGCGGCTGACATTGCCCGACGGCGGCACGCTCGACGTGACGATCCCGGCGGGACTCATTGACGGACAGGTCATTCGTCTGCGAGGCAAGGGGATGCCCGGCAGCGGCAAGGGCGGTCCCGGCGACGCACTGATCGAGGTCGACGTTCGCCCCGATCCGCGCTTCACCCGTGATGGCGACGACATCGCGCTGGAATTGCCGATCTCGCTCTCGGAAGCCGTGCTCGGCGGCAAGGTCAATGTTCCGACGCCGACCGGCGCGGTTACCATGACGGTTCCGAAGGGCTCGAACACCGGCACGACGATGCGGTTGCGCGGCAAGGGTGCGCCCAAGGTCGGCGGCGGCCACGGCGATGAACTCGTCAAGCTCAAGGTGGTCCTGCCCAAAGGGCCCGATCCCGCGCTCGAGGCGTTCGTATCGAGCTGGGATCGCAAGGGCTTCAATCCGCGCGAGGATGGTGCGTCATGAACAAGCAGCAATTCCTCATCGATGCGGGTCTCGAGGTGCAGACCCTGGAGTTCTGGATCGAGCAGCAATGGCTGGTTCCGGAGCAGACGACTCACGACTCAGTTTCTCCGACACCGACGTGGCGCGCGCGCATCTGATCCGGGATTTGAAGGGCGACTTCGGCGTCAACGACGAGGGCATCGACGTCATCCTTCATCTGGTCGATCAGCTGCACGGCCTGCGCCGAGCATTCGAGCAATTGCACAAGGATATCGCGTCACCGCCGCGCTAGAGCATGATCCGGAAAAGTGCGAAGCGGTTTTCCGAAACGATCATGCTCAAACAACAAGCTCGTCTGAGTCGAACGTCAGACCCGGGAGACGATCATGACGGACAAGCCGACGCCGCTGGCCCACGGCGAGATAGACGTTCTCATTCTGCAGGCGCTGGTGCGCAAGCTGATCGCAAAGGGCGTGCTGACGCCGGACGACGTCCGCTCGATGCTGTTCGAGGCTGCAAAGAATCTCGACCTCGTCGGCAGCGAGCTGACGACGGAAGCCGCCAACATCATCGTGCAGGAAGATCTGGCGCCCGCGTTTCTCGGCGGATGACTTCCTCAGGTCTGGCCGCTGCGGGTGGAGACCAGCCGGATCTGCGTGATCTGGTCGGCATTGCCGGCGAGATAGGTCTGCGCATCGCGCACCAGCCGCTCCGCCGCGGCCGCGTCGTAGCTCGGATGGCGCGCATTCAGGTGCAAATCGGTCTCGATCTGCATCACACTGGTCGTTATGTCCTTGCCGATCTCGATCGAGAACGACACCAGCGAAACGTGCGGGCTCTTGAACGCCATATCCTGTCTCCTTCTATCGCGTGATCGCAGAGGCGCGGGAATACCGCGCCGGCCCGTGCGTGCCGTCACCTCAAGCTGCGGAATCTTCCCTGGCGGCCGGCGCATGTTGCGTGGCCACGGCTGCGTGTCGCCGATCGAGCTCCTCGATCATGCCGCGGGCGATCTCGCGCTCGCCCATGATCACGATGTCGGCCCCGAGGCCCTTCAGATGATCGACCTCGGCATCGGAATGCGCGCGCGCGATGATCTGGATATCTGCATTGGCGGCGCGCGCCTGCTCGACGATCTGTCCGGCCTCGAACGCTTCGGGGATGGCGATCACAAGCGAACGCGCGCCCGACGGATTGGTCGCGCGCAACACGCTGGCGCGCGCGGCGTTGCCCATCAGGCTTCGATGCCGCGCTGCTTGAGCCTTGCCACCATGTCGTCGGACGCTCGACCGCGAGGAACGGCGCGTTGCGCTGATGCAGGGCATCGCCGACGATGCTGCCGACCCGGCCGTAGCCGACCAGGATGGTATGATCCTGCAAGTCCGTGACGGGGATCGGCTCGGCGGTTGCGGCCGTCGGCGAAGTGGCCTCCGGCTTCTCGATCCGCGCCGTCAGCCAGTCGACCACCGCGAACACCAGCGGGTTGAGCATGATCGAGAAGATTGCGCCGGCCAGGATCAGGTCGCGGCCCGCTTTCGGCAGCAGGTTGAGGGCGACGCCGAGCTCGGCGAGGATGAAGGAGAATTCGCCGATCTGGGCAAGGCTCGCCGAGATCATCAGCGCGGTCGCCATCGGGTGGCGGAACAGCACGACGATCATGAGCGCGGCGAGCGACTTGCCGACCACGATGACGAACAGTGTTGCGACGAACGGCCAGGGCTCGCGCACCACGCTGAGCGGATCGAACAGCATGCCGACGGAGACGAAGAACAGCACCGCGAAGGCGTCGCGCAGCGGCAGCGTTTCCTGGGCGGCGCGCTGGCTGAGCGGCGATTCCCGCAGCATCATCCCGGCGAAGAAGGCGCCGAGCGCCAGCGACACCCCGAACAGCTTGGTGGCGCCGAACGCGATGCAGAGCGCGATCGCGAGCACGGTCAGGCGGAACAGCTCGCGCGAGCCGGTGTGCGCGATATAATGCAGCACCCACGGGATCAGCCGGCGTCCGACCACCAGCATCAGCGCGATGAACAGGGCGATCTTGATCAGCGTCAGCACCAGCACGCCGGTCAACCCGAGGCCGAAGCGGGTGGCGAGCGGGTCGGAGACGAGCGCTGCGCCGTCGCCGCCCTGGAAGCTCGCGACCGCCGGGAACAGCACCAGCGCCAGCACCATGGCGAGGTCTTCGACGATCAGCCAGCCGACCGCGATCTTGCCGCGTTCGGTGTCCATCAGGCGACGCTCCTGCAGCGCGCGCAGCAAGACGACGGTACTTGCGACTGACAATGCCAGTCCGAACACCAGGCCGGCGCCGACGGTCCAGCCCATCAGCAATGCCAGGCCGAGCCCCATCAGTGTCGCGACCGCGATCTGCGCGACCGCGCCGGGCACCGCGATCTTGCGCACCGACAACAGGTCGTTCAGCGAGAAATGCAGGCCGACGCCGAACATCAGCAGGATGATACCGAGCTCGGCGAGCTCGGTGGCCAGCGCCTGATCGGCGACGAAGCCGGGCGTGAACGGGCCGACGGCGACGCCCGCGAGCAGATAACCGACAAGCGGCGGAACCCGAAAGCGCTGGGCGATGGTTCCGAAGACGAAAGCAAGTCCGAGGCCCGCGACGACGGTCGCGATCAGAGGTGTGTCATGCGGCATTTCGCCTTGTCGCACAGCATCCTCAGCGGTGCACCGCGACCATTTGAGGCGCGGCATTCCGCGCGCGAAACCGTGATCTATTGCTCATGGCGTGAGCATATGATCTCATGCCGGGATGGATCCGCGGCTTCCCGAGACCGATCTGGTCATCTTCGACTGCGACGGCGTGCTCGTCGACAGCGAGGAATTGAGCTGCCGCTGCCTCGCCGAGGCGATGGTCCGGATCGGCATCGATATGAGCACCGAGCGGGTGCTCGAACTCTTTCTCGGGCGCAGCACCGCGGCCCTGGCCGACTATTGCCGGGGCATGGGAAAGCCGTTGCCCGCGACTTTCCTGCCCGAGCTGGCGCTCGAGGTGCGTGAGACCTTCCGCACCCGGCTAAAGCCGATCGCAGGCGTCGCGGCCGTGCTTGCGGAGCTGCGCCTGCCGTATTGTGTCGCTTCGTCGAGCGATCTCGAGCGGGTCAAATTCTCACTGGAGCTGACCGGCCTTGCCGACAGCTTCGGGCAACGGCTCTACACCGCGCAGATGGTCAAGCACGGCAAGCCGGCGCCGGATCTGTTCCTGCATGCGTCGAGCGCGATGGGGGCCGACCCGCGCCGCACGCTTGTGATCGAGGACAGCGTCAGCGGGGTGACCGCCGCAAAGGCCGCGGGCATGAAAGTGTGGGGATTTGTCGGCGGCGCCCACTATCGGTTGGCGGACGGCAGTGCTCTGCTGCGGCAGGCTAGGGCGGATCGAATCTTCGCCGCGATGAGTGATTTCTGGATGGAAGGCTGACACAGCACGATGGTTGCGCCCGACAACGAAAAGTCCCGCCTCGACGATGCGGCGCGCGCCGGCTGGCTTTATTTCATCGCGGGCCACACCCAGGATGAGATCGCCAAGATGTTGCAGGTGTCGCGTGCCTCGGCGCAGCGCCTGGTTTCGCTCTGCCTCGCGGAACGGCTGATCACGTTTCGCCTCGAACACCCGATCGCGGCCTGCATGGAGCTGGCCTCGCGGCTGAAGGAACGGTTCGATCTGGCGCATTGCGACGTGGTGCCGACCGATCCTGCGGCGCCGCTGTCGAATGCGGGAATCGCCGAACGCAGCGCCAATCTTCTCGAAATGACGCTGCGCTCGGAGACGCCGGTCATCGTGGCGCTCGGCACCGGCCGTGCGGTGCGCGCCGCGGTCGAGCGGGTCTCGCCGATCGAGCGGCCCGATCACCAGATCGTCTCGCTGGTCGGCAACATCTCCGCCGACGGCTCGGCGAGCTTCTACGACACGGTGGGCCGGCTCGCCGACCGCACCGGTGCGCGCCACTATCCGATGCCGCTGCCGTTCCTGATGTCGAGCGAGGACGAGCGCAACCGCATGGTCCGCATCGATCCGATCGCGCGGGTGAGGGCGGTCGCCGCCAAGGCCGATCTGCGGCTGATCGGCATCGGCCAGATGGACCAGAAGGCCCAGGTCCATGTCGACGGCTTCGTCACCCGCGAGGAGCTGCTGGAGATGATGCGGCTCGGCGCTGTCGGCGAGGTGACGGGCTGGGCCTATGACGCCAAGGGCCGCCTGATCAAGGGCGGCACCAACAAGCGCCTCACCAGCATTCCGCCGCAGATTCCCGCAGTATCGACCACGATCGCGGCCGCGGTCGGCCTAGCCAAAGTGCCGTCGATCAAGGCGGCACTGGCGGGCCGGGTGATCAACGGCCTCATCACCGATGAGGCGACGGCGCGCGCCGTTCTGGACCGCTAAACGCCTCCTTCGCTCCCGCAATCGCTCCCTTCCAGCGTGCAGTGGAACCCGCGATCACGCGGGACGGTGCAGCCACGCGCTTGACAAACTTTGACGACGGGATGAACATACGCTCAACACGTGGGCATATGCTCAACGTGACATAAGGGAGGTCACCTTGAAAAACGTCCTTTGCGCCGTTGCGGGCGCGGCTGCGCTTTTGATCTCTGCCCCCTCGATCGCCCAGACCACGCTGACGGTGGCGACCGTCAACAACGGCGACATGATCCGCATGCAGGGGCTCACCAGCGAATTCACCGCGAAGAATCCCGACATCACCGTCAAATGGGTGACGCTCGAGGAAAACGTGCTGCGGCAGCGCGTGACCACCGACATCGCCACCAAGGGCGGCCAGTTCGACGTGCTCACCATCGGCACCTATGAGGTGCCGATCTGGGCCAAGAAGAACTGGCTGGTGCCGCTCGACAAGCTCGGCGCCGATTACGACGTCAATGACCTCCTGCCGAAGATCAGGGACGCGGTGTCGGTCGACGGCAAGCTCTACGCCGCGCCGTTCTACGGCGAGAGTTCGATGGTGATGTACCGTACCGACCTGTTCGACAAGGCCGGCCTGAAGATGCCGGACAGCCCGACCTGGGACTTCGTGGTCGACGCCGCGAAGAAGCTCACCGACAAGTCGGCCGGCGTCTACGGCATCTGCCTGCGCGGCAAGGCCGGCTGGGGCGAGAACATGGCGTTCCTGACCGCGATGGCCAATTCCTTCGGCGCGCGCTGGTTCGACGAGAAGTGGGAGCCGCAGTTCAACTCGCCGGAATGGAAGAAGACGCTCACGACCTATGTCGACCTGATGAAGCAGGCCGGCCCTCCCGGCGCCTCCTCCAACGGCTTCAACGAGAACCTCGCTCTGTTCAACGCCGGCAAATGCGCGATGTGGATCGACGCCACGGTGGCGGCGTCCTTCGTGACCAACCCGGCGCAGTCCACGGTCGCTGGCAAGGTCGGCTTCGCGCTGGCGCCGAACACCGGCCTCGGCAAGAACGCCAACTGGCTGTGGGCGTGGTCTCTGGCGATCCCCGCCGGCTCGAAGAAGGTCGATGCGGCCGAGAAGTTCATCGCCTGGGCGACCAGCAAGGACTATTCCAAGCTCGTCGCGTCGAAGGAAGGCTGGTCCAACGTGCCTCCGGGAACGCGGACCTCGCTGTACCAGAACCCCGAGTATCTGAAGGCGGCACCGTTCGCCAAGATGACCCTGGCCTCGATCGATGCGGCTGATCCCAGCCACCCGACCGTGAAGCCGGTGCCGTATGTCGGCGTGCAATATGCGGCGATCCCTGAGTTCCAGGGCATCGGCACCGCGGTGGGCCAGCAATTCTCGGCCGCGCTGTCCGGCTCGACCACTGTCGATGCTGCACTCTCGGCTGCGCAGTCCGCCACCGAGCGCGAGATGAAGCGCGCGGGCTACATCAAATAATCTGCGCGATCCGATCGCCAGGGCGTGTCGAACGCCCTGGCCGCCGACCAGCTTAGACCTCCCGAGCTGGATCACTCGCGACCATCCTGTCCCGCAGCGGGATGGTCGCTCCTTTCCTTGAAGAAGGAGGCGGGGATGGCGACCCAGCAGACCCAACTGCTTGCACGCACGCTGCTTACGCCGGCCGTGGCGCTGCTGTTCATCTGGATGATCGTGCCGCTGGCGCTCACGATCTACTTCGCGACCCTGCACTACAACCTGCTCGATCCGGGCTCCGAATCCTTCGTCGGGCTGGAGAATTTCCGCTACTTCCTCACCGATCCGGCCTTCCTCGCCTCGCTGCAGAACACGCTGGTGCTGGTCGGTTCGGTGCTCGCGATCACGATCATCCTCGGCGTGCCGCTGGCGCTATTGCTCGACCAGCAGGTGGTCGGGCTCTCGATCGTCCGCCTGATGGTGATCGCGCCGTTCTTCGTAATGCCGACGGTGAGCGCGCTGGTCTGGAAGAACCTGTTGATGCATCCGGTGTCGGGCCTGTTCGCCTGGATCGCGCATCTGTTCGGCCTGCCGGCGATCGACTGGTTCAACGACGCGCCGCTGTTCTCGGTGATCCTGATCATCTCCTGGCAGTGGCTGCCGTTCGCGACCCTGATCCTTTTGACCGCGCTGCAATCGCTCGACGAGGAGCAGAAGGAGGCGGCCGAGATGGACGGCGCGAGCGCGATCTCGACCTTCATCTACATCACGCTGCCGCATTTGGCGCGCCCGATCACGGTGGTGATCCTGATCGAGACCATCTTCCTGCTCACGGTGTTCGCCGAGATCTTCGTCACCACAGGCGGCGGCCCCGGCCTGCAGACCACCAACATCGCCTTCCTGATCTACTCGCAAGCGCTGATCCAGTACGACGTCGGCAGTGCTTCGGCGGGCGGCCTGGTCGCGGTGGTGCTCGCCAACATCGTCGCGTTCTTCCTCGTTCGCATCGTCGGCCGGAATCTGGAGGCGTAACGTCATGGCGCGGATGGTCACGACACGGCGCAAGGTGATCTCGACGGCGGCGGCCTGGCTGGTCGGCTTCCTGATCTTCTTCCCGATCCTCTGGATGGTGCTGGCGAGCTTCAAGACCGAGCTTGAGGCCTTCGCGATCCCGCCATCGTTCCTGTTCTTCCACTGGACGACGGAGAACTACGTCACGGTGCAGGAGCGCAGTGACTATTTCCACCATGCACTCAACTCGATCATCATCGCCGGGGGATCGACCCTGATCGCGATGCTGATCGCGATCCCGGCGGCGTGGTCGATGGCGTTCTCACCGACCAAGCGGACCAAGGACATCCTGCTCTGGATGCTCTCGACCAAGATGATGCCGCCGGTCGGCGTGCTGGTGCCGATCTACCTGATCTTCCGCACCGTCGGCCTGCTCGACACAAGGACCGGGCTGGTCTTCATCCTCTGCCTCGGCAATCTGCCGATCGTGATCTGGATGCTGTTCACCTATTTCAAGGAGATCCCGAAGGACATCCTGGAGGCGGCGCGGATGGACGGTGCCACGATCGGCCGCGAGCTGATCTACGTGCTGACGCCGATGGCGGTGCCGGGGCTCGCCTCGACCATGCTGCTCAACCTGATCCTGGCGTGGAACGAGGCGTTCTGGACCCTCAATCTGTCGACGCTGGAGGCCGCGCCGCTCACCGTGTTCATCGCGTCCTATTCCAGCCCGGAAGGCTTGTTCTGGGCGAAATTGTCGGCGGCGTCGACGCTCGCGATCGCGCCCATTCTCGTGCTCGGCTGGTTCAGTTAGCGGCAGCTCGTCCGCGGCCTGACCTTCGGCGCGGTCAAGTAGCAGAAAGGCTTTTCCATGGGTCAGATTACGCTGCAGGGTGTGCAAAAATCGTTCGGGCCGGTCCATATCATCAAGGGCGCCGACCTCGACATCGCCGACGGCTCCTTCGTCGTGTTCGTCGGTCCGTCCGGCTGCGGCAAGACCACGCTGCTCAGGTTGATCGCAGGGCTCGAGGACGTCACCGGCGGCGCCATCCTGATCGACGGCCGCAATGTGGTCGACGTGCCGCCGGCCAAGCGCGGGCTGTCGATGGTGTTCCAGTCCTACGCGCTCTACCCGCATATGAGCGTGCGTGGCAACATCGCCTTCGGCCTGAAGATGGCCGGCATGGCCAAGGACGAGATCAACCGCAAGGTCGAGGCCGCCGCGGCCACGCTCAACCTCACGCCCTATCTCGATCGCAAGCCGCGCGAGCTGTCCGGCGGCCAGCGCCAACGGGTCGCGATCGGACGCGCCATCGTGCGCGAGCCCAAGGCGTTTCTGTTCGACGAGCCGCTGTCGAACCTCGACGCCGCGCTGCGGGTGCAGATGCGGCTTGAAGTGACGCGCTTGCAGAAGCAGCTCGGCACCACGGCGATCTACGTCACCCATGACCAGGTCGAGGCCATGACGATGGCCGACAAGATCGTGGTGCTGAACAGCGGCAAGATCGAGCAATACGGCTCGCCGCTCGAGCTCTACGAGAAGCCGGCAAACCTGTTCGTCGCCGGCTTCATCGGCTCGCCGAAGATGAACTTCGTCACCGGCGATCTGGCAAAGCAGCAGGGCGCCGCCACCATCGGCGTGCGGCCGGAGCATCTGAAGGTCGAGCGCGACGGGCAGGGCGGCTGGCACGGCACGGTCTCGGTCGCCGAGCATCTCGGCAGCGACACCTTCCTCTATGTCGATGCGGGGCCGCTGGGCATGCTGACCGCGCGCTATATCGGCGAGCTTGACCTGCACCCGGGGGACAAGGTGTCGCTGATTCCGGATCCGGCGCGCATCCACCGTTTCGACGACAGCGGAAAATCGATCCGCGCTTAGAGCATGGTTAAGCAAAGCACGGACGATTTCCACCGTCGATCTCGCTCTGGCCGGGGCGGCACGCCCGCGACACGCGGGCCCTAGGCAAAGGAAGAAGAAAATGTATCTCGAGAAATTCAGGCTCGGCGGCAAGACCGCCATCATCACCGGCGCCGGTCAGGGCATCGGGCTCGCCTGCGCCGAAGCGCTGGCCGAAGCTGGCGCCAAGGTCGTCATCGGCGACCGCGACGCCAAGGTCGCCAATGATGCGCAGGCGGCGCTGAAGGCCAAAGGCTTCGACGCGGATATCGCGCTGATGGATGTGACGGATTCTGGCCGCGTCTCCGCGGTCGCCGACGAACTGGTGCGCAAGTACGGCAAGGTTGACATCCTGGTCAACAATGCCGGCATCGCCCGTAGCGAGACCCCGGCCGAGACCGTGACCGACGAGCACTGGCTCAATGTCATCGACGTCAATCTGAACGGCACCTTCTGGTGCTGCCGCGCCTTCGGCAATCACATGCTGAAGGCCAAATCCGGCACCATCGTCAATGTCGGCTCGATGTCCGGCTTCATCGTCAACAAGCCGCAGGAACAATGCTTCTACAACGCCTCCAAGGCCGCGGTGCATCATCTGACCAAATCGCTCGCCGCCGAATGGGGCGCACGCGGGGTCCGCGTCAACGCGGTGGCGCCGACTTATATCGAGACGCCGCTGAACGCCTTCGTGAAGAACAGCCCCAAAATGTACGATGCCTGGATCGGTGGAACTCCGATGGCCCGGATGGGGCAGGTCGACGAGATCGCTTCCGTGGTCTTGTTCCTGGCCTCCGAGGCCGCGAGCCTGATGACCGGAAGTATCGTTCTGGTCGATGGCGGCTACACTTGCTGGTAAGCTCGCGCCGGAAATAACGGAGCGACAATGCGGCAAGCCTATATCGGGGTGGACGTCGGGAGCACCAGCGCCCGCGCCGGCGTATTCGACGAGGCCGGGAAGCTGCTGGGCTCGGCCCGGCATCCGATCCGGGTCTGGCATGAGCCCGGCGATATCGTCGAGCAATCCTCCGACGACATCTGGGCGGCCTGCGTCGCCTCCGTCCGCAACGCAATGCGCGAGGCCGCGGTCGCGGCCGAGCACGTCAAGGGCATCGGGTTTGACGCGACCTGCTCGCTGGTCGTGCTCGATAGGGCAGGCCGGCCGCTCACCGTCAGCCCGTCCGGCGATCCCGCGCGCAATGTCGTGGTCTGGATGGATCACCGCGCGATGGACGAGACCGAATTCGTCAACGCGACCGGCGATCGCGTGCTGCGCTATGTCGGCGGTGCCATCTCGCCGGAGATGGAGATCCCGAAGATCATCTGGCTGAAGCGGCATCTGCCCGCGACCTTCGAGGCTGCCGGGCACTTCTTCGATCTTGCCGATTATCTCTCGTTCCGTGCTTCCGGCTCGCTGGCGCGTTCGACCTGCACGGTGACCTGCAAATGGACCTATGTCGCGGGCGAAGGCGGCTGGAGCGAGCCCTTCCTGAAGCGGGTCGGTCTCGAGGCGCTCGCCGCAGATCGCTTTGGGCGCATCGGCACCGAGATCGTGCCGCCCGGCTCGCCGCTCGCGCGCGGGCTGTCGGAAGATGCCGCGCGCGATCTCGGCCTGATGCGAGGGACCGCGGTCGGCGCATCGCTGATCGATGCCCATGCCGGCGGCGTCGGCGCGATCGGCGGACGCGACGGCTCCGGCGCCGAGGTCGATGTCTGCCAGCGATTGGCCTACATCATGGGAACGTCGGCGTGCATCATGGCGACGACGGTCGATCCCTGTTTCGTGCCCGGCGTCTGGGGTCCGTATTTCGAAGGCATGGTGCCGGGCTTCTGGCTCAACGAGGGGGGCCAATCGGCGGCGGGAGCCGCGATCGACCATCTGCTCAAATCGCATCCGGCGCATGCTGAAGTCCAGGCTGCGGCGAAGAGCGACGGCGTCGATGTCATCGAGTATCTCGAGAAGCGCATCCTGACGCGCAGCGGCAATGCCGGCGCGGCCGCGCTGCTCGCGCGCAACGTTCATGTCTTCCCGGAGTTTCTCGGCAACCGTTCGCCCTATGCCGATCCCGGCTCGCGCGCGGTGATCGCGGGGCTCGATCTCGATACCGACGTGTCGGCGCTGGAGCGGTTGTTCATCGCCGGCCTGTGCGGGCTGGCCTATGGCCTCGCCGACGTGATCGAGGCGTTGCAGGCTCATGGCGTCAGCGGCAAGACGATTGTGATCGGCGGCGGCGCGAGCCGCAGCCCGCTGGTGCGCCAGATCATGGCCGACACGACAGGCTACACCGTGGCGTTGCCGCAAACCCAGGAGCCGGTGCTGCTCGGCGCCGCGATGCTGGGCGCGGTCGCCAGCGGCGCACATCCTTCAATTAACTCCGCAATGGCCGGGATGTCGGCGCTCGGGCGGCTGAGCGAGCCAACCAGGCCCGAGCTGGCCGATTTCCACCGCAGGAAGCGCGGCGTGCACAAGATGCTGCGGGCGCTCGATCGCGACAGCCGCGAGGCGATGAAGCGGGCGCCCGGCGAGGCGCCGACTTAAGGTGTTTGCATGCTGCTGAGCTGCGGAGATGCACTGATCGACTTCCTGCCGTCGCGGACGGCAGATGGACGCGAGGCCATGACGCCCGCTGTCGGCGGCTCCTGCCTCAACATCTCGATCGGCAGCGCGCGGCTCGATGTGCCCACCGGCTTTGTCGGCGGCATCGCGACCGACACCTTCGGCAAGATGATCGCCGATCACGCCGCGGCCTCGGGTGTCGATCTCAGCCGCGCGACGCGCAGCGATCATCAGGCCACGCTCGCCTTTGCGCGCGTCACCGGCACCGAGACGCAATATGCCTTCTATGATGCCGACACCGCAGCGCGAAACTGGACCTACCGGCGCGACGCGATCGCGCTCGACGGCGTCAGCTGCCTGCACACCGGCTCGACCACGCTGGTGCATGACAAGGGCGCGGCTGAGACGTTGGCCTTCATCGAGGATATCAGGACAAACGTGACGATCGCGCTCGACCCGAATTGCCGGCCGAATCTGGTCAAGGACAGGGACGCCTATCGGGCACGCATGCTGGTGTTCTGCGGCAAGGCCGACATCGTGAAAATGTCGGACGTCGACTTCGCCTATCTGTTCGGCGACGAGGCCTATGCCAACAGGGCCGAGGCGCTGCTGTCGGGCGGCGCGTCGCTCGTCGTCATCACGCGCGGCAATGATGGCGCCGCTGCCTGGCATCGCAAAGCCGGACCGATCGAGGTCAAGGCACCGGTGGTGAACGTCGTGGATACGATCGGCGCCGGCGACAGCTTTCAGGCCGCACTGCTGGCCGCGTTGCACCGGCTGGACCGGATCGCGCGGCTGCGGCTCGCCGACATCTCCGCCGCCGAGCTCACGCGCGCGCTGGCCTTTGCCTGCAAATGCGCCGCCTTCACCTGTACCCGCGCCGGCGCCGATCCGCCGCGGAGCCGGGAGCTGCCTGCAGGCACCTGGTAGTCGTCACAGCCGTGCAACGACCTTCTCGGCGCTCTTGAGGAAGTTTCGGATCAATGGGCTGGAGGAATCGCGCCGCCAGCAGGCCGCGATCTCGATCGTATCGGCGATGTCGACGAAGCGCCGGAACGCGATGCCGGGCGGCGCGCCGAGCTTCGCGCAGGCCGGCAGGATCGAAAACCCTTCGCCGGCGAGCACGAGGCTGAGCGCCGAGTGCACGGTCTCCACCCGGCTGACGATCGGCATCACGACCTGATGCCGCCGCAGCATCGCCGACACTGCCGACGATGTAGGCTCTTCCTCCGGCCGCGGCAGGGCGATGAGCGGGCGTCCCTGCAATTTGCCGACCGGCACCGCGGAGAGGCGGGCGAGCGGCGAGCGCGCCGGCATCGCCAGCATCAGCGGCTGCGTGCCGATCTGGGCCACCTGGATCTCCGGATGATGGATCGCCGGCATGCACAGCGCGACGCCGACGGCGCGGTCGAGCAGCAGCGTTTTGCGGGTCGACGCCGAGAGCTCGACGAAATCGAGATCGACGCCGGGCAGCGACCGGCGCAGCTCCGGGACCAGGCGTGGCAGCACCGCGCTCGCCAGCACGAACATGTAGCCGACCGACAGCCGCCCGCGTTGTCCGGAGGCGATCGCGCGGGCGGCCTCGAAGCCTTCTTCCGCCAGCGCCAGCGCCTCGCTCGCCCGCGACAGCAGCGCGAGGCCGGCCTCCGTCAAATCCATGCCGCGCGTGCCGCGGCGGAACAGCGGCGCGCCGAGCTCGGCCTCGAGCTTTCGGATTTGCACGGAGAGCGGCGGCTGGGCCATCCGCAGCCGTTCGGCGGCCTTGCCGACGCTGCGCTCCTCAGCCACGGCGACGAAGTAACGGAGCCGACGCAAATCCATAGGCATACCGAAAACGTATGGGTTGGCCTTCAAATTCGTATTGGACGCTGAGTTAACATGGGAGGCATTCTCGCTGTCAACGCGATCAATCAGCGGCCCGATTTTGGAGAGCTGTCCAAGATGAGCGAAGACCTCTGCCTTCTCCCGGCGACCGAATTGCGTGCACGGATTGGCCGCAAAGAAATATCTCCCGTCGAGGTCACCGCGGCGATGCTCGCTCGCGCCGAGCGGCTGCAACCCGAGCTGAACTGCTTCATCACACTGTGCGGCGAGGAGGCGATCGCGCGGGCGAAGGCCGCTGAGCGGCAGGTGATGGCCGGCGAACCGCTCGGCCTGCTGCACGGCATCCCCTTCACCGTGAAGGACATCGTCAGCACCAAGGGCGTGCGGACGACCTTCGGCGCGGTGCCCTACCAGAACAACGTGCCCGACCATGACGCCGTGGCGGTGGCCCGGCTCCGTGCGCAGGGCGGAATATTGCTCGGCAAGACCACGACGCCGGAGTTCGGCAGCAAGTGCCTGACCGACTCGCCGCTGTTCGGCCGCACCCGCAACGCGTGGAGTGCGGATCGCTCCAGCGGTGGCTCGAGCGGCGGCGCGGCGGTGGCGGTCGCGAGCGGCATCGCGCCGCTGGCGGTTGCGACCGACGGTGGCGGCTCGACCCGGATTCCCGCGGCCTGCAACGGCGTGGTCGGGATCAAGCAGAGCAACGGCGTGATCCCGCACAGCCAGGTGCAGGACGCCTTCGGCAACCAGACCTATGTCACGCCGACCACGCGCACCGTGGCGGATACCGCGCTGATGATGCAGGCGATGGCGGGCGAGGATCCGTCCGATCCCTGGTCGATCGGCGTGCCGGTGCCCGATTATCTCGGCCTGGCGGCGCCGCGCGGCGATCTCAGGGGCAGGCGGGTGCTGTTCTGCCTGTCGCCGCCTGGCCGTCCGGTGACCGCCGATGTCGCCGCCGCGTTCAAGGCGAGCCTCGATCGGCTGGCCGGCCTGGGCGCGGAGCTCGAGGAGTTCTCCGGCGACGGCTTCGACATCGAGCCGATCTGGCGTGCCATCAATCACACGGTCTGGCGCACCCGCTTCGAGAAGCTCGCGGCCGACTATCCCGATGACCTCAGCCCGACCTTCCTGAAGCAGCTCGCGCTTGCCGCGAAGGTGAGCGGCGTCGACTACCAGCAGGCGATGTTCGACCGCACCGCGTTGTTCCGCCGTGTGCAGTCGCTGCTCGCGCGCGGCGATCTCCTGGCGATGCCGACCCTGACCCGCACGGCGCTGCCGATCGACCAGGAACTGTTCGGCACCATCGATATCGACGGCCAGAGCTTCGACAGCGTGCGGCCGCACTGGTTTCCTTGGACCATGCTGTTCAACATGACCGGGCATCCCGCGGTCAGCATCCCCGCGGGCTTCGGCCGCGACGGCCTGCCGATCGGCCTGCATCTGGTCGGCCGCTTCCGGGCCGACGTGGAACTGCTGCGCGTCGCGGCACTGTTCGAAGCGGCGAGCGATCTGCTCGGCCGCTGGCCGGCGCTCGCGTCGTGACCAGCACGGCGGAGGGCTTGCATTCGTTCGCGAACATGTTGAAACCTGCAGCCTGTTCCTCACTGTTCGGGCGGGCATGAGCGTATTCTTCCTGCGGCGGATCCTGACCCTGGTGGCGACGCTGGTCGCGGCCTCGCTGATCATTTTCCTGGTGCTCGATGCGCTGCCCGGCAATGCCGCGCAGATGCTGATGGGCGCCGACGCCTCGCCCGATGCGGTACGCGCGCTCACCGTCAAGCTCGGCCTCGACCAGCCGCTCGCGGTTCGCTATCTGCTCTGGCTCAAGGGCATGGCGGTGGGCGATCTCGGCAACAGCTATGTCTACGGCACGCCGGTGGCCGGCCTGATCGCGGAGCGGTTGGTGCTGACGATCCCGCTCGCGATCATGTCGATGCTGATCACGGTGGTGCTGGCGCTCGCGGCCGGCATCTACACCGCGGCCAACCACAACAAGCTCGGCGATGTCGGCGTGATGTCGCTGACCCAGGTCGGCATCGCGCTGCCGAATTTCTGGTTCGCGATCCTCCTGATCCTGCTGTTCTCGGTGAAGCTGCAACTGTTGTCCGCCGGCGGCTTCGCCGGCTGGGATGACGGCATCTGGCCGGGAATCCGCTCGCTGCTGCTGCCGTCGATCTCGCTCGCCGTGGTGCAGGCCGCGATCCTCGCCCGCGTCACCCGCTCGGCGGTGCTCGAGGTGCTGCGCGAGGACTTCGTGCGCACCGCGCGCGCAAAGGGGCTCGGCAAGCGCGAGGTGCTGTGGCGCCACGTGCTGCGCAACGCCATGATTCCGGTCATGACCGTGATGGGCCTGCAATTCGCCAATCTGCTGGCCGGCACCATCGTGATCGAGAACGTATTCTATCTGCCGGGCCTCGGCCGGCTGATCTTCCAGTCGATCGCCAACCGCGACCTGATCGTGGTGCGCAACTGCGTGATGCTGCTGGCCGCGATGGTCGTGATCGTCAATTTCGTGGTCGATGTGCTCTATGCCTTCATCGACCCGCGCATCAAGGTGGCCAACCTGTGAGCGCGCCGCTGACCGCATCCGCCGGCACCGCGGCAATCGCACCGGGCGCGCGGCCGCGACCGGCTTCTGGCGCCGCGCGCTGCGCCATCGCAGCTTCGTGCTCGGGGCGGTGCTGAGCCTGCTCGTGCTCGGCGCGGCGCTGCTGTCGCTGGTCTGGACGCCGTGGTCGGCTTACGACATCGATGTTGCGTCAAAACTGCACCCGCCGTCGGCGGCGCACTGGCTCGGCACCGATGTGCTCGGCCGCGACATCGTCTCGCTGCTGCTGGTCGGCGCGCGCTCAACCATCATGGTCGGCGTCATTGCGGTGGGGATCGGCCTGAGCTTCGGCGTCGGCCTCGGCCTGATCGCCGCCGCCCGCAAGGGCTGGACCGAAGAGCTGATCATGCGGATGAGCGACTTCACCTTCGCTTTCCCGGCGGTGCTGTCGGCCATCATGCTGGCCGCGGTCGCGGGGCCGGGCATGGTGACGTCGATCACCGCGATCGGCATCTTCCAGATCCCGACTTTCGTCCGCGTCACCCGCGGTTCGGCGAATGCGATCTGGGCCCGCGAGTTCGTGCTGGCCGCGCGCGCCGCGGGCAAGGGCTCATTCCGCATCACCATCGAGCACGTGCTGCCGAACATCCTGTCGATCCTGATCGTGCAGGCGACGATCCAGTTCGCGCTCGCGATTCTCGCCGAGGCCGCACTGTCCTATCTCGGGCTCGGCACCCAGCCGCCGCAGCCGTCCTGGGGCCGCATGCTCAACGATGCGCAGACCCTGCTGTTCCAGTCGCCGATGCTCGCGGTCTATCCCGGTGCTGCGATCGCGATCGCGGTGCTCGGGCTCAATCTGCTCGGCGACGGCTTGCGCGATCTGCTCGATCCCCGTCTGGCGCGGGAGCGTTGAGCATGGCCGACGGAGACGCGCCGCTGATCGAAGTGAAAAACCTGGGTGTTACGCTCAACACCAGCCGTGGCCCGGCGCAGGCGGTGCGCGGCGTCAGCTTCGCGCTTCGCCGCGGCGAGACGCTCGGGCTGGTCGGCGAATCCGGTTGCGGCAAATCAGTCACGGCGCTGGCCCTGATGGGGCTGTTGCCGGACAGCGCCGTGATCAGCGGCAGCATCCGGCTCGACGGCGCAGAGCTGGTCGGGCTGCCGGACTCGGCCTATTGCAAGCTGCGCGGCAACCGCATCAGCATGATCTTCCAGGAGCCGATGACCGCGCTCAACCCGATGCATACGATCGGGCATCAGGTCGCCGAGCCCTTGCTGCGCCACACCGGCGTCTCGGCGGCGCAGGCGCGGCAGGAGGCGATCGCGTTGCTCGATCGCGTCGGCCTGCCCGATGCGTCGAAGCGCGTCGATGCCTATCCGCACCAATTCTCCGGCGGCCAGCGCCAGCGCATCACGATTGCGATGGCGCTGGCCTGCCAGCCGGATGTACTGATTGCCGACGAGCCGACCACCGCGCTCGACGTCACGATCCAGGGCCAGATCCTCGATCTGATCGCCGATCTCGTCGCGGAGCGCGGCATGTCGATGATCCTGATCTCGCACGATCTCGGCGTGATCGCCGAGAATGTCGAGCGCATGATGGTGATGTACGGCGGCACCGTTGTCGAAAGCGGCGAGACCAATGCCGTGTTCACGCGGATGGGCCACCCCTACACGCAGGGCCTGTTCCGCGCCCGCCCGCGGCTCGGCGCGCGCAAGGGCACGCGGCTCAAGACCATCGCCGGCACCGTGCCGGAGCTGGCCGACCTGCCCGCGGGCTGCACCTTTGCCGACCGCTGCGCGATCGCCGAGGCGCGCTGCCGCGCGGCGCTGCCGGCCGTGGTCGATGTCGGCGCCGCGCATGGCGTGCGCTGCATCAGGACTGACGTCTCGATGGCCGCCGGCGGCGTCGGCGCATGACGATGCCGGACCAGCCTTCACCCGCAACGCCGCTGCTCGAGGTCACGGACCTCGCGCAGCGCTACACGCTGCCGCGTGAAAGCCTGTTCAAGCCGGCGGCGCAGGTGCACGCGCTCAACGGCGTCACGGCGCAGGTGATGCCGGGCAGGAGCCTCGGCGTCGTCGGCGAATCCGGTTCGGGCAAATCGACCTTTGCGCGGCTGGTGATGGCGTTGGAGCTGCCGTCGGCAGGACAGGTATCGCTGCTCGGCCGCGACCTCAACCGGATGCCGCCGGATGAATTGCGCCGCGCCCGCCGCGATTTCCAGATGGTGTTCCAGGATCCCTATGGCTCGCTCGATCCGCGGCAGACCATCGCGCGCATCGTCGCCGAGCCGCTGACCGCGCTCGGCCGCATCGATCGCGCGACCTTGCGCGAACGCGTCGCCATCGTGCTGCGCCAGGTGGGCTTGCGCGATGCCGACATGGACAAGTTTCCGCACGAATTCTCCGGCGGCCAGCGCCAGCGCATCGCGATCGCGCGCGCGCTGATCACCCAGCCGAAGCTGATCGTCGCCGACGAGCCGGTCTCGGCGCTCGACGTCTCGGTGCAGGCGCAGGTGCTCAATTTGATGCAGGACCTGCAGGACGAGTTCGGCCTGAGCTACATCCTGATCAGCCATGACCTCGCGGTGGTCGATCTGCTCTGCGACGAGATCGCGGTGATGTATCTCGGGCGGATCGTCGAGCAGGGCCGGCCCGCCGATCTGTTCGCGCACTCTGCCCATCCCTATACCCGCGCGCTGCTCGATGCGGTTCCACGGGCGCGGGCCGGGGGCGTCCGGCGGCGCCGCGGCGCGCAGCCGATCGGCTCGCAGGCGTCGGCCGCGGCCGGATGCCCTTACGCGCCGCGCTGTCCGCTGGCCGACCAGCATTGTCGCGAGACGGCGCCTGCGCTACGCAATGTCGGAGACGCCCATCTGGCGGCCTGTCATCACACTGATGCCGTGATGGCGCTGCCGCCGGTGGTCGCCGAAGCCGGTTAGTCTTTCAATTGAAGTTGACCTAGGCTGATCAATGAGCACGTCCGGGGAGCAGACCAATGTTGAGGAAATTGTGCGTCATCGCGGCCGCTGCCGCACTCGTGGCAGCGCCGCTGCCGAGCCTCGCGCAGGGCAAGAAGGACAGCGTCGTGATGGGCATGACGCTGGAGCCGCCGGGACTCGATCCGACCAACGCGGCAGCGGCGGCGATCGCCGAAGTCACGCTCTATAACGTCTACGAGACGCTGACCAAGATCAACGAGGACGGCTCGGTGTCGCCGTTGCTTGCCGAGAGCTGGCGGGCGTCAGCGGATCTCAAGACCTACACGTTCAAGCTCCGCAAGGGCGTCAAATTCCACAATGGCGAGCCGTTCGATTCCGCCGCGGTAAAGTTCTCGTTCGACCGCGCCGCGGCGCCGACCTCGACCAACAAGGACAAGAGCCTGTACCAGGCCTTCGCATCGGTGACGGCACCTGATCCGGAGACCGTCGTCGTCGCGTTGAAATATTCCGAGCCGAACCTGCCGTTCCTGCTCGGCCAGGCGTCGGGCTCGATCGTCGAGCCGAAGAGCGCGCCGACCGATGCGACGCAGCCGGTCGGCACCGGACCCTACACGCTGGGCAGCTGGGCCAAGGGTTCGTCGATCACGCTGGTGAAATGGCCTGACTATCGCAACGCCGCCGCGATCAAGCTCGCCAAGGTGACGATCCGCTTCATCGGCGATCCCGCGGCGCAGGTCGCGGCGCTGCTGTCGGGCGACGTCGACGCCTTTCCGCGGGTCGGTGCGGCGCGCAGCCTCGCGCAGTTCAAGGCCGATCCGCGCTTCAGCGTCCTGATCGGCGGCTCCAAGGCCAAGACCATCGTCGGCATCAACGAGCGCAAGAAGCCGCTCGACGATGTCCGGGTGCGCCGCGCCATCCTGGCCGCAATCGACCGCAAGGCGATGATCGACGGTGCGGTCGACGGCTTCGGCACGCCGATCGGCAGCTTCTACACCCCGGGCTCGGTCGGCTATGTCGATACCACCGGCATCAATCCCTACGATCCGGAATTGGCCAAGAAGCTGCTGGCGGAAGCCGGCGTCAAGACGCCGCTCGAGCTCAGCCTCAGGCTGCCGCCGCCGGCCTATGCGCGGCAGGGCGGCGAGATCCTCGCGGCGCAGCTCGCCAAGGTCGGCATCATAGCCAAGATCGAGAACGTGGAATGGGCGCAGTGGCTGTCGCAGGTCTTCACCGGCCCGCACAATTACGACCTCACCATCGTTTCGCATGTCGAGCCGTTCGACCTCGTCAAGCTGACCGAGCCGGATTACTATCTCGGCTACAAGTCCGAGGCGTTCAATGCGCTCTATCAGCAGATCATGGCGACGCCGGACGAGGCCGGCCGCGCCAAACTGCTCGGCGACGCCCAGCGGATGCTGGCGACCGATGCGGTGGCCGGCTTCCTGTTTCAGCCGCAATGGATCACGATCGCCAGCAAGAAGCTGAAGGGCGTGTGGAAGGAAGTCCCGCAGTTCGAGAATGATTTCTCGGCCTGGTCCTGGGAGTAGGCGATCGCGCCGGCGGAGCGCGACGGCCTCGGCCGGCGCGGCTCCTCGCGCGATGCCGTCGCTTGACGCGCAGTCTCATTTTGCGTGCTGCGCTTGCGAAGGAGAATGCATCGGGCCAGACGCCCAGGCGCCGCAAGTGACCGATATCACTTGGGTTGATGCTTGCCTCGGCATCGCGCGTTTCGCCCCGTGACCGCATGCTGTTCCGGCTTCGCATTGAGCGCATCGATTGTCTTTGTGAAGGACAGCGCTAACATGGAACCCGTCCATCGATACCAGTCGTTGTTTTCTGATTATCTATTGCAGCGCAACCGGATCACGTAACGAGTGCGCTCGCCATGGCGGCCGGGCCTCGAAGGCGAAGTAGCAACCACCATCCCTAATATTCCAACCAAGAAATAACGGGGGAAAATCATGCATGTGAAAGGGCTTGCGGCATTCGCCGCAGCGGTCGGCGTTGGCCTGTTGTCCGGCACCGCCGTCGCACAGGAAGTCAAGCAGGAGAAGCAGTCGGTCCTCGGCAACGCCAACGTCCCGCCGGTGACCCAGGAGCAGCTCAACGCCGCCGACAAGAATGCCAAGGACTTCCTGCTCACCAACGGCAATTACGCCCAGACCCGGTTTTATCCGGGCAAGCAGATCAGCCGCGACAATGTGAAGAACCTGCACGTCGCCTGGATCTTCCAGACCGACGTCAAGGAGTCGCTCGAGACATCGCCGATCGTCGTCGACGGCGTGATGTATGTCACGACGTCGTTCAGCCATGTCTATGCGCTCGACGCCAAGACCGGCCAGCAGCTCTGGCACTACGCCCACAAGATGGGCCCGATCACGGTCTATTGCTGCGGTCCCAACAATCGCGGCGTCCAGGTGCTCGGCGACCGGGTCTACCTGGCGACGCTCGACTCCAAGCTGATGGCGCTCAACGCCAAGACCGGCGAGGTGGTGTGGACCACCAACATCGCCGATCCCGAGCTCGGCTACAGCGAGACGATGGCGCCGACCGTGGTCAAGGACAAGGTCTTGATCGGCACCAATGGCGGCGAATACGGCATCCGCGGCTTCGTCCGCGCCTATGACGCCAAGACCGGCAAGCAGCTCTGGAATTTCAACACCATCCCGGACAGCTCGGTCGGCGTCTGGGCGACCAAGGATGCCACCGGCCGCGACATGCATCGCAACATCCAGGCCGAGAAGGACATGCTCGCCAAGATCGGCGATCCCTATGCCAAGCTCGGCGGCGGCGTGTGGCAGAACCCCTCGGTCGATCTCGCGACCAACCGGATCTATTTCGTGGTCGGCAACCCGTCGCCCGACCTCGACGGCTCCAACCGGCCCGGCGACAACCTCTACACCAACTCGCTGGTCTCGCTCGATCTCGACACCGGCAAGTATGTCTGCCACTTCCAGTACATCGCCCATGACGTGTGGGACCTCGACGCGGTCAGCCCGACCGTGCTGGTCAACGTCAAGGACAAGGACGGCAAGACAATTCCCGGCGTCATCCACGCCGGCAAGACCGGGCACATCTATGTGCACGATCGCAAGGACTGCAGCCTGATCCGCTTCTCCGAGGCGATGGTGCCGCAGGAGAACATGTGGGTGCTGCCGACCAAGGAAGGCGCGCGCATGCTGCCCGGCGCCAATGGCGGCGTCGAATGGTCGCCGATCGCGACCGACCCGGGACAGGAGCTGGCCTACGCCATCAACCTGCACCAGCCGATGACCTACCACGTCGAGAGCTCGGCCTATCCGAACGGCAAGCTGTGGCTGGGCGGCGCCTTCAAGGTGATCCCGGGCGAGAAGCAGTCGGGCAACATCACGGCGGTGAACTACAACACCGGCAAGATCAAGTGGCAGGTCAAGACGCCCGAGCCGATGATCGGCGGCATTCTCGCCACGGCCGGCGGCCTGGTGTTCACCGGCGAAGGCAACGGCAAGTTCGCGGCCTACAATTCGTCGAGCGGCAAGGAGCTGTGGAGCTTCCGCGCCGGCGCCGGCGTCAACGCGCCGCCGTCGAGCTACATGGTCGGCGGCAAGCAATATGTCGTGGTCGGCGCGGGCGGCAACACCCAGCTCGACTACAAGCGCGGCAACAACATCATCGCCTTCACGCTCGACTGAGCGAGCGGCAAACAATGGTGGCGAAGCGGGACCCGTTCGGTCCCGCTTCTGCTTCTCCGGATGAAAAACCCAACGGCGTCATTGCGTGCGAAGCGAAGCAATCCATCGTGCCGCGTAAGCGGAGCCATGGATTGCTTCGTCGCTTCAGCGCAAAATTGCTCTGCAATTTTGTCGCGAGCTCCTCGCAATGACGGAAGACATGACGGTTCGGAATCAACTCATGTTCGGTAAACTGATGATTGGCGCAACCGCGCTGCTGCTGATGGCAGCCCAGGCCAGCGCGGAGACGATCGAGGACAAGGTCGCGGTCTGCGCCGGTTGCCACGGCGCCGACGGCAAGCCGGTCGACAAGACTATTCCGACGATCTGGGGCCAGCAGGCCGGCTATCTCTATATCCAGCTCCGCGATTTCAAGCGCGGCGATCGCAAGAGCGAGATCATGCAGCCGATCGCGACCCAGTTCGAGCGCGACGACATGCTGGCGATCGCGGAATATTTTTCGCAGAAGCCATGGCCCGACCTCGGCCAGCCGCGCGCGCCCAAGGACGTCGCGGCGAAGGCGGTCGCAGCCAGCGCATCGGTCGGCTGCCCGGCCTGCCATCTCGATCGCTTCCAGGGCGACGGCACGGTGCCGCGGCTCGCCGGGATGGGACGCGACTACCTCGCGAAAACCATCGCCGATTTCCGCAGCCGCGCGCGCGGCAACAATCCCGGCATGTCCGACCTGATGCTGGCGACGTCGCCCGACGACCTCGCCGCGCTGGTGGACTATCTGGCGGGGCTATAGCGGCGAGCAGGTTGGCCTCAAGCGAGCGCAGCGCTGTCGCATACCCGCTCTTGGCGGCCGAGGTCGGGCGCCGGCGCTCGACCTCGTTACGTACGTCCGCGCGCCGAAGTTGCGGTTGCCGGCGTAGAGCCGATCAGTTCGGTCGAGACCTGCACACCACGCCTGGAACAGGAAAGGCTCGGCACATCTCGATGCACTCCGATCTGAGATGCGCGAGGACCGCGTCGTCTCCGTTCGCCTGCAGAGCCCCCGCAATGAACTCGCCGATACGGCGCATTTCGGAATCTCCCATGCCACGCGTGGTCGCTGCCGGTGTCCCAAGGCGGATACCGCTTGGCCTGAGCGGCGGACGCGGATCGTCTGGAATAATTTGCTTGTTTGTGGTGATGGCGATGGCATCGAGCACGTCCTCGGCTGCTCGCCCGTCCAGTCCGACGGATGCTACCGTATCGACGACCATCATGTGATTGTCCGTCCCGTCCGTGACCAGCTTCATCCCGCGGTCCATCAGCGCGCCGGCAAGAACCTTCGCGTTGCGCAGAACCTGCAGCGCGTAAACCCTGAAATCCGAGGTCGCCGCCTTCTTGAGCGTCACGGCAGTCCCGGCCACGACGTTCATGTGAGGTCCGCCCTGCAACCCGGGGAAAACGGAAGCATCGATCCGACCGGCATTTTCCTTCCGGCACAGGATGATCCCGCCGCGGGGGCCGCGCAGTGTCTTGTGGGATGTCGTCGTCATGACGTCGAAGCCGGCATCAAGCGGATTGCGCATGACATTCGCGGCAATCAATCCGCCATAGTGGCTCACGTCAGCCATCGTGATCGCGCCAACTTCGTCGGCGATATTCTTGAACGCCGCATAATCCAGGTCGCGCGGATAGGAGCTGTAGCCGCACAACACCATCTTCGGACGTGCTTCCCGCGCGATCGCGCGCAATTCGTCGAAATCTACCGCGCCGTTTGACGGTGCCGTCTTGTAGCGAATGAAGTTGAACAAACGCCCCATGTGGGACACCGGCGCGCCGTGGGTGAGATGACCGCCGTGGGACAGGTCCATGGCGAGAATGGTGTCGCCGGGCTGCAATAGGCCGAGATAGACGGCCTGATTCATCGGTGATCCGGAAAGCGGCTGAACGTTGGCGTGCTCGGCACGAAAAAGCGAGCAGGCCCGCTGGCGTGCGAGGTTCTCGACATCGTCCGTATACTGCTGGCCGCCGTAATATCTGCGTCCAGGATATCCCTCGGAGTATTTATTGGTGAAGACCGATCCCAGCAGCTCAAGCACCTCCGGGTAGGTGTAATTCTCGGACGGAATCAGTTCAACGCCGTCCTGTTGACGGCGCTCTTCCCCCACAAGCGCAGCGGCGATCTCTTGATCGTTGATGGACAGTTCGTTGCGAAACGAAGGCATGATCGGGCTCCTCAACACGCTGTTTTGCCAGCAGATTGGTTGCCCAGGCGATCGGCGTCGGAACCCTTCGCGCTTCCCCGTGGTCGATTCCACGTTAGCTCGCCAGTCGCGCGATAGGACGAATGAGCACAGAGACTCTTCGCAAAGGGGAATCTAGCCGACCTGCGGACCTTCCGCAACCAACGAGTCCATCGCCTCATGCTTCAGCGCGGCGTCAGCTCATCGCGTAGCGCCGACAGGATAGTGAGATCGGCTGCGTGCTTGCCCGCCTTGTCGGCCAGCGCGGCGTCGGCGCCATGGGCCAGCAGCGCCTTCGCAATCGCCGGATGGTTGCCTTCGGCGGCGATCATCAGCGCGGTGCGGCCGCGCGCGTCGCGCTCGTCGACCCTGGCGCCGGCGTCCAGGAGATACGCGACGACTTCGAGCGCCTGCGCCTCCGGCACGGTCTCGTCCGGCCCGGCCGCCCACATCAGGAGCGTCAGGTCATTGGCGTAGCGCGCATTGATGTCGATATCGCGCGCGAGCAGCTGCTTGACGATGCCGAGCTGGCCGCCGGCCGCCGCATATACGACCGGGGGCTTGCCGGTGTCGTCGGCCTTGCCGCCGTCGGCGCCGTGCGCAAGCAGCGTGCGCACCACCATGTCCCGGCCGGCATAGGCCGCGGCCGCGACCGGCGAGGCGCCGCTGCGCCCCGTGAGATTGACGTCGGCGCCGCGATCGATCAGCCGCTGCACGATCGCGGCGTGGCCGCGCTCGGCGGCGAAGTAAAGCGCGGTCGATCCCGCGAGGTTGCGTGCATCGACCGGCGCGCCGCGCGCCAGCAGTAGGTCGACCATGTCGAGGTGACCGGAGCGGGCGGCGTGGCTCAGCGGCCGTGCGCCAAGCCGGTCGCGCGCGTCCACCGAGGCGCCGCCGTCGAGCAGCGCGGTGGCAAGGTTGATGCAATCGGCATCGGCGGCGGCGAACAGCGCCAGCGAGATCTCGACCGCGCTGAGCTGGGCTTTGTCGGTCTCGTATTTGCGGGTCTGCTCGCGGCACCGGGCCGGGTCGGCCGCAGCAAAGCCGGCATGGACGTGGCCGGCGAGAAACAGTGCGGCAAGGGCGATGCGGCGATACAAGGCGTGTCCTCCGGATGGCCTGCGGAGCGCATTGCCATCCGGAGCGAGCGTCGCATGATCCTTGGTTGCTGCCAAGCCGCGCAGCGACGCCAAGCCGCGCAGCGATGTTGTGCCGCGCGGCGTTGCTCTGCCGCGCTAGCCGCTCTGCCCGGCGCTCGCATTCGCAACGGCGCGCGCGACATTGGCGATCACCTCGTTGCACTTCTCCATGGGCGCGCTTGCCCCGGTCAGGTAGACCGTCACCACGATCGGCTTGCGGCCGGGCGGCCAGAACACCCCGATATCGTTATAGGTGCCACGCTCGCCGGTGCCGGTCTTGTCGCCGACCCGCCAGTCCCGCGGCACGCCGGCGCGCAACCTCGTGTCGCCGGTCTTGTTGGCGACCATCCAGTCCACCAGCTTCTGGCGCGAGGCGGCCTGCAGGACATCGCCGAGCATCACGCGCTGCAGGTTCTTCAGCATCGCCACCGGGCTCGTGGTGTCGCGCGGATCGCCGGGCACGGCCTCGTTCAGCTCCACCTCCCAGCGGTCGAGCCGGCTGACATTGTCGCCAATGGTGCGGAAGAAGCTGGTCAAGCCGGCAGGCCCGCCGATCTCACGCAGCAGCAGGTTGGCCGCGGTATTGTCGCTGAGCGTGACCGCGGCCTCGCAGAGTTCGGCCAGTGTCATGCCCGATCCGACGTGCTGCTTGGCGACGGGCGCGTAGGCCAAGATATCCTTGGCCTCGACCTGCATCCGTTGATCAAGGCTGGATTCGCCGCGATCGACCCGGTGCAGCACGGCGGCTGATAGCATCGCCTTGAAGGTGCTGCACATCGGGAACCGCTCGTCACCGCGCCGGCTCGCGCGCAATCCCGTCTCCATGTCGAGCGCGGCGACGCCGAGCCGACCGCTGGTCGCCAGCTCGATGCGTGCAAACTCCTCCTGCAGCCGTTGCGCCGGCTGGCCCGGTGCCGCCGCTGCACTTTGCCGCAGCAGGGTCCAGGAGGCCGCAAGGCCCAGTGCGCGCAATCCCAATGTCCGTCTCGTCAGCATGTCCCGTCTCCGTTGGCGGCGCGAACCTGCCGAACGGCGTGACGGCGCACAAACGATCATTTATACAACGAGGCATGAGAAAAACTTGGTCATGACGTTATGCGCCGGCACCTCCCGCTGAATGCGCTGCGCGCCTTCGAGGCCTCGGCGCGGCTCTTGAGCTTCACCCGCGCGGGGATGGAGCTGCGCGTGACGCAGACCGCGATCAGCCATCAGGTCAAGCAGCTCGAGGATCTCTTGGGTGCGAGCCTGTTCCGCCGCTTGCCGCGCGGGCTGGTGCTCACCGACGAGGGGCTGGCGCTGTTGCCGGTGCTGTCGGACACGTTCGACCGGATCGGCGCTGCGATCGACCGCATCGAGGCCAAGGGCGCGCGCGAGGTCGTCACTGTCGGCTGCGTGACGACGTTCGCGACCGGATGGCTGCTGCAACGGATCGACCGCTTCAAGCGCGCGCATCCCTATATCGACCTGCGCCTGCTCACCAACAACAACCGCGTCGACATCGCGGGCGACGGGCTCGATCTCGCGCTGCGCTTCGGCGACGGCTCGTGGCACGGCACCGAGGCGATCCACCTGTTGTCGGCGCCGCTGTCGCCGGTATGCTGTGCCGATGCGGCGAGCCGGCTGCGCAAGCCGTCCGATCTCGCGCAGGAATTTTTGCTGCGCTCCTACCGCGCCGAAGAATGGCCGCTGTGGTTTGCGGTGGCCGCGCGCCGTGTCCGAAAATCCAGGGGCCGATCTTCGACAGTTCGGTTGGCATGGCCGAGGCCGCTGCGCGCGGCGTCGGCGTCGGGCTGGTACCGATCGCGATGTTTGAAAACGAGCTGGCCTCAGGCCGGCTCAAGCGGCCGTTCGCGGCCGAGGTGCCGGCGGGGTCGTATTGGCTGACCTGGCTGAAGTCGCGCGAGGTGACGCCCGGCATGCGCGCCTTCCGCGACTGGCTGCTCGACACGCTGCGAGCGGAAGTGAATGAGAGCGAGAACGGCGCATCGGCTCCGCGCCCAAGGGCGAAGGCCAAGCGCAAGCCGGGAAAGTCCGCATCGAAGAAGCGCCGTCGCTAGCGGATGTGGCGCAAGCCCCGGCGAGCGATGCTGGCGTTTTCGGAATATTAGAAATCTTATCCCTGATTTGCCCGACGTGTCAAGCCGCCCGCGGTCGGACGCCGGGCACCTTTGCATGGGGTTGTTTTCGATATTTTGGTCCCGTCATCTCCGCGCAAAGGCTTCGCCTTTGTCGCTGGAGGTGCGAGCCCTGCGGCGCACTTGCGCCGCTTGGCGAGCCTCGAAGGATGCACGGCCACCAGCGGGGCCGTCGACCCTTCGAGGGCCGCTGAAGAAGCGGCCACCTCAGGGTGACGGTGGGGGGAGTAGGTGCGCTTATGCCAGATGGCACGCCACAAAGTGACCGTTGCTGCCTTCGCGCAATTCCGGCGCGGCCTGGCGGCAGCGCTCTTCCGCAATCGGGCAGCGGGTGTGGAAGTGGCAGCCCTTCGGCGGATTCATCGGGCTTGGCACGTCGCCCTTCAGGCGGATGCGGTCGCGCTTCGCCTTGGGATCGGCCACCGGCACCGCCGAGAGCAGCGCCTTGGTGTAGGGATGCTGCGGATTGCGGTAGAGGTCGCTGGCCTTGGCGAGCTCGACGATGCGGCCGAGATACATCACTGCGACGCGGTCCGAGATGTGCTCGACCACGGAGAGATCGTGGGCCACGAACAGATAGGTCAGGTTCAGCTCGGCCTGCAGGTCCTCGAGCAGGTTGATGACCTGGGCCTGGATCGAGACGTCGAGCGCCGAGACCGGCTCGTCGCACACGATCAGCTTCGGCTCCAAGGTAAGCGCGCGGGCGATCGCGATACGCTGGCGCTGGCCGCCGGAGAATTCATGCGGGTAGCGCCGCATGTGCTCGGCTTTCAGCCCGACCTTGACCAGGAGGCTTGCGACGCGGTCCTCGCGCTCGCTGGCCGAGGCCACGAGGTTATGGATGATGAAGGGCTCGGCGAGGATCGCGCCGACCGTCATGCGCGGGTTGAGCGAGGCGAACGGATCCTGGAACACCAGCTGCATGTTGCGACGCATGGCGCGCAGATCGCCGCCGCCGAGGCCCGTCACGCTCTGGCCGTCGAACACGATCTCGCCCGAGGTCGGCTCGATCAGCCGCAGCACGCAGCGGCCGGTGGTCGACTTGCCGCAGCCGGATTCGCCAACCAGTCCCAGCGTCTCGCCGCGGTTGACCGCAAACGACACGCCGTCGACCGCATAGACCTGACCGACCTCGCGCGACAGCAGGCCGCCGAGCACCGGAAAGTGCTTTTTCAAATTGCTGACGCGCAGCAGCGGCTCGCTCATGACGCGTCTCCGAGGTGGCAGGCCATGCGATGGCCGGGTGCGATCTCGCGCAGGCGCGGCTCCTGTTCGGTGCAGATGCTCATGGCGTGCTTGCAGCGGGGCGCAAACCGGCAGCCCGGCGGCGGGTTGATCAGGATCGGCACCGAGCCGCCGATCGCCTCCAGCCGCGTCTTGTGCTCGGCGTCGAGATCGATGCGCGGGATCGAGCGGATCAGGCCCTGGGTATAGGGATGGCGCGGATTGCCGAACAACTCGTCGACCGGCGCTTCCTCAACCACCTTGCCGGCATACATCACGACGACGCGCTGCGCAGTCTCCGCGACCACGCCCATCGCGTGCGTGATCAGCATCACCGCCATGCCGAAGCGTTCCTTCATGTCCTGAAGCAGGTCGAGGATCTGCGCCTGGATGGTGACGTCGAGCGCGGTGGTCGGCTCGTCCGCGATCACGAGCTTGGGCCGGCAGGCCAGCGCCATCGCGATCATTACGCGCTGGCGCATGCCGCCGGAGAACTGGTGCGGATAGTGATGCACGCGGCCCGCGGCGTTGGGGATCTGCACCAGCTTCAGCATCTCGATGGTGCGCTCGAGCGCCTGCTTCTTGGTCACCGCCTCGTGGCGGCGCAGGCTCTCGGCGATCTGCTCGCCGATCGTCAGCACCGGATTGAGCGAGGTCATCGGCTCCTGGAAGATGAAGCCGATCTCCTTGGCCCTGATGTCGTCGAGCTCGCGGCTCGACAGCGGCACCAGGTCGCGGCCCTCGAACATGATCTCGCCTTCGACGATCTTGCCCGGCGGCATCGCGATCAGCTTGAGGATCGACATCGCGGTAACGGTCTTGCCGCAACCGGATTCGCCGACCACGCACAGCGTCTCGCCGCGGTTGATCGAGATATCGACGCCATCGACTGCCTGCAACACGCCGGCGTCGGTGCTGAAATGGGTCTTCAGGCCCTTGATGTCGAGCAGCGCCATCAGATCACCTTGCGGGCGTCGAGCGCGTCGCGCAGCCCGTCGCCGATGAAGTTGATGGCGACCACCGCGATGAAGATCGCGCCGCCGGGAAACAGCGCCCAATGCGGACCGATGTCGAGAAAGTCCTTGGCGTCATACAGGATGCGGCCCCAGGTGGGGGTGTCAGGCGGGAAGCCGAGGCCCAGGAACGACAGCGTCGATTCGGCGATGATCGCCGCGGCGACGTCGATCGTGCCGGCGATGATCACGGGTCCCAGCGCATTGGGCAGGATGTGGCGCACCACCTGGCGCACCGGGCTCGCGCCGAGCGCGCGCGCGGCCTCGACGAATTCCTTCTCGCGGAGCGAGAGGAACTGGGCGCGCACCAGCCGCGCCACCGGCATCCAGCGCAAGCCGCCGATCACGAGCACGATCAGGATGAAGATGCCGCCCTCGGGACCGAACATCGCCTTGAGCCCGTCGCGGAACAGGTAGATCAGCATCAGTAGCAGCGGCAGTTGCGGCAGCGACAGGAACAGGTCGGTCAGCCACATCAGCGCATAGCCGAGCGCGCCGCGCGACATGCCGGCGAGTGCGCCGATCAGCGTGCCGACGAACACCGAGACCAGCATCGCGGCGAGGCCGACCGCGAGCGAGATGCGGCCGCCATAGATCATGCGGGCGAGCAGGTCCTGGCCGAGATCGTCGGTGCCGAACGGATGCGCCAGCGAGGGGCCTTGCAGGCCCGCCACCACGTCGATGTCGCTGATCGAGACGCGCCAGATGAACGGACCGATCACGACGGCCGCGATCAGCAGCAGCAGCAGCACGGCGCTGATCACGGCCGGCCTGTGCCGGCGGTAGCGCCGCCAGGTTTCGCGCCAGGGCGAATAATCGCGCCGTTCAGCGGAAGGAGATGCGAGGGTCAAGCCAGCCATAGAGGACATCTGCGATCAGGTTGAACAGCACCACGAGACACGCGAAGACGAAGGTCACGGCCATCACGACCGGCGTATCGTTGGCGAGGATGGAGGAAATCAGCAGCGAGCCGATGCCGGGAATCCGGAAAATCTGCTCGGTGACGATGGCGCCGCCGAACACGGCGGGCATCTGCAGTGCGATCAGCGTGACGACCGGGATCATCGCGTTGCGCATCACATGCTTGACGATCACCTTGGCCTGCCCGAGGCCCTTGGCGCGCGCGGTGGTGACATAGTCGAGCCGGATGACGTCGAGCATTGCCGAGCGCACGAAGCGGGTCATCGAGGCCGCCTGGAACAGGCCGAGCACCATCACCGGCATGATGGCCTGCCGGATCATCTCCAGCAGCCAGGGGATGCCGCTTCCCGGCACGCTGGTGTAGACGAAGGGCAGCCAGTCCAGCTTCACCGAGAACACCAGGATGAACAGGATGCCGGTGAAGAAGGTCGGCAGCGAGAAGCCGATGAAGGCGAAGGTGTTGGCGAGCTGGTCGAACAGCGAATAGGGCCGGGTGGCGGCATAGACGCCGACCGGGATCGCGATCAGGAGCGCCAGCAGCTGCGACGAGCCGACTACGTAAAGCGTGGTCGGCAGCCGCTGCAGGATCAGCGTGTCGACATCGACCCTGCTGACGAACGAGAAGCCCCAATCGCCGTGGGCCATCGCCGTGATCCAGTGCAGATAACGCAGATAGATCGGGTCATCGAGGCCGAACTTGGCGCGCAGTGCAGCCTGCACCTCGGGCGGCACGTTCGGATTGGTCGCGAGCTCGCTGAACGGATCGCCCGGCGCGAGCGCCAGCACGACGAACAGGACAACCGAAATCCCGAGCAGGCTCGGGATCGCGATCATCAGACGGCGCAGGATATATTGACTCATGAACGGATCATCTGACTTACGCTTGTACCTTGAGCACGATTGATTTCGTTTTCCGCCGAAAGCCGGGCCTCACCTCGCCCCGCGTGCGGGGAGAGGCCGGAATTCAAGCCAACGGGTCGACGTGAACCGCTGCCCGATGACAGGCTCCACTTGAAGTCCGGGTGAGGGGGCTCTCCGCGAACTCACCATTCGGCGCGCTCGCGGATAGAGCCCCTCACGGCTCAGCTTTCACGATACCAGTCTTGCAGATTGTCGGTTTGGTTGGCCCAGCCCGAGAGCGCTGGCCGCAGCGTGTTGGAGGAGGCCTCCACCGCGAGCCGATGCATCACGGGGATCATCACATTGTCCTGCCACATCAGGTCATTGCCCTTGATGTAGAGGTCGGCCCGCTTGATCGGATCGGTTTCGGTATCGGCCGCGTCGATCGCGGCATCGAATTCCTTGTTGGCCCAGCGCGGGAAGTTCGGCCCCTGCCACTTGTTCTCCTTGGTGGCGATGTTGCGCGAGTGGTAGCGGCGCATGTGCAGAGCGGGATCGGGCTGGGTCATCGGGATCTGGAACATCTCGATGTCGGCGTAGAAGTGGGCGTAGGTGTCGGGGTTGGCGACGTCCGAGGAGAAGAACACCGAAGCCACCACCGATTTCAGCTCGACATCGATGCCGGCCTTCTGGCAGGCCTGCTTGACGATCGCTTGGGTCTTCTGCCGCGGCCCGTTGATCGAGGTCTGGTACAACAGCTTGAGCTTCTTGCCGTCCTTCTCGCGGATGCCGTCGGAGCCCGGCTTCCAGCCCGCCTGCTCGAGCAGCGCGCTCGCCTTCTCGACCGAGAACTCCCACTTGGTGTTCTTGGAGACGAACTCCTCGGGGCCGTTGAGATAGTTGGCGGTGGTGCGGCCGGCACGGCCGTAGATCGCCTTCTTGACGGAGTCGCGGTCGACCAGCAGCGCCAACGCCTGGCGCACGCGGGGATCGGACAGGATCGGATGCTTGGTCTTGATCGACGAGCGCTCGCCATCGACTTCGGTGTTGGGGTCGGTGAAGTTGATCGCAATGAACTCGATGTCGCCGCCGACTGCGAACAGGGCCTTGCCCTTGCCGCCCTTTTCGAGCCGCAGCAGCACTTCGTCTTCGACCTGGATATTCCAGGCGAAATCATATTCGCCGGTCTGGATCACCGCGCGCGCGGCCGAGACGGCATCGCCGCCACCCTTCATCTCGATCGTGTCGAAGAATGGACGGTTGGCCATATGGTAGTCGGGGTTGATCTCGCCGCGGATCAGATCGCCCGGCTTGAACTCGACGAACTTATACGGGCCGGTGCCGACGGGTTTCAGATTGTTGGGTGCCTCGCGGGACTTGCCGCCCTTGTAATCCGCGAACAGATGCTTCGGGATGATGCAGCCATAGGCCCCGACAAACGCATTGGCCCAGAACGGCGTCGGCTTCTTGAAATTGATGCGGACCGTGAGGTCGTCGATCTTTTCGACGGTCAGGCCGCTGTAGGTCTCAATCGAGACGGCGGCGGTCGCAGGGTCGCTGGCATATTCCCAGTTGAACACCAGATCGTCGGCTGTCACCGGCTTGCCGTCGTGCCATTTGACGCCCGGTTTGAGTTTCCAGGTCACCGTCTTGGCGTCGGCGGAAAGTCCGCCATTCTGGATCGACGGGATCTCGGCGGCGAGGATCGGGTTGAGATGACCGTCGACGTCCCAGCTTGCCAGAGGCTCGTAGAAGATGCGCGAGCCGTCCTGATCCTTGGTGCCGGTGGCGAAATGCGGATTGAGCAGGGTCGGGCCCTGCCACCACAACAGCTTCAGCGGACCGCCGCCGCCGCGCTTGGTCGGCTTGTAGGGGTTGGGGCTCTGCGCCATCGCGACGCCGCCGATCGCCAGAATCTGGTTGGCCATCGGCGCGGTAAGGCCGACGGCAATCATTCGCTTGACGAAGGCCCGGCGGTCCATCCGTCCGTCCTTCACGTCGTCGATCATGCCTCGCAGATTATTGTCGAACATAGTCCCCTCGGTCCGGCTCACGTGTGTTTGCGGCGGGCCTTGGAACCGGCCGCCGTTCTGGCGGCAGATGGCACACCGAATGAACGCGAAGGTCAACGCCTCCCGCCCTTCAGCGTCTAGGTCTTTTGGCTATCGCTTGTGCAGAACCTCTCCTGGGCGCACATCAGTTCAGCATATCGGCGCCAAAGCGCGCTGATGCGAGCCTCGCACTGCGGAAAATTTGTTCGTTATCCTTTGTTCCGAGATGCTTTTTTGCCACGCAAACATATTTTCGCGCGAACCGGCTGCCGGCCTGCGCATCGAAGCGCAGGTCCGGCCCGGAGGATGCGGCGCTCAGGCGACCGACATGTTCAACGGCGGTGCAACATCCGCCGGCAGCGGACTGACATAGGGCGTTCGGGTGGTCCGCTTCTTGAGATCGGCCTTGGCGGCCGCGATCAGCTCCGGCTCCATCAGCGCCTTGACGCCGAGGCTGGCCATCGCCTTGGCGGCCTGGACCATCGCCTTGTGCGCGGCCGGCGTCTTGCCCTGTGCCACAACCTGCCAGGTGTGGAACGGCGTGCCGATTGCAACCGTCGGTGCATGGACCTGCACCGTCGGCACCACCCAGCTTACGTCGCCGACATCGGTCGAGCCGATCAGCGGATTGCGCTTGGCGTCGATCGGCACCAGGAAATCGGCCAGCGGCCGGTCGGTCGGGTCCATGCCGATCGCATAATAGACCGAGGCGATGTCCTTGTCGGTCAGGGTCGCGCGGATCTTGCCGGCGAAATCCTTGTCGGCATCGTCGAAATGCGGCGGGCCGAGATCTTCCATGATCCGGTGCAGCGTCTGTTCCAGGGGGGTGTTGGGCAGGATGTTGGAGACCGCGGAGATGATCTTCATCTCGACCTTGGTCTCGGTCATCAGGGCTGCGCCCTGCGCGATCTTGTGCACGCGCTCGACCAGTTCGTTCATGCCGGGCAGGTCGCGGGCGCGGATCGAATAGCGCACCCGGGCATGGGCCTGCACCACGTTCGGCGCGATGCCGCCGGTGTCGAGCAGCGCGTAATGCACGCGGGCATCGCTCGGCATGTGCTCGCGCATGTAGTTGACGCCGACATTCATCAATTCCACCGCATCGAGCGCGCTGCGGCCGAGATGCGGCGAGGCTGCCGCATGCGAGGTGCGCCCGGTGAAGATGAAGTCGGCCCGGGTGTTGGCGAGCGACGGCGTCACCGCCACCTCCCAGAAGCTGTGCGGATGCCAGGTGATGGCGATGTCGGCGTCCTCGAACGCACCACAGCGCACCATGAAGGCCTTTGCGGCGCCGCCTTCCTCGGCGGGACAGCCGTAATAGCGTACCCGGCCCGGCACCTTGTTGGCGGCGAGCCAGTCCTTCACCGCGGTCGCGGCGAGCAATGCAGAGGAGCCGAGCAGATTGTGGCCGCAGCCATGGCCATGGCCGCCGGTCTCGACCGGACGATGCTCGGCGATGCCGGCTTCCTGGCTGAGGCCGGGCAGGGCGTCATATTCGCCGAGGAAGGCGATCACGGGGCCGCCTTCACCCCATTCGCCCATCACGGCGGTTGGAATGTCGGCGAGGTTCTCGGTGATGCGGAAACCCTGGTGGCGCAGTTCGGCCAGATGTTCGGCGGAGGAGCGCGCCTCGGTGTAGCAGACCTCGGGCATTGCCCAGACCCGGTCGCTCAATTCGATGAAACGCGGCTTGATCGCGTCGACGCCGCGCCAAACATCACTACGGTTGTCCATTTGCTCCGATCCTCAACTAAGGCAATCTGAAGCGCAAAACGCTAGCAGCTTGCGGCACCGCCGCCTAGCGCCTGCCGGCAGACCAGCATTTCCGAAACTCACGTCTTGGTGTGCAGGAACCCCCGTCGTCGGACCGAACGACTTCGAGAGCCCCGACCCGCGACCTCGCATGCGGATCGCCGCCTTGAGCGATCGGTCTGCCTTCCCCTATGATGCGGCTCGCGAGAACGTGGTCCGACCATGCATGATGCAATTCCGTCTCTGTTGCCGAGAAATTCGGGCCACCAGTTCGTGATCTATGCCGACGCCTGCTCGGGGGGCGCCGGCGCGCTGCACGAGCGGACCTTCGCATCGGTCAACGATGTGGTCCGCCGGCTGCATCCTGCGCCCGAATTCATTCTCTTCCCCGGTGACGAGATCATCGGCCTCACCGCCGATGCCGAGGCGTTGCGCGCGCAATGGCGGCACTGGCTTGATACCGAAATGGGCTGGCTCGACCGCCGCGCGGTGCCGTTGTGGCACACGACCGGTAACCACACCACCTATGACGAGATGAGCGAGGCGGTGTTTCGCGAGGTGCTGAAGCTGCCGCACAACGGTCCGCCCGGTCAGGAAGGCCTGTCCTATTGGGTCCGCCGCGACGACCTGCTGATGGTGTTCGTGCACACGCTGTGGAGCGGACTCGGCGGCGAGGGGCACGTCGAGACCGACTGGCTGGGCGCGGTCCTCGAACAGCACAAGGACGCAACATACAAGCTGGTGCTGGGTCATCATCCGGTCTACCCCATCAATGGCTTCAGCGGCAGCTATCAGCGCGAGATCGGCCACGAATACAGCGCGCGCTTCTGGGATATCCTGGTCCGCGCCGGCGTGACCGCCTATGTCTGCAGCCACATCCTTGCATTCGACGTCCAGGTCCATCGCGGGGTGCTGCAGATCTGCACAGCGGGCGCAGGCACCGCGCACCGGATGCCCGAGGGCGTCGAGTATCTGCATTGCGTGCAGGCCGCGCTCGATCAGCGCGGTCTCCGCTATCAGGTGCTCGACACCGAAGGCGCCATCCGCGAGCAGCTCGCATGGCCGCTGCCGTCTTTCGAGCAGGCGGCGTGGTTGCCATTGCCGCACGGGATCAGCCCTGCGCCATTGTCCGGGACACCGGCGCCGGCGACGGTCGTCGCCCTGAGATTGTCAGGCCGCACCGCCGCCGGAGTAGCGGCGCCGCAAACGCTGCTCTGCACGCCGGTGCCTGACATGATCGCGCCGCTCTGGCTCGGCCTGCGCGGACCGAACCAGACGCTCACGCTGATCCTCGGGCGCGAGCAGGGGCGCAGTCCGCACTATTGGGTCGGGCCGGATGTCGGCGATGAGCGGGATTTTGACCTCGACATCGCCTTCTATCCGGACATGGGACCCGGCGGCGTGCTGTGGCGACGCCGCAGTGACATCAGTTGGACGTCGTTCGCGGCGATATCGGCGACGGGGCTCGAGCGGTTGTCGTGGCCCGCGCTCTGGAGCGTCGGCTGCGGGCAGCATGGACCGGACGACCGGCGCTATGCCGGACAGCGGCTCGAGATCGCTGCGACCGTTCTCGCGGCGTCATGATGCTTTGAGCCGGAGACCAAGCCTTTAGGGCAAACCTTGGGCAAGGTCGGCGGCGAAGCGGCTGGCCTAGTCAGGCTTCTTCGGCTTGCTTCTTTCCACACCCTTTAATTCGCGATCGATCAGCGTGCAGACCCGGCGCTGCGCCAGCAGGTCGAGCCGCGCGCGCGTGGTGCCGCGCTTGATCTTGCCGTTGATTTCGAATGACCAGCTCCAAAGGTCGGGTTCGATGTTGGTGAGCGTATATTGAATGTCCCGGTGACGATCGATCAGCTTCTTCATGCCGTTTCTTCTTGTTGGCTGAAGAGTGCATAGCGAGATCGAGAGGGTGTCTGTATCCGGACGATTACTTACGCATTTGGTCTAGACGTCCGCGTGGCGGAATTTTCGCAATTACTGATTTGGCCGCATGTGCGCCGCGGAACACGTTCAGTGTCGTCCCTGCGAAAGCAGGGACCCATAACCACCGATGTTCATTGCTGCGCATCGCTGGAACGACGCGTCAACTGCCGCGGAGTATGGGTCCCCGCTTTCGCAGGGACGACGTTTGGAGAGATCTTCATTCTCTCCAGTTATGGAGAAGGTCTCCGCCCAGCCATCACAAATTGATCACGCCGCGTCGTGCGGCATGTGCGACGGCGTCGGTGCGGCCGGTGGCGTCGAGCTTGTCGAGCAGGGAGCGACGTGGAATTTTGCGGTGTGGACGGAAATTCCAAGCCGCTGGGCGATCACCTTGTTGGATGCGCCTTCGGCCAGCAGCGCCAGCACGTCGAGCTCGCGCGGCGTCAGCTCGAAGTCGCCGCCGGCGGCCTCGCGGTTACGTGCGACGATCGCCGCCGCCGCCTGCTCGCCGGGCGCGGCCAGCCGCAGGCCGGCGACGCTGCCGAGCAATGTCGCCAGCCGGTCGGCGAGGACGGGGTCGTCGATCTCGAGCGCAATGACGATGTCGGCGGCAGGTTCACTGCTCACGTCTCGGGCCTCTCTCCGACTGTGACCTTGAATGTCATCGGCTCGCCGCCGCGATGCACGGTCAGCTCGACGATGCTGCCGACGCTCTGCGGCCCGAGGCCGCGCGACAGCGCGCGCACGCCCGACAGTTTCTCACCGTTGACGGCAATGATCACGTCGCCCTGGCGGATGCCGGCGGCGGCGGATGGGCCCGCCTTGTCGACATTCATCACCATCGCGCCGAGGCCGTCGTCGAGACGGACCGGCTGCAAGCCGACGCCGAGATACCCGCGCGCGATGCGGCCGCTCTTCTCGAGCTGGCCTGCGACCCGCTCGATGGTCGCGGCCGGAATCGTCAGCACGCGGCGCGGGCCGAGCACGGCCATGCCGAACGGCACACCGGCGGCATTCAGCGCCAGCCCGCCCTGCTGGCTGTGCCGCAGCCGGACGTCGAGCTCGATCCGCGCGTCGATCTCGCCGCCGCGCAGGCTGCGCCACGCGGCGCCTGACCGCGACACCATGCCGAGCCGCGCGACCGCCGCGCCGCGGTCGGCCGCGACGAGCACCGCGAGCGATCCGAGCGCGGGGACATCGGTCGACAGCTTGATCGGCGCGACGTCGCCATCGACGCGCAGCAGGGCGATGTCGGTGGTGTGGTCGCGTCCGGCGACGGCGGCTTGCCTGCGGCTGCCGTCGGCGAACTGGATCTCGATCTCGCCCTCGTCGGCCAGCGCTTCGTCGGCGGTGACGATCAGGCCGGCCTTCCAGACAAAGCCCGAGGCGCGCGCGCGATGCGAATGCACGGAGACGACCGACGGCGCAGCGCGCGCAATGGTCTCCGACAGGGCTGACGACAGCGAGGCAAGGATGTTCGGTTCGGTCATGGGAAACTCCATTGGCTTCCCGCAATCTGGTATGTTGCGGCCGGCAGCGAAACTGGCCGGATGGGCAGGGCAGGGACGCCTCGCCCGGAACCACCGCTCAGCTCGGCCGCTGCAGGGTCGCCTTCGGGCTCTCGCCGAACTTCGCGCGGTAGGCGCTCGCCATCCGGCTCAGATGGGTAAAGCCGAGGTCGAATGCAATGTCGACGATGCGTTCGCCCGGCCGCGCCGTCTTGAGACGGGCGTTGAGATGGGCGAGGCGGATGTCGAGCAGCATCTCGGAGACGGTGGTGCCGAAGTGGCGGCGGAAGCCGAGTTGCAGCGCGCGCACGCCGGTGCCGGCAATCTCCGCCAGTTCGGCGAGATCCAGCGGCTCGGTCGCGCGCGTCTCCAGATACGCCCGCACGCGCTTCAGTGCCGCCGGCTGCGCCTCGGTGCGGCCGTTGAAGACATCGATCGCCGCGCTCAGGCTATTGCGCTGGCCGTTGAGCAGGATGTTGAGCAACTGCTCGCGCCAATCGGCCGCCGCGACCGCGGACAGGGATTTGCGCGGCCCGAGTTGCTCGGCGGTCGTCACGAGCTGCTCGATCCTGGCCGAGAGCGTCTGTCCGAGCGGCCCGCTCAATTCGACCGCCGGATCGAACTCGACCGGCCGCACCGGCACGCCGCCAAGCGCCGCGGCGCGATGCTCCACCAGCTTGCGGTCGAGCAGCACGATGAGCTGGGCGCAGTCGCCGCGCCAGGTCATCTCGGTCGGAATGGTCGGCGACAGCAGCGAAGCACAGTGTTGTGGCCCGGTGCTGAGCTCGCGCGCGGCGGTCCGCACCGTGGCCGAGCCGGACAGCGGCATCTGCAGCAGGAAGAAGCGGTCGAGGCAGCCCGGATTGATCGCGACCGATCCGCCATAGGCGACATAGTTGACCGAGAACCCGTCGAACCCGGCGCAATTGTGATGCGCGGAGAAATCGCGCTCGGAATGATCGACCGGCGTCAGATCGTGCGGACAGAAGATGCGGCCGATCGCTTCGGCCGCGTCGTCGACGCGGGCCGTCGCCACGCGCGCGAAATCCTTCAGCCTTGCCCTCGCAGGATTTGCCCTTGCCGAAACCTCGTCGCCAACAGCTGTCACGCCGGCCGTCCGGAGTTGTTTGAGGTCTAAAATATCGTGCAGCCTAGTCCATTCGCCGGCAAAGGGGAACGCCGTTTCGTCGCGCAACCTGCCCGATCTGAGCGCAGGCGATGCGGCGGCATTGGGCAGACGCGACCCGGCTCCATGCTCCCGCAATGCAGCATGATCGTATCAGGTGCGGATTCGTTTATCGGCTAGACAGCCCCACCGGCTGGCGACAGGCTCCGTGTCCGCAATGCACATCAAAACTGGAGAGGCTGACATGGGCACGCTCGAGAAAGGCATTACCCGATCCGGCACCGGCTACGGCGGCAAGACCTGGAATATCCTCGGCCAGGTCTACTACCCGAAGGCGGTGACCGATTCGACCTTCGCGTTCGAGACCAACAGCGATCCCGGCCAGTTCGTGCCGGTGCACATCCATCCGACCCAGGACGAGTTCATCCTGGTGCAGGAGGGCGTGCTCGACCTCAAGCTCGACGGCGTCTGGGTGCAGGCCAAGGCCGGCGACCTCGTGCGCATGCCGCGCGGCATTCCGCACGGCTATTTCAACAAGTCGGACAAGCCGGCGCGGGCGCTGTTCTGGGTGTCGCCGATGCAGAAGCTCGAGGCGCTGTTCGAGAAGCTGCACAATCTGCAGGACCCCGTCGAGGTGGTGCGTATTTCCGCCGAGCACGAGGTGGACTTCCTGCCGCCGGAAGCCAACGACTAGGCCGGCTGCCAAACAGACGACGCACACGAGGCGGCAATCGCCGGAGCTGACTCCGGCGATGACGGGGATGTGCGCGCCGACGAAATTTGCATCTGTTCATTCATCTGGGAGCGGTTTCATGGTCAAGCAGAAGCATGTGTGCGTCATCGGCGCCGGCATTTCCGGGCTCGCCGCCGGCAAGGCCTTCGCCGGACGCGGCCACCGGGTGACCATCATCGAGCGCAGCGGCGATCTCGGCGGGGTCTGGGAGCCGGCGCGCTCCTATCCCGACGTGCAGACCCAGAGCCCGAAGGAGCTCTATCGCTACACCGACAAGGCGATGCCGGAGTCCTACCCGGAATGGCCGAAGGGGCCGCAGGTCCATGCTTATCTGCGCGATTATGCCCGCAGCCATGGGCTCGACGGCGCAATGCGGTTCAACACCAGGGTCGAGGGCATGAAGCGCCGCGCCGACGGCAAGCCGGGCTGGACGCTCGCGCTGCGCTCGAGCGACGGCGCCACCGGACATGAGGATTTCGACTTCGTCGCGGTCTGCACCGGGCAATTCAACGAGCCGCAGTCGCTGCCGCTGCCCGGCGAGGACGGCTTCAAGGCGCAGGGCGGCAAGATCCTGCATTCGTCGCAATACGGCGATCCCGGTCTTGCCAAGGGCCGCAAGGTGGTCGTGCTCGGCGGCTCCAAATCGGCGACTGACATCGCGGTGAACGCGGTCAATTCCGGCGCCAGCGAAGTCACCATCGTGTTTCGCGAGCCGGTCTGGCGGATCCCCTATTTCGTCGGCGGCCTCGTCAACTTCAAACGCATCCTCTACATCCGCGCCCAGGAGCAGATGTTCGCGAGTTGGGGCATCGGGCCGATGGCGCGGCTCGCGCATGTCGTGGCCAAGCCGTTCGTCTGGGCGAACTGGCGCGGGCTCGAGAGCATGCTGAAGATGCAGCTCAAGCTGAAGCAGTGTGGCATGGTGCCGAAGGAGCGCATCGAGGACGGCGTCAACTGCTCGGTGCCGATCGCAACCCCCGGCTTCTACCCGATGGTCGCCGATGGCCGGATCAAGGCGGTGCTGGGTACCTTCGATCATTATGACGGCAAGACCATCGTGATGAGCGGCGGCCAGCGTGTCGCGGCCGATGTCGCCGTGCTCGCGATCGGCTACAAGCTCGGTGTGCCGTTCCTGCCCGAGGAGTATCAGAAGAAGCTGGTCGAGCCCGACGGTCAGTACCGGCTCTACCGGCTGATCGCCAATCCCGATCTGCCGGACATGGGCTTCGTCGGCTTCAATTCGAGCTTCTGCACCGTGCTGTGCGCCGATCTCGCCGCGAACTGGCTGGTGCGCTATGCCGACGGGCAGCTCGCGCGGCAGCCGAGCGCGGCCGAGATGCACGACAACATCGCGATGATGCTGAACTTCAAGCGCGTGGAGCGTCCGGCCGCGGGCGTCTATGGCGGGCTGTGCGTCGCGCCCTACCACTTCAAGCATTTCGACGAGCTGCTCGCGGACATCGGCACCAAGGCCTCGCGCCGCAACCCGCTCGTCGAAAAGTTCACGCCGCCGGACGCGGACGCCTATGCCCGCTTCCTGGCGACCGCGCCTGTGTATACGGCAGCCGCCTAATCGCGGCCGGCGTCGAGGAAGGCTTGCGCCAGGCGCTCGGGATTGGAGAAGCACAGCTCGTGGCTGCCTGGCACCTGGACCAGGCGGAACAGCCCGAGCTTCTCCGACAGCCGCGGATGCCAAGGTAGGCTGTGCGGCATCGCGGTGTCCTCGGTGCAGTTGACGTAGGATTTCGCGATCGGCATCTCGGCCGGATTGGTCCGCAGCACGATCTTGTCCTCGAAGGTCTTCAGCGGGTGCGGGTTGAGCTTGTCGTAGGCGCGCTGCGCGGTCTCGAGGTCGGCGTCGTTGATGAACGCCTCGCGCCAGATCGGGAACGGCAGCACCACCGAGCCGTCGCCGCGCTCGGCATGGATGGCGTCGAACAGGCCGCGATAGTGCGGCGGCACCATGTCGTTGAGGCACTCGCCATTGTTCGGCACGAAGGCGTTCCAATACACCAGCCGGCGGATGCGACTGGCGGCGGCGTCGGCGACGCCCGTGATCACCATGCCGCCATAGCTGTGGCCGACCAGCACGACGTCCTTGAGGTCGTGCTCGGCGAGATAATCCACGATCGACTGGATCGCCTCGGGGAGGCCGGAGTCCTTCCTGTCGCCGGGGCGGTTACCCCTGATGGTCGGGGTGTGGACGACATGGCCGGCCTTGCGGATGGCCGCCGCAACCGGTTCGAATTCGGCGCCGGTATGCCAGGCGCCATGGACGAGAACATAGGTCGACATGTTGTACCTCCCTGCATGCTTTGGTCAGATCGGTTGCGGCGTCCGGGACGGCCCGGGTACGCGCAAGCTCAAGCGCTTCCTGATCGATATTGACCTGGACCCGCGGAACGCGCTTGGCTGTAACCGAACCGGATTGGGCTCGGAGTGAACTGATGCAGCAAATCGCCGCCGCGGATCGCTCGCGCAGGCTGAGCTGGAATACCGCGGACACCAGGCCGGGCGAGCAGTTCGCCTATTATCGCGAGGCGATCTGCCAGGCCTTCATGAACCTGACGCCGGAGCCGCCGGCGACGCCGGGCTTCATCGCGCGGGTCGAGACCGTCGGGCTCGGCGACGGGGCGGTCAACCGGGTCAATTTTCCGGAGCATGTCGTGCGGCGCTCGGCCGCCGACATCGCCGCATCCAGCCGGCGCTGCTACTACCTCAATCTCAAGCTTGCCGGCCGCTGCCGCATCCAGCAGGCAGGGCGCGAGATCAGCCTGTCGCCCGGACAGGTCGGGATTTTCGACAGCGGGCAGCGCTTCTCGCTGCTGCACGACCGCGGCCCCGTGCTGCAGGTCGCATCGTTCTTGGTGCCGGCCGAGGCGCTGGATGAACGGCTGCCGTCGGCGGCAGATGTCGCGCCGGCGCGGGTGTCCGATGATCCCTTCGTCGGCCATCTCATCACCGAGACGGCGCAGGTCCTGAACACCTCAGCGCTTCGTGCCGCGGATGCAGACAACGCGCGGCTGTTCAGCGTGCTGCTCGACCTCGTCGCGCTCAGCCTGTCGCGCTCCGGTCGCGAAGGCGTTGCCGAGAGCGTGGGTCTTGCGGATGCGACGTGGCTCGCGCTGCGCCGTGCCGTGGACCGAAGGCTGCGCGAGCCCGGGCTCGGCGTCGCCGCCATCGCGGCCGGGATCGGCATCAGCGAGCGCTACGTCCATAAGCTGTTCGAGCGCGCCGGCACCACATTCGCCAGCCATTTGATGGACCGTCGCCTCGACGGCGCGGCGCGAGACCTCAGGGATCCCGCGATCGCCGGGCGCGCGATCGGTGACATCGCATTCGACTGGGGCTTCTCCGACCTGTCGCATTTCACCCGGCGGTTCCGGCATCGCTTCGGCTGCACGCCGCGCGACTGGCGCCGCGGCTGATCAACGTTCTGGGAATCGCGTGGCGCAATCATTCACCTATCAAGTCAGCCCGATGCGGGTCGTGTTCGGGACCGGCACGGCCGCGCAGCTGGCCGACGAGCTCGACCGGCTCGGCATCAAGCGCGCGCTGGTGCTGGCAAGCCGGCGGCAGCAGGCCGAGCTCGGCGATTTCGCAGGCTTGACCGGTGGCCGCATGGCTGGCGTGTTCGACGGCGCGGTCGTGCACACGCCGGTCGCGGTCACCGAACGCGCCATGCAGTTGGTCCGCGAGTTGAAGCCTGACGGTGTGGTTGCGATCGGCGCGGGCGCCGCGACCGGCCTCAGCAAGGCGATCGCGCTGCGCACCGACCTGCCGCAGCTGATCGTGCCGACCAGCTATGCCGGCTCCGAGATGACGCCGGTGCTCGGCGAGACCGTGGACGGCGTCAAGACCACGCAGTCATCGCCGAAGATATTGCCGGAGGCCGTGATCTACGACGTCAACCTGACGCTCTCGATGCCGGCGAAGTTCTCCGCGATCTCGGGCCTCAATGCGATCGCGCATGCAGCGGAGGCGCTCTATGCACGCGACGGCAATCCGATCACCTCGCTGATGGCGGAAGAGGCGATTGCAAAACTCGCGTCGTCGCTGCCGGAGGTGATCGCGCGGCCGCGCGATCTCGACGCGCGCTCCGATGCGCTGTATGGCGCATGGCTGTGCGCGGTCTGCCTCGGCACCGTCGGCATGGCGCTGCATCACAAGCTCTGCCACACCGTCGGCGCGCTGTTCGACCTGCCGCATGCCGAGACCCATGCGGTGCTGTTGCCGCACACCATCGCCTACAACACGCCGGCCGCACGCGACGCGATCGGCCGCGCCGCACGGGCGCTTGGAGCGGCTGACGCGGCCGACGGCCTGTTCGATCTCTCCGTAAAACTCGGCGTGCCGCGCTCGCTTGCCGAGATCGGCATGTCCGAGGACGGCATCGCAAAGGCAGCTGCACTGGCGACCAAAAATCCCTACTGGAATCCGCGGCCGATCGAGGAGAGCGGGATTCGCGATTTGCTCAGGCGGGCGTGGTCCGGCGCGCGGCCGCAGGCCGAATAGGTCACACCCCGATCGCGTTGCGCGCGATCACGTCGCGATAGAATGCGGCGCTCAGTTTCGGCACCCGCGCCTGGGTCTCGAAATCCACGCGATAGAGGCCGAAGCGCTTCGCATAGCCGAAGATCCATTCGAAATTGTCCATCAGGCTCCACAGGAAATAGCCGTGGACCGGGACTCCGTCGGCGGTCGCGCGCTGCAGCTGGGCGAGGTAGTTGCGAAGGAACATGATGCGGTCGAGGTCGTAGATCTGCCCGTCCGGCTCCACCTTGTCCTCGCCGGAGGTGCCGTTCTCGCTGATATAGATGCTCTTGATGTTCCACAGCTTGGCCGCAATCCGCGGCGCCCAGTAGATCGTCTCCGGCGCGATCCGCAGCCAATCGGAATTCATATGCGGGAACGAGGCCGGCATCGGCAGCGGCTTCCAGCCGGGCGCGCTGTCGGTGGCGAGGACATAGCAGTGCGGCGCATAGATGTTGAGCCCGACGAAATCGTTGGGCTGCGAGATGATCTTCAGATCCTCGGCGGTGAATTTGGGCGCGTCGGCACCGGCATATTGCAGGAAGGCCTCTGTGTACTTGCCTTCGAGGAGGACGCCGAGGAAACCGGCATTGAGCTCGCGCGTCGCGATCTCGGTGGCGCGAATGTTCTCCGGCGTGTTGAACGCGGGCACGCAGGCGGTGATGTTCTCGGCCGGTCCGACCCGTGTGCCAGCGCGGCCCTTGGCGCGGATCGCCTGCACCGCGAGCCCATGCGCCAGCGCGACGTGGTGGCGTGCCTGGTTCACCTCGGCCGGCGGCAGCGTCAGCCCCGGCGCGTCGACGCCGAGCGCATAGCCGAAGGGCAGGAAGCGCCCGACCTCGTTGAGGGTGAAGATGTTCTTGACCCGGCCGGTCAACCGCTGCGCCACATAGCCGGCGTAGTCGCCGAACGCCTTCGCGGTGTCGCGCGAGCGCCAGCCGCCGACGCGGTCCTGCAGCGCCTGCGGCAGGTCCCAGTGATAGAGCGTGGCGTAAGGCTCGATGCCGTTTGCGAGCAGTTCGTCGACCAGGCGGTTGTAGAAGTCGAGGCCCTTCGGATTGGGTGCGCCGCTGCCATCGGGAAACACCCGCGGCCAGGCGATTGAAAATCGATACGCCTTGGCGCCGAGGTCCTTGATGAGGCGGACATCCCCCTTGTAGCGATGATAATGGTCGTTGGCGCGATCACCGGTCGAGCCGTCCTCGATCTTGCCCGATGTGTGGGTGAAGGTGTCCCAGATCGACGGGCCGCGGCCGTCCTCATTGACCGCGCCCTCGACCTGGTAGGACGAGGTCGCGGTGCCCCAGACGAAGCCCGGAGGAAAATTCGCGCCGTTCGGCCGTGGAGCGTGGTTCGCCGCCTGTCCCGGGGCCGACAGGCCGAGCGCCGAGAGGCCTGCAAGGCCCGCAAACTGCCGGCGCGAGAACTTACCGAACATCATTGTCTCCCGTCGACGGACGCTGCGGCTGGAATGCCGGCCGCAGGTTAACCTTCCAGCCCGCGGTTGAGCAACAAGGGCGGGGCGGCCGAAGCGCGGTGGCGAACGGCGTACCGATTGATGCGCCCCATTGTGATCTCAATGTCGCGGAGTTGTCAGTTTTGTGGCGACATTTTCTCTACTAGATTGCCTGCTACGTCCTTCCGGAATGACCTCCGAAAATCCCGAGATCTCGTGAGCCGCGCACGATGAGCAAGCCTGCAACCCATGTTCGAATCGCGCTGCTGCGTCGTCTTGCCACGGCGATCGGCTTGCTGCTCGTCACAGTCGCAGGCGCACAGGCCGAGCAGACATTCTCGTTCGACAGCACGCCCGGAAAGCTGCCGAAGACGGTTGTCCCGCTGAGTTATGCGATCGAGCTGACGCCTGACTTCGCCAGCCTCGCATTGCCGGGCATCGAGACCGTCGACATCGAGGTGCGCGAGGCCATCACGCAGCTCACGCTGAATGCGATCAGCACGACGTTTGCCGAGGTCACGATCGATGATGGCGCGCAGCGCGCGGAGGTTTCGACCGACGCCACCGCGCAGACCGCGACCTTGACCTTCGCCAAGCCGCTTGCCGTCAGCCGGCACAGACTGCGCATCGCCTTCACGGCGCAGATCAACAGGTTCGGCACCGGCCTGTTCTCGGTCGATTACCCGACCCCTGCCGGGATCAAGCGGCTGATCTCCAGCAAGCTGGAGCCGGCGGATGCACGGCGGATCTTCCCGTGCTGGGACGAGCCGTCATTCAAGGCGAGCTTCGCGTTGACCGTCGTGATCCCGCGCAACCTGCTCGCGGTCGGCAACATGCCCGTCGCGAGCGAGGCGCCGGTCGCCGGCGATCTGAAGAAGGTCGCGTTCGCACCGACGCCGAGAATGTCGACCTATCTCTTCGAGCTCACGGTCGGCGAACTCGAACGGGTCACGGCGGATGCCGGCGGCGTCACGGTCGGCGTGGTGACGACGGCGGGCAAGAGCGGGAAGGGCCGATTTGCGCTCGACAGCGCGGTGAGGCTGCTCGGCTACTACAACGACTATTTCGGCGTGAAATATCCGCTGCCGAAGCTCGACTTGATCGCCGTTCCCGGCGGGTTCGGCGGCGCGATGGAGAATTGGGGCGCGATCACCTTCTTCGAGAGCCGGCTGCTGTTCGATCCCGCCACGAATGCAGGGACGGCCAAGCGCGGCATCTTCGGCATCATCGCGCACGAGATGGCGCATATGTGGTTCGGCGATCTCGTCACCATGGCGTGGTGGGACAATCTCTGGCTCAACGAAGGCTTTGCCAGCTGGATGGCGACCAAGGCTTCGGAGCAATTCTATCCGCAATGGCAGAGCTGGCTGAACGGCTATGGCGCCAAGCAGTTCGCGATGGCGCTCGATGCGCGCCGCACCTCGCATCCGGTGCAGCAGCCGATCGCCGATCACAGCGAGGCGGTCACGGCGTTCGATGCCATCACCTACAACAAGGGGCAGGCGCTGATCCGGATGCTGGAGAATTATCTCGGCGAGCAGCCGTTCCGCGACGGCATCCGCAAATACATGGCCGCGCACGCCTACAGCAATTCCACCACAGCCGATCTCTGGCAGGCGCTCGAACAATCCGGCGGTAAACCGATCACCGGCATCGCCGCCTCGTTCACCGAGCAGGACGGTGTTCCGCTGGTCGTGGCCGAGACGATCTGCGATGGCGGCGTGCAGCGGCTGACCCTGCGGCAGGACCGCTTCGTGATCGCGCCGGCCAACGATCCGCCACTGCCGGCCCACAGCTGGCAAATTCCTATTGCCGCAGGACCGGCGCACGGCAAGGCCTTTGACGAGATCCTGCTGCAGGGCAGCGCCGATATTCCGGCCGGCGCCTGCGGCGATGCGATCAAGGTCAATCTCGGCGACGTCGGCTACTACAGGGTCGAATACGGCCTGAAGAACCGCGGGGCATTGCTGAACGCTTTCCCGCAAATGCAGGTCGAGGACCGGCTCAACGTCGTCACCGACAGCTGGGCGCTGGTGCAGGCGGGCCGTGCCGAGCCGCCGTCCTACCTCGCGCTGCTCGACGCGCTCGATGCCGGCGATCATCGCGCGGTGTGGGACCAGGTGATCTCGACACTTCTCACGCTCAACCGCCTGTCGCGCGACCGCGCCGAGCGGCCGGTGATCCAGGCTTATGCCCGGGCGAATCTGCGCCCGGTGTTCGATCGGATCGGATGGGATGGCAGCGGCTCGGGCGACGATGACACCGCGCTGTTGCGCGCAAGCCTGATCTCGGCGCTGGGCGACCTCGGTGATACCTCCGTGGTGGCCGAGGCGAAGCGGCGCTTCGCGGCGTTCCTCGACGATCCCAGCGCGCTTCCGACCACGCTGCGCGATGCGGTCACCCATGTCGTCGGCATCACCGCCGATCGGACGACCTACGACAGGCTGCTGACGCTGGCGCGCAACAGCACGGTCACCAATGAGCGGCTGCGCTATTACTTCGCCGCCGCCGGCGCCCGCGACGCCGAACTGGCGCGCGCAACGCTAGCGTTGACGCTGACCAACGAATTGCCGGACACGATCGTCACCGGGATGATCAACGCGGTTGCGTCCGCGGGCGAGCAGCCGCAACTCGCCTGGGACTTCGTCCAGGCCAATTTCGACGCGCTGCTCGCCAAGCAGGGGCCGAACTTCCGCGACCAGTTCGTGCCGAATGTCATGACCAATTTTACCGATCAGGCCCATGCTGCGGAGCTTGCCGCTTTTGCCCCGTCGCAATCGACCAGCGGCGGCCGGGTGATGGTGGCGCGCGCCTTGCAGGCGATCGCGATCTCGGCCGATCTCTCCCAGCGCGTGCTCCCTGCCGCCGATGCATGGATCAGGGCGCGCAAGCCGTGAGATCGCGAGGGAGTTTCCGGCGGCGCTCGATGCGGCTATGCTCCGTGGGCGGCATGCAATCAACGATGTGAGGCTGAGATGGTCAAAGGTTCCGATTTGCTGGTCGCGGCCCTCGAGAACGAGGGCGTGGAGCGGGTGTTCGGCGTTCCCGGCGAGGAGAACCTCGACGTCGTCGAGAGCCTGCGCAAATCCTCGATCAAGCTGATCGTGACGCGCCACGAGCAGGCGGCTGCCTTCATGGCGGCGACCTACGGCCGGCTGACCGGAAAGCCGGGCGTCTGCATCACAACGCTCGGCCCCGGCGCGCTCAACCTGACCACCGGCGCGGCCTATGCGCTGCTCGGCGCGATGCCGATGGTGATGCTCACCGGGCAGAAGGGCATTCTGAGCAGCCGGCAGGCCAAGTTCCAGATCGTCGACATCGTCAACACCTTCCGGCCGCTGACCAAGCTGTCGCTGCAGATCGTTAGCGGCGCGACGATTCCGACGCTGGTCCGTGACGCCTTCCGGATCGCGACCCAGGAACGGCCGGGTCCGGTGCTGCTCGAACTGCCGGAGGACATTGCAGGCGAAGAAACCGCGCCGGTCGAGCTGGTACATCCGCATCCGATCGAAATTCCGATCGCGCACGCGGCCGCGCTCGACCGCGCCGCCGACATGATCCTGAAGGCGCAGCGTCCGCTGATCATGCTCGGTGCTGCGGCATCGCGCCCGCGCTCGACCGCGGGCATCGGCGACTTCGTGCGACGAACGAAGATCCCGTTCTTCACCACCCAGATGGGCAAGGGCACGGTGTCCGGAGGCACCAATCAATACATGGGGACCGCCGCGCTGAGCGAGCGCGACTATGTGCATGAGGCGATCGACCGCGCCGACCTGATCATTGCGATCGGTCACGACACGATCGAGAAACCGCCCTTCATCATGGGGCCGAAGGGCCCGCAGGTGGTCCATGTCAGCTACATGCCGGCCAATGTCGAACAGGTCTATTTCCCGCAATGCGAGGTGATCGGCGATGTCGGCCCGAGCCTCGAATTGCTGGCCGACCGGCTCGAGGGCAAGCTGCCGCATGCCAGCGCGCTGCTCAGCCTGCGCGAGAGCATCTTGGCCAAGATCACCGACCGCGCCACCGAGGGCCGCTGGCCGCCGACGCCGCAGCGCATCGTGCACGATGTGCGGCAGGTGATCCCGGACGACGGGATCGTCGCACTCGACAACGGCATGTACAAGATCTGGTTCGCGCGCAACTACCGCACGCTGTTGGCGAACTCGCTGCTGCTCGACAACGCGCTGGCGACCATGGGCGCCGGCCTGCCGTCGGCGATGATGGCGGCGATGCTGTATCCGAAGAACCGCGTGCTCGCAGTGTGCGGCGACGGTGGCTTCATGATGAATTCGCAGGAGCTCGAGACGGCGGTCCGCCTCAAGCTCAATCTGGTGATCCTGATCCTGGAGGACTCCGCCTACGGCATGATCCGCTGGAAGCAGGCCGTCGACAATTTCCCGGATTTCGGCCTCACCTTCGGCAATCCGGATTTCGTCAAATATGCCGAGAGCTACGGCGCCAAGGGTTCACGGATCGAGAGCACGGAGGCGATCGTCCCGACCCTCGAGCGGGCGTTCTCCGGCGGCGGCGTGCACCTCGTCGTGGTGCCGATCGACTATACCGAGAACAAGCGGGTGCTGGTCGACGAGCTGCGAGAGAAGGTGCAGCAGATCGACGTCGAATAGCGGATTGCCGCTGACCGCAAGGAACGAAAAGCCCTCGGCTTGATTGAACGTAAGCCGCCATGGTAGCACGCCGCAACATCACCCGTTGTGCTGATGGTCGGCGATGCCAGATCTGAGAGGTCACGTGACTGCACCAAATCCCGCCGCCGGCAAACCCATCGATCCCTCAGCGCTCGCCAATGTGCCGCGGCTGGTCACGGCGTATTTCGCCGGCAAGCCCGACCCCAGCGATCCGACCCAGCGGGTTGCCTTCGGCACCTCCGGCCATCGCGGCTCGTCGCTGAAGAACTCCTTCAACGAGGACCACATCCTCGCCACCACGCAGGCGATCTGCGATTACCGCCGCGAGAAGGGCCTGACCGGGCCGCTGTTCATCGGCATCGATACCCATGCGCTGGCCGAGCCGGCGCTGGCCAGCGCTGTCGAGGTGTTCGCGGCGAACGGCGTCGAGATCATGATCGATGCACAGGGCGGGTACACCCCGACGCCGGTGATCTCGCATGCCATCCTGAGTTACAACAAGGGCCGCAGCACGGGCCTGGCCGACGGCGTCGTCATCACGCCGTCGCATAACCCGCCGGAGGACGGCGGCTACAAATATAATCCGCCGCATGGCGGCCCGGCCGACACCGACGTCACCGGCGTGGTGGAGAAGAACGCCAACCGTTACATCGAGGCCGGGCTCAAGGGCGTCGCGCGGATGCCGTATGACCGCGCGCGCAAGGCCGCGACCACGCATCTGCACGACTTCATCACGCCTTACGTCGCCGATCTCGGCAACACCGTCGATCTCGCGCTGATCAAGTCGGCCGGCGTCAAGATCGGGATCGATCCGCTCGGCGGCGCGGCGGTGCATTACTGGCAGCCGATCATCGCGCGCTACGGCATCAACGCGTCAGTCGTCAACAATGCGGTCGATCCGACCTTCCGTTTCATGACCGCCGACTGGGACGGCAAGATCCGGATGGACTGCTCGTCTCCTTTTGCGATGGCCAGCCTGATCGGGATGCGCGACCGCTTCGACGTTGCCTTTGCCAACGACACCGACGCAGACCGCCACGGCATCGTGACGCGTTCGAACGGGCTGATGAACCCGAACCATTTCCTCGCCACCGCGATCGCCTATCTGTTCGCGCACCGGCCACAATGGAGCAAGGACGCCGCGATCGGCAAGACCATCGTGTCGAGTTCGATCATCGATCGCGTCGCCAAGAAGCTGGGCCGCAAACTGGTCGAGACGCCGGTTGGCTTCAAATGGTTCGTCGACGGGCTCGGCAGCGGCGGCTTCGGCTTCGCCGGCGAGGAGAGCGCCGGCGCGTCGTTCCTGAAGCGCGACGGCACGGTATGGACCACCGACAAGGACGGCATCATCCTCGGCCTTCTGGCGGCGGAGATCATCGCCAAGACCGGCCGCGATCCCAGTGAATTGTTCAATGAACTCACCGCAGAGCTCGGCGTGCCCTATTACGAGCGCATTGACGTCGCGGCGACGCCGAAGCAGAAGAACGCGTTGAAGGCGCTCGGGCCCGAGCAACTCAACATGACCGAGCTCGCCGGCGATGCGGTGCGCGCCGTCCGTACCAAGGCGCCAGGCAACGATCAACCGTTCGGCGGCATCAAGGTCGAGAGCGACGCCGGCTGGTTCGCCGCGCGTCCCTCCGGCACCGAGGATGTCTACAAGATCTACGCCGAGAGCTTCCGCGGGCCGGATCATCTGAAAAAGATCCAGGGCGATGCGCAGGCCGCGATCGCCAAGGTGTTCTGAAGGCGCGGGGCCGGGCGGAAGTCATGCGTGTATTGTTGACCGGCTCCTCGGGCTGGCTCGGCCGCTTCCTTGCGCCGCGGCTTCGACAGGCCGGCCATGATGTGGTCGGCCTCGACGTGGTCCCGGGTGAGGCGACCGATGCGGTCGGCTCGGTGGCCGAACACTCGGTGGTCGATCGGGTGTTCGCCGATCATGGGATCGAGGCCGTGATCCATGGCGGCGCGCTGCACAAGCCTGACATCGCGCGGTTCGGGCCGCAGGCCTTCGTCGATGTCAACGTGTCAGGCACGCTCAACCTGCTGCAAGCCGCCGTGGCCGCCGGCCATGATCGCTTCGTGTTCACCTCGACGACCTCGCTGATGATCTCCCAGGCGATCCGCGACGAGGAAGGCCATGCCGCGGTGTGGCTCGACGAGACCACGGGATCGCTCGAGCCGCGCAACATCTACGGAGTGACGAAACTCACCGCCGAAGGCCTGTGCCGGCTCTACAGCCGCGAGCATGGCCTCAATTGCGCCGTGCTGCGCACCAGCCGCTTCTTCCCCGAGGACGATGACACGATCGTTGACATTCATGGCGAGAACCTGAAGGCGACCGAGCTGCTGTACCGCCGCCTCACGGTCGAGGATGCTGCCGACGCCCATGTCGTGGCGCTGGAGAAAATCCGTGGCTTCGAGGTGTTCGTGATCAGTGCGCCGACGCCGTTTACGCGCAGCGATGTGGCTGACCTGAAGGCGAACGCGGCTGGCGTGATCGCGCGCTACTTCCCCGATGCGCCGGCGCTGTTCGCGCGGCAGGGTTGGCAGCTGCCGAAATCGATCGGCCGCATCTACGACGCGGGCAAGGCCGAACGGCTGCTCGGTTTCCGCGCGGTAACCGACTTTGCAGCGGTGCTCGGCGCCCTGCGCAGCGGCGAGCCGCTTCCCTTTGCGCACGATCCCGATTATGTCTCGCCGTCAACGAGGCTCGCAAATGGCTGATTTCCACGGCGTCTTCCCATATCTGGTGTCCCCGGTCGATCCCGCCGGCCATGTCCGCACCGAGGTGCTCGGCCGGCTCTGCGACGATCTGATCAAGGCCGGCGTCCATGGGCTGACGCCGCTCGGCTCGACCGGCGAGTTCGCCTATCTCAACAATGCGCAGCGCATGCAGGTGGTGGCGACCACGATCGAGGCCGCGCAGGGCCGCGTGCCTGTGGTTGCCGGCGTCGCCTCGACCTCGACGGCCGATGCGGTGGCCCAGGCCAAGGCCTATCAGAAGCGCGGTGCCGCCGGCATTCTCGCGATCCTGGAGGCGTATTTTCCGCTCAGTGATGCGCAGGTGGAAGCCTATTTCCGCGCCATCGCCGACGCGGTCGATATTCCCGTCGTGATCTACACCAACCCGAATTTCCAGCGTTCCGACCTCACCCTCGACGTCATCGCGCGCCTCGCCGAGCATCCGCGGATCGGCTACATCAAGGATGCCTCGACCAATACCGGCCGGCTGCTGTCGATCATGAACCGCTGCGGCGACAGCCTGAAAGTGTTCTCGGCGTCCGCCCATATCCCGGCGGCAGTGATGCTGATCGGCGGCCACGGCTGGATGGCAGGCCCGGCCTGCATCATCCCGCGGCAGAGCGTCGAGCTCTACAATCTCTGCCGCCGCGCCCGCTGGGACGAAGCGATGGTCCTGCAGCGCAAGCTCTGGCGCATCAACGAGGCGTTCGCCCGTTTCAACCTCGCCGCCTGCATCAAGGCCGGGCTGGCGAGCCAGGGCTACGATGTCGGCGACCCCGTGCCGCCGCAGGCGCCGCTGACGGCCGAGCAGCGCAAGGTGGTCGAGGCCGCGTTGCGCGATCTTGCCTGAAACTGGCTTGCGCGTTGCATAGGTTCTCACCACTTCGTCATTCCGGGCTCGCGCCAAGGCGCGCCCCCAGGTGCGCAATTGCGCACCGAGAATGACGGTGGACGCGTGTTGTCTCGCGCCGAAAATCCGTTAAAACCCGCCGAAATTTTCGAACTCAAGGACCCTTCGATGAACATTCTTCCCGGGAATATGCGTTTTGGTGCGGGCCAGCCTGTCAAGCGTCTGGAAGACCAGCGGCTGGTCACCGGGAAGGGGCATTTCATCGACGACAAGCCGCAGGACGGTGCGCTCTGGCTGCACGTGCTGCGCTCGCCGCATGCCCACGCCAACATCAAGTCGATCGACGCCAAGGCGGCGCTGGAGATGCCCGGCGTCAAGGCGGTCTATACCGGCGCGACCTCGTCAAGGACGATATCGGCACCTTGCCGACGCTCGCGATCTTCAAGCGCCCCGACGGCTCGCCGATGACCGTGCCGCCGCGGCGCCTGCTGGCGCATGAGGTGGTGCGCTATGCCGGCGAGGGTGTTGCTGCTGTTGTGGCGACCTCGCGGACGTTGGCGCAGACCGCGGCGGAAGCGATCGAGATCGATTACGAGGTGCTGCCTTCGGTGGTCGATCCGGTCGAGGCGATCAAGCCCGGCGCGCCGGCGGTCTGGCCGGAGGCGCCCGACAACATCGTGGCCGCGATGAGCTATGGCGATGCCGCCAAGGTCGAGGAAGCATTTGCAAGCGCCGCGCACAAGGTGTCGCTCGACCTGGTCAGCCAGCGCCTGGTGCCGTCGGCGATGGAGCCGCGCTCGACCATTGCCGAGATCGAGAAGAAGACCGGCCGGCTCATTCTGCATGTGCAGTCGCAGACCCCGGGCTCGACCCGCGACCTGCTGGCGGAATCGATCCTGAAGCGGCCGAAGGACAGCGTGCGCGTGCTGGTCGGCGACATCGGCGGCGGTTTCGGCCAGAAGACGAGCCTGTATCCCGAAGACGGCATCGTCGCCTATGCCGCGACCAAGCTGAACGACAAGATCCGCTGGCGCGGCGATCGTACCGACGAGTTCGTCGGTGGCACCCACGGCCGCGACCTCACTTCGACCGGCGAGTTCGCGCTCGACGCCAAGGGCCGCGTGCTGGCCTATCGGGTGCGCTCGATCGGCGGCACCGGCGCGTACTCGTCGGGCACCGCCAACATCATTCCGCTGGTGCTCGGCCCGTTCGTGCAGACCGGCGTCTACGATCTGCCGTTGGTGCATTTCGAGGTGAAGTCGGTAATGACCCATACCGCGCCGGTCGGTGCCTATCGTGGCGCGGGCAGGCCCGAGGCGGTGTTCATCGTCGAGCGGCTGTTCGACGCCGCCGCGCGCCAGATCGGCATGGATCCGCGCACCATCCGCAAGGTCAATTACATCAAGCCGGCGCAGTTGCCCTACACCAATGCGGTCGGGCAGGTGTACGACTCCGGCGCCTTCGCTCACATGCTGGAGCGCGCGTCCGATCTCGCCGACTGGAACGGCTTTGCCGCGCGCAAGAAGGCGGCCAAGAAGAAGGGCCTGCTCTACGGCCGCGGCCTGACCAGCTACATCGAGTGGACCGGTGGCCGTGCCCATACCGAGAACGTCTCGCTGCATGCGACCGCCGAAGGCCGTATCGTCCTGCATTCCGGCACCATGGCGATGGGGCAGGGCCTCGCCACCACCTACAGCCAGATGATCGCCGATACGCTCGGCATCGGCATGGACAAGATCGACGTGATCCAGGGCGACACCGATCTTGCTACCGGCTTCGGCAGCGTCGGCTCGCGCTCGCTGTTCGTCGGCGGCACCGCGGTTGCGGTCTCCAGCAACGACATGATCAACAAGGCGCGCGACAAGGCCTCCAATCTGCTGGAAGCCTCCGTCGAGGATATCGAGTATCGTGACGGCTTCCTCACCGTGGTCGGCACCGACAAGCGCATCAGCCTGTTCGAGATCGCAGCCAAGGAAAAAGGCGCCAAGCTCTCGGTTGAGAGCGAGGGCAATGTCGACGGGCCGAGCTGGCCGAACGGCACCCATATCTGCGAGGTCGAGATCGATCCGGAGACCGGCGTCACGCGCGTGGTGCGCTATACCACGGTCGATGACGTCGGCGTCGCCGTCAATCCGATGCTGGTGACCGGGCAGGTGCATGGCGGCGTCGTTCAGGGCATCGGCCAGGCGCTCTACGAGGGCGTCGCCTACAGCGAGGAAGGCCAGCTGCTGACCGCGAGCTATCAGGACTATTGCATCCCGCGCGCTTCGGACATTCCGCCGATGTCAGTGACGCTCGATCCCTCCGCGCCGTGCAAGACCAATCCGCTGGGCGCCAAGGGCTGCGGCGAGTCCGGCGCGATCGGCGGGCCGCCCTGCATCACCAACGGCGTGATGGATGCGCTGAGCGAGGTCGGCATCACCCAGCTGAATACGCCGTTGACGCCGGTGAAGATCTGGCAGGCGATCCAGGACGCCAAGGCGGGGGCGTAGCCCTCGCTCCCTCCACCCGTCATTCCGGGGCATCGCGAAGCGATGAGCCCGGAATCCATCGGGCAGCATGTTCCGTGGCGAAATGGATTCCGGGTTCGTGCTGCGCGCGCCCCGGAATGACGAGAGCTACAACCCCAGCACCATCTTCGCGATGATGTCCCGTTGGATCTCCGACGAGCCGCCGAAGATCGTGTACGCGCGGCCGTTGAGATATTCCGGCACCACCGGCAGCAGCTCTTCCGGAATCGCCGGCTCGTGGTTGAGCCGGTAGAACGGCCGCGCCGGCTCGACCGCAAGGCCGTCCTGGCCGATCACGTCGACGCCGAGCCGCGTTACTGCCTGGCGGATCTCACTGACGCGGAGCTTGATCAGCGATGACACCGCGCCGGGATTCTGCCCGGTCTGCAGCGCCGACAGCACCCGCAGTTCGGTCATCTCGAGCGCGTCGATGTCGACCTCGACCTCCGACATCCGCATCGCGATGTCGGGGTCCTCGATGGCGCGGCCGGTAACCTCGGAGCCTGCGAGATCGGTGATCGTCTTCAGCGCCTCGCGCAATTTTGCTGAGGCGATGCCGGAGCCGCGTTCGAATTCGAGCAGGTACTTGCCGTAAGTCCAGCCCTTGCCTTCCTCGCCGACGCGATTGGCGACGGGCACCCGAACGTCGTCGAAGAACACCTGGTTGACTTCATGATCGCCGCCAATCGTCAGAATTGGCCTTGTCGTGATGCCCGGCGTCTTCATGTCGATGAGAATAAAACTGATGCCGTCCTGCTGCCGCTCGCCGTCGCTGGTGCGCACCAGCGCGAACATGCGGTTGGCGTGATGCGCATGCGTGGTCCAGATCTTGGTGCCGTTGATGATGTAGTCGTCGCCGTCGCGCACCGCGCGAGTCTTCAGCGAGGAGAGGTCGGAGCCCGAGCCTGGCTCGGAATAGCCCTGGCACCAATAGTCTTCGCCGGACAGAATCCGCGGCAGGTAGAAATTCTGCTGCTCGGGCGAGCCGAAGCCGATGATGACGGGGCCGACCATCTTGACGCCCATCACGTTGACATTGGGCACGCCGGCGCGGGCGCATTCGGCCTCGAAGATCCAGCGCTGCGCCGGCGTCCAGTCCGGCCCGCCATGTTCGACCGGCCAGCCCGGCGCGCCCCAGCCCTTGCTGTGCAACGCGCGTTGCCAGGCCATGCCGATGTCGGGGTCGGAGAAAACCGAGGGCGTCAGCGCGGTGGCGCGCTTCATCTCCGGCGTCAGGGTCTCGGAGATATAGTCGCGGACTTCCCGCTCGAAGGCGCGCTCTTCGGCGCTGAAGGTGAGATCCATGTGCGCTCTCCGTTACGCGTGGACGCGGCCGCTCAGCGCGGCGTGGCGGCGATAATGATGGGCGCTGCCGCCGAACAGCGTGTCGAAGGCGAGCAGCCGCTTGAAATAGGCGCCGATGTCGAGCTCCTCGGTGACGCCCATGGCACCGTGCAGCTGCACCGCCTGCTCGGCGACGAAGCGCGCGCATTTGCCGATTTTCGCCTTGGCGCCAGAGGCGGCACGGCTGCGCGCCACCGGCTCGGCATTGGCCATCAGCGCCGCGCGCAGCGCCATCGACCGCGCCTCGTCGACCTGCATCGCGACGTCGGCGAGGCGATGGCGGATCACCTGGTTGGCCGACAGCGGCCGGCCGAACTGTTTGCGGATCTTGGTGTATTCGAGCGTGGTGTCGAGCAGCGTCTGCATGATGCCGACCGCCTCCGCGCCGAGCGCGGCCATCGCGCGGTCGACCACGGTTTCGATCGCGGGCAGTGCATCGCCGCCATCGCCGAGCAACGCGTCGGCAGGCAGCTGCACATCCCTGAGATCGAGATTGCAGCCGCGCCCGCCACCAAGCCGCGCGTAGTCGCGCAAAGTGAGACCCGCCGTTCCCCCCGGCACCAGGAACAGGCCAAGCTTGCCGGATGCGCCATTGGCGTTGGCGATGCGGGCGGAGACGATGAGCTGGCTCACGGCCGCGCCGTCGAGCACGGCGATCTTGCTGCCACTCAGCCGCCAGCCGTTGGCGGTCTTGGTGGCGGTGGTGTCGACATGGGCGAGGTCGAAGCGCGCAGCGCGTTCCGAATGTGCGAAGGCGAGCGTGAGCGCGCCCTCGGCGATCCTGGGCAGGATCGCCTGCTGCTGCGCCTCGGTGCCGCATTCGGCGACCAGCGCGGCGCCGATCACGACCGTGGAAAGGAACGGCTCGGACACGAGGCCACGGCCGAACGCTTCCATCAGCAACCCGATCTCGATCGCGCCGCCGCCGAGCCCGCCATGGGCCTCGGCGATCGGCAACGCCAGCCAGCCGAGCTCGGCGAATTGCTTCCAGATGTCAGGCGAATAGCCCAGCGGATCGTTCGCCGTTTTCTTGCGATGATCGGCAGTAAAGGTTTCCGCTACGAAGCGGTCGACACTTTCGCGCAGCAGGCGCTGCTCGTCGCTGAGGGTGAGGTCCATCTGGCTTTCTACACGTTGGCGGTTTTCTTGACGGAGGGATGCAGACCCGCAGGGTCCACCACCATTCCGAATTCCTGCAGGTTGTGGGCGTGGCAGAGCTGATGCAGCGCGAACGCCTGATCGATCGCCGCCGGCTGCCCCATGATGTCGATCGAGCGGTTCACCGCTTCCTTGCTGAGCTTCAGCGCAAAGGCGGGCTTGGCGGCGATCCGCCGCGCGAGCGCCAGCGTGAAGGGCGAGAGATCGCCGCGCGGCACCACGTGATTGACCATGCCGAGGCGATGCGCCTCGTCGGCGCTCCAGACGTCGGCGGTGAACAGCATCTCCTTGGCCTTGCGCGCGCCGAGCTCCCAGGGATGCACGAACCACTCGACGCCGCAGACGCCCATCGTCACCACGGGATCGCAGAACTCGGCATCACTGCTCGCAACGATCAGGTCGCAGGCCCAGGCCAGCATCAGCCCGCCGGCAATGCACTTGCCGTGGATTTCCGCGATCGTCGGCTTGGCGAGATTGCGCCAGCGCCGTGTGATCTGCAGGTAGATCTCCTGCTCGCGCGCGAAGCGGCCGTGGGCGTTGGGTTCGGCGAAGCCGCCCCAATTTCCGACTGGCGGGAAATCGACGCCCGCCTCATTCTTGGCCCCTGGCCTGAGATCGTGACCGGCCGAGAAATGCGGGCCGTTGCCGGCGAGGATGATGACCTTGACCGCGTCGTCCTGCACCGCCCGGTCGAAGGCGGCGTTGAGGTCGTAGGTCATCTGCAGGTTCTGGGCGTTGCGCGCCTCAGGGCGGTTCATCACGATCCGCGTAATCGCGGGGTCGGGCCGCTCGACAACAATCGTCTCGAATTGTTCAGACGCCAATGGATCCTCCCGCGATCGATTTTTTCGCCATGATGAACGGCGCGGGGAGGGATAGCAAGGGCCATCATTTGGAAAAGCGAGCGCGAAATCCGCGCCACGGGATTATCGCGCGAAAATCTGTTACCGTGATGCAGAAACCACCCGGAGGACCATCTTCATGCGCAAGCTTTGGACCGTGCTGGCAGCGCTGGCGACCTTGAGCCTGACCAACTGCGGCTATAACGCGATCCAGACCAATGACGAGCAGGTCAAGTCGAGCTGGTCGGAGGTGGTGAACCAGTACCAGCGGCGTGCCGATCTCGTGCCGAACCTGGTCAACTCGGTGAAGGGCTTTGCGCAGCAGGAGAAGGACGTGCTGCTCGGCGTCACCAACGCGCGCGCCAAGGTCGGCAGCATCCAGGCGACGCCCGAGGTGCTCAACGATCCCGCCGCGTTCCAGAAGTTCACGCAGGCGCAGGGCGAACTGACCAGTGCGCTGTCGCGACTGCTGGTCGTCACCGAGAATTACCCGCAGCTGAAATCGGATGCGCTGTTCCGCGACCTGATGGCGCAGCTCGAAGGCACCGAGAACCGCATCACCGTGGCGCGCAACCGCTACATCAAGGCGGTGCAGGACTACAACGTCGGCATCCGCACCTTCCCGAACAATCTGACCGCGATGGCGTTCGGCTACAAGGAGAAGCCGAACTTCACGGTCGACAATGAGAAGGAGATCTCGACCGCGCCGAAGGTCGATTTCAATCCGGCGCCGGCACCGTCGAAATAGCACCGGCGAGCGCCCGCCGCGATGGCCGCCGCACGCGTCATCCTGTTCGCCTTCCTGCTCGGCTTCATCTGCCCGGCATGGGCCGAGGTCGCAGTGCCTCAGCTCACCGGCCGCGTCGTCGATCAGACCGGCACGCTGTCATCAGGCGACATCGCGTCACTGAACGACAGGCTGAAGGATCTGGAGACCCGCAAGGGCAGCCAGATCGCGGTCCTGATCGTGCCGACGACAGCTGAGGAAACCATCGAGCAGTTTTCGATCCGCGTCGCCGAGGCCTGGAAGATCGGGCGCAAGAAGGTCGACGACGGCGCGCTGCTCGTCGTCGCCAAGAACGATCGGCACCTGCGCATCGAGGTCGGCTACGGCCTCGAAGGCGTACTGAGCGACGTCGTCACTCACCGCATCATCGACGAGGACATCACGCCGAAATTCAAGGCCGGCGATTTCGCAGGCGGCATCTCGGCCGGCGTCGACCGGATGATCCGGCTGGTCAATGGCGAGCAATTGCCGGCACCTGAGCCCGAGCATTGGCAGGCGCCCAATCTCGTCGACTTCGCCAACCCGGTCGTGATCTTCGGCGTCATCATCGTGGCAGGCTTCCTGCGCGGCCTGCTGGGGCGGTTGTTGGGGTCGGTCGCGACCGGCGGCATCGTCGGCGTCTTCACCTGGATGCTGGCCGGCTCGCTGGCCACCGCGCTGGTGGTCGGTCTGTTCGCCGGCGTTGCCGCGCTGATCTTTGGCGGATTGAACTTCGGTGGTCCCGCAGCGGGCTCAGGACCTTACCGGCGCGGCGGCGGTTATTCCGGGGGCTGGTCCGGCGGCGGGGGCTGGAGCAGCGGCTCTGGCTCGAGCGGCGGTTTCAGCGGCGGAGGCGGCAGCTTCGGCGGCGGCGGCGCCTCGGGGAGCTGGTAGGCATATGGGCATCAAGCGTATCGGCAAGCACCTCATCGAGCATCGCTGGCGCGTGCGGCGCGAGTTTCCGCCGCGCGTGCTCGACGCGATCGAGCAGGCGATCAAGGCGGGCGAGGCGACCCATTCCGGCCAGATCCGTTTCGTCGTCGAGGGCGCACTCGACGGCGTGCCGCTGTTCCGCGACCAGCCGGCACGGGAGCGGGCGATCGACGTGTTCTCGCATCTTCGGATCTGGGACACCCATCACAACAACGGCGTCCTGATCTATCTCCTGCTGGCCGACCGCGACGTCGAGATCGTCGCCGATCGCGGTATTGATGCGAAGGTCGGCCACGCCGGCTGGGAAGCGATCTGTCGCGCGATGGAAGCGGATTTTCGGGCCGGCCGGTTCGAGCAGGGCGTCACTACGGGGATTGCGGCGGTGTCGCGGGAGCTCGCGAAGTATTTTCCGCACACCGAGGGCGGCCCGAACGAGCTGCCGGATAGGCCGGTGGTGATTTGAGGGACTGAATGGTCTTGCCCCCTTATCCTCCCCCTCCAGGGGAGGACAAGAAGACCGCCTTTACGCCTTCACCGACGGCCGCGCGGCAACGCGGTTGAACCAGGCGACGATGTTGCCGTTCGACTGATCCAGCGGCTGGCCGACCTGGTTGCCGAAATCGATCCAGCAGTAGAGCAGCATGTCGGCGAGCGTGAAGCGCTTGCCGCAGATATAGTCGCGTCCGTCGGCCATCTGGTCGTTGAGCCATTTGATGCGGTTGGCCGCGATCATCTTCAGGCCCGGGGAGGCTTCGGGTGCGACCGGGATGCGCTTCTCGAAGAATCTCAGCGCCTCGCCGAAGCGATAGCCGTTGGCGAGCGGCTCGGCGATGTTGAGATCGACCCGGCGCGTCCACATCCGGCATTCGGCGCGCTCTTCCGGCGTGGCGCCGATCATCGCGGGCGAGGGATGCTTCTCCTCGAGATATTCGCAGATCGCCGTGATCTCCGAGAGGTAGTTGCCGCAGTCGAGCTCGAGCGCCGGCATCTGGCCGTGCGGGTTGCGCTTCAGATGCGCCTCCTCGCGGTTCTCGCCCTTGCGCAGGTCGACGGTCTCCTTGGGGACCTCGATGCCCTTCTCCGCCATGAACATGCGCACGATGCGCGGATTGGGTCCGATCGAGTCGTAAAGCTTCATGGTCCTCGCTCCCTGTTCTTCAGCGTTTTCTTGCCGCTGTTGAACAGGCCAGGCGCGGATTTGTCAAATGCAGCGCCGCCCGCACAGTCGCGCAAGCTCGGGCGTCAGCCGTCACACCGGTCGCGGTCATTGCGCCGGTTGAGTTGCGATTCCCGGCACCGACGGTCGCCCGCGATAGACCGACAGACCCACGAGACCTACCGCCGTGGCGAAGAGGATGTAGTAGACCGGAGCGGCCTTGTCGCCCGTGACCTGGACCAGCCAGGTGTTGATGAACGGCGCCAGCCCGCCGAACAGCATCACGGCGAGATTGTACATCAGCGATGCCCCGGTCGAGCGCACGCCGACGGGGAATATCTCGGTCATGAAGGCCGGCATCGGCCCGGCGAGGGCTCCGAGCAGGACCGCGACGATCTGCAACTGCCAGAGATTCGCCGTGGTCGGCGCGGCAACCAGCCGCTGCAGGATCACATAGAACAGCAGGCTGTAGATGATCAGCGCCGGAACCAGGACCGTGCGGCGGCCGATCCGGTCGGAGAGAGCGCCGCAGGCCACCGCCACCGCCGCATTGATGAGGCTGACGACGAGCAGACCGAGCTGTGCATTGAGGATCGGCAGCTTCAGCTCGGCGACCGCATAGGTCGGCAGAAAGATCGCGTTGACATAGTTGATCGCCGTGCCGGCCGCGATCAGGCAGAACGATGCAATCAACTCGCGCGGATGTTCGGAGAACAGTTGGCCGAGCGTAGTCTGCCTGCCCGGCTGCGCCGTCGCGGCCTTCTCGGCGAGATACGCTTTGAATTCAGGCGACTCGTCGCACTTTTGGCGCAGGTACCATCCGGTCGGCCCGATCAGGATGCCGAGGATGAACGGTACGCGCCAACCCCAGCTCGCGAAGGCGTCCGCCGACAGGCCGAGATTGAGGCCGATCGCCATCGCGGCACCGAGGCCGAACGCCAGCGATTGCGACACCATCTGAAACGAGCCGTAGAAGCCGCGCCGGCCGGGCGGCGCGAACTCGATCAGCATTGCGCTCGCGCTGCCGAATTCGCCGCCGGCGGAAAAGCCCTGGATCAGCCGCGCCAGCAGCAGCAACAGCGGTGCTGCGATTCCGATCGCGCCGTAAGTCGGCAGGACGCCGAGCAGGCCGGTGCCGGCAGCCATCAGCGATATCATCACGACCAGCGCCTTCTTGCGGCCGTGCCTGTCGGCATAGAGCCCGAACACCAGGCCACCCAGCGGCCGGGCTGCAAAGGCGATCCCGAATGTCGCGAAGGTGAGCAGCAGCGAGGAATGCGGATTGTCCGCGGGAAAGAACAGCTTGCTCAGGATGCCGGCGAACAGGCCAAAAACGGTGAAGTCGAACCATTCCAGTGCATTGCCGATCGTGGAGGAGATCACCACCCGGCGGCGCATCCGCGCCATCGTGTCAGCCTGCATTCGCTTCGTCTCCCCGCTGCCGGCAACGGCTTGCATCGCCGCGTCCATGGTTCTTGTCGTTCCGAGCCGATCCTAGTGCAAAGTCATGGCAGGCCACAACGGCGGGCTTCGGCTGCGGCCGATCCTCAATCGTCGAGCTTGTTGAGGTCGCGCACCGACTGCATGATCGGCTCGAAGTTCGAGCGCGCATCGAGGGCGTCGAACAATTGCGCGGTGTCCTCGAGCAAGGCGTGCGAGCGTTGCAGGGCGACCCGCACATCGTCCTGCGGCGTGTCGGACAACCGGCCGTGACCCGACAGCAGGATCTTCGAATTGAGCCCCTTCAACCGCTCCAGCGACTGGATGTAGTCGGCGATCGAGCCGGAGCCGAACACGCCGCCCATCACGCCGCCCGGCATCAGCGTGTCGGCGGCGAACAGCAGCCCCTTGTCCTGATCGAACAGCGAGATGCAGGCCGAGGTGTGGCCCGGCGTGTACATCACGTTGAGGCGGAAATTGCCGAGATCGATCAGGTTGCCTTCTTCGAGCCAGATGTCGATGTCGATCGGCACGTTCGGTTCGTTGAACATCTTGCGCAGCATCGAGAAGTCGTCGCGCAGCATGATCTTGTTGGCGGCGAGCCGGTGCGCGGCGATGTAGGCCGAGCCGTGGAAATGATAGGCCGCGCCGATGTGATCGAGATGCTCGTGGCTCAGTATCACCATGTCGATCGCATCGGGTGTTATGCCGAGATGATTAAGGCAGGCGACGAGCGACGGATAGTTGGTCGACAATCCGACGTCGATCATGATGGTCCGTTTGCTGCCGCGCACGAGATAGGCGTTCGCGGCGCGGTTCTTGAAGCGGATCTGGTAGACGCCGTCGGCGGCCTGGATCAGCGTCGCGACATCGGCGTCGAACAGCGTCTTGAACGGGCTCGGCTTGCGGTCGCTCATGGTGCCCCTGCGGTTCGGTAGGTGACGGCGTTGGAGGCGCGCAGGCGTTTCGACAGCGCATCCATCACCATCAGCGCGAAGGCCGGCTGCTGGCTGACCAGATAGACGAAGCGGGCGTGGTTGATCCGCATCACGCGCGTCGCAGGCGCGGCTGCGATGGCGGTTGCCGAGCGCGCCGAGCCGTCGATCACGGCCATCTCGCCGAAGAACTCGCCCTTGCCGAGGCTGACGATAACGGTCTTGTTTCCGCCATCGATCTTGGCGATGTCGACCGTGCCGTCGAGCACGACGAACAGCTCGCGGCCGGTCGAGCCTTCCTCAAAAATGACGTCATCGACACCAAATTCGTTGATGCACTTCTCGATCGTCATGGCACTCCCCTGCCTTCTGGCTGGAAGATGGCGGTATGTTAATCGGGAAAGCGCCGCGCGCAAACGGAGCTGACGCAGATTGCCGCAGCGCCGCATCGCCCAAATCCGGCCCGGAAAACTCCCTAAAATTTAGGTAATGGCGGAGCGGGGTAACCATTTCGCAAGCAATAAAAGTTACCGAATTGTCAACCTAGCCTGGAGACTTTGAACGTGAGTGAGCAGCAGAGCGAACCGGTCAGCGGTCAAACCGGCGCCGAAATGGCGGCGAAGAGCGAGCCCGCGATGGCCGCGGCCGGTGTCGAGGCTCCGCGGCTCGCGCCCGAGCAGGAAGAGACCTCGCCGAAGGCGGATGCGCCCCGAGTTGACGCACCGAAGGCCGAAGCGCCCAAGGTAGAGCCGTCCCGGCTCGATCCCATGATCGAGGCCAGGATCGATGCCAAGATCGCCCCCAAGATCGAGCCGACCAATATGGAGGTGCCCAAGGTCGAGACCGGCAAGCGTGAAGAGCCGCGCTTCCCGGGCAGACTGATGATCATGGCGCCCGGCGACCGCACCTGGGACCATGAGGCGACCGCCTCCAAACCGGGTGCCGAGCAGACCGCCAAACCGGCCGGCTCGCGCCGGTTCGGCGCGATGGCCGCGGTGATTGCGCTGGCGACCGTGGCAGGCGCCATCGGCGGCGCGCTCGCGACCGCAGGGCTCGGCCATCTCGCTGCACCTGCCGCTGCCTCCGTCAGGGACGTGGCTGCCAAGGACGCCGCCGCCAAAGACGCGGCCGACGCCGCGCTCGCCCGGGTCGAATCCGAGCTCGCCGCGCTGAAGGCCAGCGTGGAGCAGACCGCCAAGGCCGGCCAGGCCCAGTTCAGCAAGGCCAGTGAGCGCATCGAGAAGGTCGAGAAGGCCCAGGCCGAGCCGATTGCCAAGCTCAACAAGCTCAGCGAGACCGTCGACAAGCTCCGCGCCCCGCAGACGACCGTCGCCGCGGCGACGCCCGCCCGCGAGGTCACCGGTTCGGTCCCGCCGGCGACGGCCGCGGCAGCACCTGCCGCCCCGAGGCCCGAGGTCGGCCGCCTGCCGGTGGTCGACGGTTGGGCGCTGCGCGACGTCGGCAATGGCGGCGCGCTGATCGAGGGCCGCGGCGGCATCTATGAGGTCTATGCCGGCGATCCCGTCCCCGGCCTCGGCCGCGTCGACGCGATCCGCAAGCAGGATGGCCGTTGGGTGGTCGTCACGAGCAAGGGCCTGATCGTTTCGCGTTGATTGCGGAAAGACGACGATACCAAGGCGCTTCACCGCGATGTGAAGCGCCTTTTTTCTTGAATAGGATTCGCGGTGCGGTGTTAGTGGGGCATGAGCCGCGTGCTGAAATGCCTCCTGCTGATATCCGTTCTGCTCGGCGGCGCCGCCCCGGCAGGTGCCGCCGAGGATCGCGCGCTCGAGCGCGGCGCGGCGGTGATCGATCCCGCTGTTCTGCGCGAGCTCGATCAAGGCCGCTTTGGCCTCGGCCGGATGCTCGCGCCGGAACGCTCCGCCGATACGCCGCTGTCCAATCGCGAGTTGTTCGGCCTGCCTGCGATGGTGCCGGTACGCGCGGCGCTCGATCGCGAATTCGATCGCTATGTCTCGAAGCACAAGGCGAGCCTGCCGAGCGAGAGCATCGGGGTCGGCGACGGCTTTGCATTCCAGCTGTTCGACCGCGCGCTGTTCGAATCCGCTGACGTCCGCTTCGTGCTCGCAGGCATCGTCAACCGCATGGACCGCGCCTATGTGGCACCGAAGGACTGCGGCGAGGTCCGGCTGATCTACCGGCTGACCCGCACCGATGTGCCGCTGATCGGCGAGAACGCGGTGTCGCAGCGGCTGCCGATGACGCTGAACCTGGTGCTGAAGGCGAAGGGCGACGGCAATGACGCGTCGCTCACCTGCCGCGAGATCGCGCGACGCTGGCTCGCGACGGGCAGTGCGCCGCCGACGATGGACAAGCTGTTCGGCAAGGACGGGCCGCTCGACCTGATTGATGCCCGGAATATCGATCGCATCGAGACTAACCTGCAGATCGCGCACGCGCCGAAATCCGCGGTGCGCGACTTCCGCACCGACTATCTGCTGAAAGTGTTCGACTATGACGGCGCGGCAAAACGCTTCATCGAAGCGCCGCTGGAGAACCAGATCGATCGCGACCGCATTCTGGCCGACGAGGGATTGAAGCGCGACTTCAAGGCATGGCTGCTCGATCCCAGGCATTTTGCCGAGTTCGATCGCGGCACCTTGCTGATCCCCGATCATTTCCTCGCAACCGGTGCCGTCGCGCCGACGCCGACCGGCTTTGACGTCAGCGATCTGGAGCCGGAGTTCGGGATGGTGCAGGGCGAGGGCGGAGCCGGCAATGCGGTGTTCTCGGAGGGCGACGTCGTCGGGGCCTTGCAGAAGGCCGCCGCTGACGGGACGAAGCTCAGGAATATCCAGTCGCTGGCCGGCTTCGAACGGCGCCTCAACGACGTTACCTGCGCCGGTTGCCATCAGACCCGCGGTATCGGCGGCTTCCATTTCCCCGGCGTCGACTGGATGGCGGCGAAGCCGTCGAACTCCACCGTGGTGCCGGCCTCGCCGCACTTCTTCGGCGACCAGCCTCGCCGCCGCGATATCCTGGCGAGCTTCCGCGACGGCAAGGCGCCGGATTTTTCCCGCGGCTTCTCCAACCGCCCGCAGCCGCGCGGCGCTGCCGAGCTTGCCGGCACCGAATACAGCGACGGTTGGGGCGCTCACTGCTATCAGCCGAGCGCCAAGCCGGCGGAGACCGACCGCAGTTTCCGTGGCTGGACCTGCGCCGAAGGCCTCGCCTGCCAGGTTGCCGGGAAAACCTCCCACATGGGCATGTGCTTCGTGAAGGGCCGCTGATTTCAGCTGGAACCGGAGCGGTTGCGCGTCATTATTTGATGCTACACTCGAGCTTGCCTGGACCTGACAGCTCTGACCGGAGACCGGCCCGATGAGTGCTCCCGAGGACAACAAGCAGCGCAACCGCGAGATCGCGGCCAACGAGGCCGAGCGTCAGGCGGTCAGCGCCGTCCGCGTCAGCAGCTGGGCGATCGGGCTCACGGTCATCATCGGCATCATCGTGGTGGCCATCGTCTGGGCCTGGATCAAGCGATAGCCAAAGCGTTTTCGAGCGAAGTGGATATCGGTTCGCGTGAGCTACGTAGCCCGGATTTCGCTTCGCTTTATCCGGGCTGCTCATGATGGTCGTCGGTCCGCTACGCCACCGCGCCGGATGCGCGCAGCTTCCGGATCGTGGCCTCGTCGTAGCCGGCCTGGCGCAGGATCTCGTCGGAATGCTCGCCAACCTCCGGCGGCTTGCGCGGCTGCACCTTCTTGGCGCCGTCGATGAAGATCGGGCTGTTGACGGTCAGCATGGTGTCGTTCTCGAAGCGCACCAGCACCTCGTTCTCGATCATCTGCTTGTCGTTCGGGATATCGTCGAGGATGCCGACGACGCCGAACACCAGGCCGTTGCCGTCGAGGATCTTGCGCCATTCGGCGAGCTCCTTGCCGGCGAACACCTCGTCGAAGATCTTGATCAGCTCGACCGAGCGAGCATGGCGGTCCGCCTTGGTGGCGAAGCGGGCATCGGCGATCAGGTCCTCGCGGCCCATGCAGCGCGCCAGGGTCGGCCACTGCCGGTCTTCGTTGAGCAGCGACAGGATCAGCCAGCGGCCGTCCTTGCACTTGTAGTGGTTGGTGACGGCGTTCAGCGCCTCTTCGCGCGGCTTGCGCTTCTTGAACTTGGCGCCGGCGAGCTTGGCCTGCGCCAGCACGCCGTTGGCCCAGACGCCGTTGGCCATCAGATTGGTCGAGACGTGCGAGCCCTTGCCGGTCTTCTCGCGCTGGAACAAAGCGGTGACGATCGCGCCGTAGAACGCCATCGCGCAGGGGTGGTCACCCATGCCGGCGACCGAGCGAGCCGGCGTGGTGTCCTCGTCGGCGCGCACCAGATCCATCAGGCCGGAGCGGGCCCAGTAGGCGTTGGAATCGAAGCCCGGCTTGTTGGCCTCTTCGCCCTTCTCGCCGTAGCCTGTGAAGGAGGCGTAGATCAGCCGGTCGTTGAGATGGCCGAGATGGTCATGGGTGATGCCGAGCTTTTCGCGGACCTGCGGCGGCATGTTGGTGATGAAGACGTCGGCTTCGGCGACGAGTTTGTAGAGCACCTCGCGTGCCTCAGGCTTGGTGAGGTCGAGCGCAAGGCTCTTCTTGTTGCGGGCCTCCAGCATCCACGCGAAATTGTGCTCGCTGGCGGGATAGCCGGGCAGGTTGGGCAGGTTGCGGTAGGGATCGCCGGCGCCGGGCGGCTCGATCTTGATGACGTCGGCGCCGAAGTCGGACAGCACGGTGGCGGCCGCGGGCGCCGCGATGAAGCTCGCGCAGTCCAGGACCTTGAGCCCGTCAAAAATGCCTTTTTCCATCGTGCCGTCGCTCCCGTGGCGCTTGTTGGTGTTTTTCCGGTAGCTGGAATTATCGTGTGCGATGATCCCGTCGAGCGGCCATTTGACCCATCTCGGGGTGATGATGCAACGGCACTTTCTTACCCTCGCTTCACCCTCCCCTGGAGGGGGAGGGTGAAAGTGCAACTACTCCACTCCCGCCATCAGCGCGGCATTGCCTCCCGCAGCCGCCGTGTTGATCGTGATCGTCTGCTCGGTGGCGAAGCGCGCAAGGTAATGCGGGCCGCCGGCCTTGGGGCCGGTGCCGGAGAGGCCGCTGCCGCCGAACGGCTGCACGCCGACGACCGCACCGATCATGTTGCGGTTGACATAGATGTTGCCGACCTGGAGGCGGTCGATGACGTGCTCGATGGTGTCGTCGATGCGCGAATGGACGCCGAGCGTCAGGCCGAAGCCGGTGGCCTCGATCGAGGCCAGCACGTCGCCGAGCCGCTCGGCGCGGTAACGCACGACATGCAGGATCGGGCCGAACACCTCCTCGGTGAGCTGGCTTGCCGACGACAGCTCGAAGATATGCGGCGCGACGAAATTGCCCACCGGCGCCTCGCCAACAAGGTGGACCCGCGCCTCGTTCTTCATCCGTGCGATATGCGCATCGAGCCGCTGCTTGGCCTCTGCATCGATCACAGGTCCGATATGTGTCGATGGCTGCGAGGGATCGCCGATCTTCAATTCGCGCGCGGCGCCCGCGATCATCTCGATCATGCGGTCGGCGACGTCGTCCTGCACGAACAGAAGCCGCAGCGCCGAGCAGCGTTGGCCGGCGGAGCGGAACGCCGAGGTGACGACGTCGTCGGCGACCTGCTCGGGGAGCGCGGTGGCGTCGACGATCATCGCATTGATGCCGCCGGTCTCGGCGATCAGCGGCACGATGGGGCCGTCCTTGGCGGCAAGCGTCCGGTTGATCGATCGCGCAACTTCTGTGGACCCTGTGAAGACCACGCCGGCAATGGCGGGATGCTCGACCAGCGCGGCGCCGGCCGCGCCGTCGCCCTGGACCAGATGTAGCGCCGATGCTGGCACACCCGCCTGATGCAGCAGGGCGACGGCCTCGGCTGCGATGCGCGGCGTCTGCTCGGCCGGCTTTGCGATCACCGCATTGCCGGCCATCAGCGCCGCCGTGACCTGGCCGAGGAAGATCGCGAGCGGGAAATTCCATGGCGAGATCGCGACGAACGCGCCGCGCCCGCGCAGCTCCAGCACGTTGCTTTCGCCGGTTGGCCCAGGCATCGCCTCGCCTTGCCCGAACAGCGTCCGGCCCTGTGCCGCATAGTAGCGGCAGAAGTCGATCGCCTCGCGGACCTCGGAGAGCGCGTCGTCGAGCGTCTTGCCACCCTCGTTCTGCAGCAGAGCGAGGAAGTGGGCGCGGCGCTGCTCGAGCAGATCGGCAGCCTTGTCCAGCATGGCCGCGCGTCGCGTGGCCGGCGTCGCGTTCCAGGTCCTGAAGCCACCGCGCGCGGCGGCGACGGCGGCATTCGCCTGCTCGATTGTCGACGTCGCGACCGTGACGGATGCAGCCTTGGGTTCGACTGTTATCGCCGATGTCAACGCATCGAGCGCCTTTCGCTCGCCGAACTCGATGCCGTGCGAATTCTCGCGCTGCGGCCGGTAAAGGTCGGTCGGCAGCGGAATCCCGGAATGGGCCGCATTGTCGTCGCGATCAATGATCTCGGCGGGGCGGCGCAACAGGTCAACGATGGAGACGCGATTGTCCGCGGCCAGCGCCACGAATGATGAGTTGGCGCCGTTCTCGAGCAGCCGACGCACTAGATAGGCGAGCAGGTCGCGGTGGCTGCCGACCGGCGCATAGGTGCGGTGGGCGATGTCAGGGCGATCCTGGCCAAGCTGGGCGTAGAGCGCTTCGCCCATGCCGTGCAGCCGCTGGAATTCGAAGCTGTTGGGATCGTCCGACAGTTGGAGGATGGTCGCGACCGTCAGCGCGTTGTGGGTGGCGAATTGCGGAAACAGCCGCGGCCGCAGCGCCAGCAGCTTTCGCGCGCAGGCGATGTAGTTCAGGTCGGTCATCGCCTTGCGCGTGAACACCGGATAGCCATCTAGACCGCGCTCCTGCGCGCGCTTGATCTCGGTGTCCCAATAGGCGCCCTTGACGAGGCGCACCATCATCTTGCGGTCGAGCGCGCGCGTCAGCGCATCGATATAATCGATCACGTCGGTGGCGCGCTTCTGATAGGCCTGGATCGCAAGCCCGAAGCCGCTCCAGCCGGCGAGCGACGGGTCGGCGAACGCCGCTGCGATGACGTCGAGCGACAGCTCCAGCCGGTCGGCCTCTTCGGCATCGACGGTGAAGTTGAGGTGGTACGCCTTGGCGCGGCGCGCCAGATCGATCAGCTGCGGCACCAGCTCGCTCATCACCCGTGCATGGCTGACCGCCTCGAAGCGCGGATGCAGCGCGGAGAGCTTGACCGAGATGCCGGGCCGGTCGGGCAGGGGCTGATCGCCCGCCGCCTTGCCGATCGCTTCGATCGCGCGGGCGTAGGATTCGAAATAGCGGCGGGCATCGTCGGCGGTGCGCGCGCCCTCGCCGAGCATGTCGAATGAATAGCGCGAGCCGCGCGCCGTGTGCGATTGCGCGCGCGACAGCGCCGCCTCGATGGTCTCGCCGAGCACGAAATGGCTGCCCATCAGCCGCATCGCCTGCCGCGTCGCCGCGCGCACCGCCGGCGCGCCGAGCCGCTTGGTCAGCCGGCCGATCGTTCCCTGCGGTGTTTCACCGGGCTGGATCACGCGCGCCGACATGCCGAGCGCCCAGGCCGAGGCGTTGACCAGGAACGCGCTCGATTTGGTCTCGTGGTTGACGAAGTCGCCCTGGCCGAGCTTGTCCTCGATGAACTGGTCGGCGGTGCGCGCGTCGGGCACCCGCAGCAGCGCCTCCGCCAGCACCATCAGCGCCAGTCCCTCCTTGGTCGACAGCGCGAACTCCCGCAGCATGTCCTCGACCCCGCCGAGCGGATCGTCATTGGCCCTGATCGCCTCGATCAGGCGCGTCGCGGTGCGGTCGATCCTCGCCTCCGCCTCCGCGCTCAGCCTGGCGTCCCGGCGCAAGCGGCCTGCGATCGCGGCGTCATCGGGGGCGTAGGGTGCGCTGAACGGCGGCGGGAGCGGGTCTGGCATGGCGGCGGTTCCTCTGGGTTGCACGGGAACACCTACGCGCCCGTGGACCGTAGTTCGATAGACAAATTAGCAGATTTGCCTTAGAAAGTCCGGAGTATTTCAGTTTTGGCCGTAGATATGACAGAGATTGACAAGACAGACCGCAAAATCCTCTCGATCCTGCAAGGGGATGGCCGGATTGCCAATGTGGAGCTGGCCGAGCGGATCGGCCTGTCGCCGACCTCGGTCGGCGAACGGCTGAAGCGGCTGCAGCGCGACGGCTTCGTCGAGGGCTACGGCGCGCGGCTCAATCCGCATCGGCTCGGCCTTGGCCTCCTGGTGTTCGTCGAGGTGCTGCTCGACAAGACCACGCCCGACGTGTTCGAGCGCTTCGCCAAGGCGGTGCAGACCGCACCGGAAGTGCTGGAGTGTCACATGGTGGCCGGCGGGTTCGACTATCTGGTCAAGGCGCGCGTCGCCAACATGACGGCCTATCGCCGATTTCTCGGCGAAACCCTGCTGGCGCTGCCGGGCGTGCGCGAGACGCGGACCTACGCGGTGATGGAGGAAGTCAAGCGCGATGCGCCGCTGCCGGTCGGCTGATCTGATCCACAGCCATGCGCCGGATGTCTTGGCATCGCGGCGCACCCGCGATAATTCTCCCCCAGAGTTGGGGGCCGCGACATGGACGATGCCAATAAGCCGATACGTACGAAGCGAACCGGGGCTGCCGGCGCGTTGTGCGCAACGATCTTGTCCCTGTTCGCGATGACGCCGGCCCCTGCGGCCGAGCTCAGCTCCGGCATCATGCAGCTCTATACATCGGTGTCGATCTATCCGCCGTCGGCCTCGGCGATGACGGTGTGCTACGGCTTCGTCTGCCGACGCCGCGAGATGCTCGACTTCAGTGCAGCCGACAGGGCTGCCCTGACCCGGATCATGGCCACCGGCCGTACCAATGCCGCGGCCGAACGCGCGGCCGTGCAAAAGGCCGTGATCTGGTTCGACCGCCGGATGGGGCCGATCCTCGGCACCAACAAGCGCGTCGCGAAAGCGGACTTCCGCGCCAACGACGACCAGCACAATTACGACTGCTGGGACACGACCCGCAACACGACCAGCCTGATGCTGGTGATGCAGACATGGAACCTGTTCAAGTTCCACGACGTCGGGAATCCGCATTACCGCGGATTTTCGCTGGGGCAAACGCCGCACAACACCGCCGTCCTGCTCGAACGCGCCACCAAGGTGGAATGGGCCGTCGATCTCTGGCCTCGCGGCTATCTGCAACCGCCTGACGTCATGACCGTCGCGCAGTGGGTGACGGAAGATTGAACGGCTGATTGCTTCTGCCGCGCGTTTCGTGGCGTTCCATCCCCATTGATTGTAGGGGATAATGTTGCGTCATTGACGCTGGAACTGGCTCCAGGGTTCGCGGAGTTCGTTTCCTGGCCCATCATCGTACGAACCAAGTGACGCGATAAGACGGCCAGCATTCGGTCAACCCGAGGCTACGACATGCGTTCACGTTCGACCTGCACCGGTGCTGCCATGAGCGGCATTCGTTTCCAGCTGTTGCTGACGCTTGCACTGCTTCTCTGGCCCGCGCTCGCGGTTTCCGCCCGCGCCGGTGACGTCGAGGACTGCAACGGGCCGCCGTCGGACAAGGCCGAGGCGGCGTGTTCGGGCATCATCAACGATGCCGCGCGCTCCACTGAGGAGCGGACCAAGGCGTTCACCGGCCGCGCGCGATTCTACATTGCCCGCAACAAGATCGATCAGGCCTTGAGCGATGCCGATGCGGCGTTGCAGCTAAACTCGCAATTCGTGCCCGCGCTGATCGCGCACGGCTATCTTCGGCAGCGCAAGGGCAGCCTCGACCAGGCGCGGGCCGATTTCGATCGCGCGATCGAGCTCGAGCCGAAGAATCCGTTCGGCTTCCTGGCGCGCGGCAATCTGCGTGCCGACCAGCGCGCCTGGGCCGATGCGATCTCCGATTACGGCGAGGCGATCACGCTGCGGCAGGATCTTCCCGCGGCCCATGTCGGGCGGGCGCGAGCCTATGTCGAAACCGGGCAGCCCGATGCGGCGCTGGCCGACGCCAACACCGCGATCGCCGTCAATGCAAGCACGCCGAACGCGTTCTACTGGCGCGGTCAGGCCTATCGTCGCAAGGGAGACATCGATCACGCGATCGAGGATTTCTCGCGCGCCATCGCGCAGGCGCCGCAGACCGAGCGCAACGCCTATTTCGCCCGCGCCCAGCTCTACAGCGCCAAGGGCGACTACGTCAGGGCGATCGGCGATTTCGACAAGCTGCTGACGTTCCTGCCCGACAACAAGGAGATTCAGCAGCAGCGCCAGCAGGCGCTCGCCATGCAGGCTGAATTGGCGAAGTCCGGCGTGGCGCCCGCCGTGCCCGTGGCGCCGCCGGCGCAACCGCTCGCGCCGGCAACCACCCAATTGCTCGACCAGGCCAGGCTGATGGTGGCTGAGCGCAACTATGCGGGCGCGATCACCAATCTCAACAGGGTGCTGACTGGTGATCCCGGCAATGAGGGCGCACTTCGGCTGCGTGCAGTGGCCTATTCGGGGGTCGCCCGGTTCGTAGATGCGCGCAACGACCTCGACAGCCTGCTCAAGCTCAAGCCGAACGATGCGCCGCTGCTCGCCTTCCGCTCGGTCAACTCGGCGGCGCTTCGACAGTTCGATGCGGCGATGGCGGATGCCACCCGCGCCATTGCGCTCGATCCGAACAATGCGATGGCCTATCTCGGCCGCGGCCTGATCAAGGCCGGCACCGGCAAGACGCAGGATGCCGTCGCCGACTATGACCATTCGATATCGCTGAACGGCAAGGACTCGCTGGCCTTCACCGAGCGCGGGCTCGCCTACATCAATCTCAAGCAGATCGACAAGGCATTGCTCGATTTCGACCAGGCGCTGGCGATCACCCCGACCAATCTGCTCGCGAAATCATGGCGCGGGTTGGCGTTGCTGCTCAAGGGGCGCGCCGACGAGGGGCTGGTCGACATCAACGGCGTGCTGGAGCGAAACCCCAACAACCCCACCGCCCAGCTCGGTCGCGCGCTGGCGATGCTCACATCAGCGCAGTACGACCGCGCGGTGCTCGCGATCGATCCGATCGTCGCCAAAATGCCGAATGACCCGTTCCCGCAAGTGCTGCGTGCGCGCGCCTATCTTGGACTGAAGAAGACCGATGACGCGATGAAGGATCTCAATGCTGTGCTGGCTGCCCGGCCCGATTACCTCGATGCCCTGACGCTGCGCGGCATCGCATGGTCGGCGCAGCGCGAATACACCAAGGCGGTCGAAGACCTGGATCGGGCCATTGCCCAGAAGGAGACGGTCGAGAACCTGTTCGCCCGCGCCAAGGCGCACGAGGCGCTCAACCACACCGACAAGGCGACCGACGACTTCCGCAAGGCGACGCAGCTCGTGCCGTCGAGCGTGTTCGACGTGCTGGCGCAGGCGGAGTCGAAGCGCAAGGTCCAGGAATTGTCGAAACGGGTGCCGTGCGGCAATGGCCAGAGCGGCACCTGCCTGTGACGCGGCGACACGGCAGTCGCGCGTCTTTCCAGCGCAATGGATAGATGTCGACACGCAATCGATGACGGCTGGAAAAAAATTCGATGCCGTGGCGCGCGGGCACCGTGCCCGCTCCGCCGAACGTCACGCGTGTGATGTTGGATCGGCCCTCACTCCCGGATGGCGTCCGAGAGTGCGCCGCTCGATCTTGCGCGGAGCGCTAGACCTTGAGGTTCTCGGCTGACGTCTTGCCGCGATTCGCGATTTCTTCGTATTCAACTGACTGGCCCTCGTTGAGGCTCTGAAGACCAGCCTTCTGAACTGCTGAAATATGAACGAAAATGTCCTTGCCGCCCGTTGCGGGCTGGATGAATCCATAACCCTTGGTCGGGTTGAACCACTTCACTGTACCTTTGGGCATTCCAGTCGTCTCCGCGGAATCAATCGAAAACAGACCAGCCGGTCCCCGCACAAACCGGCTTGTCCGTACTGCACAGGATAGCAGTTTGAAAAAAGCTGGGTAGATCAAACCACGGTGTGTTTTTGCCCGGAAACAACCCGTTTTGCAGGGTTTTGGCGCCGGATTGCCTGTTTCGTGGTCAATTGATGCAGTGCAAAAATCGGGTTTCTCTGACCCGAATTGGATCAATGGTCCCGCGCGCTGCCTTGTGGCGGGCGCGCGGGGGATCGAGGGACTCCGTCTTCAATAGGTCGCGGAGAGATACTCGACGATCTTGCGACGTCGGCCTGGTCGATCGGCGCGCCGTAGACCTTGATCATCTTGGTCACCTCGGCCTGCCAGAAGTCCTTCTTGAACTTCTCGCCCTGCGGCTGGGTCTTGATGTAGTCCGCCGAGTGGCAGCCGGAGCAATTGTTCTGCACCACGTCGAGGTTGGGACCCGGCTTGAACGCCGCAGTCTCCTCGGGAAGCGTGTAGTTGACGGGCGCGGCGATCGCAGCGCCGATCGAGAGTGCCGCGATCGCGGCGAGGGAGGCAAGCAGCTTGCTGGTCATGATGCTTCTCCTCACGCCGCGGTGACGCGCACGGTTTCGACGACGTTGCGGAGATAGCCTGCCGGATTCCACAACGGGTCCATCGGCTGGGTGTCGCCGGCATTGTTGGTGGCGCGCACCTTCAGCTCCGACGGGCCGGCGGGAAGCGCGACCTTCAGCTTCCATTCGCGGAACGCGTATTTGCCGAGGTCCTTGCCGAGCTTCGCCGGTGTCCAGCTCTTGCCGCCGTCGGTCGAGACCACGACCTCCTTGATGCCCTTGCCGCCGTCGAAGGCGATGCCGCGCAGCGTGGTGCGGCCGGCCTTCAGCTTGGCGCCGTCGGCAACGCTGGTGACGAACGAGCGCACCGTGAAGCGGTTGATCGGGATCGTCGCCTTCGGTGCGGTGCCGGGCTCGACCGCGTTGTTGGGCGTATCCGGAATCCGGTAGGCGGACTTCATCCAGAAGCCGTCGAACACGTTGTCGATCACGGTGATCTCGTTGAGGTGCTTCACCCAATAGGTGCCGTAATAGCCGGGCACCACGAGGCGGAGCGGGAAGCCGTTGAGGAACGGCAGGTCCTCGCCGTTCATGCCCCAGGCCAGCATCACCTCGCCGTCGCGCGCATGGTCGATGTCGAGCGCCTTAACGAAATCGGGCGTCGTCTCCATGACCGGGCCGTCCATGCCGCCAAAGGTGACCTGCTTGGCGCCGGCCTGCACGCCGGCCATGTCGAGCACGGTCTTCAGCGGCACGCCATGCCAGCGCGCGCAGCCCATCGCGCCGTTGCCGAGCTGGCCGCCGGCGACGCGCGGATTGAAGAAGCCGCGGCTGTTGCCGGAGCACTGGTTGACGGCGACCAGCTCGACGGGCTTCAGTTTGCGGACATCCTTCAGCGACAGCTTCAGCGGCTTGTCGACCTTGCCCTTGATCTCGAGCGTGAACTTGTCCGGATCGAGGTCGTAGGGGATGCCGGCGAGGTGATAGCGGACGAAGAACGCGTTGTTCGGCGTCAGCGGACCGTCGTTGAAGATCGCAAACGGGGTTTCGAGCTGCGGCGGCCGGCTGGTCAGGCCGATCATCGGGCGCTTCTGCGGGTAGCGGACCAGCGGCCGTTCGCCGTTGCCAATGGGCAGCGTCACGGTGTCGAGGGCGAACGCGCCCCTTGATCCCAGCCCCGTCACCAAAGCCGCCAACCCGGCGCGCTTCATCAAGTCTCGTCGATCGAGCATTCCGCTTCCTCCGAAGCTGTTCTGTCGTGAGCTGGTCATCACCAGGCTCACCCTGCCTTGCGCGCCGTCGCATCATGGAAAGCGCGCGGCGACAAATGTCGCACCTGACGATCCCGAGTCAATTGAGCTTTCGCAGCGCTTACCGGCGTTGCGTTGCAATAGCGAAAGGCCCCGATCGCATGAGGCGACCGGGGCATTTCGCTTCCAGGTAGTTGGTTCGATCAGTAGCAGACGTTCACGGTGCGATAGCGATAGCCGTAGGGCGTCATCACCAGGCGGGTGACGTAGCACCCGGAGTCGACGAAGCCGACGGAGATGCCCGGGCCACCCCAGAAGTGATGGTGGTACGGATGCCAGAAGAACGGCTTGGCGGACGCCGAGGTCGGAGCCAGCGCGGCGGCACCGAGGGTTGCGGCGGTAGCGAGAGCAAGCGTGACTTTGCGAAGCATGGTCGTCTCCTTCAGATGCGCGTTGAACTCTGTCGCGGCGCGGTTGCAGTGTTACCCATCGCCAGTCAGTCGCATCCGGCACGGGACGCGTTCGAGCATCGCGGCTGAACGCTCCGCTGGATGTGCGGCAGGTCACATTCGGTGAAGGGGAGATGAACCGATCAGGCCGCGACGGCACGCCGCTCGTCGACCAGCGCCGACAGCACCCGCGTCGCCTCGACGGTGCGCACGGTCATCGGCTCGTTGCGGCCGCGGATCGCGACCTCCTGCGCGGGCAGGGCATCGTCGGCGAGGCCGGCTGTGACGCGCACCTCGTCGGAAATGACGGCCTCGCAGGCCAGCGCCTTGGTCATGTCCTGCAGCCGTGCCGCGACGTTGACCGCATCGCCGAGCGCGGTGAACACCATGTGGTCGCGATAGCCGATATCGCCGACGATCACCTCGCCACCATGGATGCCGATGCCGAAGCGGATCGGCTCGCGCAGATCGTGACTGAGGAACTGGTTCAGCTCATCGATATTGGCTGCGATCAGCGCCGCGGCGCGCAGCGCCTGGCGGCAGGCCTCGTGCCGGTCGGAGGAGAGCCCGAACAGCGCCAGCATGCCGTCGCCGATGAACTGGTTGGGCCGCCCGCCGGCTTCCAGCACCGCTTGCGACACAGCGCCTAGGAAGCGGTTGACGATGAACACGGTGTCGAACGGCAACCGCTTCTCGGCGAGCTGCGTCGAGCCGCGCATGTCGACGAACATGCTGACGAGATAACGCTCCTGGCCGACCCGCGTCGGATTGCCGGCATGCGCGTTGGCCGACATCGTGCTCGGCAGGAACAACTGGAAGAAGGTCAGGTCGGAGGTCGGCCGCAACTGGCAGGCCAGCCGGATCGAGGGATCGTCGGTGCCGACCCGGTGCAGCACGAAGGCCTCGCGCGGCGAAGGTTCGGGCAGGGTGGCGTGATCGCCGATGATGCGGATGCGGCAGGTCGAGCAGCGCGCACGGCCGCCGCAGACGCTGGCATGCGGCACGTTGTAGCGCAGGCTCGCTTCCAGCACGCTCAGTCCCCTGGGCACCCGCAGCGTGCGGCCGTTGCCATAGGACAGTGCGATCATGCCGCCCCGGCGTTCCAGCAGGGTCCGCGCACCGCGCGCGAGCAGCACGAGGCCGAGCAGGCTGAGATAGCCGATCGTCAGGTCGTCGGTGATCTTCTCGAGCATGGCCCCCTGCGCCGCCGTGCCGAGCTTCTGCACCGACAACTCCTCGCGCCGCCAGTCGGGATCCTGGTAGTCGGCGATCGTGGCGCGACCGGCCTGGTAGATGCCGAGCATCGCCAGCGTCGGGATCAGCACGGCGGTGGCGAGCAGATAGGGCGCCGCGCGCTTGAAGAACGCGCGCATCCGCAGCCAGAAATACAGGCCGATACAGCCATGCACCCAGGCGATCACCAGCACCGCCAGCATCGTCCACAGCCGGTTCGGCGCTGCGATGAAGAACGTGTAGAGCTCCTGCGGATAGAGCTTCTCGTGCCCGTACAGGGTCTGGCCGAGCCGGACGCCGACGACGTGGGCGACGATCAGCATCGGGACGCTGAGGCCGAGGGTGAGCTGCAGCGGCTCGATCGCCTTCCAGTGGAACTCGCGCCGCTCAAACAGCGCCCAGATGCCGAGCGCGGCGTGCACCAGGCAGGCGGAATAGAACACGACCGCGACCGGCAGGAACTGCCAGAACTCGGTGTGGTAGTGCACCCCGATCGCCATCGCCTCGGTCGAGATGTTGCCGAGCGCATGGTTGAGGAAATGGCTGATCAGGTAGGCGAACATGATCGTCCCCGTGACCAGGCGGACCTGCCGCTGGCCGATGCCGCGGGCCATGTTCTGCAGGTGCTCGCGCGAGGGGGAGGCCATGTGATTCATGATCGGCAAGTCTAATGTTTAATTCCCGCGCTGAACACCACCACGGGTCCGGACGCGCCGGGACAGCGAGCCGCGCGGAACGTTGACACTCCGTTAAGAGTCGAACAAAAAGCGGCCGTGACGATAACCCAAGCCGGACCTGAAGCCGAACCTGGAGCCGATAACATCGGCGTTAAGCCGGCCCGTTCGCGGGCGCCGGACTGGCGTGGCGTCATCGCCGTGATCGTTGCCATGACCGCGATGCGGCTGGTCTATGCCCATGCGCTCGATCTGCGCACCGATGAGGCCTATTACTGGACCTGGTCGAAGGAAAACGTGCTGTCCTTCCTCGACCATCCGCCGATGGTCGCCTGGTTCATCCGCTTCGGCACCGCTGTTCTCGGCGACACCAATCTCGGCGTCCGCCTCGGTGGTATCGTGGCGATGCTGGTGACCCAGCTCCTGCTCGCCGACATCGTTCGCCGCGTCACGGCCAACAATATCCGCGCCGTGATGCTGGCGTTGCTGCTGCCGGAGGCCGCGCTCTACTACGGGCTGTTGATGGCCAAGGTCGCGCCGGATACGGCGCTGATCCCGTTTTCGGTGGCGATGCTGTGGTCGCTGGTGCGGCTCGCGCAGAGCGATGACGGGCGCTGGTGGCTCGCCGCCGGGCTGTTCGCAGGGCTTGCGCTGCTGTCGAAGTTTACCGCGATCATGTTCGCGCCGGCGGTGCTCGCCTTTGCGCTGGTGCCGGACTGGCGCTGGCGCTGGCTGCGCAGCCCGTATCCTTACCTTGCCGCGCTGATCGCGATCGTCTTGTTCTCGCCGGTGCTGATCTGGAATGCGGGGCATGACTGGGCCTCGTTCCGTTTCCAGGCGGTGCGCGCCACCGTCGAGCGCGATCTGACACTGCGCACCCTCGGCGAATTCATCGGCATGCAGTTCGGCCTGGTCGGCTTCGTGCTGCTGCCGGTGACGCTGTTCGCAACAGCGCTGACGGCATGGCGCGGCTATGCCAGGCGCGAGCCGGTGGCGATCCTGCTGGCGACCGCGGTGCTGGTGCCGTTCATCTACTTCCTCTGGAAGTCGCTGACCTTGCGGGTCGGCGATACCTGGCCGATGTTCCTGTGGCCGGCCGGCTTTGCGGCGGTCGCTATCAATTTGACGCGGATGCCGTTCGAGGGCTGGTCGACCGGTCTGGTCAAATCGACGATCTATTGGGCGCGGACCGCGATCACGACCGGCATCGCCTTCGTCGTCTGCGTGTTCCTCTATTACATGCTCGCGCCGTGGAATCTGATCGGCCGTACCGATCCGATCGGCACCGAGGCGGGCTACGAATTGGTGGCCGCGCATACCCTGGCGCAGGTCGAGGCCACCGGCGCGACCTGGGTCGCGACCACGGACTACCGCACCTATGCGATGCTGCGCTGGATGCTGCGTGGGCGGGTGCCGGTCGTCGAGATCAATGAGCGCGGCCGTTTCCAGGGTTTTGCCGATCCCGGCATGAGCATGATCCGGGATCACGTCGGCATCTATGTTGGGCGCGAGCCGGAGAACAATCTGCCGCTGTGGAACGAAACGTCAGCGGTGCGCCAGCCGCTGGAGCGCGTGACGCGGAGCTGGCGCGGCATGGTGATGGACACCTATTCGCTGGAGAAGATCTCAGGCTGGACCCCCGATCTGTCGCCGCCGCCGGACACCACGTTCTTCCGCTGGCGCGTGCTGGCGACGCGTCTTCCTTCTCCTTGCGGGAGAAGGTGGCGCGCATTCGCGCGCCGGATGAGGGGGCTCTCTCCGCAGGTGAGGTGCGCGTGGATGGATACCCTCACCCAAGCGAGTGGGTGACGGACCTGTCCCTGGCCTATCCCACGATGGGAGAGAACTCGTCCGCTGGTGGCTCCCTCACCCGCGCAACACACTCGATGTCGTCCCTGCGAAAGCAGGGACCCATACGCCGCAGCGGATGTTGTGAACGGAGCTCGTCCTTACAGCAACGCGAGATAACCAGCATCGGTGGTTATGGGTCCCTGCTTTCGCAGGGACGACAGCTGTGTTTGTCGCGAGACGGTTGATGGTGGCACGGCGCAAACGTGTCTCTGCCGACCCTGCGCCGCTATTCCTCTTCCTCCCGCTTGCGGATCAAATCCTTCGCCAGGTCGGTCAGCGCGGGGCGGGGCAGGGCGTCGAAGGGGAGCGGGCGGGTGATGTCGATCGCGGCGAGGCCGAGGCGGGCGGTCAACAGGCCGTTGAGCATGCCTTCGCCGAGCCGCTGCGAGAGTTTGGCCGCGATGCCGTGGCCGAGCATCTGCTGGATCAGGCTGTCGCTTGCGGCCATGCCGCCGGTGATCGCGAGATGCGCGATCACATGGCGCAGCAGGCGGATCATGCCGAGCGCGCCGGGCCGGCCGCCATAAAGCCGCGCCAGTTGCCGGATCATCCGCAAGCTCGCCACGAACACGAACAGCACATCGAACAGCGCGCGCGGGCTGACCGCGGTGACGACGGAGACGCGCTGCGCCGCCGCCGACACCAGCCGCCGCGCCTCCTCGTCGAGCGGCGTCATCAATTCGCGCTCGGCGAGGCGGATCATGTCGGCGCCGTCGATGATATCATCGGTGTGGCTCTGCAGCGCGCTGCGGGCGCGGGCGAGCTGCGGGGTGTGGTGCGCGAGCTTGAGCAGATCGGCGACCACAGTGCGGCTCGCGGCCCGGTCGTCGCTGATCAGCACCTCGGCGGCGCGCAAGTGCAGCTTCTCGATGGTGGCAAGCCGCGCCAGGCCGACCAGCTCGCGCATGGTGACGACCGCGAGCGCCACCGCAGCGACGACGGCGAGCGCCAGCCCAAGGAAGCCGAGGCCTTCGTTGCGCGCGAACAGATCCTCGACCAGGTTGATCACGCCAAGCCCGCTGCCGAGCACGACGAGGCCCGCGACCGCACTCCAGAACAGTGTGCCCCAGCGGAAGCCGCGACGCTCCGGCAGCAGCGGCGTGTCTGTCGGCACCGGCAGTTGTGCGGGCTCGGCCTCGGGCACGATCTGGATCGTGCCGCGCGTGAGGCGGCCAGGCTCGTCCGGATCCATCACGACCACGCCGGGATCGTCGAGCTTGAACGTCGCCGGCCGCCGCGGGGGCGTCTTCTCGTTCATTGCAGTTTGTCTCCGATCAGGAACTGGAGGGCGCGGTCAAGGCGGATGTGAGGCAGCGCCGGCTCCGCATCGCCGCCTCGTTCCAGCTTCGGCGGGCGGAAGCGCAGGAAACGATAATCGGCCGCGTTGGTGTCGCCGCTGGAGAGGCCGCGGAAGCCGCCGTTGAACAGCTCCTCCGGATTGTCGGGCAGGTCGCCCGGAAAGGTCGCTACCTCCGTCTCGCCATCAAGCCGCTCGCCATTGGCGACTTCGCCCGGCGCCGGCGTGCCGAGGATCGAGGGCAGCTTATCGCGGCCACGCTGGACCTGCGCCTCGCGAGTGGCGCGCACCGCGGCGAGCGCGACGACGTCGATCTCGGCGCCGGCATATTCGGCGCGCTCGGCGGCCCTCGCCACGATCCGCCGCAGCACGGCTTCGAGCCGGTCGTGACTCTGGTGATGCAGGTGGTCGGCCTTGGTTGCCGCGAACAGGATGCGGTCGATGCGCGGCCTGAACAGCGCGCTCAGGATCGTGCTGCGGCCGATCCGGAAGCAGTCGAGAATGCCGGCGAGCGCCGCTTCGAGATCGTGCAGCGCCTCGGGGCCGGCATTGAACGCGGCGAGCGCATCCGCCAGCACGATCTGGCGGTCGAGCCGCGCGAAATGGTCGCGGAAGAACGGCCGCACCACGACGTCCTTGTAGGCCTCGTATCGCCGTCGCATCATCGCCCATAGCGAGTGATCGGGCGCGCTGCCGTCGATGGGCACATCGAGCGGCGCGAAGGTCAGCGCCGGCGTGTCGGCGAGGTTGCCCGGCATCAGGAAGCGGCCGGGCGGCAACAGGCTCATCGCGAAGCGCTCGTCGCGGCAGGCGCGTAGATAGTCGGTGAACAGCCGTGCCTCGGTGAGCGCGGCCTGCTCGTCCTCTCTCGCCTCAGGCTTCAGCGTTGCGAGATGGGCGTGCCAGGGCGCCGCAAGTTTTGCGCGCAGCGGCTCGCGCGACAATGCAAGGCTCTCCGCCGACCACTGCTCGTAGCTCTTGCCCAGCAGCGGCAGGTCGAGCAGCCATTCGCCGGGATAGTCGACGATGTCGAGGGTCAGCGTGCGGTCTGCGCCGTTTTGCCGCTGATATTCGATCACGAGGCGAAGCTCGGAGATGTCGGTGGTCGAGGTCGGCCAGGTCCGCTCCTCGACCAATGTCCGGACATGGTTCTCATAGGCGAAGCGCGGCACCGCATCGTCGGGCTGCGGCGCGAGGTAGGCGCGCGCGATCCGTCCCGAGGCATAGGCCTCGAACACCGGGAAGCGGCCGCCGCGGGTCAAGCCGTGCACCAGCGCGGTGATGAACACGGTCTTGCCGGCGCGCGACAGGCCGGTGACGCCGAGCCGCACCGTCGGGTTGAACAAACCCTCGCCATAGTCGAGCAGCGCCCGCGCCGAGAGACGGGCTTCCTCGACGATATCTCGAAACCTGGGGGGCATGGAGGGTTAACGAAGACCCGGCAGGAGGGACCAAAAGGGGCGGGCGATCACCCGCAAGGTGGCGATTATCGGGCCAAAATCAAGCTTCACATTTCCGGCGCCTTTGCAGGCGAGGGAGGGGCGAGGGGATTGCAGGGGATTGAACGCGTCACGCCACCCGCGCTACCCATATCAATAGGCCCACAGGAAAGCCTGCATGACGGTCTTCCGCCTGAAGCAACTTGCCTCGACCTCGATCCACGCGGCCGGCGTTGCGCTGTGGAACTACGACCGGGCCGAACTGATCGCCGACGGCGTCGTTCATCTGGTCGGCGTCGCTTTCGGGCTGGTTGCCGCCACAGCGCTGATCGTGCTGACCGCGGTCTATGCCGGCCCGTTCGACGTCGCCGTGGTGTCGGTCTATGTCGCGGGCCTGCTCGCGATGCTGACGCTGTCGGCGACCTATAATCTCTGGCCGGTGTCGCGCGCCAAATGGATCCTGCGGCGCTTCGATCATTCCGCGATCTATCTGTTGATCGCCGCGACCTACACGCCGTTCATCGTGGAACTGAAGGACAGCTATTTTGCGATCGCGCTCTTGGTCGGCGTGTGGTGCGTGGCGATCGTCGGCATCTGGCTGAAGCTGCGTTATCCCGGCCGCTTCGACCGCCTCTCGGTCGGGCTTTATCTCGCGATGGGCTGGAGCGGCATCATGCTCTACGACCGCGTCGTGAAGGCGCTGCCGACGATGGCGCTCGGCTTCGTGCTGGCGGGCGGCATCCTCTACAGCCTCGGGGTGATCTTCCATTCCTGGCGGCGGCTGCGCTTCCAGAATGCGATCTGGCACGGCTTCGTGCTGCTCGGGGCCGCCTGCCACTATACGGCGGTGTTCGACGTCGTGCTGGCGAGCTGATCTGCCCACCGGCGCTGCGCGAAAGACCGGGCCGGCCTCTCGAAAAGATCATGCATCGGCACAAGATGCGCTATCATGATCGCTCTGTTTGAGCATGACGCCGGCTTTCCGGATCATGCGCTGAAATCAAGATATCGGGAGGATGGCCATGCAGGTGGCAGGTAAAGTGGTGGTGGTCACCGGCGGTGGCAATGGCATCGGCAAGGCGCTTTGCGAGGCGTTCCATGCCGCCGGCGCTTCCAAGGTCGTGGTGGTCGACCTCGATCATGCCGCGGCTGAGAAGGTCGCAGGCTCGGTCGGCGGCGCCGCCTTCAAATGCGATGTCGGCCAGGAGAAGAACGTCCTGCATGTGATCGAGGAGACCGAGCGCATGTTCGGCCCGATCGCGCTGTTCTGCTCCAACGCCGGCATCGGCGGCGGCTTCGACCCGCTGTCGAAGAATGCCGGCGGCACCTCGGACGAGCCATGGTCGCGGAGCTGGGCGATCCACGTGATGGCGCATGTCTATGCCGCGCGGCATCTGGTGCCGCGCATGAAGACGCGCGGCGAGGGCTACTTCCTCAACACGATCTCGGCCGCGGGCCTCTTGTCCCAGGTCGGCAGTCCCGCTTACTCGACCACCAAGCACGCCGCGGTCGGCTTCGCCGAAAACCTCGCGATCTCGCACCGCGCCGACAACATCAAGGTCTCGATCCTCTGCCCGCAGGGCGTCGACACCAACATGCTGCGCTCGATCCCGAAGGGCCCGCAATCCGGTGACGGCGATCTCACCGCGGAGCAGGTCGCGCAGGACGCGCTGAGGGGCATCGAGCAGGAGACCTTCCTGATCCTGCCGCACCCGCAGGTGCTCGGCTACATGCGCAAGAAGACCGAGAACTACGACCGCTGGATCGGCGGCATGGCCAAGATCCAGGCCAAGATGCGCGAGAGCCACGGGAAGTGACGGCCAGCGAATTCGCGTCGCGCGTGTGAGATGAGCACCCTGGTCAGGCTCCCTCTCCCCTTGCGGGAGAGGGGTGGCTCCGGGCGAGATGATCGATCGAAGCGTCGCCATCGCAATTTCGCTCGCGCGTCGTTGAAGCGTCGAGAGAGCACCCGTGTGGTACCCTCTCCCCAACCCTCCCCCGCAAGGGGGAGGGAACCCGTCTGCAAGTGCATCCCTCACTTCGGTGAGATGGTTGTGTCGCTGATCGCGCCGTCACTTGATCAGTGCAATTGCTTCGCGAAACCGGGGATGCTCAGCGGTTTCCAGCCATTCGAACACCACCATCTCGGTGGTCACGATCTCGGCGCCGTGCCGCTCCATGCGGCCGATCGCAGTGTCCTTGTCTTCGGCGCGGCGTGAGCCCAGCGCATCGCGCACGACATAGATCTTGCGGCCGGCGTCGATGAGGCCGAGCACGGTCTGCTGCACGCAGACATGCGCTTCGCAGCCAGCGACGACGATGTGCCTGTCGGGTGGGATCGCGCCGAGGAATTCGCGCTCGCGGACGGCATCGAAGGTCATCTTGTGGATCAGTCGCGCGTCGGTGGTCGCGAGCTCGGCGACGGTCGCGCCGAGGCCTTTGGCATTCTGCTCGGTGAAGACTGCGGGAATGTCGACGAGCCCGGCCATGTCGATCAATCGCCGTGCATTCCTCACTGCTGTCGTGCCCTGATCGATCGCGGGCATCAGGCGGGACTGGAAGTCGACGATCAGCAGCAGCGACTGTCTCGGATCGATCGTCAGCATGGCTTCACTCCTTACCGAGTTGCGCGACCTTCTCGCGGAGATAGGCGTCCATCAGGTCGGGCGCCGAGGCGCCGAACATTCGGATGCGGCCGGTGTGCAGCAACAGCAAGAGGCCGGTGGCGTGGGCAAAGCAGTCCACCATGGCCGTATTCGCCTTTTGCCTGGACGCGCCGAGCGCCTCGGCGGCTTCCGCGATCGGATGCAATGCTGCCTCCAGCGCGGCGTTCAGCGCGTGGTCGCGGTCATGGCCGAGCCCGGCCGGCTTCATGCCGCCGCGAAACAGGTAGAAGCCGAGATCGAGGTCGCGCGGGTTGTCGGCATAGTAGCGGAAGAAGCCCATCCCGGCGGCGTGCAGCCGCTGCTTGGCGCCGCGCGTGGTCGCGACTGCCGCGCTGACGGCGTCGCCGAGCGCGGCCAGCGACTGCCGCAGCACCTCGGCATAGATCGCCTCCTTGGAATCGAAATGGAAATACAGCGCCGCCGGGGTGTAACCGGCCCGGGTCGCGATCGCCCGCAGGCTCGCGCCCTCGAGGCCTTCTTCGGCGAACACGCTGCGCGCCGCATCGAGGATCAGCTCCCGCTTGTGGCGGCTGACCGCCTCCTTCCTGCTCTCGCGCATCTGCATCCGGTCGAATCCGTCCTTGACTCAATTCTAACAGTGTTCAATAATTTAACAGTGTTAGAATAAACAAGCAAGGGAGAAGCGCCATGCTGATGACGGCCGCGGACTACCGGGAATCTCTGCGCCGCTACCGACCGCGGGTGTTCGTCAATGGCGAGGCGGTGGCGAGCGTCGCGGACGAGCCCTTGCTGGCGCCCGGCATCGCCGGTGTCGGCGTGACCTATGATTTCGCGCACCACGCCGAGCACACGGCGATCATGACCGCACGGCAGGCGACCTCCGGCAAAACCGTCAACCGCATGCTCCACATCAATGAGAGCTCGCAGGACCTGCTCTACAAGCTCGAGGCGGTGCGGCTGGTGTGCCGGACATCAGGCTGCGCCCAGCGCTATCTCACCCATGACGCGCTGAACGGGCTCTATCAGGCGACGAAGCTGACCGACGATCGCCACGGCACCGACTACAGCCAGCGCTTCCTCAACTATCTGCACGAGGTGCAGGACCAGGACTTGACGCTCGGCGTTGCCATGACCGACGCCAAGGGCGACCGCTCCAAGCGCCCGGGCCTGCAGGCCAATCCAGACGTCTATGTCCACATCAGGGAGCGCCGCCCCGACGGCATCGTGATCCGCGGCACCAAGGCGATCGTGACCGGCGCGCCCTACATGCACGAGTTCCTGCTCATGCCGTGCCGCACCCATGTGCCCGATGACAAGGATTTCGCGGTGTGTTGCGCGGTGCCGATCGATGCGCCAGGCGTGACCATCGTCGCGCGGCCCGCCGGCCGGCCCGGCGATGCCAGCGCAAAGTTCTCGGCGAAGTACGGCCAGTCGGTCGGCGTCGTGATCTTCGACGACGTGTTCGTGCCGCACGACCGCGTCTTCCTCGCCGGCGAGACCGAGGAGGGCGGCTTCCTCACCACGTCCTATGCCACCCATCACCGCCACTCCTGCATCGGTGCACGCGCCGGCTTCGGCGATCTCCTGATCGGCGCCGGCGCCTTGATGATCGAGGCCAATGGGCTCGATGCCGAGAAGCACGCCCATATCCGCGAGGCGATGGTCGAGTTGATCACGATCACAGAAAGCTTCTATGCCTGCGGCGTCGCGTCCTCGGTCTATTGCACCAGGGATCCGGCGGGCTCGGTGATGCCGGATGCGGTGTTCTCCAACATCGGCAAGCTGCTGCTGGCAACCAAGATCTACGACATGCACCGCGTCGCGCATTACGTCTCCGGCGGCTTGATCGTCGCGCTGCCGGGACCCGACGAGGACCATAATCCGGAAACGCGCGCCTCGCTCGCCGCCGTGATGGGCGGACGTCCGGACATTCCAGCCGAGCAGCGCGCCGAGGTGGCGCGGCTGATCGAAGACCTCACGGTCTCGCATGAAGCCGGCTGGTACTCGGTGATCTCGCTGCACGGCGGCGGCTCGCCGGAAGCCATGAAGCGCGAGATCTGGCGCAATTATCCCGTGATGGAGAAGGCCGAGCTGGTCGAAAATCTGCTCGGCCGCGGGTTGGTCGACGAGGGCCAGCGTGTGTCGAAGCAGCCCGGCCGCTGCTGCGCCACGGGCTGCGAGGTGCCGGCACCGTCAGTGCAAACGTTGGAACAGGAGCAGGAGCGTGAAAATCTTCTCGTGAGGTGAGCGCACTGATCGGGCTCCCCCGCAAGGGGGGAGGGAACCCAGCCGCCGGGTGCCTTCCTTACGCGTGCGCAAGAGCCGCGTCTCGCCGCTCAGCTCTTCTGCGTGTAGAGCAGCGGCACGGCGGAATCGACCATCACCTCGATCAGGCTGGCGCCTTTCGCCGACAAGCCACGCTTGTAGGCGTCCGCGAGCTCGGCTGATTTCGCCACCCGCACCGCGTCGCAGCCCATGCCTTCGGCGAGCTTGACGAAATCGATGCCGGGCAGGTCGAGACCCGGCACGTTGCGCACCTGCATCACCTGGCTGAATGAACGCATCGCGCCATAGCCGGAATTGTTCATCACGACGACCGTCAGCGGCAGCTTGCGCTGGGCTGCAGTCCACAGCGCCTGGATCGAATACATCGCCGAGCCGTCGCCGATCAGGCAGACCGTGCGCCCCTCGCGCCGGCCGAGCGCCATGCCGACCGCCGCCGGCAGGCTGTAGCCGAGGCCGCCGCTCGCCATGGTGTAGAAACTGTCCTGGCCACGCATCGGCATCGCCTTCTGCATCAGCGGGCGATGCGACGGCACTTCCTCGACCAGCGCATCGTGCGGTCCCATCGCGGCCGAGAGCGCGTGCAGCGCGTATTCGGCGGGAATGGGATCGCCGGCCGCGGGCGCCGGCGGCAGGATGCGGCCCGCAGGTGCCGTGCGCCTGGTCTCGGGCAGCAGCTCGAGCAGCGCCGACAGCGCCGGCTTCATCGTCGCGATGATGCTGTGGCCGGTCGGCGTCATCGCAGCGGCATCGGGATCGTCGGTGATCTGGAAGATCGTGGTCGCGCCGTCGAAGATCGCCGCATGGCCCTCGACATGGAAGGTGAACACCGGCGCGCCGACCACGACGACGAGATCGTGCTCGCGCAGCGCATCGGAAAGCTGGCCCGGTGCGGCATGCAGGAAGCCGGCGAACTGCGGATGCCGCTCGGGGAACGAGCAGCGTGCCGAGAACGGGCTGGCCCAGACCGCAGCCTTGGTCTTCTCGGCGACCTTGACCATGAGATCAACCGCCTCGGCGCGATCGACGGACGGGCCGACGACGAGGGCAGGGCGCTTGGCCTCGCCGAGCGCGGCCACCAGTGCCCGCATCGCGGCGGCATCAGGGCCAACCTCGCGGCTGACCTGACGGGCGTCGAGCGGTTGCGTCGCATGCGCCCAGTCGTCGATCGGCACCGAGACGAAGGTCGGCCCGCAGGGCGGCTGCATCGCGACGTAGTAAGCGCGCGCGATCGCGGCCGGCACGTCCTCGGCGCGCGCCGGCTCGACCGCGAATTTGACGTAAGGCCGCGGAAATTCCGAGGCGCGCTCGGCATAGAGGAAGGCCTGCAGCGGCATGATCGAGCGCGCCTGCTGGCCTGCGGTGATCACCATTGGGGTCTGGTTGCGATAGGCGTTGTAAATGTTGCCGAGCGCGTTGCCGACGCCGGCCGCCGAATGCAGGTTGACGAAGCCGGCATTGCGGGTCGCCAGCGCATAGCCGTCGGCCATGCCGACGACGGAGGCCTCCTGCAGGCCGAGCACGTAATCGATGTCATCGGGCCAGTCGCTCAGGAACGGCAGCTCGGTCGAACCGGGATTGCCGAACACCTTCTTGATGCCCCAGGCGCGCAGCAGGCCGAAGGTGGCGTCCTTGACGGTAACGGTCTTGCCTTTGCTGGCGGCGGGTTTGCGCGACGACATCGGGCGGCTCCCATTTGGTGTCTTGTTACGTTCCGTCATTGCGCGCGGCAAAAGCGGAAAGGCAATCCACCTGTCGATGGATTGCCTGGCCATGTCAAGCCGCCGCGCCCATGGTTGCCGCGGCAACGGCCGAAATTGAGCGGCTAATTGGCCTTCGCGAGCGCGGCGGTCTGCTTGGCGAGCTGCTTGTCGAAATCCTGCTCCAGCCCCGCCACATAGCTGGCGTTTTCGCCCGGCTTGACGAACGGGTTCGGCGCACCGTCCTTCATCTGCGCGCGCTTGGCCTGCATGTCGTAAACCTCCGGATGCGGCCCGAGCAGCACGTCGACCTTCATCGTCTTGACCTTCGCGAAGGTCGAGCGGTAGTCGTCGACGATCCCGGGATAGGTCGGGCGGCCGACCAGCCGGTTCAGCGCCACCGTTCCGCTGCAGAAGAACAGCACGTCGCGCGTCTCGCCGCCGTCCTTCACGGTCATCTCCCAGCTGGTGCAGCCCGGCGAATGGCCGGGCGTGGCGTGCGCGGTCAGCGTGGTGTCGCCGAGCGTGACCTTGTCGCCTTCCTTGACCGTGCGGTCGACCTTCACAGGCGTAAAGGCAAGATCGGCGTTGCTCTCGTCGCCGGGATAGTAGCCGCCCTCGAGCAGGGGCTTGTCGCGCTCGCCGGCGATCATTTGTGCGCCGGTCTCCTGTTTGATCTCGGCAAAGCCGCCGGTGTGATCGAGATGGGCATGGCTGTTGAGGATGATCTTGATGTCGGCGACCTTGAAGCCGAGCTTCGTGATGTTGTCCTTGATCATGCCGGTCGACTGCTGCATCGCAGTGTCCATCAGGATCAGCCCTTGCGAGGTCTTGATGATGTAGACGGCGATCCCGTCGGTGCCGACATAGTAGATGTTGTCGATCAGCTGGTACGGCTCGAACGGTGCAGTCCATTTCTTCATGACCGTGGCCATGAAATCCTTCAGCGTCTGTGCCTGCGCACCGGTTGCGATCAGCGCGAGCGCGCACAGCGCGGCTGCGATCGTCCTCATGGTTGTCTCCCTGCCTGTTATTGTTCGTGCACGGGCCGCACTATGCGTGCTGGCAACGCCGGCGGCAAGCGGCGGACGGCAGGCCGCCGGTCAGGGTGCCCCGCCGTCCGGCGCATGCCTGTTCCGCTGGTCAGCTGGCGTACTGCGCGATGCCGTTGCCGAACGACCAGTTCTCCTTGACGACCTCGACCAGGTTGATGACGACATCGTCGGGCCGTCCCTGCAACTGGCTCTGATAGTCGTCCACGATCCGCTTGTAGAACGCCTTCTTCATCTCGACCGTGCGCCCGGCGTTCATGGTGATCTGGATGAAGATGAGATCGTCGCTGTAGCTGTTGCCGAGATAGTTGTCGGCATGGTTCAGGTCGCCGCGGTCATGCTCGGTGATGACCTGAAACTTGTCATTCTCGGGCACGTTGATGGTGTCGCGCATCGCCTTGTAGACGATCTCGCCCAGCGTCTTGCGATATTCGGCGGACGTGCCGCGCTTCAGGTCGATACGAACGAATGGCATGGTGGTCTCCCGTGTTATGCGGGGCTGGGCCATAACAGACCCGCGTGATCGAAATGCTTCATTGGTCTGACGGCGATTGTGTTGTCCGCTTCGTCGTTGGTCCCGAAGGGGTCAGCGGCTCGCCTTGAAGGTGTCCCATCGCGCGTCGCGCTCTGTTTGATATTTGGGTGTCCGCTCTCCAACCATGTCCTCGCGACGGACCGGCTCGCCACAAGACTCGCAGACCGGGCCGAGCCCGGCCGGCTTGCCGCAGACGAGGTGCGTGTAGGTCATCGCGCGGCCTTCCTTCGGTGACTTGCACCAGGTCTCACCCCAGGCGCGCAGCGCCATCAACACCGGAAAGAACGCCGTGCCCTTCTCGGTCAGGTGATATTCGTGGCGCAACGGACGCTTGTTGTAGACGCGCCGCGTCACCAGGCCGTCCGCTTCCAGCTTCTTCAGCCGCGCCGTGATCATCTGCGGCGTGCCCCCGGTCTGCGCCTGAATCTCCTCGAAGCGATGACTGCGCGCGAACAGCTCGCGCAAAACCAGTACAGTCCAGCGGTCGCCCACGACGGTCTCGGCGCGGGCGACCGGACACAGCGTTTGGTCAGTCCTGTTGTCCTTGATTTTGGCCATCACGATTACTTCATCGAGCTTGTTACTATGATTATCATAGCAATATGGCCCGTCATCATCGCGAATGCAATGGGCCGCTTTTGGCCCGGTCTTTCATCACCAGGGAGCGAGCCATGACCACGGAACAGGCGCCGGCAGCGGCAAAAGTCGATTTGAAGCTCGAGGTCGTCGTCATTCCCGTCGCCGACGTCGACCGGGCCAAGCGGTTCTACCAGGACCTCGGCTGGCGGCTTGATGCCGACTTCGTCAGGCCCGACGGCTCGCGCGCCGTACAACTCACGCCGCCGGGTTCGCCGACTTCGATCCATCTCGGCTCGGGAGCCGGGCTGCCGCGCTTCCTGATCGTCAACGACATCGAAGCGGCGCGCGCCGAGCTGATCGCGCGCGGCGCCGACGTCAGCGAGGTGTTTCATCGCGGCGCGGAAGGCCGCATCGAGGGACCGGATCCGGAGCGCCCGAGCTACGGTTCGCTCGCCACCTTCAACGATCCCGACGGCAATGTCTGGCTGCTGCAGCAGGTCACGCAGCGGCTGCCGGGTCGCGTCGACGGCAACAGCACGAACTTCTCATCGTCGGCTGATCTCGCCGCCGCGCTCCGCCGCGCGGCCACGGCCCATGGCGAGCATGAGAAGCGGACCGGTGGGCATGATGCGAACTGGCCGGACTGGTACGCCGAATACATCGTCCGCGAGCAGGCCGGCAAGCCGCTGCCCGAGTGATCGGAAGACCGCGGTAGTCCGTAAAGCCGGCAGCATCGCAGCTGCGCGTTCGAAGGAGCTAGTGCAATGACGACGTCATCGAAGACAGCGATTACAATTGCAGCGGGTCAATCGAACCAGGAAGCCATTGACCAGAGCAGACGCAGGCTGCTTGCCGGCGCGGCGCTGGGCCTCGCTGTCGCCAGCGCCGCCGGCCTGTTTCCGGCGCGCCCGGTTGCAGCGGCCGCCAATGATGCGATCCGCCCGTTCCATATCGACATCCCCGAGGCAGACCTCGTCGATCTTCGCCGCCGCCTGGCGGCGACCCGATGGTCCGACAAGGAGACCGTCAATGACGACTCCCAGGGCGTCCCGCAGGCGATGCTGCGCGATCTGGTCCGCTACTGGCAGACCGATTACGACTGGCGCAAGGTCGAGGCGCGGCTCAACGCGCTGCCGCAGTTCATCACCGAGATCGACGGGCTCGACATCCACTTCATTCACGTTCGCTCGAAGCACGACAATGCACTGCCGATGATCGTCACGCATGGCTGGCCGGGGTCGGTGATCGAGCAGATGAAGATCATCGAGCCCCTGACCAATCCCACCGCCCATGGCGGCAGCGTGGCGGACGCGTTCCATCTCGTGATCCCGTCGATGCCGGGCTACGGCTTCTCCGGCAAGCCGACCACGACGGGTTGGGATCCGCAGCGCATCGCGCGGGCCTGGGTCCAGCTGATGAAGCGGCTCGGCTACAGCAAGTTCGTGGCACAGGGCGGCGACTGGGGTTCGCCGGTCTCCAATGAAATGGCCAAGCTGGGTGCGCCGGAGCTGCTCGGCATCCATGTCAACCTGCCCGGCGTCGTTCCGCCCGAGGTGTTCAAGGCGGTCTCCACCGGAGGTCCCGCGCCGGACAATCTGTCGGCGGAGGAGCTGCACGCCTTCGAGCAGATCAAGCTTCAATTCGCGAAGCGGCGTGCCTATGCGCAGATCATGGGCACGCGCCCGCAGTCCCTTGCGGCGTTTGCGGATTCTCCGGCGGGCCTCGCCGCCTGGCTGCTCGATCACGGCGACGGCTATGCCCAGCCGGCCTCCGCGATGCAATCAGCCGTGCTCGGGCGCGCCGTCAACGGCCATTCCGGGGGTGCGCTGACCCGCGATGATGTGCTCGACAACATCACGCTGTACTGGCTCACCAACAGCGCGATCTCCTCGGGCCGCCTGTACTGGGAAAACAAGACCAATCTCTATTTGCCCGCCAATGTCACGATCCCCGCTGCCGTCACCGCGTTCCCCGGCGAGAGTTTCGTGGCGCCGCGGAGCTGGGCGGAGAAGGCCTATCACAAGCTGATCTACTTCCATCAGGCCGAAGCCGGCGGTCACTTCGCGGCCTGGGAGCAGCCCGACATTTTCAGCAGGGAAGTTCGGGATGCGTTTCGGCCGCTCCGCAAGCTGATCTGAGAATCGAAGGGAACATCCGCCATGTCAAAGCTTGCACTCATCGCCACCGTCGAGGTCGCGCCGGAGAAGCGCGATCAAGTACAGTCGTTGTTGTCGGCGCACGGCGCCCGCTCACTCAGGGATGAGCCGGGTACGCTGCATTTCGACATCCTGGTGCCGCGCGAGGATGCCGCGAAGCTTTTGATCTATGAGGTCTATCAGGACGACGCCGCGTTCGAGGCGCATCGCAATGCGCGCTCGATCGCACAGTTTCGCGAGGAGTCAGCGGCGCTCGGCGTCAAGATCACCGCGACGCGGTGTACGCCCGCCGAGTAAGCGCAGCCGCGCCGGCGTCATGCCTTGAGGCTGGCGCCGCGCTCGGACAGGACCTTTTCGGCCTTCGGCGTCAACTCATAGAGGTCGCCGTCCTTTGCAACGTAGCCCTCCTTGATGAGCCGGTCGACTTCGCCCTGCACGTCGTCGGCAAAGGCGATCGATTGCGCGATGTCGCAGAGAACCGCGACCTGTTCGTCTCTAAGCATGGCGTCCTCCGTCAGGGCGGGGAACGCGCAGGCCGGCATTCGGTTCCAGGAGGCCGGATGATACGACCGAACTTCGCGCCGACCGGCCATCTGCTGCGACGCCGTCCGTGCCCCGAGCTTCACCGAGGCACGGTGTCGAACACCGGTGTGTAGCCGTCGCCGTCGCGGCGGATGTGGGCGCAGCGCGCGCCGCGGAAGTGGGCCGGTATGACGAGCCGGCCGCTGTCGGCGGCCTCCGACAGGATTTTCGCGCGCGTCTCGTGCGCGAGTTGCGGCTCGGTGCAGGATGAGGTGGACAGGGCGGGCTGGAAGATCTGCACCGGATTGTGCACGGCATCGCCGCAAAAGATCGCGCGATACTGCGCATAATCGACGCGCAACCCCATTTGCCCGCTGGTGTGGCCCGGCAGGGGGACGAGTTGCAGGCCCGGGACGAGCTCATGGCCGTCGTCGACGAGATCGACACGGCCGGCCTCGACGATCGGAATGACGCTCTGCTCCAGCGCGCGGGCGTGGATCGGCGGGGCACGGCCGGCATTATGCTGTGCCATCCAGTCGGCAAGCTCGCGGCGGCCGAACAGATAGCGCGCATTGGGAAAGGTCGGCTGCCAGCGGCCATTGTCCTGGCGCGTATTCCAGCCGACGTGGTCGACATGCAGATGGGTGCAGAACACCAGATCGATGCCGGCCGGATCGACGCCGATTGCCCGCAACCGATCGAGGAAGCCGCTGCCGCGCCGCCGATGCCAGGCCGGAATTTCAGGGATGTCCTTGTGCTCGCCGATGCAGGCATCGACGAGCAGCGTTCGCCCGGCCGTTCGGATCACGAAACTCTGGATCGCGTGTTTCGCGAGATCGCGCGCGAGATCGATGAACACCGGCTCCAGCGTGTCGCGATGCGCTTCGATCGAGCCGCGATCATATCCGGGAAGGAACCCGGAGAGCGGCAGCCCGAAGTCGTCGTCGTCGACGATGATGTCGACAGTCGCCTCGCCGATCGCAAACCGCATGACAGCTCCTTCCCGGAGATCCGCGCATCTTGCCGCCCGGTCACTATGCGGGTCGGCGTCAACGATCGCAAGTCGCGTCGGCGGTGAATGGCTATCAGACCATCTCGCGCAGCAGGGCGATCAGGCGGCCGCACTCATCGTCGGTGCCGACCGTGATGCGCAGGAAATCCTCGATCCGCGGCTTCTGGAAATGCCGCACCAGGACGCCGCGCTCGCGCAGCTTCGCGGCGAGATCGGCGCCCCGATGGCCGCCATGGCGCGCGAACACGAAGTTCGCAAGCGACGGCAGCACCTCGAAGCCGAGCTCGGTGAGGCCGCAGACCAGTGCCTCGCGACTTTCGATGATGCGCTGCCGGGTCTCGTCGAACCAGGCGTCGTCAGCGATCGCCGCGGTTGCGCCGGCAAGCGCTAGACAGTCCAGCGGATAGGAGTTGAAGCTGTCCTTGACCCGCTCCAGCGCCTCGATCAGCGGACGCTGGCCGATCGCGAAGCCGACTCGCAGGCCGGCCAGCGCGCGCGACTTCGACAGCGTCTGGATCACCAAGAGATTGTCGTGGCGCGCGACCAGCGGCACCGCGCTCTCGGCGCCGAAGTCGACATAGGCCTCGTCGACCACGACCAGACGGTCCGGCTGCTCGGCGAGCAGCGCCTCGATCGCGGCACGCGGCAGCGCGATGCCGGTCGGCGCGTTTGGATTGCACAGCAGGATGGCGCTGCCCGGCCGCCGGTAGTCGGCGAGATCAATCCGCATCGCGGCGTCGAGCGGCACCTGTTCGTATCGCGCGCCATAGAGCCGGCAATACACCGGATAGAAGCTGTAGGTGATGTCGGGAAACAGCAGCGGCGCATCGTGCTTCAGCAGTGCCGGGAAGCTGTGCGCCAGCACCTCGTCCGAGCCGTTGCCGACGAATACCTCGTCCGGCGTGACGCCATAGCGCGTCGCGATCGCCTCGCGCAGCGCGGTTGCGCGCGGATCCGGATAGAGCCGCAGGCGATCCGTGGCCGCTGTGATCGCCGCGATCGCGCGCGGCGACGGCGGGTAGGGATTCTCGTTGGTATTGAGCTTGATGAGGCCGTCGATCTTGGGCTGCTCGCCGGGCACGTAGGGCGACAGGTTGTGGACGACCGAACTCCAGAAGCGACTCATGATCTGCGATCCAGGGAGATGAATGCGATCACAATACGGAATGCGAGGCGCCGATGAAAGCGCCTCTTTTTTCCGTCGTTCCGACGCTTGCGATCCTTACCAGCTGGCCGTGCCCTTCATGGTCGGCTGGCCCTCGGCGTTAGCGGTCCACAGCTCCATGCCGCCGTCCTTGTCGTTGGCATTGATCGAGAACTCGCTGCCTTCGAACAGCGGCTGCACGCCGCGATAGGACAGCTTCTTGGGCGGCTTGCCGCCGCGCAGTTTGGCGGCGAGCTCGACTATGAAGGAGGCCTGCAGCGGGCCGTGGAAGATCAGCCCCGGATAGCCTTCGACCTTGGTGACGTAGTCGCGATCGTAATGGATGCGGTGGCCGTTGAAGGTCAGTGCGGAGTAGCGGAACAGCAGCACCGGATCGGAGACGTGGCTCTCGCGATGCTGCGCGGCCGGAGCATGCGGCGGTGCCTTGGCGGGCGCCACGGATTGCGTGCTCGTCATCTCGCGATAGACGATGTCCTGCCGCTCGCGCACCGCCAGCCCGCGCGAGGTCGTCACCTCGTGATTGACCGAGACGAAGCACAGCGTCCCGGTCGAGCCGGATTTGATGGTGACGTCGGCAATCTTCGACGAGCGCTTGGCCTCGTCGCCGATGCGCAGTGCATCGAAAAATTCGAGCTCGCCGCCGGCCCACATCCGGCGCGGCAGCGGCACCGGCGGCAGGAAGCCGCCGCGGGTCGGGTGACCGTCCGGGCCGAGCTGCGACATCGGAAATACCGGCTGCGCCAGGCACCAATGCGTGGTCCACGGCGCCGCATCGCCTGCTTTCGGCTCACCGATCTCCTGGAACAGCGTCGCGCGCAGCCCCATGACAAGGTACTTGGTGACGACGTCGGAGGCTTCCGTGGTCTTGCCGATCCATTGGCGGAGATGATCGAGGTCGAGTTTATCGGTCATGACTGGGTGCCCGGGCAGGAGGGATCTCAGGAACGTTTGGTGCGCTCGCCGATCGCGGGCACCTTGCCGTAGTGCCGGTCCTCGCCGACCACGATCGCGGCCGGCGCCGGATAGCTGACCTTGCCGTTCGGCGTGTCGACCTCGATGCGGCGCAGATGCGGATGCCTGGCGAGATCGTCCATGCTGTTGACCTCGGCAAAGGCGATGTCGGCTTCGGCAAGCTTCGCCAGCAATTCCTCGCGCGTCAGGCGCCCGAAGCTGTCGCTGACGATCTGGTCGGTCAGCGCGCGGTTGCGCACGCGCTCGACCATGTTGGCAAAGCGCGGATCGTCGGGCAGGCCGGGCTGGCCCAGTACCTTGGCGCACAGCGTCTTCCACTCGCGCTCGCTCTGGATCGAGATCAGGATTTCCTTGCCATCCTTCGAGCGGAACACGCCGTAGGGCGCGATCGAGGGATGGGCGAGGCCGATGCGTTTGGGCGACTTGCCGTCTTCGGCATTGAGCAGCGGCACGGTGAGCCAGTCGGCCATCACGTCGAACATCGAGATCCGGATGTCCGCGCCCTCTCCGGTGCGGCCGCGCCCGATCAGCGCTTCGAGAATGGACGCATGCGCGGTGGCGCCGGTTGCGACATCGACGATCGACATGCCGACGCGCGAGGCGCCCTCGGGGCCGCCGGTGATCGAGGCAAGGCCGCTCTCGGCCTGGATCAGGAGGTCATAGGCCTTGCGGTCGGCATAGGGACCGGTGTCGCCATAGCCCGTGATGGTGCACATGATCAGCTTCGGATAGGCCTTGCGCAGCCGCTCGCGCGAGAAGCCGAGCTTGTCCATCGAGCCCGGCTTGAGGTTCTGCAACAGCACGTCGGCGCCCGCGATCAGCTCTTCGAGCTGCGCGCGGCCTTCCTTGGTGGCCAGATCGACCACCGCGGAATCCTTGCCCCGGTTGAGCCAGACGAAATAGCTGCTCTGGCCCTTCGCTGCGGCGTCGTAGCCGCGGGCGAAATCGCCCTCGGGTCGCTCGATCTTGATGACATGGGCGCCGGCATCGGCCAAGCGTGACGAGCAGAACGGCGCAGCAACCGCCTGTTCGACGGCGATGACGGTCAATCCCTCAAGCGGCAGCATGATCAGACAACTCAGTAGGAGCGGGGCATGCCGAGCACGTGCTCGGCGACGAAGGAGAGGATCAGATTGGTCGAGATCGGCGCCACCTGGTAGAGCCGGGTCTCGCGGAACTTGCGCTCGACGTCGTATTCCTCGGCGAAGCCGAAGCCGCCATGGGTCTGCACGCAGGCATTGGCCGCTTCCCAGGACGCATCCGCTGCCAGCATCTTGGCCATGTTGGCCTCGGCGCCGCAGTCGAGCCCGGCTTCATATTTGCGGGTGGCTTCCTTCACCATCAATTCCGCCGCGCGCATCGAGGCGTAGGCCTTGGCGATCGGGAACTGGATGCCCTGGTTCTGGCCGATCGGCCGGCCGAACACGCTGCGCTCCTTGGCGTAGTTGGTGGCCTTGGCGATGAACCATTTGGCGTCGCCGACGCATTCGGCTGCGATCAGGATGCGCTCGGCATTCATGCCCGAGAGGATGTAGCGGAAGCCCTTGCCTTCCTCGCCGATCAGGTTTTCCGCCGGCACCTTCATGTCGGTGAAGAACACTTCGGTCGTGGCGTGGTTCATCATGGTGCGGATCGGGCGGATCTCGAGACCCTTGCCCTTCACCTCGCGCATGTCGACGATGAACACCGAGAGCCCGTCGGTGCGCTTCTTGGATTGTTCCTTCGGCGTGGTGCGCGCCAGCAGGATCATCAGGTCGGAATATTCCGCGCGGCTGGTCCAGATCTTCTGGCCGTTAACGACGTAGTGATCGCCCTCGCGGCGGGCGAAGGTCTTCAGCGACGAGGTGTCGGTGCCGCTGGTCGGCTCGGTGACGCCGAACGCCTGCAACCGCAATTCGCCGGTCGCGACCTTCGGTAGATACTTCGCCTTCTGCGCGTCGTTGCCGTGCCGCAGCACGGTGCCCATCGTGTACATCTGGGCGTGGCAGCCGCCGCCATTGCAGCCGGCGCGCTGGATCTCTTCCAGGATCGCGGCCGCAGCCGACAGCTTCAGCCCCGCGCCGCCATATTCCTCGGGGATCAGCACCGAGAGATAGCCGGCCTCCGTCAGCGCATCGACGAACTCCTTCGGATAGGCCATCTGGCGATCGAGCTTGCGCCAGTATTCGCCGGGAAACTGCGCGCAGAGTTTTGCGACGGCGTCGCGGATGTCTGTATGGTCGTCGGTGTGCTGATCGTGTGTGGTCATCGGTTCTTCTTGTCGCGAGGTTGCGCGGACACCAGGTCAAACGCCCGCTGTTGTGGGGCCCCGGTAAACTCCCTATGCTGTTTTGTTATAGCGTATGAACCTGCCTTCCAGGATTGGCAAGTATGGATTTCCGCCAGCTTAGGACCTTTGCGTGCGTCGCGGAACTCGGGAGTCTGAGCAAGGCATCCGATACCTTGCGGGTTGCGCAGCCGGCGCTGAGCCGGCAGATCAAGCTGTTGGAGCACGAGCTGCGCACCGAATTGTTCACGCGCAACGGCCGCGGCATGGTGCTGACCGATGCCGGCCGGCTGCTGCTGGCGCGCACCAGCGGTATCGTGCGGCAGATCGACCAGATCCGCGACGACATCCAGTCCGCCGGCGGCGCGCCGTCCGGGCGCGTCGTGCTTGGCCTCGTGCCGACGGTGAGCTGCGTGCTGTCGGCGCGGCTGGCGCGGCGCACGGTGGAGCACTACCCCGGCATCTCGCTCTGCATTGTCGAGAGCTACAGCGGCCATCTGATCGAGTGGCTGCATCGCGGCGAGATGGATCTTGCGGTGATCTACGGCCCGTCGGTCGACCTGCATTTGGCGGTGCAGAGCCTCGGCCGCGACAGCATCGTCGCGGTCGGCCCGCGCGGCAGCGGGCTGAAGCAGAAGAAGCAGGTGGAATTCGGCTGGCTGATGCGCCAGCGCCTGGTGCTGCCCAGTCATTCGCACGGCCTCCGCGCGCTGCTCGAACATGCTGCGGCCCGAAAGAAGATCGATCTCGACGTCAAGCTCGAGGCGGATTCGTTCCGGGTGCTGACCAGCCTGGTCGAGGAGGGGCTCGGATACACCATGCTGCCGCCGTCCTCGGTGCGCGCCGAGGTCGCGGAGGGCCGGCTCGAGACCGCGCCGATCGCGCGGCCGGCGCCGCGGCGCGAGTTGACGCTGGCCTCGCCGGTCGAGCATCCCGGCTCCAATGCGATGACGCTGATCGCAAAGCTGTTGCGCGACGAGGTCGCCGCGCTGCGCGCCGAGGGGCTCTGGGATATCCAGCTCGCCTGAGCGCGGCTTCGCATCACTTCACCACGAAGCCGAGATGGCCGCGGAAGCGGTTCTTGAGGTAGGTGCCGTCGCGCGGCGGCAACGCGCGCTCGACCTCGCCGGACGCGATGCGGATCCGCGCCAGCCGCGGGCCGCCGCCGAGATCGCGCAGGCTGTTGCGGAAATTCTCGATGCCGGACATGTCGGCGATATCCGAGACATTGCCGATGCCCGCGCCGCTCGCGATCACCTCGAGCTTGGCGCCGAGACCAGAATGGCTGAGCTGCATGCCGGTCTCGCCGAAATGGCCGTTGTCGAGCACCGCGATCGAGAGATTGCCGGGCTGCTTGGTCGCGATGGTGAGGAGGCTGCCGATCCCCATCAGCTGCTCACCGTCGCCGGTGACAACCAGTACCGGGCGCTTCGGCTGCGCCAGCGCGAGGCCGAGCCCGACCATCGCAGCGCCGCCCATCGCGCCCCAGAGATAGAAATTGCCGGGATGCTCGCCGGCATCGAACACGTCGTAGGACGACGAGCCGAGTCCGGAGATCACCAGAAGATCGCCGCGGTCGGCAAGCAGTGCCTTCACGGCGGCGCGGCGATCGAGAGTGCCGGTTGCTGACATCAGTGCGTCTCCTTGGTCCACTTCTTGCGGCCGATCATCCGCTGCGAGATCAGCACCGCGACCTGCTGGTCGCCGTCATAGGCGAGCGAGGCGGCGGCCGAGATCACTTCCTCGGCGTCGTCGGGATTCTCGAGGCGCAGCACCGTCGTGCCCATGATCTCGAAGGCCTGCGGCGTCGCGCGGCCCATCGGGATCTGCCAGGGATTGAACTCGGCCCATTCGCCGCGCATCGTCACCAGGGTCAGCAGCGGGAAGCGGCAGCTCGCCATTAGCGACAGCATGTTGACGCAATTGCCGACGCCGCTCGATTGCATCAGCAGCACCGCGCAGTCGCCGCCGAGCCAGGCGCCGGCGGCGAGCGCCACGCCTTCCTCTTCTGTAGTCAGCACCGTGGTCTTGATGCCGGCATCGGCGTGCGACAGCTTGATCAGCTCGGAATGTCCCGCGTCGGGGACGTAGCACACCTGCGCAACGCCGAAGCTCTTCAGCGTGCGGTAGATCGCAACCGGCCAGTCGCGGCTGGTCGCGCTGTCCTGGTGAACGGCAATCTGGTCCATCATGGCCTCGGTTCGGGGCGCGCAGAGGCGCGTCCTCACACCGGGAGGCTTAGCGGGTAGGGGCGCTCAAATCCCGTCACATCTGTTTCGCGCAGCTATGCCGGAATTGTATATCTCCGTCATCAGCCGTTCGGCTGCAGAAGCGCGCCGTATTGCTTGCTCGTGGCGACCGCGGCGGCGGCCTGTCCGATGACGCGCATCGCCGCCATCATGGGCCACGGCCCGAGGCTGACCCGTCGCACGCCGACGCGGGCGAGATCGGCGATGTCGGGGACACCCTGCGTCACCATGATGTTGACGGGTAGCGGCGTCAGTTGCACGAACCGCTCGATCAGCGCGAGCTCGGTGAGCCCGGGTACGAAAATCCCATCGGCGCCGGCATCGGCATAGATCCTCGCGCGCCGGGCCGCTTCATTCAGGCACTGCTCCGGCGAGCCGAACTTCAGCAGAAACGGATCGGTCCGCGCATTGATGAAGAGATCAATTCCGAGCTTTTGCGCGGTGGCCCGGACGGCCCGGATCTTCTCGCCATGCTGGGCGGGATCGACGAGTTGCCGCCTTCCGCCCGAAAGCCCGTCCTCGATATTGATGCCGATGGCACCGGCTTTCAGGATCCGCGCCGCTGAATGCGCGGCGGCCTCCGCCGTATCGCCATAGCCCGCCTCCAGATCGATCGATACCGGAACTGGCACCGAAGCGGTCATCCGCGCGACCAGGCCTTCCACCATGTCGAGCGGGGCGTTCTCTCCGTCGGCGTAGCCGAGTGCGGCCGCGACGGCCCCGCTGCTGGTCGCCACCGCCGGCGACGACTTCGCGATCGCCTTGGCGGTGGCGACATCCCAGGCGTTGAACAGGACGAGCGGATCGCCCGTCTTGTGAAGGGCTCGAAATGCTTCGGCGTATTGCTGCTGCGTCGTGGCGTCCATTGCGCACACTCCTGATCAGAGGATTTGAAGATGCTGTGATTGTCGCGGCCGCCGGTTGCGGCGCGCCTGTTCAGTCGGCGCCGTGCGTTTTGAACCAGTCCAAGATCAGGCTGGTCACCTCGGCCTCACGCTCGAGGTGCGGGAAGTGCCCGACATCGGGCAGGATGACCCTGCGATGTGGCCCCTTGAAGAGCGGCTCCTCCTGCATCGAATACCGCGCCGTCGGATCGTTGCCGCCATAGATCGTCAGCGTCGGCGTATGCATGTCGTTGATCGGCAGCCGGCCCGCGGCTCCCGCTTCGACCAGGCCATTGTAGTACTTCAACGCCGCTTTCATGGTGCCGGGAGAGCTGAGCGTCTCCTTGACCGAGCGAAGATGCTCGTCGTTCTGCAGGGTCGGCGACCACAACTTCCAAAGGTAGTCGACGAAGGGAAGTCCCTCGATGTTGACCGCCGAGTGAGCGCCGGGCACCGTAAAGAAATAGACATGGAAGACCGATCGAACGGCGTCGGGATCGCTCCTGAGGCTTGCGATCGTGATCGGGTGCGCGGTGTTCATGACGACCGCGGCCTTGATCGCCGACGGCGCCGTGGCCAGCGCCTGGAAGGTCGAGGTGCCGCCCCAATCCATGCCGACGACGCAGGCCCGTCCGTCGTCGCTCAGCGCTTCGATCAGTGCTTCGAGATCCCTGCCCAGCGCAATCGGATCGAAGATGCCGTCGGCCGGAATCCCGGTCGGCGCATAGCCGCGCAGGAACGGCGCGACCGCGCGATACCCGGCATCCGCGAACACCTGCAGCTGCTTGCGATACGACCAGGCGTTGTCGGGAAAGCCGTGCATGAACATGACCAGCGGCCCACTGCCCTGTTCGAGATAGGCAAACCGCACGCCGTTGGCCTGCACGTATTTCAGGGCGGGTTCGCTGCCTGTGGTCTCAGGCGTTGCCAGTGCGCCGCTTCGGGTCGTCATCGCTGCTCTCCATTTTTCATCGTTGTCGCTCTCTGGGGTAAATATGTGCGTAGCGCACATATCTGGTCAAGTTGTTTTTTGTGCGCAGCGCACATATTATGAGGGCATGGAAAACGGAATCGCCAATCTGCTGGGCGCGCTGTCGCTCGCCGTCATGGATCGCATCGAGCAGGGCGCGCGCGAGGTGGTCGGCCGCGGCGGCGAGACGCCCGCGGCGCTCATCGTGATCGGCTATGGCCAGGGCATGACCAACGACAAGCTCAGGCGGATCCTCGGCCTGTCGCATTCCGGAACGGTCCGGCTGGTGGATCGTCTGGTGTCGGATCGGCTGGTCGAGCGCCGGCCCGGCAAGGACGGCCGCGAGGTCGCCTTGCACCTGACGGCGTCGGGCGTCGCGTCCCGGAACGAGCTGCTGGCGTCGCGGATTTCGGCGGTGACGTCGCTGCTGGAGGTGCTGTCATCGGCCGAACGGAAGCAGCTGGCGACGCTGATCCGCGCATTGCTCGCCCGGCAGGACACCTCCGAGATGGATCGCTTCACGATCTGCCGGATGTGCGACGACCGGGTCTGCACCAATTGCCCGTTGCCGACCAACAAGGGCCAGCACGGTCACTGACCTCTTACCGTCAGTCCGCGCGCTTTTGCGCCGTGAACACGTACATGTCCCAGAACGTCTCCGGATGCTCGACCTCGAAGCGGTGCCATTGATCGAGATTGGTCTCGTCGGCCGTCCCCGGAAACTGCTTGCGGAATTTCTCGAGCACCGCCGGGTCGTCAAACGGCTCGAAGCCCTGGAAAGTCAGGCCATGATCGTTCAGGAACGCCGCGATCTCCGGGATGGTGAGGCGGTGTTCCATGACGTTGAACAGCAGATCGCGGCAGCCGCTCATGCTGTAGAAATCCTTGGCGCCGATCAGCGGTCTCCATTGCTCGGCCTCGCGGAAGATCTCCTGCCGGCACCGCCTGATGTCGTCGGCGGTGGCGCGATAATGGCGAGCTGCGATGCGGCTGCGGGCTTCGACAATGACGCGGCGTGCCAGCTCGCTGTAAAGGCCGATGCGCATCGTGCCGCCCGGCCGCAGCAGCGAGACCAGCACGCGCCAGCCGGCAAAGGGCTCGGCAAGATGATGCAGCACCCCGACCGACTCGATGCTGTCGAAGGTGCGATCGATCGAGCCCAACTCCAGGATATCAGCCTGCGCATACTCGACATTGCGCAAGCCGAACTCGCGCGTCTTGCGGCGGGCGTAGGCGAGGCTGGTCATGCTGATGTCGACCGCGAGCAGGCGCGCATTCGGATAGACCTGCGCGATCTGGATCGCGTGCGAACCGGTGCCGCAACCGGCGATCAGAATATCCCGTTCGGCCTGCTGTTCCGCAGTCGCGACCGTCTTTCCCCGCGCCCGATCGGCGACGAATGCCGAAAGCGGGTTCACGGTCCAGCGTGGATAGGGATTCTCCTCGTACTGGCGCATCACCTCGACTGATACGTCGTTCCTGATCGGGGTGAGCGTCGCAATGGCGCTGCGCTCTGCCTTCTCGTCGTGCGGTTCGCGAAGCTGCACCCGCAACAAGCCGGCGACGGTTGGAGGCCATTCCCGGCGCAGCAGCGCGTCCGCCGCCGGCAGGGCATGAAGCGGGAAGTACGCTGCGACGACGGCCAGCGTCAGCGGCGCGATCGCGGCGCTGGATGCCAGGTCGTGCAGCAATCGATCGCGCAGTGCGCCCGCCTGCTTGCTCTCCGCCTCGGCCTGTCCATAGACATATTCGTTGATGAAGCATTGCCGGGCGAGCGCGCAGGCAAAGGCAACGAGATCGTCGTCATCGCCATCGCTGCGTTGCTCGCCGGCGAGCCGCAGCAATTCGGCTCGCACGTGCCCGAGCAGCACTTCGAGCTGCATGCTCGCCAGCGTCGTTGCTTCCATCGCGCAGCGCAGGAACAGATCGCTGGCCAGCGGGGCAACGCCTTCGCCGCCGAACAAGTCGGCGCTCGTCACCGGTAGCGGCCACTTGCCGGCAATCCGCGCGACATAGCGAGTGACGGTCGGACTTTGCAGGATGAAGCCGACGGCCTTCGCATCCATGCCGAGCGCGAGCGCCTTGCTGAAATGCGCAGTAGCTTTGCCGCGATTGCCGAGCGCCTGGTACGAATTGCCGGCATTGTAGTGGCAGGCGGCATTCAGGTCGTCGGACGCAATCGCCTTCGCGAAGGTCTTCACGGCGGCCCGGTGGTCGCCGGCAGCCTGCGCCATCAGGCCGAGCAGGTTCAGGCTCTGCACATGGGCAGGCTCGCGCGCAAGAATGCTCCGGCAGATCTCCTGCGCCTCGTTGAAGCGGCGCACCCCGTAGAAGCGGCTGGCCTCTGCGGCAAGGTCGGCAATGCTGATGCCCGCGGAGCCGAAAGCAGGTGCGCTCTTGCCGGACGCGTCCCGTTGCTTACCGGCCGCACGCCGTTCTTTTCGGTTCATGATCCGTCAACTGGCCCAAGCTGTAAGACGCGGCAAGACATAGGGCCGAACGTAATTGCAGCCAAGGATTATTCAGCCCGGGATCCGTACCGGCAGGTTCTCGATGCCGCGCACGAAGCTGGAATAGACCCGCTTCGGCTCACCGACCACCTCGATGCGGTCGAAACGCTTCAGCATCTCCTGCCAGACAATCTTGAGCTGCAGCTCGGCAAGCCGCATGCCGACGCAGCGGTGGATGCCGAAGCCGAACGACAGATGGATGCGGGGCCGGGCGCGGTCGATGATGAACTCGTCGGGCCGGTCGATCACCTCGTCGTCGCGATTGCCGGAGACGTACCACATCACGACGCGGTCGCCCTTCCGGATCGTCTTGCCGCCGATCTCGGTGTCCTGCAGCGCGGTGCGCCGCATATGCGCCAGCGGCGTCTGCCAGCGGATCACCTCCGGCACCATGGTGTCGATCAGCGCAGGGTTCTCCTTCAGTTTCCGGAACTGGTCGGGATGCTCATGCAGCGCCAGCACCGAGCCGCTCATGGTGTTGCGCGTGGTGTCGTTGCCGCCGACGATCAACAGGATGATGTTGCCCATCAGATTGTCGGGATCCATGTGCCGCGTGGCGTCGCTGTGCGCCATCATCGACAGCAGGTCGTTCTTCGGGGCCGAGTTGACACGCTCGTTCCAGAGCTTGGAGAAATAGGCGTAGCACTCGTCCATCTCCTGCCGCCGCTGTTCCGGCGACTCGACGATGCCGCTTTTCGGTAGCGCGGTGGAGACGTCGGACCAGCGCGTCAGCTTGCGCCGCTCCTCCCAGGGGAAGTCGAACAGCGTCGCGAGCATCTGGGTCGTCAATTCGATCGAGACGCGCTCGACGAAATTGAAGGTCTCGTTGCGCGGCAGGTTGTCGAGCACGCTGGCCGAGCGCTGGCGGATCAGCTTAGCCAGCTCGTCGAGATGATCAGGCGTGAACATCGGCGACACGGTCTTGCGCTGATGGGCGTGCTTCGGCTGGTCCATCGCGATGAAGCTCGGATAGTCGTAGCCGGGTGGCACGTCGCGAATCGAGATGCCGCCGAGCGTGGAATCCGAGGAGAAGATGCCGTGGCTGGTGTCGACATGCATGATGTCGTTGTACTTCACCACGGACCAATAGGGCTCGATCGGCGCATTGGTGCAGTAGTGCACCGGCTCTTCCTTGCGCAGCCGCTCGAACCACGGCCACAGCGTATCGTTCTGGAATAGCCGCGGCGCGCCGGGATGGAAATCCTTCAATGGCGTCGCATAGGCTTCCTCGCGCGCCTGGCGCAGCAGCTCGGCCCGGTCGGCACGGATGGCGGTCTGGACGTTCATCTTCATTGGCTCCGGCGGCGGTTCTCACCTCTCCCGCTTGCGGGGGAGGTCGCTGCGCTCGAAGAGCGCGGCGGGTGGGGGCTCTCTCCACTCAGAGACTGCTTCTGTGGT
>NZ_LGTB01000017.1 GCF_001238275.1 Bradyrhizobium viridifuturi
TGTGTGCCGTGAGACCCTGTGCCCCCTCACCCGGATCGCATCTGCCGATGCGATCGACCTCTCCCCGCAAGCGGGGCGAGGTGAAGTGACTTCCTGCCACCTGCCGCCATTTCCGTCCCGCCCTCGACGAAACCGCCTGAACCACCTACCTCTTGGGCGTGTCGACGCTCGATCTCTTTTCCGTCCCGCCGTCGGAAACGGCCGATCTCTTGCCGCGCCGGTTTCGCGACTGGTTCGCCTCACGCGGCTGGTCGCCGCGCGAGCATCAGCTCGCGTTGCTGGAAAAAGCGCGCGAGGAGCGTTCCGCGCTGCTGATCGCGCCCACGGGTGCGGGCAAGACGCTGGCCGGGTTCTTGCCGACGCTGGTGGAGTTGGCGAACGAGCCGGGTGGGATCAAGTCGCAGCGGCAGACGAGCGAAGGAGCTGTCGAAGTCGATTCAAGGCCAAAAGTCGTCTCCACCGGCCGCTCGGTCCGCCGCAGCAGCGGCCTCCACACGCTCTACATCTCGCCGCTCAAGGCGCTCGCCGTCGACATCGCGCGCAATCTGGAGACGCCGGTCGCCGAGATGGGGCTGCCGATCCGGATCGAGACCCGCACCGGCGACACGCCGGTGTCGCGGCGGCAACGGCAGCGTCGCTATCCGCCGGACATCCTGCTGACGACGCCGGAACAACTGGCGCTGTTGCTGTCCTCCGACGACGCGCCGTTCCTGTTCTCCTCGCTGAAGCGCATCGTGCTCGACGAGCTGCATGCGCTGGTCACCTCGAAGCGCGGCGATCTGCTGTCGCTCGGGCTGGCGCGGCTCTGGACCATCGCGCCACAGGCGCGCGCATCGGCCTCTCGGCGACGGTGGCCGAGCCGGAGCAACTGGCGCGCTTCCTGGTGCCGCAGCCGGGCGGCGAGAACGCATCCGCCGACGTCGTCACCGCCGGCGGCGCCGCGCCGCCGGTGGTCGAGATGCTCGATACGCGCGAACGGCTGCCGTGGTCCGGCCACAGTGCCCGCCACGCGTTGCCCGAGGTCTATGAGTTGATCAAGCGCAACAAGACCACGCTGGTGTTCGTCAACACCCGCAGCCAGGCCGAGATGCTGTTCCAGGATCTGTGGCGGATGAACGACGACGGGCTCGCGATCGCGCTGCATCACGGCTCGCTCGACGTCGCGCAGCGCCGTAAGGTCGAGGACGCGATGGCCGCGGGCCGGCTGCGCGGCGTGGTCTGCACCTCCTCGCTCGACCTCGGCGTCGACTGGGGCGATGTCGACCTCGTCATCAATATCGGCGCGCCCAAGGGATCGTCGCGGCTGATGCAGCGGATCGGCCGCGCCAACCACCGCTTCGATGAGGCTTCGCGCGCCGTCCTGGTGCCGGCCAACCGGTTCGAAGTGCTGGAATGCCGTGTCGCGATCGATGCGATCGCCGAGAATGCGCAGGATACGCCGCCGCTGCGCTCGGGCGCGCTCGATGTGCTGGCCCAGCACGTGCTGGGTTGCGCCTGCGGCAAGCCGTTCCTGTCGGACGAGCTCTACGATGAGGTCAGGACCGCGGCGCCCTATGCAGCGCTGTCACGCACCGATTTCGACGACGTGGTCGATTTCGTCGCCACCGGCGGCTATGCGCTGAAGACCTATGAGCGCTTCGCGCGCATCAAGCAGGACAAGCAGGGCCGCTGGCGCGTCACCAATCCCAAGGTGCGGCAGAGCTACCGCCTCAATGTCGGCACCATCGTCGAGGAGACCATGCTGAAGGTGCGGCTGGTGCGCTCGCGCGCCGGCGGTCACGGATCAACCGGCGCGATCGCGCGCGGCGGCCGGATGCTCGGCGAGATCGAGGAGGTGTTCATCGAGGGCCTCGTGCCCGGCGATACGTTTGTCTTTGGCGGTGAGGTGGTGCGCTATGAGGCCTTGGTTGAAGACCAGATCTACGTCTCCCGCGCCAACGACAAGGATGCAAAAGTGCCGTCCTATATGGGTGGCAAGTTCCCGCTCTCGACCTATCTCGCTGAGCGCGTCCGCAAGCTGCTCGACAACAGCCGCGCCTGGAACGCGCTGCCGGACCAGGTGCACGACTGGCTGTCACTGCAGCGAAAGTTCTCCCGCGTGCCGGCGGTGCGCGAGCTCCTGGTCGAGACCTTTCCGCGCGGCGGCAGCCATTACCTAGTCTGCTATCCCTTCGAGGGACGGCTCGCGCACCAGACGCTCGGCATGCTGCTGACGCGCAGGCTGGAGCGCGCCCGCGCCCGTCCGCTCGGCTTCGTCGCAAACGAATACGCGCTCGCGGTCTGGGGCGTCGGCGATCTCTCCTTCATGATCCGGCACGGCAAGCTCGATCTCAACGCGCTGTTCGATCCCGACATGCTCGGCGACGACCTCGAAGCGTGGCTTGCGGAATCCGCGCTGATGAAGCGCACCTTCCGCAACTGCGCCATCATCTCCGGCCTGATCGCGCGCCGCTTCACCGACGAGGAGAAGTCGCGCCGCCAGGTGTTGTTCTCGACTGATCTGATCTATGATGTGCTGCGCAAGCACCAGGCCGACCACGTGCTGCTGCGCGCCGCGCGCAGCGATGCCGCCACCGGGCTGCTCGATCTCCGCCGTCTCAGCGACATGCTGTCGCGCATCCACGGCCGGATCACCCACAAGGATCTCGACCACGTTTCCCCGCTTGCCGTCCCCGCGCTGCTGGAAATCGGCCGCGAGTCAGTTTATGGCGAAGCATCCGACGAGCTTCTGGCCGAGGCGGCCGAGGAACTCGTGCGGGAGGCTATGACATAACGCTGGTACCTTGGGGAACAGGACGTGACGGCAAGCGCGCTAGCTTTGCGAGACGGTGACGACATGCGCGTTTCGAGGGTCACGGTGGCGGATGTCGGCTTCGTGGCGGATTTTTCCGGCGCACTCTTCTGGGAAGAGCAGCGCCTGCTCGTGGTGTCCGACCTGCACCTGGAAAAAGGCTCGAGCTTTGCCGCCCGCGGCGTGCTGCTGCCGCCTTACGACACGGTGGCGACGCTGAGCCGGCTTGCCGCCGTGATCGCGCGGCACGATCCGCGGCAGGTGGTCGCGCTCGGCGACAGCTTCCACGATCGCGACGCGCATGCGCGCCTGTCGGAACCGGATCGTGCGGCGCTCGCGGCGCTGCAAATGCGGCGCAACTGGATCTGGATCGCGGGCAACCACGATCCGGCGCTGCCGTCCAGTCTCGGCGGCGTGGTCGCGACCGAAGTTGCGATCGGCCCGATCGTGTTCCGCCACGAGCCGACCGGCGCGAGCGGTGAGATCGCCGGGCACCTGCATCCCAAGGCGCGGGTGCCGACCCGCGGCCGCTCGATCGAGCGGCGCTGTTTTGCCAGTGACGGCGAGCGCGCGGTGATGCCGGCGTTCGGCGCCTACACCGGCGGCCTCAGTGTCCGCGACGCCGCGTTCGTCCGGATATTCGGGTCGCGCGGCTTCATGGCCCACGTGCTCGGCGACAACCGCGTCCATGCGTTCGCTGCGTCGCGGTGTTATTGACGGTCGCGACCGGCCCGCTCGGGCCTGCCGTCATTCGTACATCGCACCACATACTCAGCGTGGTCCCGGGCAAGCGCAGCGCGACCCGGGACCCATAACCACAGGGTCTTGCTGTTGAAGAAGGCTGCGGGTCCAGCCTGCCCTCTCACCGCGCCCTGTGGTTATGGGTCCCCTGCTTTCGCAGGGACGACACCGCAATTGCGGCCCGACCTTCGCTACGCCGCCTTCGCCTGCACGCTCTCGCAATACTCGGCGAGCCGGTCCGCCAGCCGCAATGTCGCGGGCCTCGCCTCGGGGGCGGCGACGAGGGCGACTTCGGTCCGCTCGATCGGCGCAAAGCCGTCCTTCGCGGTCAGCACGCGATGCTCGGCCTGGATCGACATTTCCGAAAGAATGCTCAAGCCGAGGCCCGCCGCGACCGCAGCCTGGATGCCGGCGAGGCTGGAGGAGGTGTAGGCCATGTGCCAGTTGCGGCCGGCGCTCTCCAGCGCATGGATGGCGTGGGCGCGGTAGAGGCAGCCCGAGCCGAAGCCGATCAGCGGCACCGAGCCGACGGTGGTGTCGCGCGGATGGCTCTTGCTCGTCACCCAGTGCACGCGTTCCGGCCACACCGCGATGCCGCCCCTCTCGCTGGCGGCGCGCTTGATCAGCGCGAGATCGAGATCGCCGCGCTCGAGATCGCGGTACAGGTAAAGGCTCTGGCCGGAGCGCACATCGAGGCGCAGATTCGGATGGCTGCGCGAGAAGGTCGCGAGCAATCGCGTCAACCGATAGGCGGCAAAATCCTCGGTGATGCCGATCCGGATCGCGCCTTCGCTGCCCGGACGCGACACCACGTCGCGTGCCTCCTCGGCCAGCGCCAGCAGCCGCCGTGCATAGGTCAGCAGCTGATCGCCGGCTTCCGTCGGGGTGACGTCCTTGCCGCTGCGGATCAGCAGCGGCTGGCCGACATCCTCCTCCAGGCGCTTGATCTGCTGGCTGACCGTCGATTGCGTGCGGTGAACGCGCTCGCCGGCGCGGGTGAAGCCGCCGGCATCGACCACCGAGACGAAACTGCGCAACAGCTCCAGATCGAGCATCGCAGCCTCCATTTATAAATCCACTGGATGGCAGTCTATCATTTAATTTCCAAATGACAAGGCGCGGGCCTAGATCATGGGCGATGGAGAACCCGCCAGGAAAAATCGCCATGTCCGCCGCAACGTCAATCGCCGCCCCCCGCGCCCGCTTCAACACCCTGCCGCTGCTGATCGCGCTGTTCTGCCTGCTCTGGAGCTATGCTTTCGTCGCCGGCAAGATCGGCGTCACCGATTGTCCGCCGCTGATCTTGCTCGCCGCGCGATTCTCGCTCGCCGGCGTTCTGATCCTCGGCATCTCCTGGCTGCGACGGGACCAATGGGATCTCAGCTGGCGCGATGTCGCCGTGTTCGCCGTAATCGGCGTCGCCAACAACGCGCTCTATCTCGGCCTCGGCTATACCGGACTAAAGACGGTCTCCGCCGGGCTCGGCGCGCTGATCGTCTCGGCCAATCCGGTCTTCACCGCGATGCTGGCCGCGATGTTCCTCGGCGAAAGCATGACCTTGCGCAAGGTGATCGGTCTCGTGCTCGGCATCGTCGGCGTCGCCTTCATCGTCTGGCATCGCATCAAGGTCGGCACGGACAGCCCGCATGGCATCCTGTTCACGCTGGCTTCGCTGGCCTCGATCGTCGCCGGCACCGTCCTGTTCAAGCTGCTGGCGCCGAAGGGTAGCCTGTGGATCGGCAACGGCATCCAGAACATCGCCGGTGGCCTTGCGGTGATGCCGTTCGCTTTCACGCTCTCCAGCGTCAGCGACATCGTGCCGAGCATGCGACTCGCAGGCGCCTTCGCCTTCCTCGTGCTCGGCGGCTCGATCCTCGCTTATCTGCTCTGGTTTCATCTCCTGAAAGTGTGTGGCGCGACCGCTGCGAGCGCCTATCACTTCCTGATGCCGCCGCTCGGCATGCTGTTCGCCTATCTCGTGCTCGGCGAGCATGTCGAATTTCGCGACCTGCTCGGGATCGTTCCGGTCGCTCTCGGCATTTATCTGGTGACGCGCCCCGCCGCGGCATCGCCCAAGAGGAGTGGAACGTGAGCATCACCATCACCCTGATCGGGGGCCCGACCGCCCTGATCGAGATCGACGGGTTCCGCCTGCTCACCGATCCGACCTTCGATGCGCCCGGCGACTATCAACTGCCGCATGTGAAGCTGGAGAAGCTGACGGGCCCCGCGCTCGGCGTGCGCGACGTCGGCGAGATCGATGCGGTGCTGTTGAGCCACGACCAGCATTCCGACAATCTCGACCATTCCGGCCGGGATTTTCTCAAGGACGCGAGGCGCGTGCTGACGACGGAGGCCGGCGCCAAGCGGCTCGGTGGCAACACCGAGGGATTTGCGCCCTGGGCCTCGACGACACTGAAGAAAGGCGGGCGGACGCTTGCCATCACCGCGACGCCGGCGCGGCACGGGCCCGCGGGCATCGAGCCCTTGTCCGGCGACGTGATCGGCTTCGTGGTGGAGCGGCCGAAGCCGGGCCGTCCGGTCTATGTCAGCGGCGACACCACTTGGTTCGACGGCGTCGCCGAGGTCGCGCGGCGCTTCGACTGCGGCGTGGTGCTGCCGTTCGCCGGTGCAGCGCAGACCCGTGGCCCGTTCCATCTCACGATGGACACCAACGACGCGATCGAGACCGCGCGCGCCTTTGCCGACGCGGTAATCGTGCCGGTCCATACCGACGGCTGGGCGCATTTCCGGCAGAACGCGGGCGACCTGCGCGCGAGCTTCGATACGCTCGGCTTCGGCCGCCGTCTGCGCATCCTCGAGCCCGGGGTCGCCACCGTCATCGAGAGCTAGGTTTCATTGCAGGAACCCCGGCGTATCCGGCTCGTTGTCAGACGGCTGGAACCGGACATGACGCGCCAAGGGACGATCTCGCCACACGACAAGCATGACACGGCGCCGACGGCGAAGCCTCGGCGCCGGCCGTTCAGCGTCAGTCGCGTCCTGGAGACGCTCGGCCCCGGCCTGATCACCGGAGCCTCCGACGACGATCCATCGGGTATCGGCACCTACAGCCAGGCCGGCGCGCAACTCGGCTACGGCATCGGCTGGACCATGCTGCTGACCTTCCCGCTGATGACCGCGATCCAGGAGATCTCGGCGCGGGTCGGCCGCGTCACCGGGCACGGCATCGCAGGCAACGTATGCAAACACTATCCGGGCTGGCTGCTCGCGGCCGTGGTGATGCTGTTGTTCGTTGCCAACACCGTCAACATCGCCGCCGACCTGTCGGCGATGGCGGACGCGACCAAGCTCCTGATCGGCGGTCCTGCGATCCTCTATGTGGTGCTGTTCGGCGTGGCTTCGGTCGCCGCCCAGATCTTCATGAACTACCGGCGCTACGTGGCCGTCCTGAAATGGCTGACGCTCAGCCTGTTCGCCTATGTCGCGGCGCTTGCCTTCGCCAAGGTGTCATGGACGCAGGCGCTGGCCGGCGTGCTCGTTCCGCGCCTGACGTGGAGCGCGGATTATTTCACGACCATCGTCGCGATCCTCGGCACCACGATCTCGCCCTATCTGTTCTTCTGGCAGGCCTCGCAGGAGGCCGATGAACAGCGGGTCGATGCCAGCAAGCATCCGCTGATCGAACGGCACTACGGCGCGCAGCGCGAATTCTCGCGCATCCGGGCCGACACCATCACCGGCATGGCGTTTTCCAATTTGATCGCGCTGTCGATCATCGTCACCGCCGCAGCCGCGCTGCATGCCGCCGGCAAGACCGACATCCAGACCTCGGCGCAGGCCGCCGAGGCGTTGCGCCCGATCGCCGGGCCGTTCGCTGAGGTGATCTTCGCGCTCGGCATCGTCGGCACCGGCCTGTTGGCGATCCCGGTGCTTGCGGGCGCGACGGCCTACGCGGTCGGCGAGGGCCGGCGATGGCCGGTCGGACTGACGCGCAAGCCGAGGGAGGCGATCGCGTTCTATTCGGTGCTGGCGCTGTCGGGCGGCATCGGCATCGCGCTCAACTTCACCCCGATCGATCCGATCTCGGCGCTGTACTGGAGCGCGGTCGTCAACGGCGTGCTTGCCGTGCCCGTGATGGTGCTGCTGATGCTGATGGCCCGCCACACCGAGGTGATGGGCCGCTTCGCGATCGGCGGGTGGCTGTATGGGCTCGGCTGGCTCTCCACGGCTGCGATGGCGCTCAGCGTGATCGCGATGGGGATCGGGTTTCTCCTCTAGTCCCCGCGGAACAGCGAGCTATCGATCTTGGTCGTCGATTTGACCTTCCGCAGGATGATAGTCGTGCGGTAGCTCGCAATGTCGCTGTCCGGATGCATCAGGCGGTCGAGGATGAACGATTGATAGCGGGCGAGGTCGGAGGACACGACCCGCAGCGAGTAATCCCAGTCGCCGGCAATCATGCAGCATTCGACGACCTCCGGAAGGTCGATCACCTTCTTCTCGAAGCGCGCGAAGGATTCCCGGTTCTGTTGCTTGAGGCGAACTTCGACGATGACGTCGAACCCGAGCCCGACCCGCGCCGGGTCCACCAGCGCCACATAGGAATTGATGACGCCGGCCTCTTCGAGGGTCCGGACCCGCCTCATGCATGGGGCAGACGAGAGGCCGATCCGTTCGGCCAGTTCGAGATTTGTGATGCGCCCCTCGACCTGCAGCACGTCGAGGATCTTCCGGTCAATCTCGTCGATCACGATCGTAGTTCCCATTTCTTTCGCATTTGGCGCGTTTTGCGCAATTGATTGCAGAGACTGGGATGAAATGCATCTCAAATCGCAAGCTCATTGCGGCAGCGCGCGCATAAGATGCGCTGCAATAGCCTTGATCACGGCGACTGAGCGGCAAAGGGCATGGGTATGGCTGGAAATGACGACAAATCATTCTGGGATCGCGCGCGCCGTCACCTGATCCGGTACGGCGGGACGTTCACGCCCGTCATCATCGAGCGCGCCTCCGGATCCTTCGTCCATGACGCCGGCGGCCGCGCGATCCTGGATTTCACCTCCGGGCAGATGAGCGCCGTGCTTGGTCACGGTCACCCCGAGATCGTCCAGACCATCAGCGCGCACGCCGAGCGGCTCGACCATCTGTTCAGCGGCATGCTGAGCCGTCCGGTCGTGTCGCTGGCCGAGAAACTCGCGGACCTGCTGCCGCCGGGGCTCGATCGCGTCATGCTGCTGAGCACGGGGGCTGAGTCGAACGAGGCGGCGATCAAGATGGCGAAGCTCTTCACCGGTGGCTTCGAAACCGTCGCGTTCGCGCAGTCCTGGCATGGCATGACGTCAGGCGCGGCGGGGGCGACCTATTCAGCCGGCCGCAAGGGCTATGGTCCCGCGCCGGTCGGCGCGCTCGCGATCCCGACGCCGAACCCCTATCGGCCGCGTTTCGGCAATGCGGCCGACTGGCGGGCCGAACTGGCTTACGCCTTCGATCTCGTCGATCGCCAGTCGACCGGCTCGCTCGCCTGCATGATCGCCGAGCCGATCCTCAGCTCCGGCGGGCTGATCGACCTGCCGGAGGGCTATCTCGCCGCGCTGAAGGAGCTGTGCCGCGCGCGCGGCATGCTGTTGATCGTCGACGAGGCGCAGACCGGCCTTGGGCGTACCGGCGCCATGTTCGCCTTCGAGCGCGACGGCGTCGTGCCCGATATCCTGACCCTGTCGAAGACGCTCGGCGCCGGCCTGCCTCTGGCCGCGGTCATCACGTCGGCCGAGATCGAGGAGCGCTGTCACGAGCGCGGCTTCCTGTTCTACACGACACATGTGTCGGATCCGATGCCGGCCGCGGTCGGGCTGAAGGTCATCGAGATCATCCTGCGCGACCGACTGGTCGAGCGTGCCGCCATCGCGGGCGCGCGGCTGCGGGACGGGCTGCTCGCGCTTCAGAACCGGTTCGAATGCATCGGTGACGTGCGCGGCAGGGGACTGATGCAGGGCATCGAGATCGTGCGCGACCGCTTCAAGAAGGAGCCTGACGAAGCGCTCGGAACGCTTGTGTCGCAGCGCTGTCTGGAGCTCGGACTGAGCACCAACATCGTGCAGTTGCCAGGCATGGGCAGTGTGTTCCGCATCGCGCCGCCGCTCACGATCAGCGATGACGAGATCGATCTCGGCGTCTCGATCCTAGGCGACGCGTTCGAAAGCGCGTTGCACGGAAAGGATGGCTAATCCTTTCGGAACACGATTGAGGCCATCCAGCCCGTCATCAGCGCCATGAACGCGGTGACGAGGCCATAGACCAGGCCGTTATGCCGCGCGGTGGTGGCGACGAACTGCTCGAAGCCGACCTTGACGATCTCGAAGGCGGTCTCGGTCTTGGTCACCAGCGCGCCGTCACTGAACAGCTTGATCTCGACATTGTAGGTGCGATCGGCACCTCCGCCGGCAGCGGAATGCCGGTGCGGAACAGGGTCGGGGTCAGGAACGTCACCGCCGAGGTCGCCTCGCGGTACAGGCCGTGCTCGGAGCGCAGCCGGACGAAGGCGCTGCGGAACGGATCGTTCGGCACCACGTCGGCAAAGTCAGGGCCGACCCGCTGCATCAGCAGCACGTTGTTGAGCCCGAGCTGCTGCCGCCGCTGCACCTCCGGTGCGGCGATCTGGTCGAACGGCCGATTGGAGAACAGCGCGAGATAGCCCGGCACCTGGATGAACTGGCGCGAATCGGTGTTGATCCAGATCCCGAATTTGCGCTCCTTGCGCCGCGTCACCATGTCGGCGCGCGGGCCGGCCACCGTGACGACGAGATCGTAATTGCTGCGATTGGGCGGCGTCTTGTCGTCCTTCTCGACCGAGCCGAACAGCACCAGCTCGCCGCCGGAATAATTCGGCGTCACCGTGACGCGGTGGTTGGAGACCGACACGATCAGCCGCTCGGCACAGGCGGGCGAGGCCGCCAGGCTGGCGGCGGCGAGGCCGGCGATGACAAGCAGCGCGCGCAGCCTCATGGCGGGGCTCCGCCGGTTTCGCGAATGCTGTAGAGGTCCTGCGGCCGGATCACGAGCTCAACCGCGAAGCGGATGCCGACCGCGAGCACCAGCAGGCCGAGCAAGAGGCGCAGATGCTCGCCGCGGATCTTCTGGCCGGCGCGGGCGCCGAACTGCGCGCCGGTGACGCCGCCGATCATCAGGATCAGCGCCAGCACGGCGTCGACCAGATGGTTGGTCACCGCGTGCAGCATGGTGGCGAACACCATGGTGACGAGGGTGAGCACCATCGAGGTGCCGATCACGGTCGAGGTCGGCACCCGCAGCACGTAGATCATCAGCGGCACCAGGATGAAGCCGCCGCCGATACCCATGACAGCGCCGATGAAGCCGATCACGAGCCCGGTCACGACGACCGGGATGACCGAGAGGTAGATCTTGGAGCGCTTGAAGCGCAGCTTCAGCGGCAGGCCGTGGATCCAGCCGTGGCTGCCGGGCTTGCGCAGCGTGACCGTTCCGCCGCGGCGGGCACGCAGCATCGCGCGCAGGCCCTCCCAGAACATCAGCCCGCCGACCGTTGTCAGCAGGATGACGTAGGACAGCGCGATCATCAGATCGAGCTGGCCGAGCGAGCGCAGGAAGGTGAAGGTCCACACCCCGAGCGCGGTGCCGAGCGTGCCGCCGACCAGCAGCACCGCCGCCAGCAGCGGGTCGATTGCGCGCCTGCGCCAGTAGGAGATCGCGCCGGAGAACGAGGAAGCCGCGATGTGGCTGGCGACCGAGGCGACTGCGACCGCTGGCGCGATGCCGACGAAGATCAAGAGCGGCGTCATCAGGAAGCCGCCGCCGATCCCGAACATGCCGGAGACGAATCCAACCGCTGCGCCCATCGCCAGGATGAGGAAGACATTGACCGGAATGTCGGCGATCGGGAGGTAGAGCTGCACGCGCGTCGCTTCTTGTCGGTTCGCCGCATGCTGGGGCGCAAGGCCGCATCACGGCGTGATGTCGTTCGGGTCGGGCATTCTCCGGCTGAACGAATCCGGTCGGCGCGCAAGGAGCAGGCGAACGCGGGTCGATTGCCGCATTCTTGCATAACCGAATTTGGCGGGGGGAGGGACTAAAGTTTCCGCTCCGGGTGGCATTTTTCGCCGCACGTAGCCGCTCGGCTGCGGACGTGGTTGATAATTCAGATTAACGACAGCGAAGCCGGCTTGTTTGAGCATGATCTCCGCGCAAACGCGTTCCGCGTTGGTCGCGAGGGAAAGCCGCTCCGCACTTTGCGCTAACGCGGCCCTTCGGGTCCGGATCATGCCTCAGGGCTGGTCGACGGGCCTGGTGATCAGGTTGAGCGCGAGCGCTTCCTTCGCACTCAACCAGCGGATATCCGAGGTCTGCGACATCGCCTCCACGATCCCAGAAGAGACGCCCATCTTGGTCATGTAGCCGAGCACCATGCCCTGGATGCGTTGCGCCTCGGCGAGCGGATCGCTGACCGGTGCGCTGGTCGTGAAGCGGTGCACGCCGAGCCGCGAGCCCGCGACGCCATAGCGGGTCGCACCGCCGGCATAGACCAGGACGCAGGCGCTGGCGCAGGCTGCGGGGCGGAGCTTGCCCGAAGCATCGGCCGTCGCGACGGCGGTGACCAGCCCGTGCGTGCGGATGACCTCGCCCATGATGGCGGCCTGATTCAGCGCGCCACCCGGTGACGACAGCAGCACGGCATCACCTGGCGCGAGACGGGCCTCGCTCAGCCGGTCGCGGAACCAGCTCGCGCTGGCCGAGCCGATCTTGCCGCTGATCGCGAGCGCGCGCCGGCCGCGGCCCGACCCGTCGATGTCGATGTCTGATATCACCGCCGAGGTCATGCTCGCGGCGATGTAGGTCTCGCGCCAGAAGTCCCAGGCGCCCGGCCGCGACAGGTCGCGGTAAGCCTGAATGGCGACGCTCGACAGCAGCAGCACGAAGATGATGATGGAGGGGAGCGAGAAGCGGAAGGTACCGCGCGGCGGGGCCACGTTTCCTTGCCGCGGCGGAGGCGGCGGTGGAGCGCTCGGGCGCGCGGCAAACGGCGACGGCGTCTGGCGCGGCGGCGCGACGCGGGGACCGGTCGGCGACGAACGGTGGCCGGTGCCATCATCCTGACGATCGTCGACAGACAAACCTGATCCTCCGGAACGCACACGCCGCTGGGGCGGGACTGCGCGCCTGTCTACACGGCGGAAGGCGGGAGGGATAGGACAGCGGTGCCGTCGAGGCGCCGCTGCCATTCTCGTTTTAGTGAGCAGGAGCCGCCAGCGCCGCGGTCCGCTTCGACGGTGGCTTGACGGACTTCGCCGCCGCGGGCTGCGCGGGGGCGCCGTCCCAGCCGCCGGCCGGGGCCGGCACATTGACCGCATCGCTCGGCTGCGGTTCGGGGGTAAAGGTCTGGATCGCAAGCTTCGCGGCGGCGAGCGACTGCGGGTCGAGCCGCTTGGCGATATCATCGCGCTTGTGGCCGGCGTCGGCGTCGCCCTGTGCGGCGGCGAGGCTGAACCATTTGAAGGACTCGGCGAGGTTCTGTTCGACCCCGATGCCGCGGGCATAGAGGATGCCGAGGTTGACCTGGCTGTCGGCAACGCCGCGATCGGCCGCCTTGCGGAACCATTGCGCGGCGCTCTTGTAGTCGGCGCCCTTGCCGCCGCCATCGGCGTCGAGCACGGCGAGGTTATGCATCGCCTTGGCGTTGCCGCGCTCGGCGGCCTGCACGTAATAGCGCCGGGCCACGTCGAAGTCGCGTTTCACGCTGAGACCCTTCTCGTAGAAGGTGCCGAGCCGGAACATCGCCGGCACCACGCCGGCCTGCGCCGCGCGGCTGTACCATTTGGCGGCTTCGTCGACATTGGCGGGCACGCCCTTGCCTTCGGCATAGCGGATGCCGACCTCGTAGGCCGCGGCCGCATCGCCCTTGATCGCGGCGGTGCGCAGCGCCGGACCGCCGATCGCCTCGGGCAGCTTCTCGCCCGCCGGAATCTGGATCGTGGCGAGCTTGCCGCCGAGCGGCGGAGCGGTCGGAATCGTGCCGGTGATATCGCTGGCGGCGGCAACCGGTGGCGCCGCGGCGGGCTCCGGCGCGGCGGCCGGTGCAGGGGCCACCTGAGGAATCGTCACCTGCGCGCTGTCGAGCGTGTTCGGCGCCGCGGTGTTGTTGGACTGACGGCCGAGCGGGGTCGGCGAGGTCATCGACGGCCCGGGCACGCCGGATGGCGCAGCCGGTGCCGGGGTCACAGGATTTTCGACGGGCGGCTGCATGGCGGGTGCGGCCGGCTCGCGCTGCTCGATCGCAGGCGCCTGCGGCGCGGAGCTGGTGTCGAGCAGGTTCATCGCCATCTTGGCGGTGGAGAGCAGGATCACGACCACGCTCGCGCCGACCAGCAGCGAGCGGATCTTGGAGGTGATGGTCGACGGCTGGGCTTCGGTTGCGGCAGCCGCCGGCGCGCCGGCCTTGACGCCGGCCTTGGCGGCGGCAGCCTTCGCGGCCTTGTCGGCCTTCTCCTTGGCCTTGGCGGCGGCCTTGCTCGCTGCGCGCGCCGCCTTGTCGTTGACCGGTTGCGCGGCGGCGGCCTGCGCGGCGCGGCGCGCGGCGGCGATGAAGCTCGATGTCGAGACCGGCTCCTTCTTGCCCGCGGGCAGATCGGAGATCGCGCGCTCGGAATCCGCAATCCGCTCCGACGGCGACGACGCCCGGCCCGACGGGCGCGTGCCCGGCTCGAGCGGATGATCCGGCGGCAGTTCCGGTGCGAGCGCAGCGCGTGCGGACGCCGCATGCGGCTCGAGGATCTCGCTGATCGCGCGCGGCGGCAGCGGCGGCGGTGCGCTCTCGACCGGCTGCGCGGCATGGAATTCGCGCGGCGCGGACATGAAGTGCTCCTGCGCCTGCGCAGGATTGGGCAATTCGGGCCGGTATGAATCAGGCTTGTACGATTCAGCCCTGTACGATTCAGGTTGGGGCTGCGCGACCGGTTGCGGCATCGCCGCGCGCGGCATCTCCATCCGCGGTGCGTCCATCCGCAGTTCGGCCGGCGCAGGGGCAGGCGGAGCCGGCGGCGGCGCGGTGCGCACCGTGCGCAGATCGTTCTCGATCATCGCCAGCCGGTCGACGACATGGCCGAGCGTGTTGTGTACGGTTTCCAGCGAATCCTGGGTGCGGCGATCGGTCTCCGACTGGCTGAAGCGGATGTCGGACAGCTCGCGCTTCACCAGATCGACGATACCGCTGTCCATCATCGGTTGCGGCGCCGAGCTGCTGACGCTGTTGCGGGTGGCGTCGGCGAGCGAGGCGATATGGGCGTGCTGCGCCTCGAGGTGCCGCATGATGTCATGCAGCCCTTCCTCGACCCGGCCGAGATTGCCGGAGCGCTGGTCGGCGGACTCCAGGCGCTCGAGCAGATAGGAGACGCGCTGTTCGAGGTGGGTGAATGCCGACGAGCTGTCGTTGCCGACCTGCAGGCGGTCGATCCGCTCCGACAGCGAGCGCAGGGCGCCCTCGATCGCATCGGTGTTGTCATAGGCGGCCGGCCGCTCGCGGCCTTCCAGCGACGAGGCCAGTGCCGCAATGCGCTGCTCGATCCCGGCGAAGGCGTCGCCGTAGGAATCCCCGCGCGACATCTGCGACAGCTGGTCGACCTTCGCCGCCAGCGCATGCACGTCCCCGGAGAGCTGCAGCAGCGCGTCGTTGGAGGCGACATTGGAGACGATGGCGCGCAGCGCCGCGATCGCGCTCTCGAGCTGATGCACCGTCGACGGATCGTCGTTGGCGCGCAGGATCATGTCGAGCTTGGCGCCGAGATTGCGGATCGCCTCGTCGTAGCCGGTGAGCTGCTCGGCGGGCGTGAGCGTGCGCAGCGCCTCGCGGATCTCCGACAGCGCGCGTTCGATGCCGGCAATCGCCTGGTCCTGGCCGTTGTTGCTGTCGTGACGGATCTCGTCGATCCGGTGATGCAGCGAGCGGATCTCGTTCTCGATCGACTCGATCGCCCGGCGCGGCATCGCCTCGGTGATCGCCTGGCGGATTTCCGCGAGCTCGCCGCGGAACGACGCGATCGACTGCTCGATATGGTCGGGCCGCTGCAGCGCCTCGATCTGGCTCGTGATCTTGAGCAGATGACGCTCGAGCGAGGAGAAGTCCGGGCCGGCGGGCGCTGCCGGCGGCGGCGCGTAGGCGGCCATCGGCGGTGCCGGCTGCTGCGTCGGCGGCGCGCTGCGCTGTGGCATCTGCCGGGGCGCGGGGCCGTCGAGCTCGTTCTGGCGCGCAGCGATTTCCGCGATCGCGGAATCGAACGCGCCGGGCTCAGCGGCGGCGAGGGGCGGTAGACCTGGGCTGCGGCGCGCTCGACCGCTTCCGCCTGGCGCAGCCTCTCCTCCAGTTGCCGGTCGTTGATCTGTGGCTCCCGCTGCATCTGGGCTTCACGCATCGGCTGCGGCTGCGGTTCGCGCGTCGGCTGCGGCCGCGAGATCTGCGACAGCCGCGCATCGAGACGCGAGATCGCATCGTTCAGCTGCCGTGCCACCGCGGGCTGGCCGCGCGGCACTTCGGCGCGCACGGCTTCGGCGCGCGTCATCGGTTTTGCAATCTGCTCGATCTGGCGGGTGATCGCGTCGAGCCGCTGATGGATGTCGGCGACTTCGCGGCTTTCCCGGCTCGGCATCGGCTGCCGCTGCTCCGTGCGCCAATCCGGCGGGCTCGGCTCACCGACGGTGGAATTGAGCCAGTCGTTCAGCGACATCCCGGCGCGACGCGCAGCCGCTTCGGCCCTGTCGCGGACGGAGGGATCGATGCCGTCAACACTCCACGATACGCGCGAATTCATGATTCCGTCCGGTCCCGACTCCGGCGCCATACTCTGCGCCCGCAGCCTCCCCGCGCATTCCCGTTAAGAGACAATCGAATTCTGCGCTGGTCGTCTGCTTCAGCTGCTGACTTTTTCCCGTCACGGTAAATAACGGGTTAAGGAATGCAGTCGGCGGGCCTTAAAGTTAGGGATTCCCGGAACCTGTTGCGCCGGATCAGGACAGGCCTATCGTTTTCCGGCAGAGCGGATTCAGCCGTGCATGACGAATACGGCAAGCCGGGACGACGTTTGTTGCTAGCCGTTGCTTTCGCGCTTGCCGTCGTCGAGCGGCGTAACGCTGCCGCGGCCTGACATTGCCGACAGCGCATCGAGCGCCTCCTCGCACCACTCCACCACGACGTGCTCGTGGCGCATCCCGAGCCGCAGACTGAGCATCTTGCCGACATCGGCCGCAGGCGCGGTGCCGTCGGGGAAGCGCTTGTTGAGCAGGCGCTCGTAGCGCTCATAGCGGTCGCGATGATGTTCCAGCCGCGCCATCAGGTCGGTGCGCAGCGGCTCGATGTCGACGCAGTCGAGCGCGTAGAGCCGGACCAGGAGATCGTCCTTGATCGAAGGCGGGACGCTCGGCCGCGCCGCCCAGTGCTTCAGTGCCGCGCGGCCCTCGGCCGTCAGCGTGTAGACCAGCTTGTTGGGCTTGCCGGATTGCACCACCTCGCGGCCCTGGACATGGCCCTTGTCGCGCAACCGGGAGAGCTCCCGGTAGATCTGCTGATGGTCGGCCTTCCAGAAGAAGCCGATCGAGGCGTCGAACGTCTTGGCGAGCTCATAGCCCGTCATCGGACGTTCCGTGAGGCAGGCGAGGATTGCGTCACCGAGTGCCAACGCCCACCTCCATCTGAGTTCCCGAGTTCATCATTCTGAAGTTCGCTTGACTTTATGCGTTACTGTGCATATGCGTCAATATGCATATGGTGATCGGCGTGCCGTCTTGTCGCGCGCGGCCGATGTTCAGGCTTCTTACAACCCCGCCGCAGGAGACGTCCGAATGAGCAAGCCGGGCCTCGACAAGTGGTACGCCTACATGAAGTCCCACGACACCGCCGTTTTGTGGGATCTGCTGCATCCCGACGCGGTGTTCGAAAGTCCGGTCGTGCACACGCCGCAGCGCGGCCGCGACATCACCTTCAAATATCTCACCAGCGCCGCCAAGGTGCTCGGTGGCCCGACCTTCAAGTATCTCGGCGAATGGAAGAGTGACACCGGCGCGGTGCTCGAATTCGAGAACGAGATCGACGGCATCAAGCTCAACGGCGTCGACATCATCACGTTCGACGCTGACGGCCGGATCACGCATTTCAAGGTGATGGTGCGTCCGCTCAAGGCGATCAACCTGCTGCATCGGATGATGGGCGAGGAGTTGATGAAGCAGAGCGGCGCAACGTCGCAATCACAGTCTCGCTAGCACCTGCCGCGGACCTTCCGAACCGGATAAGGTCCGCTGCAACAACCCAAGGAAAAGCTGCGCAGCATCGGTCGCGTGTGCGACCGCGAGCCAGCCGGGAGATCAGCATGCCGACCTACAAAGCCCCCGTCGAAGACGTCAGCTTCCTGCTCAATGACGTTTTCCAGATCGACCGCTACGGCAATCTTCCCGGCTTCACCGATGCGTCCGCCGATGTGCGCGAAGCGATCCTCGGCGAGGCCGCCAAGCTCAGCGAAGAGGTGTTGCAACCGCTCAATCGCGTCGGCGATCTCGAAGGCTGCAGGCGCAATGACGACGGCAGCGTCACCACGCCGAAGGGCTTCAAGGACGCCTACAAGCAGGTCGCCGAGGGCGGCTGGCTCGGCCTCTCGGCGCCGACCGAATTCGGCGGCCAGGGCCTGCCGGTGACGCTCTCGCAGGCGGTCAACGAATTCCAGATCTCCGCCAACATGGCGTTCTCGATGTATGGCGGCCTGACCATGGGCGCGACCGCGGCGCTGCTGGTGCACGGCACGCCCGAGCAGAAGAAGACCTATGTGCCGAAGATGGTCGCGGGCGAGTGGACCGGCACCATGAACCTGACCGAGCCGCAATGCGGTACCGACCTCGGCCTGCTCCGCACCAAGGCCGTGCGTCAGCCGGACGGCAGCTTCAAGATCACGGGCACCAAGATCTTCATCTCCGCCGGCGAGCATGACCTTGCCGACAACATCATCCATCTGGTGCTGGCGCGTATCGAAGGCGCGCCGGCCGGCATCAAGGGCGTCTCGCTGTTCGTCGTTCCCAAGGTGCTGGTCAACAGCGACGGCTCGTTGGGTTCGCGCAACGGCGTCACCTGCGGCTCGATCGAGCACAAGATGGGCATCCACGGCAATTCCACCTGTGTGATGAACTACGACAACGCCACCGGCTGGCTGATCGGCGAAGAGAACAAGGGCATGCAGGGCATGTTCGTGATGATGAACGAGGCTCGCCTCGGCGTCGCCGTGCAGGGCCTGGCGCAGTCGGAGGTCGCCTATCAGAACGCGGTCGCCTACGCGCGCGAACGTCTGCAGGGTCGTTCGCTGACCGGCGTCAAGGAGGCCGACAAGCCGGCCGATCCGATCATCGTGCATCCCGACGTGCGCCGCACGCTGCTCACCATCCGCGCCTTCAACGAGGCCGCGCGCGCCATGGTGGTGTGGACCGCGCTGAAGAGCGACGTCGCCCACCGCTCCAACGACCCGAAGGACCGTCAGGCCGCCGACGATCACATGGGCCTGATGACGCCGGTGCTGAAGGGGGTCCTGACCGACACCGGGTTCGCCAACACGGTCTCGGCGCAGCAGATGTTCGGCGGCCACGGCTACATCGCCGAGCACGGCATGGAGCAGTTCGTGCGCGATGCCCGCATCGCGATGATCTATGAGGGTGCCAACGGCATCCAGGCGCTCGACCTGGTCGGTCGCAAGCTGCCGCGCGACGGCGGCCGCGCCGCGATGGCGTTCTTCGGCGAGGTCGGCGCCTTCGCCAAGGAGCATGGCGCCGACGAAGCAATGAAGCCGTTCATCACCCCGCTCTCCACCGCGCTCGGCCATCTGCAGCAGGCCACCGGCTGGCTGATGCAGAACGCGCTGACCAAGCCCGACAATGCCGGCGCCGCCGCAACCGATTACATGAAATTGTTCGGCCTCGTCGCGCTCGGCTACATGTGGGCGAAGATGGCCAAGGTGGCGCAGGACAAGGCCGCCGCCGGCACGACGCCCTATCTCAACACCAAGCTCGTGACCGGCCGCTTCTTCATGGAGCGGCTGCTGCCGGAGACCGCGGTGCATTTGGCCCGGATCCAGACCGGCAGCGCCACCACGATGGAATTGGCCGCGGAAGCGTTCTGAATAATTGCCGCCGCACCCATGCGGCGGCGCTTCCTTCCGTATATATTATGATCCTCATATCAAGGAGGGCGTCATGCCTGAGGCATACATCTACGATCACGTTCGTACTCCGCGCGGCCGCGGCAAGGCCGATGGCGCGCTGCACGAGGTCACCGCGCTGGCGCTCGCCACGGTGCCGCTGAAGGCGCTGAAGGAGCGCAACAACCTTGCCGAGGACAGTGTCGACGACGTCGTGCTCGGCATCGTCGATCCGGTCGGCGAGGCGGGCGGCGACATTCCGCGTTTCGCCGCGCTGAACGCCGGACTCGGTGAGAAGGTGCCGGGCGTGCAGATCAACCGTTTCTGCGCCTCCGGGTTGGACGCCGTGAACTTCGCCGCGGCGCAGATCATGAGCGGTCAGCATCAGCTCGTGATCGGCGGCGGCGCAGAATCGATGAGTCGCGTCGGCCTCGGCGCCGCTGGCGGCGCCTGGCCGATGGATCCCTCGATGGCGGTGCCGGCCTATTTCATGCCGCAGGGCGTCTCGGCAGATCTGATCGCAACCAAATACGGATTCTCGCGCGATGATGTCGATGCCTATGCGGTGCAGAGCCAGCAGCGCGCCGGCAAGGCCTGGGACGAGGGCCGCTTCAAGAAGTCGGTGGTGCCGGTCAAGGACATCAACGGCCTGACCATCCTCGCCAAGGACGAGCATATGCGTCCGACTACGACGATGCAGTCGCTGGCGCAGCTGCAGCCGTCATTCGCGGCGGTAGCGGCAATGGCCGGCTTTGACGCGGTGGCCGTGCAGTCGCACCCCGAGGTCGAGAAGGTCAATTATGTGCATCACGCCGGCAATTCCTCCGGCATCGTCGACGGCGCCGGTGCCGTGCTGCTCGGCAGCAAGGAGGCAGGAGCGAAGCTAGGGTTGAAGCCGCGCGCGAAAATCCGCGCCTTCGCCAATATCGGCTCGGAGCCCGCGATGATGCTAACCGGCCCGGTCGACGTCACCGAAAAGCTGTTCGAGCGCTCTGGCATGAAGAAGTCGGATATCGACCTGTTCGAGCTCAACGAGGCGTTCGCCTCTGTGGTGCTGCGCTACATCCAGGCGTTCGACATCGACAACGCCAAGATCAACGTCAATGGCGGCGCGATCGCGCTTGGCCATCCGCTCGGGGCGACCGGCGCCATGATCCTCGGCACCGTGCTCGACGAGCTCGAGCGCACCAACAAGGAGACGGCGCTGGTGACGCTGTGCATCGGCGGCGGCATGGGCACCGCCACCATCATCGAGCGCGTCTGAGGCGAGGGGAGCGAGCAACATGGCTTACAAGAATTTCAAGTTCGACGTCGACGTCGACGGCATTGCGCTCGTCACCTGGGACATCCCGGGCCGTTCGATGAACGTGTTCGACGAAATCTCCACCCAGGAGATCGGCGAGATCATCAAGCAGACGACCAGCGATGCCGCGATCAAGGGCGTCGTGATCACCTCGGCGAAGGAGGCGTTCTGCGCCGGCGCCGACCTCTCGATGCTCGAGGGCATGAACCGCGCCTACGCGCAACTCTTCAAGGAGAAGGGCGAGGAAGCCGCGAACCAGATGCTGTTCGAGCAGAGCCGCCAGATGTCACTGTCGTTCCGCGCGATCGAGACCTCGGGCAAGCCGTGGGTCGCCGCGATCAACGGGCTCGCGCTCGGCGGCGGCTTCGAGATCACGCTGGCCTGCCACTACCGCGTCGCGGCCGAGAACCCGAGACCCGGCTCGGCCTGCCCGAGATCAAGGTCGGCCTGTTCCCCGGCGCCGGCGGCACCCAGCGCGTGCCGCGTCTCGTGCAGCCGGCGGATGCGATGCAGTTGCTGCTCAAGGGCGAGGCCGTCAATCTCACGCGTGCGAAGGCGCTCAACCTGATTCACGCTGTGGTGCCCGCAGCCGATCTGATCAAGGCCGCCAAGGACTGGATCAAGGGCGGCGGCAAGGCCGTCGCGCCGTGGGACGAGAAGGGCTTCAAGCTGCCCGGCGGCCCCGTCTTCTCCAAGATGGGCATGCAGATGTTCCCGGCCGGTAACGCGATCTATCGCCGCGAGACCTACGACAATTATCCGGCCGCGCGCGCCATCATGAGCTGCGTCTATGAGGGCCTGCAGTTGCCGATCGACGCTGCGCTGCGGGTCGAGTCGCGCTACTTCGCCAAGGTGCTGCGCTCGAAGGAGGCGGCGGCGATGATCCGCTCGCTGTTCCTGTCGATGCAGGAACTGAACAAGGGCGCGCGCCGCCCGGCAGGCGTGCCGCCGACCAAGGTCAAGAAGCTCGCGGTGATCGGCGCCGGCTTCATGGGCGCCAGCGTCGGCTATGTCTCGGCGCAGGCCGGCATCGACGTCGTGCTGGTCGATCGCGACCAGGAGAGCGCCGACAAGGGCAAGGGCCACGCCAAGACCGTGGTCGACGGCCTGATCGCGAAGGGCCGGATGAAGCAGGAGGCGGCCGATGCCATTCTGGCGCGGATCTCGGCAACGGCGGACTACAACGTGATCGCGGACTGCGACCTCGTCATCGAGGCGGTGTTCGAGGATCGCAAGGTCAAGGCCGACACCTATGCCAAGGCGCAGCCGCTGCTGAAGCCGGACGCGATCTTCGCCTCCAACACCTCGACGCTGCCGATCAATTCGCTCGCCGAGGAGTTCAAGGACCAAGGCAAGTTCATCGGCATCCACTTCTTCTCGCCGGTCGAGAAGATGATGCTGGTCGAGATCATCCTCGGCAAGAACACCGGCGATGTCGCGCTGGCGACCGCGCTCGACTATGTCCGCGCGATCGGCAAGACGCCGATCGTGGTGAACGACAGCCGCGGCTTCTTCGCCAACCGCTGCGTGATGCGTTACATCTCCGAGGGCAACGAGATGCTGCTCGAAGGCGTGCCGCCGGCGATGATCGAGAACACCGCCAAGATGGCCGGCATGCCGGTCGGGCCGCTGTCGCTGCAGGACGAGGTCGCACTCGATCTCGGCCTCAAGATCACCAAGGCGACCGAGGCCGATCTCGGCCCCAACGCGATCGACCAGGCGCAGAAGAAGCTGATCGTCGAGATGGTCGAGAAGCAGGGCCGCTTCGGCCGTAAGAACGGCAAGGGCTTCTACGACTATCCCGAGAAGGGCAAGGGGCAGAAGAGCCTGTGGCCGGGGCTCGCCGGTCTGCAGCCAAAACAGCTCGATCCCGACACGCTCAGCGTCGAGGAATTGAAGCAGCGCTTCCTGGTGGTACAGGCGGTGGAAGCCGCGCGCACCGTCGAGGATCACGTCATCACCGACGTGCGCGAAGCCGACGTCGGCTCGATCCTCGGCTTCGGCTTCGCGCCGTTCACCGGCGGTGCGCTGTCCTATATCGACTTCATGGGCACGAAGAATTTCGTCGCGCTCTGCCACGCCTTCGAGAAGAAATACGGCTCGCGCTTCACGCCGCCGAAGCTGCTCGAGGAGATGGCGGCCAAGGGCGAGACCTTCTACGGCCGCTTCCCGCCGAAGAAGCAGGCGGCGTAAGCGCCGTCACATTCTGAACCAACTCGCACAGGATCAAGCCGGTCATCGATCCGACTTGATCCTGTTGCGTGTCGGTCATGGCGGTCAAAGTCCCGCCACGCTTGCTCCCCACTGGCACCATGCTGCTGGCATCACTCTTGCTGGTCGTTCGAAGACGACGATCAGGGGTGGGGTGTCCTGCAATGCGTTCTGTGCTCAAGGAAGGTGCCGCTGAGACCGCGGGCAAAGCTTCGATCCCATCATCGCGCCGCCTGAATCCATTGCGCTTGCGCGGCAAGGGACCTTCCTGGACCGCCCTTGCGCTACTCGTTCTGGCCGTGGATCTTGTGCTCGCGGCCGCGGTGTGGAACGCCGTCGATTTCTTCCGCCATTGAGCCGTCATTGTCCGGCGACAGCAGCGCGCCGGCGAGATAGGCGATCTGGTTGAATGCGAGGCAAGCGACCACGATCGGGGCGCCGGTGGCAAAGGCATAGCCGTCGGACTGGAGCACGATTGCGGCGAGCACGGCGACCAGCGGCGCCACCAGCATCAATGTCCAAACCCGAAAGTACAAACTGGTGGCCAGCCCGGCGAGCGTGCTGGTCAATAAAAGCGTAGAGACGATCGTCACATTTTCAGACCAGTTGGAGCGGAGGGTGCGCCGCAGGTCATAGTCGGTCAGTTGGATCGCACGAACAAGGACGGCAACGCCCTCAGCCGGAAGTACGCCGACTTAGTCTTAACTCGTAGAATGCGGATCAAATTTGATTTGTTCCACCGCGCGCCGGAAAGTTTGCACCGCTCATTTCTCCCGGAAGGCGCGGTGCACCTGGTCGGCCAGCGGCTTCATCAGATAGGACAGCACCGTGCGCTCGCTGGTCGGGATGAATACCTCGACCGGCATGCCCGGCAGCAGATGCGCGGTCGCGAGCTTGTTCAGCTCCGGCGCTGGAATCGCAACGCGGACAAGGAAATAGGTCGGGGCTGTCTTGTCGTCGCGTGATACGTCCGCGCCGATCCGGCTGATCTCGCCCTCGATCTCCGGCGTGGTGCGTTGGTTGAAATTGGTGAAGCGCAACACCGCCGATGCGCCGAGCCTCACCTGATCGATATCCTGCGGCGCAACATGGGTTTCCACGATCAGATTGTCCTGGTCGGGCACGATGGTCATGATGGTCTCGCCGGCGGCGATGACGCCGCCCTGGGTGTGGATGGTGAGATCGTGCACGACGCCGGCCTGCGGCGCGCGGATCTCGAGCTTCTCGGTCTGGTCCTTGGCGGTGACCTGCTTCTCGATCGCATCGGCATATTTGGCCCTGATGTCGGCGAGTTCCTTGGCGACGCCGGAGCGGAAATCCTGATCGACCTGCAGGATCTTCAGCTCGGTCTCCGAGATCTTGCCCTTGGCCTGCGCGATCGACGCGGTGAGCTGGCCGCGCTCGCCGAGCAGCCGCGCCGAATCGCGCTGCAGCGTCGAGAGCCGCGACAGCGAGACCAGGCGTTGCTCCCAGAGCTGTTGCACGCCGGTCAATTCGTTGGCGATCAGATCGGCTTCTTGCTTCTTGGCGCTCAACTGGTCCTGCATGCCGCCGATCTGCTCCTTGAGCTGGGCGATCTGCTCCTTCAACTGCTGCTTCTGCCCGTCATTGGCGTCCTTGCGCAGTTGGAAGAACCGCCGCTCGCCCGAGACGACCGCCTGCGCCGCGGGATCGTTGAGCGAGGCCACGCTGTCGGGGAACGCGATCTCGGTATCGCCGTCGCGTTCGGCCTGCAGCCGCGCGCGGCGCGCCTCGAGTTCCCACAGGCTCTTGGTCACCGCGGTGAGATTGGCCTGCGCCACCGTCTCGTCCATCAGGATCAGCAGATCGTCCTTGGCGACGCGGGCGCCGTCCTCGACCAACAGCTTCTTGGCGACACCACCGGAGGGGTGCTGCACCTTCTTGACGCTGGATTCGACCACCAGCGATCCCTGCGAGATGATCGCGCCCGACATCTTGGTGGCCGCGCCCATGATGCCGATGCTGGCGACGAGGAACGCCGCGGCCATCACGACCGCCAGGATATGATGATGGACCGATTGCCGGGCGCTAGGCATTTTGCCGGGGCTCCGCGTCCTTCTTGCGCTTGCGGCCGGCAGGGGCCGGTGCCGGCTCCGCGGCCGCAGCGGGCTGCGCAGCCTTCGGCACCAGCAGCGGCAGCACTGCCGCGGTGGTGCCGAACGCCTGCATGCGTCCTTCGTTCAGCACCAGCATGTGATCGACTGCCTGCAATACCGCCGGCCGATGCGCGATCACGACCACGATGCCGCCGCGGGCGCGGACCCGGGCGATGGCGTGGATCAGGGCGCGCTCGCCTTCGGAATCCAGATTCGAGTTCGGCTCGTCGAGCACCACCAGGAACGGATCGCCATAGAGCGCGCGGGCCAGCGCAATGCGCTGCCGCTGGCCGCCCGACAGCATCAGGCCGCCGTCGCCGACCTCGGTCTCATAGCCGTCAGGCAGCCGAAGGATCAGTTCATGGACGCCGGCCTCGCGCGCGGCGCCATCAATTTGATGGCGTCCGGGGCTGCGGCGAAGCGGCAGATATTCTCGGCCACCGTGCCGCGGAACAATGCGACGTCCTGCGGCAGATAGCCGATCGACGGGCCCAGCGCGAGCGGATCCCATTGCGCCAGCGTCGCGCCGTCGATCCGGATCACGCCGCGCACCGGCGCGCCGATCCCGACCAGCGCGCGGGCCAAGGTCGACTTGCCGGAGCCGCTGGGGCCGACTACCGCGACCGCATTGCCGGCGCGCAGTGCAAAGCTCACCTCGTGCAGCACCACGGCGTCGCTGGCCGGCGCCGTCAGGCTGATCGAGGTGACGCGAACCTCACTCTTCGGCGCGGGCAGCGGGGTGAACGCCAGGCGCGACGGCACCGCCGTCAGGGCTTCGGCGAGCCGGCCGACGCTCGCACGGACCGCGATGAAGCTGCGCCAGTTGGCAATCGCAAGCTCGATCGGCGCCAGCGCGCGGATCGAGAGGATGGTTGCCGCGAGCATGACGCCGGCGGTGGCCTGCTGATTGATCACGAGATAAGCGCCGAGCGCCAGCACGCCGGATTGCAGGATCATGCGCAGGAAGCGCGAGGCGCTGCCGAACGTGCCGGTCAGATCGGAGGTCACGCGCTGCATGTTGAGATAGGCCTGCGTGCGCTCCGACCACAATTCGGCCATTCGCCGCTGCATGCCGAGCGCGTGCACGACGGGTGCGTGGTGGAATGCGGTCTCCGCCATCTGCCGCCGCGACGACGCCAGCGCCACCAGCGAGCGCGTCGGCGCGCGCGTGAACAGCTCGGCGCCAACCGTGATCAGCGCCAGCGCGACGGCGCCACCGGCCACTGCAAGGCCCATCAGTGGATGAAACAGCGTGCAGACGATGATGTAGAGCGGGGTCCATGGCAGGTCGAAGATCGCGACCAGGCCGCTGCCGGCGATGAAGCCCCTGATGGTGTCGAGGTCGCGCATGATCTGCAAGCCGTCGCCATTAGGGCGGGACAGGGAAGCATGCTGCACGCTGTCGAACACCGCGCCGCGAATGCTCTCGTCGAAGATCTCGGCAATGCGCGCCAGCAGCCGGCTGCGCAGCACATCCACGCCGGCCTGCACCACGAGCAGCACCAGCGCGATCACGAGCAGGCCGACCAGGGTCGCGATGCTGCGGCTCGGCAGCACGCGGTCATAGGTCTGCAGCATGAAGACCGGACCGACCAGCATCAGGAGGTTGACGAGGCCGCTCGCCATCGCCACGGCGACCAGCGCACCGCGCACGGCCGTAATCGCATCCCGGATTTCAACCGGCAGTGAGGAGAAGCGTTTGCCCTGACCGATCATCGCGCCCCGCGGATGTTCAAGCCTGTGATGCCCAATGGACATGGAGAGGGAGACGCGGAAGCGCGGCGATCCCGCGCGTCCGCCGATTTACGGCAATCTCAGAGGATATGGGTGCCGTGCGCATCAAGGATGCCGTGACCATGTGTGAGCGGCGAGAGCAGATCATGCCCGATCGCGCCGAGATCGACCGGCGTGGAGACCGGCGCGCTCGCGGCGTGTCCGGCGGTACTGCTGTCGCCGAGCAGGCTGAGATTCAGACTACCGAGCAGATTGCCGGCCAGCTCGTCGGCGCCGACGCCGCCGAGACTCGGAATGTTGAGGCTCGGAATGTTGAGGCCGTGCGTGCCGGTGAGGGCGCCGAGGTCAAGCAGATGCGGGCCGGTCTGGCCGGTGTCGACGGCACTGATGTCGGCGGTGTGGTGATCGCCCGGCGTCGGCGCCGCGAGGAGATCGAGCGTCGGTCCGCTCGGTTGCTGCGGGCCAATCGTGATGCCGGCCAAATGGCCGTTGCTGGAGCCGGTGAGACCGCCAAGCAAGCCGCCGAGCAATCCATTGCCTGCGGTGTCGCCGCCGGGATTGAGCAGGCCGCCATCGAGCAAGCCGCCATCGAACAAGCCATGGGTCAGTTGGCTGACGAGCCCGGACACCGGGCTCAGCAGACCGCTGACATCGGAGACAACTGTATCAACCAGCCCCGAGACGGCATGAACCACGCCGCTGATATCGGCGCCGAGATGCGCGACCGTCTCGCCGAGATTGCCGGCAAGGATTTGCCCGGGCACATCCAGAATGTCCGTAACCAGATTGGCATCGCCGCCACTGCTGATCCCGATGGTGCTGATGCTGCCAAGATCGATCGCCTGTCCGAGATTTGTGACGCCATGGAGCATCTCGGGCAGGGCGGCCGCCTGGGACAGGACGTCGGCTGAGGAATGGACTGCGCTCTGAACCGCTGTCGTGGCGGTGTCGAGCACCGGTTGCAGCGTTCCGCCCGATGCTGCGAGCAATGTCGAATCCGGTTCGACCGGCAATGCCACGTTCAATACACTGCCGATCACCGGCAGGTCGCTCGTGTTCAGCAAGCTCCCGAGCAGAGGCAGGTCGGAACCGGACGCTGCTGCGGCGCCGTCGCCGAGCAGGGACGTCGCGTTGTCCATGGCATCTGCCGCCGGTAACGGATCGATCAGGCTGTGGGCCGGCTGGCCGGCAGCCGTATCGGCCATACTGTCGTCCGGGAGGACCGACGTCAGCGAGGCCGAAAGGTCGGTCAGTCCGCCGCTGGAATTTGCCAGCAGCGCCGTCGAGCCCGCCAGGACCTCGACCATCCGGTCCGCAGTGTTGCTGGATAGCGAGCTACTCATGGGCGCATCTCCCGCTGGGTGAGGCAGCAATCCGGCTACGCCCGATCGAAGGAATAGTTGCCGGACCCGGTTGCGGTATTCGCGCCATGGCGAAAGCACGCTTACGCCGAAGCGGACAAACTGCTGAAAATTGCAGATTTGGGGCTGACCCAATCGGGGGCACAAGCAAAAAAGGGCCGGATGCTATCCGGCCCTTTCACGTCTGATGAAGCAGGTTCGAAAGCTCAGGCGGCCTTCAGCAGGCCTTCCTTCTTCAGCGCTTCCTGCACCTTCGGGCGCGCCGCGACGCGGGCCTTGTAGGCGGTCACGTTCGACAGGCCGGAGAGATCGAAGCCGAGCCGGTCTTGCGCCCACATGATCATGGTGAACAGGTAGCCGTCGGCAACCGTGAACTGGTTGCCCATCAGGTATTCGCGGCCGGCGAGCTGGCTGTCGACATATTTGAACTTGCCCATGGCGCGGTCCTTGAAGAACGCCTTGGCGTCGTCGGCAAGCACGGGCGAGAACATCGGGCCGAGATTCTTGTGCAACTCGGTCGTGATGTAGTTCAGCCATTCGAGCAGCTTGTAGCGCTCGTTGGAGTCCCTCGCGGGCGCCAGCTTCTTGTCGGCGGCCTTGTCCGCGATCATCTGGATGATGATCGGGCCTTCGGTAACCATCTCGCCGGTATCCAGCGCCAGGGCGGGCACCTGGCCCTTGGGGTTCACTTGCAGGAAATCGTCGCCGTTTTCGAGCTTCTTGGCACGCAGATCGACCTTGACCAGGTCATAGGGCAGGCCGGCCTCGAGCAGGGCGATGTGGGGGGAGAGGGAGCAGGCACCGGGGGTGTAATAAAGCTTCATAGGGGTATTCCTTCCCTTGTTCTTGGCGTCCGGAGAGGGATTGCCTACATGCACCTGCATGAAATAGTCAAGATTGATGCAGATGCATTCAGTGCGGTACAGTCGGTGCCGGGACGTTATGGGCTAGACGATGAAACGCAAGCTATCGAGCGAGGCGACGGCCGCCTGGATCCGCCTGATGCGGGTACCGAGCCGGGTGCTGGACTGCGTCGAGCAGGATCTGAAGAAGGCCGGCTTTCCGCCGCTCGCCTGGTATGACGCCCTGCTCGAGCTGTCGCGCGCGCCGTCCGGAGAGCTGCGCCCGGTCGAGCTCGAGCGGCAGATGCTGATCCCGCAATATTCGACCTCGCGGCTGATCGACAAGCTGGTCGACGAGGGGCTCGCCGCCCGCCGCGAATGCAAGATCGACAAGCGCGGCCAGTTCGTCGAGATCACCGAGACCGGACGCGAGCTGCAGAAGAAGATGTGGAGCGCCTATTCGGCGGCGATCGACAAGCATGTCGGCTCGAAATTGTCCGACGCCGACGCTGAACGGCTGTGCGGTCTGCTCGACCGCCTCGGCTGCTCCTGCGGCGACGTCAAAGGCGATGGCAAGGCCGATGCCAAGGCTGATGCAAAGAGCGATCCGAAGGCCGCGTCCGCGCGAGACGGCGTGGCCGCCCGATGATAGTCCTGATCCCATCATCCGCGGCCGCTCCGGCCCGCGGATGTCCCTGCCACCACGCGCCTTCGATCGAAGCGCCCTTGAGTTGGATTTTTTATGGCGCGTGACCAGATCGACATGACGCCGCTGCAATCGCGCGACGAGCTCGTGGCGTGGATTGAAGCCGGCGTGAAGCCCGAGTCCGAATTCCGGATCGGCACCGAGCACGAGAAGACCCCGTTCACGCTCGAGGGCCATCAGCCCGTGCCCTATGAGGGCGCGAAGGGCATCGGCGCGCTGCTCGAGGGCATGAAGCTCCTGCTCGGCTGGGAGCCGATCATGGAGCGCGGCAACATCATCGGGCTTTATGACGTCACCGGCGGCGGCGCGATTTCGCTCGAGCCGGGCGGTCAGTTCGAATTGTCGGGCGCGCCGGTCGAGACCGTGCACCAGACGCAGTCGGAATTGATGGCGCATCTGGCGCAGGTGCGGGAGATCGCGACTCCGCTCGGCATCGGCTTCCTCGGTCTCGGCATGACGCCGTCCTGGTCGCGGGAGCAGATCCCGGCGATGCCGAAGGGCCGCTACAAGATCATGCGCAACTACATGCCGAAGGTCGGCAAATACGGCCTCGACATGATGTTCCGGACTTGCACGGTGCAGACCAATCTCGACTTCTCCTCCGAAGCCGACATGGTGAAGAAGCTGCGGGTGTCGCTGGCGTTGCAGCCGATCGCGACCGCTCTGTTCGCCAACTCGCCGTTCACCGAAGGCAAGCCCAACGGCTTCCTGTCGTTCCGCTCCGAGATCTGGCGCGACACCGACAATGCGCGCTCGGGCATGATCCCGTTCGCGTTCGAGGACGGCATGGGCTTCGAGCGCTATGTCGACTACGCGCTCGACGTGCCGATGTATTTCGTCAAGCGCGGCGAGGAATATATCGACGTCTCCGGCTCGTCGTTCCGCGATTTCTTCGCCGGCAACAACAAGATTCTCCCCGGCGAGCGGCCGACCCTGTCGGACTGGGCCAACCACCTCTCGACGATCTTCCCCGAGGTGCGGCTGAAGCGTTATCTCGAAATGCGCGGCGCCGATGGCGTGCCGTGGGGCCGGCTGCCGGCACTGCCGGCGTTCTGGGTCGGGCTGCTCTACGACAATGACAGCCTCGATGCCGCCTGGGACATCGTCCGGCACTGGACCGCGCCGGAGCGGCAGGCGTTGCGCGACGACGTGCCGCGTTTCGGCTTCAAGGCGCGGATCAAGGACCGGTATCTGTTCGAGATCGCCAAGGAGTGCCTGGTCCTGTCGCATGCCGGATTGCGCCGGCGCGGCCGGATCGACCATCTCGGCCGCGACGAGAGCCGCTTCCTCGAACCGCTCGAGCGCATCATCGAGGCCGGCCGCTCGCCGGCCGAGGAGATGCTGGAGAAGTTCAACGGGCCCTGGAAGGGCTCCGTGGAACCGGCCTACCAGGAATACGCCTTCTAATCCCGACCCGGGCCCCGAACGCGTGCGGACGGCGGTGTTGTCGCACCCGCCGTTGCCTCGCCGTTCATCAGCCGTACAGGTTCATGGCGTTCAAATGACGCCCCGCGGGATGCGCGGGGCTGTGCGAATTTGAAAGCAATCTCATGGGGATAGGCCGCCTCTTTAGGGCGTGTGTGGTGATGTTCGCGGTCTTGTCGGCCGTTGCCGTCACGCGCCCGGCATTGGCGCAAACCAATTTCGACCGTCCCGGCGGCGACTATCTGAACGCGCCGGTGACGTCGGGCGATCCCGCCGATTGCGCGCTGACCTGCGAGCGCGACCGCCGCTGCCGCGCCTGGAGCTTCAGCTATCCGACCGATGCCAACAACGGCGCGGTGTGCTGGCTGAAGAACAGCGTGCCGGCGCGGGTGCAGGACGTCTGCTGCGTCTCCGGTGTGCGTGGCGCGGGCGTGGTCGAACCGCGCAACGGCGCCATCGAGACCTCGATCGACCGTCTCGGCGGCGACTACAAGAATTTCGAGTTGAAGAGCAGCGACGGCGACGAGGCCTGCCAGGCCGCCTGCACCGCCGACAACAAGTGCCGCGCCTGGACCTACGCCCGGCCCGGCTATGCCGGCCGCGACGCGCACTGCTTCCTGAAAAAAGAAATCAAGCCGCCGCGGCGCAAGGCAGGATTCACGTCGGGCGTGGTGCGGTAGCGGCCGCACACACATCTGTCGTCTCTGCAAAAGCAGGGACCCATAACCACAGCTGCTGGTTACTGCGCGATATTTGAATGACGAGTCCCGTTCACCACATCTGCTGCGGAGTATGGGTCCCTGCTTTCGCAGGGACGACAAACTACTCTGCTGCGATCACCTTGATCTCCGGCCACAGCGCCTTCCAGCGCGCTGCCTTCTTCGCATAGTTCGCCGCCGAAAAATTCGCGGTCCGGTTCGGCCGCACGATCATGCCGGCGACATCGTCGAAACCGCTCGGCGCATAGACGTCGTAGCCGCTTGCGCTGCGGCGGATGCCGACCTGCACGTTTGTGCTGAGGAAGCGATCGATGCCGTCGGTCGAACGCGACAGCGCCGGGTAGGGCACGCCGTGCTTGCCGGGATACCAGAGATGGACCCTGGCCTGGTTGCGGACCTCGATCGCGACGCCGAGGTGGCCGAGCCGCGCCGTGAGGTCGCGGATGACCGCATCCTCGGCCTCCCATGACGTGTCGGAATCGAAATAGAAGACGTCGTAGTCGTTGATGCCGTGATCGAGCGGCCGCTTCGTCAGCACGTTCCACACGCTCTGCACCAGGCAACCAGCCACCAGCCAGGCATCGGGCAAACCGAGGCGGTCAAGCTCGTCCGTGATTGCTGGATTGACTGGGTTGCGTAGCGCCGCGGCGAGGAATTCGTCTTGCGTCACGACGATGCGGCCGCATCGTAATCCCTGACCGCCTTCTTCGAGGCCAGCGTGCGCCAGTGCCGGCGCAGCAGCGGCTCGACGGTTGCGCGCTTCGCCTTTGACAGGCGGATCAGCACGATCGGATAATCCCGATAGTGATCGGTGAAATAGAAGACCTTGGGCTGGCCCTCGACCAACATGTCGCGCTCGTCCGGCGGCACGCCCGGCATCACTAGGCTGTCAGCGTCTTCCTTGAGCCGCACCAGCATCTTCTTGCGCACCTTCAGCGCCGGCGTGCCGTAGGACGAGCCGTCCTCGACCTCCGGCCACGCCAGCACCAAGGTCCTGACGTCGTCGAAGGTCACGTCGGCAAGCTCACTGCACCGAGGTGAAGAAGCGCGCGAGGCGGAAGCCGGACAGCCAGGTCCAGACCGGCTGGCTGCGGATGCCCATGTCCCAGGAGCCGACCACCGCATCGGCGCGGCCGATCAGATTGTCGATCGGCAGCAGCCCGACGCCGCCGTCGCGCACCGGCACGCGGCTGTCGGCGGAATTATCCCGGTTGTCGCCGAGCACGAACAGCTGGCCCGGCGGCACCGTCACCTCGGGCGTGTTGTCGAGCCGGCCATTGTCGCGGATCTTGAAGATCGCGTGGCTGACGCCGTTCGGCAGCGTCTCAATGTAGCGATAGGCGTCCTCGCCGCCGCCGCGATCGTCCTCGGCAAAGCCGGTGCCGTCGGGCTTCAGTGCCGCCGGATGATCGTTGATGAACAGCTGGCCCTGTCGCATCTGGATGCGATCGCCGGGCAGCCCGACCACGCGCTTGACCCAGGCCTGCGAGCGGTCGCCCGGCCAGCGGAATACGACGACGTCGCCGCGCTTCGGCGTCTCGCCGAACACCCGGCCGGTTTCCGGCAACGTGATCTGGATCGGCAGCGATGCCGCGCCATAGCCATAGGGAAATTTCGAGGCGACTAGCGCGTCGCCGATCAGGAGCGTCGGCTCCATCGAGCCCGACGGCACGTAGAACGGCTCGGCGATCGCGCCCTTGGCGAGGAACACGACGGCCACGATCGCGGCCAGTTGCACGGCCTGCCCGCGCCAGCTGGTGGGCTTGGTCGCCACGACTTCGTTTCCGCTGCTCACTAGCCCGTTCCTCCGACCGTAATCCGTTCCATCCGGAGCGTCGGCTGGCCGACGCCGACCGGCACGCCCTGGCCGTTCTTGCCGCAGGTGCCGATTCCCGTATCGAGCGCAAGATCGTTGCCGATCATGGTGATCCTGTGGAGATCGGTCGGCCCGTTGCCGATCAGCATGGCGCCCTTCAGCGGCGCACCGAGCTTGCCGTTCTCGATCTTGTAGGCCTCGGTGCACTGGAACACGTACTTGCCCGAGGTGATGTCGACCTGGCCGCCGCCGAAATTGGCGGCATACATGCCGTTCTTCACCGAGGCGATGATCTCGGCGGGATCGCGGTCGCCGGACAGCATGTAAGTGTTGGTCATGCGCGGCATCGGCACGTGAGCATAGCTCTGCCGACGGCCGTTGCCGGTCGGCTTCATGCCCATCAGGCGGGCGTTCTGACGGTCCTGCATGTAGCCGACCAGGATGCCGTCCTCGATCAGCACGGTGCGGTTGGTCGGCGTGCCCTCGTCATCGATCGACAGCGAACCGCGGCGCGAGGCCATGGTGCCGTCGTCGACCACGGTGACGCCCTTGGCCGCGACCTGCTGGCCCATCAGGCCGGCGAAGGCGGAGGTCTGCTTGCGGTTGAAGTCGCCCTCGAGTCCATGACCGACGGCCTCATGCAGCATCACGCCGGGCCAGCCGGCCCCTAACACCACGTCCATCTCTCCGGCCGCGCCGGCACCGATTCGAGATTGACCAGCGCCTCGCGCAGCGCGCCGTCGGCGGCGTCGCGCCAGGCCTTGGTCTCGATGAAGCGGGCATAGCCCTCACGGCCGCCATAGCCCTTGCTGCCGCTCTCTTGCCGGTCGCCCTGGCCGGCGACCACGGAGATGTTGACCCGCACCAGCGGGCGGATGTCGCGATAGCTCTCGCCGTCGGGCCGCAGGATCTCCACCACCTGCCAGGTCGCGGTGAGGCTGGCCGAGACCTGCCGCACCCGCGGGTCCTTGTCCCTGACATAGGCGTCGATCTCGCCGAGCAGCTTGACCTTGGCCTCGAACGCCGGTCCGTCCAGCGGATTCTCATCGCCATAGAGTCTGACATTGGTGTGGGCGGGCGCCGCGGCGAACGTGCCGGCATAGCCCCCGCGCACCGCCGCGACCGCGTCGGCCGCGCGGATCAGCGCCGGGATCGAGACGTCGGAGGAATGCGCATAGCCGACCGCGTCGTCCTTGACGGCGCGCAGGCCGAAGCCCTGCGAGGTGTCGTAGGTCGCCTGCTTCAGCCGGCCGTTGTCGAACACCAGCGCCTCGGTCTGCCCGAACTCCAGGAACAGCTCGCCGTCATCGGCGCCTTCAAGGCCGCGCGATACCTCGCGGCGGACGGCATCGCGGTCCAGATTGGCGCGGTCGAGCAGGGAGGTCGTGGCGGGATTGGTCATGGTCACTCCGACGCAGTGCGATGTCTTGGCGAGTCCTTGGGCGATTCTTCGTCATCCTTGCCTGAAGCACAGCTGATTGCCAGTGCGGAACCGCAGCAGGGATTCCGGTGATTGAAGCAGAGACGAGCGGAAAACTCATCTTACAACCCGGAAACCTGTGCCGGTCCCGGTTCCAGGCCCGGACGGCAATTGCCAAACATAGTGTTTGGGGTGGCAAACCGGGAGTGCCTGCGACAGTGACATCGGTCACGGCAGCCCCGCGGGATACTCACCTTGTCGTCATCACGGCGAGCGCCGCCCGGCCTTCCGGGGCTGGTCTTTCGGCTCGCCTTGATCGAGCGACGGCGCCGGCTGTGCGGTGCTCCCGGTCGAGGTCGGGAAGCCGTGCTCCTGCGCCCAGCGGAAGAGCTCGTCGAACACCGGCTTGAGCGCCTTGGCCGACGGCGTCATCTCGTACTCAACCCGGGGCGGGACCTCGGGATAGACCGTGCGCTTGACCAGGCCGTTGGCCTCGAGGTCGCGCAGCTGGGTGGTCAGCATGTGCTGGGTGACGCCGGGGATCGCCTGCCGCAACTCGCCGAAACGCCGCTTGCGCTCGACCAGTTGCCAGAGGATGTCGCCCTTCCATTTTCCGGCCAGCACCGACAGCGCGCGATGAAATTGCGCCGACAGGTCGCCGTTGCACGGCTCAGACGCCGCCGGAGGCTCGGCAGGCTCAATAGTCAGTTTTTTCATACTACCTCACAAAAAGCATCCTACTTGTTCTTTTCATCTTACTCCCGAATTTAGTCCATCGAAAGCTGCGGGCCTGCCGCCGATCGGTCAGGCGGCGGCGCGGTCCGGTCGTTTCGATCAATCGAGGAGTCATCAATGTCAGTTGCCGTTGCCGCTGCGCCGTCGCGCTGGAAATCCGTCAGTCTCTGGGTCGTCAGGGGACTGCTTGCGCTGGCCTTCGCCGCCGCGGGCGCCGCCAAGTTCTACGGCGTGCCGATGCTGGTCGAGGAATTCGAGCATATCGGGCTTGGCCAGTGGTTCCGCTACTTCACCGGATCACTGGAGCTGGTCGGCGCAATCCTGATCCTGCTGCCCCCGGTCGCAGCGTTTGGCGGCGTGCTGCTGAGCTGCATCATGGTCGGCGCGACCATCAGCCACCTGTTCGTGATCGGCGGCTCGCCGGTGCCCGCCCTCGTGCTGTTGGCCCTGAGCGCGATCGTCGCCTACGCCAAACGCAGCCAGTTCGCGCTGCTCGCGGCCACGCCGTGAGGTCGCCGCAATGCGCGTCTCCCGCCGCATCCTGACGCTCGCCGCGGGGCTTGTGCTTGCATTCGCGGCGCCGTTCGCCGTGACCTTGCTGCTCACCGGCTCGGTCGCGGCGGTCTCCAAGCCGGAGCCCAAAAACCTCGGCTCAAAGCAGCCCGAGCCGCACGTGCACCACATTGTGCTGCCGATCAACAGCGACGACCCGACCACGATGCGGGCGCTGATCTCGACCGCGCTCAACCTCCCGAAACATTACCGGGAGCGCAACGAGCCGTTCGAGATCGAGGTCGTCGCCTACAATGCCGGCGTCCACATGCTGCGCGCCGATACCTCGCCGGTGAAGGATCTGCTGCGGGTGGTGCGCGGGCTGACGCCCGGCATCCGCTTCGTGGTCTGCGAGGCCACCAAGCTCGGCATGGAACGTGCCGAGGGACATCCGCTCGTGCTGCTCGACAATGTGGATCTGGTGCCGAACGGGCCCGGCCGCATCGTCGAATTGCAGGAAGCCGGCTGGTCCTACATCCGGTCGTGAGCGATGCAGCCGTCAAGCCAAGCGGAGAACTGACCATGACCGTTGTTCGTGCGCCCACGCGCCGCGCCGTCGTCGCCGGCATGATCGGCGCGGGCGCTACGCTCGCGATGCCGGTGCGCGCCGCGTCGGGACCACCGCAATTCGGCACCATCCGGCATCAGTTCACGCTGGTGCAGGGCGCCTATCCAGTACCGCCGGTTGCGATCCCGTCGCTGGCCGGCGGCGCGCTCGATCTCACCGCGCGCAAGGGCAGACTGGTGTTGGTGAACTTCTGGGCCACCTGGTGCGCGGCTTGCCGGACCGAACTGCCGATGCTGGACCGGCTCGCTGCGAGCGGCCGCAGCGACCTCGCGATCATCGCCGTCAGCACCGATCGCAACCGCGCGCTGGTGGCGCCCTACGTCAAGCAGCTCAAGCTGCGTCACCTCGCGATCGGCTTCGATCCCGGCGGTCTCGTCTCACGCGTCGATGCCGCCGAGGTCCGGACGCCTTTCGCGCTCTACGGCATGCCGATCTCGTTCCTGATCGGCGTCACCGGAAAGGTCGAGGGCTACATGACTGGCGAGGCGGACTGGCTGTCTGCCGATGCGAGCGCGTTGTTCGATTATTATGCGACGGGTGCCGGGCGGTGATTTCGCGCAGCACGCGACCTAGGGCAATTTGTCATACCCCTCCGCCAAGCCGTTCAGGCTGAGCGGAAAGCCGATGCCCTCTTCCGGGGTCTCGAAGATGATGAAGGTCGCGGTCTTGGCGTTCTTGAGCTGGCCGAGCAGCTTGTCGTCCATCACGACCTCGGCGACGCAGCCATTGGGCAGGCAGCGGACGAAGCCGGCGCGGCCGACATCCTGATTGTCGAGTTTCAGGCCGAGGCCGGAGGGCAACAGCACGCCGAGCGGGGCGACCACGCGCATCAGGCGGCTCTTCTGGTCGGCGGTCTTGAGCACGATCACGGTCAGGCCGGCATTGGAGCGGTCTTCCGCTACCACGCTCTGGATCAGTGCGCATTGCTCGGCCTGGGCGCCCGGCGGGGTGTCGCAGCGGATCTGCCAGTCGCCATGGACCGAGCGCACCGCGCCCTGCGCGTTTGCCGCCTGGGTCAGGCCGAGCGAAAATGCGGCCGCCAAGAGGGCGCCGAGCCAGCGCGGCAGCGCCCGTCCTGCCTGAATGTTCGAAGCGCCCATCCGGGTCGATCCTCTAGAATGTTGGGTCCGGCCGTTCCGGCCGCCGGTAGCACGCAACAGCCGACTGATACCGCAATGACGGCGCCTTGAAGGCGATCTTGAAGCCATTCCAGCGCCGGATTGGGGCAGCCCGCAGCGAATCAGGTTCCTGTGGGCTACCGTGTCTGTGGGTACATCCGGCAATCCCCCTGTCAACTGCATGCGGCGACGTTTCGGCGACTTTCGCTTGATTCTGCGGGAAAAATCGCAAGCGGCAGCTTCATCGCAGGCGCATGGCTTTCGGCCCTACTACTGCATTGCGAGCGCCTGAGAATTATGGTTTGAGAGGCTGGATTTCGACGCGTTCTAGCGATCTGGCTCCCGTACCCACCTTGACTCAGAGACGGGTATGTCCGGAAGGCCGTTTGTCAGGGCGGATCGTGCTGCATTTCCGGCCACATGCCGGAGGTGCTTTGGGGAATAATGCAAGGGAGCGCGAGCGGCATGAAGATGTCGATTGGCCGGTTGGGCAGGCAATTGCTGGGGTTGGCGGTAGCGGGTGTGGCGTCTGTCGCCGCGGGATCGGCCTTCGCCGAAATGGGGCAGCCGGCGCCGTGGGAGCACACGCTGCAGGAAGCCGCGACCCCGGTGATGGAAAACATCATCTGGTTTCATAACTTCTTGCTGGTGCTGATCACCGTCATCACGCTGTTCGTGCTGGCGTTGCTGGTCATCGTGGTGGTGAAGTTCAACGCCCGCGCCAACCCGGTCCCCTCCAAGACCACCCACAACACCCTGATCGAAGTGGCCTGGACGCTGATCCCGGTCCTGATCCTGGTCGGCATCGCGGTGCCGTCGTTCCGCCTGCTGTTCCTGGAGCTCGACGTGCCGAAGCCGGACCTCACCGTGAAGGTCACCGGCAAGCAGTGGTATTGGTCCTACGCCTACCCGGATAACGGCAAGTTCGAATTCGACTCGCTGCTCGACAAGGACAAGCAGCCCCGTTTGCTCGGCGTCGACAACGAGATGGTGGTCCCGGTCAACAAGGTGGTGCGGATCCAGACCACCGGCGCCGACGTGATCCACTCGTTTGCGGTGCCCGCGTTCGGCGTGAAGATCGACTCGGTCCCCGGCCGCCTCAACGAGAGCTGGTTCAAGGCCACCAAGACCGGCGTGTTCTACGGCCAGTGCTCGGAACTGTGCGGCAAGGACCACGCCTTCATGCCGATCGCGGTCCGGGTCGTCAGCGACCAGGAATTCGCGACCTGGGTTGAAGGGGCGAAGAAGAAGTTTGCGACCAACCCGGCGAATTCCTACGCCTCGGCTGGTCAGGCGGCGCAGTAGGCCGAGCGGCTTATTGCGGCGGATGGAATAAGGGCGACGGGACCGCGAGGTCCGAGAGGGACTGCAAGGCAGGATTTTGAACATGGCGACAGGCGCAGCGACACACGACGATCACGCCCATGATGATCACGCCCACCATCCGACCGGATGGCGGCGCTATCTCTACTCCACGAACCACAAGGACATCGGTACGATGTACCTGGTCTTTGCGGTGATCGCGGGCGTCATCGGCGCGGCGATGTCGATCGCGATCCGTGCCGAGTTGATGTACCCGGGCGTCCAGATATTCCACGAAACGCACACTTATAACGTGTTCGTGACCTCGCACGGTCTGATCATGATCTTCTTCATGGTCATGCCGGCGATGATCGGCGGGTTCGGCAACTGGATGGTGCCGCTGATGATCGGCGCGCCGGACATGGCGTTCCCGCGCATGAACAACATCTCGTTCTGGCTGCTGCCGGCCTCGTTCGCGCTGCTGCTGCTCTCCACCTTCGTCGAGGGTGAGCCGGGCGCCAACGGCGTCGGTGCGGGCTGGACCATGTACGCGCCGCTGTCGACCTCGGGCCATCCCGGTCCGGCGGTCGATTTCGCGATCCTGTCGCTGCATCTCGCCGGTGCATCGTCGATCCTCGGCGCCATCAACTTCATCACTACGATCTTCAACATGCGCGCGCCGGGCATGACCCTGCACAAGATGCCGCTGTTCGTGTGGTCGATCCTGGTGACCGTGTTCCTGCTGCTGTTGTCGCTGCCGGTGCTCGCCGGTGCGATCACCATGCTGCTGACCGACCGCAATTTCGGCACCACCTTCTTTGCGGCTGACGGCGGCGGCGACCCCGTGCTGTTCCAGCACCTGTTCTGGTTCTTCGGCCACCCCGAAGTGTACATCCTGATCTTGCCCGCCTTCGGCATGGTCAGCCAGATCGTCTCGACCTTCTCGCGCAAGCCCGTGTTCGGCTATCTCGGCATGGCCTACGCCATGGTCGCGATCGGCGGCATCGGCTTCGTGGTGTGGGCGCACCACATGTACACCGTCGGCATGTCTTCGGCGACGCAGGCCTATTTCGTCGCCGCCACGATGGTGATCGCGGTGCCGACCGGCGTGAAGATCTTCTCCTGGATCGCCACGATGTGGGGCGGCTCGATCGAGTTCAAGGCGCCGATGATCTGGGCTGTCGGCTTCATCTTCCTGTTCACCGTCGGCGGCGTCACCGGCGTGGTGCTGGCCAATGCCGGCGTCGACCGCGTGCTGCAGGACACCTATTACGTGGTGGCGCACTTCCACTACGTGCTGTCGCTCGGCGCCGTCTTCGGCATCTTCGCCGGCTGGTACTACTGGTTCCCGAAGATGTTCGGCTACATGTACTCGGAGAAGATCGCCAAGGCGCACTTCTGGTTCACCTTCGTCGGCGTCAACCTGGTGTTCTTCCCGCAGCACTTCCTCGGACTGTCGGGCATGCCGCGCCGCTATGTCGACTATCCGGATGCGTTCGCCGGCTGGAACCTGATCTCCTCCTGGGGCTCCTACATCTCCGGCTTCGGCGTCCTGATCTTCATCTACGGCGTGATCGATGCCTTCGTCCGCAAGGAGCAGGCCGCGAACAATCCGTGGGGTGCGGGTGCCACCACGCTGGAGTGGACGCTGACCTCGCCGCCGCCTTTCCACCAGTTCGAAGTGCTGCCCCGCGTGCAGTAAGTCCAAGACAACGCGGCGCACCTTGGGTGCGCCGCGCCTTTACTTAGAGAAGTGAGACCTGATCTTGTCGGTTGTCGATCACAACGCCATCGAACTGCCCCGGATCTCCGAGGCCGAAGTGGGCGACTACATCGCGCTGTTGAAGCCGCGCGTGATGTCGCTGGTGATCTTCACCGCGCTGGTCGGGCTGATGATCGCGCCGGTGCATGTGCATCCGGTGCTGGCGTTCACCTCGATCCTGTGCATCGCGGTCGGCGCCGGCGCCTCCGGCGCGCTCAACATGGCATATGAGAGCGACGTCGACGCCTTGATGTCGCGCACTGCCAACCGGCCGATCCCGCGCGGCCGTATCACCCAGGCCGAGGCGGCTGCGTTCGGCCTGACGCTCGCCTTCTTCTCGGTGATGACGCTCGGCATCCTGGTCAACTGGGTGGCGGGCGCGCTGCTCGCCTTCACCATCTTCTTCTATGCCGTGGTCTACACGATGCTGCTGAAGCGCTGGACCGCGCAGAATATCGTGATCGGCGGCGCCGCTGGCGCGCTGCCGCCGGTGGTGGCGTGGGCCGCCGCGACCGGCTCGCTCTCGGTCGAGCCGATCCTGCTGTTCCTGATCATCTTCTTTTGGACCCCGCCGCACTTCTGGGCGCTGGCGCTGTTCCGCAGCGACGACTATGCGCGCGCCGGCATCCCGATGCTGCCGGTGGTCGCCGGTCCGGACGCCACCCGTCTGCAGATCCTGCTCTACACCATCGTGCTGGTCGCGATCGCGCTGGCGCCCTGGCCGCTCGGATATTTCGACGCGATCTACGGCGTCACCTCGCTGGTGCTCGGCGCCGGCATGCTGTGGCTCGCCATCGAGGTCTACCGTCGCCGCGAGGGCACGGCTGCCAACCGCGCCACCCGCCGGCTGTTCACCTTCTCGATCCTTTATCTGTTCGCGCTGTTCGCCGTCCTCCTCGCCGAGGTGGTGGTCCGCGCGATCCTGCCTGTCTTCATCGGATAGGGACGCCGGGGGCAAGATGGGGGCGCACGGGATAGCAATGGACGACAAGAACGAACCAGACGGCATCGTCCTTACCGAGGCGCAGCTCAAGAGCCGCCGCCAGCGTTCGGTCGCGATTGCGCTCGCGCTCGGCGTCATGGTGGTGCTGTTCTTCGCCGTCACCCTGGTCAAGGGGCCGGCCGTGCTGGTGCGGCCGCTGTGAACGAGATGGCGAACCAGGGTGCACCGCAGGCTCCGCAAGGCGAGGGCGCCAAGGTGACGCGCCGCATGCTGACTCGCGACGCCATGGTCGCGTCGATCTGCGGCTTCGTCGTGGTGCTGATGGTCGGCGCGTCCTACGCGGCCGTGCCGTTCTACAACTGGTTCTGCCGCACCACCGGCTTCAACGGCACCACCCAGGTCGCGACCTCGGTGCCGACGGATGCGCCGCTCGAGCGCACCATTGCGGTCAGCTTCGATTCCAACGTCGCGCCGGGCCTGCCCTGGAAGTTCGAGGCCGAGCAGACCACGGTCGACGTCAAGATCGGCCAGGTCGTCACGGTCTATTACACCGTGACCAACCAGTCGGCGCGCACCACGACCGGCCAGGCCGCCTACAACGTCGCGCCGCTGACGGTCGGCGCCTATTTCCAGAAGATCAACTGCTTCTGCTTCACCGAACAGACCATGGCGCCGGGCGAGAAGCGCGAGATGGCCGTGGTGTTCTATGTCGATCCGGCGCTGGCCAAGGACAGCGAGAACGACACGCTGAAGACGATCACTTTGTCCTACACCTTCTTCCCCGTGCGTGATGCCGCGCCGAAGCCTGTGGCTGCGGGCGAGGCGGAGCAGCGCAAGGGCGGCTAGAGCATGATCCGGAAAAGTGGAGACCGGTTTTCCGAAAGATCATGCTGATGAGATTGGAATTCTAAGATTAAGACGTGCCTTGCGGCACGCGAATGGAGAGACGGCAATGGCTGAGGCGCAAGTCAAGCATCACGACTATCATCTCGTCGACCCGAGCCCGTGGCCGGTGGTCGGCTCGGTCTCGGCCTTCATCATGGCGCTCGGTGCGATCGGCTGGATGCACCACATGTTCTCCGCTGCCCCGATCGTGTTCGGCGTCGGTACCATCGGCGTGCTCTACACCATGGCGAGCTGGTGGGGCGACGTGATCAAGGAAGCCCAGTACAAGGGCGACCATACCCGCGTGGTGCAGATCAGCCATCGCTACGGCATGATCCTGTTCATCGCCTCCGAGGTGATGTTCTTCGTTGCCTGGTTCTGGGCGTTCTTCAACTCGGCGCTGTTCCCGGCCGATGCGGTGCACGCCACGCGCGATGCGGTGTTCGGCTGCGGCGCCGGCACGGCGATGGGCGCCTGCTCGGTGCCCGGCACCTGGCCGCCCCACGGCATCGAGACCTTCGATCCCTGGCATCTGCCGCTGCTCAACACGCTGCTGCTCCTGACCTCGGGCACGACAGTCACCTGGGCGCACCATGCGCTGCTCGAGAATGACCGCCAGGGCCTCAAGCAGGGCCTGATCCTCACCGTGATCCTCGGCGCCTGCTTCACCTGTGTGCAGGCCTATGAGTACGCCCATGCGACGTTCTCGTTCGGCGGCAACGTCTATGGCGCGACCTTCTTCATGGCGACCGGGTTCCACGGCTTCCACGTGCTGGTCGGCACCATCTTCCTGCTGGTCTGCCTGATCCGCGCCTATGCCGGCCACTTCACCCCGAAGCAGCATCTCGGCTTCGAGTTCGCCGCCTGGTACTGGCACTTCGTCGACGTGGTCTGGCTGTTCCTGTTCATCTGCATCTACGTCTGGGGCCACGGCGCCGAGTCGATGGCGCACGGCGCACACTAACTTCGCTGACGTGCTAAGAGGGGGCGGCCTGATGGCCGCCCCTTTTGCTTTTGATAGAGAGCCGATGACCGATACCCCGCCCACAGTGACCGAGAGCGCGATCCGCGGCATCGCCTGCCGCTGTCCCCGCTGCGGCAAGGGCAAGCTCTATTCCGGCTTCCTGACGCTGGCGCCGCGATGCGAGGCCTGCGGCCTCGACTACGCCTTCATCGATGCCGGTGACGGGCCGGCGATCTTCATCATCATGCTGGCCGGCGCCATCGTGGTCGCGGCGGCGCTGATCGTCGAGGTGAAGTACCAGCCGCCATTCTGGGTTCACGCCGCGCTGTGGCTGCCATTGATCCTGTTGACCACGATCCTGCCGCTGCGCTCGATGAAGGCGCTTTTGATCGCGCTGCAATTCCACCACAAGGCCGCCGAAGGCCAACTGATCGAGCGCGACCCGAAATGAATGATGTCTCTACGCGCCGGCCGAGCGCGGCCGGCTTCGGCATTTTCACCTTGATCCTGATCGCGGTGTTCATCGCGCTCGGCGTCTGGCAATTGCAGCGCCGGGTCGAGAAGCATGCGCTGATCGCCGCGCTCGACACCCGGCTTGCTGCGCCGACCGAGGCGCTGCCGCCGCCATCGGCGTGGCCGACGGTGACCTCCGCGAAGGATGAATTCCGCCGCGTCACGCTGATCGCGACCTACGCGAAGCAGCCCGACGCGATGGTCTTCAGCTCCGGCTCCGCGGTGCGCGACGACATTTCGGGACCCGGCACTTGGGCATTCCTGCCGGCCAAGCTCGCCAGCGGCGAAACCGTGGTGATCAATACCGGCTTCGTCCAGAACACGATGCAGGACCGCGCCTTCGAGGATCGCGTCACCGGCCGCCTCGTCACCGGCGCGCCGGTCGAACTCACCGGCTATATCCGCTATCCCGAGCCGCCAGGCCGGCTGACGCCGAAAGAGGATCCGGTGAAGCGGCTGTGGTTCGTGCGCGACCATCGCGCGATGGCGCAGGCGCTCGGCTGGGGAGAGGTCGCACCGTTCTATATCGACCTCGAGTCGCCGGTGCCCGACAGCGGCACGCCGAAGCCGGGGGCGCTGAAGGTGCATCTCAAGGACGACCACATGCAATACGCCATCACCTGGTTCTCGCTGGCGGCGGCGGTCACGATCGCGTTCGGCCTGTGGTGGCGCGGCCAGCGCCGCCGCGCGGGCTGAGACGAGCAGGTCACGAGGCCGCCCCGGCTTCGTGCGGCGCGTCCTTCCGCGCAGCTGTGCGCAGGTTGGCCAACGACCGGCTGATCCTGTCGAGATAGATGTACACGACCGGCGTCGTGAACAGCGTCATCAGCTGCGAGACGATCAGCCCGCCGACGATGGCAAAGCCGAGCGGCTGGCGCAGCTCCGATCCGGTGCCGGTGCCGATCATCAGCGGGACGCCGCCCAGCATCGCGCACATCGTCGTCATCAGGATCGGGCGGAAGCGCGCCCGGCAGGCCATGTAGATCGACTGTTCGGCGGAGACATCCTGGTGGCGCTCGGCCTGCAGCGCAAAATCGATCAGCATGATGCCGTTCTTCTGCACGATGCCGATCAAGAGGATGATGCCGATCAGCCCGATCACGTCGAGCCCGAGGCCGAACGCCCACAGTGCGACCAGCGCGCCGAGCCCGGCGGACGGCAGGGTCGAGAGGATCGTGATCGGGTGGATCGTGCTCTCATAGAGCATGCCGAGGATCAGGTAGACGGCGACCAAGGCGGCGAGGATCAGGATCGGCGTCGACGCGAGCGCCGCCTGGAACGCCTGCGCGTTGCCCTGGAAGCTGGTGACGACGGTCGACGGCACGTGAAGGTCGGCGGTCGCCTTTTGCACGGCTGCGACCGCAGATCCCACCGCCGTGCCCGGCGCCAGGTTGAAGCTCAGCGTCACCGACGGAAACTGGCTCTGATGGTTCACGGAAAGCGGCGCGGTGCCGTAGTCGATGCTCGCGATCTGGCTCAGGGGCACCATCGTCCCCGCGGATGAGCGGACATAGATGCGGTTGAGCGCGTAGGGGCCGAGCTGGAACGACGGATCGACCTCCAGGATCACGTAGTAGGTGTTGAGCGTCGTGAACAGCTGGGCAACGTGACGCTGGCCGAATGAATCATAGAGCGTGTTGTCGACCGCGGCCGGATCGATGCCGAGCCGGGAGGCGGCGTCGCGGTCGATCTGCAGCTTGAGCTGGCGCGCGGCGTTGGCCTGGTCGGTCGCGACGTCGGCCAGTTCCGGCAACGTCTTCAGCTTCTGATACAGCTTGCCGGCCCACAGATTGAGCTCGTCCTGATTCACGTCGGTGAGGGTGAACTGATACTGCGTCTTGGACAGGCGGCTGGCGAGATTGATGTCCTGTGTCGCCTGCATGAACACCGACATCCCCTTGATCTTCTGCAGTGCGGTGTCGAGCTGGCGGATCACCTGATCGGCCGATGCGTTGCGTTCGGCGCGCGGCTTCAACAGCACGAACAGTCGGCCGTTGTTCTCGGTCACGGTCGGGCCGCCCGGTCCGATATAGCCGGTCGCGTTGGCGACTGAGGGGTTCTTGGAAATGACGTCGATGACGCTGCGTTGCAGCGTCGCCATCTGCGCCGGCGAGACGTCGGCCGAGGCCTCCGTGATGCCGGTGATCATGCCGGTGTCCTGCTGCGGGAAGAAGCCCTTGGGGATGGCCACGAACAGCAGGCCGGTCACCGCGACGCATGCCAGCATGATCGACAAGGTCGTGGCCTTGTAGCGCAGCGCCGCGGCCAGCACGGCCTCGTACGCGGTCTGGATCGCGACGAAGCCGCGCTCAAGCGTGCGCGAGATGATCCCGGCCTCGGCGCCCTGGTGCGGCGACAGCAGATAGGCGCACATCATCGGCGTCAGCGTCACCGAGACGATCACCGACACGACGATGGCAACGCAGACCGTGACAGCGAATTCCTGGAACATGCGGCCGATCACCCCGCCCATCAACAGCAGCGGAATGAACACCGCGATCAGCGAGACCGAGATCGAAATGATCGTGAAGCCGATCTCGCCGGCGCCCTTGAGCGCGGCCTGCATTGGAGAGAGGCCTTCCTCGATGTGCCGCGAGATGTTCTCGATCATCACGATGGCATCGTCGACGACGAAGCCGACCGCGATCGACAGGCCCATCAGCGAGAGGTTGTCGAGGCTGTAGTTGAGCAGATACATCACGCCGAAGGTGCCGATCAGCGAGATCGGGACCGAGACCGCGGGGATGATGGTCGCCCACATATTGCGCAGGAACAGGAAGATCACCCCGACCACCAGCGCAATGGTCAGCACCAGCGTGAACTGAACGTCGGCGACGCTGGCGCGGATGGTCTGCGTACGGTCCGAGGCGATCGTGACCTTGATGTCGGACGGCAGGCTCGACACCAGCTGCGGCAGCAGCTTCTTGATGCCGTCCACCGTGCTGATCACGTTGGCGCCGGGCTGGCGCTGGATCGCCAGGATGACGGCGGGCTTGTCGTTGTACCAGCCGTGCAGCGTGACATCCTCGGCCGCCACGATGGCATGCCCGATGTCGCGCAGACGCACCGGCGCGCCGTTGCGATAGGCGATGATCAGATCGTCATATTTGCTCGCGACGAGCACCTGGTCGTTGGTCGCCAGCGTATAGGCCTGCTGGCTGCCGTACAGCACGCCCTTCGGCTGGTTCACGGTGATGTTGCCGAGCGTGGTACGCAACTGCTCGAGATCTAGCCCTGCGGCAGCGAGCTTGGCCGGATTGACCTGCACCCGGATCGACGGCTTCTGCATGCCGCCGATGGTGACGAGCGAGACACCCGGCACCTGCGACAATTTCTGCGCCAGGATGCTGTCGGCATAGTCGTCGACCTTGGTCAGCGGCTCGGTGTCCGACGTCAGCGCGATCAGCAGCACCGGCACGTCGGCCGGATTGACCTTGTGGAAGGTCGGCGGCGACGGCATGGTCTTGGGCAATTGCCCCGATGCCGCATCGATTGCGGTCTGCACGTCCTGCGCGGCTGCATCGACGCTGCGGTTCAGCGCGAATTGCAGCGTGATCTGGGTGTTGCCGAGCCCGCTGCTCGAACTCATGCCGGTCAAGCCGGCGATCTGGCCGAACTGCCGTTCCAGCGGGGTTGCGACCGAGGAGGCCATGGTCTGCGGGTCGGCGCCGGGCAATTGCGCGGTGACCTGGATGGTCGGAGTGTCCACCGTCGGCAGCGCCGAGACCGGCAGCCGCACGAAGGCGATCATGCCGACCAGCACGATGGCGATGGCCAGAAAGGCGGTGGCAACGGGCTTGCGGATGAAACCTGCGGAGACGTTCATGGCAGCATACCTGCGCTTGCGGTGGTTGCGTCCTGGACCTGGTCGTTCTTGTCGTCGGGCACGATCTCGACTGTCGTCCCCGGATTGAGCCGGTACTGACCCGCGGTGACCACGGTCTCGTTCGCGGCGAGGCCTTGCTCGATCAGGACCTGTCCGTCGCGCGATTGGCCGGTCGCGACATTGCGGATGCCGACGACGTTGTTCGGGCCGACCGTATAGGCGAAGGCGCCGTCTGGCCCCTGGCGCACCGCCGTCAGCGGCACGGTGAGCGCGTTGTGCCGAACCGCGATCGTTAGATGGACGTTGACGAAGGTGCCGGGCCACAGCGTGTTGCCGGCGTTGGGAAAGGATGCCTTCAGCTGCACGGTGCCGGTCGAACTGTCGACCTGGTTGTTGATCAGTATCAGGCTGCCGTGGTCGAGCTTGTGCTTGTTCTGGGCATCATAGACGTCGACCGACGCGTCGCCGGAAGCCAGCGCCTGCTGGACACCGGGGATGTCGCCGGATGGCAGCGTGAAGATCACCGCGATCGGCTGCAGCTGGGTGAGGACCACAAGCCCGTTGGTATCGGTCGGGTGCACGACGTTGCCGGGATCGATGCGGCGGATGCCGGTGACGCCGTCGAACGGCGCCGTGATGGTGGCGTAGCTCAGCTGGGTCTGTGCGGCTTCCAGCGCGGCCTTGTCGAGCGCGACGGTGCCTTCGCCCTGCGCGACCTGCGAGTCCTGGGTATCGAGCAATTGCTGGGTCGCAAAGCCGCGAGTGGCGAGCGGCTGGGTACGCGCCAGATTGGTCCTGGCGTTCTTCAGGCTCGCCTCGTCGCGCGCCAGCGCGGCCTGTGCCTGGTCGACCTGGGCCTCGTAGACACGCGGGTCGATCTTGGCGAGCACATCGCCGCGCTTAACCTGCTTGCCCTCGACAAAATCGACGCTGTCGAGCGTGCCCTGCACCTGGGTGCGGATGGTGGCCGCGTTGATCGGCGTCACCGTGCCCAGCCCTTCGACCACGATCGGCACGTCGTGCTGCGCGACCTTCGTCGCTGTCACCGGGACGACAGGCGCGACCGTCTTCGACTGGGCTGCAGCCGGAGCCTTGTCGGCCGCGCGGTCCGGCCGATCCACGGCATAGAGGCCGACGCTGACTGCGGCGGCCACCAGGCACGCGCCCGCCATTTTGAGGGTCTTTGATGTCATGGGTTACCAGCTCCATCGGTGGTCCGGCGGCCGATCGTTGCGACCAGCTCGAGGACAAAGGTTTCAGTTGCGCTCGCCGCGGCCGCTTCCATCGCGCGGCCGGCGGCGAGGTCGAGATTGATGACGCGTGCGTCGAGATCGGCGGCGCGCAGTGCGCCGATCAGGCCGCCGTGCGGCGCTTCGTCGTTGTGATGAATGACGAGACGGATCGCGGTTGCCGTCGGCGCCATCGGAAACGGCAGTGCGTCGGCGGCGACGTCGACCGCGACAATGCCGCCACAGGGCAGCTCGCCCCGCAGCGCCAATTCGAGCATGAGCCTCGCGAGGTACCCTTCGCCCAGCAGGATCAGCTGCCGCGGCGCCGTGGCGGTGCGATCGAGCGCGTCCGCGACGCCGCTCAGGATGCCGGCATGGCTGGTTTCGCGAAGCGCGATCGGCAGCCATGCCGCTTGCGGCGTGAGCCGCCGCCAGCGCGCAAAGGTCTCCGGGGCTGCGAAATCAGCGGCCCCGGGGACGGTCAGGACGCCGACCAGGACGCGCGTGGTGCGAGGGGGCGGGGTTGCGATGGCGCTGTGCGGGCTCTCGGGCATGCGCAGAAGCTGGGCCCAGGCTCGATATTATTCAAATGAATTGTCTTTATCCATCAATTCACATCGTGCATGATGAAGCATGCGGATGCGCAATCTCGATCTCAACCTGCTGCTGGTGTTCGACGCCATCATGCGCGAGCGCAGCGTGGTGCGCGCGGCCCGCGCGCTCGCCATCAGCCAGCCCGCCGTGAGCCATGCGCTGAACCGGCTGCGTCACGCACTGAAGGATCAGCTGTTCGTCCGCACGCCGTCCGGCATGCTGCCGACGCCGCGGGCGGAAGCGCTGGCGTTGCCGGTCCGCAAGGCGCTCAACGAGCTGCAGCTCGCGGTCGAAGGCGATCGCTTCGATCCGGTGCAGGCGGATCGGCGCTTCACTATCGCCGTCAACAACTACGCCGCGGTGGTCGCAGCCGGTTCGATCATCGCGGCGGTGCGTGCGCAGGCGCCCAAAGTGCGGCTGACGCTGGTGCCGAGCGGGACCTTGAATCTCGCCGACCGGCTCGATCGCGCCGAGCTCGATCTTGCGATCTCCGCCCGAGCGCTGGATGGCGAGCGTTTTGCGTCCCGCCGGTTGATCGAGGACCGCTTCGTCGCAGTGCTGCGGGCCGGTCATCCGGCGTTGCGCAAGAAGCTGACCGGCGAGACGCTGGTCGAGCTGCCGCACCTTGCAATCACCTCCAGCGGCGAGGATCTGGATTTCGTCGACGCCTGGCTGCGGGCCCGCAAGGCCGAGCGCACCATTGCTTCCGATGTGCCGTATCTGTCCGCCGGCGCCGTCCTGGTGCAATCGAACATGGTTGCGATCCTCGGGCGTAAGCTCGCGCTCGAATTCCGCCGCGCCTATCCGATCGAGATGCGGGAGCTGCCATTCGACGCATCGAAGCTGCAGAGCGTCATGAGCTGGCACCGCCGCTTCGACGATCTGCCGGCGCATCGCTGGCTGCGGGAGACCATCGTTGCGGCGACTGCCGGGATATGAACTGCTTACGGCACGAGCGCGTCACTGGGGGAGGCGACGCGGAGCTTCATTGCATCGCTCATCGGCAGCTGCAAATTCTGCCCCCTCGGCGGGATCGGCTGCTCGAACCATTTCGCATAGAGCCTGCCGAATTCGCCCGATGCCATCTTCTCTCTGATTGCACCGTCGACCAGCGCCTTGAACTCCGGGTCCTGCTTGCGCATCATCAGCCCGTAATAGGTCGGTGCATAGGTCGCCGCGAGCATCCGGAAGGCCTTGGGGTCCTGCGCGTTGGCGACCATCCCGGCGACCAGGATATCGTCCTCGAACCAAGCTGCGGCGCGGCCGGTCCGCAGCATCAATAGCGATTCGGCATGGTCCTTGGCCTGCGCAATCGTCACCTTGAGCTTGTGGTCGGCGATGGTCTTCTGGGCGCCGGCAAGGTTGAGAGAACCTTGTGTGACCACGATGGTCTGCCCGTCGAGCTGTTTGAGGTCGGTGATCGGAGATTGATCGACCACCAGCCAGCGCGGCGATGCGACATAGGTCGCAACCGAGAATGCCACCTGCTTCTGCCGCTCGGCCGTGTTGGTCGTGCTGCCGCACTCGATGTCGATGGTGCCGTTCTGCAGTAGCGGAATACGGTTGGAAGCATCGACTGCGACGTATTCGGTCGCAAGCGTCGGCCGTCGCAATTCGGCGCGGATCTTGTCGGCGATCGCCCCGCAGAGATCGAGCGAGAGCCCGGTCGGCTTCTGATCCGCGCCGATGAAGGCAAACGGGATCGAGGCCTCGCGATAGCCGAAGGTGATCTTACCGAGCTCCCTGATCTTGTCGAGCGTCTCGCTCGCCGCGTGAGCCGTGCCGGACTCGAATGCAGTGATCGATAGTGTAGCGAGTGTCAACGCGTGGAAACAGTTACGGATCATGTCGGCCTCCCCTGTTGCTAGCCGGCTTTGCTGCGTGACAATTCGTCGAGGCTCTCCCGCAAAGACCGGTCGAGGATGTCGGTGGCCCGGTCGATTTCGTCGGCGGAGACGGTGAGCGGCGGCGCGATCCGCCACACCGATCCGCGCTCGGGACGACGGCGGATGTTCATGCTGAGGCCGTGCTCGAAGCATTTCCTGGTGGTCAGCCCGCCCAGCTGATGCGCAGCGTTCTTGCTGTTGCGATCGGTGACCAGTTCGACGCCGAGCAGGAGCCCCGCGCCCCTGATGTCGCCGATCTGCTCATATTTCTGCTGCAAACCTTCGAGCCGGTTGCGCAAGTAGGCGCCCATCACATTGGCGCGTTCGACCAGCTGCTCCGCGGCGATGACGCGCAACACGGCAAGGCCCACTTCCGCGAGCAGCGGGTCGGACACGTGGCTCGTGTAGTAGGTGAAATGATCGTCGTGCAGCTTGTGCTCGATCGCCTCGGTGGTCGACACCGCGGCGAGCGGCAGGCCACCGCCCAGCGTCTTCGACATCGTCATGATGTCCGGCACCACGCCGAAATATTCGGAGCCCGTCTTCCTGCCGATGCGGCCGAACGCGGTTTGCGCTTCGTCGAAGATCAAGAGCATGCCGCGGTCGTGCGCCGCCTTGCGCAGCGCCTCCATGAACGCCTTCGGCGGCACCAGCACGCCGCCGGCACTGATGATCGGCTCGGCGATGATCGCTGCACCCCGGCCGCTCGACTGCATGTCGAACATCTTCAGCGCGAGATCGAGATTGGCGAGGGCGGATTCCTCGTCGCTGACCTTCGCAATATACGGTCGGTAGGCGTTGGGCTCGGGGATGACGAACACGCCGGGCGGCGGCACGCCGTAGCCCTTGCGATCGCTCGCCATCGAGACCGAGGCGGCACCGCCGGTGATGCCGTGCCAGGAGCCGCCGAGCACCAGCACCTCGTAGCCGCCGGTGTACATTTTGGCCATGCGGAGCGCGACTTCGGTCGCCTCCGAACCGGTGTTGATGAAGATCGAGCGCTTGAGATCGCCCGGCAGCCAGTCGGTGGCCAGCACCTGGGCAAGCTCGGCAACCACTTCAGGGATCATGCCGCTGAACATGTGGAACGCCTTGCGGCCGGCGCGCTCGACCGCCTCGACGATCGCCGGGTGGTTGTGGCCGATCGTGGCGCACATCTGGCCGGACGTGAAATCGAGATACTCGCGGCCGTCGCTGTCGGTGACGATGGTGCCCTTCGCCGAGGTGAAGAGGTTGGGGAACACGTCGCCGCCATAGCGGACCAGGAATTCGTCGGCGGCGGCCTTCAGCGCGGATGTCATGAGCTCTCCTCGGGTAAGCGGGAGCGATCGCGCGCGGCCGGAGCCGTGCGGCAATGCGGAATCCGCTCGCCATTCGTGGGGTCGGGTCTGGGGTAACGTGGCTGTTGCGTCAGGACGTCTGCGGTACGAAACTTGCCTGCGCCAACAATGATATCGTTACCCGGCAGGCAGGATGGTCGCCAGTTCAAAAAATTCACCGGCCGATGAAGTGGAGTCAACGCAGCGGCCGCGCATGCCGCCGCTGAAGGCGCTACTGGCGTTCGAGGCCGCCTCGCGGCATGGCAGCTTCAGCCGGGCCGCCGATGAGCTTGGCGTCACGCCGTCGGCGATCAGCCATCACATCCAGAAACTCGAGGACTTCCTCGGCGTTCCGGTATTCTCCCGGCACGCCGGGCGCGCGGTGCTGACCAGTGCCGGACGGGCCTATGCCAGCGAGATCGAGCGTGCCTTCGGAACTATCGTCGGCGCGACGCGCCTGGTGGCGCCGCAGTCGCAGCGCGACCATCTGTTCATCGCGAGCGGCCCGAGCTTCGCCGCCAAATGGCTGCAGCCGCGGATCGGCGAGTTCATCGAACAGCATCCCGAGATCGGGATCAGGCTGTCGACGATGTCGGATCTGCGCGATCTCGAGACCATCCGCTTCGACCTTGCGATCGCCTATGGCTGCCCGCCCTCAGGCAAGGGCCGGCAGGCCGAACCGCTGCTGGCGGAGCGGTTGCGCCCGCTGTGCAGCCCGCGGCTGATCGAACAGGCGCAGCTGCGTGAGCCGGCTGATCTCTGCCGCGCGACCCTTATTCATTCCTCCAACGCGCTGACCTGGACCGACTATCTGCGCCAGGTGATCGGGACCAGCATCAAGGCTCGGCACGAACTCTGGTTCGACCGTTCGACCATGGCGATCGATGCGGCCGTCGACGGTCTTGGCGTGGTGCTCGAAAGCGAACTGCTTGCCGCCGACGAATTGAAGAAGGGCACGCTGGTCGCGCCGTTCGATCATCCCGAATTCGAAGTCGAGACGGTGTCCTACTATCTGGTGCGCTCGGCCGAAGCCAAGGGCCGCGGCCATGTCGCCGCGTTCGAGGCGTGGCTGCGCACGAAGATCGCGACAGCGAATCTTCGTGCCCCGGTGACGTGAGATCTCATCCGCACCGGCTCAGTGGCCGGCCGGGGCGGGGCCGCCGAGCTTGATGTTGCGCAAGGTCAGCGCCAGCGGGATCGCCGACAGCGCGATCAGCATCAGGACCCAGAACGCATCCATGTAGGACAGGAACGAGGCCTGGGTCTGCACCTGCTGGCCGATCCACTGCACCGCCTGCTGCTGCGCTTGCAGCAGCGAATTGCCCTGGGCGACGAAGAAGTCGGTCATCCGGTGCAGCGTCTCCTGGTATTGCGGGCTCGACGGCGTCAACTGCTCGACCAGCCGGCTCTGGTGGAACTGCTCGCGATGCGTCAGCACGTTGGAGACCAGCGAGACGCCGATCGAGCCGCCGGTGTTGCGCGCCGCATTGATCAGCGCCGAGGCCTGGTCGGTCTTGCCGGCCGGGATGCCGTCATACGACGCTGCCATGATCGGGATGAAGATCAGCGGCAGGCCGACGCCGATCAGCATGCGCGAGCGCGCCATGTACCAGAAGCCGAGATCGCCATAGACATTGGTCATGCTGTACATCGAGGCCGCGATGACCAGCGCGCCGAGGATGATCAGATATTTCGGCTGCACCTTGGCGGCGAGCCGGCCGACCACGAACATCATCGCCATGGTGACCACGCCGCCGGGCGACAGCACGAGGCCGGCCCAGGTGGCGGTATAGCCGAAATCCTGCTGCACCAGTTGCGGCAGGAACTGGGTGGTCGCGAGCAGGATCGCTCCGGTCGCCAGCATCACCAGGAAGCTCGCGCCGAACTGCCGGGTCGCGACCATCCGCAAATCGATCATCGGATTGCGGCGGGTCATCTCCCACGGGATCATCAGCACGAACGCGATCGCGCAGATCGCGGCCGACGTGATGATGAAGGACGATCCGAACCAGTCGTCCTCCAGGCCGCGGTCGAGCGTCACCTCGAGCGCGCCAAGGAAGGTCGCCACCAGCGCGAAGCCGATGAAATCGAATGAATTGTCCTGTTTCTGGTCCTTCGACTTGGCGGGCTCCTGCAAGACCGCCCCGATCAGGGCGATCGCGAACAGGCCGACCGGAGCGTTGATCAGGAAGCACCAGTGCCAGGACAGATTGTCGGAGAGCCAGCCACCGAGCGTCGGGCCGACCACCGGCGCCACCACGACGGCGATGCCGAACACCGCAAACGCCTGGCCGCGCTTGGCGGGCGGGAAGGCGTCGGCAAGGATCGACTGCGCCACCGGCACCATGCCGCCGCCGCCGAGACCTTGCAGGATGCGGAACAGCAGCAGCGCGTTGAGGTTCGGCGCGAAGCCGCACAGGATCGAGCTCACCGTGAAGATGCCGAGGCAGATCAGGAAGAAGGTCTTCCGCCCGAGCATCTTGGCGAGGAAGCTGGAGGCGGTGAGGATGATGGCGTTGGAGACCAGGTAGCTCGTCACCACCCAGGAGGCTTCATCCTCGCTGACGCCCATGCCGCCGGCGATATAGGGGAGCGCCACGTTGGCGATGGTGGTGTCGAGCACCTCCATGAAGCTCGCGAGCGCGACCACGATGGCGATCAGCCATGGATTGACGGTGACGCTCGGGACAGGGAGGCTCTTGGCATCGATTGCTGCTGCACTCATGACAGCCTCCTGCGATCAGAGCTTGCCGAGACGCTCGAGCAGCGACGGCGCGGGATTGATCCGCACGGTGGGCACCACCGACATGCCCGGTCCAAGCGCGACGTCGGTCGGCGGGTTGTCCATCACGATCTTGACCGGCACGCGCTGCACGATCTTGACGTAGTTGCCGGTGGCGTTCTGCGCCGGCAGCAGCGAGAACGCGGTGCCGGAGCCCGGCTGCACGCTCTCGACATGGCCCTGGATGGTGCGGCCGGGATAGGCGTCGATCCGCATCGTCACCTTCTCGCCGGGGCGCATCTTGTCGAGTTGGATCTCCTTGAAGTTCGCGGTGACCCAGGTCTGGTCGGGCACGAACATCGTGAGGTTGGTGCCGGCCTGCGCGAACTGGCCGACCGCGGCCGAGAGGTTGACGACGCGGCCGGGCTGCGCGGCGGTGACCGTCGTATAGGACAGGTTGAGCTTCGCCTGGTCGCGCTGCGCGTCGGCCTGCGCCAAATTGGCGACCGCGCTCTTGCGCTGTGCCTTCAGCGATTCCACCTGGCGCTGCGCCAGATTCAGCTGCGCCTGCGAGCTCAACAGCGATGCCTGCTGCTGATGCAGTTGCGAGGTGTATTGCTCGGAGTTCTGCACCGTGCCGTAGCCGGTCTGCTCGAGATGCTGGTAGCGCGTCGCCTGCTGCTGGGCGAAGGTCAGTGCCGCCTGCGCCTGGTCGACCTGGGCCTGGCTGGCCGCGATCTGCGCCTGCTGCACGTCGAGCTGCGCGTCGACATTCTCGATGCTGGCCTGGGCAGCGGCGACCTGTGCCTCGGACTGTGCGAGGGCGGCGCGATAGTCGCGGTCGTCGAGCCGGGCGATCACGTCGCCGGCCTTGACGTGCTGGTTGTCGGTGACCGGGACCGCGGTGATGTAGCCGGAGACCTTCGGGGCGAGCGCGGACTGCCGCGCCGCGATGAAGGCGTCGTCGGTGGATTCGAAATGCCCGGTGTAGTCCATGTAGAGGTAGCCGCCGCCGAGCGTGGCGGCGAGCAGCACGGCGCCGACAGCGGAGACCACGGGCCGACGGCGCAGGAAGCTGCGCGGCGCCTTGCCGGTGATCTCCGGTGGGATTGTCGCAGGCGGCGCGGGCTCCCTGGCCGCGGGGCGCCCCTCGGCGGGTGCCTTCGCGGTGATCTCCGGCCGCTCCGACGCGATGTTGGGCTCATGAGGGGCGGGAGTTGAGGGCGCGCCCTCGCTGCCGTCATGCCCCGGTTGGTCGCGCTCCAAAACAGTGTCTTCGAACATGATGGCTGCTCCAGCTGTCCGGCGAGGTCTGTAAGGCCTTCGTAAAAGGGAACGGAACCGTTCCGTTCTGTGCGGCAAATAGTCCCGGCTGCGGGCCGAGTCAATAGGAACGGAACTGTACCGTTCTATTTACAACTAGATGTGATAGGGCTATATTGTTGTGTGCTGCCGGCTAGACCGGCTGATGGAACCCGGGCCAAGGCGATGACCACCAGCACCCTGAAGACGCCGCAGGCGCGCAGGAGCAGGCCTGCGGCCAGCCAGGTCGAGGTGCGCGCCGGCCGGCCGCCGAAGGAATTGGCCGGTGAGGTCGATGCGCGCATCCTCGATGCCGCGCGCAAGGTGTTCCTGCAGCGCGGGTTCGAAGGCGCGAGCATCGACGAGATCGCGGAAGCCGCGCGCTCCGGCAAGCGTACGATCTATGCGCGCTTCCGCGACAAGCGGGCGCTGTTCACCGAGGTGGTGACGCGGGACATCCTGTCGCGCATCGCCGAGTTCAAGGCCGACCCGCCGGTCGGCGCGACCATCGAGGAGCGCCTCACCAGCGTCGCCTCGACCCTGCTGCATTGGGGCTTCGACGCCGACCGGATCGGCCTGATGCGGCTCGCGATCGCGGAGGCGCACCGCTTCCCGGATCTCGCCGCCACCGTCAACCGCCGGGCGCGTGCGCTCAGCACCGAGCTCGGGATTCATCTGCTGCGCGAGCTGACGCAATCCGACGAGCTCGGCAAGCTATCGGCCTTCGCGCCGGAGCACCTGCCGACCACGGCGCGGCTGTTTCTCGACATCATCGCGGTGCCGATGCTGCTCCGCGCCCTGTTCGAGGTGGACCTGAAAGCGCTCGACCCCGAGATCGATGAGCACGTCGCGCGCGGCGTCGCGTTCTTCGTCGCCGCGTGTCGCAACGGTTGGCCCGGGAGTTCGCGGCAATAGGCGATCGATCGCCGGGCCGCGCGCTCAGCGTGCCGTCGGATTGTCGCGATACTGGAACAGCACTTCCGCCGCAAAGCCGGTGCTGAGGTCCTTGCGAACGTCCCGCGCAATGTGGCGACTGGAAAAACTGGCCGCGAAAATCTCCGCCTCCGTCATGCCGAGATCGGCCATCAGGCGCGTCGCACTGAACAGCTCGTCGGGCGACTTCTGCTTCTTCGCCTTCAGGTAATTCTCGAGCCGCGTGCGTCTCGAACGCTTGTTCGCCCAAAACACGATGGAGGCGCCGGCCGCGATGATCGACGTCAGGATCGAGGCGACGTTTGCGCTGATGCGAAGCCAATGCTCCATGCCGCCCCCGCGTTCGTCATGTCCGCAGGCGCAGATTGAGCCGGATCGCCGACCTTGTCGAGAGCTCGACCGTCAGGCGTTCAGCCCGGCGCACGCTCGACCGCGTGGCGCAGCCAGACCATGCCGCCTTCCAGCGTCTCGCAATGCGTCAGCCGCAGCGATTGTCCGGCGCCGGGACGGTCGCCGTCGGGTCCGTGGTAATCGACGATGCTTTGCGATCCAGCAACGCCGTCGACCGCCGGAAAGATCAAGGTGCTGAACTCGTCGATCAGCCCGTGCTTGAGGAATGCGCCGTTGATCCCGCCGCCGCCTTCGAGCAGCAGCGTCCTGGCGCCGAACAGCGATGCCAGCTGCGTCATCGCGCCCGGCAGATCGTCCCCCTTGGGGCCGGCAAAGATGTAGGACGCGCCGTCCTCGCGCAACTCGGCGAGATGGCTGTCGGAGACCTGTTCGCCGAGCACCGCAACGGCGTGATCGCCGCCGACATTGTCCTTGCCGAAATGCACGCGGCCCGACGGATCGATGCCGATGGCGAGCTTGCGGCCGTTGCGGTTGGAGAGATGCGCATCGCGCGGCAGCCTGGGCGCATTGGCGAAGTGCCGCTCCGTTCCCTTGGCCATCTCGTTCATGGTGACGCGGCCGATGATCCATCCGTCGGCATTGAAGCCGTCATGGATCCGTTCGTAGTGGCTGCGCAGCACCTCGGCCGGAATGCCGCTAGCTGCCTTGGTGAAGCGGCTGGGATGAAGCCGGCCGTCGATCGACGTGCCCATGTGGCAGATGATGTGGGGTCGCATGAGATGAACTCTTCGATGGCGTGCGGAACAACGGGCCGCAGCGGCGGGTGGGGCTGGCCCTGATCTAGCGAGCCGCGGGCACGTTCTCAACGCCGATAACGCAGCGGTGTTTCAACTGATGCGGCCCGGCCCGCACTCTCAATGCTTGTCACGTCGGTTGCAGTGTGCCCCTGCCGTCCCTCGCCGAAACTGTCATTTCACCATTACCCAGGCCGGCTGCAGCCATGGGTACGCGATCAGGCCGACCACCGCGGTGGCCGCGATCAGCAGCGGATTGCTTACCTTCCAGCGGAACAGCACCGCCAGTGACGCGATTCCGATCAGCGCGGTGAGCCAGTCGCCGATGGCGATCTTGCCGAGCAGTATGCAAGCGCCGAGGATGGTTCCGATCGCGGCTGCATAGGCCCCCTTCACGAAGCCCTGGACGTTGGCGTTTCCGCGATGCCGTGCAAGCAGGGGGGCAACGATCAGCACCAGCAGGAACGACGGCAGGAAGATGCCGATCGTGGATACCACGGAGCCCCAAAATCCCGCCACGAGGTAGCCGACGAAGGTTGCGGTGATCACCACCGGTCCCGGACTGATCATGCCGATCGCGACCGCGATGAGGAATTGTCGCTCATCGAGCCAGTTGTATTGCTGCACGAGTCCCTGCTCGAGGAACGGTACGATCACAAGGCCGCTGCCGAAGGTCAGCGAGCCGGCCTTGAGAAAAAACAGCAGAAGCTTGGAGAGCGTGGACCCGCTTGCGACCGGCGCGATCGGACCTGCGGCGACCGGCACGATGGCAATTCCCGGCAGGATCGCAGGCGAACGTTTGAACGGCTTGCCGTAATAGAGGATGCCCACGATGCCCGCTCCGATGAACAGCAGCGCGACCTCGGCCTGGAGGATGACCGTGACGGCGAGGCAAACCGCCGCGATCGCCCATTGCAGCCAGTCTTCCATGCCGAGCTTGGCAAGCCGGTAACAGGAGTGAAGGATAAGCGCGATCACTGCGGGACTGACACCGTAGAAGATCGCGGTCACCGGCTGGAGATCGCCGAGATAGACGTAGAGGGCGCCGAGCGAAGCCACGATGACGAAGTTGGGCAGGATGAAGCACCATCCACCGACCCAGGCGCCCCAGAAGCCACCGCGAAGCCACGCCACGTAGATGCCGACCTGGATCGCCAGCGGCCCAGGAAGCGATTGGCAGATGGCAATCGATTCCTTCATCTCAGCCTTGGTCAGCCATTTCTTGCCATCGACCAGTTCCCGCTCCATCTGCCCGACCAGCGCGACCGGGCCGCCGAAGCCGAGAAAGCCGAGGCGCAGGAAATAGCGTGCCAGTTCTGCCAAGCGGCCGCGCTGCGAATCTGTCGGCGTGATCACGGGAAGGCTCCTTGCAGAGAATTTTGTTCGTCGCGGTGGATCAGGGATGGTTTCTGGAAGATCGCCTCACTCATTCGGTTGCTCACAGAACTCTCCTCACGTCTCCTTCGAGTACTGCTCATACAGCCGGACCGCGTTGTCCCAGCGGATGGCTTCCATGTAGATGTCGACATAGCGCGCCGCGGCCGCGCCGAAGTCCATGTGATAGGCGTGTTCATACATGTCGAGCACCAGGACCGGGCGACCGCCGGCGAGGGTCGTCGTGTGATCGGCAGCCCATTGGTTGACGAGTCGCTTGTCGCGGGGCGAGTAGGCGAGGATCACCCAGCCCGATCCGCCGCCCTCCGCCTTGCCCATCGCCGCAAATTCCGCGTGCCAGCGCTCCATGCTCCCGAAGTCGCGCACGATCGCCTCAGCCAGCGCGCCGCCCGGCTTGCCCGTCCCGCCCAGTCCATCGAAATAGATCTCATGCAGGATCATCGAGTTCGATGCGATCAACTCTTCGCGCTTCAGGCCGTTGATCACAAAGTTCGGCGCCTTGGCGAAGTCGAGCTCGGCAAGCTGCGTGCCGATGGCGTTCAGCCGCTTCACCGCGCCGACGTAGTTGTTCTCGTAATGGCTGATAAGGATTTTTTCCGAGATGCCGGTGATCGACTTCGGGTCGAACGGCATCGGCTTGGCCTTATAGGACATCGCCTTGGCTCCTGTCTGTGGGTTGGCTTCGGCAAGGACTTGATTGGTGGTGAGCACGGCTGTTGATGCTGCGGCCGCACCGACCGTCGCGATGAAGTTTCGTCGTTCGGTGTTGATGGTCATCGGACTCTCCACATGTATTGGATTGCTGCCCCGAATCTGGATTTGATGGGTCAGATCGTGGCTCTATTCCTTGGTTAGTCCGACGATGGTCGGGAATCCCGAGATGGTCTGCACCGAGATTTCGACGGGATCGCCGAAGCGGACGGCATTGAAGATCAGGCCGTCCTGAACCTTGAATGGTTCGGTCCTGTCTGCGGACAGCCGTATCAGCAGCGTATCGTTACCCTCATCGACGCTATCGACGATGCCGCGCAACGTTTCGGTTGCCGGCGGATGAACGATCGCTGCCAGCACCGTCACGGCGGCTTCCCGGTCATTGCTGAGCGCAGCCGGTGCTGCGAGAACCGTAGCCGGCCACAGGGCGGCCATGCACAAGGCCAGAGTTATTCTCATCATTATTGTGACTCCATCGCTCTCTATTGACGGCGGTGCCGGACCTCAGTCCTGCTCCTTGACCTGGCCGCGGCTGTCGATCACGAGCCGCACGGGCTTGCCGTTCTTCATCGCCTTCGCCGTCGTACCTTCGGCCGTCGATTTGACGTCGCTCACGTTCGCGTAGCCGGCGGCCTGAAGTTTCGCGACCAGCTCGTCCTGCGTCAGGGCGCGTGCGGGCGTCGCGGTACTCGCGATCGCGACGACGAGCATCATGTGAAGGAGCCTCTGCATCGTTGTTCTCCTGGTTGTGTGGTCCCGCCCCAGGTTGGTCCAGAGGCGCGATTTCCGCGCGCCTCTCATTGGCAGCAAAGCCGGTTACGGCTTCACCTTGCTGGTCGGCCAGTTGTGCGTCTCCTTGGTCGCGTCGCGGCACCAGCGATAGAAGGCGTCGTAGAGCAAGAGGCCGGCGCTCAGTTGTTCGAGGTCGTCGTCGAACATGCGCGACAGGCCGAGCGAGGCCGCGAGCAGTCCAGGCGCCTCGGGCGACTGATCGAGCCGCGCGGTATCCGCCGCCCGCACCATGGCCGCGAGCCGCTCCAGGGCCGGCGTCGAGAGGCCGAATTCCCGAATCATCACATCGAAGGTGCAGAGCTCGCCGCGATGGCTCCAGAACACGTTCTCGATATCGAACGGCGTGGCGCCGAACCGTTCGGCGACGGCCTCGACTTCCGCTGAGGTCACGAACAGGAACACGGCTGCGGGATCGACGAAGCGGCGGATCAGCCACGGACAGGCGATGCGGTCGATCTTCGGCCGCGATCGCGTGACCCAGACGGTGCGACCGCGGCCGTCGCGTTTCGGAATCCGGTCGGCGGGCACGGTCGGTAGCTCGGCCTGGCTCCAGCCGAGATGTCCGCCCTCGAGAACTTCGGCTGCAATGTTGCTGCAGCGGAGCCATGCGGCGGTGCCTTCGGCGAGCTTCTGGCCCTTCTGGCAGACCACGACCACGGACTGGCCGGTCAGGCCGGAAGCCCAGTCCTGGACGTCGAGATGCGAATGCCTGACCGCGCCCGGGATGAAGCGCGGATCGGCGGTGAAATCCTCGTCGAGGCGAACGTCGACAAGCGTCGGCGCCTTGGCGGTACCAATGAGACGAGACAGTTTTTCGGATGAGATCGAGGTGTATGACGACATGGTGCGTCCTTGGTGAACAGGACGCGATTCTTGGGCATGTCGCCTCGCGGGGAGATCGCACATCCCCGTGCGTTGGAATTAAGACCTTGTGCCGATCGATGTCAACCGGAGTGCGCCGCGGTCACGGTCGAAACCCCACGCCACTGTCACGAACAATTCACCTGCGCGGTTTGGAACAATGTCTCGACCGCGGCGCAAGATGACACCCGATCGGGATCGTTGCGATCTAGAAGCCGCAATCCCTGTATTGTTGTGCGCCGAGGTGAAATCGCGAACCTTGCTCGACGAAGTCCACGTCCAGGCACTGGTTGCCCCGGCGGAACGCACCGATGCCGTTGCACCGGAGATATTCGAGGTTTATTCGCCAGCGCTTTTCACGCGGCGAATAGGTCGCGAAGTCGTGTTGGGCGCTGGCGGGCCCTTTGCAAATCCCCGCGATGTATTGCCGGACTTCGGGCGGCAGACCGTCGATGTGATCGGAATTCCAAGGGCCGTCATTATGCCCGATGCTGCTCTTGGAGACGGCCGGCAGCGCGTTCGACAGCAGGATCGGGAGAGCCACCAACAGGACGCGGACTTTCACGCGACGCCTCCTTGCTTGCCTCGTTGGCATTGTTGGTTTGACCGAATTCAATGCCGTCCGCGACGCAATGTAAAGCGCGTGGAACGCCGCCAGCGAGAGCCAGCTGCCTCTCGAACCGGTTGACCAAAATAGGGTACCCCCCTATATTATAGGCCATGTCGCACACCATCAAGCACAAGTCCAAGCTCGTCGGCCGGGTTCGCCGCATCAAGGGTCAGCTGGAGGCCGTCGAGCGGGCCCTGGAATCCGAGATCGGCTGTGCCGACGTGTTGATGCTGGTGGCCTCGGTTCGCGGCGCCATCAACGGCCTCACCGCCGAATTGCTCGAGGATCACATCCGCCATCACGTCGTGGATCCCTCCCGGGAAAAGGATCCCGAAAAGGCCCAGGGCGCCGCCGATCTGATCGATGTCGTTCGTACCTATTTGAAGTAGCGCCGTCCTGAAGCGAAGCCTATGACCGATCTGTCCCAGTTGCTGCAGCAGAGCAGCGCGCATGCATGGCTGTTCATCCCCAGTGCGATCCTGCTCGGCGCACTGCACGGTCTCGAGCCCGGCCACTCCAAGACGATGATGGCGGCCTTCATCGTCGCGATCCGCGGCACGGTGGTGCAGGCGGTGCTGCTCGGCCTGTCGGCGACGATCTCGCACACCGCGATCGTCTGGATCGTGGCGCTGGCGGGCCTGCATTTCGGCCAGCAATGGTCCGGCGAACGCAGCGAAGCCTATTTGCAGCTGGCCTCGGCAGTGATCATCGTCGCGATCGCGGCCTGGATGGCCTGGCGCACCTGGCGCGAGCAGACCTCCGAACACGATCATCACCATGATCACGACCATGATCACCATCATCACCACGACGAGGCGCGCCAATTGACCCTCGCCGGGCAGCCGCTGTCGCTCGAAGTCTTCGAGGACGGCGTGCCGCCGCGCTGGCGGTTGCGGAGCGAGGCCGGGGCACTGCCGGCGGCCGGCGAGGTTGATGTCGTGACGATCCGCCCTGACGGCAGCGAGCAGCGATTTCGCTTCACCGAGCAGGGCGGCTATCTGGAAAGCATCGATGAAATTCCCGAGCCGCATGCCTTCAAGGCGCGGCTGTCGGTGCGGGCAGACGTTGCGGAGGTCCTGTTCGAGGAGCACGACCATGCGCATATGGATCTCGGCGAGGCGGACGACGCGCACGCGCGCGCGCACGCCGCCGACATCCGCAAGCGCTTCGCCGGGCGCACCGTCACGACCTGGCAGATCATCCTGTTCGGCCTGACCGGCGGGCTCATTCCGTGCCCGGCAGCGATCACCGTGCTGCTGCTTTGCCTTCAGCTCAAGCAGTTCAGCCTCGGCTTCGTGCTGGTGCTCTGCTTCGGCATCGGGCTTGCCATTACCATGGTCTCCGCCGGCGTTGCGGCCGCGCTCAGCCTCCGCCATGTCGAGCGTCACTGGGGCGGCTTCAGCCGTTTCGCACAGCGCGCGCCTTACGTGTCGGCCGCACTGATCGTGCTGGTCGGCCTCTACACCGGCTGGCTGGGGCTGCACGGGATCATGGCGTGATCCGCGGTCGGCTCGCTTCCATCTTGAAACCTGCACCAGGCCGGCTAGAGTTGCCTCCACGGGGACAGGCAGACTCCCCGCGAGACCGTCGGTCCAAGCTCTGCGCGACAACCTGTCGTGGAGCTTGCTATGGACATCCAACCGCAGACTATTCGCCGTTCCAAGATCGCCATCCTGTGGCGTGGAGATGCCGCGTCGCGCCGCGAGGCGACGCCGCAGAACAGCCGTTTCGTTCGCGTCTTCGAAGCGCTCGATGCTGCCGGCATCGAGGCCGTACCGGTCGTCTATGACGAGACATTCGCCGATCTCGTCCGCGACCAGTTGTTGACCATGGACGGCGTTCTGGTCTGGGTCGATCCGATCCACCAGGGCAAGACGCGGGCGGCGCTCGATCCGCTGCTGCGCGAGGTCGCGTTGAAGCGTCCCTGGGTCAGCGCACATCCCGATGTCATCCTCAAGATGGGCGTCAAGGAGGTGCTCCACCGCACGCGTCATCTGGGCTGGGGTGCCGACACGCATCGATACGCCGCGGCCGAGGTATTCCGCGCCGAATTCCCGCCGCGGCTTCGCGCGGCCGGTCCGCGTGTCCTCAAGCAGAATCGCGGAAATGGCGGCCAGGGCGTCTGGAAGGTGGAAGCCCTGCCGGATGCGACGGTGCGCGTGCTGCACGCGCTGCGCGGCAGCCAGCCCGAGGAGATGCCGCTGGAAGATTTCATGGCGCGCTGCGAGCCGTATTTCGGCTGGGGCGGCTGCATCATCGATCAGCCATTCCAGCCGCGCCTGCCCGAGGGCATGATCCGTTGCTATGTCAGCGGATCGAAGGTTGCGGGGTTCGGGCATCAGCTGATCAAGGCCTTGATCCCGCCGCCCCCGGAGGGCCCGGATTCACCGCAGGCCCAACCCGGACCGCGCATCATGCATGGCCCAGACGCCGGGCAATTCCAGGCGCTGCGTCGTTCGATGGAGGACGAATGGATTCCGCAGCTAATGAAGACGCTGGCGATCGACGACGCGTCGCTGCCGGTGATCTGGGATGCGGACTTCCTCTACGGTCCCCGCGACGCTGATGGTGCCGACACCTACGTGCTGTGTGAGATCAACGCGAGCTCATGCTTTGCGATTCCCGACGAAGCGCCGGCGGCGATCGCGCGGACGGTCCGGGATCGGATTGCCCGGCGTGTGGAGAGTGGTAGCGGCGGGTAAGCAAAGCTCGCACGATCCATGTCGCGAGAACGCGAAGCTGCGTCCCCACCAAAGCTGTCATCGCCCGGCTCGACCGGGCGGTCCAGGACGCCTTGAATCGAGAACCATCCATCCCCATCGTCCCGGCGAAGGCCGGGACCCATTACCCCGAATGTTGGTTGTTGCGCGACGCAGGGACCGCGATCCCGTTCACAACCGAACCCTGTGGTTATGGGTCCCGGCTTTCGCCGGGACGACGCGTGGAGAGACTGCGCAACGGGAGCGCTTCGCTCGTAACGACGTGGAGAGAATGCCGTCTACTTCGCCCGCATCGCCTCCGGCGTATCCGGCTGCGCGGAGGGATGCGCCTTGGCGAACGCCGGCAGCGCCATCGCGGTTTCGTGGATGCACTTCACGGTCGGCCAGGGCGACAGGCTGATCTGCTGGTTGATCGCCGCCGTGACGTGGCCGACCAGGCAGATGTCGGCGAGGGTCGGCGCATCGCCGTGGCAGAACTGGCCGGTCGCCTTGTGGCCGGCGAGGTGACCCTCGAGCGCGGCCAGCGTCTCGACCGTCCAGTGCCGCCGCCAGGCGCTCTGCTGGCTGTCGCGCAGATCGAGCTCGCGGTCGAGATAGCGCCGCACCCGCGGCGTCAGCAGCGGATGGCCCTCGCAGGCGACCATCAGCGCCAGCCCGCGCACCCGGGCGCGGCCGAGCGCGTCGGATGGCAGCAGCGGCGGGTCGGGATAGTCTCGTCGAGATAGTCGACGATCGCGAGTGACTGGAACAGCACGGTGCCATCGTCGGTCACCAGCGCCGGCAGCGCCATCTGCGGATTGATCTTGCGATAGGCATCGGCGCGATGCGCGTCGGCATCGAGATCGACGAATACGACATCGGCCGGCACGCCCTTGAGGTTGAGCGCGATCCGCACCCGAAAGCTCGCCAGCGATCGCCAGAAGGAGAAGAACTGCATGGGGGATTTCTCTCTGCGCCAAACGACGAGGCCTGTAGCCCGGATCAAGCGCAAGCGAAATCCGGGACCGGCCAGCGTGCGGTCGCAGTCTATCCCGGATCGCGCTTGGCTGCATCCGGGCTACGGACGGCCGGAAAAGGCGACCTCATCACCCTCCCCTGGAGGGGGAGGGTGGCAAAGCTAGCCCGCGCCCACCTTCTTCTTGCGCCAGGCGAGGTGCACCGCACAGGTGCAGCCCTGCGGATGCGAGGCCAGTTCCTCGTCGTTGGCGGGCGTCGCGGCGGGCGCGATCGCCTGGCCCTTGGCGCTGTCCTGCGAGGGGATGTAGTTCAGCACCGGCGCGAGCCAGCGCTCGACCTCGGCGACCGTCATGGCCTTGCGCGCAGCATAGTCCTCGACCTGATCGCGCTCGATCTTGCCGACGCGAAATAGAAGCTTTCGGGATGCGAGAAGTACAGGCCCGAGACCGACGATCCCGGCCACATCGCAAAGCTCTCGGTCAGCTTCACGCCCGCAGTATTCTCGGCGTCGAGCAGCGCGAACAGCGTCCGCTTCTCGGTGTGGTCGGGTTGCGCCGGATAGCCGGGCGCCGGACGGATGCCGTCATACTTCTCGAGGATCAGTTCGTCCGCCGAGAACGTCTCGCCGGGCGCATAGGCCCAGAACTCCTTGCGCACGCGCTGGTGCATGCGCTCGGCAAAGGCTTCGGCGAGGCGATCGGCGAGCGCCTTGCACAAGATCGACGAGTAGTCGTCATTGGCGTTCTTGAAGCGGTCGGCAACCGCGTCCTCGCCGATCCCCGCGGTGACCACGAAGCCGCCGATATAGTCGGGCACGCCGGTGTCCTTCGGCGCGATGAAGTCCGACAGCGCGGCGTTGAAGCGGCCCTCGCGCTTCTCAAGCTGCTGGCGCAGCGTGTGGAAGGTCGCGATCTTCTTGGCGCGGTTCTCGTCGGCATAGACCTCGACGTCGTCGCCGACGGCGTTCGCCGGCCAGAAGCCGACGGTCGCGCGGGCCGTGAACCACTTCTCCCTGATGATCGTGTCCAGCATCTTGCGCGCGTCGGCATAGAGCGAGCGCGCGACTTCCCCGACCTTGGGGTCGTCGAGGATCGCCGGGAAGCGGCCGGTCAGCTCCCAGGTCTGGAAGAACGGCGTCCAGTCGATGTAGTCGGCAAGCTCCGCCAGATCGTAGGCGTCGAAGCTCTTCAGTCCGAAGAAGGCCGGCTTCTTCGGCGGCGCCGCTGCAAAGTCGATCGCGACCTTGTTGGCGCGCGCTTCGGCAAGCTTCAGCCGCTTCTTGTCGGCCTGGGCGCGGAAATGGGCCGTCGAGATCTTTGCGTATTCGGCGCGCACCTCGGCGGCATAGGCCTGCTTCTTGTCGGCCGACAGCAGCGAGGAGGCGACGCCGACGGCGCGGCTCGCGTCGTTGACATGCACCACCGGGCCGCCCGGATAGTTCGGGTCGATCTTCACGGCGGTATGCACGCGACTGGTGGTGGCGCCGCCGATCAAGAGCGGCACGTTCATGCCCTGCCGTTCCAGCTCGCCGGCGAGGAAGCTCATCTCGTCGAGCGAGGGCGTGATCAGGCCGGACAGGCCGATGATGTCGGCGCCCTCGGCCTTCGCGGTTTCGATGATCTTGCTCGCGGGCACCATGACGCCGAGGTCGATGACCTCGAAATTGTTGCACTGGAGCACGATGCCGACGATGTTCTTGCCGATGTCGTGGACGTCGCCCTTCACGGTGGCAAGCACGATCTTGCCCGCGGCGCTGCGGCCGCCGGTGATGCCGTTGGCGAGGTTGCGCGCCTTCTCCTCCTCCATGAACGGCATCAGATAGGCCACCGCCTGCTTCATCACGCGCGCCGACTTCACGACCTGCGGCAGGAACATCTTGCCGTCGCCAAAGAGGTCGCCGACTACGTTCATGCCGGCCATCAGCGGGCCTTCGATGACGTCGAGCGGGCGGGAGGCGTTCTGGCGGGCGGCTTCGGTGTCAGCTTCGATGAATTCAGTGATGCCGTGCACCAGCGCGTGGGACAGCCGCTTCTCGACCGGCCATTCGCGCCAGGCGAGATCCTGCTCCTTGGTCTGTTTCTCCTTGCCGCGGAATTTCTCGGCCAGCGCCAGCAGCCGCTCGGACGCGCCGGGATCGCGGTTGAGGATGACGTCCTCGCAGGTTTGCCGCAGCTCGGGGTCGATGTCGTCATAGACGATCATCTGCCCGGCATTGACGATGCCCATGTCCATGCCGGCATGGATGGCGTGATACAGGAACACCGAGTGCATCGCCTCGCGCACCGGCTCGTTGCCGCGGAACGAGAACGACAAATTGGAGACGCCGCCGGAGATGTGGGCGCCGGGCAGGTTCTGGCGGATCCAGCGCGTCGCCTCGATGAAGTCGACGCCGTAATTGTTGTGCTCCTCGAGGCCGGTCGCGATCGCGAAGATGTTCGGATCGAAGATGATGTCCTCGGGCGGGAAGTCGAGCCGGTTGACCAGGATGTCATAGGCACGCTTGCAGATCTCGGTCTTGCGCGCGAACGTGTCGGCCTGGCCGGTCTCGTCGAACGCCATCACCACCACGGCGGCGCCGTGACGCTTGGCCACCGTCGCCTCGTGCAGGAACTTCTCCTCGCCTTCCTTCATCGAGATCGAGTTGACGATCGGCTTGCCCTGGATGCACTTCAGGCCGGCCTCGATGACGTGGAACTTCGAGGAGTCGACCATCACGGGCACGCGCGCGATGTCGGGCTCGGCGGCGACGAGGTTGAGGAACGTCACCATCGCCGCTTCGGAATCGAGCAGGCCCTCGTCCATGTTGACGTCGATGACCTGGGCGCCGTTCTCGACCTGGTCACGCGCGACCTGCAGCGCCGCGGTGTAGTCGCCGGCGGTGATCAGCTTGCGGAAGCGCGCCGAGCCGGTGACGTTGGTGCGCTCGCCGACGTTCACGAAGGGGATCGCGTCGGTCAGCGTGAACGGCTCGAGGCCTGACAGCCTGAGCCGAGGTTCGATCTCGGGCACCACGCGCGGCTTGTGCGGAGCGACGGCCCTGGCGATCGCCGCGATATGGTCGGGCGTGGTGCCGCAGCAGCCGCCGACGATGTTGACGAGGCCGGCGGCGGCGAACTCGCCGATCAACCGCGCCATGTAGTCCGGCGTCTCGTCATACTGACCGAACTCGTTGGGCAGGCCCGCGTTCGGGTATGCGCACACGAGCGTGTCGGCGACGCGGCCGATATCGGCGATGTGCGCGCGCAGATCCTCGGCGCCGAGCGCGCAGTTGAAGCCGATCGTGATCGGCCTGGCGTGCCGTACCGAATGCCAGAACGCCTCCGGCAATTGCCCCGAGAGCAGGCGGCCGGACTTGTCGGTGATGGTGCCGGAGATCATCACGGGCACGTCGATGCCGCGCTCTTCGATGATCTCGGAGATCGCATACAGCGCCGCCTTGGCGTTCAGCGTGTCGAAGATGGTCTCGACCAGCAGCAGGTCGGCGCCGCCATCGAGCAGGCCCTTGGCCTGTTCGCCGTAGGCCTTGCGCAGGTCGTCGAAGGTGACTGCGCGATAGCCGGGATTGGAGACGTCGGGCGAGATCGAGGCGGTGCGGTTGGTCGGGCCGAGCGCGCCGGCAACGAAGCGCTGCTTACCGTCTTCGGCCGACACCCGCTCGGCGGCGGCACGCGCGAGGCGGGCACCTTGCAGGTTCATCTCATAGGCGAGGTCCGACATGTCGTAGTCGGCCTGCGCGATCGAGGTCGAGGAGAAGGTGTTGGTCGCGACGATGTCGGCGCCAGCGCGCAGATAGGCGGCGTGGATGTCGGTGATCGCCTCGGGCTGGGTCAGGATCAGGAGATCGTTGTTGCCCTTGATGTCGCGATGGAAGTCCTTGAAGCGCTCACCACGGAAGGCGGCTTCGTCGAACTGCAGGCCCTGGATCATCGTGCCCATGGCGCCGTCGAGCACCAGGATGCGCTCGCGGGCAGCCGCGAGCAAAGCGTTACGCTTGGGGGAAACCGGTACGGACATGATTCAGGCAGCTTTCTGGGCACCGTTCGGCCGGATGCCGAGCAGGTGGCTGATCGCGAACACGAGGTCCGCGCGGTTCATCGTGTAGAAGTGGAAGGTGTCGACGCCGTGCTTGAACAGCTTCTGCACCTGGCCGGCCGCGACCGTGGCTGCGACCAGCTTGCGGGTCTCGGCGTCATTGTCGAGGCCCTCGAACTTCTCGGCGAGCCAGTCCGGCACGCTGGTGCCGGTGCGCGTGACGAAATTTCGGGCCTGCTTGAAATTGTGCATCGGCATGATGCCCGGCACGATCGGAATCTCGATGCCGCGCGCCCGCACCTTGTCGACATAGCGATGGTAGAGGTCGTTGTCGAAGAACACCTGGGTGATCGCGCGTGTCGCGCCGGCGTCGACCTTGGCCTTAAGCGTGTCGATGTCGGCGTCGAAATCCTTCGCTTCCGGATGCTTCTCCGGATAGGCGGACACCGAGATCTCGATATCGGCGTGGCGCTTCTTGATCCCGGCGACGAGCTCGGCCGAGCTCTGGTAGCCTCGGGATGGGTGAAGTAGGGCGTGCCGATGCCGCCGGGCGGATCGCCGCGCAGCGCCACGATGTGGCGGACGCCGACCTCATGGTAGCGGTCGACGATGTCGTCGATCTCGCCGCGCGAGGCGCTGACGCAGGTCAGATGCGCGGCCGGCAGCAGATCGGTCTCGCGCAGGATGCGGCTGATGGTCGAATGGGTGCGCTCGCGGGTCGAACCCCCGGCGCCGTAGGTCACCGAGACGAAGTTCGGCGTCAGCGGCGCCAGCCGATTGATGGTCTCCCAGAGATTGCGCTCCATCTCCTCGGTCTTCGGCGGGAAGAACTCGAAGGAGATTTTCGGCGCCTTTGGCGCGCGCTGGCCGTTCGGCACGGAGGAAATGGTCTGGGTCATGATACGCAAGGGCTCCGCAACTGGAGGGGCGACGTCCGGCCTGGATATGGAGGCATTAAGATAAGCGAAACCGGTGGGCTGAAACAGCCCATCGGATATGGGAAATTGCCCATTGTCGGCAAGGAAACGAGAAAAATCGGCTGCGGGGCACGTGTGGTGGGCGGCGGGATGGCAGCCAAAATAGATTGCTATTGTATTGATATATTTATATTAAATCCTGTCTTGGCGATATGCATACCGCCAGAACGCAATGTGGGCCAGGAGGTGCGTCAATGAATCGTCTCGTTTCGTCCCAATGTCTTACGCAGCCTCTTCCAGCTTTCCGCAGCGGGACTGCTCTGCGCGGCCGGGGTCTTTGTCGCCTCGTGACGTCACACTAGGCTGTCGGCCATGATCCCGCTTTCCGTCCTCGACCTGTCCGTCGTCACAACAGGCACCAAGCCCGCCGCCGCACTCCGCAACAGCATCGATCTGGCGCGCCATGTCGATGGCCTCGGCTATGTCCGCTACTGGCTCGCCGAGCACCACAACCTCGCCTCGGTCGCAAGCCCGGCGCCCGATCTGATGATCGGGCAGATCGCGGCGGTGACCCAGCACATCCGCGTCGGCTCCGGCGGCGTGATGCTGCCCAACCATGCGCCGCTCGTCGTCGCCGAGCGGTTCAAGATGCTGGAGGCGCTGTTTCCCGGCCGCATCGATCTCGGCCTCGGCCGCGCGCCCGGCACCGACGGTGCCACCGCCTACGCGCTGCGCAGCCGGCTCGATCGCCACGAGGGCGACGATTTCCTCGAGCGGCTGCATGAGCTGACCCTGTGGGAGACGCGCGATTTCCCGACCGGCCACCCCTACAACAATGTGGTGGCGATGCCGGATGATTCGCCGCTGCCGCCGATCTGGCTGCTCGGCTCGAGCGACTATTCCGCCGAGCTCGCAGCCCAGGTCGGGATGGGCTTTGCCTTCGCGCATCATTTTGCCACGCACGACGCGATCGCGGCGATGACGAATTATCGGGCGCATTTCAAGCCGTCAGGCTGGCGCGCCACGCCGCAATCGATCCTGGCGGTCGCCGTCGTTGCCGCGGACACCGATGCGGAAGCCGAGCGGCTTGCGATGTCGATGGATCTCAACCGGCTGCGCCGCGACCGCGGTCAGTATCTGCCGCTGCCGAGCGTCGAGGAGGCCGAGGCCTACCTTTACAGCGACGCCGAGCGCGCCTCGATTGCACGCAACCGCGCGCGGCTGTTCGTCGGCAGTCCTGCAACGGTGATGACGAAGCTGCAGCCGCTGATCGCGGCAAGCCAGGCGGACGAGTTGATGGTGATCTCCGCGGTCTACGACCACGCGGCGCGCAAGAAGTCCTACAGCCTGCTGGCCGAGGCGTTCGGGCTGCAGAAGAAGGCGGTCGCATAACGATTGTCGTCCCGGCGAAAGCCGGGACCCATTACCACGGATCAAAGTTGTTACGCATCGCTGGGGCCGCTATTCCTCCCACAACCCAAGCCGGTGGTTGTGGTCCCGGCTTTCGCCGGGACGACGGACGAAAAGGCTGCGTGCTCGGTTCAGTCCTGCGTCTCGCTGAACGTCGCGCGGAACGGGTTGCCGGGATAGACGCCGAGGATGCGGAATTCGCGCGAGAAGAATTTCAATTCCTCGAGCGCGAAGGCGAGCCCGCGGTCGTCGGGGTGGCCGTCGACATCGGCATAGAATTGCGTGGCGAAGAAATTGCCGTCGACCATGTAGCTCTCGAGCTTGGTCATGTTGACGCCATTGGTGGCAAAGCCGCCCAGCGCCTTGTAGAGCGCGGCCGGCAAATTGCGTACCCGGAAGACAAAGCTGGTGACCAGCGGTCCCGAACCCTGCGCGGCCCATTTGGCCTCGCGCGCCAGCACCACGAAGCGGGTGGTGTTGTGGGCTTCGTCCTCGATGTCCTCGGCGAGAATGTCGAGACCGTAGATCTCGGCGGCGAGGCGCGAGGCGATCGCGGCCACGGTCCTGTCGCCGCGTTCGGAGACGTCGCGGGCGCTGCCGGCGGTGTCGCCGGCGACGATCGGCTTGATGCCGAGCTTGCGGATCGTGCGCCGGCACTGGCCGAGCGCCTGCACGTGGCTTTCCACGCTCTTGATGTCGGCGAGCTTGACGCCCTTGAGCGCATCAGCTGATGGCGGATCGGCAAGAACCATTCGCCGACGATGAACAGGCCGGAAGCGGGCAAGAGGTGATGGATGTCGGCGACGCGGCCGGCGACCGAGTTCTCGATCGGGATCATGCCGAGATCGGCCTCGCCCGAGGAGATCGCGGCCAGCGCATCCTCGAAGGTCGGGCAGGGCATCGGCTCGGCGTCGGGATAGGCCTCGGCGATCGCGATGTGGGAATTGGCGCCAGGCTCGCCCTGGAACGCGATTTTCAGCTTCTTGGTCATGGGTTCTTTCCTGCGGGGCCTTTTAGCACCCGCTCAGGCCTTGGAAAGTATTCTGCGGGCGGTTTCGAGGTCGGCCGGGGTGTCGACGCCGCGCGGGACGGTGTCGACGATGGTGATATCGATCCGCATCCCGGCCTCCAGCGCGCGCAGTTGCTCGAGGTTCTCCTGCTGCTCCAGCGGCGAGGGCGGCAGCTGCACGAACCGCTCCAGCGCGGCGCGGCGGTAGGCGTAGAGGCCGATATGGTGGTAGCGCGGCCCGTCGCCATAGGGCGCGGTGGCGCGGGTGAAATACAGCGCGCGCAATCGGTTCGCGCCAATCGGGGAGCCGACGGCCTTGACGACGCTCGGCGCCTGATCCTCCTCCTCGGTATGGATCCGCGAGGCCAGGGTCGAGATATCGACCGAGGGATCGTCGAGCGCCGGCATCACGCTCTGGATGGTCTCGGGCGTGATGGTGGGGAAATCGCCCTGCAGATTGACCACGATCTCGGCAGTCCGGTCCGGATCGAGGGTCGTCATCGCCTCATAGATCCGGTCCGAGCCGGAGGGATGGTCGGAGCGGGTCATCACGACCTCGCCGCCGGCAGCCTTCACCGCGGCTGCGATCTCGGCCGTGTCGGTGGCAACCGCGACCCGGCCGATCCCGGCTGCCTCGGCCCGCCGCAGCACGTGGACGATCATCGGCGCGCCTGCGATATCGAGAAGCGGCTTGCCGGGCAGACGGGTCGCGGCCATGCGGGCCGGAATCAGCACCAAGGTACGGGATTGCGTCATTCGTCTCGGGGCCCGTCCGGGCTGCGGAAATTGCCGGGGAGGAGGTTGAATTCGGCGCGTTTATACGGGTTGCCAGAGCGCGGGCAAACCGATATCTCAACCCTGCCTGGGGGGAGGCACGAAAGGTCGATTCCCGGGTCTTTCCCCGCGGCCGTATTCCCGGCCTGAAGTCGACATTCAAGGCCCGGAGCCTGACCCAAAATGGACTCCTTCGAACTCAACAAAATCCTCGGTGCGGTCCTCGGCACCTGCATCGTCGTCCTGGTGATGAGCTTTACCGCCGGATCGGTGTTTTCTGCGAAGCAGCCGGAGAAGCCGGGTTTTGAGATCGCGGTGAAGGAAGAGTCCCATGGCGGTGGCGGCGAGGCCGCAGCGGCCGCATCCGAGCCGATCGAGAAGCTGCTGCAGACCGCCTCGGCCGAGAAGGGCGCGGCGGCCGCCAAGAAGTGCCAGGCCTGCCATACCTTCGAAAAGGGTGGCCCCAACCGCGTCGGTCCGAACCTCTACGGCATCGTCGGCGAGAGGAAGGGCGAGGGCCGCGGCTTCAATTTCTCGGCTGCGATGAAGGGCAAGGGCGGCGATTGGTCGTTTGACGACCTCAACAAGTTCCTGACCAATCCGAAGGGCTTCGTCCCCGGCACCGCGATGGGCTTCGCGGGCGTGCCGAAGGACAGCGAACGCGCCGATATCATCGCCTATCTGAATTCGAACTCGGAGCATCCGGCTCCGCTCCCGACCGCTTCGAAGTAGCGAATTGCTTCGCGCAAGCATGCGGACGAAACGGCCAGGCAATGCCTGGCCGTTTTCGCATGGGCAATCCGCTGTCGCGGGGTTGTTATCGGGACGTTTCGCCGCACCGATATTGTTCCCGGGTCAATATCATGAGGAAAAAGCAACGTAATTTGTCGAACCGTTGCCTTATATTGGGTCCCATGTAACCGGGGCCGCAAGCAGGAAGAGCGAATTTGGCGATCACCCGACGACATCTCCTTCAAGGCAGCGCACTGGCGGCAATCGCTCCGGCGCTCGGACTCAACGCCAACTTGTCGGCGATCACGCCGGCCCTCGCCGACGACGCCCCGAACGGGCTGAAATGGCGCCACGGCCTCTCGACATACGGCGAAATCAAATACCCGGCCGACTTCAAGCGCTACGACTACGTCAATCCGGACGCCCCCAAGGGGGGCGTCGTGCGGCTGTTCCAGCCCGGCACCTATGACAGCTTCAACCTCGTGGTTGCGGGCTTGAAGGGCACGGTTTCGGCGGCCGTCAGCCGGATCTACGATTCGCTGATGGAAGCCTCGCTCGACGAGCCCGATACGTATTATGGCGAGCTCGCCGAGCGTGCGACCTTTCCCGATGACTTCTCCTATGTGATCTACCGCCTGCGGCCGGGGTCGCGCTGGCACGACGGCAAACCGGTCACGCCCGAGGACGTGATTTTCTCGTTCGAGGCGTGGAAAGCCAACAGCCCGATGTTCAGCGGCTACTACCGGCATATCGCCAAGGCCGAGAAGGTCGGCGACCGCGACATCAAGTTCACCTTCGACAGTCCGGGCAACCGCGAGCTGCCGATGATCACCGGCCAGCTCATCATCATGCCCAAGCATTGGTGGGAAGGCACGGACGCGCAGGGCAAGAAGCGCGACATCACCGCGAGCACGCTGGAGCCGCCGCTCGGGTCCGGTCCCTACAAGATCAAGGAATTCGTGGCCGGGCGGTCCGTGGTGCTCGAGCGCGTCAAGGACTATTGGGGCAAGGATATTCCGATCGCGATCGGGCAGAACAATTTCGATGAGCTGCGCTACGAGTATTTCCGCGACGACACGGTTGCGCGCGAGGCACTGAAGGCGGACCAGTTCGATTGGTACGGCGAGCGTAGCGCGAAGGAATGGGCGTCGGCCTACGACGTGCCGGCGGTGCGCGAGAAGCGGCTGCTCAAGGAGCTCTTCACCGTCCGCAATCAGGGCCGGATGCAGGGCTGGGTGTTCAATCTGAGGCGCCCGAAATTCACCGATCCCCGGCTGCGCCGCGCTTTCAACTACGCGTTCGACTTCGAAGAGATGAACCGCGTGCTGTCGACCGGCGAGTATCATCGCGATTCCAGCTATTTCGACGGCATCCCCGATCTGATGGCGACCGGCCTGCCGGAAGGCAAGGAGCTCGAGATCCTGGAGACCGTGCGCGACAAGGTGCCGCCGGAAGTCTTCACGACGCCATACAAGGATCCGGTCGGTGGCACGCCTGAAAACGTGCGCGCCAATCTGCGCGAGGCGACGCGGCTGTTGAAGGAAGCCGGCTTCGAGATCCGCGATCGCAAGCTGGTCGATTCCTCCGGCCAGCCGTTCACGGTCGAGATCCTCGGCATCAGCGGCGATTCCGGCATGGAGCGGATCGCTCTGTTCTACAAGCCGAGCCTTGAGCGTCTCGGCATCACCGTCAATCTGCGCGCCGTCGACACCGTGCAGTACCAGAACCGGGTGCGCGATTTCGATTTCGAGATCGTCACCCAGGTATGGGGACAGTCGATCTCGCCCGGCAATGAGCAGCGCGACAATTTTGGCTCGCAGGCGGCCGACCGGACGGGCTCGAACAATCTGCCCGGCATCAAGAATCCGGCCGTCGATGCCATCATCGAGCGCATCATCTTCGCCGGCAGCCGCGCCGATCAGGTCGCCGCCGCCAAGGCGCTGGACCGGGTGCTGCTCTGGAACTTCTACTGCGTTCCGCACTTCAACTACGACAAGCAGCGCTACGTCTATTGGGATCGCTTCAGCCATCCCGACCCACTGCCGAAATACGCCGTTGCAGGATTCCCAAATCTTTGGTGGTTTGACGCCGACAAGGCGGCCAAGCTCAAGCGTTCATAAGATCGAAGGATTCGCGCATGGCGCTATTCTCCCGTCGGCACGCACTCGGTCTCGGCATCGGTGCGCTGAGTGCTGCAGGCTTGCGTGTCGCACCGGCAGCGGCCGACAACGGAGCCGAGATGCACGGCATGTCGGTTTTCGGCGACCTGAAATACCCGGCGGATTTCCAGATCTTCGACTACGTCAATCCGAAAGCGCCGAAGGGCGGCGCCTTCTCCGTGATCCCATGGGTGCGCGCCTACAACCAGTCCTACTACACCTTCAATTCGCTGAACGCCTATGTCCTGAAGGGTGAAGGCGCGCAGGGCATGGACATGACGTTCGCGACGCTGATGTCGCGCGCCAACGACGAGCCCGACGCGATGTACGGCTTTGCCGCCAAATCGGTCCAGATCTCGCCGGACAAGCTGGTCTACCGCTTCGCCATGCGTCCCGAGGCACGCTTCCATGATGGCTCGAAGCTGACTGCGCAGGACGTGGTCTTCTCGCTCGCTACGCTGAAGGAAAAAGGTCACCCGCTGATCCAGGTGCAGCTGCGCGACTTCGTCAAGGCGGAGGCGCCCGATGACGCGACCGTGGTGGTGACCTTCGCGGCGGGGCGCGCGCGCGACGTGCCGCTGTTTGTCGCGAGCCTGCCGATTTTCTCCAAGGCCTATTACGCGACCAGGTCGTTCGAGGACTCGACACTCGATGCGCCGCTCGGCTCGGGGCCGTACAAGGTCGGCCGGTACGAGGTCAATCGCTATGTCGAGTACGACCGCGTCAAGGATTGGTGGGGCGCGGACCTTCCGGTCAACCGCGGCAGCTACAATTTCGACACCGTGCGCTATGAATTCTATCGCGACCGCGATGTGGCGTTCGAGGGCTTCACCTCGAAGAGCTATCTGTTCCGCGAGGAGTTCACGGCGCGCGTCTGGGCGACACGCTACGATTTCCCCGCGGTGAAGGATGGCCGCGTCAAGCGCGAGACGCTGCCCGACGACACCCCGTCCGGCGCGCAGGGCTGGTTCATCAACATGCGCCGCGACAAGTTCAAGGACCCGCGCCTGCGCGAGGCGCTGATCTGCGCCTTCGACTTCGAGTGGACCAACAAGACCATCATGTACGATGCGTATGCGCGCACTGTCTCGCCGTTCCAGAATTCGGACATGGTCGCGGAGGGGCCACCCTCGCCGGAGGAGCTCGCGCTGCTCGAACCGTTCCGCGGCCAGATTCCCGACGAAGTATTCGGCCTGCCGTTCGTGCCGCCGATGTCCGATGGCTCCGGGCAGGACCGCGCTTTGCTGCGCAAGGCGGTGCAACTGCTCAACGAAGCCGGCTGTGTCGTCAAGGACGGCAAGCGCGTGCTGCCGAACGGCGAGCCGATCACCATCGAATTCCTCAACGACGAGCCCTCGCTGCAGCCGCACCACGGGCCTTACATCAAGAATCTCGGAACGCTCGGCATCGAGGCGACGTTCCGCCTGGTCGACGCGGTGCAGTACCGCGCCCGGGTGGAAGACTTCGATTTCGACATGACCATGCAGCGCTTCAGCTTCTCGGCGACGCCCGGCGACAGCATGCGGCCGTTCTTCTCCTCGCAGGCGGCGAAGACCAAGGGCTCCTACAATCTCGCAGGCATCTCCAACCCGGCGATCGATGCGTTGATCGAGAAGATCATCGGCGCGAACAGCCGCCATGAGCTGACGGTCGCCTGCCGAGCCTTCGACCGCGTGTTCCGCGCCGGCCGTTACTGGGTGCCGCAGTGGTACCGCAACACGCATCCGATCGCCTATTGGGATCAGTTCGGTCATACCGAGAAGCTGGCGAAATATACCCAGGGCGTCGGTGCGCCGGAGAATTGGTGGTACGATGCGGCCAAGGCCGCGAAGCTCGAGCAGTCGAAGTAGCCGATGAGCGCCTATATCGCCCGACGTGTCCTGCTGATGCTGCCGACGCTGCTCGGCATCCTGTTTGTCTCGTTCGTCGTCGTGCAGTTTGCCCCTGGCGGTCCGGTCGAGCGTGTCATCGCGCAGATCAACGGCGCCGACACCGGCGGCACCTCGCGCGTGTCGGGTGGCGGTGGCGATTTCGGCGCGCAGCGTGGCCAGGGCGCCGCAGCGGCCGGCGCCGTCAACTCGAAGTATCGCGGCGCGCAGGGGCTCGACCCTGACTTCATCAAGAAGCTCGAGGTGCAGTTCGGTTTCGACAAGCCGGCGCCGGAGCGGTTCGCGCTGATGGTGTGGAATTTCGCGCGGTTCGACTTCGGCAACAGCTATTTCCGCAGCGTCAGCGTGCTGCAGCTGATCAAGGAAAAGCTGCCGGTCTCGATGTCGCTCGGCATCTGGATGACGCTCCTGACCTACCTGATCTCGATCCCGCTCGGCATTCGCAAGGCGGTGAAGGACGGCTCGCGGTTCGATACCTGGACCTCGGCCGTGATCATCATCGGCTTCGCGATTCCCGGCTTCCTGTTCGCGATCCTGCTGATCGTGCTGTTCGCGGGCGGCTCGTTCCTCAACATCTTCCCGCTGCGCGGCCTGACCTCGGACGGTTGGTCGCAATTCCCCTGGTACTGGAAGATCATCGACTATTTCTGGCATCTCACGCTGCCGCTGGTGTCGATGGCGCTCGGCGCCTTCGCCACCATGACGCTGCTGACCAAGAACTCGTTCCTCGACGAGATCCGCAAGCAATATGTGATGACCGCGCGCGCCAAGGGCTGCAGCGAGCGCCAGGTGCTGTACGGCCATGTCTTCCGCAATGCGATGCTGATCGTGATCGCGGGTTTCCCGGGTGCGTTCATCCACGCGTTCTTCTCGGGCTCGCTGCTGATCGAGACGATCTTTTCACTCGACGGGCTCGGCCTGCTCGGCTTCGAGAGCGTCCTGAACCGCGACTATCCGGTGGTGTTCGGAACGCTGTTCATCTTTTCGCTGGTCGGACTGGTGGTCAATCTGATCTCCGATCTCGCTTATATGTGGATCGATCCCCGGATCGATTTCGAGGCGCGGGAGGTCTGATGACGCTGCTCGCGCCCCAGCCGGTCGAGACCTCGACGCAATCGCCGCTCGGCGAGGCCGTGCCCGCCACGCGCCACGGCTTCTCGCCGTCGCCGCTGAACAAGCGGCGCTGGCAGAACTTCAAGGCGAACCGTCGCGGCTACTGGTCGTTCTGGATATTCCTCTTCCTGTTCGTAGCGTCGCTGTTCGCCAATGTCATCGCCAACGACAAGCCGCTGGTCGTCAAATATGACGGGCGACTGTACTGGCCGGTGATCTTCACCTATGCCGAGACCACCTTCGGCGGTGACTTCGAGACCGCGGCCGACTATCGCGATCCTTATCTGCAGAAGCAGATTGCCGCCAAGGGCGGCAGCATGATCTGGCCGCCGATCCGCTACTCCTATGACAGCCGCAACCTGGACCCGCCGACGGCGGTGCCGTCGAAGCCGACCTGGCTGCTGACCGAGAAGGAGTGCGCGGACGTGGTGAAGCGCAAGGGCCTGACCGGCTGCCGCGACCTCGAATACAATTGGCTCGGCACCGACGATCAGGGTCGCGACGTCGTCGCGCGGCTGATCTACGGCTTCCGCATCTCGGTGCTGTTCGGCCTGATTCTGACCATCCTGTCCTCGATCATTGGCATCGCCGCCGGCGGCGTGCAGGGCTATTTCGGCGGCTGGACCGATCTGATCTTCCAGCGGCTGATCGAGATCTGGACCGCGATCCCCTCACTTTATCTGCTCCTGATCATCTCGGCGGTGCTGCCGCCCGGTTTCTTCATCCTGCTCGGCATCCTCCTGCTGTTCTCATGGGTCTCGCTGGTCGGCCTCGTGCGCGCCGAATTCCTGCGCGGTCGCAACTTCGAATACATCCAGGCGGCGCGCGCGCTCGGCGTCTCCAACGGCGTCATCATGTTCCGCCATTTGCTGCCCAACGCGATGGTCGCGACCATGACGTTTCTGCCCTTCATCGTCTCGTCGTCGGTGATGACGCTGACGGCGCTGGACTTCCTCGGCTTCGGGCTGCCGCCCGGTTCGCCCTCGCTCGGTGAATTGCTGTCGCAGGGCAAGGCCAATGTGCAGGCGCCATGGCTCGGCCTCACCGGCTTCTTCTCGGTCGCGATCATGCTGTCGCTCTTGATCTTCATCGGCGAAGCGCGCGCGACGCCTTCGATCCGCGCAAGACGTTCTCGAAGGGCTGAGGCATGGACGCGATCAACCAGCCGCTGCTCGATGTCCGTGACCTCTCGGTCGCCTTCGGCCGTTCGCTTGCGGTCGACGGCATCTCGTTCTCGATCAAGCGCGGCGAGTGCGTCGCGCTGGTCGGCGAATCCGGTTCGGGGAAATCCGTCAGTGCGCTGTCGGTGCTGAAGCTGCTGCCCTATCCGACGGCCTCGCATCCCTCCGGCGCGATCCGGTTCCGCGGCCGCGATCTGCTGGCCGCATCCGACCAGGAGATGCGCGAGGTCCGCGGCAACGACATCTCGATCATCTTCCAGGAGCCGATGACCTCGCTCAATCCGCTCCAGACCATCGAGACCCAGATCGGCGAGATCCTGTCGCTGCATCGGGGCGTCAGTGGCGCGGCAGCTCGGGCGCGGACGCTGGAACTGCTCGGCCAGGTCGGCATCCCCGAGCCGGAGACCCGGCTGAAGAGCTATCCGCACCAATTGTCCGGCGGCCAGCGCCAGCGCGTGATGATCGCGATGGCGCTCGCCAACGAGCCCGATCTCTTGATCGCGGACGAGCCGACCACCGCGCTCGACGTCACCGTGCAGGCGCAGATCCTGGCGCTATTGGCCGAGATCCGTGCTCGGCTCGGCATGAGCCTCTTGTTCATCACCCACGATCTCGGCATCGTCCGCCGCATCGCCGACACGGTCTGCGTGATGAACAGCGGCAAGATCGTCGAGCAGGGCCCGGTCGAGCAGGTCTTCACCGCCCCGCAGCACGCCTATACCAAGGCGCTGCTGGCGGCCGAGCCGAAGCCGGATCCGGCGCCGCCGCAGCCGGACGCGCCGGTCGTGATGTCGGCGGACAATCTCAAGGTCTGGTTTCCGATCAAGCGCGGGCTGCTGCGCTCGACCGTCGGCCACATCAAGGCGGTCGATGGCGTCAGCCTCGCGGTGCGCAAGGGCGAGACACTCGGCGTGGTCGGCGAATCCGGCTCCGGCAAGACCACGCTTGGGCTCGCGCTGCTCAGGCTGATTTCGTCCGACGGCCCGATCGTGTTCCTCGGCAAGGATATCCAGGGGCTGCGCTTCAAGCAGATGCGGCCGTTCCGCCGCGACATGCAGATCGTGTTCCAGGACCCGTTCGGCTCGCTCAGCCCGCGCATGTCGGTGGCCGACATCATCGCCGAGGGGCTCGAGGTGCACCAGACACAGCTCTCGCGCGAGGAGCGCGAGGCGCGGGTGATCAAGGCATTGAAGGATGTCGGGCTCGATCCGGAATGGCGGTTTCGCTATCCGCATGAATTCTCCGGCGGCCAGCGCCAGCGCATCTCGATCGCCCGCGCGGTCGTGCTGGAGCCGAACTTCGTCGTGCTGGACGAGCCGACCAGTGCGCTCGACATGCTGTTCCAGGCCCAGATGGTCGATCTGCTGCGCGACCTGCAGCGCAAGCGCGATCTCACCTACATGTTCATCTCGCACGATCTGCGCGTGGTTGCCTCGCTGGCGAGCCATCTGATCGTGATGAAGTCCGGCAAGGTCGAGGAGGAGGGGCCGGCCTCCGAGCTGTTCAAGAATCCGAAGAGCGACTACACCCGCGCGCTGTTCGCCGCTGCGTTCCGGCATGAAGCGGAGGGCGGAGGGACGGTGGCGACGTAGCCTGCGCTCGTCATTCCGGGGCTCGCGAAGCGAGAACCCGGCATCCATCGAGCCGCACGTTCAATGGATGAATCGATTCCGGGCTCGACGCTGCGCGCCGCCCGAAATGACGCGATCAAAGCCGCTTGATTGCCACGACCTCGCTGCCGGCGGCCTTGATCCGCGCGATCGCGGCCTGCGTGTTCTCCACGACCGTCGCCATGTGATGCGCATTGGCGTGAACGATCGTCGTCGCATCGCGCGCAATCGCGACATGGCCTTTCCAGAAGATCAGATCGCCACGCTGCAGATGCTTCGATTCTGCTGAAGCCAATTCGCCGCCGAGTCCCTCCTGCTGCATGTCGCTGTCGCGCGGGCAGCCGGTGCCTGAGGCCGTCAGCGCGATCTGCACCAGACCGGAGCAGTCGATGCCGAGGCTCGACTTGCCGCCCCAGAGATAGGGCGTGCCGACGAATTGCTCGGCGATGGCGACGAAATCCGGCGCCATCGTGTCGAGCGGCGCGAGATGCCGACGCGGCAGGTGCCAGCCCTCGCGGGTCACCGCGAAGGCGCCGTCCTCGCGGATGATTGCGAGCTTGCTCCCCAGCGCCAACGCCTCGATCGGTGGCAGCTTGATCGACTGCCCCGGGAACGCCAGCGTGCGCAGCGCCGTCACCTTGTGCGTGGGCGCAACGCCGGGCTTAGCGAGCGTGGCATCGGGAATCCAGCCGACATATCCGTCATCGGCGAGCTGGCCCCAGGCCCAGCCTTCGCCGTTGCGGTCGTAGATCGTGACGCGCTCGCCGCGCAGCGCCTGCGTCATCTGTTCGGCATCGGCGGCCGGCGCCCGCCGCAGCGGCGCGATGGCATCCATGACCTCGAAGGTCTCGCCTTCGACGAAGCGTGCAGCCTTGACCTTGCCCTCGAGATATTTCGCGGCGACGTCGTCGCGGGCGGGAGTGAGGCGGGGATCATCCATAACGCTGACTCAGCAACTTGTAGATCGCGCGCGCGGCCTGGCACTCGCCGCCTTCGGGGCGGCCGGGCTTTGCGGATGGCGTCCAGCCGTAGATGTCGACATGCAGCCAGCTCCTGGCGTGCTCGACGAAGCGCTGCAGGAACAGCGCGCAGGTGATCGAGCCCGCAAAACCGCCTGATGGCGCGTTGGTGATGTCGGCGGTCTTGGAGTCGAGCCAAATATCGTAGGCCGGCCAAAGCGGCATCCGCCACAACGGGTCGTTCTCGCTCCTTGCACACGTCGCGACGTCGCCGGCGAGCGCCTCGTCATTGGTGTAGAACGGCGGCAAATCCGGGCCCAGCGCCACCCGCGCCGCGCCGGTCAGCGTGCCGAGATCGACCAGCAGATCCGGTGTTTCCTCGTCGGCCAGCGCCAGCGCATCGGCGAGCACCAGCCGTCCCTCGGCGTCGGTGTTGCCGATCTCGACGGTGATGCCCTTGCGCGACTTGAAGATGTCGAGCGGGCGGAACGCGTTGCCGGCAACCGCATTCTCGACCGCCGGGATCAGCACGCGCAGCCGCACCTTCAGCTTTGCGTCCATCACCATCTGTGCCAGCGCCAGCACATTGGCGGCGCCGCCCATGTCCTTCTTCATCAGCAGCATGCCGCTCGACGGCTTGAGGTCGAGCCCGCCGGTGTCGAAGCAGACGCCCTTGCCGACCAGCGTCACCTTGGGATGGGCCGGATCGCCCCAGCTCAGATCGATCAGCCGCGGCGCGCGCGTCGACGCCATGCCGACGGCGTGGATCAGCGGGAAGTTCTGCGCGAGCTCGTCGCCGTCGATGCAATTAAAGGTGGCGCCGAACCGGCTTGCGAGATCGCGCGCCACTTCGGCGAGCTCGGCTGGGCCCATGTCGTTGGACGGCGTGTTGATGAGGTCGCGCGCCAGCGCCGCGGCGTCCGCCATCCGCGCGATCTCGGCGGTGTCGACGCGTCGGGCGGCATCAGGCGGACCTCGGGGGCCTTGTTCTTGCGATAGCGGCCGAAGCGGTAGCAGCCGAGCGCGAAGGCGAGCGCGGCGAGCCGCGTGTCATGCGGCGCATTGGCAAAGCGGTAGACGCCCGGCGGCAGCAGGCCCGGCAGGGCGCCGGGCCGGAACGGATCGCGCGCCTTGTGGTCGGCATCCTCGAGGCCGAACAGCACCTGCGCAATGCCGCCGTCGGCCGCCGGCAGGGCAAGGGATTTGCCGGGCTTGGCCTCAAACCCGTTGGCCTCGGCGAACTGGCGCGCCGGCTCCGGCAATTCGCTGCGGATCGCATCCCAAGTCGCCTTGGTAACGAAGATGATCGGCGTGACGGCGGTCGTGGGTGCGGTCTCGAATACGGATGGCATGCGGCTCTCGGCTGTTCTGGCGTCGTGGGTCGCTACTACACGCCTTTCATGGCGGAAGGTAGCGCGCCCGCGGTTGACGTGACCTGCGGGATTGGAACCGGGCGCCCGGCCGGCCGTGCCGGGCAGTTAACCAGACGTTAGGGTTAACAGTCTATTGCTGACACGCTCAGTTGGATCCATTCGCCCGATTTCGTGAGTCACAGTGCCATGCGTCGACAGTCCAATTTGACCCGGCATCTCGCTTCCGCAGCCCTCATGACGGTCTTGGCCGCGGGGCTTGGCGGTTGCCAGACCATGTCCGACGTGACCGGATCGATCGCGTCGCGCTCGGATCCCACGCCCGACGATCCACGTCGCGCCGTCGAGCTCTATGGCGAGCGTTATCGCAAGAACCCCAAGGATGTCGACGCGGCGATCGCCTACGGCCAGGCGTTGCGCATGAGCGGACAGCGTTCGCAGGCCTGCGCCGTGCTGGAGCAGGCCACGCTCGCCAGCCCCGGCAGCAAGCCGCTGCTCGCCGCCTATGGCCGTGCGCTCGCCGACAACGGCAATTCGCAGGCTGCGTTCGACGTGTTGAGCCGCGCGCACAGCCCGGACAATCCGGACTGGCGGATCCTGTCGGTGCAGGGCACCACGCTCGACAAGTTGAACCGGCACGAGGAAGCGCGGCGCTATTACGCGAGTGCGCTGCGGTTGGCTCCGGACGAGCCGTCGGTGCTGTCCAATCTCGGTCTCTCCTACATGCTGACCAAAGAATTGCCGAAGGCAGAAGAGACGCTGCGCCAGGCCTATGCCAGCGCCCGCGCCGACACCCGCATCCGGCAGAACCTTGCGCTGGTGGTCGGCCTGCAGGGCCGCTTCGCGGAGGCCGAAACCATCGTCAAGGCCGACCTGCCGGCGGATGAGGCGGCGGCCAACGTCGCCTATCTCCGCGACATGTTGAACCGCAAGGACGGGCCGCGGACCGCATCACGCGCCGCACCTGTCGTCGCCAAGGACGACTAGCTCTCCGCTCCTTTTGCGCTCGATAGCGCAGCTCTCGGCTCGCGAAGCCCATGTGCGCACAAAAGAAAACGCCCGGCATTGCCGGGCGTTTTCGTAGGCGCTGCTTGCGCAGCTCAGTGCATCGTGGCGATCTTGATGTAGGACGGCCCGAGGATCACGATGAACAGGCAAGGCAGGAAGAACAGGATCATCGGCACAGTCAGCTTGGGCGGCAGCGCCGCGGCCTTCTTCTCGGCTTCGTTCATGCGCATGTCGCGGTTTTCCTGCGCCATCACGCGCAGGCTCTGCCCGAGCGGCGTGCCGTAACGTTCGGATTGCTGCAAGGCCATGCAGACCGACTTCACGCCTTCGAGGCCGGTGCGGCGCGCCAGGTTCTCGTAGGCGGACTTGCGGTCCTGCAGGTAGGACAATTCCGCGGTGGTCAGCGCGAACTCCTCCGACAGCGCGATCGACTGTCCGACGATCTCGTTGGCGACCTTGCGGAACGCGACCTCGACCGACATGCCCGACTCGATGCAGATCAGCAGCAGGTCGAGTGAATCAGGGAAGGCGCGCTTGATCTGAAGTTGGCGCTTGGAGATCGCATTCTTCAGGAACAGCATCGGCGCCTGCAGACCGGCATAGGCCGCGCCGACGCAAATGCCGATCTTGAGCGTCAGCGACCAGGTCGCGCCCGCGATGAAGAAAGTGTAGATGATTGCGGCGATCAGCATCAGAACCGGCGTGATCGCCCGCGCTGCCAGGAAGTAGACATACGGCGCATGGCCGCGATAGCCGGCCATCACGAGCTTCTCGATTGCCGCTTCCTGAGCCAGCCATTTGGTGAGGTTCAGGTCATCCACCATCTTGGAGACGGCCTGCCTCGGCGTCTGGCGCAGCGTCACCTTTTCCGACTTGGCCAGGCGTTCGCGCTCGCGCTGCCGGAGGCGTTCGCGCTCGCTGGCGACGGCCTTCATCCGCTTGTTGAGGTCGCCGCCGGCGAGCAGCGGCATCACCAGCGTGTAGACCGTCGCGCTTGCCGCGAAGAAGGCAAGCAGCATGGTCATGAACCTGACGTCGTGGAGCTTGGCGACCATAATATCAATCATGCTGCACCGTCAGAAATCGAAGTTGATCATCTTCTTCATCACCAGCACGCCGCACGTCATCCAGAGCGCGCAGCCGACCAGCATCAGCTGGCCCATCGAGTTCGTCCACAGCAGGGCGATGTAGTCCGGCGTCGTGAGGAACACGAGGATCATCACGATCGGCGGCAGCGAGCCGATGATGGCGGCGGAGGCCTTCGCTTCCATCGACATTGCCTGGATCTTCTCGGCCATCTTCTTGCGGTCGCGCAGCACCCGCGACAAATTGCCGAGCGCTTCGGACAAGTTGCCGCCGGACTTCTGCTGGATCGCGATCACGATGCCGAAGAAATTCGCCTCCGGCAGCGGCATGCGCTCGTAGAGCCGGGCGCAGGCCTCGCCGAGCGGCATGCCGATCGCCTGGGTCTCGATGATCGCGAGGAACTCGCTGCGCAGCGGCTCGGGCGCGTCGTTGACCACCGCCTTGAGCGATTCGAACAGCGGCAGGCCGGCCTTGATGCCGCGCACGATGACGTCGACGGCGTCGGGCAGCGCCTTCAGGAATGCTTTCTCCCGCCGCTTCTTCAGGAAGCCGAGCAGCCAGCGCGGAGCGCCGAGGCCCATTGCGAAGCCGATGCCAGCCGCACCGAGCAGTCCCCCGCCGACCATGAAGGCCGTGCCGAACCCGAACAGGCCGAGGGCGCCGGAGATCATCCAGAATTTCTGCTCCGACCACTCCAGTCCGGCCTGCGAGATGCGGACGCCGAGCGGGACTTTCTTGTCCTTCTGCCGCCGCGCCTCGAGCTCCTTCAGCGACCCTTCGACCTGCTCGCGGCGGGAGCGCTGCGTGCGCTCACTGCCTCGTGTCGTCGACTGCTCGTTGCGCGCCACTGATGCACGGCGCGACTCGGCCTTCTTTTCCCCAGAGAGGTAGGGATACAGGAAGACCCAGGCGATGCCGCCCACGGTGGTGGCGGCGAGGAAGGCCAGAGCGAGCGTTTGCGTCTGCATCCTGCGCTCCCCTAGACCGGCGCCGGCGAGTCGGAGGCGTCCAGCGCCGCCGCAAGCCGCTTCTCTTCATTGTAGTAGCGCGCCCGCTCCCAGAAGCGCGGCCGGCCGATGCCGGTCGAGCGGTGCTTGCCGATGATCTTGCCGTTGGCGTCTTCCCCGACCACGTCGTAGAGGAAGATGTCCTGGGTGATGATGGTGTCGCCTTCCATGCCCATCACCTCGGTGATGTGGGTGATGCGGCGCGAACCGTCGCGCAGGCGCGCAGCCTGCACGATGATGTCGACCGAGGCGCAGATCATCTCGCGAATGGTGCGTGAGGGAAGCGAGAAGCCGCCCATCGTGATCATGGATTCGCAGCGCGACAGGGCTTCGCGGGGATTGTTGGCGTGCAGCGTGCCCATCGAGCCGTCGTGGCCGGTGTTCATCGCCTGCAACAGGTCGAATGCCTCGGGTCCGCGGACTTCGCCGACGATGATGCGCTCGGGACGCATACGCAGGCAGTTGCGTACCAGCTCGCGCATCGTGACCTGGCCCTCGCCTTCGATGTTCGGTGGCCGGGTTTCCAGCCTCACCACATGCGGCTGCTGCAGCTGAAGTTCGGCGGCGTCTTCGCAGGTGATGATGCGTTCGTCGTGCTCGATATAGTTGGTCAGGCAGTTCAGCAGCGTGGTCTTGCCCGAACCGGTACCGCCCGAGATGATCACGTTGCAGCGGACCCGGCCGATGATCTGCAGGATGGTCGCCCCTTCCGGCGTGATCGCGCCGAACTTGACGAGCTGCTCCAGCGTCAGTTTGTCCTTCTTGAATTTGCGGATGGTGAGCGCGGGTCCGTCGATCGCCAGCGGCGGCACGATGGCGTTGACGCGCGAGCCGTCGGCGAGGCGGGCGTCGCAGATCGGCGAGGATTCGTCGACGCGCCGGCCGACCTGGCTGACGATGCGCTGGCAGATGTTGAGCAGCTGCTGGTTGTCGCGAAAGCGGATGCCGGTGCGCTGGATCTTGCCGGCGACTTCGATGAACACGGTGCCTGCGCCGTTGACCATGATGTCGGCGATGTCGTCGCGCGACAGCAGGGGCTCCAGCGGTCCGTAGCCGAGCACGTCGTTGCAGATGTCGTCGAGCAGCTCTTCCTGCTCGGCGATCGACATCACGATGTTCTTGATCGCGATGATCTCGTTGACGATGTCGCGGATTTCCTCGCGCGCCGACTCGCTGTCCAGCTTGGCGAGCTGGGCAAGGTCGATCGCCTCGATCAGGGCGCCGAAGATCGTTGCCTTGACCTGATAGTAGTTGTCCGAGCGGCGGGCTTCGACGGCGGGAGCCGGCGGCGGCGGCTTGGCAGGGGCCAGCGGCGGCGACGAGATCGTCGGGGCGGCGGGCTCGCGCGCCATCGGCGACGATCCGGCAGGCTCCGGCGTCTGAAAGGCGGGCTTGGGTGCCCGCAAATCCCCATCGTTTCCGCTACGCTTACCAAACACGACGTCTTGACTCCACGCGGACCACTATTTGGACCGCAGCTTTTCGAGCAGGGGCGACAGGAAGGACCCCCTCGGCTTCTTGGTTTCGCCGCGGCCTGTCAGCCGCTGCGCCATCTGCAGAAACATCTCGACTGCGCGGTGATTGGCGGAGATCTCCGCGATCATCTGGCCGTTGTTGGCGGCTGAACCGAAGATCTGCGGATCGAACGGGATGGCGGCGATCGGCTGGCTTTCGATCGCCTTGGCGAATTCACCCGCTGCGATCTCCGGACGCTTCGGCACGCCGACCTGGTTCAGGCAGTACAGCGGCGCCCGGTCATTCGGCCGTGACGCCTTCAGGAGGTCGAACATGTTCTTGGCGTTGCGCAGATTGGCGAGATCGGGCGCCGCCACGATCAGGATGTCGTCGGCTGCGATCAGCGCGCGCTTGGTCCAGCCGGACCATTGGTGCGGCACGTCGAGCACGATGCAGGGCATCGTGGTGCGCAGCGTGTCGAAGATCGCATCGAACGCTTCGGCGCCGAATCGTAGACCTTGTCGAGCGTCGCCGGCGCCGCCAGCAGGCTGAGGTGGTCGGTGCATTTCGACAGCAGGCGGTCGACGAAGGCGGTATCGACGCGGTCCGGCGAGAACACGGCATCGGCGATGCCCTGCGCCGGATCCTGGTTGTAGTTGAGGCCGGCGGTGCCGAACGCAAGGTCGAGATCGGCCACCACGGAATCGAGCGCCAGATCGCGGGCGATCGCCCAGGCGATATTGTGCGCGATCGTCGAGGCGCCGACGCCGCCCTTGGCGCCGACGATGGCGACGACGCGGCCGACCGCCTTGGCTTCCGGCGCCGAGAACAGGTTGCAGACCGCGCGTACCACGTCGATCGCATGCGCCGGCGCAATCACGTAGTCGCTGACGCCGCGGCGCACCAGCTCGCGGTACAGCGTGACGTCGTTGACCCGGCCGATCACGACCACCCTCGTGCCGGCGTCGCACACCGTGGCGAGCTGGTCGAGGCCGGCCAGAATGTCGCTGCGGCCCTCGGTCTCCAGGATGATGACGTTGGGCGTCGGCGCCGAGCGATAGGCCTCGATGGCGGCCGCCATGCCGCCCATCTGGATCTTGAGGTGAGCCTTGGCCAGCCGGCGATCCTCGCCCGCCGACTGCACGGCGGCGGCGGTCTCGACCGTTTCGCAGAACGCCTGAACCGAAACCCGTGGCGCCGGAGCAATATGGTCGTCCACGGCCTGCGGCGGGGCGTCCGTCTGCTCTTCGGAGTTTTGCTGCGCGTAGGTGATCATTTTCCTGTGTCGCTTAGCTTGGCCCTGTCGGCCTCGGGATACGTCGTGGCAGTGGTGGTGCCCTTGCGGTACTTGTCGAAGGCGATATTGCGGCGCGACGTGTACGCAGGGGTCTCCGCGCGCGGCTGCACGAGGTCAGTCGGGTCTTCGACCATGGCGGCAAGGTTGCGCTGATTGGCGCAGCCGAAATTGTAGTACTGCTTGTTCTGGATGTAGGACCCGTTGTGCATCGACGGGCCGAGATCCTCCGGCCAGAGCCCGCACGGCCCGGCCTCCGCCTTCATCTTGGGATAGTTCACGCGGATCGCAGGCATCAGGCGCGGGTTCTCGGGATGGTACTTGCGCACGAGGATCCCGCGCGGCGGTACGCCGGCCGCGGCAAAGGTCGCCTGGATCTCGCGCAGTGATTCCTGCGCGGGCCGGGCATTCGGCGTGTCGACGGGAACGTCGATGGTGACGGCGCCGGTGCCTTCGCGCATCCAGTCCTGCGCCATTCCCATCACCTCGGCGCGCTGCTCCGCGGTCAGGCCACCGCGGCTGCGGCCGACGAACACCACGATCGAGCGGTCGGCCTCGGTGACGGCGATCGGGTGACGCAGGCGATAGTCGGCCGGCGAATCCACCATCGCGAGGCTGTTGTCGGCCGCGTGCTGGCAGGCGCCGAGCGTCATGGCAAGGCCGACGAGCGCTCCGGCGAGACTGACGGTGCGCTTGTGATCGGCGGATGGTCTGGGTGTGGTCTGTGTCATCGTCCGCCTCAGTCGGTAATGAAGCCGTAGGTGCCGCGGTAATTCCGCGCCGGCTCGCTGCGGCCCGGCACGCCGTAGATGCGATTGAGGCTGCCCAGCAGGTCGGCCTGCGGATCGGATGCGTTGGCGAAGCCGTCATCCGGGCGCGAGAGGTCCTTCTGTGCCACCGCGCGAACCACATAGGGCGTCACCAGCACCATAAGTTCGGTCTGGTTGTTGACGAAGTCGCGGCTGCGGAACAGCGTGCCGAGCACCGGCAGCGACGCCAGCCCCGGAAGGCCGTTGATCGCCTGCTTGGTCTGGTCCTGGATCAGGCCGGCCATGGCCATCGAGCCGCCCGAGGGAATCTCCAGCGTGGTCTCGGCGCGGCGGGTCTTGATCGAGGGGATCGTCGTTCCACCTGCCCCGCCCGTCAGTGCGTTCTCGGTCGAGACTTCCGACACTTCGGTCATGACGCGCAGGCTGATCCGGCCTTCGGTCAGCACCACCGGCGTGAAGTTGAGCGAAATGCCGAATTTCTTGAAGCTGACGGTCTGAACGCAATTCCCGATCGTGCCGGTCGACGAAGTCTGACAGGTCACGCCGGTCGGAATTGGAAACTCGCCGCCCGAGATGAAGGTTGCCGATTCGCCCGAGATCGCGGTCAGGTTCGGTTCGGCGAGCGTCCGCACCACGCCGGCGCTTTCCATGGCGCGGAGCGTCGCCGTCACCGACGATCCGAACTGCGTGGTGAGATTGTTGCCGGAGACCAGCGGTCCGCTGTTCGCGGTGAACGGGTTGCTGTTGGCGAATTTCACCACGGTCGTGCCGTAGTTGAGGTTGGCGGTGAGGTCGATGCCGAGCTGCTTGATCAGGCTGCGCGAGACTTCGGCGACCGTGACTTTGAGCATCACCTGGTCGCGGCCGCGAACCGCGATGGAGTTCACGACCTTGTCGGGGCCGCCGACCAGCCGGGTGGCGATCTCGCCGGCCTGCTGCGCATCGACCGGGCTCGCCGCGCTGCCGGTCAGCATCACGCCGTCGCCGACGCCCTCGATCTGGATATCGGAATTCGGCAGCGCCGCGCGCAGCGCCTGACGTACGCCGTTGAGGTCGCGCTTGACCGCGATGTCATAGGCCGCGATCTGCTGTCCGGCGGCGTCGAAGAACACGATGTTGGTCTGGCCGACGGTTGCGCCGATGATGTAGGCGCGTTGCGCCGAGCGGACCACGGCGTTGGCGATCTTGGGATCGGCCACCAGCACGTCCTTGATGTCCCTGGGCAGGTCGATCACGATCGATTTGCCGACGCCGAGCGAGAGGAAACGGGCGTTCATCTGGCCGCCGTCGGCCGATGCGGCAGGGGCAGGCGCGGCGCGATAATCGCTCGCCACCACCGGCGTCAGCGCCGGGTTCAGCGAGAGCGCCGTGACGGCCGAGAACGACAATGCGCGGACCATGAAGGCCCGCATCGTCCGTTGAGTTGCCCCGCCCTTCATCACGTGTGTCCTCATGGTCACTTCTGCATCGTTGCCTGGTTGGCAACGCCGAAGCGGATGACGTTGATCGTCTCACCGCGCCTCGAGTGGTTGTCGTCGATCTTGGTTTCGGGCGCGTTGTTGTCGGCGATGCTGCGCAGCGCCAGCGACAGGACGCCGCTCTGGCGCGCGCGCGCCAGCGTTTCGGTCTGTTCGGGCTTCAGCTCCAGCGTCACCGTCTTGCCGATCAGTGCGTTGGTGCCGTCCTTTTCCTTCGGCGCCTGGTCGATCGCCAGCACGCGGATATTGGTCAGGATCACCTCGGAATTGACGATGTCGGCGCCGTTGCGGTCCGGATTCTTGTCGCGCTTCGACAGCAGGACGTCGACCCGGTCATTCGGCAGGATGAAGCCGCCGGCGCCGGTCTCGGGCGAGATTTCGGTCGATACCGCCCGCATGCCGGTCGGCAGGATCGCGGCCATGAAGCCGCTCCCGTCGGCCTTGACGAGCTTCTGCTCGCGAATCGGCTCGCCCTGGATGAACGGCGCACGCGCGATCGAACCGGTGACGTCCTTGATCGCTTCGGCGTGGCTGTCCCTGCGCATGAAGCTGGCGCTGGCGGTTGCTGCCGGCCAGGTCTGCCACTGCAAATCCTCGGGCTTCACGGCCTGGCCGAGACCGATGTCGGTTTTCGCGACCAGGATGTCGACGGTGGGCAGCTGCGCGACCGGCGGAGGCGGCGCCGGTTTGTCGTCGCTTCCGCTCGCCAAATAGAGCGCCGCTAGGCCGGCGCAGCCTGCAATTGCCAGGACCAGAATGCGGGCCTTATCCATTACGCTTCACTTTCCACATGACGCCGCGACGCTGCCGCCGCCGTGATGGGAGTTGACCAGCTATTCGTCAAAGCATGGTTAATGAGGCGTATCTAAATCGCCTTAACGAGCGGTTACCGCTACTTTCTCAGCGCAAGGCGAAGTGCGCGAGATCGATCGTCTTGATCCAGTCCGTCTCCGGATAGATCAGCAGGGCGCCGAGGGCGAGTGCGATGCCGTAGGGGATGCCGGTCTGCTTGTCGTGCAGGCGGCTGAGCCAGGCCTGGGACGCGAGCGGGTAGGGCAGCGGCCACTGCCGGAGCTGCAGCAGCAGCACGGTCAGCGCGCCGCCGAACAGCGAGGCAAAGACCAGATAGGGGAGCAGATGCTCGAAGCCGAACCACAGTCCGGCCGCGGCCGCGACCTTGGCGTCTCCGCCGCCGACCCAGCCCATCGCGAACATGCCGAATGCGACCACCAGTACCAGCGCGCCGGCGCCGGCATGGCTGAGGATGTCGTGGACGCCCATCCCGGTCAGCGGTGCCAGGGCGAAGAAGCCGGCCACCAGCGCCAGCGAGATCCGGTTCGGGATCGTCATGGTCAACAGATCGCTCGCCGCCGCAAAGGCCATCAGGGCCGGAAACAGCATCAGGCGTGCGATGTCGAGGATCATGGATTCATGCCGTCAAGCTGGAGCTGCGGTCGAGACCCGACGCTAGCGGCCAATGGTGAACAATCGGGAAAGGACTGCTGGCGCCGCGACGGAGGTCGCCGGGCAGCCCCGACAAATAGCAAAGGTCCCGGGTTTGCCGGGACCTTTGATGCGAGTTCGTCGGAACCGACTTACTTCAGCGAACCGGCGATCGTGCTGAAGGTGCCCGAGAGCTTGGTGCCGACGCCGTTGACTGCAGCGATGATCGCGATGGCGATACCGGTGGCGATCAGGCCGTATTCGATGGCGGTCGCGCCCGACTCGTCCTTCACGAAGCGCGAAACGAGGTTCTTCATAAGTAACTCCTGTGTACACGTGGCTGGTCGAACTAGGTTTGGTCTCGTCGGCGTTCTCAGCACCGTGACCATTGCGGCACCCTACGGTTCGACAATTTCGGTGCAGTTAATTTGATCGCACAAACACAGCGGGAACCCGCACTTGTTGCGCACAGTAAATTTGGGATTAAGCGGACCGCTCAGATTGCAGGTTGTTGCTGAGAACCCGCTGCGGGCACCTGTTCACGGCTCCTTAAGTGCACATCTGTACCCATGGAGCGTCCGTCAAAAGAGGCCGTCATGCCCAGCCTTCCCTTTGAAGTCATCGAGATGATCGGCCAGACGATGATGAAGGTGGTGCCGATCACCATCGCGCTGGCGCTGGTCTTCACGGTGCTCGCCCATTTCTGGGCCTGCAATCCCGGCAAGCCGTGGTGGCAGAAGCGTGAGCTGATCACCGACATCTGTTACTGGTTCTTCGTGCCGGTGTTCGCCCGCGTGCTGCGCATCGGGCTCCTGGTGGTGGGCGCGGCCGCGGTGTTCAATGTCCACGGCGCCGACGATTTGATCGCGTTCTATGAGAACGGGCATGGCCCGCTGGCGCAGCTTCCGCTCTGGCTGCAGTCGATCATCTTCCTCGTCGGCTCCGATTTCATGCTGTACTGGCTGCACCGGATGTTCCACCGCGGCGACTTCTGGAAGTACCACGCCATTCATCACTCCTCCGAGGATCTTGAATGGATCTCGGCGGCACGCTTCCATCCCGTCAATCTTCTGATCGGCACGATCACCGTCGACGTGATTCTGCTGATGGCCGGAATCTCGCCGAACATCATGCTGTGGGTCGGACCGTTCACCACGTTCCACTCGGCATTCGTCCACGCCAACCTGAACTGGACGCTTGGCCCGTTCAAATATGTGATCGCGACGCCGGTGTTTCACCGCTGGCATCACACCGGTCTCGAGGACGGCGGCGACACCAATTTCGCTGGCACGTTCCCGCTCTGGGATATTCTGTTCGGGACGTTCCGCATGCCCGAAGGCAAGCTTCCGGAAGATTACGGTGTCGATGCCGAGCAGGGCGTGCCGAGCGAGATCGGCGGACAGCTGGCCTATCCGTTCCGGCAATGACGCCGGTGGCCGCCAGGTGCCATCATGAGCGTTGAGACGGCGACCTTCCCGCGGGCGAAAGCTCCGCGCTCGCCGAGGTCCCGGCCTGGTTCTGGATCGCGTGCGGCGTCTATGCGCTGCTGCTGTTCGTCGGCGACCGGCTGCTCGCCGATTCCGATACCTACTGGCAGATTGCGGTCGGCCGCTGGATCCTCGACCATCGCACGCTGCCGTCGGTCGACATCTATTCGTACACCAAGGCCGGTGCGCCGTGGGTGTCGTCGTCCTGGCTGGCGCAGATTCTGTTCGCGAAGGCCTATGACCTCGCCGGGTGGACCGGCCCGGCGGCGCTGGCCGCGGCCTGTGCCGCCGCCAGCTTCGCATTGCTGACCGCTATCCTCAGCCGCGCGCTGCCGGCAATCTACGCCAGCCTGATCGCCCTTGCGGCGCTGGTCCTGACGTGCGGGCATCTGCTGGCTCGTCCGCATGTGCTGGTGATGCCGATCATGCTGGTCTGGGCGAACGGCCTGATTACCGCCAGCGAACGCCGCGAGGCGCCTTCGTTCTGGCTGCTGCCGCTGATCGCGCTGTGGGCCAACCTGCATGGCGGCTTTCTGTTTGGCCTGGTGCTGGTCGGTGCATTTGCGCTCGATGCGCTGTGGAACGCCCTGCCGGCCCAAAGGCCGGCGCTGGCGCTGCGCTGGGCAGCGTTCGGCATCGGTGCGCTGGCTGCGTGCTGCGTGACCCCCTATGGGTGGGGCTCGATCCTCGCCTCGCTGAAGATTCTCGGTCTCGGTGAATTGCTGCATCTCATCCAGGAGTGGCGGCCGGCGACCTTCAGCGAGATCGACCCGTTCGCGCTGTCCATCCTCGGCCTGCTCGGCGCGGCGCTCTATTACGGGGCAAGGTTGCCGCTGCCGCGAATTCTCCTGGTGCTGGGCTTGCTGCACATGGCCCTGTCCCACATCAGAAATCTTGAGCTGTTCGCGCTGCTGCTGCCGCTCGCTGTGCTCACGCCGGTCGCAACCCAGTTCCGGCTGCGCGGCTCTGGTATCGTTCGCCCGAGGGCCGTTCCGGCGGCGATCCTTGTCGCCGGACTTTGCACATGGACCTCAATCGCGGCGGCGCGTCAGGTGCTATCGCCACCGCCGACCCATTCGCCGGCTGCCGCGGTTGACGCGATGAAGGCGCGCCACGTCAAGCGGGTGCTCAACGATCTGCAGTTCGGTGGCTATCTGATCTGGCGTCAGGTGCCGGTGTTCATCGACGGGCGCGCCGAGCTCTACGGCGAGACGTTCGGGATGAGCCTCGCCCGCGCGCTTCAGCTCAAGGACGTCAACGGTTTCCTCAGCCTGCTCAAGACTTACGACATCGATGCGGTGATGCTGGCGCCGGACACGCCGGCCTCCAGATTACTGGATCATATCGAAGGATGGCAGCGCCTCTACGCCGACGATCGCGTGGTCGTTCACGTCCGCACCGCCAGCTGAAGCCGTTGCGGTCATACAACGTGGGTCGCCGCGAAGCGGCGCTCAAGTCCTGCTGACGGACGGCCCGGCAGAGCGACGAGCGATGAGGATGGCGGCAATGGTCAGCCCGCCGCCGGCCAGGACGTCGGCGAGGTGATGACCTCCCACGGGCATCGTCGCGACGATCATAGTTGCGTTCACGACGAACACGGGAACGACGAGCCAGCGGGTGTCGCGCGCAGCATAGATCGTCATGACGCCGAGCATGGTGTGGAACGAGGGAAAGCTGACGATGCCGTCGACGCTTGCCATGTCGACCACCGACAGCGATCCGTCTCGCAACATCGAGAAGGTCCGTCCGAACGTCCACATGTCGCCGAGCGCAGCAAAGTGCTCGTAGCTTTGCGGGGCGGGGTGGAAATAGGCGAACGCGCCCGCGGCGAGGATCAGCCACATGCCGACGCACAGCGCAACCGCGCTCAAGCTGAGAACGGCGATGAACTCCGCGAGCCTGTCGCCGCGCCGTTGCAGGATCAGCCACCCGAGCACCAGTTGTGACACCAGGCCGGTGCTTTGGTAGGCCGTCGTCAGCATCGTCGCGACGAACGAATGCGAGTTGGTCGCGGCCAGGAAGGTCAGCCAATCGAAGCCCAGCAGATGATCGACGCCGGCCAGAACGTCGTCCCTGAGCGGCAGCTCGATGCTGCGATCAGATAGCTGAGCGTGCTGCCCGCGGTCAGGAGCACGCTGATCGGCAGCAGCGCGCGCCAGAACAACTCGGTCATGAACAGGCCGCGCCGCAACAGGATGGCCGGACGTCGCTGGTCGGCGCCAAGCCGGTTGGAGGCAATGGCGAGGAACGCGGCTGCAATCGCGCAATATGCGATGCCTTGCAGGATCGAGATCCAGTTCGAGGACGCGAACGAGAGCCCGGAGTTGGGCAGCCAGATCGCGTCGGCCAGGATACACGCGACGATGCAGGACCATGCGATCGCCATGTGGCGCTGCGCGGCGTCGCCGAAGTCGCTGAACATCAGCCAGCGCACCGCGGCGCCACGGATCCGGGCTGGGTCGACTATCAGGCCGCGGGCGCCGGAGCCGGCGGCGCTCTTTTCGATTCTTGATACCGACGACACGTGCTGCGCTTTGTGCTTGTGGCTGGCGCAGAAACTGCTTGGAGTCTCTTAAGATTGGGATAACCCCGGAACAGGCGATTCGATGACGCGCTGCCGCGGCGGCAAGATGACGGCATCGGCGACCGGGCATTCCCGGGCGAGGTCGCGGACATCAGGCTTGCCGGCCAGGGAAGTCGTGACATCCGCGCAATTAGGCGGTCGATTTTTGCTCTTCTTAAATGAATTGCCGTCAGATTTGCCTGCGTCGGGCGCGGTCCGCTGCGTATCGCCTTTGCCGGCTTGTTCACGTCCCGGGGTAGAGTATGTCGTTTCAGTCCCAAAGCATTCGCGCCGTCGCGCGCATTGGATTCATCTCGCTGGCCGCAGCCGTGCTGCTCGGGCCCGCGCTGGCAACGGCTGCGCCCGATCCGGATCGGATCGCGGTCAACGTCGATCAGGCCAAGCTCGTCAAGCTGCCCGGCGGCATCGCCACGATCGTGGTCGGCAATCCCCTGATTGCCGACGTCACCCTGCAGAATGGCGGGGTCGTGGTCGTGACCGGCAAGGGCTATGGCGCGACCAATTTCATCGCACTCGACCGCACCGGCCAGGTGCTGGTGGATCGCCAGATCCAGGTCGAAGGTCCGACCGATCAGCTTGTCACCGTCTACCGCGGCATCGATCGCGAGACCTACAGCTGCATGCCGGTCTGTCAGCGCCGCATCACCCTCGGCGATGGCGACACCTATTTCAGGGCGACCATGGAACAGGCCGGTACGCTCAACAATCAGGCCACCGGCTCGGGGGGAGCCGCGAAGCCGCAGAACTGACGCGCGCTTCACACGCCGGCGCCGCGGCCGATCGCAGGTCGTTCGCCGGCATGCTTAACAATGGCCTAACGGATCGGGTCGCTCTGTCTCGATCCGGCGAAATACTTCGACAATGACTCTTGGGTAGTTGTTGCCGCCATGTTGATCCGGGGTCGTTGATGCCGCTGACCGCCTATTCTTTCGCACGCCTCCTCCGTCGCTTTCGCCGAGACCGCCGCGGTGTAACCGTGGTGGAATTCGCGATGGTCGCGCCGCTGTTCTTCGGATTGCTTTTTGCGATCATCGAAGTGGCAATGATCTTCTTCGCCAGCCAAGTGCTCGAGACGGTGACGCAGGATTCGTCGCGTTTCATCATGACCGGCCAGGCTCAGGGCTTGAGCTATACCCAGGCGCAGTTCAAGGCGTACGTCTGTAACAAGATCACAACGCTGTTCGACTGCAACAACGGCATCTACGTCGACGTCCGCAGCTATCCGTCCGCGACGGGCTTCAGCAGTGTCAACATCACGCCGATCACCGATCCCACGCAGGTGAAGTGGTGTCCCGGCAAGGACGGCGACGTCGTGGTGGTCCGGCTGTTCTATCAATGGCAGCTGTTTGTCACCCAGCTCGGCTTCAATGCCTCGAACCTCCCCAATGGCAAGCGGCTCTTGATCGCGACTGCGACGTTCAAGAACGAGCCGTCCGGAACCGCTGGGGCCACATGCTCATGAACAAGGTCGTGAAAGCCCTGCCTGCGGCCTTGCTGCGCTCCGTTGCTGCTCTCGCGCGCGACCGCCGGGGCCTTGCCGCCGTCGAGTTCGCTTTCATCATGCCGCTGATGCTGGTGATGTTCTTCGGCACCGTCGAGTTTTCGTCCGGCGTTGCGGTCGACCGCAAGGTCACGTTGATGGCGCGCGCCGCGTCGGATCTCACCTCGCAGGCGACCCAGGTGGTGGACGCCGATCTGCAGAACTTCTTCAGCGCCAGCGTCGGCATCATGACGCCCTACGATGCATCGCCGACCAAGGTCACGCTGTCGGAAATCTACGTCGATAATTCGAACATCGCGCATATCCAGTGGAGCAAGTCCGGGACGATCGCCTCGGGTGCGACGCAGGCCACGGTGACGGCCTCGAGCCGCAGTCAGGGTGACATCGTGACAAGCGTCGTTCCGTCGGCGCTGCTGGTTGCGGGTACCTATCTGATCTTCAGCGAAGTGAGCTACAAATACGTTCCGGCGGTCGGCTATGTGATGGCCAAGGCTGGCCTTACTCTCAGCGACGTTGCCTTCACGCGGCCGCGGCAGTCGATTTGCGTGTACTATGCCCCGACATCCGCGACCATGCCGACGACCTGCTCGACGTATTAAGGCGCAGATATTCTCGGCGTTGACGCTTTTGCGTTGTCGCCGCTAACGCCGGTTTGCGCGCTTTGAGTTCACGGCGACAGAACAACGATCCAGACAAAAGGGCCGCACCCGAAGGTGCGGCCCTTGATGCTTTAACGACAATTTCCTGGAGCTGTGCGCTCCCGGGAAATCGGCTTATCCAGCGGCGCGCAGATTGTCGGCCGAGGATTTGCCGGAACGGCGGTCAGCCACGATCTCGTAGGAGATCTTCTGGCCTTCACGCAGAGTGCCAAGGCCGGCGCGCTCGACTGCACTGATGTGCACGAACACGTCGTTCCCGCCTTCATCCGGCTGGATGAAGCCGTAGCCCTTGGTCGCGTTAAACCACTTCACGGTTCCCATGCTCACGTGGGTAGTCCCTTCTCAGATATACAAGTTCAAGACCCGCTGATCGGCGGGGTGGTGAGATCGAATTTTTGGAAGGGTCGTCAGCGTCTGAACCGGCTGTACCGGTATTGGCTAATGTCGTCCGGCCGAAAATCGATGGGTAGGATATTATTCGATAGAAGACTTCAAAACAATCCTGACGTGCGCGATTTTTTGGCCGGCGCAGCCGCCGGCCATTTGTTGCGCAGGACATCAGGACACCATGCGCGCAGCGGTTGCAGTCCGCCTGCTATCGGCGGCGGAACTGGCCGCCGCGCTGTGCTCCGCCCCGCGGCGGGCCGCCGGGCGCGCCGCTCGGACGTTCGTCCTTGTGCCGGAAAATCAGGCGGCCCTTTTCCAGATCGTAGGGCGACATTTCGATCGTGACGCGGTCGCCGGCCAGCGTCTTGATGCGGTTTTTCTTCATCTTGCCGGCGGTGTAGGCGACGATCTCGTGTCCGGCATCGAGTTGCACCCGGTAACGAGCGTCGGGGAGGATTTCGGTCACCAGTCCTTCGAACTGGATCAGCTCTTCCTTAGCCATATGGTTCTCCAGATCGAGCGACGGCTAGTGCTTCGGTCGGTTGTTGCGGTTGTGTTGCGGATTCGGCCGGCTCTCGCGATGCAAGAAGGCGACGCCCTGGATGCCTTCGCTGTTGCCGGCCTGCGACGGACGCGGCGACTCGCCCCGGCTCGTCTGCGGCGCGCCATTATTACCACCCCGACGGCGGCGGCGGCGAGGGCCTTTTGTGCCAGGAGCGGCCTCATTCCCACGGACATTATGCGCGCGGGGCGCAGAGCGGCCGCCCCGGTGCGGGTGGGTGGCCTGCGCCGGTGCCGCGGACTCGCGGTTGCCGCCTTGTGTGCGACGGTCTTCCCGCGGCACGGTAATCCGGATCAGCCGCTCGATATCGCGCAGATAGCCCATCTCCTCGGCGCCGGCGATCAGCGAGATCGCGACCCCGTCGGCACCGGCGCGCGCGGTGCGGCCGATGCGGTGGACATAGGTTTCCGGCACGTTGGGCAGGTCGAAATTCACGACATGGCTGACGCCGTCGACGTCGATGCCGCGGGCGGCGATATCGGTCGCCACCAGCGTGCGGATCTCGCCGGACCGGAACGCCGCCAGTGTGCGCTCGCGGTGGTTCTGCGACTTGTTGCCGTGGATCGCATTGGCCTCGATGCCGGCCTTGGCAAGGCTTTTCACGACCTTGTCGGCGCCGTGCTTGGTCCGGGTGAAGACCAGGGCGCGGTTGACCGGTTCCTGCTTCAGGAGCTGGGCCAGAACCGCAGGCTTGGCCGCGAAATCGACCTGGATCGCGCGCTGGGCGATCCGATCGACCGTCGAGGCGACCGGCGTCACCGCCACGCGGGCGGGATCGCGCAGCATCGCCTCGGCGAGCTCGGCGATGTCCTTGGGCATGGTGGCCGAGAAGAACAGCGTCTGGCGCCGGATCGGCAGCTTGGCGACGATTTTGCGGATGTCGTTGATGAAGCCCATGTCGAGCATGCGGTCGGCTTCGTCGAGCACTAGGAACTCGACCTGGTTCAGCTTCAGGCCGTTGCTCTGCACGAGATCGAGCAGGCGGCCGGGGGTGGCGACCAGCACCTCGACACCCTGCATCACGGCGCGCACCTGGCGGCCCATCGGTACGCCACCGATGGCGAGTGTCGAGGACAGCCGGATGTGGCGGCCATAGGTGTTGAAGCTGTCGAGAATCTGCCCGGACAGTTCGCGGGTCGGAGAGAGCACCAGTACGCGGCAGCTCTTGGGCTGCGGGCGGACGCGGTTCTCCAGCAGCCGGTGCAGGATCGGAAGCGCGAAGGACGCGGTCTTGCCGGTTCCGGTCTGGGCGATGCCGACGACGTCACGGCCGGCAAGTGCGAGCGGGATGGTCTGGGCCTGGATGGGGGTCGGCGTGAGATAGTTTTCTTCTCGAAGCGCGCGGGCGATGGGATCGGCGAGGCCGAAATCCTGAAAGGAGGTCAAAAGGTGGTTCTTTCCATAAAAGCCATCGTCGTCCCAGCCAATATCGGCTGGAATCGCATGAGGCGATCGGGACACCCGCGTGTCTGGGGCATCAAGCTGGGTTAGCTGAAAGGCGAGCCAGAAGCCGCTTGGGGCGGCATAAGAACACGCAGCTCGCGAAGGCACCGCGACTCTCGCGGGCATGGCGAGGATATGGACCAGGAACTGGGCGGTTTCAAGGTGGAATCGCTGGGATCTGCTCCCGACGTGCGCCGAACCATCGCGCAAACTGTCACAAATCAGTGCCGGAAATTTAGCCAGAAAGGCGATTTTGCTCAAAAAATAACCTGATTGCTCTTTCGGCAGCCAAATCATTGGCTCAATGTTTGAGCAGTCGTTCTCCGTATTTGCCCGGAACTCGTGGAATTATCCAGCTGGTTCATCGACTTACGGTGTCCACGCACCGTGGCACAGTTCTTGCGATTCCCTTAACCGCAGGCGGCCATGCGGCCGTTTCGCAAGCGTTCACGCCTGCGTCAGGGAGACGACATTTCATGCTTACTCAGCTTACTCACGGAATAGCGACGATGACCCGCCGCCGCGCGCTCGCGGCGACGGCCGGCCTGGTTTTGGGCCTGGCAGCGTCCTCGCCCTTCGCGCCCGCGCAAGCGGCCGACGACACCATCAAGGTCGGTATCCTTCACTCGCTGTCGGGCACCATGGCCATCAGCGAAACCACCCTGAAGGACACGATCCTTTTCCTGATCGACGAGCAGAACAAGAAGGGCGGCGTGCTTGGCAAGAAGCTCGAGCCCGTCGTCGTCGACCCCGCTTCGAACTGGCCGCTGTTCGCCGAAAAGGCCCGCGAGCTGATCACCAAGGACAAGGTTGCGGTCGTGTTCGGCTGCTGGACCTCGGTGTCGCGCAAATCCGTGCTGCCGGTGTTCAAGGAGCTGAACAACATCCTGTTCTACCCCGTGCAGTATGAGGGCGAGGAGTCCGAGCGCAACGTGTTCTACACGGGTGCGGCGCCGAACCAGCAGGCGATCCCCGCCGTCGACTATCTGATGAAGGAAGAGAAGGTGAAGCGCTGGGTGCTGGCCGGCACCGACTACGTCTATCCGCGCACCACCAACAAGATCCTGGAAGCCTATCTGAAGTCGAAGGGCGTCGCCCAGGACGACATCATGATCAACTACACGCCGTTCGGTCATTCCGACTGGCAGACGATCGTGGCCGACATCAAGAAGTTCGGCTCGGCCGGCAAGAAGACGGCGGTGGTCTCGACCATCAACGGCGACGCCAACGTTCCGTTCTACAAGGAGCTCGGCAACCAGGGCATCAAGGCGACCGACATCCCGGTCGTGGCGTTCTCGGTCGGCGAAGAAGAGCTCGCCGGCATCGACACCAAGCCGCTGCTCGGCCATCTCGCCGCCTGGAACTATTTCGAGTCGATCAAGACCCCGGCGAACGAGAAGTTCATCAAGGAATGGCAGGCCTACACCAAGAATCCGAAGCGCGTGACCAACGATCCGATGGAAGCGCACTACATCGGCTTCAACATGTGGGTGAAGGCGGTCGAGAAGGTGAAGTCGACCGATCCGGACAAGGTGATCGACGCGCTCCCGGGCATCGAGGCGCCGAACCTGACCGGCGGCGTGTCGAAGATGCTGCCGAACCACCACATCACCAAGCCGGTGTTCATCGGCGAGATCAAGGGCAACGGCCAGTTCGACGTGGTCTGGAAGACCCCGGGCCTGGTGGCCGGCGACGCCTGGTCGAAGGAGCTCGAGGGCTCCAAGGACCTGATCGGCGATTGGGTCGGCAAGAAGTGCGGCAACTACAACACCAAGACCAACAAGTGCGGCGGCCAGGGCTCTTAAGCTCCTGAGCTGATCAACGACACAACACAACCTTCCAACACCGGAGAAGGCGGCGCCGCTCGCCGCCTTCTCCTCCCACTCCTGCCGGGGTACTGACGTGTTTGCCAATTGTATCGATCGCTTTCGCGCGCTTTGTCTCTCGATCCTGCTGCTGAGCTGCTTTGCTGTGCCGGCGCTGGCCGGCCCGTTCGAGGATTCGGTCGCCAAATTCGCCAATGACGAGTTCTCCGACACCGAGGCTGCGATCGGCGAGGTCGCCGCATCGGGCAACGCGCTGGCTCCGCGCATCATCGGCGCGCTGCAGGACGGCCGGCTGTCGGCCGATCCCGACAGCAAGAAGGTCTTCATCACGCAGACCGACGGCAAGATCGTCGACGCCACGACCGGCGCCGCCGTCGACAAGCTGCCTGACAATGCCGCGGCCGTGCGGCTCAACAACCGCCTGCGCCGCACCGTGGAGGCCGCGCTCGGCGGCCTGACGCTGCTGTCGCCGGATCCGGCCAAGCGGCTCGCCGCGGCGCAATCGGTGTTCAAGAGCCACGAAGAGAATTTGCTGCCGACAGTGGAGAGCGCGCTCGCCAAGGAGAGCGTCAAGCCGATCAAGCAGGCCTTCGCCGAGGCGCGCGCTGCGATCATCCTGTTCAAGTCGGATGCATCCGACAGCGACAAGCTCGACGCGGTCGCCGTGATCAGTCGCGCGGTGACCAGGAGGCGCTGGCGCTGCTGACCGGGCTCGGCGATCAGCCACCGCTGGTCGCCAAGGCCGCCGCGAGCGCGGTGTCCTCGATCCAGAGCAATCTTGCGATGTGGTCGATGGTGCAGAACGCCTGGTACGGCCTGTCGCTCGGCTCGGTGCTGCTGCTCGCGGCGATCGGGCTTGCCATCACCTTCGGCGTGATGGGCGTCATCAACATGGCGCATGGCGAGATGGTGATGCTCGGGGCCTACACCACCTTCGTGGTGCAGGAGGTGATCCGCACCAACTATCCCGCGCTGTTCGACTATTCGCTGCTGATCGCGGTGCCGCTTGCCTTCCTGGTCGCGGGCTTCATCGGCGTGCTGATCGAGCGCACCATCATCCGCTTTCTCTACGGCCGTCCGCTGGAGACGCTGCTCGCGACCTGGGGCCTGTCGCTGGTCTTGCAGCAGGCGGTGCGCACCGCGTTCGGCCCGACCAACCGCGAGGTCGGCAATCCCTCCTGGATGAGCGGCGCGTTCGAGCTCGGCCAGATCACCATCACCTATAATCGGCTCTGGATCCTCTGTTTCACGCTCGCGGTGTTCGCGATCCTGCTCGCGATGCTGCGCTACACCGCGCTCGGCCTCGAGATGCGGGCGGTGACGCAGAACCGCCGCATGGCGGCCTCGATGGGCATCGCCACCTCGCGGGTCGACGCGTTGACCTTCGGCCTCGGCTCGGGGATCGCCGGCATCGCCGGCGTGGCGCTGTCGCAGATCGACAATGTCAGCCCGAATCTCGGCCAGAGCTACATCATCGATTCATTCATGGTCGTGGTGTTCGGCGGCGTCGGCAATCTCTGGGGCACGCTGGTCGGCGCCTTCACGCTCGGCATCGCCAACAAGTTCCTCGAGCCGGTGGCGGGTGCAGTGCTCGGCAAGATCGCGATCCTGGTCTTGATCATCCTGTTCATCCAGAAGCGGCCGCGCGGCCTGTTCGCGCTCAAGGGCCGGGCGGTGGAAGCATGACGCCGCACATCCTGACCCGTTCGCTGGATCGCGCCGCGACCGCTTTCGTGCTGCTCGTCGCCGCGGTCGGCGTGCTGATCCCGCTGTCGAACCTGCTGCTGCCGCAGGGCTCGATGTTTCAGGTGCCGACCTATCTGGTGGCGCTGTGGGGCAAATATGTCTGCTACGCCATCCTCGCGCTCTCGATCGACCTGATCTGGGGCTATTGCGGGATTCTTTCGCTTGGTCATGGAGCATTCTTCGCGCTCGGCGGCTATGCGATGGGCATGTACCTGATGCGGCAGATCGGCAGTCGCGGCGTCTACGGCAATCCGATCCTGCCCGACTTCATGGTGTTCCTGAACTGGGACAAGCTGCCGTGGTACTGGTACGGCTTCGACAAGTTCGCCTTTGCGGCGCTGATGGTGCTGCTGGTGCCGGGACTGCTTGCCTTCTGCTTCGGCTGGCTCGCCTTCCGCTCGCGCGTCACCGGCGTCTATCTGTCGATCATCACCCAGGCGATGACCTACGCGCTGCTGCTGGCGTTCTTTCGCAACGATTTCGGCTTCGGCGGCAATAACGGCCTGACCGACTTCAAGGATATCCTCGGCTTCAATGTGCAGGCCGAAGGCACCCGTGCCGCGCTGTTCCTGCTGAGCTGCCTGGCGCTGATCGTCGCGTTCCTGATCTGCCGCGCGATCGTGACCTCGAAGCTCGGCAAGGTGCTGATTGCGGTGCGCGACGCCGAAAGCCGCACCCGCTTCCTCGGCTATCGCGTCGAATCCTACAAGCTGTTCGTGTTTACGCTGTCGGCCTGCATGGCCGGCGTCGCCGGCGCGCTCTATGTGCCGCAGGTCGGTATCATCAATCCGAGCGAGTTCGCGCCGGGTAATTCGATCGAGGCGGTGATCTGGGTCGCGGTCGGTGGCCGCGGCACGCTGGTCGGTGCCGCGCTCGGCGCCGTCGTGGTCAACTACGCCAAGACGTTCTTCACCTCGGGGCCGCTCGCGCCGTACTGGCTGTTCATGCTGGGCGCGCTGTTCATCCTGGTCACGCTGCTGCTGCCCAAGGGCATCGTCGGCACCTTCAACAGCTGGTGGGAGACGTCAAAGGCAAAGAACGGCTCTCCCGACGCCGAAAGCGCCGCGCGCGAAGACGGCGTCGGCGCACCGAACCCGGCGGAGTAGGCCGATGAACGTGATGGATACCCGCGCCACTTCGGCCATGCTCTATCTCGACGGCGTGCACGTCTCGTTCGACGGCTTCCACGCCATCAACAATCTGTCGCTGACGCTCGCGCCCGGCGAGATGCGGGCCATCATCGGCCCGAACGGCGCCGGCAAGACCACGATGATGGACATCATTACCGGCAAGACCAAGCCGGACGAGGGCACCGTGCTGTTCGACGGCACCGTCGACCTGACCCGGCTCGACGAGACCCGGATCGCCGAACTCGGCATCGGCCGCAAATTCCAGAAGCCGACCGTGTTCGAGAGCCAGACCGTGCAGGACAACCTGCTGCTCGCGCTCAATGTCGATCATTCGGTGCGCGGCACGCTGTTCTGGCGCGGCAGCAAGGCCGAGTCCGAGCGGATCGACAAGGTGCTCGAGACCATCCGCCTGACCGACGCGCGCAACCGCCTCGCCGGCAGCCTGTCGCACGGCCAGAAGCAGTGGCTCGAGATCGGCATGCTGCTGGCGCAGGACCCCAAGGTGCTGCTGGTCGACGAGCCGGTTGCGGGCATGACCGACGTCGAGACCCATCTGACTGCTGAGCTCCTCAAGGAGATCAACAAGAACCACACCATCATGGTGGTCGAGCACGACATGACCTTCGTGCGCGAGCTTGGCGTCAAGGTGACCTGCCTGCACGAGGGCTCGGTGCTCGCCGAAGGCTCGATCGACCAGGTGTCGTCGAACGAGCGGGTGGTCGAAGTGTATCTGGGGCGCTAGCGATGCTGAAGGTCGACAACATCAATCTCTATTACGGCGCGGCGCAGGCGCTGCGCGGCGTGTCGCTGACCGCGGAGCCCGGCAAGGTCACCTGCGTGCTCGGCCGCAACGGCGTCGGCAAGACCTCGCTGCTGCGGGCCATGGTCGGCCAGTATCCGATCGCCTCCGGCGCGATTAATTTCGACGGCAAGGACATCACCGCGCTGAGGCCCTATGAGCGGGCGCGGCGCGGCATCGGCTTCGTGCCGCAGGGCCGCGAGATCTTCCCGCTGCTGACGGTGGAGGAAAATCTGAAGACCGGCTTCGGCCCGCTGAAGCGCGAGGATCGCAACATCCCCGACGACGTGTTCTCGCTGTTTCCGGTGCTGCAGACCATGCTTGGCCGCCGCGGCGGCGACCTCTCCGGCGGCCAGCAGCAGCAGCTCGCGATCGGCCGCGCGCTGGTGATGCGGCCGAAGCTCCTGCTGCTCGACGAGCCGACCGAGGGCATCCAGCCCTCGATCATCAAGGATATCGGCCGCGCCATCTCCTATCTGCGCAACCTCGGCAACATCGCCATCGTGCTGGTCGAACAATATCTCGACTTTGCCTGTGAACTCGGCGACAGTTTTGCCGTGATGGATCGAGGTGCGGTGAAATATGCCTGCGACCGCGCAAGCCTCGATCCCGCCGAGATCAGCCGCCAGATGGCGCTGTGAACAGGATGTGACGCCGCGCTTTGTGGCGTGCGTGAGGGAGCGTCGGGGGAATGCGGAGCGGGATCGCAGGCGCGGCAGCGGCGACGTTTGCGGCAAACCGTGCCCAGGGTGCGGTGCGGTTCGCGGTGCATCGCAAGGACGGCGCGACCCGGCGCGGTGATCTGCATGAGTCCGGCTCGTTGCGCGTCCGCTTCCCGTCGCCGGAGGACGACGGCCTCTCGGCCATGTTCGTCAACACCGCCGGCGGCGTCGCCGGTGGTGACCGCTTCGACATTGCAATTGCAGCCGGCGAGGGCGCCCGCCTGACCCTGACCACAGCGGCGGCGGAAAAGGTCTACCGCGCGCCGGGCGCGGCGGCGCGGCTCGATATCGCGCTGAAAGTCGCCGATGGCGCACATCTCTCCTGGCTGCCGCAGGAGACCATCCTGTTCGACCGCGCCCGTATTGTCAGAAGCTTCGACATCGACCTTGCCGAAGGCGCCTCGCTGCTGCTCTGCGAGATCGTGGTGTTCGGCCGCGCCGCCATGGGCGAAACCATGCGCCATGGCGAGTTCGTCGACCGCTGGCGGATGCGGCGCGGCGGCCGGCTGGTGTTTGCCGAGACCGTCAGGCTCGACGGTGAAATCGGCGAGAAGCTGGCGCGACGCGCGATCGCGGGCGGCGGCTGCGCGATCGGCACTGCGCTGATCGTGCCCGGCGACGAGGCACTGGTCGAGCGGATCCGCGAGGCGTCGGACAGCCTCGGTGGCGAGGTCGGCATCTCCGCCTGGAGTGGCTTTGCAATGGCGCGCTTCTGTGCCCAAGATGCGGCCCGGTTGCGCGCCGACATGATGGCGGTGCTCGGCCGCGCCTCCATGGTCCCGCTGCCACGGCTGTGGCTCAACTAGACCTTTCAAGAACGATCAGAGTGCTCGCATGAATTTGTCTCCCCGTGAAAAGGACAAGCTCCTGATATCGATGGCCGCCATGGTGGCGCGCCGCCGGCTCGAGCGCGGCGTCAAGCTGAACCATCCCGAGGCCATCGCGCTGATCACCGATTTCATCGTCGAGGGCGCCCGCGACGGCCGCACCGTCGCCGAGCTGATGCAGGCCGGAGCCAAGGTCCTGACCCGCGATCAGGTGATGGCCGGCATCCCCGAGATGATCCACGACATCCAGGTCGAGGCGACATTTCCCGACGGCACCAAGCTCGTCACCGTGCACGAGCCGATCCGATAGGAGCGCGACATGATCCCCGGCGAACTCTTCATCAAGGACGGCGAGATCGAGCTCAATGCCGGCCGCAAAACCGTGACGTTGTCGGTCGCCAACACCGGTGATCGTCCGATCCAGGTCGGCTCGCACTACCATTTCTTCGAGACCAACCCGGCGCTGAAATTCGACCGCAAGAAAGCCCGCGGCATGCGCCTCGACATCGCCGCCGGCACCGCCGTCCGCTTCGAGCCCGGCCAGACCCGCGACGTCCAGCTGGTGGCGCTCGCCGGCAAGCGGGTCATCTACGGCTTCCGCGCCGAGGTGAAAGGGAAGCTGTGATCTTGACCTGACGCGACGAGAACACTGGGAATGATCAATAGTGAGGTAAGCATCGTGGCCGGGCTCCCTCTCCCCTTGCGGGGGAGGGTGGGGAGAGGGGTATGCCGCACACTCGAGTGAGCGACATCCAGCGCGATCGCGCCAAGCATCTCCGCCGCGCGATGACGCGCGCGGAGACCTTGCTGTGGCGACACCTGAAGGCCGATCGCCTAGCCGGTCTCAACTTTCGCCGCCAGGCGCCGAGCGGCAACTACATCGCCGATTTCGTCGCGCACGCGCGCAAGCTCGTCGTCGAGGTTGACGGCGAGAGCCACGATTTTGAGGAGCGCATCTGTCATGATGAGCGGCGGGATGCGTGGCTCAAGTCGCGCGGTTATCGCGTTCTCCGTTTCACCAATGACGACGTGATGAAAAACCTTGAGGGAGTGGCCCTGAGCATCGCGGAAGCTGCGGAGCAAGCGGCACCCCTCTCCCTAACCCTCCCCCGCAAGGGGGAGGGAACCCTTCCGCCGGTGGCTCCCTTACATTTGACGCTGATGGCGAGGAGAAACCGTAGTGGAACGTGGAAAGGTAACGACGCCACGTGAGGTGGGCACACTCGTCAGGCTCCCTCCCCCCTTGCGGGGGAGGGTTGGGGAGAGGGGTAAGCCCCGGGCGCCAATCGAAGTCGCTTCTCGATCTCACGCCAATTGCCGTCGCGATCAAAAGGGAGCTTCGTAGCAGATGCTTCCTGCAATCCGCCTCATCTCCGAAGCTGCCGATCTTGCCGCACGCCGGCACAACGGCATGGCACGCAAGGGACGGGGCAACGAGCCTTACATCAACCATCTCGCCGAGGTCGCGAACCTGCTTGCGATCGCGACCGATGGCACGGATGCCGAACTCGTTGCGGCCGGTTGGCTGCACGATACGATGGAGGACACCGACACCACGCGCGAAGAGCTCTCGGCGAGGTTCTCCGATCGCGTGGCCTCCCTCGTCATCGAATGCACCGATGACATGAGCCTGCCAAAGGCCGAGCGGCGGCGGCTGCAAGTCGTCGACGCGCCGAAGAAGTCGGCCGACGCCAAGCTGATCAAGATTGCCGACAAGATCAGCAATATCGGCGCGCGTATTCAGTCTGATCCGACGACGGAGGAGCGCGACGACCTGGTCGACTATACCGATTGGGCCGAGCAAGTGGTCGTGGGCTGTCGTGGCGGCAATTCCTGGCTTGATACGAAGTTCGACGACGTGGTGCGAAGGGCGAGGCGCTCGCTGTGACCGCCGGTCAACAATTCAAACACAAACGGGGCTGACATGTCCGTGAAGATCAAGCGTTCCGTCTATGCCGACATGTTCGGCCCCACCACCGGCGACAGGGTGCGGCTCGCCGACACCGATCTGATCATCGAGGTCGAGAAGGATCTCACCACCTATGGCGAGGAGGTGAAGTTCGGTGGCGGCAAGGTGATCCGCGACGGTATGGGGCAGTCGCAGGTGACCAACGCGCAGGGCGCGGCCGATACCGTCATCACCAATGCGCTGATCGTCGATCACTGGGGCATCGTGAAGGCCGACGTCGCGATCAAGGAGGGCATGATCGCGGCGATCGGCAAGGCCGGCAATCCCGACATCCAGCCCAACGTCACCATCGTGATCGGCCCCGGCACCGATGTGATCGCGGGCGAGGGCAAGATCCTCACCGCCGGCGGATTCGACAGCCACATCCATTTCATCTGCCCGCAGCAGATCGAGCATGCGCTGATGTCCGGCGTCACCTCGATGCTGGGCGGCGGCACCGGCCCGTCGCACGGTACCTTCGCCACCACCTGCACGCCCGGCCCGTGGCACATGGGGCGGATGATCCAGTCGTTCGACGCCTTCCCGGTCAATCTCGGCATCTCCGGCAAGGGCAATGCGTCGCGTCCGGCTGCGCTGGTCGAGATGATCAAGGGCGGCGCCTGCGCGCTGAAGCTGCACGAGGATTGGGGCACCACGCCGTCCGCGATCGACACCTGTCTTTCGGTGGCCGACGATTACGACGTCCAGGTGATGCTGCATTCGGACACGCTGAACGAGTCCGGCTTCGTCGAGGACACCGTGAAGGCGTTCAAGGGACGCACCATCCACGCCTTCCATACCGAAGGCGCCGGCGGTGGTCATGCGCCAGACATCATCAAGATCGCCGGCTTGAAGAACGTGCTGCCGTCGTCGACCAATCCGACCCGGCCGTTCACCCGCAACACCATCGACGAGCATCTCGACATGCTGATGGTGTGCCATCACCTCGATCCGTCGATCGCCGAAGACCTCGCCTTCGCCGAGAGCCGGATCCGCAAGGAGACCATCGCCGCCGAAGACATCCTGCACGATCTCGGCGCGCTCTCGATGATGTCGTCGGACTCGCAAGCGATGGGCCGGCTCGGCGAAGTCATCATCCGCACCTGGCAGACCGCCGACAAGATGAAGAAGCAGCGTGGGGCTTTGCCGCAGGACAAGGGCAGCGACAACGACAATTTCCGCGTCAAGCGCTACATCGCCAAATACACCATCAACCCCGCGATCGCGCACGGCGTCTCGAAGCTGATCGGCTCGGTCGAGAAGGGCAAGATGGCCGACCTCGTGTTGTGGTCGCCGGCATTCTTCGGCGTCAAGCCGGACTGCATCATCAAGGCCGGCTCGATCGTGGCGGCCCCGATGGGCGATCCGAACGCCTCGATCCCGACGCCGCAGCCGGTGCATTACCAGCCGATGTTCGCCGCGTTCGGCAAGTCGCTCGCCGCCTCCTCGGTGGTGTTCACCTCGAAGGCCGCAGTGACCGGCGGCCTCGCCCGCAAGCTCGGCATCAGCAAGAAGCTCTACGCGGTGCAGAACACCCGCGGCAAGATCTCCAAGAAGAGCATGATCCACAACGACGCGACGCCCGAGATCGAGGTCGATCCCGAGACCTATGAGGTACGCGCAGACGGCGAGCTCCTGACCTGCGCGCCGGCCGAGGTGCTACCCATGGCACAGCGCTACTTTATGTTCTAAAACCACCCCCGGTAACTTACCTAGAAAAGAAAACCGGGAGGAATTTCCGTGATTTACGTCGTTGCTACGCTGACCATCAAGCCCGAGACCCGCGCCGAATTCATCGCCGCGGCGACGGCCTGCATCAAGGAAACCCGCAAGGAGCCCGGCAACATCGCCTACGATCTGCATGAGAGCGTCACCGACCACAGCAAGATGGTGTTCGTCGAGCAGTGGGAGAACGCCGACGCGCTGGTGCCGCACCGTACCGCCGAGCACATGAAGACGTTCGGCCGGGTCGCGGTGAAGTGCATGGCCGCGCCGCCGAAGATCGAGGTGATCACGCCCGAGAAGGTCGACGTCCGCTAAAACAAGAACAAGAACGGAGCAACATCATGATCTATGTCATCGCGACCACCCCGATGAAGCCGGAAAATAAGGACGACTTCATCAGGGGGCACAAGGCGTGCATCGCCGAGACCCACAAGGAGAAGGGCTGCCTCTCCTATGAGGGCCATGTCAGCGTCAACGATCCCAATCTGTATGTGGTGGTGGAGCGCTGGGAAACCCGCGACGACCTGACCGCGCACAGCAAGGCGCCGCACATGAAGGTGTGGCGCGAATATTCCGCCGACATGAAGACCGGCCCGACGGTGATCGAGATCATCAGCGACGGCAAGGTTCAGAAGCTCTGAGGCATCGATGATCCGCGCAACCAAGGTCCTGGGACAGCATCGCTTCAAGGAAGCGGCGGCCGACACCGTCGTGCTCGATTTCGACGACCGGCACCGGCGGCGGATGGCGATGACCGGGACGCGCGGGCTCGAATTCCTGCTCGACCTCGAAAACGCTATCGCGTTGCGCGGTGGCGATGCGCTGGTGCTGGAGGACGGCCGCTTGGTCGAGGTGGTCGCAGCTCCCGAGCCGCTCGCTGAAATCCGCGGCAGCGATCCGCACCACCTGATCCGGGTCGCCTGGCATCTCGGCAACCGTCATCTGCCGACGCAGATCATGCCGAAGGGCCTGCGCATCCGCAGGGATCACGTGATCGAGGCGATGGTGAAGGGGCTAGGGGCCCGCGTCATCGAGATCGAGGCGCCGTTCGATCCCGAGGGGGGCGCCTATGCCGAGCATGCGCACGCCGACGCGCGCGCGCATGGTCACACCGGGCACGATCATGCCCACAGCCATGCGCATGACCATGGTCATCACCACGGCCATGATCATGATCGCGGGCATGAGCACGATCACCATCATGATGAGCATTGCGAGCACGCTCATCATCACCACGACCACTCCCATGCTCATGACCACAAATGAGCCCGATCCCGCCGCGATGCGCGGCGGGATGGCGGAGGACGAGGCGGCGGCGCTGTACCGGCTGTTGACGTGGCTGTCGCCGTCCTTTCCGGTCGGTGCGTTCGCCTACTCCAGCGGCATCGAATGGGCGGTCGAGGCCGGCGACATCACCGATGCCGCCTCGCTGCGCGACTGGCTCGCCGCGATGCTCAGCGACGGCAGCGGATTTTGCGACGCCGTGTTTCTCGCGCAAAGTTTTCGCGCGGCGACGGAGCGAGACTACGCCGGGCTGAAGGAGATCGCCGAGCTCGCCGCGGCCTTCGTGCCCTCGCGCGAGCGGCAGCTCGAGACCACGACGCAGGGGCGCGCCTTCATCGAGATCGCCCGTGCCGCCTGGAATTCGCCCGGGCTCGACGCCATGATTGCGGCCTGCGACGGGCCGATCGTCTATCCCATCGCGGTCGGAATCGTCAGCGCTGCACATGGCATCCGGCTGGCGCCGTCGCTGCATGCCTTCCTGCATGGCCTGGTCTCGAACTGGATCTCGGCAGGCAGCCGGCTGATCCCGCTCGGGCAGACCGACAGCCAGCGCGTGCTGGCCGATCTCGAGCCGGTCGTCGCCGCGACTGCGGCGCGGGCCGATGCGGCCTCGTTCGACGATCTCGGCAGCGCGACCTTTCGGGCCGATCTCGCCAGCCTGCGTCACGAGACCCAGTACACGAGGCTGTTCCGGTCATGATCTGCTACACCATCCACGCGTCGTCCCCGCGAAAGCGGGGACCCATAACCACAGGCCTTTGTGGTTATGCATGGCTGTGGCCCCAGCGTGTCGCAACAGTTGAATTCGGTGGTTATGGGTCCCTGCTTCCGCAGGGACGACGATAGCGGAGGCACTGACATGCCCACTTCTCACGGCCCACTCCGCGTCGGCGTCGGCGGTCCGGTCGGCTCCGGCAAGACCGCGCTGATGGACCTGCTCTGCAAATCGATGCGCGAACGCTACGACATCGCTGCGATCACCAACGACATCTACACCAAATGGGATGCCGAGTTTCTGGTGCGCTCCGGCTCGCTGACGCCGGATCGCATCGCCGGCGTCGAGACCGGCGGTTGCCCGCACACCGCGATCCGCGAGGACGCCTCGATGAACCTCGCCGCGGTCGCCGACATGCGCGCAAAATTCCCCGACCTCGATCTGGTCCTGATCGAATCCGGCGGTGACAATCTGGCGGCGACCTTCTCGCCGGAATTGGCCGATCTCACGATCTACGTCATCGACGTCGCCGCCGGCGACAAGATCCCCTCCAAGGGCGGTCCCGGCATCACGCGATCCGACCTCCTCGTGATCAACAAGATCGACCTCGCGCCCCATGTCGGTGCGTCGCTCGAGAAGATGGACACCGACGCCCGACGGATGCGCGGCGAGCGGCCCTTCGTGATGACCAACCTGAAGAAGAGCGACGGCCTCGATCGCATCATCAGCTTCATCGAGACCAAGGGCGGCCTTCGGTCGCAGGGCACCGGCAAGGCGGCCAAGAAGAGGTAGCGCGTTAATCATTGTGGCGCCCCCCAAGTGCCGGTCCCGTCATCCTGAGGTGTGAGCCTCTTTGGCGAGCCTCGAAGGATGAATCGGCCGCCAGCCGGGCCGTTCTTCCTTCGAGACGCCGCTTCGCGGCTCCTCAGGATGACGGGATAGCCGCTTGCAGGATCGCGGCCGCCGCAAAAAAGCTGCGCAATCGCCGGAACAAATTCCAACTTTGACGATTAGCAACCTTTGGCGCCGCCAAAGACCGCCGGGTGGCGTCGTCGTTAATGTTGCCGACCGGCTCCTGTTGCGTACCGATGATCGCCATTCCATATTGCTTTGCGGCTGGCGTTCATCGCTCCCTGATTTGTCGCCGCCCCCGCAGAAGCCAGATGCCTACCGTCCCCTTTCGCCACCCCCTGATTGCCGAGTAAGCGTGTGGTTCGACTGGGCTTCATCGTTGCGCTGATTGCACTGATCGGAGTTCTGCTCTCCGGTCTTGCCGCCTATCGGGTGCACGATCAGGAGCTTGCGATCGACGGCATCGCGCTGGCGCGGGCGATCGACGTCCATGCCAGCCTGGTGCAGGACCGCCTGACCGAGCGCGAGCTGCTGGCCCGGGTGGCCTCGGGGTTGTTCCGGACGCCGTCGATGGTCAAAGCCAACATGCTGCAGCCGCTGCGCTCGGCGATCTATGCCTTCAAGACCGATTTCGTCGTCGCCGCCTGGATCGCGCGGCTCAAGCCGAGTGAGCTCGCCGCAGCGGAGGCCGAGCTGAAGGCCAACGGCTTCACCAATCCGACGATCCGGGATTTCGACGACCAGGCGCTCGACCTCAAGGCGCTCGACAAGCCGATCAACGTGCTGATGGACGTCGAGCCGCGCAATCCGGAGACCCTGAGCATCCCGGGCCGGGCCTTCGACCGTCACTCGGTGGTTGGTCCGATGCTGGCGCGGGCGATGGCGAGCGGCAAGCCGGTGGCCTCGGACCCGGTGCCGCTGCTGCGCCAGAACGGCCCGGTCGGCGTCGTGCTCGCCGCGCCGGTGTTCCAGGAGGGCGCATCAGAGCCGGCCGGCTTCATCACCTTCTCGTATGAATTGTCGGCGCTGATGCTGACCAACGACGATTCCTCTCTGTTCGCGGTGGCGTTGAAGGACCCGCGCGATTCCAACGACGAGTTCACCGCCAACGAGCAGGGCATCGTCACTTCGCGCGCGGTGCGCCAGGATGGCCCGATGCCGTCGATGGTTCGCACGGTGACGTTCGGCGGCCGTGACTGGTCGCTCGACTATTACGCCAAGAGCAATGCGACGGTGCGTGCACAGCAGACCGCGACCATCGTCGCGGCGATCGGGCTCGCGCTGACCGGCATCGTCTGCGGCCTGTTCGGCTATGTCGCGTACAACAATCTGCGGCTCAGCCGCGAGATCGAGGTCCGGATCGGCTTCGAGCGCCGGCTGACTGCGGTCATCGACGAGCTCAATCACCGGGTCAAGAACATCCTCGCGGTGATCCAGTCGATTGTCACCCGCACGCTGCGGCACGGCGCCGACATCGACGTCGCGCGCGAACTCCTGATCGGGCGCATCCACGCGATGTCGAATGTCGTCACGCTGCTCAGCGAGAGTCAGTGGCAGGGCGTCAAGCTGAAAGGCCTGTTCGAAGCCCGCGCGATTCCGCATGCCGACCGGATCGCGGTGAACGGTCCCGACATCACCGTCAGCGCCCGCGCCGCGCAATCGCTGTCGCTGCTGTTCTTCGAACTCGCCTCGCACTCCGACGAGGGGCTGTCGCTGGTCGGCAAGCATCCGCACATCGTCGCCAATTGGGAGGTGGTCGGCGAGGATGCCGACGCGGTCTTCCATTTCCGCTGGGAAGAGTTCAACACCAGCCAGGCGACGCGGCGCGCCGACAGCGATTTCGGCCTGATCCTGCTCGACCGTGTCGCACCCGAGGCGCTCGGTGGCACCGCAAAGCGCTACTTCACCGACGTCTCCTATGTCTACGAACTCACCGCGCCGATGGACACTGTGGTCGACATGACCGAGCGCGACCGCACCGAGCAATTCTCCGCGCCGGTCCGTCCGGCGAAAAAATAGCGCCGCCGCAGCCGCCACAGGTTGTGCCGATCGATCGCTGCGCGGATAGATCGACATCAGGCGTGCGGCACGACGCCAGCCTCATCTGTGACAACGTCGCACATCCGTAGTTGCCCGCAACCGAGCGTTAAAACTTCGTTGAACATGCTTGGGCATATACCGAGCAGGATACCGTCTGAGGACCCCGATGAGGCTTTGGGTCAGCCTGACCTTGCTCGCGGCAGTTTTGCCGGTGGGGCTGTCGCTTGCGTTGACCCCGGCGACGGCGCCGCGCGACCCTGCCGTTGTCCGGGCCAGCTATCGTCGGCCGGACGTCGTGCCGTTCCCGAGCAGCAATCCCTATTCCGAGGCGAAGTCCGCGCTCGGCCAGATGCTGTTCTTCGATCCGCTGCTGTCGCGGTCCAAGACGCATGCCTGCGCGAGTTGTCACAAGCCGAGCCTGTCATGGGCCGACGGCCTTCCGCGCGCCATCGGCGAGGATCCGAAGGGCCTGCCGATCCGCTCGCCGACGCTGATCGACGTGGCCTTCTTCGAGCCGCTCGGATGGGACGGCAAGTTCAAGGATCTCGAATCCGTTGCGTTCGGGCCGATCCTCAGTCCGATGAACCTGAACATGACCGAGGCGGAGTTGATCGCGCGGCTTTCGGCAATACCGGGCTATGTCGATGCATTCGCCCACGCGTTCGGCGACGGCGCGATCACGCGGCCGCGGATCGAGCAGTCGCTGGCGACCTTCGAGCGCTCCATCGTTGCCGGCGAGGCGCCGTTCGACCGCTGGATCAAGGGTGACGAGAGCGCGATCAGCGCATCGGCCAAGCAGGGCTTCGCGCTCTTCAACGGCAAGGGACGCTGCTCGTCCTGCCACAGCGGCCCGTCCTTCTCCGACGGATCGTTTCAGGATATCGGCACCGCCAAGGGCCATGACATCGGGCGCGGCCGCTTCTTTCCGACCTCGGCGAAGCTGAAATACGCGTTCAAGACCCCGACGCTGCGCGACGTCGCGCGCCGTGCGCCCTACATGCACGACGGGTCGGTCGCGACGCTGGAAGATGTCATCGAGCTGTACAACAAGGGCGGGATCGAGCGGCCGAGCCGGTCGCCCGACATCAAGCCGTTGTCTCTGACGGCAGGCGAGAAGAAGGACCTGATCGCCTTCCTGCAAACCTTGACCGCCACCGCCCCGCCGGTAGCCGGGGTTCCCAAGCTGCCGCGCTGACCGCCGCAGAGGGTTTGGAACCGGCTGGTCAGGCCAGGTGCGGCAGTGCGGCCCCGAGAAGGCCGAGCCCGACGATCAGGAGCGCGCCCGCGCAGGTCTCCAGCGTCGCCGCGCGCGCGGCGGATGGCTTTGTCAGGTAGGCGAGGGCCGACCCCACCCCGATACTCACGACACTCAACGCTCCGAACATGTAACCGGCCTCCCGATCCGATCTGTCCGGGTTTCACTACGACAGTTGAATTGAGCCCCCGTGCCGGAATTAGCTAAAATTCGATGGAACCGGCCGGAAAACCCGGCACTGAGGGACGGGCTGGGGCCTGCCTGCCGCAATTAACCACAATGCAACCAGCGGCTGTCATGGGCAGGCGCAAAGCCTAAAATTTGATATAAGTTAAACAAGTCCTTAAGTGTGTGGGCGGTTGATTCAATGTTTAGTGGGCAGGAGCGAAATGCCGGCTCGGCTGTGCGCTCCTATTTCGCCACGTGCTTTGCAGCGGTTGTATTTTGCGTCACAGCCGCGCGCAGTGCCGAGGCACATGTCAAATGGTTCTGTGCCTACGATGTTGCCGGTCAGCCCCGGGGACTCGAGAATGTTCTTTGCCTCGACTTTGAACTGCTGCTCGGCATCGCCGTCTTCTGGCTGTTCGCGGGCTGCGTGATCGAGCCCACCTCGCTGGGTGATGCGACGATCCGGGTGCTGGACCGCGTCACCGAGCAACTGCGGCTGCGCACCGAGTTGATGATGCGCGCGGTTGCCGGGTTCTTCTTCATCTCGATCTGGGCGGTCGGCGGCATCCTGCTGACGCCCGAGTTGAAGACGACGTCACCCTATGTGGCGCGTTGCAGCTCGGCATCGCCGCCGGCATGCTGTCGCGGCGCACGCTGCCATTGTCGGCCGCGGGGATGGCGATCCTGTTCGGGATCGGTGTCCGCGACTACGGCATTTTCCATCTCGCCGACTACCCGATTTTTCTCGGCGTTGCCGCCTATTTTGCGCTGATCGGGTTGAACAAGGACCTGTTCGGCATCCGGCCGATCGACGTGATGCGGTACGCCGCGGCCATCACGTTGATGTGGGCCTCGATCGAGAAATGGGCCTATCCGGAGTGGAGCTTCCCGCTCCTGATCGAGCATGCCTCGATGACCCTCGGCTTCGACAATGAGTTCTACATGCGCGCCGCCGGCATGGTGGAATTCACGCTCGCCTTCGCCCTGATCTGGACGCCGCTGATCCGGCGCTGTGCTGCGGCCGTGCTGACGGGGATGTTCATCAGCGCCTGCTTCGAGTTCGGCAAGATCGACACGATCGGACACTCGGCGATCATCGCCGTGCTGATTGCGATCCTCGCCGACAACAAGGTGCTGCCGCGCGATCATCGCGCGGCATGGTTGGCCCCGGTCGCGTTGTGCGCCGCGCTGTCGCTGACCTTGTTCGTCTATTATTTCGGCCACGCCGCGCTGTTCAAGACTTCGGTCCTGTAGAGCGTCGTTGGGCTATTTGGCGACGTGGACGGCGAGCTTCATCTTCGGGTGAATGCCGCACAGCACGGTGTAGTCGCCGGGCACGGAAAAAGTGACGTCGAACTTGCTGCCCGGCTGCTGGTCGCCGGAGTCGAAACTGAACGCGTCGGTGCTCAAATAAGCGTGATGCAGCAGCTCGCCATCATCGTTAATGAACCGTAAAATCTCGCCGCGCTTGATCGAGATCTCGGCAGGCTTGAATTCACGATCTTTCTGCGAAATGACATAAGGACTTGCGCCCAAAGCTGCTCCGGCCAGCGCTCCGGTGACGATCGCAGCCGCAAATGGCACGCGGCCGAACCGGCCCAGGCGCACAGCGCGCAACAAGCCTGACTGCATGAGACCCCCGCTTGAACCTCGAATGCCCGACATCGGCACCCCCAGCGTGCAAGTGATGCCCCAGGAATACCTGTAACGGTGATTATCGCCGGCTGATCTTAACGATTTCAGCATCAGTTCCAGTCACTACTAAGGCAATTTTGAGCAGACAGTCATTTTTCCGCAGCGCTGCGCGTTTCTGCGTAGCTTGAACATCGAGCACTACGGCGAAACGCGGGTATGGATAGCCTATTAGGCAACCTCAGGACGAAGACCGGTGCAGCCATTCGGTTCGCGACCGGCCGCCTGTCGCGTCTTGCCCTGACCAAGGGTTCGATCCGCACCCAGATCCTGATCTTCTGTCTGGCGATGAGCGCCGTTGCCGTCGCGCTCGGCGGATATTCCATCCTCGGCATCCGCCACGCCGGCGATCTCGTGGCCAAGACGTTCGACGAATCCCTGATGTCGATCAATTACGCCCGCGCCGCCGGTGCGGACTTCGCCTCGATGCGGGTCGCGTCGTCGCAGCGCCTCTTGACCACCGATCCGGAGATCCGCGCCAGCCTCGACAGCCAGATCGAGAAGCTCGCGAAGACGCTCTCGGAGGATCTGACGATCGCAGCCGACCGCTCGCAGTCCACGCGGGCTGCGCAAGCCGCGGCAAAGGTTCAGGAAGCCGCCGACGCCTGGATGGCGCTGCATCGCCGCGCGATCGGAACGTCGCCCGATGGACAGCCCGCGGCCGATCCGCAGGCATCGGGGACGACGGTCGGTGATGTCGATCGCTATTCCAAGATCGTCAGCCAGCAGGTCGAACTGCTGGTCAACTACACGGCGGGCGACGGCTTTCTGTTCCGGCAAAAGGCGCTGTCGACGATCAAGCGCGACCTGCAGCTCAATGTCGCCGGGCTCACGGTTGCGCTGTTCCTGTCGGCGCTGTTTTCGTGGCTCCTGGCGCGCCGCATCATCGGCCCGGTCGCGATTGCCTCGCGGGCCGCGCGCAGCATCGCCGGCGGCGACCTCGACGCGACCGTTCCCAAGGGCGGCACCGACGAACTGGGCACGCTGCTGACCGCCATGGAAACCATGCGCGACAACATCAGGCGGATGGTCGATCAGGAGGTGTCGCAACGCCGCTCCGCGCAGGCGCGGCTGTCCGATGCGCTCGAGACGTCGCGCGAGGGCGTCGTGCTGCTCGATGCGGACGGCGAGATCGCGCTGGCCAATTCGCGCGCCAGCGAATTCATCCGTCTCTCGCCGCAGCTTCTGCAGTCGGATCGGATCGATGCTCCGAGCCTTGCGCCGGCCGACGGCGGCATCGATGGTTTTGCCAGCGAAGCGCAGCTATCGGACGGACGCTGGCTGCGCGTCAGCCGCAGCGAGACCCAGGAGGGCGGTGTCGTCCTGGTCTACAGCGACATCTCCGCGCTGAAGCAGCAGAAGGCGGAGCTGCATGAGACCAATCTGCGGCTCGATGCGGCGCTCACCCACATGTCGCAGGGGCTGTGCCTCTACAACAGCGAGGCGCGGCTGCAGGTCGCCAACCGCCGGTTCTGCGAGATCTTCGATATTTCGCCGGAGCTGGTCGTTCCCGGAATGACCATGGAGGACGTGCTCGGCCTCAGCGTCGCCGCCGGCAATCATGGCGAGCGGACCGTCGCCGACCTGCTGACCGAACGCGAGCGATCGATGGCCCAGCACGAGGGCAACTATCTGCAGCATCTCAGCGATGGGCGGATCATCGCCATCGCGCAGCGGCCGACGTCCGACGGCGGCTGGCTGGTCACCTGCGAGGATGTCACCGAACAGCAGCGGGCCGAGTCGCAGATCGCGTTCATGGCGCGGCACGATGCCCTGACCAAGTTGCCGAACCGGACCTTGCTGGCGGAGCGGATCGAGCTCGCGGTCGCGCAGGTCGGCCGCGGATCCGGCTTTGCGGTGTTCTGCCTCGACCTCGACAATTTCAAGCAGGTCAACGATACGCTCGGACATCCGGTCGGCGATGAACTGCTGTGCGCAGTCGCGGACCGGCTCAACGCCTGCGTCCGCGAGGTCGACACCGTTGCCCGTTTGGGCGGCGACGAGTTCGCGGTCATCCAGTGCGGTGTCCAGGGTGGCGAGGAGGCCGAGCGTCTGGCCCGCCGCATCGTGGAATGCGTCGGCGCGCCCTATGAACTGAACGGGCATCGCGTCGTGGTCGGTTGCAGCGTCGGCATCTCGATGTCGCCGGGCGACGGCACCACCGGCGAGAAGCTGCTGAAGAACGCCGACGTCGCCCTGTATCGCGCCAAGATGGAAGGCCGCGGCACCTGGCGCTTCTTCGAGCCTGCGATGGACGCCAGCCTGCAACGGCGCCGGGCGATCGAGCTCGACCTTCGCGAGGCGATGGTCAAGGACGAGTTCTCGTTGTTCTACCAGCCGCTCTACGATCTCCATCTCGACCGCATCTGCGGCTTCGAGGCGCTGCTGCGCTGGCATCATCCGAAGCGCGGATTGGTGCCGCCCGACCAGTTCATCCCGATCGCGGAAGAGATCGGCCTGATCGGTCCGCTGGGCGAATGGGTGCTCGACCGCGCCTGCGAGCAGGCCGTCACCTGGCCGAGCGAGATGAAGCTCGCGGTCAACGTCTCCGCGGTGCAGTTCCGTGATCCCGACTTTACCGACGTCGTCGTCGACGCGCTCGCGGCGTCGAAATTGTCGCCGCGCCGGCTGGAGCTCGAGATCACCGAATCCGTCTTCCTCGCGAACAGCAGCGAGACGCTCGCAACGTTGCACAAGCTGAAGGCGCAGGGCGTGCGCATCGCGCTCGACGATTTCGGCACCGGCTACTCGTCGCTGAGCTATCTGCGCAGTTTCCCGTTCGACAAGCTCAAGATCGACAAATCCTTCGTGCGCGACGCGACCGCGACGCATGGATCGAAATCGATCGTGCGCGCGGTCATTAGCCTGGGCAGGAGCCTCGGCATGACCACGATCGCCGAAGGCATCGAGACCGTCGAGCAGCTGGACCACATGCGGGCCGAAGGCTGCAACGAGGCCCAGGGCTTCCTGTTCAGTCATCCGGTCCCGGTGACCGAGATCGCCGCCAAGATCCTCGAATTGAGGAACGGCTTCAAGCCGACCGCCGTCAAGAAGGCGATGGCGGGCTAGACCCAAGCATCAAAGCGGTGCGGGCGTAGATCGGTCGCTTCGGGCGCGACCTGCTTTTCCATGCAAAAAGGGCGGCCATCCGAGGGCCGCCCTTTCGCGTTCAGTGATGGCTTCGCCTATCCGCCATTGCCGCCGATCACGGCGCGCACGGTGTTGTCGGGGCCGAAATCCTCGGCGCTGTCGACATAGAGCAGCGCGGAGAGCTTCGACCGCGCGCGGTTGACGCGGCTCTTGATGGTGCCGACCGCGCAGCCGCAGATCGCCGCGGCATCCTCGTAGGAGAAGCCGGAGGCACCCACCAGGATCAGCGCCTCGCGCTGGTCCTGCGGCAGCTTTTCGAGCGCCGTGCGGAATTCCTCGAACTCCAGATGCGCGGCCTGCGACGGCTGGCTCTTCAGCGTCTTGGCATAGTTGCCCTCGGCGTCCTCGACCTCGCGCCGCCGCTTCCGGTAGTCGGAGCGAAACAGGTTGCGCAGGATGGTGAACAGCCACGCGGGAAGGTTGGAGCCGGGCTGGAACGAGTCGATGTTGGCGATCGCCCGCAGCAGGGTCTCCTGCACCAGATCGTCGGCGCGGTCACCATTACCGGACAGCGAGATCGCGAACGCGCGCAGGCTCGGGACCGACGCAAGGATGTCGTCGCGAAGTTCATTCGTGAGAGGCATTAGTCCCCTCCATTGTTCTTGTCGGTATCGCCCCCGGCCACGGCCGCCGCGGCAGCCTCGGGCCCGTCGAGTTTGCGGATCAGCTCCGCAAAGCGGTCGGGCACCCCCTGCCGCACCACATCGTCGTACATGGCGCGCAGCTGGTGGCCGATTCTCGATTGAATCTCGGCGTTGAGACCGCCCTGCTTCTTTACTTCCTTCATGATCTGATCCACGCTTCCCCGGGAGTTAAGTCTCTGATTTCCAAGATGTTTCCTCGAAAAAAGAGGCTGGCCGCGTTGCCTCGTCGGTCAGGAGCTAATGCAAAGTTGCGCAGAAAGTTCCGGAAGGCTGGAACTATTTCGTGGAACTTTTTCGGCTTTCGCGCGTAATCGGGCATGCAGGGGAACCGGGGTCGCCCCAGAAACTGGACTCTCGGAGCCGGATTCTGTCGTCCCCAGAGACGGGTTTCAGGCCGCAGGGCCAACAACCCAGGCCTAAGAACAAGGATGGAGTGGGAATGTCCCGATCGCAGATCGTTGCCGAACATCTTCCGTTGCTGCGCCGCTACGCTCGCGCACTGACCGGAAACCAGGCGTCGGGGGACGCCTATGTCGGGGCCATGCTCGAGGCCCTGTTGCAGGACGGATCATTGCTGGACCAGACGCACGGCCCGCGCGCCGGCCTGTTCCGGCTATTCACCCAGATCTGGAATTCGGTGTCGGTGAACAACAACGACAATGCCGACGTGGCGACGCTGTCGCTGCCGCCGGAGCGCCGACTCTCCAACATCACGCCGCTGCCGCGGCAGGCCTTCCTGCTGCTGTCGCTGGAAGGCTTCTCGGAGGAGGAGGTCGGCTACATTCTCGGCACCGATATCGCCGAGACGCGCAAGCTGACCGATGCCGCCGGCCGCGAGATGGCTGCCGAGATCGCCACCGACGTCCTGATCATCGAGGACGAAACCTTCATCGCCATGGATCTCGAGAGCCTGGTGAAGAATCTCGGCCATAACGTCATCGGTGTCGCGCGCACGCATTCCGACGCGGTGGCGCTCGCCAAGAACAAGAAGCCCGGCCTGATCCTCGCCGACATCCAGCTCGCCGACGGCTCGTCGGGCCTCGATGCGGTGAACGAGCTGCTGCGGACCTTCGAGGTGCCGGTGGTGTTCATCACCGCCTATCCCGAGCGCTTCCTGACCGGCGAGCGGCCGGAGCCGGCGTTCCTGATCTCGAAGCCGTTCCAGCCGGCGATGGTATCGGCGGTGGCGAGCCAGGCGTTGTTCTTCCAGCGCAACTCGCGCAACCGCACGCCGCGCGCGGCGTCGGCATGACCTGAGTTTACGCAAGCGGGCAAAATGCAGACCGGCGTACCGAAAGGTACGCCGGTTTTTTTGGCGAGCCGATGCTCGGGACGAACAGCGCGTCCGCCTAGGAACCGGCATTGTCAGACCGAGTTTATTTTTCATTGTTCGGGCTTGGCGGGAGCCGTTGTGTCGAGATTGCAAACTCAGGCGACATTGCGTGGCGAGGCCACCGAACGTCTTTTCATCGGCAGCAGCGAGCTTGCCGGACTCAGCAAGGACCTTGACTGGACTGCGACCTCGATCGGTCCACCCGAGGCGTGGCCGGACAGCCTGAAGACCGCGGTTCGCATCATGCTGACCTCGCAACAGCCGATCTGGATCGGCTGGGGTGACGATCTGACCTTCCTCTACAACGATCCCTACAAGTCGATCATCGGCGGCAAGCATCCGCATGCGCTCGGGCAGCCGACCCGCGTGGTCTGGCGCGAGATCTGGAATGACATCGCGCCGCTGCTCACCAAGGCGATGAGCGGCAGCGAGGGCACCTATGTCGAGGCCCAGCTCCTGATCATGGAGCGCAACGGCTTTCCCGAGGAGACCTACTACACATTCTCCTACAGCCCGATCCCGGACGCCGATGGTTTGCCTGCGGGGATCTTCTGTGCCAATACCGATGACACACAGCGCGTGATCAGCGAGCGGCAGTTGTCGCTGCTGCGGGAGCTTGCCAGTCGCGCGGCTGATGCGCGAAGCGTGAGCGAGGCTTGCGAACGCAGCGCTGCGGCGCTGGCGACCGACCCACAGGACCTGCCATTTGCGATGATCTATCTGATCGAGCCGCAAGAGCAGGCGGCGCGATTGGCCGCGGTGAGCGGCATCGATCGGCACCATGTCGGGGTGAAGCCATCGCTCACGCTCGATGGCGGCGAGGTATGGCCGATTGCCGAAGCGCAGGCGAGCCGCGACGGCGTTCTGATCAAAGACCTGAAGAGCCTGTTTGGCCTCGATTTTCCGTCCGGCGGCTGGCGCCAGGCGCCGGAGCAGGGGGTTGTGCTCCCGATTCTCGCTGCCGGCGACACGCTCGCGGGTTTCCTGATCGCAGGCCTCAATCCTTTCCGCCTTTACGACGAGCGCTATGCAAGTTTTCTCGGTCTTGCGTCGGCGCAGATCGCGGCCGCGATCGGCAATGCTCAGGCCTACGAGGAGGAACGCCGGCGGGCCGAAGCGCTGGCCGAGATCGATCGCGCCAAGACCACCTTCTTCTCCAATGTCAGCCACGAATTTCGCACGCCGCTCACCTTGATGCTGAGCCCGCTCGAGGAGGTCCTGTCCCAGGCAGACGACCATCTTCCGCCGCAGCAGCGCTCGCTGCTCGATATCGCGCATCGGAACGGTCAACGCCTGTTGAAGCTGGTCAACACGCTGCTCGATTTCGCGCGGATCGAGGCGGGCCGGGTAACAGCCACCTACGAACCGCTCGACCTCGTCGCGCTGACGTCCGACCTCGCGTCGAGTTTCCGTTCAACCGTCGAGAAAGCCGGCTTGGGTTTGACGATCGAGACCGAGCCGCTGCCACAGCAGGTCCATGTCGATCGCGACATGTGGGAGAAGATCGTCCTCAACCTGCTCTCCAACGCATTCAAGTTCACGTTCGACGGTGGGATTGCTGTCTCCATCAAGGCCTCGTGCGACGGCGCTGCGGCCGAGATTGCGGTGCGTGACACGGGGACCGGCATTCCGCCGTCCGCGCTGTCGCACATCTTCGACCGGTTTCAGCGGGTCGAGGGCGCGCGGGGCCGCTCGTTCGAGGGAAGCGGTATCGGCCTCGCGCTGGTGCGCGAGCTCGTGAAGCAGCATGGCGGGCAGATTCGGGTCGACAGCGAGGTCGATCGCGGGACCACCTTCACGATCACCCTGCCGTTTGGAACGGAGCATCTCCCCGCCGACCAGATCAGCGCGGGCAGCTTGGCCGCACAGAGCAGTGTTCGCGCACAAGCCTATCTCGACGAGGCGATGGGATGGCTGGAGGGCGGCGACGCCGACGACCGGCCGGATCCCTCGTCGTCGGAGGACCTCGGCTTCGCGGCGCAGGAGATCGCGGGACGGCGGCAACGCATCCTGCTTGCCGACGACAATGCAGACATGCGCGAATATGTGCGTCGCCTGCTTGCGCCGCTGTACGACGTCGAGGCGGTTGAAGACGGCCAGGCCGCGCTGGAGGCGGCGTGGCGGCGTCGGCCCGATCTGGTGTTGAGCGACATCATGATGCCGCGCCTCGATGGCATCAGCCTTCTCAATGCACTCCGTTCCGACGAGGCCCTGAAAGGCCTGCCCGTGATCTTCCTGTCGCGCGCGCCGGCGAAGAGGCGAAGGTCGAAGGCTTGCAGATCGGCGCCGACGATTATCTCGTCAAGCCGTTCAGCGCGCGGGAGCTGCTCGCGCGCGTCGCGGCCAACCTTGAACTGTCGGCCACCCGCTCGGAGCGCGCCGTGCGGCTCGAGGAAGAGGCCCACGTCCTCGAACTGCTCAACAAGGTCGGCAGCGCAGTCGCGGGCGAGCTCAATCTTGATCGCGCCGTTCAGATCGTTACCGATGCCGCGACCGAACTGACCGGCGCTGCGTTCGGTTCGTTCTTCTACAACGTGATCAACGACAAGGGCGAGAGCTACATGCTCTACACCCTGTCCGGCGCGCCGCGCGAGGCGTTCTCGCGATTCCCGATGCCGCGCAATACCGCGGTGTTCGCGCCGACCTTCAACGGCGACGGGATCGTGCGGTCCGACGATATCCTGAAGGATCCGCGCTACGGCAAGAGCGATCCGCATTACGGGATGCCGAAAGGACATCTGCCGGTGCGCAGCTATCTGGCGGCGCCCGTGGTGTCGCGCTCCGGCGAAGTGCTGGGTGGTCTGTTCTTCGGTCACCCGGATCCCGGCATATTCGGCGACCGCGCAGAGCGGCTGATCGCCGGCATCGCCGCGCAGGCGGCGACCGCGATCGATACCGCGCGGCTGTTCCAGGCCGCGGAGCGTGAGGTCGCCGAGCGGCGCCGCGCCGAAGCCGCCTTGCAGGTCCTCAACACGACGCTGGAGCAGCGCGTCGTGGAAGAGGTCCAGGAGCGTACCAAGGCGGAGGAGCAACTGCGGCAGATCCAGAAGATGGAGGCCGTTGGCCAGCTGACCGGCGGCATCGCTCACGACTTCAACAACATGCTGGCGGTAATCATCGCCGGCCTCAATCTGATCCAGCGCAAGCTCGCCAAGGGAGAAAGCGACGTAGAGCGCTTTGTCGAGGCCGCGGTCGACGGCGCGCAGCGTGCCGCGGGCCTCACCCAGCGTCTGCTCGCCTTCTCCCGCCAGCAGCCGCTCGCGCCGGTCACGCTCGACGGCAACAAGATGATATCAGGTATGGCCGAGCTGCTCGCGCGCACGCTTGGCGAGACCATCAGCCTCGAAACCGTGCTGGCCGCGGGACTGTGGCGGGTGCGTGCCGATTCCGGACAGCTCGAGAATGCCATTCTCAACCTCTGCGTCAACGGCCGCGACGCGATGCCGGGCGGCGGCAAGCTTACGCTGGAGACCGCCAACAGCTATGTCGATGAGGCCGCGGCGAGGGTATACTCAATTCCGTCAGGTCAATACGTGATGATCGCGGTGGCCGATAACGGCTCCGGCATGAGCGAAGACGTCATCGCCAAGGCGTTCGATCCCTTCTTCACCACCAAGGGCGTCGGCAAGGGCACCGGCCTTGGCCTCAGCCAGGTCTATGGCTTCGTACGCCAGTCGGGCGGCCATGTGAAAATCTATTCGGAGGTTGGCGTCGGCACGACCGTCAAGATCTATCTGCCGCGGCACCTTGGCGAGGCCGGTCCGGACGTGGTCAGGCGTGTGCCGATCGCCTCTTATCGCGGGCGGAAGAACGAGGTCATCCTGGTGGTCGAGGATGAGGATCGCGTGCGCGGCGTTTCGGTCGAGGCGCTGCGAGAGCTCGGCTACACCGTGGTCAGTGCCGCCAGTCCCCGCGAAGCGCTGCAACTGCTCGATGGCGGGGTCTCGGTGGCGTTGCTGTTCACCGACGTGGTGATGCCCAGCATGTCCGGTCGCGAGCTCGCCGTGCAGGCTCGCGAGCGCATCCCGGGGCTCAAAGTGCTCTACACCACCGGTTACACCCGCAACGCCATCGTCCACAACGGCATCCTCGACCCCGGCACCAACCTGCTGCCGAAGCCGTTTTCGATCGACGAGCTGGCGACCAAGGTCCGCGAGGTGCTGGACGGGATCTAGCGATTGATCCCGTTCCTCCGCAATTACTTCGGCGTGACGTGGATCTGCATGGTGCTGAGTGCCCGCAGCCCCGAGCTGTCGCGGAAGGTGACCGGGCCTGCAATCTCGAACTGCTTCACGCGGCCAGCGAGCGCTGCGATCACGGCCTCGGCCTCCAGCCGCGCCACCATCTGTCCGACGCAGCCGTGGATGCCGACGCCGAAGCCCATATGCCCGGACAGCCGCCGCCTGATGTCGAACTGGTCGGCATGCTCCCAGCGCGTCTCGTCGCGGTTGGCGGAGGCGAGCAGCAGCAGCACCTTCTCATGCTTGCCGATCGCAACGCCCGCGATCTCGGTCTCATGCGGCGTGGTGCGGAAGACGAACGGCGCCGGCGAATCGAACCGCAACGTCTCGTCGAACGCCGCGCGCGACAGCGACGGATCGGCGGCGAGCAACCCCCATTGCTCGGGGTGCCGCGCCAGCGTGTACAGTGCCATGCCGATGGCGCTGATCGTGGTGTCGAGCCCGGCCGAGAGCAGCGAGCGCACCAAGAGCTGCGCTTCCTCGGCGCTGATCTCGCCGGTCTCGGCCGCCTCGAAGACCTCTGCGCCAAAGCTGCCCGGGCGCAGCGCCTCGCGCTGACAACGTGCCGCGACCCAGGGCAGCACCCGCGGTGCCTCCTGCATCAGGTTGCGGAAATAATCGTTCTCGGGTCCGAACCCGGCGAACACCATCGCGCCATAGGTCAGGAAGTTCTCGCGGCCCTCCTGGTCGATGCCGAGCGCGTCGGGGAATACGCTGACCGGAAACACCTCGGCGATGTCCTTGATGGCGTCGAATGATCCGCGTTCGATTAGGCCGTCAATCAGCGTTGCAGCCTTTGCCTTGAAGTCATCGGCGAGCCGCCGCATCGCGCCGGGCGACAGGATCCGCGCCAGCACCGCACGGGTCCGGGTGTGCAGCGGCGGATCGGCTTCCAGCACGATGCTCGGCGGCCGCCACGGCTTTTCCTTGAAGTGGTTCGCAAGCCCGGCGCCGCCGGCGTTGCTGAAATTGAAATGGTCTCCGAAGATCGTCTTGACCTCGGCAAAGCGCGGCACGGCCCAGATATCGTAGCGCGTCAGGCGAACGACCGGCGCGGCGGCACGCAGCTCCGCGTAGGCGCCATACGGATCGGCCCGCGTCGCCGGGCTGAATGGATCGAAGTCACTGCGGACAATGTCGCCGGCAAGGGGGCTCGCATGCGCGCTCATCGCATCCTCCCGTCTTATGATCATTTAATTGACCATAGTCAATTAACTGGAGTATGGCAAGGGGCAGGTTGCCATCCAGGCAGGCACACGGCATGGAGGCACCAAGGGAGACGGCCATGTCGATCGAGGAGCGGCCCGGCAAGGGTGCGCGGCGCTTTCAGCGCAGGGCGCGCCAGGAGGCGGACAAGGAGGCGCTGAAGGCGCTGATCCTGGAGACCGCGCGCAAGGAGTTCGCCGCCGGCACGCTCGAGACCGTCTCGATCCAGAAGATCGCCGACGCGATCGGCTATTCGAAGGGCACCGTCCTCAAATATTATCCGACCAAGCTGCTGCTGCTGCTTGCGGTGAAGCAGCAGAATCTCGAGGCGGTTGCCGCAGCGCTCGAACGGGTTCGCGCGCAGACCGCCGACAGCGATCTGCGGCTGCGGCGGGTGATGGAAACCTATCTCGACTACTGGGCCGACAATCCCGATCACTTCCGGTCGCTGTTCTCGATGTCCGGCTCGGTCGAGGACCGCCGGTTTCCGGACGGCGTCTATTTCGGCGAGACCGAGATCGCGCGCCGTAGCTACGAGCTGTTCGTGGTCTCGGTGCGGGAATTTCTCGCCGCACATGGCGCCGAGCCGGGGCCGGGCCTGCCGCAGCGGCTGGCGACCGCGCTGCTCGCGGCAACCCATGGCGTGGTCGCGCTGACGCTGGGCACGCCGACCATGAAACTGCCCGACATGCGCGGCACCGGCCGTCTCCTGATCGCAAGCCTGATCGATGCCTGGACCAGCAAGCTTGCCGCGGCGCGGAAAAGCGAGGGCTGGCCGCGGATTTCGACCGGCACCTTTGCCTGACAGGGCGATACGGCATGCGCGATGCGATGTGGAATCGTGGGTGTCCGCCTGCTAAGCGCGGCCGATGGACACGACGCAACGCGATCGAACAATCGGTTTCCTCTGCCTGGTGGTGACGGCGTTCGGCTGGGCGCTGAACTGGCCGCTGATGAAGCTGCTGCTGCAGCAATGGCCGCCGTTGTTCGCGCGCGGGCTCGCCGGCACCTGCGCGGCGGTGATCCTGGGCACGCTGGCGCTGGCCCGCGGCCAGTCGCTCGCGGTGCCGCGCGAGGCGATCCCGCGGCTGTTGTTCGCCTCCTTCACCAACGTCTTTGCCTGGATGGGCTTCGGCACCATCGCGATGAAGTTCGTCACGGTCGGCGAGGGCGCGCTGCTCGCCTACAGCATGCCGATCTGGGCGATGCTGTTCGCCTGGCCGGTGCTGCACAGCCGCCCGACCTTGCGGGATCTGGCCGCGCTGGTGCTCGGCGTCGCCGGCGTTGCCCTCTTGCTCGGCGGAGGCGGCCTTGCGTTCAGCGCCGGCAAGCTCACCGGCATCGCGCTGGCGCTCGCCTGCGCCATCCTGTTCGCGCTGGGCAATGTGCTGAACCGCAAGCCACTGCCGATGCCGCCGCTCGCCGTGGTCGCTTGGCAGGTCGGCATCGGCTGCCTCGTCATGCTGCTGCTCGGCGTTTGCTTCGAGCATCCGAATTACACGGCGATCACCCCGCTCGGCCTCGGCTGCTTCGCCTACATGACGCTGATGCCGATGGGCATCTGCTATCTCACCTGGTTCGAGACGCTGCGCCGCCTGCCGCCGACCTCGGCGTCGACGGGGATGCTGCTGGTGCCTGTCATCGGCGTGGTGTCGGCCGCGATCATCCTCGGCGAGCCGCTGGGCCTGCGCGAGATCGGCGCCATGGCGCTGACGCTCGGCGGCGTGACGCTGGCGCTGCAACGAGCCTGAGGCCTTGGATGCCGTCCTGGTTATGACACTCGCTTCGGGGGATCAGGATACTCACCCCAATCAGGAAGAAGCGGCAATTCGTGATCGGCGTGTTTGCGATTGAACACATCGGGTCACGCCTGGCAGCATAGGAAGCAATTGACCCCGGCGCTTTCCAGCTCGGGGTCTTTTCTTTGGTGCTCTCGGGAAATCCCTGCAAAAATTCGAGCGCGATTCACACATGTGATTTCTGGAACAGGCGCCCATCGCGAATCATCCCGGTCACTGGGCAGGGCTATTTCATTAAGATCAAAATACGAGCCCAGAAAGGGCCGTCAATTTTCGGCAAGCGGCGGTTCGGCGTGAGAATGGGACTACAGAACGGCCTCAGCTAGCGCCTGCTAGCTGGGGCCGTTTTTCATTTAGGAACGGGCGCGGCGCGCGCCGAGTTGTTCTTGCGTCCGGGTGCTGCACCTGCCGGGCAGTGTCAGGACGATCAAAGTGCAACTGCGCGGCCTCAGCTTGTGCCCCCTCGCTGGGGCCGTCTCTTTGCGGGGCTCGGAGCTATTGCTTCGTCTCTTGCAAGGGGCCGACCCTGCCGAAGCTTTGATGAAATCAAAGTGGCTGTCGAGCACGCCGACTAGCAAGGGCACGCGCGGGTTTTCGGGAAGCCGGCGTCCGGTCGGGTACGGAGGCCGAAGGAACGGACATCGGCACATCGCGTTCTTCTGAAAAGGGAGCTTGGCCATGCGCAAGGCGATCGCGCGGCTTGATGCGGAGCAGAAGGCGCAGCTGCTCTATCTCGCGGATCTCGGTACGGCGATGTTCACCGCGGCGCTCGTGGTTTGCACGCTGAAGGCCGTCGTGGACCTCCTCGCCGGCGGTTGAACCGCCCCGTGACTGCGCGCCGTCACTTGTCGTTTGGCGCGTCCTCTCCCTGCGTGTGGCCTTCGGGCCCTCGATCGAACACCCCGTAATCGCTGGACTTCACCCCCGCCGCGGCATCGGTGCCGACGCTGGCCAGACCGAGCTTGAGCAGCTCGCGAACCGCCGCGGCACGGGTCGGCATGCGGTGCTTGAAGCGGAAATCATCGAGGGCAGCCAATTCCTCAGGCGACAACATCACTTGCAATCGTTCGGCACGCAGCTCGTTCATCGCAAAACACCCAAACTTAGCTGAATGAGTAATTTGCTAAACGAACCAATTTGTGTCCGGTTCCACCGGTTGAGACAAAAACGTCGATTGAGTAATTTTATCAAGCAAAATCAATAGCTTATTTAAAAATATGGGAACGATCCGGCGGCCTGTTTCGTTATGTTGCGGGAGTGATGCCATGACCAACAACGTCAAGCTTCCCCGCAAGCTATCCGAGGAGCCGAGCGCGCCGGAACCGCGGCGTCCGAGCCACGCTCGGGTCATCGATCAACTCGACCGCTGGGCCAATAGTCCCGGTCTGCAACCGCCAAGGATGGACGATGGAGAGGACGATTCGACGACGGAAGCGATCTGAGCCCCACACGTTCGAGCAGCGCCTCGAGGAACACCGCGTACGGCTTGAAAACCTGCTCGCTCAGTTGCCGCGCGGCGCCGAGCGCGAGCAGATCGCCGCGCGGATCGAGCAGCTGAAGACGGCGGTGGAGCTCAATGCGATGCTCTCGACGACCGCATAGACGGATAGCGGCCACGCCGTCCGGCGGGCCGCTTAGCATCCTCGGCAGATCGAATTCAGCTTTGCCTTGAGGGCGGGACTGTCCCAGGGTGCGAGGGAATCGAAGGTAATCGGCAAGATAAACTGGAAGTCCTCGCCCGCCGTGTCCGCAGGGAATGGCGGGAACGGTTGGGCGCGCTCAACGATTGCCAATGCCTCTGCGTCTATCGCCGGGATGCCGGTGGCCTCGACCAGCCAACTCGACATGAGATGACCTGCGCGATCGATCCTGAAGCCGACTTTGGCGGTGCCTCGCTGCCCGGACGCCAGCGGAGGGGAACGCCGGGCCTGGAGCACACGGTTCGAAAAATCCTGTCTCCATGCGGCGGCTGAAGGGGAGAGTTTTGGGGCTGCGCTGTTCTTGGCGAGGGCGGGAGCTGTGGCAGCAAAGAGCAGCGCAATACAGACAACGAGCCATGGCAACATCGGGGAAGTCAGTCCACTTCGACAATCTGCAATCATTGTATTCGCGTATCGGTTGATTGCAAAGCGCGTCGCTCGTCATGCGGCGAAGCTCCGTCGGGCAGTTGCCCGCGAAAACGGCTTGCCCGTATTTGCCGCGCACCGTACCATCGCGCACGTTGATGGGGATGGAGTCCCCCGATAACCGCCGCAAGGCTGATGACTCCTACCGGGCGCGACAGCGTCGGTAGGAGCATGCGCAACTGCCGACCCGCCGCGCCCCCCGCGAATGAGATGGGGGCAAGAGCATGACGGGTCTTCCTGGTTCACTCTCAATCGCATTGTCGCTGGTCGGGGCCATCTGGCTCGTCGGTGTCGTCGCCCTGCTGGTCGGCGCGCCGGGCGGGCTGGTCGCCGCGACTTTCGCTGTTGGGCTTGTGACAGGCATCGTCGAGTGGCGGGCCGGAAGGGTGAGAAATTGAACGCACAATTGTTGGCGGCGGTCGCGATCGGCGGTTCGCTGGGATCGGTCGCGCGCTATCTGGTGGCGATCGGCGCCGGGCGCCTGGTCGGCACGGAATTTCCCTGGGGCACGCTGGTGATCAATATCGCGGGCTCGTTCCTGATCGGCGCGTTCGCGGAGTCCTTCGCGCTGAGCTGGAATGTCAGCCAGGCGGTGCGGGTGTTTCTCACCGTCGGCATCTGCGGCGGCTTCACCACCTTCTCGACCTTCTCGCTCGACGCGATCGTGCTGATGCAGCGGGGCGAGCTGTGGGTGGCCGGGGCCTATATCGCAGCCTCGGTCGCGCTCTCGATCCTGGCGCTGTTCGGCGGCCTGCTGCTGGTGCGGACCTTCGCGGCTTGATGGCCGACCATCATCCCCGCGCCCCGGCTGCTTTGCATGGGGTTGTTTTCGATATTTTGGCAGCACGCCCCTGCGCCGGCCCCCATGACTTCATCTCGCTCTCGCTAGTCGGTGGGATGCCGGCCGGTGCGCGGATTGATCGGCGACGTCGGCCGCCGACGCAGCGCTTCGGGCAGGAACGGCTCGCCGCTCCTGGGCGAGGCGTCGGCGCGGACGTCGGCGGCCCATTGCGCGCGTTCGTGGGGCGTCTGGTTGTCGTCGAAAGTCCGCTTCACGTCGACCCCGCTGACCGGGTCATTGACGCCGTTCCGGCTCGCGGGATGGTCGACGCCGTTGTGGATGTCACTGGAGTTACCCATCGCGGCCTCCGGGTTCGGTTTGTCGGGACCAACATTGCCCGCGCGGGCGCCGTTCCAAAAAAGTGAAGGGCCGGAGGTATCCTCTGCCGCGGGAATCCTTGGCGCATGCAGGGCCAGCCGGTAGGATGGAACCTGGGACGACCAAGAGAAAGACCGAGGGAATGAAGCATGTCGACGTCGCGGTGATTGCTGCCACGCTGTGGCTGCTGGCGTCGATGGTGCTGGACATCCTGACGCCGAAGTCGATCACCGCGCTGATGATTGCCGCAGCCCTTGCCCCGCCGTTCCTGATCGGGATCGGCATCCATTTCGCGCGCGAATATTTCAAGGCCAAGCGGCGCAGCTACCGGCCGCCGCAACTGGACGAACACTTCAAGAACTAGAACGGGGCGGCGAGCTGGTCAGGGCTGCGTCAGCTGCATTGAACCGCGCCCATGGCTTGCTAAGCTTGGGGCATGACCGAACATCTCCCCGACACGATCAGCCGCCTCTACACCGACCCCGGCGAATATGTCGACAGCGACCATCCCGCAGTCGAGGCGTTCGCCCGCGCCGCCGTCACGCCCGGCGCCAGCACCCGCGAGATCGCGAGCCGGCTCTACACCGCGGTGCGCGACGGCATCCGCTACAACCCCTATGTCAGCATGCGCTCGGCGGAGAGCTACCGGGCTTCCAGCGTGCTCGCCGCCGGCAACGGATATTGCGTCGGCAAGGCGGCGCTCTATGCGGCGGCCTGCCGGGTCCACGGCATCCCGGCCCGGGTCGGCTTCGCCGATGTCCGCAACCATCTCACCACCGAGAAGCTGCGCCAGAGCATGGGCTCGGACCTGTTCACCTGGCACGGCTTCACCGAAGTGTTCGTCGACGGCGCCTGGCGCAAGGCGACCCCGACCTTCAACGACACGCTGTGTGCCAAGCTCGGCGTTGCGCCGCTCGATTTCGACGGCCATTCCGATGCGCTGCTGCATCCGTTCGACGGCGCCGGGCGCGCCTACATGCAATACGTCAACGACCACGGCAGCTATCACGACGTCCCCGCCAAGTTCCTGATGCGCGAGATGGCGCGCGAATACGCCAACATGCAGGGCGAGGACATGACCGGCCGCGACATGGAGCGCGAGGCGGCCGAGCAGTAGCGGGCAGCGACGGCACAAGCCGTCCTCGTCAATTGCGCACCGACTGAGGGGGCGGTGTCATGGATGCGGAGTTGCCGAAAGCGCCAATCGGCCGCCCGGCGATGGGCTGGGAGGATGCGGTCGCGCTGACCGGCTTCATCCTGGTCGCGGTCGGGCAGGCCTCCAACCAGGTTCTGGCGCGCGGCCTTGCCGGCTCGGTGCCGCCGTTTTCGCTGGCGTTCTTCCGCTGGAGCATCATCGCCGTCGGCCTGGCGCCGTTTGCGATCACGGCGATCCGCGACGGCAAGATCCCGCTGGCGCAGAACCTCTGGCCGATCCTCGCCGCGGGCTTCCTCGGCATGTTCCTCTGCGGCGGCCCGGTCTACATCGCCGGCATCACCACCACGGCGATCCATATCGCGCTGATCTTCGCGCTGTCGCCGATCATGGTGCTGCTGATCTCGGCCGCGCTCGGCATCGAGCATATCGGCCCGCTGCAATGGCTCGGCACGGCGCTGGCGCTTGCCGGCGCGCTCCTGATCGTCTCCGGGGGCCATCTGGAAACGCTGACCCAGTCGAGCGCGGCCTGGGGCGATCTGCTGGTGGTGGGTGCGATGCTCGGCTGGTCGGGCTACACTCTGGTGCAGTCGCGGGTCGCGCCGCGCGCCTCGCTGCTGGCGCGGGTCAGCCTGTTCTCTGCGGCCGGCGCGCTGTGCTCGCTGCCGCCGGCGCTGCAGGAAATGTGGGCGACGCCGGCCGCGGTGTTCACGCGCGGGCGTTCGAGGCCTATGTCTTCGCCGGCCTCGTGCCCGGTCTGATCGCCTATGCCGGCTTCGCCTGGCTCGGCGCGCGGTTCGGCTCGGTGCGGACGTCGCTCGTGCTCTATGTCGCGCCGATCGCGAGCGCGCTGTTGTCCTGGATCATCCTCGGCGAGCCGCCGAAGCTGATCCATCTGGTCGGCGGCTTGCTGATCCTCGGCGGCGTCTGGGCCAGCCTGCGCAAATAGGCCGGCTCCCCTCCAGTGCAACTTTTCCCGGCCTCGTGCGTTGAATCCAGCGTTGATTCAAGAACTTAGTTGGAGGCCGCATGAATCTGACTCCCCAGCAACGGAAAGAGCGTGATGCGCAGCGTCAGCAAGAGGCGTCGCAGGCGATGAAGGAGCACCGCGCCAACGAGAAGGCCTTCTACGACAATTTCCAGCGCCTCAAGGCCGAGCGCCAGGCGCGCGAAGCCGCGGAGTCAGGAGTGGGGGCGCAATCCGCTTCAAAGTAACAGCCGGGAGCACACCCACCATCCGGATTGCCCGGGTCTGACAGATCGAGAAGGAGCAGGACAAGGGGGCGAGCTCGACGCAAGCGGGCTCGCCCCGATGACGAGATGAAATCTCCAGGCTTATGGAGGACGTCAGATGTATTTTGCCGATAAGAAAACGGTCACCTGCAAATGCGGTGAACCCCTCAGCGAGTTGATGCTCGTCGACGACCAGACGACCGGGATCAAGTTTCATGTTGGTCGTTGCCCGTCGTGCCGTGAAGTGACGGTTGTTCGATCCCAGGACACGCCATCGAGCGACGATGCCTGAAGCCAGATTCCTCTTGCCGGCGGCAGGACGGTGCTTCGCGACGGACTTCGAATGCGACGCCTGCGTGACAGGTCGGCTGACATATCGTTCGCCGGCATGGCGCGAAAGACGAAGCTCCAAAAGAGCAGGGCGCGACCGGCATCACCACGGTCGCGCCCTACGTCGCCGGTCAATGGGGCAGGGGGAATAACCGGCTCTTGCAATGACTCGCAAACCCCCGGACTCGTTCCGAGAGAATCGAAATTTTTTCGTACACGGTTAAGTGATGGCCGGGCGCGAGAACCGCACAGGTTTCGTTCGCGTTGTGTCCGTGATCGCCAACGGGAATTTCCATGGGGCGAGGGACATCACCATGTCAAAGATTCAAAAGGGAATTTTCGCTGCGTTGGCGGTCGGACTGACGCTTGGCGCGGTCCAGCTGGCATCCGGCCACGATCTGATCGGCGGCCAGCAGGTCACCACCGCACTGGCTCCGGAGAGCGCGGTCAATCGCGCCGCGAAGACCGACCGCGCCGCGGTTCCGATGAGCGGCCTGCCGAGCCGGACCGTGGCGCTGAAGGTCGACCGGCTGCCCGATACGTCGGTCCTGGTCCGCGTTCCCGTGGCGCGGGAAGAGGCCCGCAATCACCCCGCAGCGCCCGCCCGCGCGCGGCCCGGCGACACCCGCAAGGTGGCCTGTGAACCGGTGGTCAGCGTCCTGACCGAAGTGGCCAAGCTGCTGCAGCCCGGCCGCTGCGTGACCTGAGAACCAACTATCTCACCGTCATTCCCTGGTGTGCAATTGCACACCTGAGGGCGCGCCACGTGGTGCGAGCATCCATTGCACCACGAGATGTGCGGCACGATTCCGGGCTCTCGCTTCGCGAGCCCCGGAATGACGGCGATGAAGAGGTTACTCCTCCTCCGGCTCGCTGCTGTTGCTCGCAGCGCCGCGGCTGGCCATCAGGCCGAGCGCCAAGCCGCCGACCAGCAGGATCGGGACCAGCCGCTTGACGCCGACGGCGCGGACGATCTGCAGTCCGGTGGCGATCAAGGCCGGATCGGCGAACATGGTTGCGGCAGCCGATTTCGCGGCCTTGGCCGCCTTCTCTGCGCGCCGCTGCATCTCGCGCTTGTGCGCCATGTACACGGCGACGACGATCAAGGTGACGACCAGGAACAGCGCGGCGCCGGCGAGGCACGCCTCCACCGGCCCGTAATGCTGCAGCACATAGACGAAGGCGGCCGCACACAGGAAGGCGAGGGTGATGAACAGCAGGATCGCGGCGGCCGCGGCCAGCGACGTCAGCCGCAGCGCGCTGCCGGTGGATTGCTTGACGTCATCGATCAGCCGCTGAAGCATTGACCAGCCTTGTTTTCGACCTTGCCGTGAAAAGCGCATCGACAAACGAGGCGGCGGCGCGCCAGCGCTGCCATCTCGTCCAGAACGGTGGTTTGCGCATGACCGCCATCGCAGGCTTCATCCGCCGGGGTTGAGCAGCGCCTAGCGCCGCCAGGTGACGCCGATCAAAAAGCCGAGGCCGAGCGCCAGGCCGACGGTCGCCAGCGGCCGTTGCGTGATCACCTCTTCCAGCGACTCCTCGATCGAGGATGCGGCCTCCTGCGCCGCGCCCATCATCGCGCTGCCGCGCTCCGACATGTCGTCGAGCGCATCTTCCGCGTTGGCGCGCGCATCCTTGTAGCGGCGGCGAGCCTGCTTGCCGGCGTTGTTGGCAAACGAGTTGAGCGCGTCGGTGATCTGTTCGGTGAGGGCTGCAATGTCATTCTTCACGGCGGTGACATCCTTTTCCAGGCGTTCGTAGGTCGCTTTGTCGGTCATGTTCTTGATCCCAAATACGCTGTCCGTGTTCGACATCGGAGCTCCCGCATCATTCGCGTGTCGCGTGTTGCATGAAAAACGCCTCGCATCTCGCAAGGTTCCAGATGCGAAACTGTAGCTTTTTGTTCGACGCGTTTTATCCACGCGAACCGGTGTCCACTTCGCTTGAAAACGCTTTGCTACCCTTCGGGCAGCTGCGGCGAATTGACCGGCATCAAATGTTCCTTCACGATCAATGCCACGATCAGCAGCGGCGACGACAGGAAGGCGCCCATCGGGCCCCACAACCAGGTCCAGAACGCGAGCGCGAGAAAGACCGCGAGCGCGTTCAGCGACAGCCTGCGGCCGACGATCGTCGGCGTCACGAAATGCCCTTCCACGAAGGTCACGACGGCAAAGCAGGCCGGCGCGATCAGCCCGGCGCCGATGGTCGGCGCAGAGATGATGCCGACCACGACCAGCGTCACAAACATCGCGACCGGGCCGATGATCGGAACGAAGTTCAGCGTCGCGGCGAGCGCACCGAGCCCGGCCGGATTGGGCATGTTCGTCGCGGCGCAGATCACACCGGTGACGATGCCGACGCCGACATTGATCATCGTCACCGTCAGCAGATAATTGCCGAGATGGATCTCGATCTCGTTGAGCATACGAAGCGTGCGCAGCCGCGCCGCACGTTCGCTGAAGGTCATGACCAGCGCGCGGCGCAGATCCTTCCAGCTCGCGATGAACAGGATCAGGGTGGCGACGAACAGCAGGAATTCGGCGAAAGTCGGCGACAGGAATTCCAGCGTCGGCTGCACCCACTCGAATTTCGGCATCTGGAAGCTGGCGAGGGTGTCGGAGCCGCCGACCATGCTCTGCAGCTCCTGCCACAGTGCGAGCGGCCGGTCGAACACGTGCAGCTTCTGCCTCAGGATCGCGCCGAGCTCGGGCAGCCGCGAACTCCATTCCATGACAGGCGAGGCGATCAGCCCGACCATGAAGGCGACGGCGGCGCCGACCGCGATCACGATCAGCACGGCGCCGAGCGCGCGGGGAATCCGGTAGCGCTCGAGCTGGCCCGCCGCCGGCGACAGCATGGTCCCGACAATGAAAGCCATGGTGATCGGCAGGAAGAAGGCGCGCGCCAGATAGAGCACCCCGACGATGACAATGATCAGCAGGGCGACCAGCGTGAAGGCGACGACCTCGGCGCGGCTGATCAGCGGCGCAGTTCAGCCTTGCTGTCGGGGAGGGGCGTGCCTTCGGGGGCGTTGCCAAGCAGACGTTCACCCGGAAAGGCGCGCACCAGTTTCCTCCCGCACGAGGACAAATGAATTTCGTGTCAAATTGCGCGTGACAACGGCGCGTCGCGGCAAAGGTTCCATCGCGGGTTCGTGAGACCTGGCGGGTTGACAATCGCGACTTCGAGACGATTCGCTCCGGAACTCTCTGGCCGCCACGCGCGTTGGCTTGGCATCGCATCACCACGATGCGCATCCCGTCCAGGGGCAGCACATGACACATCCGTCTCTCTCCAGCCGCCGGCTTGCGTCGCGCGTTGCGCGCACCCATGCCCGCACTCTCGCCTTCGCCAGCGTCCTGTTTGTGACGCCATTCATTGTCACCACTTCGGCAAACGCGCAGGCGCTCGGCTATGCGTCGACGCAGCCGGGCGCATTCCCGTCCGACGAGGCGATGACCGATCCCTCGACCGAGGCCACCGAGGACGGCGCGCTGCCGGAGCGGCTGCGCCGCACCACCGTCGCGCTCAACACGTCCGAGGCACCCGGCACCATCATCATCGATACGGGCAATACCGCGCTCTATTACGTGCTCGGCGGCGGGCGGGCGATCCGCTACGGCGTCGGCGTCGGCCGCGAGGGCTTCACCTGGGCCGGTACCCAGACCATCAGCCGCAAGGCGGAGTGGCCGGATTGGCATCCGCCGGCCGAGATGATCAAGCGCCAGCCCTATCTGCCGCGCTTCATGGCCGGCGGCCCGGGCAACCCGCTCGGTGCGCGCGCCATGTATCTCGGCTCCAGCGAGTACCGCATCCACGGCACCAACGATCCGTCGACGATCGGCAAGTTCGTCTCGTCGGGCTGCATCCGGCTGACCAATGAAGACGTCTCCGACCTGTTCAGCCGGGTCGATGTCGGCACCAAGGTCGTGGTGCTGCCGAAGAACGCGCCCCATCTCGCCGCGCGTGAGCTCGGTCCGAGCACGACGCAGATCTCGGTCCGGCCGGCGCCGCTGCAGCCGCGCCCCGCGGTGATGACGCTGCCTTCCGGCCGGCAGGCGATGAACATCCCGGCGGGTTCTTCGTTGTACTGAGCATCGGCGTTGGACCGGGGATCGGTATGATGAAGTTCAATTCCAGGCGGTGGGTGTACGGGACGGCGGCATTGCTCGGCCTGTCCCTTGCGCCCGCGGCGCAAGCCCAGGATTTCTTCTCGCAATTGTTCGGCGGCTTCATGCAGGGCCGTCCGCCGGTGATCCGGGTGCCGTTCGACGACGGTCCGGCGCCTGTGCCGCGGGCCGAGCGACGTGCGCGCTATGACGGCGGGCAGGCCTATTGCGTGCGCACCTGCGACGGCCGCTATTTCCCGCTGGCTGCGACCGGCAACCAGAGCAAGGCGGAGAGCTGCAACAGCTTCTGCCCGGCGAGCGCGACCGAAGTGGTCTATGGCGGCAACATCGACAACGCCGCGACGGAAGACGGCAAGCCGTACTCCGAGCTGCCGAACGCATTCCGCTATCGCGACGAGATCGTCTCCGGCTGCACCTGCAACGGCAAGGATCCCGTCGGGCTCGCTGCAGTGAAGATCGAGGACGATCCGACCTTGCGCAAGGGCGACATTGTCGCCGGCAAGGACGGGCTGATGTCGGTCAGCCGCCCCGACCGTCGCGGAGCCTCTCTCAACTTCACGCCAGCGCCGGAGCGCATCCGCGCCAAATATGAGCGCACGCCGGTGCTGGCGCGCGAATAGCGTCGCCCGGATGAGTCCAGCCAGATCCGGTTCCGGCGTCAGGAACCGGCCTCCCTCTCGCACGTTAGTTCAATGCGAACAGCACATTCACCGATGCCATCAGGGGGCCCCGCATGCTCGTCGGCGTACTCGTCACTTTCCTTGTCATTATTCTCGTTCTTTATCTGATCAACATGCTGCCGCTCGACGGCCGCGCCAAGCAGATCGCGCGCGTCGTCGTCATCATCATCGGCATCGTCTCGCTGCTGAAATATCTCGCGGTGTTCTAGCCTCGTCATTGCGAGGAGCGAAGCGACGAAGCAATCCATCCGTCCGCTATGCTGAAGCATGGATTGCTTAGCTCCGCTCGCAATGACGGCGCGTCTAGATCTGACCTCAACAAAAAAGCCCCGGCTCATCGCCGGGGCTTTTACTTGTCGTCGCGATCCCGAGATCAGCCGGCGGCCTTGGCCTCGCGGCGACGCGCGGTGAGGATGTATTCGGTGTAGCCGTTCGGCTGGGTGCGGCCCTCGAAGATCAGGTCGCAGGCCGCCTTGAAGGCGACACCGTCGAACGACGGCGCCATCGGCTTGTAGAGGCTGTCGCCGGCGTTTTGCTTGTCGACCACGACGGCCATGCGCTTCAGCGATTCCATCACCTGATCCCGGGTGATGACGCCCTGATGCAGCCAGTTGGCCAGATGCTGGCTCGAGATGCGCAGCGTGGCGCGGTCTTCCATCAGGCCGACATCGTGGATGTCGGGCACCTTGGAGCAGCCGACGCCCTGGTCGATCCAGCGCACGACGTAGCCGAGGATGCCCTGGCAGTTGTTGTCGATCTCCTGCTTCACATCGTCGGGCGCCCAGTTCGACTGCGACACCGGAATGGTGAGGATGTCGGAGAGCTTTGCGCGCGGTCCGCCCTTGGCGAGTTCCTGCTGGCGGGCGGTCACGTTGACCTGGTGATAGTGCAGCGCGTGCAGCGTCGCGGCGGTCGGCGACGGCACCCAGGCGGTGGTGGCGCCGGCCTGCGGATGGCCGATCTTCTGCGCCAGCATGTCGGCCATCTTGTCGGGCGCGGCCCACATGCCCTTGCCGATCTGGGCATGGCCGGGCAGGCCGTCGATCAGGCCGTTGTCGACGTTCCAGTCCTCATAGGCCTTGATCCACGGCTGGGCCTTCATGTCGTTCTTGCGGATCATCGGACCCGCTTCCATCGAGGTGTGGATCTCGTCGCCGGTGCGGTCGAGGAAGCCGGTGTTGATGAACATGATGCGCTTGGAGGCGCGCTGGATGCAGGCCTTGAGGTTGACCGTGGTGCGGCGTTCCTCGTCCATGATGCCGACCTTCAGCGTGTTCTCCGGCAGCGAGAGCATCTTCTCGACCTCGGCGAACAGGTCGCAGGTCAGCGTCACCTCGTCGGGGCCGTGCATCTTCGGCTTGACGATGTAGGCCGAGCCGGTGCGGCTGTTCTTGACCTTCGAATTTCCCTTGAGGTCGTGGATCGCGAGCAGGCCGGCGACCGCGGCATCGAGCAGACCTTCGGGGATTTCCTCGCCCTTGGCGTCGAGCACCGCGTCGGTGAACATGTGGTGACCGACATTGCGCATCAGCAGCAGGCTGCGGCCGTGCAGCTTCAGCTCGCTGCCGTCGGGCTTCTTGTAGACGCGGTCGGCATTGAGCGAGCGGGTCAGCGTCTTGCCGCCCTTGTCGAAATCGGCCGACAGCGTGCCGTTCATCAGGCCGAGCGTGTTGCGATAGACCAGCACCTTGTCTTCGGCGTCGACGGCGGCGACCGAGTCTTCCATGTCGAGAATGGTGGAGACCGCCGATTCCAGGATCATGTCGGCGACGCCGGCCGGATCGTCCTTGCCGATGACGTTGCTGCGGTCGATCTTGACCTCGACATGCATGCCGTTGTTGACGAGCAGGATCGCGGTCGGCTGGGCGGCGTCGCCAAGATAGCCGGCGAACTGGGCGCCGTTCTTCAGCGCGGTCGAGTTGCCGCTCTTCAGCTTGACCGAGAGCTGGCCCGCGATCACGGCGTAGGACGTCACGTCGGTGTGGCTTCCGGTCGCGAGCGGCACGGCGGCGTCGAGGAACGCCTTGGCCTTCGCAATCACCTTGTCGCCCCGGGCCTTGTTGTAACCCTTGCCGCTCTCGCTCGGATCATGCGGGATCGCGTCGGTGCCGTAGAAGGCGTCGTACAGCGAACCCCAGCGCGCATTGGCGGCGTTCAGCGCATAGCGGGCGTTGGTGAGCGGCACCACGAGCTGCGGGCCGCAGATCTTGCCGATTTCCTCGTCGACATTCGCGGTCTCGACCTTGTGGGTCGCGGGCTCCGGCAGCAGATAGCCGATCTCCTTGAGGAACGCGGTGTAGGCGTTGATGTCGAACGCCTTGCCCTTGTGGGCGCGATGCCAGTCGTCGATCTTGGCCTGCAAGGTGTCGCGGACCGCGAGCAGTTCGCGGTTCTTCGGGCCGAGCTTCTGGATGATGGCGGCGAGTCCTGCCCAGAACGCGTCCGGCGCGATCCCGGTTTTCGGTGTCGCCTCCTTGGCGATGAAATCGAACAGGACAGGGGCGATCTTCAATCCATGGGCATCGACACGAGTCATGATGGGCTTTCTCAACGAAATGGGGCGTTTAGGGGCTGTTTTCCCAAGAAATCAGCAAAAAACGCGCCAAAGGGCCGCGTTCACGGCCCTTTTAGCCCTAAAGCTACGGCTCTGAGAAGGCCCCCTGCCGCCACGCCCTCTGGTGTCATGCCCCGCTTGAAGCGGGGCATCCAGTACGCCGCGGCCCATCGGCTCAATAATTGCTGTCTCTGGAATGCTGGATCGCCCGGTCAAGCCGGACGATGACAGGTGAGCAAGATCAGATATTCGCCGCGAGGTCGGTCAGTTCGTCGAACAGGATGCCGGTGGTGGCCAGCATCCGCTCGATCTCGTCGGTGGCATCGCTGACCGAGCGGTTCGAGGTGTCGATGGTCAGTTCGTTGCCGGCCGGCGCCTGGTAGTCGTTGGTGATGCCGGTAAACGACGGCAATCCGCCGGCGCGTGCCTTGGCGTAGTGGCCCTTGGGATCGCGGGTCTCGCAGACCTCGGCCGGGGTGGCGACATAGATCTCGCGGAACGCGCTGTCGGCGATGCGGCGCGCGGCCGCGCGGTCGGCTGTCGACGGCGACACCGCGGCGACGATCGCGATATGGCCGTTGCGCGCCAGGTGGGTCGCGACCTCGGCGAGGCGGCGGATGTTCTCGGTGCGATCCTGCGGCGAGAAGCCGAGGTCGCTGTTGAGCCCGGCGCGGAAGGTGTCGCCATCGAGCAGGATCGGCGAGCCGCCGTTGCTGAACAGGCGCCGCTCCAGCGCCCGCGCCAGCGTCGACTTGCCCGAGCCGGGCAGGCCGGTCAGCCAGATCACCGCGCCATTGTGGTGGTAGCGCGCCGAGCGCTCGTCGGGCCGCAGCGCTGACTCCACCGGCACGATGTCGATCGGCACCGCAGGGCGGCCGGCGTCGACCGACAGCACGAGGCCGCCGCCGGCGATGCGGCCGTTGACCTCGATCACCAGGCGGCCGGTGCGCGGATTGTCGGTGTAGGGATCGGTCGCAACCGGCTGCGCCAGCGAGATGTCGATCTCGCCGACATGGTTGCGCGCGATCGCTGAGTTCTCTTCGTTAGACAGCGCGCCCGGATCGATCGCCTTTTCGATCGCGACCACGGTGGCGCGGCTTTCCTTGGTGCCGAGCCGGATCAGGATCTGCTCGCCCTTGGTCAGCGGCTTGTCGTGCAGCCAGAATATCCGGGCGCGGATGCGCCGGGTGTCGCGCGGGCTCTGCCCGGAATGCCCGATGATGTCGCCGCGCTCGAGGAACAATTCGCGGTCGAGCGTGATGCCGACCGAGCGTCCGGCGCCCTGCGGGCCGCCAACCGGCGTCACCGGCCAGCTCTCCACCGTCTTGATCTTCGCGATCTTGCCGGTCGGCATGATGACGATCTCGTCGCCGGCCTTCAGGCTGCCGGACTCGACGCGGCCCGCCACGATGCGGCGGTCGTCGAACTTGTAGATCGCCTGCACTGGCAGCCGCAGCGGCAGCTCAGCCAGCGGCTTTGCCGGCTCGAGCGCGTCGAGCGCCTCGACCACGGTCGGTCCCTTGTACCAGTCGATCCGCGGGGTGTGCTCGGCGACGCCGTCGCCATCGCGCGCCGAGATCGGCACCACCGCGGTCGGCGTCACGCCGAGGCCGATCAGATGCGCCGAAATTTCCGCGCTGATCTCGTTGAAGCGCGCCGCGCTGAAATCGACCCGGTCCATCTTGTTGACGACCACCGCGACCTGCTTCACGCCGAGCAGGTGCAAGAGATAGCCGTGTCGCCGCGTCTGCGAGCGGACGCCTTCGAGCGCGTCGATGATCAGCACTGCGCCGTCGGCCTGCGAGGCGCCGGTGATCATGTTGCGCAAGAACTCCGCGTGGCCGGGCGCGTCGATCAGCACGACGTCGCGCGAGCGGGTGCGGAAGCGGATCTGGGTGGTGTCGATGGTAATGCCCTGGTCGCGCTCGGTCTGCAGCGCGTCGAGCAGGAACGACCATTCGAACGGCATGCCGCGCCGTGCGCTGACCGCCTTCAGCATCTCCAGCTTGCCGTCCGGCAGGCTGCCGGTCTCATGCAGCAAGCGGCCCACTAGAGTGGACTTGCCGTGGTCGACATGGCCGACGATGACGATGCGCACCTGGGGACGGGTGGTGCCGTTGGGGGTCGCCGAGATCGAGGCGGTGGGAAGGATCATGTTCATCAGAGTGCTCACGCCAAACTGGGATCAGAGATAGCCGGCGACACGCAGCCGCTCGAACGCATCCTCGGTCTCGTGATCGAGCGCGCGGCCGGCGCGCTCCGGGATCTTGGTGGCGTCGAGCTCGGCGAGGATCTCGTCGATGTTGGATGCGGTCGAGGCCACCGGGTTGGTGATGTCCTGATCCCCCAGCGAGCGATAGCGCTTGCCGTCCTTTGCGAGATAGAGCGGGATGATCGGAATGCCTTCGCGCTTGGTGTAGGCCCAGATGTCGGCCTCGGTCCAATGCAGGATCGGATGGATGCGCAAATGCGCGCCCTGCGGCGGCGAGGCATTGAAGTGATCCCAGAATTCCGGCGGCTGGTCGCGCACGTCCCATTCGCCCTCGAGGCCGCGCGGCGAGAACACGCGCTCCTTGGCGCGGGTCGCTTCTTCGTCGCGCCGGATGCCGGCGATCAATCCGTCAAAGCCGTATTTGTTCAGCGCCCATTTAAGCCCCTCCGTCTTGCGCGCAGCGGAGCGCGCCGCCGGCGGCAGGGTGGGGTCGACGGCGTCGATCGGCGGGCAGGGCTCGACGCGCAGGTCGAGATCCCATTCCTTGCCGAAGCGATCGCGGAACGCATACATCTCCGGAAACTTCTTGCCGGTGTCGACATGCAGCGCCGGGAACGGGACGCGGCCGAAGAACGCCTTGCGCGCCAGCCAGATCATCACGTTGGAATCTTTGCCGAGCGACCACAGCAGCGCGAGCTTCTTCAGCCGGGCGAACGCCTCGCGCAAAATGTAGATGCTCTGCGCCTCCAACTCGTCGAGATGATCCATCGACGGCGGCAGAGCCGCCGGAATTCCCGGCACGGAAGATGCTTGTGCAAGGGCTGCGGACCGCGTCCTGGCGGCGGCGGATTCGTTGTCGAGAAGATGCATCTCTTGGCCTTGGCCTGTGGAGTTGAAAATTCTAAAGTTGCGCTGCAATAGAGAAGAAATAATTTTCTCTTTGCTGGGCTTGATCGAGAGATAAATAGAAAATAATTTCAGTCAACCCCCAAATTGGGGAAGCGAGTGTCTGATGCGATATCTGCCGGTGTTTCTGGATCTGCAAAGCGGCAAGGTGCTGCTCGTTGGAGCGGGCGAGCTCGTGCGCGCCAAGTTGCGGCTGCTCGCAGCCGCCGGCGCCGCGGTTCGCTGGTACGCGACCGACGGCGACCATGAGCTCGCAGGAATCGCGGCCGAGGACGCCGCGCGCATCGAGCGCGCCGATGGCGATCCGCTTGCAGCCGATCTCTCCGATGTCATCGCCGTGCTCTGTGCCGGCGCAGGCGAGGTTGGTGTTGCGATGTCGGTGCGCGCCAAGGCGATTGGGCTGCCGGTCAACGTGATGGACGACCTCGTGCACTCCACCTTCATCATGCCGGCGATCGTCGATCGCGGCGATGTCGTGGTCGCGGTCGGCACCGGCGGCACGTCGCCGGTGGTGGCGCGCCGCATCCGCGAGAAGATCGAGGCGGTGTTGCCTGCACGGATCGGCGATCTCGCCGGCTTCATCGGCCGCTTCCGCAAATCGATGCATGCCCGCATCGAGGAATTTCCGCTGCGCCGCCGCTTCTGGGAGCGCATCATCGACGGCCCGATCGGCGCGCTGGTGCTGGCCGGCCGCACGGACCAAGCCGAGCAGGCGCTGAATGCGATCGAAGATCCCGCTGCATTCGCCGGCGCCGATACCGAAGGCAAGGCTGTCGGTCATGTGACGCTGGTCGGCGCGGGTCCCGGCGATCCGGATCTGCTCACCGTGAAGGCGCTGCGCGCGCTGCAGGATGCCGACGTCGTGTTCTATGACGAATTGGTGTCGCCCGAAATTCTCGACCGCATCCGGCGCGATGCCGCGCGGATTCCGGTCGGCCGCCGCGTCGGCAAGCCCGGCATCGGCCAGGACGCCACCAACCGCCTGATGATCGAGGCGGCGCAGTCGGGCCAGCGCGCGGTGCGGCTGAAGGGCGGCGATCCCTTCATCTTCGGTCGCGGCGGCGAGGAGATCGAGATGCTGCGCGACGCCGGTGTGGCGTACTCCATCATTCCCGGCGTCTCTGCCGGTCTCGGCGCGGCCGCGCAATTCGAGGTGCCGCTGACCTTCCGGCACGAGGCGCTGCGCATCACCTTCCTGACCGCGCACAAGGCGCGCGATGCCGAGGTCGTCGACTGGTCGGTGCTGACCGACACCAAGATGACCGTCGTGGTCTACATGGGCATGACCGCCGCGCCGTCGATCCGTGAAGGCCTGCTCGCTGCGGGCCGCTCGCCGGAGACGCCGGTCGGCGTGTTTGCGCGCGTGACGCGACCCGACGCCAAGGCCGCGGTCGGCACGCTGGCGCGGCTGCCCGAACTGGTCAAACAGGTCGACGGCGGTCCCGCTGTTCTCATCATCGGCGACGTGGTCGCGCATTCCGCGCCGTGGAGCCGATCCAACGTCACCCAACTGTTCTCCAACCAGATGTTCTCCGAACTGCTGAAAGCTGCCGAATGACCTCTCCGCTTGAACAGAAGAAAATCAGGATCACGGGCCCCTCGATGGTCACCGCCAACCGGACCTGGGACGGTGCCGTGGTGTACCGAACCGCCAGGCAAGGCTGGTCCACCGAACTCGCCGACTCGGCGATCGTGACCACGTCCGACGAGGCCCGCGCGCTGCTGGCGGAAGCCACCGCCGACGACGTCGGGGCGGTCGGCCCCTACATCGCGCCGGTCGAGCTCAAGGACGGCGGCAAGGTCAAGCCCGGCAATCTGCGCGAACATATCCGCGCCAAGGGCGTCACCATCGATCTCCAGGTTCCCGCGTAAGGCGCCGACGGCGTAAGGCTCACCGAACATGTATGCTTATGACGAACTCGACCGCACGCTGATCAACGAGCGTGTTTCGGAATTCCGCGACCAGGTGAAGCGCCGCCTCTCCGGCGAACTCACCGAGGACGAATTCAAGATCCTGCGCCTGCAGAACGGCGTGTATTTGCAGCTGCACGCCTACATGTTCCGCGTCGCGATCCCCTACGGCACGCTGTCGTCCAAGCAGCTGCGCCGGCTCGCCCATGTCGCGCGCCGCTACGATCGCGGCTACGGCCATTTCACCACCCGGCAGAACATCCAGTTCAACTGGATCAAGCTCGCCGAGCTGCCCGACGCGCTGGCCGATCTCGCCGAGGTCGGCATCCATGCGATGCAGACCTCAGGCAATAACATGCGCAACGTCACCTCGGACCAGTGGGCCGGGGTCGCGCCGGGCGAGATCGAGGATCCGCGGATCTGGTCGGAGCTGATCCGCCAGCACACCACGCTGCATCCGGAATTCTCGTTCCTGCCGCGCAAGTTCAAGATCGCGATCACCGCAGCCGAGCACGACCGCGCCGCGATCAAGATCCACGACATCGGGCTTAGGCTGCACAAGAACGCCGACGGCGAGACCGGCTTCGAGGTGCTGGTCGGCGGCGGCCTCGGCCGCACGCCGTTCATCGCCAAGACCATCAAGCCGTTCGTCTCCGGCCGCGATATCCTGAGCTACATCGAGGCGATCCTGCGCGTTTACAACCAGTACGGCCGCCGCGACAACATCTACAAGGCGCGCATCAAGATCCTGGTGCACGAGCTCGGCATCGAGAAGTTCGCCAAGGAAGTCGAGGAGGAGTGGAAGGCGATGGGCGATGTCGGCCTGACGCTCGACCACGCCGCCATCGAGGAGGTCCGCTCGCGCTTCTCCTATCCGGCCTACGAAAAGCTGCCCCACATGCCGGACGAGCTGAAGCAGGCCGCGCACGATCCGCTGTTCGAGCGCTGGCGCAAGAACTCGGTGTCGGCGCACAAGGTGCAGGGCTATTCGATCGTGACGCTGTCGCTGAAGCCGGTCGGTGGCCCTCCGGGTGATGCCACCGCCGAGCAGATGGATGCGGTCGCCGACCTCGCCGACAAATATTCGTTCGGCGAGATCCGCGTCGGCCATGAGCAAAACCTGGCGCTGCCGCACGTCGCCAAGCGCGATCTGCCGCAACTGTTCAAGGCGCTCGATCGCCTCGGCCTTGCGACGCCGAACGTCAACCTGGTCACCGACATCATCGCCTGCCCGGGGCTGGACTACTGCTCGCTGGCCAATGCGCGTTCGATCCCGATCGCGCAGGAGCTGACGCGGCGCTTCGCCAACCACGACACCGCCGACCTGATCGGCCGGCTGCATATCAACATCTCCGGCTGCATCAATGCCTGCGGCCATCACCATGTCGGCCACATCGGCATTCTCGGCGTCGAGAAGAACGGTGAGGAATTCTACCAGATCACGATCGGCGGCCGCGCCGATGAGAACGCGCAGTTGGGCACCTTGATCGGCCCAGCCGTTCCCTACGCGGAAGTCGCCGACGTGATCGAAGACATTGTCGAAGCCTATCTCGCGCTGCGCGACCGTCCCGAGGAATTGTTCGTCGATACGGTGAAGCGTCTGGGCGTCGAGCCGATCAGGGAGCGCGTTTATGCCACTCGTTAAGCAGGGAAGACTAACGACCGATTTGTTCGTGCATGTCGCCGACGGCGCCGAGCTGCCCGGCGATGGCGCGGTGCTGGTGACGGCCGAGCGTTTTCTCGCCGATCCCGAGGCGCTGCTGCGCCGCGCAGGCAAGGTCGGCGTGATCTGGCCGAACAACCGTAACCTCGACGAATTGGTGCCGCATCTCGATCGCCTCGCCACGGTAGCGCTGGTGTTCCCGACCTTCCGCGACGGCCGCGCCTACAGTCAGGCGCGTCTGCTGCGCGAGCGCTATGGCTATGACGGCGAGCTGCGCGCCACCGGGCAGATTCTGCGCGACCAGTTCGTGTTCATGACGCGCGCCGGCTTCGACGCCTTCGAGGTGAAGAAGGATGCCGACGCCGACGCGTTCGCCCAGACCATGAAGCGCTATTCGGTGTTCTACCAGCCGACCGGCGACGGCCGCGTCACCGCGCTCAACCGCCGTATGCAGCTGCGCCATTCGGAGAGCGCCGGCCAGTGAGCACGCACGTACGACAGCTCCCGGCGGCGCCGGTCGCGTTGCCCGCGGCCGATGAACTCGATCGCGCGCTGCGCACCGCATCGCCCGCCGAGGTGATCGCGGCCGCATTGCAGACGGTCGGCCGCGAGAAATTGGCGCTGGTGTCGTCGTTCGGCACCGAGTCCGCCGCGCTGCTCAAGGTGATGGCGGATGTCGATCCGGCGATTCCGGTGGTGTTCCTCGACACCGGCTGGCTGTTCGAGGAGACGCTCGCCTATCGCGATACGCTGATCAAGACGCTCGGCCTGACCGATGTGCGCTCGATCAAGCCGGATGAGGACGCGCTGTCGCGCCAGGATCCGGACCGCGAGCTGTGGTTCACCGATCCCGATGCCTGCTGCCGCATCCGCAAGGTCGAGCCGCTAGCGCGGGCGCTGAAGCCGTTCGCCGGCTGGATCAACGGCCGCAAGCGGTTCCAGGGCAACGCCCGTGCCGACATCCCCGTCGTCGAGCACGACGGTGCCAGGCTGAAATTCAACCCGTTCGCCCATGTCTCGCGCGAGGAGATCGAGGCGATCTACGCGCTCGGCAAGCTGCCGCCGCATCCTCTTGTCGCATCGGGATATCAGTCGGTCGGGTGTATGCCTTGCTCGAGCCGGTCCGCAACCGGCGAGGATGCACGCGACGGCCGCTGGCGTGGCCGCGCGAAGACCGAGTGCGGCATCCACACGATGAAGATGTCGTGAGCATGATCCGGACCCGGAGGGCCGCGTTAGCGCAAAGTGCGAAGTGGTTTTCCCTGCGACAAGCGCGAAGCGTTTGCGCGGAGATCATGCTCAGATAACGCGCCAGACCGCGATGACCCTTCGTCGAGGTTTGGCGACGTGACAAAGCCTTCGCGGTGCGGCGGCTTCGTAGCACAGGCGCGCTGCACGGCCGCAAACAAAGAAAACCGGTTTCGTTGACTTCAGGCCACTTCACCGTGAGTTATGTCTGACGTGTTCCCTGACATTCTCAGGTTGAATGGAGACCGAAATGATCCGTCGTGTGCTGCCGCTGGTCGCGGGACTGTTGTGGGCGAGCTCGGCCTTCGCGGCCGACTATTCGCTGCTCAACGTGTCCTACGATCCGACGCGCGAGCTCTATGTCGACTTCAACAAGGCGTTCGCGGCAGCCTATCAGAAGGACACCGGCAAGAGCGTCGAGATCAAGCAGTCGCATGGCGGTTCGGGCTCGCAGGCGCGCTCGGTGATCGACGGATTGCAGGCCGATGTCGTTACGCTGGCGCTCGCCTATGACATCGACGCGATCGCCGGCAAGGGTCTCATCGCCGCGGACTGGCAGAAGCGCCTTGCGCTCAACGCTTCGCCCTATACCTCGACCATCGTGTTCCTGGTCCGCAAGGGCAATCCCAAGGGCATCAAGGATTGGGACGATTTGATCAAGCCCGGCGTTGCCGTGATCACGCCGAACCCGAAGACCTCGGGCGGCGCGCGCTGGAACTATCTCGCCGCCTGGGGCTATGCGCAGAAGAAGTTCGGCTCAGCCGACAAGGCGAAGAAGTTCGTCGCCGACCTCTACCAGAACGTCCCGGTGCTCGACACCGGCGCGCGCGGCTCGACGGTCACGTTCGTCGAGCGCGGCGTCGGCGACGTGCTGCTGGCGTGGGAGAACGAGGCGTTCCTGGCGCTGCGCGAATTCGGCGCGGACAAGTTCGAGATCGTGGCGCCGCCGCAGTCGATCCTCGCTGAGCCGCCGGTCGCCATCGTCGACAAGGTTGCTGACCAGAAGGGCACCCGCGCCGTCGCCGAGGCCTATCTGAAGTACTGGTACACCAAGGAAGGTCAGGAGATCGCCGCGCGCAACTCCTACCGGCCGCGCGATCCCGAGATCGCCAAGGAGTACGAAAAATCCTTCGCCAAGGTTGAGCTCTTCACGATCGACGACGTTTTCGGCGGTTGGACCAAGGCGCAGAAGGAGCACTTCGCCGAGGGCGGCATCTTCGATCAGATCTACAAGAACTGATTGACAAGGGGGGATGGTGAGCACAGCGGTCGCACGACGCAGTACGCTGCCGGGGTTCGGTCTCACCATGGGACTGACCCTGACATGGCTCTCCGTCATCATCCTGATCCCGCTGGGCGCGCTGTTCCTCAAGACATCAGAGCTCAGCCTCGATCAGTTCTGGAACATCGTCACCAGCCGCCGCACCCTGAATGCGCTGAAGATTTCGTTCGGGCTGTCGTTTGCGGCCGCCTGCGTAAATCTGGTGATGGGCACCATCATCGTCTGGGCGCTGGTGCGCTACCGCTTTCCGGGCCGGCGGCTGTTCGACGCCATCGTCGATATTCCCTTTGCTTTGCCGACGGCGGTCGCCGGCGTCGCGTTGACGCAGCTGTTCGCCCAGAAAGGCTGGCTCGGCGCGCCGCTCGCCGAACTCGGCATCAAGGTCGCGTTCACGCCGATCGGCATCTTCATCGCGATGGTCTTCATCGGCATTCCCTTCGTGGTGCGGACGGTGCAGCCGGTGCTGATCGATCTTGATCCCGAGATCGAGGAGGCGGCCGCGAGCCTTGGCGCCAATCGCTGGCACACCGTGTTTCGCGTCATCCTGCCGAGCCTGATCCCGGCACTGCTCACCGGCTTTGCGCTCGCCTTCGCCCGCGCCATCGGTGAATACGGCTCGGTGATCTTCATCGCCGGCAACCTGCCCAATGTCTCCGAGATCGCGCCGCTGCTGATCGTGATCCGGCTGTCCGAATTCCGCTACGCCGATGCCACCGCGATCGCGGTCGTGATGCTGGTGGCCTCGTTCCTGATCATCTTCCTGATCAACCGGCTGCAGCGCTGGGCGCAGGCCCGCATTCCCGTGCATTGAGGTCCGAGATGTCGATGCAGACGGGATTGGCGACCTCGACCACGCAGCTGCGGAGCTACGCGCCCGCGACCGATGTCAGCGTGGCAGCGCCGGCGCCGCGACTCGAGATCGTGCGCGCCGAGCCGGTCGCCGCGCGGCAAAACCCGCGCACCGAGCCGGGTCCGATCCGCCTCATCATCATCGCGCTGGCGATCACCTTCCTCAGCGTGTTCGTCGTGCTGCCGCTCGTCGTCGTGTTCGCCTCGGCGTTCTCGAAAGGCGTCGTCGCCTATTTCGCGGCGCTGGCGGAGCCCGAGGCGCTCGCCGCGATCAAGCTGACGCTCCTGATCGCCGCGATCTCGGTCACGCTCAACCTGGTGTTCGGCGTGGTCGCGGCCTGGGCGATCTCGAAGTTCGAGTTCGCCGGCAAGACCTTCCTGATCACGCTGATCGACCTGCCATTCTCGGTCTCGCCCGTGATCTCGGGCCTGGTCTTCGTGCTGCTGTTCGGCGCGCAGGGCTATTTCGGGTCATGGCTGCAGGCGCACAACGTCCACATCCTGTTCGCGGTGCCCGGCATCGCGCTGGCGACCATCTTCGTCACCTTTCCCTTCGTGGCGCGCGCGCTGATCCCGCTGATGCAGGAGCAAGGCACCCAGGAGGAAGAGGCCGCGATCTCGCTCGGCGCCTCCGGCCTGCAGACCTTCTTCCGCGTCACCCTGCCCAATATCAAATGGGGCCTGCTCTACGGCGTCCTGCTCTGCAATGCGCGCGCGATGGGTGAGTTCGGCGCGGTGTCGGTGGTGTCAGGCCACATCCGCGGCGAGACCAACACGATGCCGCTGCTGGTCGAGATTCTTTACAACGAATACCAGTTCGTCGCGTCGTTCGCGATCGCATCGCTGCTCGCGATGCTGGCGCTGATCACGCTGGTGGCGAAGACCGTGCTCGAGCGGCGGCTCGACGAGGCAGAGGTGCCCGATGGCGATTGAAGTCAGGAATATCGTGAAGAAGTTCGGCAGCTTTGCCGCGCTCGACAATGTCGATCTCAAGGTCGCCGACGGCGAGCTCTTGGCGCTGCTCGGGCCCTCCGGCTCCGGCAAGACGACGCTGCTGCGGATCATCGCGGGTCTCGACTGGCCCGACTCGGGCGAGGTCGCGATCGACGGCGAGAATGCGCTGTCGCGCGGCGCCAGCGAGCGCCAGGTCGGCTTCGTGTTCCAGCACTACGCGCTGTTCCGCCACATGACGGTGTTCGAGAACGTCGCCTTCGGCCTGCGCGTGCAGCCACGCGCGATCCGCAAGGACGAGGCGACGATCCGCGCCCGTGTCAAGAATTTGCTCGATCTGGTGCAGCTCGACTGGCTCGCCAACCGCTATCCGAGCCAGCTGTCCGGCGGCCAGCGGCAGCGTATCGCGCTGGCGCGCGCGCTCGCGATCGAGCCGCGCATCCTGCTGCTCGACGAGCCGTTCGGCGCGCTCGATGCCAAGGTGCGCAAGGAGCTCAGGCAATGGTTGCGCTCGCTGCACAACGAGATCCACGTCACCTCGATCTTCGTCACCCACGACCAGGAGGAGGCGCTCGAGGTCGCCAACCGCGTCGTGGTGATGGACAAGGGCAGGATCGAGCAGATCGGTTCGCCCGGCGAGGTCTATGACAATCCGGCGACCGCGTTCGTGCACGGCTTCATCGGCGAATCCATCGTGCTCCCGGTCGATGTGGCGGGCGATGCGGTGCGGCTCGACGGCCGTCCCCTCAACATTCCGGCGCAGGGCGCGGCGTCCGGCGCGGCCAAGCTGTTCGTCCGCCGCCACGACATGGCGGTCGGCCCAGCGGGAGCCGGCGCCCTGGAAGGCGCCATCCGGCATGTCCGTTCGTTCGGCCCGATCCAGCGCGCCGAGGTCGCCTTGTCGGGAAGCGAAGGCCGGACCGTGATCGAGATCGACGCCCCGCGCGACCGCGAATTGCAGGCCGGCGAAATCGTCTCGCTGCAACCCCGCCGCTACCGGATCTTCGCCGCGCAAGAGTAGGGCTGACCGCCGCATCAAACCTCCCCTCCAAGAAGGGGAGGGTCGCCTTGCTCGTGAGAGCAAAGCGGGTGGGGA